>NZ_SSNH01000002.1 GCF_005877005.1 Sinomonas susongensis | reverse complement strand
TCACACACACACGGAACACTGCCCGCGTCCACTCTACGGTCCCCAGACAACAAACCCCACCCCCGCCCCACCCCCATACCACGGGGCCGGGGACCGGGCCACCGGGGAACACCACAGCAGCACCGAATACAGCACAACCGAATACAGCACCGCGCGCCGGCCCCCAGGGCCGGCCCACCGCAACCCGCACGCTTCCCCACCCCCGCCACCCGGGGGCGCGAGGAGAGAAGGTTACGGCGGCCATAGCGTGGGGGAAACGCCCGGACCCATCCCGAACCCGGAAGCTAAGCCCCACAGCGCCGATGGTACTGCACCCGCGAGGGTGTGGGAGAGTAGGACACCGCCGGACAACACCACCCGCCGAGGGCCCCACAACGACCGTGGGGCCCTCGACGCATTTAAGGGAAGGTCCGCGTCTTAGGCAAGGGCCGAGCGCGAAGGGTATCGATGCCCGCCAACTCCAGGAGCTGGTGTGAGCGCCAAGAGCTTCGCTGGGAGCACCGAGAGATAGGGTGCCCTGCGAATCCAACTAGACTAGAAGTCAGCTTCGGCCCCGTCTGCGGGGCTGTATTGAGACATTCGTTGTGCGGCCGACGGCCGCACTGTCTGCAGCCGCGATCTTGCGATTGCACAAGGAGAGGAACCACATGGCAGAGGACTTCGGACGCGGTCAAGGCGGACGGGGGTTCGGCGGCCCGCGTCGCGGGTCCGGCTCCGGCCGCGGCTCGGACCGGTCCGGTAGTGCCTTCCGCGGCGCGAACAATTCCGGCGGCACCCCGCGCGGTTTCCGGGATCGCCGGCGCGACGGGGACGACCGCCCTTGGAACGAACGGCGGGGCGAGGGCCGCGACGCCAGCGGCGAGCGTCGTCCGTATGGCGATCGCGGTGGCCGTCCGGGGGGCGAAGGAGGCGAGCGTCGTCCGTATGGCGATCGCGGTGGCCGTCCGGGGGGCGAAGGAGGCGAGCGTCGTCCGTATGGCGATCGCGGTGGCCGTCCGGGGGGCGAAGGAGGCGAGCGTCGTCCGTATGGCGATCGCGGTGGCCGTCCGGGCTTCGACCGTAATGACCGTGGTGAGCGTCGTCCGTATGGGGACCGCCCTGACCGTGGCGACCGCCCGGATCGTGGTGAGCGTCGTCCCTTCGGTGATCGTGGTGGGCGTCCCGGTTTTGACCGTGGCGACCGCCCGGATCGTGGTGGCCGTCCGGGCTTCGACCGTAATGACCGTGGTGAGCGTCGTCCGTACGGGGACCGCCCTGACCGTGGTGACCGCCCGGATCGTGGTGAGCGTCGTCCCTTCGGTGATCGTGGTGGGCGTCCCGGTTTTGACCGTGGCGACCGCCCGGACCGCGGTGAGCGCCGTCCGTACGGGGACCGCCCCGAGCGGGGCGACCGCCCGGATCGTGGTGAGCGTCGTCCCTTCGGTGATCGTGGTGGGCGTCCCGGTTTTGACCGTGGCGACCGCCCGGACCGCGGTGAGCGTCGCCCGTACGGGGACCGCCCCGAGCGGGGCGACCGCCCGGATCGTGGTGAGCGTCCCGGTTTTGACCGTGGCGACCGCCCGGACCGCGGTGAGCGTCGCCCGTATGGGGACCGCGATCAGGGGCGTTCGTATGGTCAGCGTCCCGATCGTGGGGACCGCCCGGGCTTCAACCGCGACCGCGATGGTGAGCGCTCCTTCGGTGAGCGTCCTGAGCGCGGCGACCGTGGGGACGCTGGGAACCGACGTCCGTTCGGAGACCGCCGCCAGGGCGACCGTCCGAGTGGCGACCGGCCGAGCGGCGGCAGGCCCGGCGGCGGGCGGCCCAGCTTTGACCGCCCTCGGCACGAGGACCGCGGAAGCTACAGGCGGCCGGCCGAACGCGGCGAGCGGGAGCAGGAATCCCTCCGTGACCCGAACGGGGCAGACCTGCGGGTCTCGAACCGGCCGGATCGGGAGCGGTCTCCTGACATCGATCCGGACGTCACGGGCAAGGAACTGGACCGGGCCACGGCGGCGCAGCTGCGCACGCTCGAAGGCCGGAACGCGGAGTGGGTGTCGAAGCACCTCGTGATGGCGGGGCGTCTCATCGATCTCGATCCTGAGCTCGCCTACCAGCACGCTCTCGCGGCGAGCCGCCGCGGCGGCCGCATCGGTGCGGTCCGGGAGGCTGTGGGCATGACGGCCTACGCCGCTGGCCGCTACGACGACGCGCTGCGCGAGTTCCGCACGTTCCGTCGGATCACCGGTTCGAGCATCCACCTTCCGCACATGGCTGACTGCGAGCGTGGCCTCGGCCGCCCGGAGAAGGCACTCGAACTGACGGCGTCGGAGGAGCGCAACATGCTCGACGCTGCCGGCAAGGTCGAGCTCGCGATCGTCGCTTCGGGAGCCAGGGCCGACCTCAGGGACTATCAGGGCGCCGTCGAGGAGCTCGAGATCCCCCAGCTGGACATCAACCGTGCCTTCTCGTTCAGCCCCCGCCTCTTCGAGGCGTACGCTGACGCCCTCGCTGCGGCGGGCCGGGCGGATGAGGCGGCGAAGTGGTACCGCCAGATCGGCGTTGCTGAGAGCGCGTTGGGTGTCGGCGAGTTCGAGGAGCCGGACATCATCGACTTCGGCGAGGACGACGAGTCCGACGACGCCTACGTGGGTTCGGACGACGACGAGGATGAGTCCGAGGATGAGTCCGAGGCGGCCGTTGTGCCGAGCGCCGGCACTCTCGACGCAGGGACCCCGTACGCCAGTTCTGGCGCCGACGAGGTCGGTTCAGATGAGGGCGAGGGCCCGGCGCACGAGGAGTCCGGCCTCGCCGAGGACGAGATCGGCGTGACCGAGCGTGCGTCCGGTACGGAGGCCGGCGTCGAGGACGCGGATTCGGAGGAGCCCAACTTCGAGGGCAGCGGCTCCGAGGATGCCGCGGGCTCCGACGAAGGCGAACGGGACGCCGACGCCTGACATGGCCTCTGACCACGGCACGCCTGCAGCATTCATCGACGCGTTCGACGCCGTGCTGTCGGACCTCGACGGCGTGGTCTACGCCGGTCCGCACGCGATCCCTGGGGCGCCCGAGGCGCTCCAGGGCCTCGCGTCGCGGGGGGTCCGCCTCGGCTACGTCACCAACAACGCGTCGCGGAGCACCGCTGAGGTTGCCGCGCACCTGCGCGAGCTGGGTGCGCCGGCGGCGGACGACGACGTCGTGAGCTCGGCCCAGGCGGGGGCGGACCTGCTCGCGCAGCGGGTCCCCGCTGGCTCGCGCGTGCTGGTGACGGGCAGCTCTGCGCTTGCCGAGGAGGTCGAGCGGCGGGGACTCGTCCCGGTCCAGTCCGCCGACGACGGCCCCGTCGCGGTCATTCAGGGTTTCAGCCCCGACGTGAGCTGGCGTGAGCTGGCCGAAGCCTCCTACGCGGTGGCTTCGGGCGCACTTTGGATCGCGACGAATACGGATCTCACGATTCCGCAGGCGCGCGGCATAGCTCCCGGAAACGGGAGTCTGGTCAACGCGGTCCGTGCTGCGAGCGGCAAGGAGCCGCTTGTCGCAGGCAAGCCGGAGGCGCCGCTGTTCCTCGCTGCAGCGGAGCGACTCGGCGCCGAACGGCCCGTCGTGGTCGGTGACCGGCTGGACACGGACATCCTTGGCGGGAACCGCGCCGGCTTCGCGACCGCGGCCGTCCTGACCGGCGTAGACACAAAGGAGACGATCCTCGCGGCGCGGACCGCCGAGCGCCCCACCTTCATCCTCGCGACGCTCGCCGACCTCTACGAGCCCTATCCGGCGCCGGAAGCGGTCGACGGCGGGTGGCGTGCGGGCGGGTCCGCGGCGAAGGTCGAGGGCGGCTCGATCCGGATCACCGGCAGTCCCGAGGATGTCAATGCGTGGCGTGCCGCGTGCGCAGCCTGGTGGGAAGCCCACCCCGAGGCGGACCGCGAGACAGTGCCCGAACTCGTGTGGGAGAACTGAGCCGATAAGCTGGGCCCCATGAGCGAGGAACCTCTCCGCGACTCCGCTGTGCCATCCGTGCCGAAGCCTGGGCCATCCGTGCCGAAGCCTGGGCCCATCGGACCGGGCACCGGTCTCGAACGCGCCCTCATGGTCCTTGACGAGGCCGGCTCGCTCGACGGAGCCGCGCGGGCTGAGGCGTTCGAGCGGTTCCACGACGCCTTGGCGGCTGCCCTCGGCGAGGAGCCGGGAGGCTGACGCGTGCCGCGACTCGACCTCGAACTCGTGAGCCGTGGCCTAGCCCGGTCACGCACGCACGCGGCCAAGCTCATCGCGGACGGCCATGTCTCGGTCGCCGGACACAGGGCCGGGAAGGCGTCGCAGCCGGTCTCCGGAGACGAGGCGATCGACGTCGAAGAGTCCGAGCACAACCGCTACGCGAGCCGTGCCGGGCACAAGCTCGCAGGCGCGCTCGCCCGCTTCCCTGAGATCGTGCCTGAGGGGCTCCGCTGTCTCGACGCTGGAGCGTCGACCGGAGGATTCACGGACGTCCTGCTCGAGGCGGGGGCCGCCCACGTCGCCGCGGTCGACGTCGGGCACGGGCAGCTCGTGGAACGCCTCCGCACGGATCCGCGCGTCGACGTGTACGAGGGGCTCAACGTGCGCGATCTCGTGCCCGCCATGATCGGGGGCCCGGCCGAGCTCACCGTCGCAGACCTCTCGTTCATCTCCCTCACGCTCGTGGTCGGGCCACTCGCCGGCTGCACCGTGCCGGGAGGCGACCTTCTGCTCATGGTCAAGCCCCAGTTCGAGGTGGGCAGGGAGCGCCTCGCGAAGACGGGCGTGGTCCAGTCCGACGCCGAGCGGCAGAGAGCCGTCGGAGCAGTCGCGGAGGCGGCAATCGATGCCGGGCTCCTCCTTCGCGGGCTCGCCGAGAGCCCCCTGCCCGGGCAGGACGGCAACGTGGAATACTTCCTGTGGCTGACCCGGCCGCAACCCGGCGTCCACGTGGTCGGCGGGGGAGCCGAGGAGCTTCTGGCTGCGATCTGGCCCAGGGCATCAGCACGAGGGAGGGAAACCCCATGAACCGACGCGTGCTCGTCCTCGCGCACACCGGACGCGAGGATTCGATGGTCGCGGCCCGGGAGGCCTGCGCCCAGCTCCACGGGTCCGGGCTCGTGCCAGTCATGACGGCCCAGCAGCAGAAGGACCTCGAAAGCCACTTCGGGGGCCTCGACCACCCCACCGAGATCCTCGAGACGGACGTGGCACTCGCCGATGTCGAGCTCGTCATGGTGCTTGGCGGCGACGGCACGATCCTGCGCGCCGCCGAACTCGTCCGCGGCATCGACGTGCCGCTGCTCGGCGTCAACCTCGGCCACGTGGGCTTCCTCGCGGAGAGCGAGCGGGCGGACCTCGCCCAGACGGTCCAGTGGGTCGCGAGCCGCAGCTACTCGGTCGAGGAGCGCATGACGATCGACGTCAGCGTGTGGATCCAGGGCCGCAAGGTCGCCCACAGCTGGGCGCTCAACGAGGCCGCAATCGAGAAGGCAAGCCGCGAGCGGATGATCGAGATCGTGACGGAGGTCGACGGCAAGCCGCTCACGTCCTACGGGTGCGACGGCGTCGTGCTGGCGACGCCGACGGGAAGCACTGCCTACGCGTTCTCGGCCGGCGGACCGGTTGTCTGGCCCGAGGTCGAGGCCCTGCTGATTGCCCCCATCAGCGCGCACGCGCTCTTCGCGCGTCCGCTCGTCGTGTCGCCGCATTCGCGCCTCGCAGTGGAGATCCTCACGCGGACCGACGCCGGGGGTGTCCTGTGGTGCGATGGGAGGCGTTGCGTGGAGCTGCCGCCGGGAGCGCGCGTCGAGGTCACGCGCTCCGCGCAGCCCGTCCAGCTTGCCCGCATCAGTGCGACGCCGTTCTCGGCTCGGCTCGTGCGGAAGTTCGAACTCCCCATCCACGGGTGGCGTGGCCCAGCCCCGACCCCGACCAACGGGGGACAGGTCGAGGAGGTCGCCCCGCAGCCGTGGGGCGGGAAGATCCTCACTTCGCGGTGGGCGGAGACGCGGAAGGAGATCGACGAGTGATCGAGGAACTGCGGATCCGCGACCTCGGCGTCATCGCCGACGCGACGCTTCCGCTGGGACCCGGACTGAGCGTGGTCACGGGCGAGACCGGCGCAGGAAAGACGATGGTGGTCACCGCCCTCGGCCTGCTGCTCGGCGGCCGCTCCGACGCGGGCGCCGTGCGCGTCGGTGCGAAGTCCGCCCTCGCCGAGGCGAGCGTACGCCTCGAACAGGGCCACGCCGCCGTCGAACGTGCGCTCGAGGCGGGTGCCGACGTCGAAGAGCACGACGGCGCCGCCGAACTCATCGTCGCCCGTACCGTCGGCGCTGACGGACGGAGCCGTGCGCACCTGGGCGGGCGCAGCGCCCCCGTCGGCGCGCTCGCGGAGGTCGGCCAGCAGCTCGTCGTGATCCACGGGCAGTCCGAACAGCTCCGCCTCAAGAGCGCCGCTGCCCAGCGGGAGGCGCTCGACCGCTTCGCCGGCGAGGAGTTCGCCGCACGGCTGGGCGAGTACACCGCGCTGTATGCCCGTTGGGTAGGGGCGCAGCGGGAGCTCAACGAGCTCACCTCGGCCTCACGGGAGCGGATCCGCGAGGCCGAGTCCCTCGAGCAGGCCCTCGAGGAGATCGCGGCCGTCGATCCCCAGCCCGGCGAGGACGACGAGCTCAAGGCGGAGTCGCTGCGGCTCTCCAACCTCGAGGGGCTGCGCCTCGCTGCGCAGCAGGCCCACGAGGCCCTCGTCGCGGAGGACTTCGGCGAAGCCGGGGACGCCACGACCCTCGTCGACGCAGCGAAGCGCGCCCTCGATCACGTGTCCGAGCATGACCCTGCGCTCGCGGCCGCGTCGGTGCGGCTCGCCGAGATCGGCTACGTGCTGGCCGACGTCGCGCGGGAACTTGCGAGCTATGGCGCCTCGCTCGACGCAGAGGGCCCGCAGCGGCTGGCCGAGGTCGAGGAGCGCAGGGCAGCGCTGGGTGCGCTCGTTCGAAAGTACGCGCCGAGCGTCGACGAGGTCATCGCGTGGGCCGAGGCCGGGCAGAAGCGGCTCTACGAGCTGCAGGACGACGGCGGCCGGATCGATGTGCTGACGGAGCAGGTCGCGCGCGACGAGGAGAAGCTGCGCACCCTCGCCGCCGAGCTCACGAGCCGCCGGCGCGACGCCGCGGCAGAGCTTGCCGAGCGGGTCAGCGCAGAGCTCACGGCCCTCGCCATGCCCGACGCGACCCTGCAGGTCTCGGTCGACGAGACGTCCGAGCTCGGGCCCCTCGGATCGGACGAGGTCGCGATCCTCCTGCGCCCCCATGCCGGCGCACCGGCCCGGGTCCTCGGCAAGGGCGCGTCCGGGGGTGAGCTCTCCCGGGTCATGCTCGCGATCGAGGTGGTCCTCGCTGCCGTGGATCCCGTGCCGACGTTCGTCTTCGACGAGGTCGACGCGGGAGTCGGCGGCCGCGCCGCCGTCGAAATCGGTCGTCGCCTCGCGATGCTCGCGCGGCACGTCCAGGTGCTCGTCGTGACGCACCTTCCGCAGGTCGCCGCGTTCGCGGACCGCCACATCCGGGTGACCAAGACGTCGGTTGCCGCTGGCGATCCCGGGGACAGGGCCGGGGGAGTCGCTGGCTTCACCTCGAGCGATGTCGCGCTCCTCGCAGAGGACGAACGCGTCGTCGAACTCGCACGGATGCTCGCGGGCCAGGAAGACTCCGCCTCGGCGCGGGCGCACGCCCAGGAGCTCCTCGACGACGCGCGGGGCGACCGCGGCGGCACGAGCGAAGGCCTCGCGAGCGGCGGCGCGACAGAGGCAACCGGCGCGACGCGCCGTGGAGGCCGCGTCCGCGCCGGGAAGAGGTGATAGGCTCGAATTCCGTGGTGCATCGCTCTCATTCCCGCTTTTCAGACGCCGACAAGACGACCAAGCAGATCTTCGTGACCGGGGGCGTGGCCTCTTCGCTCGGAAAGGGTCTGACGGCGTCGAGCCTCGGGCACCTCCTGCGGGGCCGCGGTCTTTCCGTGACGATGCAGAAGCTCGACCCCTACCTCAACGTGGATCCCGGGACAATGAACCCGTTCCAGCATGGCGAGGTCTTCGTGACCGAGGACGGGGCCGAGACTGACCTCGACATCGGTCACTACGAGCGCTTCCTCGACGAGTCCCTCGACGGCTCCGCGAACGTGACGACCGGACAGATCTACTCCGCCGTGATCGCCAAGGAGCGTCGCGGCGAGTACCTCGGCGACACCGTCCAGGTCATCCCGCACATCACCGACGAGATCAAGCGCCGGATGCGGCTGCCCGCGGAAGGGCCGGACGCGCCGGACGTCATCATCACCGAGGTCGGCGGCACCGTCGGAGACATCGAGTCGCAGCCGTTCCTCGAGGCCGCTCGCCAGGTGCGCCAGGACGTCGGGCGCGGCAACGTGTTCTTCCTCCACGTCTCGCTCGTCCCGTACATCGGGCCTTCGCAGGAGCTCAAGACCAAGCCGACCCAGCACTCGGTCGCGGCCCTCCGCTCCATCGGCATCCAGCCCGAGGCGATCGTGGTCCGCTCCGACCGGCAGATCCCTGACGCCATGCGCGACAAGATCGGCCGCATGTGCGACGTGGACACGGACGCGGTCGTGAACTGCCCCGACGCGTCGAGCATCTACGACATCCCGAAGGTCATCCACGCCCAGGGCCTCGATTCGTACATCGTCCGCGCGCTCGACCTCCCGTTCAAGGACGTCGACTGGACGAAGTGGGACCGCCTCCTCAAGGCCGTGCACGAGCCCGCCCACGAAGTCGACATCGCGCTCGTCGGCAAGTACATCGACCTCCCGGACGCGTACCTGTCGGTCACCGAGGCGCTGCGCGCCGGCGGTTTCGCGAACGATACGAAGGTCAACATCCGCTGGGTCGCCTCGGACGAGTGCCAGACGCCGGCCGGTGCGCAACGCTCCCTCGCGGGAGTCGACGCGATCGTCGTGCCCGGCGGGTTCGGGATCCGCGGCCTCGAGGGCAAGCTCGGCGCGCTGACCTATTCGCGGGAACTCGGCCTGCCGACGCTCGGCCTGTGCCTCGGGCTCCAGTGCATGGTCATCGAGTACGCACGCAATGTCGTGGGCCTCGATGGCGCCTCCTCGACGGAGTTCGAGCCGGACTCGAAGTACCCGGTCATCGCGACCATGGCCGAGCAGCTCGAGATCGTCGGGGGCAAGGGCGACATGGGCGGCACGATGCGCCTCGGTCTCTACGACGCGGTCCTCGACGAGGGTTCCGTCGTGGCCCAGGCCTACGGATCGACGAAGGTCTCCGAGCGCCACCGCCACCGCTACGAGGTCAACAACGCCTACCGCGCGCAGCTCGCGGAGGCTGGCCTCGTGTTCTCGGGGACGTCGCCGGACGGGAAGCTCGTGGAGTTCGTCGAGCTTCCCCGCGAGGCACACCCGTACTACGTGGCAACGCAGGCGCACCCCGAGCTCGGTTCCCGCCCGACGCGCCCGCACCCGCTCTTCGTCGGGCTCGTGAAGGCCGCCCTCGAGCGGCGTTCGGACTCGAAGGCCGAGCCCAAGAAGGCCGACCGTTCCCCGAAGGCGTCCCAGCCGACGCCGGCGGCCCAGTCCGCCAAGGCCGAGTAGGCACGCGGTGACGACGCACGCGCCGCGGCCGCACATCGAGGATGCACTCAGTTCGCGGCGCGTGCTCGCCTCGGAACCGGTCTTCCACGGCAAGATCTGGGACGTCCGTGCGGACACGTTCGAGCTTTCAGAGGGCACGGAACCGCTCCGGCGCGAATTCATCGAGCATCCGGGCGCGGTAGCCATCCTGCCCATGGACGAAGAGGGCCGCGTCCTCCTGCTCCGGCAGTACCGTCACCCGGTCGGCATGCTGCTGTGGGAGATTCCCGCGGGCCTGCTCGACGTCGACGGGGAGGCGAACCTCGCGGCAGCTGCGCGGGAGCTGGCCGAGGAGGCGGATCTCAGGGCTAGCGAATGGCACGTCCTCGCCGACGTCTTCAACTCGCCGGGCTCCTCGAGCGAGGCTATCCGGATCTACCTCGCTCGCGGGCTCGAGGACGTCCCCGAGCCGGACCGCCACGTGCGGACGGCGGAGGAGTCGGAGATCGAGTTCGCGTGGGTCGATCTCGAGGAAGCCGTTGCCGCGATCCTCGAGGGACGGCTGCACAACCCGAGCGCCGTCGTCGGAATCCTCGCGGCCCACGCTGCGAGCGGGTCCGGCTTCGCCGGGCTCCGGCCCGGCGACGCGCCGTGGCCGGCGCACCCTGCCCAGCGTTGACGAGGGGCTGGGGCTGATGGAGGGCCAGCGCGCCGAGGCAGTGCCGTCGTCCGACCTCGTCGTGGGCGTCGACGACTACCTGCGTCATCTCTCGGTCGAGCGGGGCCTCGCGGCCAACACCCTTGCCGCCTACCGGCGCGACCTCCGCCGCTACCTCGACTACCTTGCCGCGCAGGGGATCGCGGCGCCACGTGAGGTGGCGCGGCAGCATGTCGCGCGCTTTGCGGAGGCGCTGCGCGACGGCGCCGACGGCGGCACGGCGCTCGGCGTCCGCTCCGCAGCCAGGACGGTGGTCGCCGTCCGAGGCCTCCACCGCTTCTGGGCCCTCGAGGGCACGACGGCGGGTGACCCGGCCGCCGACGTCCACCCTCCCCTCCCGGGGCAGCGGCTGCCGAAGGCGATCCCCGTCGACGATGTCGCCCGCATCCTCGAGGCGGCGTCGGCGGACACTCCGACGGGGCTTCGCGACCGTGCCCTCCTCGAGTTCCTGTACTCGACCGGTGCCCGCATCAGCGAAGCAGTGGGACTGGACGTCGATGACGTCCGCCTGAGCGCAGAGGCCGACGGCGGCCCGTCGATCGTGCGGCTCTTCGGCAAGGGCTCGAAGGCGCGCCTCGTGCCCCTCGGCTCGTACGGCGCTCGCGCCGTCGACGACTACCTCGTCCGGGCGAGGCCCGTTCTCGCGGCAAAGGGGAGTGGGACGCCTGCCCTCTTCCTCAACGCCAGGGGCGGACGGCTGAGTCGCCAAAGCGCGTGGACGATCCTCAAGGACGCGGCGGAACGCGCCCAGATCGACCGCGACGTCTCGCCGCACACCCTGCGGCACTCGTTTGCAACCCATCTCCTCGAGGGCGGCGCCGACGTGCGCGTGGTCCAGGAACTGCTCGGCCATGCCTCCGTCACCACGACCCAGGTCTATACCCTCGTCACCGCCGACACGCTCCGCGAGGTCTACGCGGCAGCCCACCCGAGGGCGCGCGGCTGATGGGCACGCACGAGTTCCCTCGGGAGCTTCTGTAGTGGGGGCCCCGGTTGCCCTGTGCTTCCTTCTGCGCGCCGCCCCGGGCGGTCCGGAAGTGCTGCTGGGCCGCAAGAAGCGCGGCTTCGGGGTCGGAAAGATCGTGGGACTCGGTGGGCACGTCGAACCGGGGGAGACTGCGGCGGAGGCGGCCGCGCGCGAACTCTTCGAGGAAGCCGGCGTTGCGCTCGTCGAAGAGGCGATCCGCCCTGCGGGCACCGTCGACTTCCGCTTCCCAGCTCGCCCCGACTGGGACATGGAGTGCGTCATCTTCACGTGCACCCGGTGGGTGGGCGAGATCGAGGAAAGCGACGAGATCACGCCCGCGTGGTATCCCGTTGACGCCCTCCCCGTCACGGACATGTGGCAGGACGCAGACCACTGGCTGCCCGTCGTGCTCTCAGGCGTCGCGTCGGACTTCGTGGTCGTCATGGCGGAGGACAACGAGACCGTCGCGAAGTTCAGCGTGAGGGGCGCGGACTAGGCGGCGTCAGGCCTGGAGGCCACCCCACGGCGGCGGCTCGTCCGCCAGCCTCCGCGCGGCCTCGAGCATCGCCGAGTGCACGAAGGCCTGGGGGAAGTTGCCGCGCAGCTGGCGCTGCTCGACGTCGTACTCCTCGGTGAAAAGCCCGGGTGACCCGCATGCGGCACGGTTCCGCTCGAACCAGCGGGCGGCCTCGAGGGCCTGGTCGCTCTGGTGCAGCGCCATCGCGAGATCGAAGCCGCAGAGCAGGAACGCGCCCTCGGACTGGTCGAGGGGCCGATCGTCCTGACTGAAGCGGTACAGGAACCCCTTGCGCGCGAGGTCTTCGCGGACGGCGGCGAGCGTCGCGATCGAACGCGGATCCTCGGGGGCGACGGCGCCACGCAGCACCGGACGCAGGAGCGCCGCGTCGACGCGGGGGTCGTCGGGAGCGCGCTGCCAACGGCCAGAGGGATGGAGGCAGTCCTTCGTCACGTCGGCGATCAGGGTGTCCGCCTGCGCCGACCACAGCGCTCCCTGACGGGCAGGCGCCCGCCGGCCGATGGCCCTCAGGCCGGCGGCGCAGATGAGCCGGGAATGGGCCCAGCGCTTGTCCTCGAGCTCCCACATGCCCGCGTCCGGTTCGCCGTGCCGCTGCGCGATGGCGTCCGCAGCGACCTCGACCGCCTTCCACTGCTCGAGGTCGAGTCGGTCGTTCTCGGCGGCGGAGGCGAAGAGCAGGAGTGCCTCTCCGAAGGCGTCTAGCTGGAACTGCTTGTTGACCCAGTTCCCCGCCCTCCCCGAGCCGCCCGGGTAGCCCGGCAGGCCGACGTCGTGCTCGTCGGGGACACGGCCGCCGTCCACTGTGTACGCGGGTCGCATCTGGGGCCCGTCCTCGAGCAGCCTCGCGGCGACGAAGCGGACCGCGTCGTCCAGGAGCGGGAACTCCTTGCACGCTGCGACGGAGACCCCTGTGAAGCACTGGTCGCGGATCCAGGCGTAGCGGTAGTCGTAGTTGCGCTTCTGCTCGGCCCGCTCGGGGAGGCCCATCGTGGCGGCCGCGACCATGGCGCCCCCCGCCCACGTCATCCCGCGCAGTACCGCGTAGGACTGCCTCGCGTCGTCCGGCGCGATCGTGTTCTCGAACTGGGGCACCTCGCGGTGCCAGCCGTACTCGGTGGCGCTCCACGTCTCGTCGGGGCTGACGGGCTGCTCGGGCAGCTCGGCGTCCGAGACCTCGAGCACGAGATCGTGGTGCTGGCCCTCCAGCAGCCGCAGCGTGAAGCTGATCTCTCCGCCGGTCGCCTTTGCGTCGACGGCCCCTGAGAGCCGGATCCGAAGCGGGCCACTGCGCGCGGTCCAGACTCCGTCCTCCTCGTGCAGCCGGTTCATTGCATGGTGTCCGTAGCCGCCGCGCACGTCGAGGACCACTCTGACCTCGGCGGCCCCTTGGTCGGCCCGGATGCGGCGCAGGATGATGGCCCGGTGCTCCTCTCCGGGGTAGGCGAGTGCCTCTCGGCATTCGATGATGCCGGTACTCGTGATCCAGCGGCTGACCCAGATGAGCGTTCCGTCCTCGTATTCGCCACCCCACACGAACCGGGCATCGGTGGGGGTGACGGCGAAGCAGCCGCGGCCGCCCAGGAGGGACGAGAAGATCGAGTCGTCATGCCATTTGGGGACGCACATCCAGGAGATGTCTCCGCGTGGCCCAAGGAGCGCCCCGCGTGCCCCATCTGCAAGCATCGCGTACTCGCGCAGGACGTGCGGTGGGAAGTCCTCGGCGTCGGCACCCATGTGCGCAACCCTAGGGAATTGATTGCGCTTACGCAACCACGTTTGGACTTGCCCCTTGCGGGTACGCAATCATTGCGAGAGGTGTAGGCAAGCGGAGGGAGCGGCAGATGGATGCTGAGCGTAAGGCGCGGCCCCGGAAGGAGGCGTCCGAAGAAGGCTGGTCGCCGTCCGGGCGGCAGTTCACGATTCGGCACGGAGACCAGACCGCCGTGGTGACGGAGGTCGGAGGCGCGCTCCGCCGCTTCCTGGTCGACGGCAAGGACGTTCTCGACGGCTACGGCGAGGACGAAATGTGCACCGGCGCCCGCGGCCAGTCGCTCATCCCGTGGCCGAATCGGATACGGCACGGCCGGTACGCCTGGGAAGGGCGCGAAGAGCAACTCGATCTCAGCGAGCCCGAGAAGGGCGGGGCAATCCATGGCTTGACCCGCTGGGCCAACTGGGAAGCCGAGCACAGCTCCGAGAGCAGGATCGCCTTCGTCCACACCCAGCACGCATGCCAAGGGTGGCCGTGGGTCCTCGAATGCCGCCTCGAGTACTGGCTGGACGAGACGGGGCTGAGCGTGCGGACCACGGCGACGAACCGGAGCAGCACCCCGTGCCCGTACGGGACGGGGGCCCATCCATACCTGAGTGTCGGGACGCCGCGGATCGATGCGGCCCTCGTCCGCGTCCCCGGATCGGTCTACCTTCCGGTCGACGAACAGGGCATTCCCACCGGACGACGGCGCGTGGACGGGACCTCGTACGACCTCCGCCGCATGCAGCCCCTTGGAGACCGCAAGATCGACGTCACCTATACGGAGCTCGAACGGGACGAGGACGGCCGCGCCCGCGTGCACCTCGCCAACCCGGACGGATCCCGAGCGGTGGCGCTGTGGTCCGACGAGGCCTACCCCTACTTCGAGATCTTCACGGGCGACACCCTGCCCCAGGAGGACCGGCGCCGCACGGGCCTCGGCGTCGAGCCCATGACCTGCGCGCCCGACGCCTTCAACTCCCACGAGGGGCTCGTCACGCTCGCCCCCGGTGAGTCGCATACGGGGACGTGGGGTATTGAACTGCAAGATGCGCCCGGGAGGGACTGACCGAGCATGCCCGAACAGCTGAAAGCCGAAGGAGAAGTCCACATGGGAACAGCACGTCGCGTCGTCGTCGTCACGGGAGCCAGCGGGGGGATCGGCAGAGCCTCCGCTGTGGCCTTCGGGAGGGAGGGCGACGCCGTAGCCCTGCTCGCGCGCGGCGAGGCCGGACTCGCCGGGGCCGCGGCCGAGGTCGAGGCCGCAGGCGGGCAGGCCCTTGCCGTTCCCGTCGACGTCGCGGATGCCGAGGCGCTCGACGCCGCCGCGGACCGCGTCGAGCGGGAGCTCGGCCCCATCGACGTCTGGGTCAACGTGGCCTTCACCTCGGTGTTCTCGCGGTTCGATGAGATCAAGCCCGAGGAGTACAAGCGCGTCACCGAGGTCAGCTATCTCGGCTTCGTCTACGGGACGATGTCCGCGCTCAAGCGAATGCGGCCCCGCAACAAGGGCACCATCGTCCAGGTCGGATCCGCCCTCGCCTACCGGGGCATCCCGCTCCAGACGGCGTACTGCGGCGCGAAGCACGCGATCCAGGGCTTCAACGAGGCCCTCAGGTGTGAGCTCCTCCACGAGGGAAGCCCGATCAGGACCACGATGGTCCAGATGCCGGCCGTGAATACCCCACAGTTCTCGTGGGTGCTCTCGCGACTGCCCCGTCAGGCCCAGCCAGTCCCGCCCATCTACCAGCCCGAAGTGGCGGCCCGGGGCGTCGTCTACGCGGCCGCCCACCCCGAACGCCGGGAGTACTGGGTGGGTGCGAGCACCGCCCTGACGCTCATCGCGAACGCCGTCATGCCCGGCGTGCTCGATCAGTACCTCGCGAAGACCGGCTTCAAATCCCAGCAGACGTCGGACCCGCACAATCCCGAGCAGCCGGCCAACCTGTGGGAGCCCGCGGACGCCGAGAAGGATTTCGGCACGCATGGGATCTTCGACGACAAGTCCTCCTCGCGCAGCCTCCAGCTCGAAGCCTCTCAGCACCACGGCGTCGTCGCGGCGGTTTCGGGAGTGCTCGTGGCCGGGA
Source organism: Sinomonas susongensis (assembly GCF_005877005.1). Lineage (GTDB taxonomy): Bacteria > Actinomycetota > Actinomycetes > Actinomycetales > Micrococcaceae > Sinomonas > Sinomonas susongensis. Next base: position 459,919 of record NZ_SSNH01000002.1, on the reverse strand, counting down.
TTGCCGCCACCGTCGGGACAGTGTGGAAGAAGGCATCCCGATGAGGCCTCTTGAGGTTGTCCGGGCTGCCTACGGCGCCAGCGAACTGCTCGCGCCCGGGGCGCTCGAGCGGCTGCTCGTCGGAGCCGCTGCGGACCAGCGCGCCCGGACGACCATCAGGATCCTCGGTGCGCGGCACCTGCTCCAGGCCGTAGTGACCGCTCGCGGGGGTGCCACGGTCCACCGACTCGGCGGTGGCGTCGACGCCCTGCACGCCGTCTCGATGGCCGCTCTGGCCGTATTCGACCCGAAGCGCCGCCGCGCAGCGGCAGTCAATGCTGCGATAGCGCTCGCGTTCGCAGCCGGGGAATTCCGATGAGTCAGCTTCCGAGGCCGAGGGTGAACCGGCCGTCGGCCGTCCCCTCCCAGCCTGCGGCTTCCGCGAAGGCCGCCATGGCTGATGCCATCACCTCTCGCGACTCCGCAGGCACCCGCTCGAGGACCTCGGCGATTGCGCGACGGCGGTGTTCGATCACGGTCTCCACAAGGTCCCTTCCCTTGGCTGTGAGGCTCAGCTGGAGGAAACGCCTGTCGGAAGGGTCCTCCCGTCGGCTCAGGAGGCCCGCGACGACGAGCCGCTCGCACGTCCGGGTCGCATTGGAGGCGTGCACGCCGAGCTCGCGCGCCACCGCACCGAGGTTCTGCGGGCCTTGGAACGCTATGAGCACGAGAACGCGGAGCTGCGGGCTCGTCACGAGGTCCTCGACCTCCATAACGGACTTCGCGGCCACCCGGAGAAGCACATCGGCCGCCCTCAGGACGGCCTCGACCTGCTCGCTGCGCCCACGGAATCCACTCTTGTCCACGGATTCAGTATCGCCTCGCCCATTGCGTCATCGCAAAGCTTGCGACAACACACCAGTTCCCCATGTCCTTCCTTCAGGAAGAGGAGAGTGACCCCATGCCATCCCAGACTGTCGCCGACTACCTACTGAGCCGCCTGCGCGAGTGGGGAATCGAGAACGTCTTCGCCTTCCCGGGCGATGGCATCAACGGCATCCTTGCCTCCTTCGGCAAGTCCGACAACAAGCCGAAGTTCATCCAGGCACGCCACGAGGAGATGTCCGCCTTCGAGGCGGTCGGCTATGCAAAGTTCACCGGCAGGGTCGGGGTGTGCATGGCGACCTCGGGCCCGGGGGCAATCCACCTGCTCAATGGCCTCTACGACGCCAAGCTCGACCATGTGCCCGTTGTCGCCATCGTCGGCCAGACCGCGCGCAGCGCCATGGGCGGGGCATACCAGCAGGAAGTGGACCTGCTGACCCTGTTCAAGGATGTCGCGTCGGACTACATCCAGATGGTCACCGTTCCCGAACAGCTGCCCAACGTCCTGGACCGTGCGATCCGCATCGCCCTCGGCAAGCGGGCGCCCACGGCCATCGTCATTCCGAGCGATGTCCAGGAGCTCGAATACACCCCGCCAACCCACGCGTTCAAGATGGTCCCCTCGAGCATGGGGATCCGCTGGCCGGAGATCCAACCGGATGACGAAGCGATCCGGGGCGCCGCCGAACTCCTCAATGCCGGATCGAAGGTCGCGATGCTCATCGGCCAGGGTGCACGCGGGGCGGCGGCCGAGGTCCGGGAGGTCGCGGACCTGCTCGGGGCGGGTGTGGCCAAGGCACTGCTCGGCAAGGATTCCCTGCCCGACGACCTGCCCTACGTCACCGGCTCGATCGGGCTGCTCGGCACGCGGCCCAGCTACGAGATGATGGCCGAGTGCGACACCCTGCTCACCGTCGGATCGAGCTTCCCCTACACCCAGTTCATGCCTGAGGAGGGTCAGGCCAGGGGCGTGCAGATAGACATCGACCCCGGCATGATCGGGCTCCGCTATCCCTACGAGTTCAACATCGTCTCGGACGCCGCCACGGCGCTCAGGGCCCTCATTCCGCACCTCCGCCGCAAGGAAGACCGCTCGTGGCGGGAGGACATCGAGTCCAAGGTCACCCGCTGGTGGGAGACGATGCGGGCCGAGGCAAAGGTCGAGGCTGACCCCGTGAATCCGATGCGCCTGTTCTCAGAGCTCTCCGACCGGCTTCCTGCGAATGCCATCGTCACGGCAGACTCCGGCTCGGCTGCGAACTGGTATGCACGGCAATTGAAGTTCCGTGGCGACGTCAGGGGGTCCCTCTCGGGGAACCTCGCGACCATGGGGCCCGGCGTGCCGTACGCGATCGGCGCGAAGTTCGGCCACCCCGACCGCCCGGTCATCGCCTTCGCCGGCGACGGCGCCATGCAGATGAACGGGCTCAACGAGCTCATCACCATCAAGCGGTACTGGCGCGAGTGGGCCGACCCGCGGCTCGTCGTTGCCATCCTGCACAACGACGACCTCAACCAGGTCACGTGGGAGATGCGGGCCATGGGCGGGGCCCCGGCCTTCCGCGAGTCCCAGTCCCTGCCGGACGTCGACTATGCAGCCATCGCCTCGGTCCTCGGCCTCGGGAGCATCTCCGTCGACTCGCCCGATCAGCTCGCCTCCGCATGGGAGAAGGCCCTCACCGCCGACCGGCCCACGATCCTCGACGTCCGCACAGACCCGGACATCCCGCCCATCCCGCCGCACGCGACGTTCGAGCAGGCGCTCAACAGCGCCAAGGCGATGCTCAAGGGCGATGACAGCATCTGGGGCGTCATCCGTGAAGGCGTCAAGACGAAGGCACAGGAATTCCTCCCGCATCAGGCAGACAAGAGTTCCTAGTCCACAGGCACCGCCCAGATTCGACCGATAAGGAGTAACCCATGAGGACATTGGCCGTAACCCCCGGCGAGAAGGATTCATTGCAACTGCTGGAGATGGACGAACCCGCGGAATCCGAGGGCAGCGTCCTGGTCGAGGCCCTCGAGGTCGGGCTGTGCGGAACCGACATCGAGATCATCACCGCCCAGTACGGGGAGGCTCCCGAGGGGAGCACCCACCTCGTGATCGGGCATGAGAATCTCGGACGGGTCATCTCCGCGCCGGAGGGCTCCGGCCTGGCGGAGGGTGACCTCGTGGTGGGAATCGTGCGGCGCCCGGACCCGGTTCCCTGCGCCGCATGCGCGGCGGGGGAGTGGGACATGTGCCGGAACGGCCAGTACACCGAGCACGGCATCAAGGGCAGGCACGGTTTCGCCCGCGAGCGCTACCGGGCCGATGCGGACGCGCTCGTTCGGCTCGATCCGGCGCTCACCGATGTCGGCGTCCTGCTCGAGCCCACCACGATCGTCGCCAAGGCGTGGGAACACATCGAGGGCATCGGCAGGCGCGCGTTCTTCGACCCGAAGGTCGCGGTCGTGATGGGTGCGGGGCCGGTCGGGCTGCTGGCGGCGCTGCTGGGCGTGCAGCGGGGCCTCGAAGTCCACGTCTTCGACCGGGTGGAGGACGGTCCCAAGCCGGATCTCGTGCGCAGCCTCGGAGCGACTTACCACACGGACACCCTCACGGAGTCGGGGATCCTGGCCGACGTCCTCCTCGAATGCACGGGCGTACCATCTGTGGTCATGGAGGCCATCACGAAGCACGGGCCCGACGCCATCACGTGCCTCACGGGCGTCTCCTCGACTGGCGAGGAACTCCAGGTCGACGTCGGCGGGCTCAACCGGGAAGCGGTTCTGGGCAACGACGTCGTCTTCGGGAGCGTCAACGCGAACCGGGGCCACTACGAGGCCGCCGCCGAGGCGCTGAAGAAGGCCGACAGTGAATGGCTCGGGCGCCTGATCACCCGTCGCCTTCCCCTCGAGCAGTACCAGCAGGCCTTCGAACGCCAGCACGACGACGTCAAGGTCGTGCTCCAGATCAAGGCGGATTGAGATGGGGCGGATCGAAGACTACGCGATCATCGGGGACCTCCATACTGCCGCCCTCGTCTGCACGGACGGGTCGATCGACTGGCTCTGCCTCCCGAACTTCGACTCACCGGCCTGCTTCGCGAACCTCTTGGACGGGCCCAAGGCCGGACGATGGCTCCTCGCGCCTGAGGGCGGCGGCGAGTGCACCCGGCGGCAGTACCGCGAGGACACCCTCGTCCTGGAGACGGAGTGGGAGCTCGACGGCGGGGCGGTGCGGGTCATCGACTTCATGCCCCCTCGCGACGAGGTCGCCGACGTCGTGCGGATCGTCGAGGGCCTCAGCGGGGAGGTGAAGATGCGCGGGGAGCTCGTCATGCGGTTCGACTACGGGCACATCGTCCCGTGGGTCCGCCGGAACCACAAGGGCGTCCACGCCGTCGCGGGTCCGGATGCGCTCTACCTCGACACCCCCGCAAAGGTCCACGGAGAGCACATGCGGAGCGTGAGCGAGTTCACGGTCAAGGCGGGCGAGCGGGTGCCGTTCGTGCTCACGTGGGCGCCGAGCCATCTCCCGCGGCCCCGCTCGGTGGACCCGGAGGAGGCTCTCGAGGGAACGACCTCGTATTGGACCGAGTGGTCCTCGAGGAGCAAGGCGGCCGGGCCATACCGTGACGCGGTCCAGCGATCGCTCATCACGCTCAAGGCACTGACCTACATGCCGACCGGAGGGATTGTGGCTGCGGCCACGACCTCGCTTCCCGAGCAGATCGGGGGACCACGGAACTGGGACTACCGTTACTGCTGGCTCCGGGACGCGACCTGGACGCTCCAATCGCTCATTGCCGGGGGCTATACCGACGAGGCGGTTGCCTGGCGTGACTGGCTGCTGCGGGCGGTCGCCGGAGATCCCGCCGATCTCCAGATCATGTACTCGATCCACGGCTCGCGCCGCCTGCCCGAGACCGAGGTGGACTGGCTGGAGGGCTTCGAGGGCTCGAAGCCGGTGCGCATCGGCAACGCCGCAGCGGGGCAGTTCCAGCTCGACGTCTGGGGCGAGGTCCTTGACGGCCTCGCCCTCACCCGCAACTCCCTCCTGGGGCAGCGGGACGACTCGTGGGATCTGCAGACGGCGATCATGGAGCACCTTGAGAAGATCTGGGATCAGCCGGACAACGGCCTGTGGGAGATGCGCGGCCCGCGCCGCCATTTCACCCATTCGAAGGTCATGGCCTGGGTTGCGGCGGACCGCATGGTCAAGGCCGTCCGCGACACCGGCCTCGCGGGGCCCGCGGACCGGTGGGAGGATTTGCGCGACAGGATCCACGACGAGGTCATGGAGAAGGCCTTCGATTCCGAGCGCAATACCTTCGTCCAGTCGTACGGCAGCAAGGAGCTGGATGCGAGCCTCCTCCTCATCCCGCGCGTGGGCTTCCTGCCGCGCCGTCATCCGCGGGTCCTCGGCACGATCGATGCGATTCAGCGAGAGCTGACCCAGGATGGCTTCGTGCTCCGCTACAGGCCCCAGGCGAGCGACGACGGCCTTCCCGGACAGGAGGGCATCTTCGTCGCCTGCTCCTTCTGGCTCGTCGAGGCCTTGCTGGGCGCGGGCCGGGGGCCCGAAGCCGAGGAGCTGTTCAATCGGCTCCTCGGGCTCAGGAACGACGTCGGCCTCCTCAGCGAGGAATGGGACCCACGGGCCGCGCGCCAGCTCGGCAACACTCCCCAGGCGTTCAGCCACTTCGCCCTTGTCACAACCGCCGCGCAACTGCACATGGGCGCGACCCACCCCAGCAACGCCGCGATCCATCGCAACGCGGCGGTCGCCCCCAAGGGGCAGGAGTGAGCCGCTTCAGTCGAGGTGTCGCTCGTCCGGTCCGTTGTAGGCGCTGAGGGGGCGGATGAGGGAGTTGCTCTCGAGCTGCTCCATGACGTGGGCTGTCCAGCCGACGATCCGGCTCGCGACGAACAGCGGGGTGAAGGTGGGGATGTCGAAGCCCATGAGGTGGTAGGCGGGGCCGGTGGGGTAGTCAAGGTTCGGCTTGATCCCCTTCGCCTCGTCCATGGACTGCTCGAGCCCGTCGTAGAGGCCGAGGATCTCGGGGCGCCCGTAGTAGGAGATGAGGTCGTCCAGGGCTGCCTTCATGGTCGGGACTCGGGAGTCGCCGTGCTTGTAGACGCGGTGCCCGAAGCCCATGACCTTCTTCTTCTGGGCCAGCGCGGCATCCATCCAGGCCTTCGCGCGGGCCTTGGCGTCCTCGTGCGATTCGCTCGGATCGATGCCGATCTCCTCGAAGGTCTCCATGACCGCCTCGTTGGCGCCGCCATGGAGCGGGCCCTTGAGGGCTCCGATGGCCGCGGTGACGGCCGAGTGGAGGTCGGCCAGGGTTGAGGTGACGACGCGGGCCGTGAAAGTCGAGGCGTTGAAGGAGTGCTCGGCGTAGAGGATCATCGAGACCTCGAACGCCCGGACGACCTCGGGGGCCGGTTCTTCGCCGAAGGCCATCCACAGGAAGTTCGCGCTGTAGCCGAGGTCTTCGCGTGGGGGGACGGGGTCCTGGCCGCGGCTGTCACTGCGCCTACGGCGTTGGTCGTAGGCGACGACGGCGGGCATGGCGGCGAAGAGGTCGAGCGCCTTGGCGAGGTTGGCCTCTCGCGAGGAGTCGCCGGCGCGGGGGTCGCGGGCGCCGAGGACGGAGGCGGCTGTGCGGCAGACGTCCATCGGATGGCACGTGGGCGGCAGCTCGTCGATGACCCGCTTGACGACCGGGTCCAGCGCGCGGCCCGCGCGCTCCTTCTGCTCGAAGGCGAGGAGCTGCTCGCGCGTGGGCAGTTCACCGTTCCAGATGAGGTAGGCGACTTCCTCCATCGTGCAGCGGGCGGCGAGTTCCTGGACGGGGTAGCCGCGGTAGAGGAGGGAGTTGGTGTCCGGGTTGACCTTTGATATGGCGGTGTAGTCCACCACCACACCGGCGAGGCCCTTTTTGATCTCATCGGTGTTCGATTGCTGCGTCATGGCAGGGCTCCTTCTTTGGTGTTGCCCCAGGGCTTCAGTATCGGCCGGGAACCTGAAAGTTGAACACGCTCGTGTCGAAGCGGTTATACGCCTCGTAGTCGACAAGCTCATAGAGGCGGGAACGAGTCAGCATGTCCTGTACTTGGTCCTCCTGAGTGCCGTGCGCAGCAATTGCTTCCAGCGTACGTTCTGCTGCGCCCATGGCAATCCTCAGAAGGGTCACGGGGTAGATGACGATGTTGATGCCGACGCTTTCGAGCTCCGCGGCGGTGAAGAGGCTGCTCTTGCCGAATTCAGTCATATTGGCCAGGACGGGGACGTCCACTGCATCCCGGATGGCCTTGAACTCTTCAAGGGTTCCCATGGCCTCGGGGAAGATCGCGTCCGCGCCAGCCTCGACGAGCGCCTTGGCGCGCTCGACGGCGGCCTGCAGCCCCGCGGCGTCGGCCGCCGTGGCGCGGATATCGGTGCGGGCCATGATGAGGAAGTTGGGGTCTCGGCGGGCATCCGCTGCCGCCCGGATCCGCTGCAGGGCAGTGTCGAGGTCGACGACGGCCTTGCCGTCGAGGTGGCCGCACCGCTTGGGGTTGACCTGGTCCTCGATGTGGCAGCCGGCGAGGCCGGCGTTCTCGAGCTCCTGGATGGTACGGGCGACGTTCATGGGCTCGCCGAAGCCGGTGTCGGCGTCGACGATCGCGGGCAGGTCGGTCATGCGGGCGATCTGCCCTGCCCGGGTGGCGACCTCGGTGAGGGTCGTCAGGCCGATGTCGGGCAGGCCGAGGTCGTTCGCGAGGACCGCCCCGGAGATGTAGATGCCGGGAAAGCCCTTCTCCTGGATCAGCCGCGCCGAGAGCGGGCTGAAGGCGCCGGGGAACTGCTGGATCTTCCCCGAGGCCAGCGCCTCGCGCAGCCGGAGGCGCTTCTGCTCGGGGGTGGTTTTCGAGTACAGCATGTCTGGACCAAACCTTCCTTCTAGAAGAGGCCCCTCGGTCCCTTTGCGAGGTCGATGACCCCGTCCTTGGCCAGGATGTTCAGCTGGTCGAGCTCGCCGGCGCCGAGCTCGGGAAGGCGCTGGACGGTGTCCAGGAACCGCTCGATCTCCTCGGGGGCGACGGATTCGGCGGCGAGGGTGCGGAACTTGTCGATGTACTGCTCGCGTCCGAACGGGCGGGCGCCGAGCGGGTGGGCGTCGGCGACGGCGATCGCCTCCTCGATCACGGTGCCGTCGTTCAGGGTGATGGTGACGGAGCCGCCGAAGGCCTTCTCGGTGATGTCGAGGGAGTGGTAGCGGCGCGTCCACTCCGGGTCTTCCTCGGTGGTGACCTTGTGCCACAGGGCGACGGTGTCGGGGCGGGCGGCCCGTTCGGGAGCGTAGGAGGCGACATGGTGCCAGCTGCCGTCCTGGAGGGCCACCGCGAAGATGTACGGGATCGAGTGGTCGAGGGTCTCCCGGGAGGCGGTGGGGTCGTACTTCTGCGGGTCGTTCGCCCCTGAGCCGATCACGTAGTGGGTGTGGTGGCTTGTGCGGATCAGGATGCCCGCCACGTTCGCCGGGTCGGTGACCTCGGGGTGCTCGCGGTGCAGCTTGCGGGCGAGGTCGATCCAGGCCTGGGCCTGGTATTCGGCCGAGTGCTCCTTCGTGTAGGTGTCGAGGATCGCGCGCTTGGCTTCGCCCGGAGCCGGGAGGGGGACGTCGTAGGAGGCGTCGGGACCGTCGAGCAGCCAGGCGATGACCCCGTCCTCGCCTTCGTAGATGGGCACCGGCGAGGTCTGCCCGCGCATCGCCCGATCCACGGCCTCGACCGCCATCTTGCCCGCGAACGCGGGTGCATGGGCCTTCCACGTGGAGATCTCGCCCTTGCGCGACTGGCGGGTCGCCGTCGTCGTGTGCAGGGCCTGCCCGACGGCCTGGAAGATCGTCTCGACGTCCAGCCCGAGCAGGGTGCCGATCCCGGCCGCGGCGGAGGGTCCCAGATGGGCGACGTGGTCGATCTTGTGCGCGTGCAGGCTGATCGCCTTGGCCAGGTCGACCTGGATCTCGTAGCCGGTCGCGATCCCGCGGATCAGATCCCGGCCGTTCGAGCCGACGTGCTGGGCTACGGCGAGGATCGGTGGGATGTTGTCCCCGGGGTGGGAGTACTCGGCCGCGAGGAACGTGTCGTGGTAGTCGAGCTCCCGGACCGCGACACCGTTCGCCCACGCTGCCCACTCGGGGGATACGCGGTTGCCGATCCCGTAGAGGAGGGCCCCACTGCCGCCGGACGACGGCGCGTGGGCAAGGGCCTGGGCGCGCGCGGCGACGATCGGTCCCCGGTTCAGGGAGGCGATCGCGACCGAGGCGTTGTCGATGATCCGGTTGATCACCATCTCGGCAACCTTGGGCGCGACCTCGACGGGGTCGGCGGCGACCTTGGCGATCTTGTAGGCGAGCTGGCCCCCGCGGGGGAGGTTCTCCTCGCTCTTGTAGACCCGGACGTGGTGCAGCTCAACCATGGATGGCCTCTCTGTCGGATTGGAAGCTCTTGGTGTCGGGATTCGCGCCCTGTGTTGATCTGATGTGGTTCAGGCTGTTGCTCAGGTGGACAACGGTCGCAGCCGAAGCGAGGGGGGCGTTTCGATCGGCGATCGCCCCTGCGATCGTCGCGTGCTCGACGGCGGCCTGCCGAAGCCGCGCGGCGTCGTCCTTCGCGAGGCGCCGCACCCGCGCAAGGTGCACGCGCAAGGCGCCGAGCGACTGGGCGAGGTACCCATTCGCAATGGCCTCGTCGATGGCGGCGTCGAGCTCGGACGCGAGGGCGTAGTACTCCTGGCGCTGGGGATCGTGGTCGGAGAGGAGGGCCGGCGCGGCGGCAAGGCGGTCCCGCAGGTCGGCGAAGCGCGGGCTGTCGCCGCGCTCTGCGGCAAGGGCGGCGGCCTTGCACTCGAGTGCCTCGCGCAATTCGAACAGCTCCCCGAGGCGCCCAAGCGAGACATCGCTCACGACGACGCCACGTCCCCGCAGCGAGGTCGCGAGCCCATCGGCCGTGAGCCGTGCGAGGGCTTCGCGAAGCGGAGTCCTGGACACGCCCAGCCGCTCGGCCTGCTCAACCTCTCCAAGCACCGTCCCCGGCGCAAGCCGCCACTCCACGATGTCCTCGCGGAGAGATGCATACGCCCGATCACTAGCCTTCACGATGTATACAGTGGCAGGAAAAATGGGGGCGAGCAAGCCTTCGCAACCAGAACTCTGAGAAATATGTATACAAGCATGCACTGCCGTCCTTGACTACTCGCGGGTAACATATGGGGCATGCACCTGCTTCTCCGCACGCTCATGCTGTTGGTGACGTCCCGCCGTCGGGCGCCGCTCAGCCTCTGGGGAACCTCGAGTCTGCCATTGCGGGTCCTCCCCACCGACATCGACATCGCGATGCACGTCAACAACGGGATGTACTTCTCCCTCATGGACCTCGGGCGTTTCGACCTCATGGTGAGGGCCAGAGCGTGGGACAAGATGCGTGCGAAGGGCTGGAGCCCCGTCGTCAATCTGGAGACGATCACGTTCCGCAAGTCCTTGACCCTCTGGCAGCAGTACACGATAGTAACCCGCATTGTCGGGGTTGACGAGCGTGCCATCTACTTCGAGCAGCGGATGGTTTCCCGCGGCGAGGTCTACGCACGGGCGTACATCGCGACCCGTCTCGTCCATCGGGGTGCGCCCGTAAGCAACGAGGAGATCTTCGCGGTGGTCGGTCGACCGCCCGCGGATCTCGTGCTGCCCGAATTCCTCGTTCGCTGGCGCGAGGAGAACGCCCTCCCGAGCACTCGACGCCCTGCACCGCACGTCTGGTAGGCCACGTAGAAGGTGTGCTCTAGGCCGACTTGAGGGCCTTGTCCGCGTCGTCTGAGCACTGGCCGTGCGTGTCGATCCGGTGCCCGTGCAGAGAGTGCGTCTAGGTGCTCATGCGCGGTCGGGCCTCGGTATCCCCAGTGATTGGTCTCGGTGTTCTCGGCCGTTGTTAGAGTCTCGGAACCGGGATTGCTGCTTGTCGTTTCCGCACCCATTGCGGACCGCTGACTGGGGGATGTCATGGCGTCGCGCCGCTCTTTGTGCTGCTCTCTTCTGCTCATCTGCTTGTTGGCATTGACCGCCTGTGGTGCGCCCGCCGACGCCGGACGATCCTCACCTGCCAGCCCAGCTCCCACCAGTGCGGGCGTCTCAGCTCCGCCTACCACCCCCGACACGCAGGCGACTCCCGCGAGTTCGCGGGGCCCTGCACGCAACGTGCCGCTCCCGGTGCTGCCCGAGGCGGCGAAGCAGAACACGAGGGAGGGGTTCGAGGCGTTCACCCAGTATTGGTTCGATGCCATCACTTACGCCTTTGAGACCGGCGACACGACTTTACTCAGGTCGCTATCTTCCGAGGGGTGCAAGATGTGCGATTCGTATTTGACTTCGGTAATGGCTCTGCACGGAGAAAACGGGTGGCGCCTTGGGCCCAGATGGACGGTCAAGGGCTTTATTTCCGACCTGACCCCAGATTCTACGGGCAGGCTTGTCGGCGACTTCGTTCTTGAGGAATCGGCATCCATTTCGTATGGAGCCGACGGAAGTCCGACGGAGAACAGGAGAGGCGGAAGACTTCCCGGTGCTCAAAGGGCGTACGCCACCTACTCGGCGGACACCTGGCGGATGGTCGAGGCGGGCGGGGCATGACTAGACGCGAAACAGCCGCGGCCTCCTGTTTGGCCGCGGCGCTCACGTTGTTAGCGCCGATTGCCAGTGCCGAGGAATTCGACGCGGACTGGGGGGAGCGCAAAATAGCGGTGCACGCAGGTTCGGGAGGCCAAGCCGCAGTGACGGTCCCTCAGCAGCCGGAAGGTTCGTCCGATTCCTTCACCTATAGCTATCAACCGGCGTGCAGGAGCGGGATAGATGGGGGACCACCCGACACATGCGTCGAACTGGATCGCAAGTGCCGGTCCACACACGACAGAACCGGGACGCTGGTGGTCTGGTACCGCACCAGCCGAACAAGCCCTTCAGCGCTTGAGCGACTGAATGAGGCCTGCATGTACGACGGGAATCCACCAGAACCCCCGGAGCGCCCGGGCGGGGGCGCGGTGGTGGGGCTGGGGCAGCGGGAGCTGCGGGAGCTGCCGATCGCGGCGGCGGGGCTGGGGCTCCAGCCGGGGCGGCACACGCTCCGGGGCGCGGAGACGAATGTCTACGCGGAGGCGGCGGTGCAGTCGTTCCGCACCACGGTCCTGGGCCGGGGGGTGCTGGTGCGGGTGCGCCCGGTGGAGCACCGCTTCGACTACGGGGACGGGGCGTCCCTGGTCAGCGCGGCCCCGGGCGGGCCGGTCCCGCAGGAGCGGTGGGGGGAGCGGACGGCCACGAGCCACCGGTACACGGCCACCGGGGAGTACCTGGTGGGGCTGGTGACCGTGTTCGCCGGGGAGTTCTCCGTCGATGGCGGGCCCTGGCAGCCGATCCCGGGCACCGCCGAGGTCCCCAGCCCGCCCCGGCCGGTCTCGGTGTGGCGCTCCGAGGTCCGCCTCTACGCCCAGGACTGCAACACCGACCCCCACGGCCAGGGCTGCTGAACCCCCACGGCCAGGGCTGCTGAACCCCCGCGGCGAGGGCTGCTGAACCCCCGCGGCGAGGGCTGCTGAACCCCCGCGGCCAGATGGAGCATCAGGGGCCCGCCCGCCGGGCCGGCCCACCGGCCGGCCCTGGCCCGTCGGCCGGCCCGGTTCCGCCGGGCGCGCCTGTTCTGTCGGTGGGGGGCCGTAGGCTCGGACCAGGTTCGGGGGACGGGGGTTCCCCGAAAGGAAGGTTCTCCCCACGGGCGCGTCCACCACGGGCGCGTCCACTATGGGCGGGTCCTCCTACAGGATCTGGGGGTGATGGGATGGGCGCGGAGCCGCACACCGGCCGGTCGGGCCCCGGGGGCTGGGCAGAGGCAGAGGCCGGTGGCTGGGCCGAGGCCGAGGCCGAGGCAGGTGACTGGGCCGAGGCCGAGACAGGCGGCTGGGCCGGGGCAGGGGGCTGGGCCGAGGCCGTGCCCTCGGGCGCCGTGCCCGTCCCGGGCGGGGTCTGCCCCGGGGACGACGGGCTCTGCGGGGGCGGTGCCGGGCTGGTGGTGCTGGAGGAGCCGTTCTCCTCGCCGCTGCACGGCTCGGTGGGGCTTCCCGCGGCGGGTCCCTGTCCGCGCAGGAGGCGCTGGGGGTCATCGAGTGCGCCGAGCGGGTGATCGGGTGGGCGACCGCGGCGAAGCTCGAGGCCCTGGCCCGCCTCGAGCACGCCCTGGCCCGGGAGGCCCTCCCGCGCCGGGAGGGCCAGCCGCGGCGGTTCGGCGGGGACGAGGCCCACGCCCTGGCCGTGGCCGAGGCCGCCGCCGCGACCGCTGTGTCCGAGGCCGCCGCCGCCCGGGCGCTGAACGAGGCCGCCGAGCTCGCCGGGCACGGCAGGGAGGTCCTGGCCGCCCTGCGGGCCGGGGCCATCTCGCACCAGCACGCCCGGGTGATCCTGGACCAGTGCCGCACCCTCCCGCCCGGGCACGCCGCCAGCTTCGCCCGCCAGGGCCTGGAGCGGGCCGTGACCCGCACCGGGCGGCGCCGGACCCCCGCCGAGCTGCGCTCGAGCCTGCACCGCCTGCGCGAGCGCTCCCACCCCGAGAGCATCCAGGCCCGGAAACAGGCCGCGGCCCGGGACCGCGGGGTCTGGTTCGCCCCCGAGCCCGACGGGATGTGCACCCTCACCGCCCTCCTGCCCGCCGAGGCCGGCCTGGCCATCCGCAACGGCCTCGACCACGACGCCCGCACCGCCCGCACCCCGGCCCCCCACCCACAGGACGGGAAGCCCGCCCAGCACCCCCGCCCCCAGCACACCGGGGACGGGCACACCGGGGACGAGCACACCGGGGACGAGGCGACGGGTGCCCAGCAGGCCGGGCCGGAGGCGGTGGGGGTCGCTGCCCAGGAGCGGACCCTGTCCCAGCTGCGCGCCGACGCCCTCGTCCACCGCCTCCTGGGCAGCCCCGACCCCGCCTTCCCCGGCCCCTTCCGCCCCGAAGTGACCATCACCATCCCCGTCCGCACCCTCGTCCCCGACCCCGAGCACACCCCCGAGGACACCGCCCCCGGCGCCACAACACCCACCCCGCCCGCAGCCCATCGCCCACGGCCAGCCACCGGGCCAGCCACCGGGGGGCCCGCGATCGGGGCCGTGCCGGGGCGGGCTGGGCCGGGCGGGCCCGAACTGGAGGGCTTCGGGCCGATCGACCCCGCCACCGCCCGCCGCCTAGCCGCCCTGGCCCCGAACTGGGACCGGCTCTTCACCGACTGGGACACCGGAGCCGCCCTCGGAGTCGGGCGCACCGCCTACCGCCCGCCCAGGGCCCTGCGCCGCTACCTCGCCCACCGCGACGGCGGATGCCTCTTCCCCGGCTGCACCGCCCCCGCCCGCACCTGCGAACCCGACCACACCACCGAATGGCAGGACGGCGGCACCACAGACCCCCACAACCTCGCCCTGCTCTGCCGAAAACACCACGCCCTCAAATCCATCGGCGCCTGGACCTACCAGCACAGAACACACCGCCCCCGCCAACCAGACACTGAGCAGCCAAAAGACGCCCGCTCGCACACCGTCATGGAATGGAAATCAGCCCTAGGCCGGACCTACATTTCGGAAACCGCGAGGCCGGAAATCGTGCCGGAAATCCTGCCGCCGGAAACCGCGCTGCCGGAATCCGCGCTGCCGGAATCCGCGCCTCCTTAAACAGTGCTGCCCCAAATCCCGAGGTCCCAAGAAGGCCGCACGGACGAACGTCAGGGAGCCGTCTCCGGACGTATAGAAGCAAGTTCGGAAGGACGGACCTTAGAAGACCGGCCTCCGCCCTTCTAACGAAGCGTCATGTCCAGTACCTCTCGGCCGCTGGCCGGTGCCTCTCGCGCCTGGCGAGTGGCTGCTAGGCCGTGGCGTCACCTGAGGAAAGGCCCAGCCGTCGCTACGCGGACATCTCCCGGAAGGCCCCTGCGAGCTGTGGGTACCGGAACGTGAAGCCAGCCTCGCGCAGCACGGCTGGCACGGCGCGGACGCTGTCCAGGGCGAGGTCGGGATTCGTGCGCAGGACGCTGGCGGCGGCACGCAGGAGGCCGGCGGGTGCCGGGATGCCGACGGGCACCCCGACATACTCGCGGAGGTGCGCCATGAGTTCCCGATTCTGAGTCGGGTGGGGTGAGGTTGCGTTGACGACGCCGGTGGGAACTTCGACGTTCGACTCGCCGGGCGCGGTCGGCAGGCCGAGGGAGGCGCGCGCGGCGCGGACCCAGTCCGCCGCATGGATCCAGCTGAACCACTGCTGCCCCGACCCTAGAGGGCCGCCTCCGCCGAGGCGCGCGATCGCGGTCAGTCGATTCATGAGTGCCGCTTCGCGGGCGAGCACGACCCCGGTCCGGAAAACGGTCAGGTGGCGGGCATTCGCGCCGTCGACGGCGGCCTCCCAGCCGCGGACGACGGCTGCCAGCCCGGGCGCGGAGGCCGGGGGAGGGGTCCGCTCGTCGAACTCCTCAGCCGAGTCGCCGTAGATTCCGACCGCGCTCTGCTGCAGCCAGCGCGCAGCAGGCCGATTCCATGACCGGCTCGCCTCGACCAGCGCTCGCGTGGGCTCCGTTCGTGAAGCTTCGAGCTTCGCGAGATTCTCCGGCGTGCCGGGCATATCGAGGCTCACACCCGCGAGGTTGACGACGGAGAGTTCGGACTCCTGACCGAGGCGCTCGCACCAGGCGCCTGGACGCCGTCCGTCCCACGGAATCTGCTCGAACGGTGAGGGCTGCGGCTTGCGCGTCAGGAGGGCAACCCGCCGACCGTCGCACACGAGGTCTGCTGCGAGGAGCGTCCCGAGGAAGCCGGTCCCACCGGCGACGACCGTGAGCGCACCCGCGGTCCCGCCGTCGTCGGTGCGGATGCCGTCAGAGGCTCCGGCAGGGCCGGGACGGGAAGCAAGCCGAAACAGCCGCGCGCACTGGGCCGCGAAGTCTCGGACGATCGGCTCGCCCGCGGTGAGGCCGAACTGCTGGGAGAGCGGACCGTCGAGCGTCACACGCTGAGTGAAGAGCGTCCCGCCGTCGCGCTCCTCGAGCGTCCACTCGATCAGCTGGCTGCCGCCCGGCTGCGGCTGCTGCAGGCTGATCCGACGCCCCGGCTCGAAGGCGCTGACGCGAAACGACGGCGCGGTCCGGCGGTGCAGGGGTCCGAGCAGGCGGTGCGACGGAACGTAGCGACCCGCGGCTCCTTCCCGGGCCGGCCCTTCGACAGCCGCGAACCCGACGGAGGGGTTCCACTCCGGCCATCGCTCCACGCGTTCGAGGACGTCCCACAGACGCTCCGCGGGAAGTCGGAGCCATTGGGATGCAGTGCGGTGCCAGGTCACCCGGACAGTCTAGGCGGTGGGCCCCTCGCCGCAGTCTGAATCCGCGCCCTCGCACACCGGCTCGCAGCTGCCGGAAGACTCGATGGCTGTCGAGATCCGGTGGCAGGCCTCGCGCAAGGCGTCCTGCTGCTCGGGCGTCAGTGGATCGAAGACGACCTTGCGCACGAAATCCACGTGTCCGGGTGCGGCCGCGACGATCACGCTCTGCCCGGTCGGGGTCAGCGCGATGTCCTGGCCCCGCCCGTCGTCCGGAGAGCACGAGCGCGCGATGAGGCCTTTGGCTTCCATGCGCCGCAGAAGATGCGACAGGCGGCTACGGCCCCACCCCAGCATCTGCGCAGCGGTTCCTGAACGCACCATGCCCTGCGGGTCTTCGGAGAGCGTGGCGAGCACCGAGTATTCGGGTCCCGAGAGCCCGGAGTCGCGCTGCAGTTGGCGGTCGACGGCGGGCTGCAGGCTCCACAGGAGGTGCCGGAGAGCGAGCCATACCTCCCGCTCGCGCGGGTTCAGCCAACGCCCCTCGTCGGCGGATGGGTCGGAGCCGACGCCGGCCGCTTCCGCTCGTGCGGCAGACGCGGCGGTCGTGTCGCTTGCCTCCATGGTGCTGCCCCCGGGGAATGGTGCTATGAGCTTGACGTGTCAATCTTATGGGGGTAATCCTGAATCATCAAAGGTTGTTGATGCGTCAATCAGGAGGAAGCGTGACCAGGATCGCCGTTGTCACCGGCAGTACCCGCGATGGGCGGAAGAACCGTCAGGTGGCCGAGTGGGTTGTTGCCCAAGGCCAACAGAGGGACGACGCCGAGTTCGAACTCGTCGACATCGCAGACTATCGCCTGCCGCTCCTCGGCGAGCCGGGAAGCGAACAGGCCCTCGGGTCGGCGAAGGAGTTCTCCGCGCGCATGGACGAGTTCGACGGCTTCATCTTCGTGACGCCCGAGTACAACCACTCAGTCTCGCCCGCACTGTCCAACGCGCTCAGCTACCTCAAGCCGGAGCTCGCCAACAAGGCGGCAGGCATCGTCTCGTACGGTTCGGCGTTCGGGGCCCGCGCCGTCGAGCATCTCCGCGGGATCCTCTCGGAGCTCCAGATCGCTCACGTGCAGAAGACCGGCATGTTCTCGCTCTTCATCGACTTCAAGGACGGGCAGTTCGCGCCGAGTGAGCTTCAGGCTTCCTCTGTGGTCCCCGTGTTCGACCAGGTCGTCCGCTGGGCCCGCGCCCTTGCGACGGTGCGGTCCGAGGCCGCTGTCGCCTGACCTCTCCGCCGTCCGGCCGTCGCGTCGCCGGCGAGCGGCTCAGTCGCAGCTCCTTGGCGGTTCGATAGCAGCTCAACGGCTTGATAGCGGCTCCGTATCCGCAGGGATGCGGAGCCGCTCGCTGTTTGGTCCGCTGTGTGGTCCGACCTTCACGCAGGCTCAAGAGTCTGGTAGGCAGGAGGGTGCCAGCGGAAACCGAAGGCGGCTGCGGTGAGCAGCCGGGAGGGAGCGGTATGAAGATCGCCTTGACGGGTGGCAGTGGCAAGCTCGGTCACGTGGTCCTGGACCACCTGCGATCGGTGGGCCATGACGTATGGAACCTCGACCGGGTGGGCACCCGCGAGCCGGGCTTCATTCTGACTGACCTCACCGACTACGGGCAGGTGATTGACGCGCTCGGGGGAGTGGACGATCGCTACGACGGCGTCGACGCCGTCGTCCATCTCGGAGCGATCCCGGCTCCCGGCATCGCCCCCGACTCCGCAACCTTCCGCAACAACATGCTCTCGACATACAGCATCTTCGAGGCAACGCGGAAGCTCGGAATCAACCGCATCGTCTACGCATCGAGCGAGACGGTGCTCGGCCTTCCCTTCGACATCGACCCGCCGTACATCCCCGTGGACGAGGAGTACGAGGCCCGGCCCGAGAGCACCTATTCGCTCGTCAAGCACCTTGAAGAGCAGATGGCGCGCCAGATGTGCCGGTGGAATCCCGAGCTGAGCGTCTCGGCGTTCCGGTTCTCCAACGTCATGGTCCCGGACGACTACTCGCAGTTTCCGTCCTACGACTCCGACCCGCGGGCGCGGAAGTGGAACCTGTGGGGCTACATCGACGCCCGCGACGGGGCGCAGGCGGTCGAGAAGGCCCTTGAATCGGCGCGCCCCGGCTTCGAGGCGTACATCATCGCCGCCGCGGACACCGTCATGAGCCGTTCTTCGGCTTCCTTGGCCGCCGAGGTGTTCCCCGACGTCAAGGTCACGAAGGAGCTCGGCGAGCACGAGACGATGCTCGGCATCGACAAGGCACGCCGGCTCCTCGGATTCGACCCCCAGTACAGCTGGCGCCAGACGGTCTGACGCCAGCTGTGCACACGAGTGGTCAGCAGCCCTCGTAGTCCGTCAGGATCTTGACCTTCGCGGCGGAGGCCGAGTCCGGATCGAAGGTGTAGCCGATCCACTCTCGGGCGAGCCACCGGGCGAGCTCGAGGCCCACGACCCGTTGCCCCATGGTCAGCACCTGGCAGTTGTTCGAGAGCACGGAGCGCTCGACGGAGAACGAGTCGTGGGCCGTCGCCGCCCTGATCCCGTCGATCTTGTTCGCCGCGATTGCGACACCGAGCCCGGTGCCGCAGAACAGGATCGCGCGGTCCGCGAGTCCGTCCCGGATGGCCTGGCCTGCCGCGAGCCCGACGTGCGGGTATGGCTTGGTGAAGTCGTCGTCTCCGCGCGTGACCCCGATGTCGATGACCTCCGCGACCCTCGGATCGGCTCCGAGGTCGGAGGCCACGGCGTCCTTGTAGTCGACGCCCGCTTCATCCGCGCCGACGATGATTCGCAGTCCTGTCATGGGTGCTTCCTATCTCAGATGGCTGGTCGTATCTCAGGCCGGTCGTATCTCAGACGGCTCGGACGCTCGGGTCGAGAGCAGGTCCCATTGCGGCGAACACGGCTGCGAGCGAGACGGCGCCCGGGTCCGGCGTGCCGACGCTCTTCTCTGCGAGTGGACGCGCGCGCCCCTTCTGGGGGCGCAGGCCCGCGGTCTGCTGGGCGGCGAGGGCTGCGGCGTCGGACGCGTTTGCCCACGCTTCCGCGAGCGGCGCGGCGCGGTCGACGGCGGCCCTGAGCTCAGCGGCGAAGGGCAGGAGGGCGTCGACGAGGGTCTTGTCGCCCTTCTGGGCACCGCCCAGAGCGACCACCCGCTCGGCGAAGGCTTCGATGCCAGCGGCGATCACGGCGTCGTCCGGTCGCTCGGCATCGCCAAGCCGCTGCCCCCACGCACGGAGGCCAGCTCCCCAGAGGACTCCCGACGTGCCGCCTGCCTTGTCGGCCCAGGCGTCGCCGGCCGCGGCGAGAAGGCTTCCCGCGCCGCAGCCCTGTTCCGCGGCGTCGCGCGCCGCATCCATGGCAGCGTTTACGCCCCGGACCATGCCCCGTCCGTGGTCTCCGTCGCCCGCGATCGCGTCAAGGGCGCCGAGTTCGGGCTCGAGTCCGTGCAGCGTCCGCTGCGCGGCCGCGAGCGCCTCGAGGCACGAGGGAACGTAGCCGCGGGACGCTTCCGAGCCCTCGGGCAGGCTGGCAGCTACTGGGCCCGCAGCCGATTCCTCCGCCTGCTCAGGTAGTTCCGGTGCCGCGCCCTCGGGCTGCTCCTGCACTCGGCCCCGGCGGAAGGCCGGTGTCTCGGCCGGCGCGAGCCAGAGCCGTTCGAGTTCGTCGTCGAGCCACATAACGGTGAGCGAGACCCCCGCCATGTCGAGGCTGGTGACGAGCTCGCCCACTTCCGGCGCCACGAGCTCGAGCCCGTGGCTGCGGAGCAGGGGTGCAACCGCCCGCCAGAGCACGAACAGCTCCTCGGCCTTGGTGCTGCCGAGGCCGTTGAGGACGACGGCGACGCGGTGCCCAGCGCCGTCCGGGCGTTCCTCGAGTACCTGCTCCACGAGGGTGCGCGCAAGCTCGTCGGCGCGGGGGAGCGGGCGGTCGTCGAGGCCTGGCTCCCCGTGGATTCCGAGACCGAGGCCCATCATCCCCTCGGGAAGCGAGAACAGCGGGCTCTCGGCTCCCGGGAAGGTGCAGCTCCCGAAGGTCGCGCCGAGCGTGCGCGTGAACTCGTTGGCCTTGCGCCCGAGGCGAACGACTTCGGCGAGGTCGGCCCCTTCTTCGGCTGCCGCGCCCAGGACCTTGAACACCGCAAAGTCTCCCGCGATGCCGCGGCGCCGCTCGCGCTCGGCGGGCGGGGCGCTCGCGATGTCGTCGGTCACGAGGACGTTCTCTGCCTGGATCCCCTCGCCGCGCAGACGTTCTGTCGCGACGCCGAAGTTCATGACGTCCCCGGCGTAGTTGCCGTACGCGAAGACGATGCCGGCTCCCGAGTGGGCGGCACGAGCCACCGCCACCGCCTGTTGCGAGGAGGGCGAGGTGAAGATGTTGCCGACGACGGCGCCGTCGGCGAAGCCGTTGCCGATGAGCCCCGCGAAGGCGGGGTAGTGTCCGGAGCCGCCCCCGAGCAGGACGGCCACCTTGGGCCGAGTAGGTCGAGTGCGGCGCACGGCCCCACCCTGGACCTGGCGCACGATGGGCGAGTACAGGTCGCAGAATCCGGCCAGAGCCTCGTCTGCGAAGTCCGCGCGATCGTTCGAGATGTGGGTCATGTCAGTGGATGTGGCTTCCGCCGTTGATGTCCACCGTGGTGCCCGTGAGATAGGAGGCGTCTTCGGAGGAGAGCCACGTGATGACGGCGGCGATCTCCTCCGTCGTCGCGGTGCGGCCGAGGGGGATGTCGCGGGCGATTGCCGCTTCCTGCTCGTCAGTGCTGCCCACGCGGATGTTCGTGTCGACGGCGCCGGGGGTGATCGCGTTGACCGTGATGCCGGTCGGGGCGATCTCGCGGGCGAGGGCCTTCGTGAACCCGAGGATCGCGGCCTTGGCCGAGGAGTAGGGAACGCGGCCGAACACGCCGCCGCCGCGCTGGGCGGACACAGAGGACATGTTGACGACGCGGCCCCAGCCGGCCTCGATCATCGAGGGGAGGAACGCCTTTGTCACGAGGTACGTTCCGGTCGCGTTGACGGCCATGACCTTGTTCCAGAGTGCGAGGTCGGTCTCGAGGAAGGGAACGGGGGAGGTGATGCCCGCGATGTTCGCCAGGGCTCCGATGACGGGGAGGCGCCCGCCCGCGACCTCGGCAAGGACGGCGCCCTGGGCGGCGGCGACCGAGGCCTCATCGGCAACATCGATCTCATGGCCGAAGGCCGGGACGTTGAACTCGTTCGCGATCTCCTGGGCGACCTTTGCCGACTTCTCGCCGTCGAGGTCGAGGACGACGACGCCCCACCCGTGGCGGGCGAAGCGGCGGGCCGTCGTGAGGCCGATGCCCCGGTCGGACGTTGCCCCAGTGAGGATGGCTGTGCGCTGCGTGGTGCTCATGGCGGTACTTCTTTCTTGCGGTGGTTGCTGCGTCAGATGAGGGCAGTGATGAAGTCTGCAGCCTTGGCGGCTGCCGCGGGTCGTTCGCTGTGCTCGAGGTCGCGGGTCTCGAGCTCGAGGGTGAAGTGGCCGGTGTAGCCGAGGTCCCTGAGGGTGGCGAGGCCGCCTTCGAAGTCGACCTCTCCGGCACCGATGCTGCGGTGGATGTCGCCCGGGACCGCGTCACGAAGGTGGACGTGGGCGATGCGGTCCCCGAGGGCGTATCCAGCCTTCGCGAAGTCGCCCCCGGAGGCGACGGCGTGGCTCGAATCGAGGACATGCCGTACGGGGGTACCGTCGAGACGTTCCGCGAGGGCGAGGGCGCGTTCGAGATTGCAGCAGAGTCGGAGGGCGTGGAGGGACTCCGTCCACAGCGCGAGCCCGCGGTCCGCTGCGGCTTCGGCGGCGGCTGCCAGCTCGGAGGCCACGAGGTCGAGGTCCGCTTCAAGCGTGCGGACCGGTGCGTGGTCGAGTGCCCCGCAGGGGAGAACGAGCGCCTTGGCTCCGACAGCCTCGGTCAGATCGAGGAGGCGGGCGAGGTGCTCACGGCGCCCCGCCCGGGCCTCGGCGTCGAGAGGGACGTTGAGGTCCCCAATATCGCCGTTGACCGAGCGTACGCGAAGGCCGCTCTCCGCTACGTTCTCCTCGACTGCGGCGACCGCCGTCCGGTCCAGGGTGTAGGGGACGTGGTTGCAGACGCCGGGAAGGGCGCCGAGGTCGATCTCCTCGAAGCCGAGCGCGGACATCGTGCCGAGCGCGGTCGGGAGATCCTGATGGCGGAAGCTGATCGAGGAGCATCCGAGCCGGGAATGGAACATCGTCGTGGCCTTCCGGTTGGAGTGACGTACCCCACGATAGGAGAGATAACTGTTAACAGTCAACCGGTTGAGTCGACGGTTGACAGGCTGATGTGTCGCGAAGCACACTTGGGAGCACGTCAACTGTCGACAGACGTCGATCCCTCGGTATCCGCCAGCAAGAGAGCGCGTCGATTTGTGGAAGGAAAACTCATGAGCAACGAGGCTCTGGCCCTGCGCGGCCCGGTCCACGGGACCCCCGACGCCCGCCGGGTGGCGATCGGCTCCTCCGTTGGAGCCGTCATCGAGACCTACGACTTCATCGGCTTCGGCACCGCCGCGGCCCTCTACTTCGGGAAGGCCTTCTTCCCGGGGGCGGATGCCCTCACGGGCACCCTTGCATCCTTCGCGACCCTCGGCGTCGGCTTCGCCGCGCGTCCCCTCGGCGGCTTCATCGGAGGCCACCTCGGCGACCGCCTCGGCCGCAAGCCGGTGCTCGTCGCCTCACTCATCTTCATGGGACTCGCCACGTTCGCGATCGGTCTTCTGCCCACGTACGCGCAGGTCGGCCTGCTTGCACCGGCACTGCTCGTGACCGTGCGCATCATCCAGGGCGTCGCGTTCGGCGCCGAGTGGGGCGGTGCGATCCTCATGGCCTACGAGCACGCACCGTGGACGCGGAAGGGCAAGTTCACGGGCATGGTCCAGTCGGGCTTCCCGGTGGGACTGCTGCTCGCCAATCTCGTCTTCCTCGTGAGCGTCCACCTCGGCGGGAGCTGGGCGTGGCGCGTTCCGTTCCTCGCCAGCATCGTGCTCGTCATCGTGGGCATCGTCATCCGCTCCAAGGTGCCGGAGTCGCCGGTCTTCGAGGACGTCAAGGACGCCGGCCAGCTCACGAAGGCGCCGCTCATCGAGGTCGTCAAGCACGACTGGAAGAACATCCTCCGCGGCATCGGGCTCCGCATCGCCGAGACCGCCGGCTACGCCGTCTCCGTGACCTACATGATCTCGTACCTCAACAGCAAGCACCTCGCGAACACCACCGAAACGCTCATCGCGCTGTGTGTCGCATCCGCGATCGGCATCTTCGCGACGACAGCCTGGGGCCAGCTGACGGACAGGATCGGGCGCCGTCCCCTGTACATATGGTCCTGCGCATTCGCTGTCCTGTTCGGCGTCCCCATGTTCCTCCTCGTCAACACGGGCTTGTTCGTGTTCGTGCTGGCCACGATCGTGATTGCCTACGCGGTGTGCCAGAACTCGCTCGCCGGCGTCCAGGGCGCCTGGTTCCCCGAGCTCTTCCGGGCCAACACGCGATCCTCGGGGGCGTCGCTGGCCTACCAGATCTCGGCCATGGTCTCGGGCTTCACTCCGTTCATCACGACGATCCTCTACATCGGACTCGGCTGGCTCGGCCCGGCCCTGCTGTTCAGCGCGTACGCAGCGATCGGCCTGTGGGCTGCGATCAGCACTCGCGAGACATGGGGCCGCCGTGAGCGCGAAGCCGCCCAGAAGGCATCCGCTTCCAACGTCGAGCGAGCGCATGCATGACGTTCGGCCAGCAGGGACGCCGTCGGGCAGCAGTCGACGCCGCCGCGTACAGGATTCGCCAGAACGCCCTTTCAATGGGCGAGGTGCAGGGCCAAGGCTACGTGGGCCAGGCACTTGGAGCGGCGGACATCCTTGCCGCCCTCTACGTGGACCAGCTCGCCTATCGCTCGGATGATCCCGAATGGGACGGCCGCGACCGCTTCCTCCTCTCCACCGGCCACTACGCGATCGGGCTCTACGCCGCGCTCGCAGAAGCCGGAATCCTTCCCGTAGAGGAGCTCGAGACCTACGGCTCGGATGATTCGCGCCTGCCGATGTCCGGGATGTCGACGTACACGCCGGGCATGGAGATCTCCGGCGGCTCGCTCGGGCACGGGCTGACGATCGCCGTCGGCTACGCGCTCGGGCTCCGCGCCAGGGGGAACCCGGCTCGCGTCGTCAACTTCCTCTCCGACGGCGAGCTCGACGAGGGGTCGACCTGGGAGGCCGCCATGGGGGCGGCCCACCACCGCCTGGGGCGCCTCATCGCCGTCGTCGACATCAACGCCCTCCAGGCGGACGGGCCGACCGCTGGCGTCCTGCACACCGAACCGGTCGCGGACAAGTGGGCGTCCTGCGGCTGGCGGGTCCAGCGCGTCGACGGGAACGACGTCGGGGCCCTCCTTGCGGCGTTCGACGCGGTGGCGGCCGGGGCCGAGGACGGGGCGCCTTCAGCTCCCGCCGTCATCCTGTGCGACACCAGGGTGGGCCGTGGCGTTCCGCTCCTCGAGGAGCGCGAGAAGGCCCACTTCATGAGGATCGAGGAGCACGAATGGGCGGTCTGCCAGGAACAGCTGACCGAGGGCTACCTGAGAGGAATGCAGGACCGAGAGAAGGTGGCACCGTGACCAAGCTCAAGACATCCGCGATGATCGCCTCCTTCGCGGACCCCGGGCAGCGGACGACGCCGGCCCCGTTCGGACATGCGCTCGCCGAACTCGCGGGTCAGGACGAGCGGATCGTCGGCCTCACAGCGGACCTCGGCAAGTACACCGACCTCCACATCTTCGGGGAACAGTACCCGGACCGGTACTTCCAGATGGGCATGGCGGAGCAGCTTCTGTTCGGCGCCGCGGCCGGCATGGCGCAGGCCGGGCTGGTCCCGTTCGCCACGACCTACTCCGTGTTCGCGGCTCGGCGCGCGTACGACTTCATCTGCCTGGACATCGCGGAGCCCGAGCTCAACGTCAACATCGTCGGAGGCCTCCCGGGGCTCACAACGGGCTACGGACCGAGCCACCAGGCGACCGAGGACGTCGCGATCTTCCGCGGCATGCCCAACCTGACGATCGTCGACCCCTGCGACGCCGTCGACATCGCCCAGGCCGTGCCGCAGCTCGCTGCCGCCGAGGGACCCACGTATCTCCGGCTCCTCCGCGGCAAGGTCCCGTCTGTCCTCGACGAGTACGACTACCGCTTCGAGCTCGGCAAGGCGAAGGTCCTGCGCGGCGGCCGCGACGTCGTGCTCGTCTCCTCGGGACTCATGACGATGCGCGCGCTCCAGGCTGCGGAAGCTCTCGCCGCCCACCACGTGGACGCCGCCGTAGTCCACACGCCTACGCTCAAGCCGTTCGACGAGGAGACCGTGCTCCGGGAACTCGCGGGCGACCGTCTCGCGTTGACGCTCGAGAACCACACCGTCGTCGGCGGCCTCTTCGAAACTGTCGCGTCCGCCCTCGTCCGCAGGGGGCAATCGGGCCGCGTCGTGCCGATCGGACTGCCTGACCGGTTCCTCGACGCCGGTGCCCTGCCGACCCTCCACGAAAGGTACGGGCTGTCGAAGGAACGCATCGTCGGGCGCGTCCTGGCCGAGCTCGGGTAGGTTCGGCGCGCCTGTCACGAGTGTGGCTCGGGTTCCGCTGCGCCTATGATGACAGTTGACAATGCCGCCGTCAGGCGGCAGCAATCCAAGGAGTCCGCATGGCCGCCACCGTCGCACTGCTGGGGCTGGAGAAGACAAGCCTGCGCGAGCAGGCCGTGGTGGCGCTGCGCCGCGCCATCACCTCCGGCGAGCTCGAGCCCGGCCGCCACCTCGTCGAGACCGAGCTGTCCGAACGCCTCGGAATCAGCCGGGGAACGCTCCGCGAGGCGCTCCGCCAGCTCCAGCAGGAGGGCCTCGTCTCCGCGGGGCCGCGCGGGCGGCTCAGCGTCCGGCACCTGGACTCGAAGGAGATCCGCGACATCTTCTCCGTCCGCGCTGCGCTGGAGGCCCTCGCCGCCCAGTCGCTCATCGACCAGCCGCGCCGGGCGCGGATCGTGGGCGAACTTCGCGCGGCCGTCGAGGCCATGGAGGACGCCGCGGACCGCGGCCTCGAGGACCGCATCGAGGCCGATCTCGACTTCCACCGGCTCCTGTGCAGCCTCACGGGAAACGAGACGCTCCTCCACTCGTGGGAGTCCCTCGAGGGATCCATTCGCATGTCCATCATGTTCGCCGGTTCCGACCGCGCCACCCAGAACATGGGCATCGACCGGCATCGCATGATCGTCAACGCCATCGAGTCCGGCGATGCGGCGCTCGCCCGCGAGACGATCCTCGACCACATGGACGGCGCAGCCGACACCCTCGTCAGCTGAGATGTCCGAGAAGCGCCTGAAAGAGGAGTAACCTGCGCCGTTGGGGGATTCTACGGTGAAGGGAGGCAGCGGCATGGCCTACGACGCCAGTCGCTTCAGGAATTACTTCGAGCACGAGTTCACTTACGAGGCTGGTTTCCGCCGCAACGTGCGGCGGTACCGCTCGCGCCCGGCGTTCTTCGACCCCGTATCGGGGACGGAGCTCGACTACGGCCAGCTCGCGGCTGAAGTGGACAAGACGGCGCTCGCGCTTGCCGAGCGAGGCGTCGGTCCTGGCGACCGCGTGGTCTACCAGCTGTTCAACGGGCTCGAATTCGTCCTCCTGTACCTCGCAACCCAGCGGCTCGGCGCCGTCAGCGTGCCCATCAACTTCCGGCTTGCGCCCGGTGAGATCGCGCACATCCTGCGCGACAGCGAGCCCGTCGTCTTCGTGTTCGACCGCGAAGTGTCCGCGAATGTGGGCCGCGCGCTCGCCCAGGCTGGCCTTGCGCCGCGGCTGCTCTCGGTCGGAGGGCCGCAGGCAGGCGCGGACGACGGCGAGGAGCTCGCGGGGGCCGAGGACTTCGCCCGTGCGCGCGAGGCAGCGAGCGGCGAGCTCCCCGAGCGCGACTCCGCGACGACGACCGTCTACGACGAGACCACCCGCCTCTACACCTCGGGGACCACGGGCATGCCCAAGGGCGTCTCGCTCCCGTCGCTCGTGGAGGTGATGTCCGCCCACGACGTCATCATGCACTTCCCGCTCACGCCCTACGACCGGACGCTCAACATGACCCCGTGGTTCCACCGAGGGGGCCTCTATTCCGGAGGCCCGAACCCCGTCTTCTATGTCGGCGGGAGCGTCGTGCCCATGCGCGCTTTCAACCCCGGGACGGCCCTCGACTGGGTCGCGGAGCACGGCATCACGTTCCTCATCGGCGCGCCCACCACGCTCGAGATGCTTGCTGACGAGCAGGAGCGCAGCCCGCGCGACCTGGGTCCCCTCCGCGGGATCGTGACGATGGGCGCC
Source organism: Sinomonas susongensis (assembly GCF_005877005.1). Lineage (GTDB taxonomy): Bacteria > Actinomycetota > Actinomycetes > Actinomycetales > Micrococcaceae > Sinomonas > Sinomonas susongensis. The sequence goes on along the minus strand of NZ_SSNH01000002.1, from coordinate 432,261 downwards.
CCCCTCGACAAGGCCGCCGCGCTGCGGTACCAGCGCACGCTGACGCCGCGCATCTTCAACGGCTACGGCACCACGGAGACATTCTGGAACACGTTCCTCCGTCCGGAGGACCTGCCCGAGCACGCGGGGACGGCCGGAAGGGCATCGACGGACGACGACGTCGCCGTCGTCAAGATCTTCGCCGACCGGCGCGGGCGGCCCGACGAGCACGTCGCGCACGACAACACCGAGCAGGGCGAGGTCATCATGCGCTCGGCGAAGTCAGGGTTCAGCTACGCGAACCTGCCGGGGATCAACGAGGAGAAGTTCCACGACGGCTGGTTCTACACCGGCGATCTCGCGGTGTGGGACGAGAGCGAGTTCGTGACGATCCTCGGCCGCAAGGACGACATGATCATCTCGGGCGGTGAGAACGTGCACCCCGTCCAGGTCGAGGAGGTGCTCGCCGCGCATCCCGGGGTGAAGGACGCCGTCGTCGTCGGGCTTCCCGACGATCGCTGGGGCCAGAGGGTCGTCGCGTACGTGGTGCGCCGGGACGAGGAGCTCACTGCCGCCCAGCTCGAGGAGTGGTGCGTCGGCGACGACGGGCTCGCCAACTACAAGCGGCCGCGCGCCTACCGCTTCATCGATGAGCTGCCCATGACCGCCACGGGAAAGAAGATCCACTACGTCCTCGCCCAGCAGGCCGAGAAGGATCACGCGCGCGGACTCTTCGAAGAGCCCGTGCGGGGCTGAACTGTCCAACCCGGCGCCATAGGCTGGGCCGGCGCTGGGGGCTGAGCAGGCGTGTCGACGTCGTCGTCCCCGCCCAGCCCCGAGCACTCGACGGCCTCGGCGCGGTGTGCCCTCAAGTAGGGCCCCGCGCCGGTGTCGCCCTCGAGGCCTTGCAGGAGGCCGGGCCAGTGCGCGCTGCCGATGAGCACCGGGTGGCCCGGCGTGCCCCCGTAGACAGCGCGCCGCAACGACGAAGGCCCGACGCCGGTGCCCGTCACGCGCTCGAGGGCTTCGGGCGCGAGGCGGGGCAGGTCGACGAGGGTCACTAGCGCGGCGGCGGGGCGCCGGTCCGCCAGCGGCTGCCCGTCCGGCTGCCGCTCGAGCACCTGCAAGGCAGCTCTGAGGGAGGCCCCAACTCCTTCGGCCCAACGGGTCGCAACGACCGGCCTGACGCGGCGATCGGAGGTCGGAAGCAGGGCCAGGGCCCGCTCCGCCTCGGCGCCCAGAACGACGAGAACCGGATCGCAGCCCGCCTCGAGCAGCAGCCTCACGCCGCGCTCAAGCCAGCCCCCGGCGTCGGGAGTCGCGGCCAGCGCCTTCGGGCCACCGAAGCGCCGCCCGGCGCCTGCGGCCAGCAGCACCCCGGCCAGGGCAGGGGTTGGGGCGGCGGGGGACGCACCGGCAGGGGTTGGGGGATCGGCAGGATCGGCCATCCTTCAGTCGTACCCGAGGTCGACGTCGGGGTTCGGCTCCTCGTCCTCACCGTCCAGCTCCAGGAGCCGGTGCGGGCTGCGAAGGGGATCGACCTCGTCGAGGATCTCGGGATTGTCGGACGATCCTTCCTCAGCGGCCTGACTGTCGCGGCCGTCGAGCGGCTCGGTGAGATCGTCGTCCTCGGAGTTTCCGTAGTCGACATCGTGGGTCATGGCGCACTCCTCTCTTCGGCGGTCCTCCACGCGTGCACGGGGGTTCAGCCGGCGTCGAAGCGCTCGTCGTCCCGTTCGTCGTCGTCTCGGTCGTTGCCGGAGCCGTCGGGGATCGCGGAGACGTCCGCGGCCCGAGGGCTGGGCGTGCCGAGCACGTCTGCCTCGCTGGCAACCCGCTCCGTCCGCTCGGTGCTCATCGCTCCTCCTGCCCTTCGTGCTGTGTTTTTGCGCGGGGGAAGACCCCTCACTACCACGGTAGGCCTGTCCGGGCACGGGCGGCAGAGGCTGCGATCTCGAGCTAGGAACCCGACCAGCGGTACTCCTTCTCGGGCCGGCCGGGAGTCCCGTAGCGCGCGGACCGGCTGAGGACGCCGGCGTCCGCGAGGTGCTCGAGGTAGCGGCGGGCGGTCACGCGGGAGACGCCAACTGCCTCCATGACCTCGGCGGCAGAGACGGCGGCACCGCGATCCCGGACGAAGGCGCGGATCGCGTCGAGGGTATCGGGGGAGAGGCCTTTGGGCAGGGGGGTCCCCACCGGTGTCCGCAGCGCGGCGAGCGCCTGGTCGACCGCGTCCTGGGAGGTGGTCCCCTCCGAACGGGAGAGGGACTCGCGGAACTCGCGGTAGTGCTCGAGCCGCTCTGCGAAGGCCGCGAACGTGAACGGCTTGATGAGGTACTGGACGACGCCTGCCGAGATCGCCCGCCGGACCACGGGGAGCTCTCGCACGGCGGTGATCGCGAGGATGTCCGGGTGGTGTCCCGCCGACCGCAGTCTGCGCGCGACGTCGAGCCCGTGCAGGTCGGGCAGGTTCATGTCCAGCAGCACGAGGTCCGCCGGGGTTCCCGCCGCCGCGAGCTGGCCCGCGAGCCTGAGGGCGGACGCGCCGTCGTGCGCCGTGCCCACGTGGGTGAAGCCGTCAATCCGCCCGATGTAGGCGGCGTGGGCATCTGCTGCGATCGGCTCGTCCTCGACGACGAGCACACGGAGATCGGTCATCCGGTGGTCGGTCGTTCGGTGGTCAATCATCCGATGGTCGGTCATTCGGCGCTCCGCCCGGGCGTTGACTCGCCCTGCTTCCCGTTCCCTGCTGCATTCCGCGCGGCGTTCGGCACGGGGACTGACCGGGTGGGGACTGAACGGGTGGGGACCGAGCGGGCGGGGATCGTCACGGTGAAGACGGCACCCCGGGTCCCCGCGACGGCGAGGGTTCCGCCGAGAGCCTCGGCGGAGCGGCGCACGAGCGCGAGGCCGAGGCCGCGCCCCGCCGTCCCGTGGGGCTTTGTCGAGTAGCCGAACTGAAGGATCCGCTCGCGCTCCTCATTCGGCACACCTGTTCCGGAGTCCGAGACCTCGATGAGCACGTTCCCATCTTCCTCGTGGAGCTCGAGCGCGACCCAACGGGGAGGTTCGGCGGCCGCCGCGGCGTCGATCGCGTTGTCCAGCAGGTTCCCCACGATCGTGACGAGGTGCTGCGGCTCGAGGCCGGCCTCCGCGAGGCTCCCGGTCGCTTCGGCGTCGAGCCGCACGCCCCGCTCGTGCGCCTGCGCTGCCTTGCCCATGACGAGCGCGGCGAGGACCGGTTCCTGGACGGAGACGACGAGCTCGTTCGCGAGCGACTGGCTCAGCGAGAGGTCCTCGGTCGCGAACTCAAGGGCCTGCCGGGTGCGGCCCAGCTCGAGGAGGGAGACGATCGTGTGGAGGCGGTTCGCGTGCTCGTGGGTCTGGCTCCGGAGGGCGTCGGAGAGCGTGCGCATGGTCGCGAGCTCCGAGCCGAGGGCCTCGATCTCCGTCTGGTCCCGGAGAGTCGCGACGGAGCCCAGCCTGCGGGTCCGCCGTCCGTCGGGAGCCGTGGCCGGTTCCTGGTTGACCACGAGCACGCGGTCCTTCGTGAGATGGATCTCGTCGCGTGCCGTCCGTCCGCTCGCCAGGAGCTCGCGGAGGCTCTCGGGCAGGTCGACGTCGGCCAGCAGGGGAGGACGCCCGGCGGTCTCGGCGGACGGGAGGCCGAGCAGCTCGGAAGCCTGGTCGTTGCGGATCACGAGCCGTCCGCGTGGATCGACCATGACGACTCCCTCGCGGACCGAGTGCAGCACCGACTCGTAGTAGGCGAACAGCTGGCCCAGCTGCTCGATGCCGTAGCCGTGGGTGGCGGCGGAGAGGCGCCGCTCGAGGAGCGCGGCGCCGACAGAGCCCAGGAGGAGGACGACGACGGCGACCCCCAGGAGGGCTGGGAGCCTCGAGGCGAGTGCGACGTCGAGGTTCGTCACGGTCACGCCCGCGGCGACCATGCCGATGACGCGCCCGGACCCCGGCTCTTTGATCGGCACGATCGTGCGCACCGACGGGCCAAGGGTGCCCGTGTACGTCTCCGTGAAGGAGCGACCCGCGAGCGCCTGAGCGGTCGAACCGAGGTATTTCCCCCCGATCTCGGCCGGATTGGGGTGGGTCCAGCGGGTCGCGTCGGGGGCCATGATCGTGATGAAGTCGAGGTGCGCGTCGGAGATGACCTGTTCCGCGTACGGCTGGAGCGCGGGCGTCGGGCTGGTCCGCGGGGCAGCGAGCGCGGCGCTGACGACGCCGGGGCTGTCCGCGATCGCCTCGGCCACGGCGAGGGTCCGGTTCCCGGCCGCCTGGTGCAGCTGGTCCCGTGCATCGATGTAGAAGGCCGTGCCGATGAAGGCCGTGAAGAGGACGACGGCGACGACGAGCAGGAGGAAAAGCCCCCGCGCGAGGCTCAACTGCCGCATCGCGCTCCCTTTCCGCTTGTCCCTCTGGTCCCCTCTTCGCTGTTGGTCCTTCGTTCACCTGTGACCAATATGAACGCAAAGGCGACCCTGCTCACACTCTACGGGAAGGTGGTATGGCCGCGGTCACAGGGACGCGGCCCCACTCGAGGAAGAGGATTCATGGCAACCGTGCCACTGACGCCGGCGACGCAGCCGGCGAAGAAGAAGGCCGACCGCACCCAGTGGCTCTACATCGCCGTCATCGTCGCAGTGGTGCTCGGAGTCGTCGTCGGCCTCATGTTCCCAGGCAAGGACGGCTTCGCAGCGGATCTCAAGCCGCTCGGGGACGCGTTCGTCAACCTGATCAAGATGATGATCGCCCCGGTCATCTTCTGCACCATCGTGCTCGGGATCGGCTCGATCGCGAAGGCCACTACCGTCGGCAAGGTCGGCGGCCTCGCGCTCGTCTACTTCATGGTGATGAGCACCTTCGCGCTCGCCATAGGGCTCGTGGTCGGGAACCTCATCCACCCCGGCTCCGGGCTCAACCTCAAGGACGCGACGTACAAGGCGCCCGCTGCCTCGGGGACGTCGGACTTCCTGCTCGGGATCATCCCCAACACGCTGGTCTCCGCGCTCACGTCGGGCCAGGTCCTCCAGACGCTCTTCGTCGCGCTCCTCGTCGGCTTCGCACTCCAGCGCATGGGCAAAGCCGGCGCAATGCTCCTCGAGTTCATCCGCCAGGCGCAGGTGCTCGTCTTCCGCATCCTCGTCATGATCATGTGGGCCGCCCCGATCGGCGCCTTCGGCGCGATTGCCGCCGTCGTCGGGACCACAGGCTGGAAGGCCGTCCTCAGCCTCCTCACCCTCATGGTCGCCTTCTACATCACGTGCATCCTGTTCGTCGTCGTCATCCTCGGCACGCTCCTGCGCGTCGTCGGCCGCGTCAACATCTTCAAGCTCATGAAGTACCTTGCGCGGGAGTACCTCATCATCGTCTCGACATCCTCCTCCGAGGCCGCGCTGCCACGTCTCATCGCCAAGATGGAGCACCTCGGCGTGTCGAAGCCGGTAGTGGGAGTGACGGTCCCGACCGGCTACTCGTTCAACCTCGACGGGACGGCGATCTACCTCACCATGGCCTCGCTGTTCATCTCCTCGGCGATGGGCCAGCCCATGAACCTCGGCGAGCAGATCGCGCTCCTCGTCTTCATGGTCATCGCGTCGAAGGGAGCGGCGGGGGTGAGCGGCGCAGGGCTCGCGACGCTCGCGGGCGGCCTCCAGTCGCACGCACCGCAGCTCGTCGGAGGCGTGTCCTTCATCGTCGGCATCGACCGCTTCATGTCAGAGGCCCGTGCCCTGACGAACTTCACCGGAAACGCGGTCGCAACCGTCCTGATGGGCGTGTGGACGCGCGAGATCGACCGTCCCCGCGTCGGCGAGGTCCTCTCCGGGCGCCTTCCATTCGACGAGACCACGATGCTCGCCGACCACGACGCGGCCGGCTCTGAGGCGGGCAGCTCCGGGCCGGGCAGCTCTGGGGCGGGCAGCTCTGGGGCGGGCGGCGCGGCGGCCCCGTCCGAGACGGACCTCAAGGAACCGGCCCGCGCCTGATCCACCCCGTCCTGGGCCATCCCGTCCAGGGCCATCCCGTCCAGGGCCATCCCAATGGATGGAGGGAGGCCGCCTTCCCGCGGCCTCCCTCCATCCATTGGTCCAACGTTTAGGCTCTACTTGAGGCTCAAGGCTCATTCACGGGGATGTGTCAAGGTCCGCCGTCTGCGTTTCGCGCGCGTGTAGGGTTGTGACTCAAGGAAGCCGAAGGCAGCGATTCGAAAGTGTGGATGGATACGTGAGCACAGAGCAGAGCTCGGCGACTCTGGACGGCATCACCGAAGACCTCACCGACGTCGTCCTCGGCCCCACGGGCCGGCCCGAACGCGAATATCCCGTGCCGGCTCCGCTCGAGTCGCACGGGCCCTCCCGGATCATCGCGATGGTCAACCAGAAGGGTGGCGTCGGCAAGACGACGTCGGCGATCAACCTCGCCGCCGCGCTCGCCGAATACGGCCGCCGAGTGCTGATCGTGGACTTCGATCCCCAAGGAGCGGCGTCGGCCGGGCTCGGGACGAACCCGCATGAGCTGGACCTCACCGTCTACAACGTCATGATGGACCGGCACGTCGACATCCGCGACGCGATCCGCAAGACCGAGATCGAGAACCTCGACCTCCTTCCGGCGAACATCGACCTCTCCGCGGCCGAGGTGCAGCTCGTCACGGAGGTGGCCCGAGAGCAGGTTCTCGCGAGCGCACTCCGGAAGGTCCGGGACGACTACGACCTCGTCCTCATCGACTGCCAGCCCTCGCTCGGCCTGCTGACCGTCAACGCCCTCTCGGCGGCGGACGGAGTCATCATCCCCCTCATCTGCGAGTTCTTCGCGCTGCGTGCCGTAGCCCTCCTCGTGGAGACCATCGAGAAGGTCCAGGACCGGCTCAACCCGCGGCTCGTCGTCGACGGCGTCCTCGCCACGATGTACGACTCCCGGACCCTCCACAGCCGCGAGGTGCTCGCGCGGCTCATCGAGGCCTTCGGAGACAAGGTCTTCGACTCCGTCATCAAGCGCACCATCAAGTTCGCCGATGCCACGGTCGCGGCCGAGCCGATCACCCGCTACGCCACGAACCACGCCGGCGCGGAGGCGTACCGGCGGCTCGCGCGTGAGCTTGTGGCCCGCGGTGGAGCACCCTAGCGAGCCGATCGCCGGCGAGCCCGCGTCCGGGTTCGAAGTCCGGCTGGACAACTTCACCGGTCCCTTCGACGCCCTCCTGGGGCTGATCGCCAAGCGCCGCCTCGACATCACCGAGGTGGCGCTCGCAACTGTCACGGACGACTTCATCGCGTACATCCGCGCGATGAAGGACCGGGGCGAGGAATGGGCCCTCGACGAGGCGAGCGAGTTCCTCGTCATCGCGGCCACGCTGCTCGACCTCAAGGCGGCTCGGCTCCTGCCGCAGGGCGAGGTCGAGGACGAGGAGGACGTGGCCCGGCTCGAGGCCCGCGACCTCCTCTTCGCGCGGCTCCTCCAGTACAAGGCGTTCAAGGAGATCGCCGCGCTCTTCGGCGAGACGCTCGAGGCCGAAGGCCGGCGCTTCCCGCGGACCGTGGGCCTCGAGCCTGCGTTCGCCGCGCTTCTGCCCGAACTCGTGTGGCAGCACACGCCGGAGCAGTTCACGGCGCTCGCGGCCAAGGCGTTCGTGCCCAAGGAGGCCCCGCCCTCGGAGGTAGGCCTCGCACACCTCCACGCCCCCGCCGTGAGTGTGCGAGAACAGGCCGCCCTCCTGGGCGAGCGCTTGCGGTCGGGGGGCCCGCAGAGTTTCAGGGCCCTCACAGCCGACGCCGACTCCCGCCTCATGGTCGTGGCCCGGTTCCTCGCGCTGCTCGAGATGTTCCGCGACCGGGCGGTCGCCTTCGAGCAGGCGGCGCCGCTCGCGGAGCTCAGAGTGCGCTGGACGGCGGGGGAGGACTGGGGCGCGGACCGCTTGAGCGAGGAGTACGACGATGCCGGCCAGCCAGATGCCGAAGGGCCAAATGCCGGCCAACCAGATGCCGACGGGCCCGATGCCGACGAGCCAGATGCCGACGAGGCAGGGGAGAAGCAGCATGCAGGGTAATCGGAACGCGGCCGCACTCGAGGCCGTGCTCATGGTCGTGGACGAGCCGGTGAGCGCCGTGGATCTCGCGGCCACGCTCGAGCTGCCGCAGCCCGAGGTCGAGGACCTCCTCACCCGCCTCGCGGCCGAATACGATGCCGAGGGGCGGGGGTTCGAGCTCCGTTCTGTGGCGGGCGGATGGCGGTTCTACTCGCGGCCCGACTACGCCGAGATCGTCTCGCGCTATGTGCTCGAGGGCCAGACGGCCCGGCTCACGCAGGCCGCGCTCGAGACGCTCGCCGTCATCGCGTATCGCCAGCCGGTCGCTCGGTCTCGCGTCGCGGCGATCCGTGGAGTCAACGTGGACTCCGTCGTGCGCACCCTTGTTACCCGCGGCCTCATCGAGGAGGCCGGCACGGACCCGGAGTCGGGCGCGATCCTGTACCAGACGACGTCGTACTTCCTCGAGCGGCTCGGGATCGGCTCGGTTTCCGAACTCCCGCAGATTTCGCCCCACCTGCCGGGGCTCGACGAGCTGGCCTCGATCGAACTGGAGCGATGAGGCGACGCTCCCGCCTCATGTTCCGGCTTCCCCACTTTCGGAAAACCTGGGGAGGCTGGCGCGGGCGATGGGGAGCGGTGAGGGGAGACCTGAGTCACCCGTGACCCAAGCGGGAGCCCACTATCCGGTATCGTAGATGCGGGCTGTATGCCCCGCCCGCAGCATAGCGGGCACGAGATTCTCCTTTTCAACATACTTGAGGCCGGGTCATGACACAGGCGGGACGCCAGGGTTCACCACGCAACAGGGGGCAACGCCCCACCCCGAAGAACAGCGCAGCTCAGAGGAGCAGCGCAAAGAGCGATTCGGGTTCATTCGGTTCTCGCGGGAACTCCGCCCGGGGCGGCGCCAAGGGCGCCCCGAAGGGTTCTCAGCGCAAGCGCGGCGAGCGGCCGCAGCCGAAGGGAACGGGCGCAGCCCCGTTCGCCAACGAGCGCTTCGGGCGCAACCTCGGGGCCGTCCAGCGGACCGAACGGAAGTCCCCGACTCCGCTTCCCCAGCACAGGCCGCGGACGCGCGCCGAGATGAACGACGAGGGCGTGCGCCTTCAGAAGGTCATGGCGAACGCGGGCGTGGCCTCGCGGCGCGTATGCGAGGAGCTCATCGAGCAGGGCCGCGTCGAGGTCAACGGCCAGATCGTCACGGAGCTCGGCAGCCGGGTCAACCCCGAGACGGACGTGATCCACGTGGACGGCGTGCGTGTCCAGACCAACGAGCACCTCGTCTACATGGCGTTCAACAAGCCGCGCGGCGTCGTGTCCACCATGGACGATCCGGAAGGACGTCCGTGCATCTCCGACTACCTCCGCGCGGGCACGCCTGAGCGGCTCTTCCACGTCGGCCGGCTCGACACCAACACCGAGGGGCTCCTGCTCCTCACGAACGACGGCGAGCTCGCGAACCGCCTCTCGCACCCGTCGTACGAGGTGCCCAAGACGTACGTCGTGCAGGTGCGCGGCCCGATGCCCCACGGCGTCGGCGCCCAGCTCCGGCGGGGGATCGAACTCGAGGACGGCCTCGCGAAGGTCGATTCCTTCAAGCTCGTCGACTCGACTCCGGGCTTCGTGCTCGTCGAGGTCGTGCTGCACTCGGGCAAGAACCGGATCGTCCGCCGCATGTTCGACGCGGTCGGCTTCCCGGTCCAGCGGCTCGTGCGCGCGAAGATCGGACCGATCGGCCTCGGAGACCAGAAGCAGGGCACCGTCCGGAAGCTCGGCAAGCAGGAAGTGGGGCATCTCATGGCGGCTGTGGGGCTCTAGAGGATGGCCCAGACGCACTTGGGCGGCCCCGTCGTCGTGATCGGCACGGGCCTCCTCGGCACGAGCATCGGACTCGGGCTCGAGCACCGCGGCGTCCCCGTCTTCCTCGAAGATCCCTCGCCTACCCATCAGGCGGTGGCTGTCGACATCGGCGCCGGTCGGCCCGTCGCCGAGCTCGACGCGGACCGTGGCGCCGAGCCGCAGCTCGTCGTCGTCGCCGCGCCGCCCGACGTGACGGCCGACGTCGTCGAGCGCTCCCTCGCCCGCTGGCCGCACGCCGTCGTCGTGGACATCGCGAGCGTGAAGTCCGCGATCCTCGACGAACTGCGCCGGCGTCCTGCCGACCTCTCGAGGTACGTGGGCACGCACCCGATGGCGGGCCGCGAGAAGTCGGGACCGGTCGCCGCCCGCGGCGAGCTCTTCACGTCGATGCCGTGGGTCGTGTGCGCTCACCGGGAGGCTTCGGACGACGCCGTGCGCCTCGCCAAGGCGCTGGGCGCGGACCTGGGAGCGACCGTCATGGAGTTCGACGCCGACGAGCACGACGAGGCGGTGGCGCTCGTGAGCCATCTACCGCAGGTCATGTCCTCGCTCCTCGCAAGTCGGCTTCAGGGCACTGACCTGCGGCTGCTCTCGCTCGCGGGGAACGGGCTGCGGGACACCACGCGCATCGCGGCGAGCGATCCCGGACTCTGGATCCAGATCCTCGGGGCGAACGCGGACAAGCTCGTCAAGCACCTGTACGGTGTGCGGGAGGACGTCGAGCGGCTCATCAGCACGCTCGAGGATCCGACAGCACCGGGTGCGCGGCTCGACCTCGCACAGCTCATGAGCGAGGGCAACGCGGGCCAGGCACGTATACCCGGCAAGCACGGCGGGCCGCCGCAGGCGTTTTCGTGGCTCACGGTGCTCGTCGACGACAGGCCCGGGCAGATCGCGAGGCTGCTCACCGAGATCGGCGAGATCGGTGTGAACCTCGAGGATCTGCGCCTCGACCACTCGTCGGGGCGGAATGTGGGCATGGTGGAGATCTCCGTGCTCCCGAGCAAGCACGATGAACTGGTAGCGGAACTGGAGGAGCGGGGATGGCGGGTGCTGCAGTGACTGACTCTGGGCGCGGCTCGGAAACCGGCGCGGAGTTCAGCTCGACGAGCTCCGCGCGGGGAACGACCGTGCGCTACACGCCCGTGCCCGGGGAGGAGCCGCTTCGCGTCGGGCGCCCGCTCGTCGTCGCGATCGACGGCCCGTCCGGCTCAGGCAAGTCGAGCGTCTCCAAGGAGGTCGCTCGCCGCCTTCGCCTCGCCTATCTCGACACCGGCGCGATGTACCGCGCGGTGACGTGGGACTGCCTCGATCGCGGACTCGACCTGACTGACGGTGCACTTGTGGAAGCTTCGGCCCGCGCGCTCGACCTCGAGCTGAGCACGAGCGCCGACCACGAGAGCGTGTCGGTCCGGGGCCACGATGTGACCGCGGAGATCCGCGAGCCGCGGATCTCGCAGTCGGTCAGCGCGGTGGCGACCAACCTCGGGGTCCGCAACGAGCTCATCCGGCGCCAGCGGGCCCTCATCGCCGTGCATGGCCGCCGCATGGTCGTCGAGGGCCGGGACATCACGACGGTGGTCGCGCGCGACGCCGAGGTGCGGCTCCTGTTGACGGCGTCCGAGGAAGCGCGGATGCGGCGCCGCGGGCTCCAGCTCGGCGGCACCCAGACCGCCGAGGACCTGCACGAGCAGGTCGTGGGGCGGGACCTCAAGGACTCGACCGTCGCGAGCTTCACCCAGGCCGCGGACGGCGTGTTCACCCTCGATTCATCAGACCTCGACTTCGAGGAGACCGTCGAGGCGGTCCTCGCAGTCGTCCACGCGGCCGTTGCCGCACCCCAGGCCGGGCACTGACCCGCCGCTTTGACATCAACGAAGGAGAGTCAGCATGAGCGACGCCGTAGGCGACATCGCCGCTGAAGAGTACGAGCCCGAGGGCGGCGACCAAGTCGCCGAGCGCCTCGCGACAATGGGCGACGACGAGGCCGAGCAGCGGGCGGCGGCCCTCCGGGCCGGGCTCGAGGACTACGAGCTCGACGAGGAGGACGCGCGCCTCCTCGCCCTGGACGGCGAAGAGTGGGACGCCGATGCTCCCACGCGCATGGATCCGGTCCTCGCGATCATCGGCCGACCGAACGTCGGCAAGTCCACGCTCGTGAACCGTATCCTCGGCCGCCGCGAGGCAGTGGTGGAGGACGTTCCCGGGGTGACGCGCGACCGCGTCTCCTATCCTGCCGAATGGAACGGGCGAGGGTTCACGCTCGTCGACACCGGCGGCTGGGAGCGCGACGCGCGTGGCATCCACGCCTCAGTGGCGGAACAGGCCGAGATCGCCGTGCGCATGGCCGACGCGGTCCTGTTCGTCGTCGACTCGACGGTCGGCGCGACGGCGACCGACGAAGCCGTGATGCGCATGCTGCGCAAGTCGAAGAAGCCTGTCCTGCTCGTTGCGAACAAGGTGGACGACATTGTGCAGGAGGCGGATGCCGCCGCCCTGTGGGGCCTCGGGTTCGGCCAGCCGTACCCCGTCTCGGCCATGCACGGCCGGGGCGTCGCCGACCTCCTCGACGCGGCGCTGGAAGTCCTGCCGGAGTTCTCCGCGATCGCCGGCCTCGAGCGTTCGGGCGGCCCCCGCCGTGTCGCGCTCATCGGGCGGCCGAACGTGGGCAAGTCCTCGCTCCTGAACAAGCTCGCCGGCTCGGAGCGCGTCGTCGTCAACGAGCTTGCCGGCACGACGCGCGACCCGGTCGACGAGTTCATCGAACTCGGCGGACGGGTCTGGCGCTTCGTCGACACCGCGGGAATCCGCCGCCGGCAGCACATGGCCAAGGGCGCTGAGTACTACGCCTCGCTGCGGACGCAAGCCGCCCTCGAGAAGGCGGAAGTCGCCGTCGTCCTCCTCAGCGCCGACGAGGTCCTGGCCGAGCAGGACATCCGTATCATCAACCTCGCCATCGAGTCCGGCCGGGCCCTCGTCATCGCGTTCAACAAGTGGGACCTCATGGACGACGAGCGTCGCCGCTGGCTCGAACGCGAGATCGAGAAGGACCTCGCGCACGTCGAGTGGGCGCCGCGCGTGAACCTCTCGGCCAAGACGGGCTGGCACCGCGATCGTCTCGTCCCCGCGCTCGACAAGGCCCTCGCCGGTTGGGACACCCGCATCCCGACGGGCAAGCTCAACGCGTTCCTCGGGGAGCTCGTCTCCGCGCACCCGCACCCCGTGCGCGGAGGCAAGCAGCCCCGCATCCTCTTCGGCACCCAGGCCCAGAGCCGACCCCCGAAGTTCGTCCTCTTCACGTCCGGCTTCCTCGACCCGGGCTACCGCCGTTTCATCACGCGCAGACTGCGCGAGACGTTCGGTTTCGAGGGCACCCCGATCGAGATCAGCATGCGCGTCCGGGAGAAGCGTTCGCGGAAGAAGTAGCCCCTCGGGGAGGGCGGATGAGGGGCGTTTCGATTCGCCTTCAAGGGCCCCTTCCGCTATGCTGAAGCGGTTGCTTGAACGGGCGCGAACAGCGAGAACGGTCAGGCAATCTTCGGGCTGTAGCGCAGCTTGGTAGCGCACTTGACTGGGGGTCAAGGGGTCGCAGGTTCAAATCCTGTCAGCCCGACCACGAAGCCGCGGAAACCCAAGGGTTCCCGCGGCTTCTGCGTAGGTGAGATTTGAACCGGCCATCAAGAACCCATCAAAAACCCCTTCCGCAGGGTGCCCTCTCGGCCCCCTTGCTCGGCTCGGCGGCGTTCCTGCCGGACGCTCACGGTCGGCCCGGGACGTCCGGTGCACCTGCCGGGCATGACTGCTCCAGCACCCCTCCCGCCACCTCCCGGACTGCCGCCGCTGCTGGGCATCCGCGAACTCTCGGCCTACCTCGGCGTCCCGGTCTCGACGATCTACGACTGGCGCGCCCGCGGCCTTGGGCCGGCCGCGTACCGGTTCGGCAAGCACCTCAAGTTCGCCGTGGACGACGTGACCGCCTGGATCGAGGCGCAGCGCGCCCCCGCGCCGTCGTCCTCGCCGTCGCCGGATCGACGGTGACGCGATGAGCCGCCCGCGCCTGGCGATCGGCACCTACGGCGAGATCACCGCCCGGCGCCTTCCGAGCGGACGGTTCGAGGCCCGCACCCGCTACCGGGACTGGGACGGCGTCGCGCGGCTCGTCCAGGCCAGCGCCGAGAGCCCCGCGGCCGCAACCCGCGCGCTGAAGGCCAAATGCGCCGAACGCAACCTGCTCGCCCCGACGACCGGAACACTCGCGCCCGACAGCCCGTTCCCCGACCTGGTCGAGTACTGGCTCGAGGACATCGACCTCGAGGGCCGGCTCGCGACCGCGACCCGACAGCTCTACGAGCGCGACATGCGCAGCCTCGTGCTCCCCGCCTTCGCCGGGCTCACCCTCAGGGAGATCGGCGTCGCCCGCTGCGACCAGTTCCTCAAGCAGCTCGCGAAACAGTCCTACGCGAAGGCCAAGCACGCCCGCGTCGTGCTCCGGCTCGCTCTCGCCCTGGCCGTGCGGCACGAGGTGCTGCCGCGCAACCCGGTCGACCACGTTTCCCGCCTCCACCGCCCGGCCACGACCCCGGACGCGCTCACCCCCGCGGAGGTCAACGCGATCCGCGCCGCGGTCGCCTACTGGGAGGCCGGCCGATCGCCCTCGGGGCCGAGGCCGGACGGCCAGCTGAGCGCGATCGTGGAGGTCATGCTCGGCACGTCCGCCCGGATCGGGGAGGTCCTGGCCGTCCGCCGCCGCGACATCGACATCACCGGTGCCCTGCCCTCGATCCGGATCGCCGGGACGATCGTCAGCCACCGGGGCGAGCCGACCTTGCGGCAGGACCACCCCAAGACCGCGAAGTCGCGCCGCACTGTGGCCGTCCCGTCGTTCACGGCCGAGGCGGTACGGCGCCGGCTGGCGAAGCTCGAGGACCCGTCCCTGGATGCGCTGCTGTTCTGCAGCCGGGAGGGCACGCCTTTGACGACGAACAACGTACGCCGCCAGCTCCGCCATGTGATGGACCTCGCCGGGATCACCGGGGTCACCCCGCACATGTTCCGGAGGACTGTCGCGACCGCGATCAGCGCCGAGGCCGGGGTCGACCTCGCCGCCGAGCTGCTCGGCCACACCGACCCGAAGATCACCGTCGCGCACTACATCCGCCGCAACGAGATGGTGAACCCCGCCACCGCCGAGATGCTCGAGCGCGCGTTCGCGAAGGACGAGCTGTGACCTTCCCCGGCCGCCTGCCCGCGTGCGACGCTGGGGTAGTTCGCGGTGCGACGGGACGAGAGCCCTGCCCGGCGTGGGCAAGGATCGTATCGGAGGCAGGAGGGGACTCGTGGGACGGGAGAGGCTGTACACAGCGGTGCCGTGCTCTCCTGTGGCGGTAGAGCCGCGGTGGCCTGTTCGCTGATGAGGGTGGCCATTTCGAGCAAGTCCTTAGGGCCGGAGGCTCGCCGAGGACGATGCCGACGATGGAGTTTCCGACCATTCTCCGCGCCCGCGCCAGCAAAAGGGCACACGGGCTAGTCGGGCTGCGATTGCCTCGACGGTGCCGCCACCGTGGCGGCACCGTGCGACCTGGGCTTATGCCTGCAGACGGCGAACCGCGACGCCGCCCCGTCGCAGCATGCTCGGCGACGTCGTCAGCACGAACGCCCGGACGGTCATCGCCACTGCGGCGCGTGTCGGCAGGCGGGGGTGGCTGCCGCGTTTCTGTCCGGCACGGACGCGCGCACCGCGGCGGCAAGATCTTCCAGGCCGGTCGGGGGCCCGCTCCTCGAGTTCCGCACCCGATCCCCACCAGTTCCAAAGTCGCGGTTACGGAGCGCAGCGGGTTGGTTGGGATCCTCGGCGGGCACCGCACTTCGCCGATGCTGTCCAGGCTCATGTACACGTTTCGGCCAGTTGTCCAGCGCGCGGACTGTTCCCGCGGCTTGCCGTTCGACCGTGACGGTGGGGCCACGGTGGCCCCACCGTGTGACCTGGGGTTATTCCCGATGCCGCTGAACTCTGAGACCTCCTGACGACGCGTGCCGTTCTCGGCTAGCAGGGCGTGGTCGGCCAGGAGGTCGCTGAGCGGTTCGCCGATGGTCAGCCACAGCGGGACGCCCCGCCCTGCGGCAGACTGCGTCAGGGCAGGGTCGGGGTGGCGGAGCACGGCGCGCCGCATCGCCAGCCACCTCGTGCCGGAATGTCCGGTGGCGCTTAGGTGTGGAAGCCGCGGCGCAGGGACCTCGAGAGTCGAGGCCCTTGAGGAGGCCTCTATGAGCCTGGCGCAGTTGCATTCCACCCTTGCATGCGCTGCGGCCGCTGGCCATCCCAGCAGGGTGAAGTCGTACCAGTTCCGCCGTTTGCGGCTAGTGGTGTCCATCAAGGCGGCACCTCCCAGCTGATAGGTGCACACGCGCTCCCCGGCAATCGTGATCGGTACGGCGCCATGCACCAGACATGCTCAGCCCACCCATCCCGACCCCTCGATAGGCCGCCCTTTGGGCCTGCGCCCTTGAGACCGCACACCGTCACCGGCGGAAGCCGAAGCACGCGGCCTCTTCTACTCACGCCCTTGGGTGGCAAGCCACTCCCTGGACCAGCTGCTGCGGCCATGCTCGCCATGGAGATCGATCTCGAGGCCGCCGAGCCACGTCGTTGCCCGCTCAGACCTCGTCGATGGGCAGGCGCACCGATCCGCGACCGACCACGGCAGCCACTAGAGAATCGGTGAGGACTATGGGGCGCTTATCCTCTAGGGTGCGTGAGTCCGAGTTCGTGGTCCCGCGGCGTCTCTTCCCGCACCCCTGCACATCGAGGGGCGTCGCCGCCGATGTCAGTGGGTGTCGTGATCCGGGGTCTCGATGTGAATGAACGTCGCGCTCCTAGCGGCGGCTGCGGCCGATGGCTGACGTGTCGGCGACGCCGGGGTCACAATCTGGTTCCGCTACTGACCTATTCTCTTCGGGCTCATCCGCTGACTGCATACCCCATCCGCTGGCTGGCTGCTGAACCACTCCTATGTCCCGGCACTCCCGGACGGCGGCGACAATGCCTCGTGCCGCGTCCGTGCTGCGTGAATGGGCCTGTACCGTCCGCTGGTTCGTGGAGGGAATGTCGGTGGCTGCGGATAATATCCGTCTTGTCCACGCTTCGAATCGAAGAATCGTATAGGAGACCGCATGACCACGGAACTGCCCGAGCGCGGAGCGGTGTTTTGGCCGGTTGGTACTGGTGACAGCACCACGCTGGTGATCAACGAGGAAGTCGTCATGCAGATCGACCTGCACGACATGGCCAAGGCTGACCAGGATGACACGCCGGAAGTGCCGGTCGTCGACGAACTTGCAGAGTCGCTTCCGAGGGTCGATGGCAAGCCCTATCTCTCGGTTTTTGCTCTTACACATGCAGACAAGGACCATTGTCTTGGGTTCGCGGACCTTCTCTCGAAGGTCACTATCGGTGAGCTGTGGGCGACTCCACGGCTCTGGCGGGAGTACACCGACAACCCTGACGGTGATGGGCTCTGCGACGACGCGCGCGCCTTCCAAGAGGAGGCCGAACGTCGCGTCGAGGCGACAAGGAAGGCCGACGGGGATCCTGGAAGCGGCAACCGCATCGTGGTCATCGGCTATGACGGCGAGTCTGAGCACGCGTACAACGATCTCCCCGCCGAGTACCTGTCGGGCCCCGGGCATTCGATCAGCGTGCTCGACGGCCACGACTGCACTGGTCTGTTTGAAGCGTTCATCCACGCCCCGTTCGCGGCCGATGCGGCTGCGGCACGCAACGAGACGTCGCTGGCAATGCAGGTCACTTTGACCGACGAGTCTGGGCGTGACGGAAGGCTGCTGCTGTTCGGTGACCTTGCTCATGACACGATCGTCAAGATCTTCTCCTACAGCGAGCACCACGAACGTCCTCAGTACTTGGAGTGGGATGTGCTGCTTGCTCCGCATCACTGCTCGAAGTACGTCATGTACCTGCGCTCCATCGAAGGCGATGACGAGTATCAAGGTGATGTCATGGACTTCTTCCAGAAGTACCAGCGGCCGAACGCGGTCGTGATCAGCAGCAGCGCGGTGTTTCCGGAAATGGATGAGCCAGGGATGAATCCGCCACACCGGAAGGCGGCCAACCGCTACGAAGAGATCGTCGACGAGCTGATCAACACCATGTCCTGGCTGGACGTGAATGAACCTTCCCCGGTCGTCTTCGGCGTCACGGCAGAGGGAGCGGCGATCGTGCGGGACGAGCTCGTGGAAGCTTCCGCCAACGCTGTGCTCGCGACTGGCCTGACCAAGTCGGATACCCGCCGTCTTGGCCGGATTGCTGCTGCGGCCACGCTCGTCGCCAAGTCCGCTGCAGCGGCCCGCGGATCCGCGGCGGCGTCGGATCGGCGCACTGGACCGGAACGCGTGCAGCAGGGCATCGCCGCTGACCGTGGCGGTGAAAGTGCTCCGCGAACCGCGGTCGGCTTCGGCGGGTGAACAGGCAAGCGGAGGAACAGCTCCGCGCTCTCCAAGCAAGCAGTGGCGGCGCTGTCGAGCTGCTGACGATTACCGAGCGCGACGGGTGGACGAACTTCCGCGTTTCCCTGGACACCAGCGGGATACCGAGTCAGCCCGGTGGGATAGCGCTCCGCAACCGCGAACAGTTCGTGATCTCCGTAAAGGACACGTACCCGTTCACCGTTCCGTCGGTCAACGTTCGCCATCGTCGCTGGGCCGGCACAGCGCACGTGCAATGGGCCTACCACCTGTGCATCTACGCGGCGCCGTCCGTCGAATGGGATCCGTCCGACGGCATGCGCGGTTTCATCACTCGGCTTGTGCAGTGGCTGCAGCGGGCAGCTGAAGGCACCCTCGACCCGGACGGTCAGCCGCTACACCCACCGGTCGCCTACCAGACAGAGGAGGCTGGCACCCTCGTCGTGCACCCCGACCTCGGTGATCGAGTCCCGTGGCGGGATGGGGGCAAGGACAGCTCCCAGTTCGTGCTTGCCTGGTGCGTGCGCGAAGGCGACCGCGTCGACGTCGTTGAATGGCAGGACTACAGTGCCGTCATCGACCGAGTCCTAGCGGACGAGTTCATCAACGTCGACCCTGACGGCCGGCCGTACTTCGTGGCACCCGTCATGTTGTTCAATGGACAGATCGGATTCGAATATCCTTCTGCTGCCTCCGCCCTGATCAGCGGTTTGATTGAGCAGGGAGCGTCCGAGGAAGAGCTGCTGCGCTGGATTGCCCGAGCCGGCATGATCAACGGCTACCTTCGGTGCCTCGCCTCAGCGGACAATGACGACCCCCGTTTCGCGAGTATCGTCCTGCTGGCGACGCCCAGCAGGCGTTTGGAAGGTACCAGGCTCCTTGCTCACATCTCCGGGTGGAAGCTCGATGAAATCGGGTCTCAACTCGCACGAATTCTCGCTGAGACCATCAACGGTGTGCTCACGGACGTCACTGACGAGATCATGGATCTGGCGCGCCGGTGGCTCGGGTTCGCGGAGACTGCATGGATGCGCGTGCTCGAGGACCGCGCCGAAGTGACACATCGTCGCGACGAGACTACGCCCGCCCGGTTCCTCGCAGGCAAGCGTGTGCTCATTCTCGGCTGCGGTGCTCTCGGCGCTCCGATCGCCGAATCCGTCGTCCGCGCCGGAGCTGCGTCACTCAAGGTTGTCGACAGCGGACTGGTCACCCCGGGCCTTCTCGTCCGCCAGGCCTACTCGGACGCCGACATCGGGGCGCCGAAGGCTGAGGCACTCTCGGCGCGCCTCAGCCGAATCCGCCGCGGTCTAAGCGTCGAGCCCGCCGTCGCGAACGCGATCGACGAAATAGCTGGCTCCACTGCTGTCGTCGGATACGACCTCATCATCGACGCGACCGCCGATGCCGGTGTCCGCTCTGCGATCGAGCGAGCTCGCGCCGCCGATGCCATGGGGTCATGGCCTGACCTCGTGACAGTACTGATCGGGCACGAGGCGAAACGCGGAGTCGTCGCCGTGTCTCCGAGAAGCGCAACCGCCGGCGGGGCCGATGTCCTCCGCAGGGCCGCAGTTCGAGCTCAAAGCGAAGGGCTCCGGGAGTGGCGTGATGTCCTCGATGACCTCTTCCCAGCGGAGCCGCGCACGGACCTGTTCTTCCCGGAGCCGGGTTGTTCCTCGCCAACATTTGTCGGTTCGTTCCACGAGGTGACCGCGCTGGCGACCATGATGCTTGACGCGGCGCTTGCCGCGCTTGCCACGACGCCGGCGCAACTCGCCGCCGCAGCCGTCAGGCTGCCGTCGACGACACCGCCCGCCGTGAGCGTCCTGCGATGGGAGCCAGACTGGGCTGTAAAGGACCAGTCCGGCACATACCAGATTCGAGTCTCTGCAGCAGCCGTGGCGGAGATGCGCTCCGAAGCCCGGCGAGGTGCCCGAGTGCGCAACAGGAACGTCGAGACAGGCGGAATGCTTCTCGGCCGAATCGACGAGGCCACCCGCATCGTATTCATCGACGCCGCAGTAGGCCCACCGCCAGACAGCCGTCTTTCCTCCCTCTACTTCCAGCACGGGACCGCCGGCACCCAGGAAACCGTCGACTACTACAGAAATCGGTCCGGCGGGGCAACCGGATTCATCGGCATATGGCACACCCATCCATACGGGAAAGCGCGCCCGAGCGAGACCGACGAGAACGGCATTGCAGAGATCCTCACCTTCACCGGCGGCGCAAGGGCAATCATGCTCATCCTCGCCGGAGACAACGGCGAATGGACGGGGTTCGTCGATTCGGACGCAGAACCGGCCCTGTACGCCGAAATCGTGGACCAGGGCATGCCTAGGCCGACCGAAAGCACGGCTCTCGGGATGCCCGCTGGCATCAAGTTCTACCCCGGCGGTTTCGGCTATGCCACTGGCTCGCAGCGGAGGAACAGGACGCAGGGATGACCCGGGAACCACGAATTGGCCTTGCCCTCTCCGGTGGAGGATTCCGAGCCACGGCGTTCGGCCTCGGCGCGATGCGCGCCCTGCACGACCGCGACCTGCTCCGCCACGTCCGAGTCGTCTCTGGCATCAGCGGGGGCAGTCTGCTCACAGCCATGTGGGCCTACGGACCGGAGCAATTCGCCGATTTCGACGACACCGTGACGAAGATCCTACGTCAAGGGCTGCAGCGAGAACTGCTGAAACGGACGCTCTCGCTCGCTCACGCAGCCCGGACAATCCGGACCGCAGCAAGCTGGAGGAACATCGGCACCGGGCGAAGCTTCAGCCGGACGGAATCCCTAGTCCAAGCGGTCAAGCATCGAGACTTTGGGCAGCGACTGATGAATGAGGTCACCCACCCCAACCTCGACGCGATCATTTCCGCCACGGACCTAGCCACGGCGAACGCGGTCCGGTTCGGCAGCCGTGTTTCTTCCAGCTCACCATACGGTCGGATCACCGACGCCGTTCCGGTCGCCGACGCGGTAGCGGCATCAGCAGCCTTCCCCGCACTCCTGCCGGCACTAGTACGCAACTACACGTTCGAGGCATTCGACACCGGCAGCAGGACAGTTCAACGCCTTTCGATGACCGACGGGGGTGTCTACGACAACCTCGGAATCACACCACTGCTTCCTGGGCGGTCGTCGAAGCACACGGCCCATGTATACGACCTCGACTATGTGATCGCAGTTGACTCCGGTCGCGGACGAGAGACGGCAAAGCCCGCGCAGTACCTGATGAACCGGTTGAGGCAGACGCTGACGATCTCGCACGGGCGTGTCCAAGACTCCGGACGGGCCCTCCTGAACCTCGCCGCCGGAAATGGACTCGACGGTTTCGTCCACGTGTACCTCGGGATGCGCGACCATTTGGTGCGCCCGCTCGCCGACCTCGTGCCGCGTGACGTCGCCCGCCGCTGCCCGACAGACTTTGCGGCCATGTCTGATGCGATGTTCGACGCAATAACGATTCGAGGCGAGCAACTGACGAGACTGGTGATCGCACAGCACGCTCCGAACTTGCGCTGATTTCAGAGAGAGGGCACAACCCGTAGGCGGGAGGGGGGTATTTTCACACAGAACGTGACAGCATCAGGGCATGGGCAAGGCGCGGAAGCAAGAAGACCACATCGTCTGGCGCGGCGGCCTGCAATGGACGGAGGCCGCGCGCATGCAGGGCGCGCGGTTCGAGCACGCTGCCGCCGAGCTCTATGCGGCGTACTTCGACGCGTCGATGCGTGCAGACCTTGAGGGCCACAAGGAGCCCCTGCTCGCTCAAAGATGGCGCGACAGCCTCGATGACCAGCCGCCGTTCGACCCACAACGGCCGTTCCGTGTCCCCACAGTGGCTTTGAGCATGCAGGTCGCTGCTGAGCACCAGTTCCTGTTCGTGGCGTTGAGGAACGCGCTGCGTGCCCACGACAGGCTCCCTGCAGGCTTGAAGCCTGCGGTGCCAGGCGGGAAGGCAATCACCCTGCTCCGCAATGTCATGGAGCATTGGGACGAAGAGGGCGGATCATCGATCAGTGAGCTGGTGGAGACCGAGTACCACCGGCGGGCGATGGACGACGCGATCCTCATCGCGAGACTCTCATCTCCGGATGAAGAGGAGAGTGCGAGGAGGCGGTACAACGACGAACCCATGGCACTCCATGCGTCGTTCAGCGTGTCGAAGCACCAGGTGACAGTCGGTGGCTTCACCGTGGAGGAGTTGCAGGAATGGCTCGAATCACTGGATGCAGCCCTGAGGGCAGCGCTTGCCGAGGCGGGGTTCGACGCGCCTTGGCTTGAGGATTCGATCGTGGCTAGAGACGACAATGTCGCATGGCCTGCCAACAGATTCCGGGGACGGCAGTGGCAGATTCCGCAGGTCGAGATAGAAGAGTGGGCCGCGCGCCCTTCAGCTCCTCAGTGCGACGTCCCGTTCGAAGGCCTCCGTCAGGACGGCTGACGCCGCACCCCTTCCTGCCGCGACCGATATTCGATCAGGTCAATGTGTGTGATTGGCCCCAGGCAGTCGTCGTGGAGGGGCAGCTCGTCCTAGGTCGGCAGGCGGTCGGGCAGCGGATAGATACGGGTGGTCGCTTTGGGGACCACATCCGTCGACCGCAGCGGCTCGGGAACATGGCCGAGAACCGCAACGAGGAACCGTCGCATACCACCAAGCTGGGCCTGCGAGTAGGAGCGATCTCATGCGCCGTTCATCTATACCCTGCCCCAAGGGTCAGGGTCCAGATACTCCACAATCGCCTCGAAGTCGTCCTTTGGCGGCTCCCTGAACCCGTGCTCGCGGGTCCAGTGCCATGCTGCGAGGTTCCAACCCCTCCATGTCAGCCTGCCCCCGTCCTCGGGGCGCTCGTCCTTGGGCCAGTCGAGGTATTTATCCAAGCACGTGTCTGCGCAGACCGCACGGAGTGCCCGGCATATCTTGCGAATTCCGTTTTCGCTCTCGTCCCACTCGGGGTGCTCGCTCGACTGGTCTTCGTACCAGTCGACCGCCTTGAGGAGCTGAACCATGTAGTGCCCTGGGATGACATCGTGCTCCCACCAGGCGTCGACGAACTCCGTCACCGGGTCCCAGTGGTACTCGGGGACCTTCGTGCGCTTGTCTTCTGGGTGGCAGTAGTTCCAGCTATTGAGGTTCTGCACCATGAATCCCCGACCGTAATTGTCTCCCATCCGCGCCTGCGCCTTTCGGGCCTCTTTGGAGTGGTGGATGGTCATGAAGGCCGTGACCAGCAGGTCAACGTGGTCCTTGCCCACGATCATGACGCTCATGTCAGCCCCAGACGGTGGCGAGCTCAGGAAATGGTGGGCCACCGGAGCCCCTTGACGAACTGAGAAACATTTGCTGCCCCCTTTGAACTGGCCTCCACGTGTCAGCCTTCATACTCTCCCAAACCGCCGCAGTCCCGGGCTACACTCGCCTGTACTCGTTTTTTGGCGGAGGCTCAAAGGTCGAAGTCCTCGGTCTAGCTGGGCGTGCTGGGGCCCAGAGGGCGGCCAGCACTCGGACTCTCATGTGGTGATCGCGGTGGGAATGCTGGATTCGCAGGCCCGCCTATGTGCTCGTTTTCGAGCAGATAATGCGACGCCATATACACCCTGAGGTACCTCAATCGAAACATCCGAAGAGCGCCCGGATCAGCACACAGGGTCGTGGTGGACGTCGTCGTGATCACGCTGTGCTGACGTCTGGTGCCTGCCGAACACGTTCCCCCTTCCCGAGAAACTTCTTCTGAATGGACGCATGCTACCGCCGGTAGGCGCTGCGCACCTGTCTCTCACAGAGGTGAGGGAGGCGGGCGTGAAGGGCGGCGTGACACTGTTCCGCGGTGACGGCGCGGCCGCGCGCCGGTATGTCGAGTCCGACCGCTTGCGCGCCGACGACTACTACCTCGGCAATGGTGCCGTGGCCGAGTTCGTCCAGCTCGACCGCGACGGCGACGTCACGGCCATCCGTGAGCTCGCCCCGGAGGCGTACGCGGGGTGGGTCGACTGGGTCCACCCGGTCACGGGGGAACACCTGGGTATCCCACGGCGGGCGGGCGAGGGCCGTCTGGGTTCGCCGCGGTTCGCGGAGATGGTGGTCAATGCCCCGAAGTCGCTTTCCATCGCCGCGGCCCTGCACCCCGGGGTGTCGGCCGCACTCGACGTCGCGCAGCGGGACGCCGCCGCGGAGATCCGCCGCTGGCTCGCCCGGCATTCGGTGACACGGGTCGGGGTACGCGGCGCGCAGGAGGTTGTCCCGGTCGAGGAACTGCATACCGTCGCGGTGGCGCACCGCACGAGCCGTGCCGGGGACCCGCACCGGCACATCCACCTCCAGTTCGGCGCGCGCGTGCGCGCGGGCGACGCATGGCGTGCGCTCGACACGGCGGCGCTGTTCGCGCAGCAGGGCGCCATCCGCGCGCTCGGCACCGCGGTGATCGCCGCTCATCCGGTGCTGGCAGGGGTGCTGGACCGGCACGGGCTGACGCTGGATCCGGTCACCGGGGAGGTCGCCGAGTTGCGGCCGTTCAGTGCGGTGATGAGCAAGCGGGCCGCGCAGGTGGAGCGGAACCTCGACCGCCTGAGCGCCGCGTGGGAGGCCGCCCACCCCGGCGTGACGCCCGGGCCGGTGGTCGCCGCGCGGTTGCAGGCGAAGGCGTGGGCGCACGAGCGGCCCGCGAAGAAACCGGCCAGCCTCGTCGAGGAGGCCGCGTGGGTCGCCGAACTCCGCCAGGCCGGATACGACCCCGCAACCCTGACGCGACCGGCCCGGCCCACGGTGGTTGCGCTCGAGGACCTCTCGATCGAGAAGATCGCAGCCCGCGCCCTCGACCGCTGCGCCGCCCGCGCCTCGGCATGGACCATGCACACGGTCACCGAGCACATCACGCACCTGGTGACCGAGCACGGCGTGCAAGCAGCCGGCGACGAGCTGCGGGAGTTCGTCGGGCTCGCGACCCGGCTCGCCCTGGAGGACTGCTTCTCGCTCCTGCCGCCCGGCGAGCGAGCGCGGGAGCACGTCGCGCACCTCACGAGCGTCCGCGTGGTCGGCGCCGAGACGAGGCTCCGCGACCTCCTCGCCGCCCGCGCCGACGCCGAGCCCGAGCGTCCCGACCTCGGCCACCTCGCCCAGGCCGACGGCCTCGATCCGGACCAGCGCGCCGCGGCCGCGGCTGTTGCCTCGGCGGATCCGCTCGTCGTCGTCGAGGGCGCGGCCGGTGCGGGGAAGACGACGATGCTCGCCGCCGCGATCGCCGCCTCCGAGCGTGACGGGCGCCGGGTGCGCGTGCTCGCCCCGACGAAGAAGGCCGCCCAGGTCGTGGCCGAGGAACTCGGCGTGCCCGCGGACTCGGTTGCCGCCCTCGTGCACGCGCACGGCTGGCGGTGGAACGACGACGGCGTCTGGACCCGCCTTGCCCGCGGCGCGATCGACCCCGAGACCGGACGCAGCTACGACGGCCCGTCCACCGCCGCGCGGATCGATCGTGGCGAGCGGATTGTCGTCGACGAGGCCGGGATGCTCGACCAGGACGGCGCCCTCGCCCTGTTCACCGTTGCCAGGGAGTCGGGAGCGAGCGTCGCGCTGGTCGGCGACCGCGCGCAGCTCCCGGCGGTGGGCCGCGGGGGAGTGCTCGACATGGCAGCCCAGCTCCGCGGCCGCATCTGGCAGATGACCAGCGTGCACCGCTTCGCCGATCCCGCCTACGCGGACCTCACGCTCGCGATCCGCGACGGCCACGACCCCGGCGCCGTGTTCGACCAGCTCGCCGTGCTCGGACTCGTCCGCATCCACGCGAGCAAGACCGACGCCCAGGCGCACATCGCCGGCACCGCCCGGGACGGCGAGGCGATCACTGTCGCGACCGTCGAGGAGGCCACCGCCCTCAACGAGCGCATCCGCGCCCGCCTAGTAGAGCAGGGCATCGTCGACGACGCTCGCACAGCCACCGGCAGCGACGGGCTGAGCATCGGCGCCGGCGACCTGGTCCAGACCCGACGCAACGACGCCCGGCTCGGGGTCGCCAACCGGCAGACCTGGACCGTCCAGCAGGTCGACGCCGACGGGTCGCTCTGGGCGCGCGAGGCGGGCACGGGCCGAAGGCACAGCACCAGCGTCCACCTCCCGGCCGGCTACGTGGCCGAGCATGCGCACCTCTCCTACGCGGCGACCGCCTACGGCGTCCAGGGCACGACCGTCGCGGCCTCGCACACGCTGCTCACCGACCAGACCAGCGCGGCGGCCGTCTACGTCGGCATGACCCGCGGCCGCCAGACGAACCTGCTGCACGTCGTCGCCGAGAACCCCGCCGATGCCCGTGAACAGTTTGTCTCCGCGATGGAACGCGAGCGCGCCGATCGCGGCCTCGCCGTCGCCGGCGAACGTGCGGCGGAGGCGGTCCGCGGGCTGGTCGATGTCGGCCGGGCCGGGCGGATACGAGACGAAATCCTCGCTCTCACCACCCGCGCCGAGGCCGCCGAGCGCAGGGCCACCCAGTGGGGCCACGTCGCCGACCTCCTCGCCTCCACGGGCACACGCCGCCCGACACCATCGCCCAGGGAGGAAAGACTGGCCGCGATGGCCCGCGTATTCGGCGTCGAACAAGTCCGCCGCGCAGCCGCCCGATACGAACACATCAACCCCGACCGCGAAGCCCGTCGTTGGACAAAGGCCGCACAAGACGCACGAACCGAGGCCGAGGCGCTGAGGTCACTCAACCCTCGCGACGCCGTCACCCGCATCCAGCGCACCCGCGCAACCGAGGCACAGAAGGTCGCAGCCCGCAAGGCCCAGCAGGCCGAAGCTGAGCACCCGACCATGCGAGCGCGCGCACCTGGCCGAGAAGCCAGCGGACAGGGCCTCTGAGCCTGCAGCGAATGGGGTGTGGCGAGGTCACTGCATGGGCGCGGCTGTAGGTGGGCCCTGGAGCGATTATTGCTGACTCTCAGAAGCACCCGGGGCAACGGGTCCGGAATCAGAGGCAAGTAACGAGCTGTGCTCCGGGCGACCCCATAGCTCTTTCGTGCGGAGGCAAGGGCAAAGACGATTGAGACACCGCTTCTCAGTTCCAGAGTCGGATCGTGAGGATTCTCATGCGAGCATGCCGGGCCCCCGTAGAGTTAGTGCCCATGGGCGGTTCCTACATCAGCGCGACGACCGGCGAGCTGCGCGGAATTCCCGCGGCCGAGCCAGTTCTGCGGCTCACTTTCGATCTCGAGGCAGGCGGCCTGTCTGACGGGGCGTCTGCGCTGTTTCTGATTACCGGTGGCATCCGCGCCGAATCGGGACGCCTCCTGAACCTCGGCACAGCTGCCCCAGTCTTGAAACAGCTCGGCTGTGAAGCCCGCGGCGGCGGCAACGTTTGCAAGACGAAGGTCGACGCGGAGTGGACACTGTCGGACACCGCGATCGAGCGGATCGAGAAGATCCGCGACGGAGGGGATCTGACGATCTGCCCGCAGGTCCAGTACGCCCTG
This sequence comes from Sinomonas susongensis, assembly GCF_005877005.1. GTDB lineage: Bacteria > Actinomycetota > Actinomycetes > Actinomycetales > Micrococcaceae > Sinomonas > Sinomonas susongensis. The sequence goes on along the minus strand of NZ_SSNH01000002.1, from coordinate 404,449 downwards.
ATCAGCCCCGGATCCACCTTTCCCATCTGGGACGAGCCCCAGCGTCCCATCCGCTTCCCCTACCCAGGACAGCCGACTGAGGTCCGAATCGACGCGCACCAGTGGATGCAGAATGTCCTCGAACAGTGGCACCTCGCCGCAGCCATCTCGCTCGTGGTCGCGCTCCCGACCGAGGCGGCCACCGACGAGCACAGAACGGTCATCAGCCGACTCACGACAGCAAAGCAGCTCTTGACCGCAGGCACACCCGACAACCTGAAAGCGAGCATCGAGGCATCACGCGAGGCCTGCGAGCTGCTTCGCAAAATGCGTCCGGCCACGATCAACCCGAACCCGCCCCAACGCGAGCTCCCCGAGCGCGAAGCGTTCATTCTCGAGAAGATGACAGAGTTCACCCAAGCACTTTTCAACTACGACTCGGCTGCCAGCCACACCGACCCGCATCTGCGCGGCATCGCCTGGCGCCGGGAGAACGCGGTGCTCGCGCTTGGTACCGCGGCCAGCCTCGCTCAGCTCATCTTCGCCGGGACCTAGCCTGCTTTTGGGCTACCGCCGTACTGTCCAGTGGGAGAAAAGCGGGAAAGACAGATGGATGACGAGAACGAGCTTGATCCGGACTTGGTGATCGAAGTGGCTCGCCAGATTGACGCTGCGGCGAAACAGGCCGCCGACGCCAACGAACTAGTCGATCGCTTCCACCTGCCCGAAGATAATGGCCCACTCAGAAGCGTGGCAATGGCCTTTGGGTACAGCGAGGCCAAGCCCAAATCCGGCAAGAGCGAAGGCCACTTCGGCCCTTGTATCAGCCTGAACGATGGTTCCCAATATCCCCCGCCCCTTGACCAGCTGCCGCCCGAAGAAAGTGCCCTTTGGGAAGCCGTCGCAAATGCTGTTACGGAGCCAGTCGCCCGCGCTCGGCTCAACGACATCGCATTCGAGGCAAAGTGGGGTCACCCCGGCAAGCACGCACGCGCGGCAATCGAAAGCTATCTCAGTGTGCCTGCACGGCCCACGCACCACTTCGACGAGGCGGGCAAGCTCCGAGCCAACATTGCGGCCGTCAAGAGCCTTGCCCGTGCGCTCGACCTCGCACGGCTTATCAAGGCGACTGATCAAAGCGAAGCCGCACTCGCTGCCGCTGAGAAGGCGGCGGCAGGCGCAATGAATGGCACATCCCCAGGGCCGGGTGTAGTCCTGGGACTGATCGAAATCCTCGTCAACGACGCCGCCCCTGCCGACCGAGTCCTTCCCCTTCTGGAGAAGGCCCGCGCAGTCTACACGGGCAACACCTTCATCACCGTCGCAGCGATCGACCTGCAGTTGCGGGTGGCGGGTCTCTCACGCGAACAGCGCGAACAGCTTCGTCGAGACACCGTCCAAACCTGGATAGCAGAAGCCGAGAGAAACAGCGGCGCTGTGCGAATGGCACATCTCGAGACGGCAGTCAAGATCGCCCGCAAGTACAGCTTCAACGACCTGGTCGACGAGATCACCGGCGCCCTACAGGCCATCACTGTTGACGAGCTCGGGCTTGTCCGAAGCTCTCTCCCGATCGAGATCCCGAGGGAAGCTGTAGAAGGCTATCTGGACCACATCACAGGCGCTTCGAGCTGGCACGATGCCCTACGTCTCCTCATTTCCGCTCCGCCTTCCGGCAATGTTGATTCCAATCGATCAGCCGTAGCAGAAGGAATGAGCCTCGCCCCGCTTCGTGCGCTGTTTCCTAAGGTCCGGCTGGGAGGCGACGGCCTGCCGAGATACACCGCATCCAGCGAGGACGAAAAGATTGAATGGCAGCTCGCAGAAATCGAGATTCGTCTTGCCCACGTTCAAGCCCCATTAATTGCAGAGGCTCTACGTCGCATCTGGCGGAAGTGGGGTCCGATCCCGGAGAACGATCTGGCGTCGTTCCTCTCGAAGAATTCGCATGTGCAGCAGGCTCTCGGGAGGGCCCTCGCACGGGACTTCCTGCGCCACTTCGGAGGTGACGCTGAGGGCGCAGCCTATTCAACGGCCCCCCGCGTCGAAGCTCTCGCACGCGCCATCACCCTGGCGATCCCCCTGCCCGTCTACCGCACCCAGAGAGAGAAGACGCCCGGACAGTACCCAGGGCTAGGTGCCCTAATGCCGGGCCTAATCGAAGCTGGACTGGACGAGTCATGGGGCCGTTACATCACCACGCTGCTCGCAAGCCCCATTGGGGAGAACCTCAGAAACGAACTACTGCACGGATTCGTGTCGGAAGTTGGCGAATTAGCCACAGCGCTGATCCTCGTCGCGGCCCTCTACCTCGCCATAGGCGTTCAACTTCGAGAAGACCCACCCAACGACATCGACAGCCAAGCTGCCGAGCCCCCCGCGCATTAGACAATTCCGGTACCTAAGACACGACTTCATACCATGGGGTTGAGCGCTAGGTATCTGCGTTCCGTGATCGGCTAAGTAGCAGCGGTCGGATACCGATTCCCACAAATACGCGTACGGTGACCACGTCAAGCTGGCCGGAGGTGCCGGTGGTTGGTGGACGGGAAGCTCCTAGAGGCCTAGCCAATGGACCGTCGACACCGTCAGGCTACCAGACCACCAGATACCCACCGATACACCCGTGACCGACTAGGAATGACGAAGTAGAAACCACACGGGGAAGCCGCCCGACTCCCTGTATGGCCAGGGGAAACGCGAGGTTTTCCCCGGTCTTCCGGAGGCGCCAAAAATCCTCCAAGGGGAACCCTGGCGGCCGAACCGAACGCCGCCTTCCAGTGGCGTCTGCAGGACCTGATCGTGCACACCACTGATCCGTCCTCAGTCGCGGGAAATCCTCCGCGGTAGGGTTCCGTGACATGGGATACCTGCCGCCAACAACGATCGCAGAGACACTCCGGCGCATCCAGAAGGGTGACCTGATCTTGCCCGCGATCCAGCGTGGGTACGTCTGGAGGCCCGGACAGGTGATCGGACTGCTCGACTCGATGATGCGCGGGTACCCGATCGGTGGCTTCCTCTCGTGGAAGGTCGAGCCGGAAACCGTCAAGAAGTTTCGGTTCTACGGATTCCTCAGGGAGTACAACGAGTTCAGCAACCGCCATAACCCGACGTTGGACATCGCTCCTGGCCAGTCCGTCACCGCAATCCTCGACGGCCAGCAGCGGCTCACGGGACTGCTGAAGGTTTAGTTGACTCTTCGGTCATGCCGAGCGCTCCGGAGCCTGATCGAGGCGTACAAGGTGCCGTCAACGACGCAGGAGTTGGTCGAAGCCGACTTGGAGGAGCTCGAGGCCGAGATCGCTGACGCCACGAGCGGCAGGGTGAAGACGCGATGGCTGAAGATTTGGGAAATGGTCGCCAATGCCAGCATCGACATCCTCACGGAGATCGCGGCGGCGGTGATCCTGAAGGCGATACTTGGGATGTAACGCTCCTCTTGCAGTCTTTTCTCTGGCTCCTTGTCGAACGTCGCCCTTCACTCGTTGCCGGGACAAGGTGCGTCGTCGGGCGAGCCCGGTCTAACCGAGTCAGACCGTGCGGATCACAGTAAGATCGGCACAGACAGGGACCGGACGGCCGCTGTCTGTCCCGAGGAGTGCTGTTGTGAGTGAACCGTGGCTCTCTGCCGAAGCGATTGCAGGCTACCTCGGGGTGACGAAGGAGACCGTCTACATCTGGATCGCCGAACGCTCCATGCCGGCCCACAAGGTCGGCAGGCTCTGGAAGTTTCAGACGAGCGAGGTTGACGCCTGGGTCCGCAGCGGAGGGGTCGCGATCTCGGACGCAGGCGATGGCAGCGGAAGACCCTGAGCAGTGTTGGTGGGCCGGGGCGACTGCCCTCGGCCCGGGATGCATGTATCTGAACGTAGAAAGAGTGAGCCGTGGCGCTGAAGAAATCTGATCTGTACTCCTCACTCTGGAGCAGTGCCGACGAGCTGCGCGGGTCAATGGACGCGAGCCAGTACAAGGACTACGTCCTCACCCTGCTGTTCGTGAAGTACGTCTCCGACAAGGCGAAGGCCGACAAGTCAGCGCTCATCTACGTCCCCGACGACGGCTCCTTCGACTACCTGGTCTCGCTCAAGGGCAAGACCGACGTCGGAGAGAAGGTCAACATCGCGATCCGGCGTCTCGCCGAAGAGAACGACCTACTGGGCGTCATCAACACCGCCGACTTCGACGACCCCGCCAAGCTGGGCTCCGGCAAAGAACTGCAGGACAGGGTCTCGAACCTGATCGGCATCTTCCAGGACATGGACTTCACCGGCTCCAAAGCCGAGGGCGACGACCTGCTGGGCGATGCCTACGAGTACCTCATGCGGCACTTCGCCACCCAGTCCGGAAAGAGCAAGGGCCAGTTCTACACCCCGGCTGAGGTCTCCCGCGTGATGGCGCAGCTGCTCCAGATCCCTGCCGACGCCCCCAAGTCCACCACCGTGTACGATCCGACGTGCGGCTCCGGATCGCTGCTGATCAAGGTCGCCGACGCCGCACCGAACGGGCTGACGATCTACGGCCAGGAGAACGACAACGCCACCTGGGCGCTCGCGCGGATGAACATGATTCTCCACGGCAACGAGACCCACGACCTGCGCCAGGGAAACACTCTGGCCAACCCGAAATTCACCTACAACGGCAACCTCCAGACATTCGACTATCTCGTGGCTAACCCGCCGTTCTCGGTCAAGACTTGGCTTAATGGCTTCGACTTTTCCTTCGGCCGATTCGATGGATTCGACACCCCGCCCGACAAGAACGGTGACTACGCGTTCCTCCTGCACATGGTCAAGTCGCTGCGGCCGCGAGGCAAGGGTGTTGTCGTACTCCCGCACGGTGTGCTGTTCCGCGGGAACTCAGAGGCGAGGATCCGCACTGAGCTGATCAAGCGCGGCTACATCAAGGCGATAATCGGTCTGCCGCCGAACCTCTTCTACGGCACCGGCATCCCTGCCTGCCTGATCGTGCTCGACAAGGAGGAGGCCCAGGCGCGCGCCGGTATCTTCATGATCGACGCGAGCAAGGGCTTCGCCAAGGACGGCCCTAAGAACCGGCTGCGGCCGCGCGACATGCACAAGATCGTCGACGCCTTCGCCACCCGAAAAGAGATCGCGCGCTACTCCCGCATGGTGCCGATCAGCGAGATCGCGGATCCGAAGAACGACTACAACCTCAACATCCCGCGCTACATCGACTCTTCCGAGCCCGAGGACATCCAGGACCTCCGTGCACACATGCACGGTGGCATCCCCAACCGCGACCTCGACGCACTTCAGCCCTACTGGGATGCGTTCCCGAACCTCCTCAGTGAACTCTTCACACCGCTGCGTGAGGGCTACTCGGAGCTGAAGGTCGAGCCCAGTGAAATCCGGTCGACAGTCATTGGTTCCGGCGAGTACGAGGCTTTCGATCTCGACACCGCGAACACGGTGAGGCAGTGGTGGGCGAGCAAGCGCGGTCTGCTCGAAAAGATCGACCTGGACACCAAACCCGCTGACCTCATCCGCTACGTGTCCGAGGCACTCCTGGATGCGTTCCGGCCACGACCGCTGATCGACGAGTACGGCGTCTACGAACAGCTCATGAGCTACTGGAACGACGTCATGCACGACGATGTGTCGCTGATCGCCAGCGAAGGCTGGACCCGGGCCGTGCACCCGCGCACCGCACGCATGTGGAAGGACAAGAACAACAAGCCCAAGTACGAAGACGCCCACATCCTCTTCGGTACCGGTGCGAAGGCGAAACGCTGGGTGATGGACCTCCTCCCACCCGAGCACGTGATCGCCCGCTACTTCACATCCGAGCAGGCCGAATTGGACCATCTCACCGAGGCCGCCGACGCAGCCACCCTCGCGGTTGCAGAATATATCGAAGAAAACGCCGTTGAAGGCGGGCTGCTGTTCGACGCCGCTGACGACGAAGGCAAGCTGCCCAAAAAAGCTGCGGGCGACTACCTCAAGGAAATCAAACGCTCCGGCGGTGACCCCGATGAGATCGCAGCGCTCACCAAGGTCATCGCGCTGTACTCCGCCGAGGCCGAGACCAAGTCAGCGGTTAAGACGGCGGCCACCGCGCTCAACGAGAAGGTCGTTGCGAAGTACAACTCGCTGACTGAGAGCGAGGTGCAGCAGCTTGTGGTTAATGACAAGTGGGGAGCTGCGCTCGAGCGGCGCATCATCGGTGAAGTGACTGCCCTTGGACTCAGCCTGATTTCACGACTCCGGGCGCTTTCTACTCGTTACGAGTCAACGGTCGCCCAGCGTGAGGCTGAGATTGACCGTTTGGGCGCGAAAGTGCTAGGACATCTGATTGAGATGGGGATAGTCCTGTGAATATCGGTGGTTCCATCCCCGATGGCTGGAAAGTAGTCCGTGCCTCCGATCTCTGTCGCCTCCAACGTGGGTTCGACATCACCGAGGCAACGCGCGTTGCTGGCTCGGTACCGGTTTACTCATCGTCCGGCATCTCGTACTTCCATGCCAGGGCTGCGGTCCAGCCTCCGGCGGTCGTTACCGGGAGGAAGGGGCTGCTCGGGCGAGTTTTCTATGTCGATGAGCCGTTTTGGCCGCACGACACCACCTTGTGGGCCGACGACTTCAATGGCAATGATCCGAGATTTGTGGCTGCCGTGCTTGCTGCCTTCCACCTGGAACGCCTTGACGCTGCGACGTCTGTCCCCACCCTTAATCGCAACAATCTGACGGCATACGAAGTAATGATCCCGTCGCGCCGCGTGGAGCAAGCAAACATCGCCGCGGTGATATTGGAAGCGGACACTCAAATAGAAGCGTTGGAGAAACTCATCGCGAAGAAGCGTGATGTCAAGCTGGGTATGGTGCAGGAACTCCTCACCGGCAGCACACGCCTTCCTGGGTTTACCGGCGAGTGGCGTGATATCACTCTCGGCGATCACGTCACATACCTTCGCACGGTTGCGCTGTCTCGCGATCAGCTCGATCAAGAATCACCTCTGAGATACCTCCACTATGGCGACATCCACACACGAAGTTCAGTTCGTCTTGACGCTGCTTCCGAGAGCATGCCGCGGGCAGCGTCACATCTAGCATCTCGTGCCGGTCGTTTGGCCGTTGGGGACTTAGTATTCGCTGATGCATCTGAAGATCCGGATGGGGTCGGCAAGTCGGTAGAAGTCACAGACGTGCCGCCGGAGGGAGCGGTTCCGGGGCTCCACACGATTGCCGCACGGTTCGATAAGTCAGTGCTTGCAGACGGTTTCAAGGGGTATATCCAATTCATCCCCGCGTTTCGTGCAGCCTTGCTCCGGTTGGCGGCGGGTACGAAAGTCCTTGCCACGACTCGCAGCTATATCTCAGGTATCGCGCTGACTTTGCCTGGAGCGGACGAGCAGCGTGCTATTGCCGAGGTCTTGCAGGACGTTGACGCAGAGATCGTCGCTTGGGATCGTCGTCTGGAGTGGGCGCGTGCGGTGAAGGTCGGGATGATGCAGGAATTGCTGACGGGGCGGACCCGCCTGCCCTCGAAGGAGGAGACATGAGCGCAGTCGGTCAGAAGGAGCGCGAGACACAACGCCGGGTCGTCGGGCTCCTCCGGAACAAGCTCGGGTACGTCTATGGCGGGAACCTGAAAGACCAGGACAACCGCAACGTCGACGAAGGTAGACTCCGCGCTTACCTGGTCCGCCGTGGATACGACGACGCGCTGGTCTCGCGTGCCATGCAGCAAGTGCTCACAGCCGCGGCGCTCGGAGGCGGGTCCTCCCTGTACGACCAGAACCGTAGGGTCTACGAACTCCTTCGCTACGGCGCGAAGGTCAAGACCGACGTCGGCGAGACCACCCAGTCAGTCCACCTGATCGACTGGGCCAACCCGGGGAAGAACGACTTCGTGGTGGCCGAAGAGGTCACGGTCAAGGGCGAGCACACGAAGCGGCCCGACCTCGTCCTCTATGTGAACGGGATCGCGCTCGGTGTGGTCGAGCTGAAGCGCTCGACGGTGAGTGTCGCCAGCGGCATTCGTCAGAACATCGGCAACCAGCGTCATGACTTCGTCCGTCCGTTCTTCACGACCGTCCAGCTGCTGTTCGCGGGCAACGACGTCGAGGGGCTGCATTATGGGGTGATCGAGACCCCGGAGAAGTACTGGCTGCGGTGGAAGGAGGAGGGCGAGAACGCTGACCTCGACCTCGCGATCACCCAGATGTGCTCCAAGGAGCGTTTCCTGGAGATCATCCACGACTTCATCGTCTTCGACGCGGGTGTGAAGAAGTCCCCGCGGCACAACCAGTACTTCGGTGTCAAGGCCGCTCGGGCACGCGTCGCGAGGCGCGAGGGCGGCATCATCTGGCATACCCAGGGGTCGGGCAAGAGCCTGACGATGGTATGGCTGGCCAAGTGGATCCTGGAGACCCGGCATGATGCCCGCGTCCTCGTGATCACCGACCGCACCGAGCTGGACGAGCAGATCGAGGGCGGCTTCTCCGGGGTCGGGGAGAAGATCGGCCGCACCCAGTCAGGCGCGGACATGCTCGCGATGCTCAACAAGTCCAACCCGCCGCTCATGTGCTCGTTGGTGCACAAGTTCCGCGGCACCGACGAAGAGGCCCGCGACAAGGACGCCGAGGACTTCGCGAAGGAACTCAAGACGAAGATCCCGGACGGGTTCAGTGCCAAGGGGAACATCTTCGTGTTCGTCGACGAGGCCCACCGCACCCAGAGCGGCAAGATGCACCGAATCATGAAGGACCTGCTGCCGGGGGCGATGTTCATCGGCTTCACCGGCACGCCGCTGCTGAAGAGCGACAAGAAGACCAGCATCGAGACGTTCGGGTCGTTCATCCACACCTACAAGTTTGATGAGGCCGTCCGCGACGGCGTCGTGCTCGACCTGAAGTACGAGGCCCGGAAGGTCGAGCAGGAGCTCCAGGGCTCCGCGGCGGTCGACAAGTGGTTCGATGCCAAGACCCGGAATCTCACCGACCTGTCGAAGGCCCGGCTGAAGCAGAAGTGGGGAACGACGCAGAAGGTCTTCTCCTCTGCACCCCGCTCGGCGCAGATCGTCCAGGACATCCTCATTGACATGGAGACCCAGCCACGGCTGATCAGCGGCCGGGGCAACGCCATGCTGGTGAGCGACTCGGTCTACCAGGCCTGCACCTTCTACGAGGCCTTCGTGAAGAGTGGCTTCAGGCGCAAGGTCGCGATCGTGACCAGCTACAAGCCGAACCCTACCGCGATCTCCAAGGAAGACGCGGGCGAGGGGGACACGGAGGAGCTCCGCAAGTACGAGATCTACCGGCAGATGCTCGCCGACCACTTCGGCGTGCACCCCGATGAGGCCATCGGCCGGGTCGAAGAGTTCGAGGCCGATGTCAAGAAGAGGTTCGTCAAGGAACCCGGCCAGATGAGGCTGCTCATCGTGGTCGACAAGCTCCTGACCGGCTTCGACGCGCCGAGTGCGACGTACCTGTACATCGACAAGAGAATGCGCGACCACGGCCTTTTCCAGGCGATATGCCGCGTCAACCGTCTCGACGGCGACGACAAGGCATACGGCTACATCGTCGACTACCGAGACCTGTTCAAGTCGCTCGACAAGACCGTCACCGACTACACCTCCGAAGCCTTCGGCGAGTACGAGGCCGATGATGTCGACGGACTGATCAGCAACCGCAGTGAGCAGGACCGCAAGGATCTCGAGGAGGCGCTCGACGCCGTCCGTGCGCTGTGCGAGCCGGTTGCCCCGCCAAAGGGCACGCTGGAATACCAGCACTATTTCGTTGCGTCCACCCCGGGGGATGCCGACCAGATCAAGGACAACGAACCCAAACGCGTCCTGCTCTACAAGTCCGTTGCTAGCCTCGTACGCGCCTTTGGAGCCGTCGCCAGTGATATTGAAGCCGCCGGCTACACGACGGCTGAGATCGCGTCGATCAAGGGCGAGGTTGCCCACTACACCGCCGTCAAGAGCGAGGTCGAGGCCGGAGCCGGCGAGAACATCGACATGAAGCAGTACGAGGCTGGGATGCGCCAACTGCTCGACACCTACATCCACGCCAAACCCGTCGAACAGGTCGCCGACCTGGAGAAGACTCTGGTCGAGCTGATCGTCGAGCGCGGGCCGGACGCCGTCGACACGCTGCCACCCCGAATCAGGGGCAGCAGCGCGGCCACTGCGGAGACGATCATCAACAACGTCCGCAAGACCATCGTTGACGAGCATGCGATGAACCCACGCTACTACGACCACATGTCCGAACTCCTCGACGCACTCATCGAGAAGCAGAAGGAAGACGCCGAGGACTACGCGGACTACCTCCGCAAACTCATCGAGCTGGCCGGAAAAGTTGGCACCCGAGAGGCTGCAGACGGCAAGACCTACCCGGAATGGGCGAGCACACCTGCGCGTCGGGCGATCGTGGACTTCCAATGGAGTCCAGCAGACCTGGTCGTCGACCCCGAAGCACTGCACCACAGGATCCAATCGAGCAAGGAACACGGATGGGCCGACGCCGGTGCCGGCAGGATGAAGGAGCGCGCGCTCGCTCGTGAGCTGCGCAAGGAACTGGCTGGCGTCGAAGAGGACTCGTTGGCAGAGTTCATCGAACTGCTGAAGAACAACGATGAGTACCGCTAGCGGCTACCTCACCGTCGCGGGCCTCGGCGTCGACGTCGTCTACAAGGACATCAAGAACATGCACATATCGGTTTACCCTCCAATGGGCCGGGTACGGGTCGCTGCACCGCAGCGCACGACTGAGGACGCGATCCGGCTCGCGGTCGTGCAGCGGCTTTCGTGGATCAAGCGTCGGCGAGAGCAGCTCCAGAACGCGGACAGGCAGACAGAACGCAAGATGGTCTCGGGGGAGACCCATTATGTGTGGGGGGAGCGGTATCTCCTCGACGTCTCCCAGTCGAGGGGTGCGTACAGTGTCCGGACCAAAGGCCATACGCTCTGGGTGATCACTCCACCTGACACCGATGCCGCCGGACGGTTCGGGGCACTGGATCGGTGGTACCGGCGTGAGCTGAAGGCCGCCGTGCCCGCGCTGCTCGAGAAGTGGCAGTCAATCCTCGGAGTCGAGGCGGACAGGTTCGTCGTGCGCCGGATGAAGACCAAGTGGGGCACCTGCGTCACCACGTCACGGACGATCTGGCTCAACCCGGAGCTGGCGAAGAAGGCTCCGCGGTGTCTGGAGTACATCGTCGTCCACGAGTTGATGCACCTGCTGGAGCGTGGGCACGGCGAGAAGTTCGTGGCCTTGATGGACCGGTTCCTGCCCGACTGGCGATCACGCCGAGACGAGCTGAACGAAGCCCCGCTCGGGCACGAGGACTGGGGCGAAGGCGAGCGGGCGTGATTAAGCGGGAAGTTACAACCATACATGCCGGGTCTGCTGAGCTTCGCCGCAGCGGACCCGGCCAGTTTGCCCAGGGCATGACAGTTTGGATCGACGTGGCCGCAATAGATGACCTCTCCCCGTCCGCGCGAGAGCTGCTGAAGAAGGTGAAGCAGCGCTACATGAAGTCAGGCGACTTCAACGGGCTGCATGTCAGCACCACCCGGAACTCGCGCGACGAGATCGAGGCCGCCGTCGAGCTGGCCGACGCTGGCCTCATCGAGGTGGTAGGCCCAGGCGACTACCCGAACATCCACATCCGGCCCTGGCCTTCGCGGAGAACCGTCGCCGAGCAGATCGAAGAGCTTCGCGAGCTCTCCGAAGACGACTATGGAGTATGCCTCTACCCCACGGCGAAGGCACTGAAGCGGATGAAACTGCCCAAGAAGTTCGAAGACGCCCCGTTCACCAAGGCCATGGCGCGGGGCCGGTCCACGCTTGAGCTCGCCTTCTTTAGCTCGGACGTGCTCGAGGGCTATCGCAACGATGCCCGCTACAGATTCGGCATGAGCGACTTCGGAATCAACTTCTGGATGTCCGATGACGCTTACGACGACAAGGACCAGCCAAAGAAGGACAGAGTCAGCCTTATGCACCTCGGCTTCGCCTACGACATGCGCCAGCATGATCCGGAGGTCCGGGACTCCCCGATTGTCCGACGCGTCGCGGCCTTCTACGGTGACTTGGACGACCTCACACCCGAGCACCAGCAGCGCTGGGCGAGCTTTCAGGTCCATGAAGAGGGCATCACCCCTCACCCCGTCTGGTACGGCACCCAAATGGGCCACTGGCCGGACGGCATAGGACCGTTCGCCCGGCTCGCTCAGGAGCTCAAAGCCATCAGCGACCTCTACGAGAACGTGTGGGGCGCGCGTCTCTTCCGGTCCCACGAGCTGCCAGAAGACTTCGGCTGGATCCTTCGGGCGGACCAGCGGGAATGGGACCACTTCATTCACTCCTTCGACAAGCTCCTCTCGGACAACATCGACGGCGCAGCGCTCGACAAGGCCGAGGTTCCGCGGGTGAACGAGAAAAAGGAGCGTTTGGGCACCCTCAACCGCCTTGAGCTGTTCATGACGATGAACCATGTGAAGGCGGATGCTGTGAAGTGGGCGCTGAAGCCTCTACGCGAAGTCCGCGCGGCGCGGCAGAAGCCCGCCCACGCCCTGCGCGCCAACGTGACGGACCGCACGTTCGTCCGCAAGCAGCGGGACCTTTTGCACGACGTCGACGAAGTCCTGATCAACATCCGCCAGTGGCTGTCGAGCCACCCGCAAAATCGAGACTGGAAGGCGCCATGGCCCGACGCCAAAGACTATCCTCTCTGAGACAAGAACCCGATAAGTCCGAGAATTAAGCAGTCGGGGAAGGATGCGTTGGTGGCACAGCCCGGCGGATGCGCCAGTCGCTTCAATCGATCCTTCAGTCCATCAGGCCGGCCGTCCATCAAATACCCATCTAAAACACCCGTGACCGACCGGGAATGACCCGGTAGAATCCACATGGGGGAGTCGCCCGATTCCCCGTCTGACCAGGGAAAACGCGAGATTTCCGCAGTCTTCCGGAGGGTTCAAAAACCCTCCAAGGGGTCGCAGGTTCAAATCCTGTCAGCCCGACCAGAGTCGCTTTATTCGAACCATGGTTCGAGTAGATCGACGCAAGGTTGAACAACAGGGATGGCGTCGAGAAATCGGCGCCCTTTTTGTTGCCCACGAACTGACGTTCCAGGGTGGCTGAGACGCCTGTTTTGGCCCTTTCAGGCGGTCGGGAGATCGATTCCTGGGTCTTTGTTGTGCTGGACACAACGGGCGATCGGAAGGCGTGCTGGGCGGCCAGGATGTCGTCGAACGGGTGGTTGAGGGAAGGACGCACGACCCCCCGTTCGCCCACCCAGAAGTAGTTGTAGAAGGTTTCGTTGAGTAGGCGACGGACCCTGTCCGGCGCAGCGATGTAGGAAGCCTTCGGGTTAGATATCTGATCGAGAGCCTTGGACAGCAGATCAGCCCCGACAGCGATCTTGCTCTCGAGGTTGGCCAGTTCGTCCTGGATCCGATCCTTCTGCACTCGGAGCTCGTAGAGCTTCTGCCGGATCTTTATCGCGGGCAAAGCGCCGTCTGACGCCAAATCGATGAGCCGCGTCTCCTTGGCGTCCACCTCTCGCAGCCGATTACTCAGGGCAGCGGTGAGTATCCTGAAGTCCTGCTGCTCCCCGTCGAGAGTCCGCGTCAGTCGCTCGCGGACGTCCGCCTCGAATTCTGGCGCGAGCTGGAGCCAGTCGTAGGCTTCAATGATCTTGTCTTCGATCACGTAGGTCGGGATGTGCGGCAAGTCGCAGAGACCCTCCTGGCGAAGCCGACAGAAGTAGTACTCGTGGATACTCCCGGCATGCCCTTTGGTGCGCATGTAGATCATCCGGCTCTGGCGGCCTGCGGCATGGCAGCGCAGACAGTAGAGCATGCCCTTGAGGTAGTGATCATGCACACGGTCGCGTGAGCCCGATCCGCTTCGCGCGCTCATCACCTCCTGCACGAGGTCAAAAAGGTCTTGACCGACGATGGGCTCATGACGGCCCGGGTAGAGCTCGCCCTTGTAACTGACATAGCCGACGTAGTACGGATCTTTCAGCATGGCGTGGAGCTTGCTCGCAGAGACGGGCTGTTCGGGAGTCCGTGCCGTGCGGCGCGTGGTGAGTCCCAGATCGTCCATTGTGGCTTCGAGGCGGTCGATGGAGTACTTGCCCGTCGAGTAGAGCTCGAAGGCTTTGAGAACAAGCGGGGCTCGCTTCTCGTCTAGCCCGATGCTGTTGATCATGCGCCCCTCGATGTCTTTGCGGATATTGAGGTAACCCAGGCGCGCCTTGCTGACGGTGCCTCCGTTGATGGCCTTGTTGCGCATCTTGATCCGGATGTCTTCCCCACTGAGCTGGTTCTGGACTTGGTTCATGATGTCGGTGACCGCTTCCATGGCTTCGGCATAGGTGCCTTCGCCGAAGTCTTCCCGCGCCGAGAGAAGACGCACGCCCAGCTTGTCCAGATGGCGCCTCGTTATCGCGGCGTCCACGAAGTTGCGAAAAGCACGGGATCTGGCATAGACGATCACAAAGTCCACGTCGCGATGCTCGCCGAGGAACTTCATCATGTCCTTGAAGACGGGCCGCTTTTCGATGGTTTGAGCGGACACGCCCGGCTCGACGAACTCGTGAACGATGTCAGCGTTGAGAGACTGTGCTTTCTGCTGGCAGATGTCACGCTGGGTCGCGATCGAGTTGCCGTCCTTGTCGATGTCGATAGCGGTCTCCGTCTGCTTCTTGCTCGAGACACGCAGATACAGGACAGCCTTGTGTGGCTTGAGTTTGTCGATCTCTTCGATGGTCATAGTCAGACTCCTTGTGGTCGGGCCGTGCGGTTGAAGCGGTATTGCCAGGTGTGGCTGAAGGGAGTGCTGGCGGGGGTGCAGCGTGGGGCAGCTTCGACGATGCCGGTCTGCCGCAAGCGGACGGCCATGGCGGCTTCGGAAACGTGGAAAAGACCTGCGAGGTCGGCCGTGCGTTGAACTCCGCCGTAGTAGGCACGCTTGAGGAGCTTCTTGGGCACAAGGAGGCATCCGGCGAAGTAGTCGGCAGCTTGTTCGGCTTGCTGTTGGGCTGTGGTTTCCCGAGTGCCCATGTAGAGGGTGTCGGCCCGGTTGTGGTCGACGATGTGCTTGTACTCGTGGGCGAGGGTGAAGCGCTGGCGACAATAGTTCTCGTGCTTGTTGAGTTGGATGATCCAGGCGCTGCCGTTCCAGAAGCTTGCCCCCGAGACGGGTGCGTCGACAAGTTCGATCTCGATCTTGGGCAGTTCGGGAATGAGGCCGCTCGGGACAGGTCCGTCATCGATGTGATGGAGTTCGAGCAGTCGACTGGCCTGGTGCTCGGCGACGCGCAGGGCTTCACTCTGGTTGGTGACGATGCGGTTTGGGATGAGCGCCCGGAGACTGGCCAGGACGCTGCGCTCGGTGGTGAATGATGCTTTTGTGGTCATGGCTGTCTCCTTTCATATGAGAGCGTTATTCGTCCTCGCCAGCGGCGGGACCGTTATTGAGATGGATGCCATGGCGTTTGGCGACTTCTCGGAAATGCTCGTCGATTTCCTTGACGGCGCCTTCGGGCATGTCCTTGAATTTGGTGCGCAAATACGGCGTTAGGGCTGGCAGGTCGGATTCGCGGAGCAGGCTGGAGTCGGCCAGCAGCTCGGTCAACGAGACATTCAGGACATCGGCGATAGCACGGAGGTTGTCCATACGTGGGCTGCCAATCTGCCCGAGTTCGAGTCGGGTGATGGTGCCCTTGGCTACGCCGGCTTGCCGGGCCACTTCGCTGGCCGAGAGGCCGAGCTTCTCGCGTTGGTTACGGATGGCCTTGGCCAGTCCTTGTGCGTCGTATTCTTGCATTTCAATATTCTCCATCCATGATTATGGGCCTACCGTTCAACATATTCAACGATTTAAGCGAATTCTACAACGCCAAATCCATGGGCGGAGGAGGCGGATTAGTTTTATATTTCTGGGTCGTCGCGACTGAGGGATGCGTTCCTCCTTCCTGATGGCTGGGTAAATACCGGCAGGGGCAGCGGCTGGCCTGTTGGCCTGCCTGCTGTCCCTGCCGGGGTGGCTCGACTCAGCGTCCTCGGGGTGTGCGGGGCTTCTCCGTGGTCTGTTCATTGCCGAACAGACTGGCGATGGCCTCGCGGCGGGCAGCGGCTTCACGTTCGATTTCCGCCATGGCGGATTCGGCCTGCGAGGCCAGATCGGTATTGCCCTTGACGTTGGCGATGTGCGCCGTCAGAGCCTTCCTGATCTCGTCGGTGATGGTGCTGCCGCGCAGCTGGGCGATGAGCGTCAGCTGCGTGTGGACGTCCGGTTCGAGCCGGATGGCGAGAGTCTTCACTCCTGCCGGGTTGTGGCGATCGGTGCCGCCTGCGGGGGTCGTCATGACAACTCCTCGGTGTGTGCGACCGGCGGGACTTCGGGATGGAGTCCTGGTCACCGGCCGCAGTGCGCCGACGAGTCGTCCGACCCCTGGCCTTCATGCGGCCCGGGTTCCGTGGATGCGCTGGGTCGCCTCGCTGGCGTAGGTCGGGTTGAGTTCGATGCCGATCCAGTTCCGGTCCAGTTCTTCGGCGGCGACAGCGGTGGTGCCGCTACCAATGAAGGGGTCGAGGACGACGCCGGGCTCAGGCGGCCCTGGGTGACCACACTGGGGCTGGAGGGCGAGCCGGACAGCCGTGTGCCCGAGTCTTCTAACCGGCCTGACCCAGGGGGACCGACAGGTGCGGCAGCGGGCGGCGGGACTTCCGGCCTGGATGCAGCGCTCGGCGAGGGCACAGGGGAAGGCGGCGTGATGGCTGCCGGAGGCGGGTGCCGTGGGGATGGTCCAAACGTCGCCCGGGTTCTTTCCCAGTGGATGGCCTACCCTGCCCTCACGCTGGAGCGCCGCGAGTCCGTTGGTACGGTTCGCATTGGGCCCACGCCAGTCCTGTTGTCGTGGTGGATGACGGCTTCGCGAGACCCGTGGCCTAGCCGGCGTGGTGGTGTGCGGTGCGCGGATGGCGTCAAGGTCGAAGTGGTAGCGCGGCTGCTTGGCGAAGAAGTAGACGACTTCGTGGGCGGCGGTGAGCCGGCCGCGGACGCTAGAGGGCATCGGGTTGGGCTTGGCCCAGACAATCTTGTTCCGGAGAATCCAGCCATCCTCTTGGAGGAGCTTGGCGACGCGTTCGGGAGCAAGCAGGAGGCTCTTGGCGCGGGCGCCCTGGCGGGGGTGCATTGCGTAGGTGTCGCCGAGGTTGAGCCAGAGGGTGCCAGTCGGCACGAGCACGCGCCGAACTTCTCTGGCGATGTCGCGCACGGACTCGGCCCAATCGTCAACGGTGTATTCGAGGCCAAGCTGGCCGTCGCCGCCGTAATCCCGGAGCCGGAAGTACGGCGGGCTGGTCAGACACATGTCGACACTGGCGGACTCAAGGCGCTTGAGAGTATCCAGGGCATCACCGACAATGATCCGGTTGAGCGGCTCACCCATCGCCGTACCCCTCCATGAGACGGGCGGCCGTCTCATGCAGCGGGGCGACGGTATAGGTACCGGGCGAGTATTTGGGGCTGCCGTCGATGTCTCTGGTGAGATTTTCGCGGCGACGCTCGGCCGTCTGCTCGCGGGAGGCGTCCATCGCCCAGACGATGCCCGGGAAGCTGCCGTAGGTGCGCTGCTCTGCCCCTGTTGCCCGATAGGCCTCATAGGCATCGCACTTTCCGAGGAGCGTCGGCAAACTCTCCTGGCCGAGGTCGACCTCGACGAAGAAAGCGTCGACATCGGAGTCGCCGTAGTGCTCGGCCAGCTCGACGTACAGGTCAGGTTTGAGTGTTTGGGGCGCGCCGAGGAGGTCGGTGTAACGACGCCAGGCTTCATGCTCGGGTGCGAGGCGGACGATCTCAGCCCCGTGATCGTGGGCTTCGCGGAGAAGATCGACGGCGAGGTTGGCAATAGCCAGAGTGTGATCAACAAACCGTGCGGAAGGCTCCTCGGAGCGCTTACGCGGGCGTCCGGGGTGCCGCTCGCGCAGGATGCGGTCACCCACAGCATCAACGTAGTAGACCATCCCCTCGGAGCCCGAGTGAATTCCGCCGATGCGCCGGTTCAACACGCCGAGGACCCGCAGGTCGCGCAGCCGTGAGAGCACCAGGCGGCAGGTTCGCGCCGCCGTGTCCGCTGACTGGTGACCGCCAAAGTGGAACGCCTGGAGGTGTGCGGTGGTAAGGAACCGGTACCGCTCGACTGAGGTGAGGACGGCCAGGTCCCGGCTACTGAGCTGGGCAGCGATGTCCCGGAGCCGACGATGGCTCGTCCTCTTCCCGGTATGCGGAGCGGGATGGGTCAGAGGTCCGATATTCGGCGCCACTGTTCGGCCTGTTCCCGCACTGACCGGTGCGGATGCGGCTGCACGAGCTGACGCGATCGGGGGGCCGAGCGGTGGGGCGTCCTTCGCGTTCATGGCTGGCTCCTTCGGCGCTTACCGGTACTCCCTCCCGCGCCGGTTTCCGGCGTGGCGACCCGGTAGAGCTGCTCATCGACGAGAGCCGCGGGCGTGCCATGGGCGGTGCGGCTGGCTCGCCTCACCGTCTCGGGTGAGCTGGTCGACCGTGGAGTGTCAAGGGTGCGTCCGGAGGCCCAATCGGTCACGGCGCCGTTTCGGACCAGCTGGGCGTAGACGTGGCGGGCTGGCAGCGCCATGAAGTCCTCGGGGTCGAGGCCTGGAGCCATGGCGGCAGCGGCTTTCGCGTCGCGGGCGGCGAGCTGGAAGAAGATGCGCGAACGGCAGTTGGCCTCGAAAGCAGTGCGGAGGCTTTGGGGGAGTTGGTCGAGGTACTGGTGGGAAACGTGAAACGCCGCGCCGAGGCTCCGCGAAGTCGCCAGAGCGTCGCTCAGGTCGGTGGGGAGCCGCAGGTACTCCTGGACCTCGTCTAGGACGACAGTCACTACGTCCCTGTCTTGAGGCGGGATGGCCGCCCGCTCCTGGATGGCCTGCCATAGTTCGGCGACAACGAGGGCGCCGAGGAGCTGGGCTGCCTCGGGCCCGATGACGCCCTTCTGCAGTGGCACGAGCAGAATCTTCCGCTCGGTGAACACCTGCCGGAGGTTGAAGCGGGGATCGGGCTGGGCCAGGATGCGCCGCAGGTGCGTGTCGAGCAGCGGGCGGACCTTGTTCATCAGCGGGGCGACAACCTGGGCGGCACCGTCTGGGGAGAGCTGGTCAAACCAATGCCAGAACGGTCCGGCTGAGATCGGGTCGGCAGCCGCGATGGGCTGGACGATCCGGGTGCGGAAGGCACGGTTTCCGAGCAGCAGGGGCAGCTGGGCCAGGTTCGCGCCGTCAGTGTGCGCCAGGGCGCCGAGGGCGTGGCGGAGAATGTCGCTGCTACGCGGCCCGAGTTGGTCGCCGTACAGGGCGCGGAAGCTACCAAAGAGCTGGTCAGCGACGAGTGACGGGCTGCGGCCGTGACGATCGAGCGGGTTGATGCCGACCGGGGCCTCGTCCAGGGGGTCGACCAGGACAATGTCCTTGACGCGCTCGGGCGGGATGTGGTGCAGCAGGTCGCGGATGAGGTCTTTCGGCTCGATAACGACGATTCCCCTGCCTACTGTCATGTCGGCGATGAGCAGGTTCAGCAGCAACGAGGACTTGCCAACGCCGGTCGGTCCCATGGCCCAGACATGGCGGGTGCTGTCGGCAACCGAGAGCCCCAGTGAGATGTGCTCGCTACCGGGAGCTGTCGATTCGGCAACGATTCGATCCCCAACCGCAGCGGCGAAGGATGGACGAATGGGTCGCGGATGGGCTGGTGGCTGGCCTGGGTAGACGGCCTCGCTGCTGGTGGTCGGCCAGGCGCTCAGGCGGCCGACTTCAGTTACGGTGAGGTGCTGACCGACGGGGGTAAGCAAGGGCCATGAGCTGCTGGGCTGATTGAGCCTGTCGGGGCGCTCGGGCCGGAAGACAAACCGCATCCCAGGGGCGCTCAGGGAGCGAAAGGCGTTTACGACGCCGCGGACGAGGCTCAGGGCGCGAGGCTCATTGGCGGCATGCACGCCGAGCCGGATGACAGCGGCAAAACCCGGTTCGGCACGCTTGGACTCCACACTGCGGCGGACGCCTGCCCGCTGCTCGGGCTGGATGCCGGCTGTAAGGAGTGAGGCGAAGCTCTGGTCGATGCGGGGCTGATCCTTCGGGGTCAGGCGCGGGGCGATGCGCGGGCCGAGGACAACCTGGACAACCATCCGCTCCGATCCTGTCACTGCCATCAGGGCAGCCAGGATGGCCCGCGTCGAGCCATCGGCGTCGTTTGCCTGGAGCGGCTGGGCTGCGGGGGAGAAGGCCACCCTGCCCGCTGAGGCAGCCGGGATGCGCTCGTCGTCGACGTCGACAACGAGCGCGTCGGGGACGAGCTGCTCGACATCACGACGAACGGCGGCGACATGACGGCGCTGAGCGCCGACAAAATACTGCACGCCTGTCCGGTCGGCCCGCGCCTCGAGGATGATGAGCGGGGCGTGGATCTGGGCGGCCCAGCTGCGCAGCAGACCGATGGCATGGGTGTCATCTAGAGGTTTTGGCCAGTAGATGCGCTGCCAGACGAGCTGGTCGAGGCGATGGTCGCGGCTACTCACGGTCGGTAGCCTCCCGCTGCCGCGTGGGGCGTGAGGCGCGGTGCTGCGCCTGGGCTTCCCGCTCGGCTTCAGCTTGGGCCAGAGCGATCGCCGCGCGACTGAGCTTGCGCAGGTCTGGTCGCTCGCGCTGGACGCCCTCGACGATGATGCGGCGCTCTGGTGGCTGCGGATGGTGCTTGCGAATGTTCTTGGTCATGATTGTTTCCCTCCTTTCTGCCGGTGCTGTGGCTTGATTGACCGGGTCGTTCAATTTGTTGAACGATCTGTTGTCTACTATGCGTTCAATAAGTTGAACGTTCAAGGGAATTTGTCCAAACCACAACACCGGCAGGTAGGCCATACTTGCGGACTATTGGCGGCGTGATTTCAGTAGCGGCCCCGTAGGTAGCGCAGCAATGCCCAGCCACCCCATGCGAGCGTGACGACCCCGACAGCCGCAACGAGAAACGGCAGGATGGCCTGCAGTACCTGAGTTGCGCAGTAGAGGGCGATGGCAGCGAGCAGAATCGACATGCACGCCCCAATGGCCCGGTCGAACCAAGACTTCGGATCGTTCTCGCTCACCGGTGACGTTCCATCGCCAGATCGCCCAGATGCTGCTGCTTCACAGCGACCACTCGGATGATGTGAAGTTTTCGAGCATGACGAATAACCCCTCTCTTGGAGGCATGGTTGAGAAAAGAAAGGAATCCGAACGGATTTTCGGTAGTGCGGCTACCGGCGGCGGTGTATCTCTCGAAGGGCGTCGCGGTAGTAGTCGTAGAGCCGCTCGATCGCCTCATCGGCGTCCCGACGTGCGCGGAGCCGTCTAATTTGGACTGCCAAGGCGTTGCCTAGACAAAGCATTGCCAGGATGACGGCCGAGACGACGATGAGGACGACAAGAGTCGCCATGGCGACTTAGCGATCGGCCTTGGGCCAGGTCTCCAGCGCTGTGAGCGCCAGAGCGGCCATCTGCTGGGACACCAGGGCCAAGTGCCGAGCCATTGCCGGAGCTTCGGTTTTGAGTGTGCCGGACGTGTGGTCGAGTTCCTCGACGAGTGAAGTCAGTCGGGCGACAAACGCCCTTGCGACCTCCTCGTGGTCGAAAGTGACCGGCTCAGCCTGAGTACGGAACGGGGAGCCAAAGACGTGGCGCATCGCGAGTCCCCTTCTAACGCTGGAACCTGCGGACTTCCCACGCCGCGTACTCGGCGAAGGAATCGGCGATGTAGTTCAGGCGATCGGCGGCGCGTGGGTCGCCGTTAGCCTGAAACTCAGCTTCCCGGCTGAGCATCGCGCTCAGATGCATGCCGGTGGCGGCTACGTACCCGGCCGCCTGCACGCGCGCCGCGGTGACGAACCCGTTGGCGACCTCTGCATTTTGACGGCGCTGGAGCGCCTTGCCCTCAGAACGGGAGAATCCTTCGGGTGCGTTGTAGGGGGTCAGCTTGCCGCTCGGGCGGGGAATAAGCTCAGTCATCGGTATGCCTTCCTGCTATGGGATTCGGCTCGCCCTCTTGAACGAAAGCCGTATATCTAGCGTGGAGTGGCAGAGCGGTACCGGTCACTGACACAAAACTGACAGCGTCCACGTAGGGCCATCCACACGCAGCTCGCGAGCGCTAATCTGCAGGAAACGACGGCATTGGAAGACTGGAACGGCTGATGATTGACGACCCGCTTCGTGAGGAACTCCACAAGGAGCTGCGGACGTTTCGGCGTGGCGCAGGGCCCCTCACCCTGCAGCGATTGTCTGGCCTGGATCAACTGACAGACTTCGTCGGGCACGGCAGCGTAGAGCAGGCGTTCGATGTTCTGATGCACCTTGCAGCCGTGCATGACGACGGCGAGGACGGCACGATCCGCGCCTTCTTTGAGTCAAGCGGGCTGAATACTGCTGGAGATAATCTTGACCAGCGACTTGGGGAATGCTCCCGGAAGCGCTTCGTGACAGAACGGACAATTCTTCGTCGCAGTGACAGGGGTGCCGTCCAGCTCAGCCACATCATTCGCGACGGGTATTTATACGATCGGCCGCTCGGAAATGTTTATGCCGCTCAAATCGAGAACGATACTCAAAGCCTACTTTCGGTTGGCCTCGGCATCGAGGTACCGGAGGGCATGGGATATCGCCGCCCAAAGGTGTTCATCGACAACGCTCTGCAGGATCGTCCCTTCGCCCTCGGAGAATCAAAGCTTCGTGACATGCTCCGGGCATACGAGACATTCGATGTCCCGCTCGACCTTTCCAAACCGGATGTCGATGAGCCGATCGCCACTATTACGATTCATTGGATCATGCCTGTTTGGGTTAGCTGGATGCTCGGTGCTCACTTTACGAATCCTAACCTATTTGCGACGGTAAGTGTCGAGCGAAAGAGTTCCGCGCAAATCGATGTCCGTCGCGTGGAATTCAAAAACAAAGATCCCTACTCTACTGCAGGGAAATAAGAGGACGCTTAGCAGTCTTAAAAAGCACTCGATGATTTACGAAAAAGGCAATTCAGGTTAAAATCAGAGCAGATGTCGTACCCCTATGGGAGCTAAGCTCTCGGGCGACGACGCTCCGCCTGAAGAGCACACGGCATACCGCTACCGAGATTTGTCGGTGCCCGCTGCTAAGTTGAGAGCACATCCTCAGGGGAACCAACGTAAGCGCGCCCAGGCGCAAGGAGTATGACAGACCTATGGCCGAAGCCACCAAGGAAGCACAGCGCGCCGAGCTACACAAGACGATCTGGCGGATCGCGAATGACCTGCGTGGCAGCGTCGACGGCTGGGACTTCAAGAGCTACGTGCTCGGCATTCTGTTCTACCGGTTCATCTCCGAGAACCTGACGGCCTACCTCAATGAGCTCGAGGTGGCAGCCGGGGACCTGGACTTCGACTACACCAAGCTCTCGGACAGTGACGCCGAGTTTGGGCGTAAGGACACCGTCGCTGAGAAGGGTTTCTATATCCTGCCCTCTGAGCTCTTCTCCAACGTCCGCAAGCTTGCGGCTCAGGATGAGAACCTCAACGAGACCCTCGCCGCCATCTTCAAGAACATCGAGGGATCAGCGTCAGGTACCGATAGTGAAGATGACCTCAAGGGTCTCTTCGACGACCTTGATGTCAACAGCTCGAAGCTAGGCAACACCGTAGAGAAGCGCAACAAGAAGCTCGCGGGACTGCTGGACGCCATCGGCGACTTGCCGCTCGGCAACTTCCACGACCACACCATCGACCTGTTCGGCGACGCCTACGAGTACCTCATGCAGATGTACGCCTCGCAGGCCGGTAAATCAGGCGGCGAGTACTACACGCCACAGGAGGTCAGCGAGTTGCTCGCCCGTATCGCTGTTGCGGGCAAGACGTCCGTCAACAAGGTGTATGACCCAGCGGTCGGATCAGGCTCGCTACTCCTCAAGTTCGCGAAGGTGCTAGGTAAAGACAACGTCCGACAAGGGTTCTTCGGTCAGGAGATTAATCTGACGACCTACAACCTGGCGCGGATCAACATGTTCCTGCATGACATCAACTACGAGAAGTTCGACATCCGCCACGGTGATACCCTCACCGACCCTCAACACTGGGACGACGAGCCGTTCGAGGCCATCGTGTCCAATCCGCCCTACTCGATCAAATGGGAGGGCGACGCCAACCCGCTGCTGATCAATGACCCCAGGTACTCGCCTGCGGGAGTGCTCGCGCCGAAGTCGAAGGCCGATCTCGCGTTTACCATGCACATCCTGTCATGGCTGGCCGTCAACGGCACCGCTGCGATCGTCGAATTCCCTGGGGTGCTCTACCGAGGTGGAGCGGAGCAGAAGATCCGCAAGTACCTGATCGACAACAATTACGTCGACACCGTCATCCAGCTACCTCCTGACCTGTTCTTCGGTACTACGATCGCGACCTGCATCCTCGTGCTGAAAAAGTCAAAGAAGGACAACTCCGTCCTCTTTATTGATGCATCCGCCGAGTCCAAGCGGGTCGGCAACAAGAACAAGCTTCTCCTGGACAACCAGGAGAGGATCCTCGACGCATTCGTCGTTCGCAAGACTGTCGATCACTTCACCGCTCTCGTTGCGAATCAGGACATCGCCGAGAATGGCTACAACATTTCCGTTTCGTCTTATGTCGAGCAGGAAGACACCCGCGAAGCGGTTGACATTACCGAGCTCAATGCGACAATCGCCCGTATCGTCGCCCGACAGGCCGAACTCCGCACTGCCATCGACGCCATCGTCGCTGACCTGGAGGACGCGTCGTGAGCGCCGATCGTGTCTATGTGGCAGCTTGTGTCGAACAGCGACTTAAGCTTCACGCCGAGGGTGTGTCGTGAGCCGCATCGCAGACTTGATCAAAGAATTCGCCCCGAACGGAGTCCAGTTCAAGACGCTTGGCGATATCGCCAAGCTAGTGCGCGGCAACGGAATGCCGAAGACAGACCTCACGGACGAGGGCGTCGGCGCGATTCACTACGGGCAGATCTACACGCGCTACGGCGTATGGACGACGAGCACTATATCATTCGTCGAACCAGCAACCGCAGCCAAGCTCGCTGAGGCCGCACCGGGCGATATCATCATTACGAACACCAGCGAGAACGTCGAGGACGTCGGTAAGGCAGTCGCCTGGCTCGGTGAGGAGCCAATTGTAACCGGCGGACACGCCACGGTGATCAAGCACGACCAAGACCCAAAGTTCCTCTCGTACTGGTTTCAGTCCGAGTCGTTCTTTGCCCAGAAGAAGGCGCTCGCGACGGGCACCAAGGTCATCGACATCTCAGCGAAGCAGCTTGCAAAAGTTCGCGTCCCGGTACCGCCCCTCGAAGTCCAGCGGGAAATCGTCAGAATCTTGGATCATTTCGCCGAGCTGGAAGCGGAGTTGGAAGCGGAACTGCAATCGGAGTTGGAAGCTCGGCGCCGCCAATATGCCTTCTACCGGGACGAACTCTTGACCTCTTCCGAGCACCGAGGCGTTCGGAAGATTCCCCTAGGTCAGCTTGCGGACTTCAAGTACGGCTTCACCGCCAGCGCTGCCAACACCGGTGCCTATCGCTTCCTACGCATCACCGATATCACTCCCTGGGGACAACTCTCCGCTGATGGGGCGAAGTACGTGGAACCCTCGTCGACAGCACGTGAGTACGTCGTTGAGCCAGGTGATCTCCTGATGGCGCGAACTGGTGCGACGTACGGAAAGACGATGCTCGTAGGCTCTGATGAGCCGCCCGCAGTCTACGCATCATTTCTGATTCGTATTCGATTCAAGCAACCGAACGTGCTCCCCGCATATTACTGGCACTTTGCGCAGAGCGACCTCTACTGGTCGCAGGCCCGCGCGATGGTGAGTACAGGAGGTCAACCTCAGTTCAACGCGAATGTGCTCAAGCTTGTCGAAATCCCTGTGCCGTCAGTTGAGGAACAGGAGCGGATGGTCAACATGCTCGATAAGTTCAATGCGCTCGTGAACGACCTTAGCGTGAGTCTTCCGGCCGAATTGACCGCCCGTCGCCAGCAGTACAAGTTCTACCGCGATCGTCTCCTTACCTTTGAGGATGCCACGGCATGAGCGAGTCACCTGCACGCAAGTACGATCCGATCGCCATCTCGTCCGAGAGTACGGTTGTAGCCGAGTACGTCGCCGACGCGCAGTCCGCCAGCGCGTACCAGTCGGAGGCAGACCTCGAGCGCGAGTTCATCAAGCTGCTGGAGTCGCAGGCGTACGAGTACTTGGCGATCACCTCCGAAGCTGAGCTCGTCGCGAACCTGCGCCGTCAGCTTGAGCTTTTGAATGACGTGACGTTTTCGGACACGGAGTGGCTGCAGTTCTTCGCCGAGCGGATCGCAGGTGCCAACGATGGCATCGTCGAGAAGACTGTTCGGATCCAGGAGGATCACGTCCAGCTTCTGATGCGCGATGACGGGTCGACGAAGAACATCAGCCTTATTGACAAGAAGAACATCCACAACAACCGTCTCCAGGTCATCAATCAGTACGAGATTGGTAAGGGTGGCAACGGCGGCAACTACGCCAACCGCTATGACGTAACGGTGCTGGTCAACGGGCTGCCCATGGTGCATATCGAGCTGAAGCGTCGCGGCGTCGACATCCGCGAGGCGTTCAACCAGATCAACCGGTACCAGCGTGACAGCTTCTGGGCCGGCTCCGGCCTGTTCGAGTACGTGCAGCTGTTCGTGATCAGCAACGGCACGCTCACGAAGTACTACTCGAACACGACGCGGCGCCAGCACATCTCGGAGAGCGCCAGTGCCAAGAAGACCAAACGCCAGACCTCGAACTCGTTCGAGTTCACGTCCTGGTGGTCGGATGCGGCCAACCGGCCTATCCAAGACCTGACGGCATTCGGTAGGACATTCTTCGCCAAGCACGCGCTGCTCAATATCCTCACCCGCTACTGTGTGCTGACGGCCGACCGGATGCTGCTAGTAATGCGTCCCTACCAGGTGGTGGCGACCGAACGGATCCTGCAGAAGATCGAGATCTCGACCAACTACAAGCAGCTTGGCAGCGTCGCCGCCGGTGGGTACGTCTGGCACACCACCGGATCGGGCAAGACGCTGACGTCGTTCAAGACTGCGCAATTGGCGAGCAAGTTGGAAAGTGTCAGCAAGGTCCTCTTCGTGGTCGACCGCAAGGACCTCGACTACCAGACGATGCGCGAGTACGACCGCTTCGAGAAAGGTGCCGCCAACTCCAACACCTCGACCGCAGTGCTCAAGAAGCAGCTGGAGAACCCGCAAGCGCGAATCATCATCACCACGATCCAAAAGCTCGCGACGTTCATCAACGCCAACAAGGGCCACAGCATCTTTGACGGCCACGTCGTCATCATCTTCGACGAGTGTCACCGATCGCAGTTCGGCGACATGCACACCGCGATCACCAAGGCGTTCAAGCGCTACAACTTATTTGGCTTCACCGGGACGCCGATCTTCGCAACCAACGCAGGCAGCGGCGGCAACCCGCACTTGAAGACAACGGAGCATGCATTCGGCGACAAGCTACACACCTACACGATCAAGGACGCGATCAACGACAAGAACGTCCTACCCTTCAAAGTCGATTACATCAGCACGATCAAAGTCGGTACGCCTGACGACAAGCAGGTGTCGGCGATCGATACCGAACGAGCACTACTGGCGCCTGAGCGGGTCAGCAAGATCGTCAGCTACACGCTCGAACACTTCGACCAGAAGACCAAGCGCTCCAGCGGCTACAGCCACTCCGTGATCACTAATGTCGAGGACCTGGTGGGTCGCAACCCGAAGGTAGCCGACGAGATCAAGCAGAGGAAGCGCGTGAAGGGCTTCAATGCGCTATTTGCGACCGCCTCGATTGACGCGGCGCGGCGTTACTACAGCCAGTTCAAGCTGCAGCAGGAAGCGCTCACGCCAGACCGTCGGCTCAAAATCGGCTTGATCTACTCCTTCGCCGCCAATCCGGACATGGAAGACGGCGCGCTCGATGAGGAGGACTTCGATACGGATGCGCTGAGCGGCGACGCTCGCTCGTTCCTGGAGGAAGCCATCCAGGACTATAACCGCATCTTCGGCAGCAGCTACGACACCTCGGCCGACCGCTTCCAGAACTACTACAAAGACCTGTCGCTACGGATGAAGAACCGCGAGATCGACCTGGTCATCGTGGTCAACATGTTCCTCACCGGCTTCGACGCTACGACGTTGAACACGCTGTTCGTGGACAAGAACCTCCGCTCCCATGGCCTGATCCAGGCATACTCGCGAACTAACCGCATCCTGAACTCGGTCAAGACATACGGCCACATCGTCACCTTCCGCGACCTCGAGGAAGAGACCAACGACGCGATCGCCCTGTTCGGCAACAAAGACGCCAAGGGCATCGTGATGCTGAAGCCGTACGGCGACTACTACGGCGAGTACAGCGAGAAGGTCAACGAGCTGCTCACCCAGTTCCCGCTCGGCACCCCGATTGAGGGCGAGGCTGCGCAGAAGGAGTTCATCAAGCTCCTTGGCGCCATTCTGCGCCTGCAGAACATCCTGACCTCGTTCGACGAGTTCGCCGGAAACGAGATCCTGACCGAGCGGCAGAACCAGGACTATCGAAGCATCTACCTCGATCTCTACGCCGAGTTCCGCAAGGGCGGCGACTCTGAAAAGGAGTCGATCAACGAGGACGTCGTCTTCGAGATCGAGCTGGTCAAACAGGTCGAGATCAACGTCGACTACATCCTCATGCTCGTCCAAAAATACCGCGACGAGCGCGGCGACGGCGAGGACAAAGAGCTGCGCGCCGAGATCACCCGTGCCATCGACTCCAGCCCATCGCTCCGCAATAAGCGCGACCTCATCGAAGACTTCGTCGATCGCGTCTCAGCCAAAGGAGATGTCGACGACGAGTGGCAGCGCTACGTCGCTGAACGCCGCGAATCCGAGCTCACCCAGATCATCGAAGACGAGAACCTGCGCCCAGAGGAAACGAGGAGCTTCGTCGACGCTTCGTTCCGCGAAGGGTCACTGCGCGCGACAGGTATCGCTATCACGAAGGTACTGCCACCGGTGTCGCGATTCTCGGCCGAGGGGGGCCACGGTGAGAAGAAGCAGCGTGTGCTAGCGAAATTGGGCGCGTTCTTTGAACGATTCTTCGGACTTAGTGCAGGGCGTGGAGAGTCGTGACGGCCTTGACGAAGCAACAAGTGATGCGTCTGGTGAACAGGTATATCGGTGTCTCCGGTGGTTACCTCGGCGACTTTAGCTATCGGACTCACGCTGACTTTTACCCGGAGTACTGCGGGATTTACGACGTTGAGACCGATGCGTACGAGGGAACGACCCGGCAACGGTTCATCGAGATTTTGCTATCAAGAACTCCTCATGATCAAGCCAAGATCCTGCGTGGGGTGATCGCAAAATTTGGGGAATCGGACGGCTCGAACCCCGAGCGCCTAGCACTCCGCTCAGAAATTGAGACGTGGGCACTCGAAGTGGAGCGAGGTCCTTCCGTAGCTACCCCTTCACCAACATCCACTCGAGACGTTGTTGTTCGAGCGCTTGTTGATGCCGACACACTGCTGCGAACGAGTGGCCCGATCAGCGCCGTCGATCGGATCCACACAGCGCTGCACGGACATCTCTTGTCGCTCTGCGACGCAGCTAGCATAGTTTTGCCCAGCGACCCCTCTATCACCGTCGCACTCAAAGCTCTACGCGAGAACCACCCAAGGATGCACGCATCGGGGGCGCGCTCCGCCGATGTCACACAAGTGCTCTACGCAATGTCGAATGTACTGGATAAGCTCAATACAATAAGAAACAATGCTAGCCTGGCGCACCCAAATCAAACGCTTCTTAACGAACCAGAGGCTCGGCTGGCCATCAATGCCGGAAAGACGGTATTCGCTTATGTTGATGAAAAATTGGGCATAAAGGTGCCGAAACTGTGAAGGAATTGCAAACCTATGTCCGAGTCTGACGAACGGCCACTGTCCGAGCACAAGGCGCGTGATCACCGTAAGCTCAATGGAGAGCTGATTTGAGCCCGCGTCCTGGTGGCGAAGCCGACAAGTTTGGCAATAGATACGAAGGTCTATGGACCATTCGGCACCTCTTGTACGTACTTCAGAATCCCGGCCAATCCATCGTACTGGAGGCGGTCGGAGATATCGGCGAGGGCGCCGAGTTCGTATACCATCATGATGGCGTTGATGAAGCTCATCAAGTGAAGCGACAGAATGGGAATGACGATCGATGGTCAGTCAGTTCTCTCAATGCCAAAGGCATCTGGAGCCGAGCATTAAGCCATATTAGTGATGGTCGCGAATACCACTTCGCGTCCATGCTGCCCGCCGAGTCAATCCAAGAACTCTGCAGTCGTGCCCGGCTATATGAATCACCCGACGACTTCATCCGAGCAGACTTATCAGAAAAGTTGAATCAGACTCGAGATCAGGTCCTTCAAGTAGTCGACTCACCTGAAGCCGCGTGGACACTGCTTCGCGGATTCCACATTTCTTGGTCCGACGAGAGGGATCTTGAACTACAGAATGCTGCAATCGCGGCTGCAATGCTTCGAGGGGAATCTGGTGACTTAACCGGAAAGCTAATCGCAGCGGGCCTAGGCAATTTCGCTCTCAATAGCCTAGGTAAGATTCTTGATTCACCTTCCATTGAGGCTGGCCTACGTTCATACGGCATTGTCCCCAGATATCACGAGGCCAGCCGAACGGACGTTGATCGGTTTACCGTCGTTACCAACAACTGGTTCGCCTCGGTCAGCGAGGCATCTCTCGACCCGGCTATCCCGAGGCAGGAAGCTTCTGATCTTGCTGCCACGATCATCGGCGCCTCGCACCGGACGCACTTTGTCGTCGGAGCGGGCGGTTCTGGTAAGAGCGCGGTGTTGGCGCAAGCTGCCAGGCGCCTTCAGGACGACGGCATATCGGTTTTCGCATTTCGTCTTGACAGGCTCGATAGCTTTTCGTCGACAGACGATCTTGGCCGTGTTCTTGGACTGTCGGCGTCACCCGTAGCCGTAGTTGCCGAACACATCAACGGCCAGGCGGCCGTCCTCGTCATTGATCAACTTGACGCTGCGAGCTTACTTTCAGGGCGACTCCCGGAAAATCTTGCAAGCATAGAGGACCTCGTCCGCGAAGCCTCCGCGTTCGAAAATATCCAATTGGTCTTCGGCTCGCGGAAATTCGACATCGAAAACGACCCTCGGATGCGGCAATTGTCGACCAAACCAGAGTCGGACTTGTTTGAGGTCGGGAACCTCACGAGTGATCAAGTCCAGGAGGTCCTCCTAGCAATGGGGGTTGATCCGGCTGGACTGGAGCAATCACAGTTTGAGCTTCTGTCGTCACCATTAAACCTCAGGATGCTGGGCGGCATAGTGTCGCAAGCGGCATTCCCCCAATTCGAGAGCGCGAACCAACTCTTTGACGTCTTCTGGGAACGGAAGGCCAACGAGTGTCGGCGTCGGTCAGGCCGACAAGTGCGCTTCGACGCTATCATCTTCAAGATTGTCGACTCGATTAGCACAGAACAATCTTTGGCCGTGCCGATGAGCGTCCTTGACGGCGACGACCTCTCCGCCGATGCGGCATACCTTGTGTCCGAGAATGTGCTGGTTCGTGATGGCTCGAAGATTGCCTTCTTCCATGAATCCTTCTTTGACTACGCATTCGCCCGTCGATGGATGCAGTCGGGGCAGTCGCTGGTCGACTTCGTTAATGGCACCAAGCAAGAGCTTTTCCGCCGGTCTCAAGTTCGGCAGGTGCTGAACTACCTTCGCGAGGTCAACGCTGACAGGTTTCGCTCTGAATTACTTGCTCTGCTCACAGAACCATCGGTCCGGTTTCATATCAAGGCTGTCGCATTGGCGGTCTTGAAGTCACTAGCAAGCCCAACGACGACAGACTGGACCATCGTGCAGATGGTCCTAGACACGAATCCGGATTTTAGTGAGCATGTCTGGACGGCCCTCCGGACGGATGATTGGTTTGATCGCCTCGACAGCGATGGCATGATTATGGACTGGCTCGGCATGGACGAGGAACAGCAGAGGCACGCCCTTGAACTGATGCCGACTGTCGCGCGTACGAAGGCAGACCGCCTGGCTGAGGTGCTTCGTGCTCACGCCCATAATCCCGAGATTGCTTCTTGGGTCCGATGGGTAGTCCGATTCGCTGATATCAGCGAAAGCCGTCCGCTCTTTGACGTCCTGCTGGAGGCCGTCCGACGCGGAGTTTACGACACTGAAGCCCACTCGCTCTGGCTCAGTTCTTACGGGCTGGCGCAGAAGAAGCCAGACTGGGCAGCTGAGCTCTTAGGTGCCTTCCTCATCGATCGTTCCGGTGCGATGGAGCCGAGACCAGATGGCACTCTCGAAGCACTGAAAGACAACGACCATACCGTCATTGACCTGGTCCAGCACGCATCCGACGCTGCTCCAACTCTGTTCGTCGAGAAGTTTGCTCCGTATATTCTCGGGCTTCTCAAGACAACCGAGGTTGCAGATAGCGAGGCTCCGAAACCGTCA
The DNA here is from genome assembly GCF_005877005.1 of Sinomonas susongensis. Classification (GTDB taxonomy): domain Bacteria; phylum Actinomycetota; class Actinomycetes; order Actinomycetales; family Micrococcaceae; genus Sinomonas; species Sinomonas susongensis. Next base: position 371,876 of record NZ_SSNH01000002.1, on the reverse strand, counting down.
CGGCAGTTCTCTGCTCACTACATTAGCTTTGGAACGCACGAGCTAGATCAGGCGATCATCGTCGGTCTGGTCCGCGCGTTTGGCAAGCTCATTAGCGATGACGCTGCAACGTGGGAACTACTCGAGCCCTTCGCTCGAGATGATCATGATGTTGCCCAGTGGATCCTATACAAAGTTGCCCTGCTGCAGCCATCGGCCCTCGCCCTACGTATTGCCGACGTAATGCTTGAAGGTCCTCACAGATTCAGAGGAACAGACGCCTTCGAACTGGCAGCATCCGTCCTGTCTGCGATCTGCGCGCATATCACGGATACGCAGCATCAGAGCTTAGAGCGTCAGATCCTGGATTTTCGTCTCCCTTGGGACAAGCAATACAAACTGAGATACAGATACGATTTGTTGAGCGCCCTGTGCGAAAGCAAGTTGTCGCCCACCGGTCGCAAGAAGCTCGCGGAGTTCAGACGCCAGTTTTCACCAAAGTCGACCGAGACAATTGATTCGATGGCATCCGGCTTCATCCGCTCGCCTATCCCACCGGACAAGGCGAGGCTGCTGACAGACGACCAATGGATTCGAGCCTTCATAAAGCACAACCAAGAGGGCGCGAACTGGGCCACATTCACCGGCGGCGTTCATGAGCTTGCCTCCATGCTCCAAAAAAGCGCAAGTGAAAACACTGATCGGTTCCTAGTTCTAGCGCTGAAACTAACATCAAATGTGAACCCGAATTACGCCAATGCCATACTATTGGGAGTTTCCCAAGCAGAGAAGTGCGAATCATCGGAGGCCGTCTTTGCTGCGGTGCGACACATCGCCTCTTTGGGGCATCCGGAGAACGACCAGTGGTTGGGATTGCCCCTGAAGCGGTTTCGCGGCCATGTTCCAGTTGATATGGTACAGCTGGTCGCGGACAAAGTGCTTACGAGCCCAGATCCGGAATTTAGCGACGATGAGGAGCAACCGTCTACAGCTGACAAGATCGAGAGTCAGTCGATGAATTGCGCACGCGGAGCCCTCGCTTTGGATCTTGCTGTCCTGTTGTCTGCTGATACCGACGGAATACTGACGAACGCTGTAGTGGGCTCTCTTTCGCAGATGGCATCAGACCCAGTGGTTGGCGTGCGCGCTGCCGTAGCCGACGTTATTCTTACTTGCTTGCGATTCCAGCCCGAGCAAGCAATTACAGCATTCAAGATCCTTATCGATTTCAGCGATAGCATTCTCTCTGCCTCCACTGTGCGAAGGCTGATTCATGCCGTCGGCTATACGGACATCGACACGGTCAAACTGCTAATCGATCGGATGCTAAGTTCGACGGTGGATGGTGCCCGCGAACGCGGTGGTGAGTTAGCCGCCATGGCATCAGCTCAATGGGGACTCGACGGACCGCTGCAACGGGTTCGTTCTGGATCCGACCGGGAAGCTCGTATAGGGGCGGCACGTGGATGTGTATATCAATTGGTAGGCACAACCAATCGAGGCCAAATCGCCTTGGCACTGACCGAATTTTGTAACGACCAATCGCCTGAGGTCCGTGAGGCGTCAGCGGAGGTAGCTGTTCAGCTCCGAGGAGAGCGCTTAGCTCCGTATCGAGGCCTGCTGCTGTCGATGATCAACTCTCCGACCTTCTCCGACATGTCGGTTCAGATGTTCTTGACACTTGAAGCGGCCCCCGACCGGGTCGACGACCTCGCCATTGCCGCCGCGCGGAGATTCCTTGAAATCAATAACCGAGATGTCGCGGACATCCGGACGGCCGCGGCAGGCGATGCGCGAGAGGTCGGCGCGCTGCTCATACGCGCATACGCGCAAGCCGTGACCGACCAGCAGCGTGCAGCCGTTCTCGACCTAGTTGACCAGCTTCTGATCTCAGGTGCGTACGGCGTCGATTCATTGGTCGAAGCGTCCGAGCGACAACACGACTAACGAGACGTCGGATCCGACTGCACCTTGAGGAAGGCCTGGGTGGTACCGTAGCTGCAGCCTACCCGGGCTGCGATCGCACGGATGGCCGTTCCCTGTTTCCTGAGTTGCAGGATCTGCTGCTTTTGGTCGGATGTCAGGCGCTGGTTGCGCATGGCAATGCCGCGGACTTCAAGAAGGCGTAGCAAGGATGACTTGGCGACTCCAAACTCGGCCGCAAGCGCAGTCGTCGGCTCGCCTGCCTCATAGCGGGCAACGATCTGGTCCAGCACCTCTAGGCCGAGGCGGTCGTTGAGGCGGTAGCGTGGTTTCGGCTCCTGATGTGGCTTCCACTGTTCGTTCTGGGCTAGTTGAGTAGTGGCGGCGGCCACTGCCTCCAGCTGGCGCATTTTGTGGAGGCCCTGCTTTGAATACTGTGTCAGGACCTCGACCACGAAGCCGCGGGAACTCAATCGTTCCCGCGGCTTTTGCGTTGGTGAGTCCGATCTGCCCCGATGGCGCTGTGGCAGCTACCGTTGGGCGCATGGCGGATTCTGAGATCCTGTACGTGGACGGCCCCGACGGTGCGCGGGAGGTCAAGCTGAGCAGCCCGGAGAAGGTGCTGTGGCCCGGCGTCGAAGGGCATCAGCCCCTCACCAAGCGCGACCTGGCCAGCTACCTGATCTCAGTGGCATCGCCCTTTCTGCGGCTCAACGGCGACCGGCCCATGACTCTGCAGCGCTTCCCCGAAGGGATCGACGGCGAGGAGTTCTTCTCGAAGCGGCCGCCGCGGGGCGCTCCTTCCTACCTCAGGACGGTGACCTGCACCTACCCGTCCCACAGGCGCCACGACCAGCTCGTGTTCGACGAGGCCGCCGCCCTCGCCTGGGCGGCGCAGATGGGAACGATCACCTTCCATCCGTGGCCGGTGCGCACGGCCAATCTGGACAACCCGGACGAGCTGCGGATCGACCTCGATCCCCAGCCCGGGCGCGACTTCCGGGACGCCGTCACCGCCGCGCTCGCGCTGCGCGAGGTCATGGCCGAGGCCGGGCTCACGGCCTACGCGAAGACGTCGGGCAACCGGGGCGTCCACGTCTACGCGCGCATCCGGCCCACCCACGAGTTCCTTCAGGTGCGCCACGCCGTCATCGGGATCGCACGCGAGCTGGAGCGACGCATGCCGGACCTCGTGACCACCGCGTGGTGGAAGGAGGAGCGCGGCGAGCGGGTCTTCGTCGACTTCAACCAGGCCAACCGCGACCGGACGATCGCCGCTGCCTATTCGCCCCGCCCCCTGCCCCACGCGCCCGTCTCAACCCCGCTGACCTGGGACGAGCTCCCCGACGCTGACCCGCGCGACTTCACGGTCCGTACGGTTCCCGCGCTCCTGGCCGCCCGCAGCTGCCCGTGGGCAGACATCGACGCCGCGCCGGGCGACATTTCGGGGGCACTCGCCCTCTGGGACGCGGACCTCGAGCGCGGGCTCGGCGAGCTCAACTTCCCGCCGGACTACCCCAAGATGCCCGGCGAGCCGCCGCGGGTGCCGCCGAGCAAGCGCAAGGCTGACCGAGCGGACGACGACTATTCGGCGCCCAAAGCGGAGCGCGACGCCGAGTGGGGCACCGCGATCGCTCCGCCTTACGGGCCGATGCTGGCCAAGCCGGTCAAGAAGCTCCCGATCGGCGAGTACCTGTACGAGCCGAAGTGGGATGGCTTCCGCTCGATCGTGTGGCGCTCCGGTGATCGGGTCGAGATCGGATCGCGCAACGCACTGCCGATGACGCGCTACTTCCCGGAACTCGTCGAAGCCATCGTTGCAAGCGTCCCCGACCACTCGGTCATCGACGGCGAAATCATCCTCGTGGACCCGGACACGGGCGACCGGCTCAACTTCGATGCCCTCCAGCAGCGCATTCACCCTGCGGCCTCCCGGATCGCAAAGCTGAGTGCCGCGACGCCGGCGAGCTTCGTGGCCTTCGACCTGCTCGCCCTGGGCCAGACCAACTACGTGGAGCGTCCGTTCGGCGAGCGGCGCGCTGCCCTCGAGGAGGCACTCAAGGACGCCAAGCCCCCGGTCTACCTCACTCAGGCGACCAACGACCCCGCCGTCGCGCTGGAGTGGTTCAGCACTTTCGAGGGCGCCGGCCTGGACGGCGTCATCGCCAAGCCCCTCGGAGAGCTCTACGCCGAGGACAAGCGGGTCATGTCCAAACTCAAGCACGAGCGGACGGCCGACTGCGTCCTCGCCGGGTACCGGCTCTACAAGAACGAGCCAGACGCCATCGGATCCCTGCTCCTGGGCCTGTACGACACCCAGGGCAGGCTCAACTCGGTGGGCGTCATCGGGGCGTTTCCCATGGCCCGCCGCAAGGAGCTGTTCGAGGAGCTGCAGCCGCTCGTGACCACGTTCGAGGGGCACCCCTGGGCGTGGGCGGAGGCCGCCCAGGTGCTGCCGGACAACCGCGACCAGCCCGCGCCTCGCACTCCTACGGCGGCCGCACGGTCCCGCTGGAATGCAGACAAGGACCTCTCTTTCACCCCGCTGCGGCCGGAGCGCGTCGTCGAGGTCAAGTACGACCACATGGAGGGCGAGCGGTTCCGCCACACCGCGCAATGGGTCCGATGGCGCGAGGACCGCTCGCCGGAGTCGTGCACCTACGACCAGCTCGAGGAACCCGTCAGCTACGACCTCGCCTCGGTCCTGACCCGCTGACCCATCAGGTCAGCGGCCTTTGCTGTGCCCGCGGGATTTGTCGTGCCCGCGGGAATGCGTGGGGCCACGACATGGTTGCCCGCTCATGTGAAGGCTTTCGGATTCCTCTCGTTCGGGCACTACGCTCCCTTCCGCGGCTCCCAGACGCAGTCCGCGAAGGACATGATCCTCCAGGCCATAGACCTCGCCGTCGGCGCCGACGAGCTGGGCGTCAACGGTGCGTATGTACGGGTGCACCACTTCGCGCCCCAGCAGGCCTCGCCGATTCCGCTGCTCACCGCGATGGCGGCGCGGACGCAGCGCATCGAGGTCGGCACGGGCGTGATCGACATGCGCTATGAGAATCCGCTGTACTTCGCCGAGGAGGCCGCGGCCCTCGACATCATCGCCGGGAACCGGATCGCCCTCGGCATCAGCCGGGGTTCACCCGAGCCCGCGCTCCGCGGCTACGAGGCGTTCGGCTACACGGGCTCCGCCGACGCTCGAGGCGCGGATCTGGCCCGCGAGAAGTTCGCCCTCTTCCTGCGCGCCATCGACGGAGAGGGCGTGGCCGACGGCGACCCGCACCAGTTCCCCAACGGAACCCGCCTGCCGATCGAGCCGCAGTCGCCCGGCCTGCGAGAGCGTATCTGGTGGGGGAGCGGCACGCGTGACACGGCCGAGTGGGCGGGGCGGCTCGGTCTCAACCTCATGAGCTCCACGCTCCTCACGGAGGATGCCGGAGTCCCGTTCCACGAGCTCCAGCGCCAGCAGATCGACCGCTACCGCGACGCCTACGTTGCCGCGGGGCACACGGGCCGCCCTCGCGTCTCGGTGAGCCGCAGCATCTTCCCGATCGTGAGCTCCCGGGATGCCATGTACTTCGGGTCCCGCCCCGACGGCGATCAGGTCGGCATCATCGACGGGTTCCGCTCGACCTTCGGCAAGACCTACGCGGGGGAGCCCGACGAGCTGGCCGAGGAACTCTTGAAGGACAGCGCGGTGGCCGCGGCCGACACCGTGATGCTCACGGTCCCGAATCAGCTCGGAGTCGAGTACAACCTCCACATCTTGGAGGCGTTTGCCGAACACGTGGCCCCGGCACTGGGCTGGAAGCCGAACACCGAAGGACCCGTGGAGGGGTATCCCGCGAAGCCTTGACGGTGTAGGGGGCCGTGCTTAGGGTTGCACCGTTCTCGATTCGAGGAGCGGTTCTCTGGGCTGCACCCATCTGCCCGGTCTTCCGCGAGCAAGGGGTCTCGCGAGCGCTTCACGTGACCCCCCGACACGAGGGGCGATGATGGACCAAGCGACTATCCGTCGGCTGTCCGACGAGGCAACACAAACCCTCTTGAACAAGACAGGAACGGTATCCAGCTTCAGGGGCGGCTGGATGATGATTGCGACCATCCTCATCGAGGCATGGGACCTGTACGCGATCTCGTTCGTCCTCGTCTTCATCAGCGCGGAATACCACCCGAACGCAGCCGAGCTTGGCCTGATCACCGCCGGCGTCCAGGGCGGGGCGCTCATCGGAGCCCTCATCGGTGGCTACGTGGCGGACAAGCTCGGCCGCAAGGCCGTCTTCATCCTCACGATGGTGCTCTTCATCGTGCTCGCGATCGTGCAGGGCTTCTCGGTGGGCATCTGGGACCTGATCATCATCCGCTTCCTGATCGGCATCCCGCTCGGCAGCGACATCTCCAACGGCTACGCCTACATCATGGAGTCCATGTCGAAGGGCGCCCGCGAGGTCATGGGCAGCCGCTGGCAGTTCATGTTCGGCCTCGGCGAGGTCTTCTCCATCGTCGTCATCACGATCATGTACGCGTCCGGCATGGACCACCACATCCTGTGGCGCGTCGCGCTCGCCATCGGCGCGATCCCGGCCCTCATCCTGCTGCTGGCCCGCCTCAACCTGCCCGAGACGCCCATGTCGCTCATCAACCGGGGCCAGTTCGTCAAGGCGAAGGAGGTCTCCCAGCGCCTCTTCGACGACCCGCTCGAGATGCTCCCGAACCACGATGTCGAGATCGAGAAGCCGAAGGTGAGCGACTTCCTCAAGGTCATCTGGGCCGACCGGATCAAGCGCCGCGCGACCATCTTCGGCTGGATCTCCAACGCCTGCCAGGGTGCCGAGTTCACGGCGTTCGGGTTCTACCTCCCGGTCATCCTCGTCACCGCCGGCGTCGGCGTTGCCGGCAGCGGCAGCAGCTCGAACATCACGGGCACCAATCTGGTGACCGCCGCGATCTACGTCCTCGCGACCATTTCTGGCTTCGTGGCACCGATCATGATCGCGAAGATCGGGCACAAGGGCGTTGCGATGTGGGGGTTCGGCCTCGCGTTCGTCGGCCTCCTCGTCGGGGCGTTCGCGCTCGGAGCCGATATCAAGTGGCTCATCGTCCTGGGCGCCTGCGTGCTCATGTGGGGCCACTACTGGGATGCCTCCAACGGCATGACCATCACGTCGATGGTCGCCCCGGCCCGCTTCCGCGCCACGGCGTCCGGCTTCGGCTACGTGTTCGTGAAGGGTGCCTCCTTCTTCGGAGCGTTCATCTTCCCGGTCATGACCGCCGCGTGGGGCAAGGTCGGCGCGACCCTCGCCGTCTCGGTCCTCTCGCTCATCGGCTTCCTCTCGGCGTGGCTGATTCTCCCGGAGCTTTACGGGTACGTAGATCAGGAGGAGCGGACGGCGACCGAGGCTGGACGCGCATGAGCGAAAGGGGGCTGTGAACAGTGGCTGAAGCAGTCCTCTTCCATCACGCGCTCGGGCTCACGCCGGGACTGCTCGACTTTGCCGAGGAGCTGCGGCGTGCGGGCCATGTCGTGCACACCCCGGACCTCTTCGACGGCAAGACCTTCGAGAACGTGGACGACGGCGTGGCGCACGCCGAGGAGCTCGGCTTCGGCGAGCTCCTTTCGCGGGGTGCGCGCGCGGTCGAGGATCTCGCGCCCGGGCTCGTCTACGCGGGCTACTCGCTTGGCGTCATGCCAGCCCAGCAGCTCGCCCAGACGCGCCCGGGGGCGCGGGGCGCGCTCTTCATTGCAGCGTGTCTTCCCGTGGCGCAGTTCGGCACGACGTGGCCCCCGGGCATCCCGGTGCAGATCCACGGCAAGGCCGCCGACCCGTACTTCGCGGCCGACGGCGACCTCGGGGCGGCGCGGGAGCTTGTTGCGATGATGCCGGACGCGGAGCTGTTCCTCTACGAGGGCAGCGAGCACTTCTTCGCGGACGCGAGCCTGGCGGACTACGACTCCCTCGCGGCCGGGCTGCTGCTCGAGCGGGCGCTTGCGCTCCTGGACACGGTCTGAGGCCTCGGGCCTCCTGGATGGGCCCGACTTCCTGGATGGGCCCTACTTCTCGTTTACCTGAGGAACTTCGAGCTTACTTGAGGAACTTCGAGGTGGTCCGGTCGGCGAGGATCTTCCCGCCGGTCTGGCACGTCGGGCAGTACTGGAGCGCGCTGTCCGAGAAGGTGACCTCGCGGATGGTGTCACCGCAGACGGGGCACGCTTCTCCCGTCCTGCGGTGGACGCGCATGTTACGCCGCTTCTCGTCCTTGAGCTCCTCCGGCGGATGGCCGAGGTCGTCCTCGATGGCTCCCTGCAGGATGCTTCGCATCGACTCGTACAGGCGCTCCGTCTCCTCGTCCGAGAGAGTCGAGGCAATCGCGAATGGGGAGAGCTTCGCGGCGTGCAGGATCTCGTCGCTGTACGCGTTGCCGATCCCGGCGATGACCTTCTGGTTCCGGAGAAGGCCCTTGATCTGCTGGCGGTGGTTGAGGAGCGCCCGGAACGTCTCGAGCGTGAACTCGGGTTCGAGCGGCTCGGGCCCGAGGTCTGCGATCGCCGGCACGTCGTCTAGCTCGCGCACGATGAACACCGCGAGGCGCTTCCACGTCCCCGACTCGGTGAGGTCGATCCCCGTCACCTCTCCGTCGCGCTCGAATCCGAGCCGCGCCGCCACATACCCCTTGCCGCGGGGAAGGGTCGGCTCGGGCAGCTTGTCGGAGACCCGCACCCACCCGCCGAGCGCGAGGTGGACGACGACGGAAAGCCGGCCCGCGCCGTCGTCCTCCGGGCTCTTGGCCCCGCCTTCCCCCGGCCCTGTCCCGAGGACGACGAACTTCCCGCGCCGCCCGACCGATTCCACGCGGCGGCCGACGAGGGTCGAGAACGGAGGGTCGGCCGTCTTGAGGGCGTGGATCGACGGGAAGATGGCGCGTTCGATCCGAGCGCCGCGCAGGCGACCGTCGAGGTACGCTGCCAGTGCTGTGACTTCGGGGAGCTCCGGCATCGCGCTGCCTTTCGTCGCTGACCACGAGTTCACGGAAAGGGCAGCCGGGCGATCAGCCGGTTCGCCGCCGACGCCCCCTCGTGACTCGTCCATCGTGCCAGAAAACCCGGCCCTGAGCAGGGGTTTCGTTATGCCTATACTTTCAGCGGACACGGCCCCGCGGGATTCCGAGGGCACCGCTTCGATGAAAGGCGCACCATGAGCAATGTCCCTGGCGACCTCTCCTACACCGCCGAACACGAGTGGATTTCGGCTGCGGGCGGCGACGGCGTCGTCCGCGTCGGCATCACCGACTTCGCGCAGGACGCGCTCGGCGACGTCGTGTACGTGCAGATGCCCGAGGTGGGCACCGAGGTGAGCGCCAACGCGGTCGTCGGGGAGGTCGAGTCGACCAAGAGCGTCAGCGACATCTACGCCCCGGTGAGCGGCACCATTGTGGCGCGCAACGAGGCGCTCGACGGCGATCCCGCCCTCGTGAACAGCGATCCTTACGGTGAGGGCTGGCTCATCGAGGTCAAGCTCAAGGACGCCGCCGAGGTCGACGATCTGCTCAGTGCATCCCAGTATGAACAGCAGGTAGGGTAGACATCTGGGGATACACCGACGAGGAGGAACGATGGGCAGCGAGGAGCGTCGTGGTCTTGGCGCGGGAGAGGCCACGGAGCGCGAGATCTCTGCGTCTGAAACGACGTCGATCCACCTGCCGCCGATTGGCAAGGAGCCGCTGGCGGCACGCCAGCTGACCTCGGAGGAGCAGGCGGCCATCGACGCGCTGCCGTTCGGTTCGGCTCTTCTCATAGCCCATTCGGGGCCGAACTCCGGCGCGCGATTCCTTCTCGACTCGGAGGCCACCACGGTGGGCCGCCATCCCAACGCCGACATCTTCCTCGACGACGTGACAGTGTCGCGGCGGCACGCAGAGTTCCGCCGCACGCCGACCGGCGCCTTCGAAGTGGTCGATGCAGGCAGCCTCAACGGCACCTATGTGAACCACGACCGCGTAGACCGCGTGGTCCTGCGCACGGGTGCCGAAGTGCAGATCGGCAAGTTCAGGCTCACGTACTACCAGAGCCCTGCAACGAGCACGGTGAGGCACTCCGCCTAGGGGGCGCGCATGGCACTCGCTCATTCGGAGCGCAGGGGGGCCTCGAGCCTCAATATCGGTGAAGTCCTGGCCTCGCTGGCCGAGGAGTTCCCGAGCATGACGGCGTCGAAGATCCGTTTCCTCGAGGAGAAGGGCCTCATCTCGCCCCAGAGGACGCCCGCGGGCTACCGGCAGTACGGAGAGCGGGATGTGGAGCGCCTGAGGTTCGTGCTCGCCCTCCAACGGGACCAATACCTCCCCCTCAAGGTGATCAAGGACTACTTGGACGCAATCGATCGCGGCGAGCGGCCTGAGAGCCTTCCCGGCGGCCTGACCCTTGCGCCGCGGGCCGTGAGCGATGACGTCGCCAACGAGCTCCAGGCCATGAGATCGCGCGCACTCTCGGAGGAACAGCTCCGCGCGGAATCGGGCGCGAGCGCCTCCCTCGTGGAGTCCCTCAGGAGCTACGGACTCATCTCCGAAGAAGACGGCCGGTACGACGAGCATGCCCTCCAGGTGGCCCGGGCCTGCGTTCAGCTCGAGTCCCACGGGATCGAGCCGCGGCATCTCGGGCCCTTTCGTGCCGCGGCCGAGCGCGAGTTCGGGCTCGTGGAACGGGCGGTGGCACCCATCGCCTCGCGCCGTGATGAAGCGGCGCGGGCGCGGACTGCCGAGGCGGCGCGGGAGATCAGCGACCTGTGCCTCACGCTCCACCGTGCCCTCGTGCACGGCCGCATCTCGAGGATGGAGGGGTCATGATCGAAGTAGAGGTTGTCGGCGTGCGCATCGAGCTGCCGTCCAACCAGCCACTCGTACTCCTCAAGGAGAAGCAGGGCGAAAGGCATCTGCCGATCTGGATCGGCACCGCGGAGGCGAGCGCGATAGCGCTCGCCCAGCAGCACGTCGTCCCTCCACGGCCGCTTACGCACGATCTGCTGGTGAACGTGGTGCACGGGTTGGGCCGCCAGGTCGTCAGCGCCACGATTGTGGCTGTCCAGGACAGCGTCTTCTATGCCCAGCTGGGGTTCGACGACGGCACGGTCATCGAGTCGCGTGCTTCGGACGCCCTCGCCGTCGCGCTGCGCGTCAACTGCCGCATCTGGTGTGCGGACGCCGTCCTCGAGGAGGCCGGCGTCCAGCTCGCAGAGGGCAGCGAGGAGGGCACGGAGGAAGCGTCGCCGAGCCCCGAGGAGGAGGAGCGCGAGATGCGTCGCTTCCGCGAGTTCCTTGCCGACGTGGAGCCCGAGGACTTCGACGAGTAATCCGACACGGCTTCCGCTCGGGGCCTTGGTCTTTGCTTTCGCCTCCCGTCGGTTCTAACGTCATCGATGGAAGCTCCCATTGCATCGCCGACCGGCTCGGGTGACACTGGTAGTTGCACTGCTGAATGTAATTACAGTGCTGCTCTTCAGTAGCCTCCCTCTCTGGGGCGGTGCGGCATCCCCGCGGGGGGCGAGAGAAGGAGGGTGACGTGAGTCCCAAGGGCGAGTCGGGAAAGCTGCGTCAGATCAGCGGACCCGGCGTTGAAGTCCCGGTCGGCGAGCAGGGCCTGTTGTTCAGTGAGGACCTGCCTGTGCTCGACGAAGAAGCGGGCTACCGCGGCCCAACCGCCTGCAAGGCGGCTGGCATCACCTATCGGCAGCTCGACTACTGGGCCCGCACGGGTCTGGTCGAACCGACAGTGCGGGGGGCGGCCGGCAGCGGTTCCCAGCGCCTGTACGGCTTCCGCGACATCCTCGTCCTCAAGGTGGTCAAGCGCCTGCTTGATACGGGTGTCTCCCTCCAGCAGATCCGGATCGCGGTAGGCCACCTGCGCGAACGCGGCGTCGAGGATCTCGCCCAGATCACTCTCATGAGCGACGGCGCCTCGGTGTACGAGTGCACCTCCGCGGATGAAGTCATCGACCTCGTCCAGGGCGGCCAGGGCGTCTTCGGCATTGCCGTGGGCCGTGTCTGGCGTGAGGTCGAGGGCAGCCTCGCCGAACTGCCGAGCGAGCACGCCGAGGACCAGACGTTCCCGGGCGACGAGCTGGGCCGGCGACGGGCGGCCCGGAAGACGGGCTGACCGAGCGGCCGCCGTCGGAGTCCACGACGGGGGGCACAGGCTTGATATGCGAAAGGGCACCCCGTGAGGGGTGCCCTTTCGCATATCAAGAGGAATCGGAGGCGGACCGAAGCCCCTGTCAGCGGGAGGCGCGAGGACGAAGGTCCTGGCCCTGCTTCACGATGGCCTTGAGGAGCTGGTCGAAGAGCGCGGCGGTCGTCCGCGCCGCGTCACCCGGCCAGTGGTGGACTGCGTGGGCAGCGCCCTGGATCTGCTGCCAGTTCGCAAGCTCGGGAATGTGCGGGGCCAGGAGCAGCGGGCCGAACATCTGCTTCATCTCCTCGAGCCGGTAGGCGTGCTCGGTCGAGGAGGCGCGGACGCGGTTCGCGATGATTCCCGCGGGTGCGAGCTTCGGCGCGAACTCCTGCCGGAAGAGCTGGATCGCCCGCATGGTGCGTTCGGTGCCGGCGACTGAGAACAGGCCAGGCTCCGCCACGAGCAGGACGCGGTTGCTCGCGTTCCACGCCATGCGGGTGAGGCCGTTGAGCGAGGGCGGGCAGTCGATGAGCACGAGGCCGTAGTCGTCGAGGCCGTCCAGGATCTGGGAGAGGCGGCGAAGATCCCGTCGCCCGAGGTCGGGCCGGTCGTACAGGCTGCTGAGGGACCCGCCGAAGGCGACGTCGAGCCTGCGGATGCCACGGCCCTCGAAATTCGCTGCGCGGCGGACCCAGCTGCTGCTCACGATGTTGTCGAAGAGCTTCACCCGACGCGGGGACTTCAGCATCCGGCCGACCTCGAGCTTGCCGTCCGAGGCCACGCCGAGTGCGGTCGAGGCATCGGCGTGCGGGTCGAGGTCGACGACGAGGGTCGGGATCCCCGCGGCGAGCGCCGCCGAGGCCAGTCCCGTGGTCACAGACGTCTTACCAACCCCGCCTTTGAGGCTGCTAATGCTGATTACTTGCACTGGAGAATCCACACCTATCCGCTGGCCGACTCCCCACCATCTTAGTGGGGCGCGGCGACCGCTCGGGGCCACACGCCCGGCGTTCCGTCCCGCACATTACAAGCCGGGACGCTGTGATTTCCGGCCACACGGCCTTGAGTTGGTAGTTTGCTCGTGTAGAGACTAGGCACCACCTAGCCGCGCCCTTCAGTGCCCCCGATCAGGAGTCGACGTGTTCTCGAAAATTCTGGTGGCCAACCGCGGAGAGATCGCCATCCGAGCGTTCCGCGCAGGCTACGAACTAGGTGCCAAGACCGTTGCCGTCTTCCCGTACGAAGACCGCAACTCCATCCATCGTCAGAAGGCGGACGAGGCCTACCTCATTGGCGAGGAGGGCCACCCTGTCCGCGCTTACCTCGACATCGAGGAGATCATCCGCGTCGCCCAGGAAGCCGGCGCCGATGCGATCTACCCGGGCTACGGCTTCCTCTCCGAGAATCCAGGGCTCGCGCGTGCCGCAGCCGATGCGGGCATCACCTTCGTCGGGCCGCCTGCCGAGGTGCTCGAACTGGCGGGCCACAAGGTCCACGCGCTCGAGGCTGCGCGCAAGGCGGGCATCCCGGTGCTCAAGTCGAGCGCGCCGAGCTCGAACCCGGAGGAGCTCATCGAGGCCGCCGATACGATCGGGTTCCCGATCTTCGTCAAGGCCGTCGCGGGCGGCGGTGGCCGCGGCATGCGGCGCGTCGATGCACGCGAGGCTCTTCCGGAAGCGCTCAACGCCGCCATGCGCGAGGCCGACGCGGCCTTCGGCGATCCGACGGTCTTCCTCGAGCAGGCCGTCCTGCGTCCCCGTCACATCGAGGTGCAGGTCCTGGCCGACGCCGAGGGCAACGTCGTGCACCTGTTCGAGCGGGACTGCTCGCTTCAGCGGCGGCACCAGAAGGTCATCGAGATCGCTCCGGCGCCCCAGCTCGACGAGTCGATCCGTCAGGCGCTCTACGCGGATGCGGTCAAGTTCGCGAAAGCCCTCGGCTACGTGAACGCGGGCACCGTCGAATTCCTTGTCGACACCGTCGGCGACCGTGCGGGCCAGCACGTGTTCATCGAGATGAACCCCCGCATCCAGGTCGAGCACACGGTCACGGAGGAGGTCACCGACGTCGACCTCGTCCAGGCGCAGCTCCGCATCGCCTCGGGGGAGACGCTCGCGGACCTCGGGCTCTCCCAGGAGTCGATCCGGCTCCGGGGGGCGGCCCTCCAGTGCCGCATCACGACGGAGGACCCGGCGAACGGGTTCCGTCCCGACGTCGGGAAGATCACGGGATACAGGTCCGCGGGCGGCGCCGGCGTCCGGCTCGACGGCGGCACGGTGTACCAGGGGGCCGAGATCAGCCCCCACTTCGACTCGATGCTCGTCAAGCTCACGTGCCGTGGGCGCGACTACGCGACCGCCGTCAAGCGCGCCCGTCGTGCCCTCGCCGAATTCCGCATCCGCGGCGTCTCGACGAACATCCCGTTCCTTCAGGCCGTGCTCGACGACAAGGACTTCGTCGAGGGCAACGTCGCCACGTCGTTCATCGACGAGCGCCCCGAACTGCTGCACGCCCGCAGCTCGGCCGACCGGGGAACCAAGCTGCTCAGCTGGCTTGCAGACGTCACGGTGAACAAGCCCAACGGCGAACTCACGGTGCACGCCGATCCGCGCGACAAGCTTCCCGCCGTGGACGTCTCGAGTGCGCCGGCCGGCTCCCGGCAGCGTCTGCTCGAACTCGGCCCCGAGGGCTTCGCGAAGGCGCTCCGCGAGCAGACCCCGGTGGCAGTGACCGACACGACGTTCCGCGACGCCCATCAGTCGCTCCTGGCGACGCGGGTCAGGACGCGCGACCTCGTCGCGGCCGGACCGGCAGTCTCGGTCCTCACGCCGCAGCTGCTTTCGGTCGAGGCCTGGGGGGGTGCGACGTACGACGTCGCGCTCCGCTTCCTCGGCGAGGACCCGTGGCAGCGCCTCGCCGCCCTGCGCGCCGCGATCCCCAACATCTGCATCCAGATGCTCCTGCGCGGTCGCAACACGGTCGGCTACACCCCTTACCCGGAGGAAGTCACCGACGCCTTCGTCAAGGAGGCCGCCGAGACGGGAATCGACATCTTCCGCATCTTCGACGCGCTCAACGACGTGAACCAGATGGCGCCCGCCATCCGAGCCGTCCGCGACACCGGCACCGCGGTTGCCGAGGTCGCCCTCTGCTACACGGGCGACCTCCTCGACCCGAACGAGAAGCTCTACACCCTCGACTACTACCTCGAGCTGGCACAGAAGATCGTCGACGCCGGCGCCCACATCCTGGCGATCAAGGACATGGCCGGTCTCCTGCGGCCGGCGGCCGCCGCCAAGCTCGTGTCCGCGCTGCGCGAGCGGTTCGACCTCCCGGTCCACCTGCACACGCACGACACGGCGGGCGGGCAGCTCGCGACACTCCTCGCCGCGGTCGACGCCGGGGTCGACGCCGTCGACGTCGCCTCAGCGTCCCTTGCGGGCACCACGAGCCAGCCGCCGGCGTCGGCCCTGGTGGCGGCCCTCGCGCACACTCCGCGGGACACGGGCATCTCGCTCGAAGACGTGAGCGCCCTTGAGCCGTACTGGGAGGCAGTGCGCCGCGTCTACGCACCGTTCGAGTCCGGTCTTCCGGGCCCGACGGGCCGCGTCTACCGCCACGAGATCCCCGGCGGCCAGCTCTCGAACCTGCGCCAGCAGGCCATTGCGCTCGGCCTCGGCGAGCGCTTCGAGGCGATCGAGGACATGTACACGGCGGCGGATCGGATCCTCGGCCACCTCGTGAAGGTCACGCCGTCGTCGAAGGTCGTGGGGGATCTGGCCCTGCACCTCGTGGGCATCAACGCCGACCCGGCGGAGTTCCAGGAGAATCCGCAGAAGTACGACATCCCCGACTCGGTCATCGGCTTCCTCGGCGGGGAGCTCGGCGACCCGCCCGGGGGCTGGCCCGAGCCGTTCCGCAGCAAGGCGCTGCAGGGGCGGACAGTGAAGGTCCGCGAGGAGGCCCTGAGCCCCGAGGACTCGGAGGCGCTCCGCGGGGACTCGGCGACACGGCGTGCGACCCTCAACCGCCTCCTCTTCCCGGGGCCGACCAAGGAGTACCTCGCGAACCGCGAGGCCTTCGGCAACCTCTCCGTGCTCGATACCCGTGACTACCTGTACGGGTTCCAGCGTGGCAAGGAGCACGTGATCGAGCTCGAGCGGGGCGTCCGCCTCATCGCTCAGCTCGAGGCCGTCTCCGAGCCTGACGAGAAGGGCATGCGGACGGTTCTCGCACTCCTCAACGGCCAGTCGCGGCCGGTGTCGGTGCGCGACCGGTCGGTCGAGAGCAATATCGCGCAGGCGGAGAAGGCCGATCCGGCGAACCCGAACCACGTGGCCGCGCCATTCGCGGGCGCCGTGAACGTGACCGCGAAGGAGGGAGACGTCCTGCAGGCCGGGGACACCGTCGCGACCATCGAGGCGATGAAGATGGAAGCCTCGATCACGACGCCGGTCGCGGGCACGGTCTCACGGATCGCGATCAACGGCGTACAGCAGGTCCAGGGCGGAGATCTCCTGCTGGTGGTCAAGAGCTCCTGATCCGCGCGGGAACCACCCGCTGAGCCGGCTGCGGTCCTAGGACCGGGGCGGGCGGCGCCACCGCGTCGTCCGCCCCGCCCTTCGCAGGACCCACGGACGGCCTGTCAGACAGACGCCGGCCGGGGCGTCGCGTAGATCTCCTCGACGACCGTGGCGAAATCCGTCATGATCTGCGCGCGCTTGACCTTGAGCGACGGGGTGAGGTGCCCGGACTCCTCAGTGAAGTCGCTGGGCACGATCCGGAAGGCCTTGATCGCCTCGGCCTTGGACACGGAGTCGTTCGCGCGGTCGATCACGGCCTGGACATGCTTCCGCACCGTCTCGTTCTCTGCCGCCGCAGCGAGGGCCATCGTCTGCAGCTCATGCCGTTCGAGCCATCCCGGCAGTGCCTCCTCGTCGAGCGTCACGAGTGCGGCGATGAAGGGGCGGCCCTCGCCGACGACGACGACCTGCGAGACGAGCGCGTCGCTGCGGATCTGGTCCTCGAGCGGTGCCGGGGCCACGTTCTTCCCGCCGGCGGTCACGATGAGGTCCTTCTTGCGCCCCGTGATGGTCAGGAACCCGTCGTCGTCGAGCTCTCCGATGTCGCCCGTGTGGAACCAGCCGTCGGTGAACGTCTCGGCCTGCAGCTCCGGCAGCCTGTAGTACCCCCGCATGACGCACACGCCCTTGGCGAGGATCTCGCCGTCGTCGGCGATGCGCACCGAGTTGCCGGGGAGCGGCGCCCCCACGGTGCCGATTTTGATGCGCGACGGCGTATTCACGCCGATGGGCGCGGTCGTCTCCGTGAGGCCGTAGCCCTCGAGGACAAGCAGGCCGATGCCATGGAAGAAATGGCCCAGCCGCTTCCCGAGCGGACCACCCCCGGAGACGGCGAAACGGATGTGGCCTCCCATGGCGGCGCGCAGCTTCCGGTACACGAGCGCGTCGAAGAGCCGGTGCCGGAGTCGCAGGCCGAGGCTCGGGCTGCCGCCGTCGTCGTGCGCCGCCGACCATGCGATCGCGGTCTCGGCTGCGAGCGAGAAGATGCGTCCCCTGCCCTCGTTCTCGGCTTTTGTGGCCGCGGAGTTGTAGACCTTCTCGAAGACGCGCGGGACGGCCAGGATGAACGTCGGCTGGAAGCTCTGGAGGTCGGGGAGCAGGTTCTTGATGTCGGGGGTATGACCGACCTGGATGCCCGCGGCGACGCAGAGCACCGAGATGAACCGTGCGAAGACGTGGGCGAGGGGGAGGAACATGATGGTCTTCGCGCCGGGCGTGAAGACCTCGGGGACGGCGGCAATCGTGTTCTCCGAGAGGCTCACGAAGTTGCCGTGGGTCAGCTCGCAGCCCTTGGGCCGGCCGAGGGTCCCCGAGGTGTAGATGATAGTCGCGAGGGAGTCGAGGCCAGCGGCCGCACGGCGGGCCTCGAGCTGCTCGTCGCTCACGCGCTCCCCGGCGGACCGGAGCTGGTCGAGTCCGGCGGGCGTCATCTGCCAGACGTTCGAGACCGAGAGCCCTTCGGACTCGATCGCGACGTGGATCATGTCCTCGTGATGGGCCGTCTCGCCGAACGCGGCGACAGCCTCCGAGTTGCCCAGGTTCCACGCGACCTGGGACGGGGAGGACGTCTCGTAGATCGGCACCGAGACCCCGCCGGCGAACCAGATGGCGAAGTCGACGAGGACCCACTCGTAGCAGGTGCGGGCCATGATGCCCACGCGGTCGCCCTGTCCGATTCCGCTCGCGATGAGACCCTTCGCGAGCCGCTCGACGTCGGCGCGGAACTCCGTCGCCCGGACGTCGTGCCATGTGCCGGTGGGACCGCGGCGCGCGAAGAGGGCAGGGTTCGCGGGCTTCTCCGCCTGCTCGATGACGAAGTCGGTGATGTTCCGTGCTACCGCGTGGGGGACGAGGGGAGGGACGATCTTCTCTCGCACGTTGACTCCTTTGTTCTGCCCTCGAAAGGTGCGTACCTCAACCATAGTCAAGGCCGCTGCTCGTGTGGTTCACGCCACGTTCCGGATGCTACTGGCGAGTAACATTACTGGCCAGCCTTGGAGATGGCCACCCCCGGGAAGTCCCACCGGCCCCACTAGACTGGCTCGGTGCCTACTCCGCGACGCCCGCTTCCGCCCCGTCGGCCACCCGGCCCCCGCCTCCGCCGCCGCGGACTCGCCATCGGGATCGACATCGGCGGGACGAAGGTCGCAGCAGGCATCGTGGACGCCGAGGGCCAGATCATCAGGGAGGCGCGTCGCGCAACGCCGGGCTCGCAGCCGCGCGAGGTCGAGCGCGTCATCGTCGAACTCGTCGACGAGCTGAGCGTCGACCACCGCATCGGGTCGGTCGGCATCGGGGCGGCCGGGTGGATGGACCTCGAAGGCGGCACCGTGCTTTTCAGCCCCCACCTTGCGTGGCGCAACGAGCCGCTGCGTGACAACCTGGAGCGGCTCCTGCGTCGCCGCGTCCATCTCACGAACGACGCCGACGCCGCGGCCTGGGCGGAGTGGAGATTCGGCGCCGGGCGCGGCGAGCAGCGGCTCGTCTGCATCACGCTCGGCACGGGAATCGGCGGCGCGATGGTCATCGGCGGGCGGCTCGAGCGCGGTCGTTACGGCGTCGCGGGCGAGTTCGGGCATCAGGTCATCATGCCCGGAGGCCACCGCTGCGAGTGCGGGAACCGCGGCTGCTGGGAACAGTACGCCTCCGGAAATGCCCTCGGCAGGGAGGCGCGCGAGCTTGCGCGGGCCAATTCGCCCGTTGCACAGGAGCTCCTCAAGTCTGTCGGCGGGGAGGTCGACGCCATCACGGGCGCCGTCGTCACCGAGCTCGCCCGCAAGGGGGACAGGGCCTCGCGCGATCTCCTCGAGGACGTCGGCGAGTGGCTCGGCCTCGGCCTCGCCAATCTGGCGGCCGCACTCGATCCGGGCACCTTCGTGGTCGGAGGCGGGCTCTGCGACGCGGGCGACCTCCTTCTCGAGCCCGCCCGGCGCGCGTTCGCCCGCAACCTCACCGGCCGTGGCTTCCGCCCTGCCGCCCGTATCGAGCGGGCCGAGCTCGGACCGCGGGCAGGGCTTATCGGCGCTGCCGATCTCTCACGCGTGAGCCCGCGGGCGGGGTGGGCTGCCGGGCGCTGAGCAGGAATTGGGCGCTGGGCAGGAGTTGGGTGCAGCTGCCGGGCGCTGAGCAGGAGTTGGGCGCCGTGCAGGAGTTGGAACAGCAGCCGGGCGCCTCAGAGGCGAGCGCCGTCGTCGTCCTCGTCCTTCTCGCGCGGCAGGCGCATGATGAGGTAGCCCACCGAGCCGATGAAGCAGGCCACGAGGATCGCGATGGCCCAGGCCGGAATGCCTCTCCAGAAGAGCGCGGAGAGCAGGAGCCCGAGAGGCGAGCCGAGTGCGCCGAGCCATGCGAGGACGGTCGCGGGGTCGGCGCCGGCGAGGATGGGCTCGGGTTCCTCGGGGACGAATTCTCCGTCGCCCTCAGGCTCGTCGTCCCGCACGGCCCTGCCGCGGGGCCGGGTCAGCCCGAAGGGGTCGAACTCCTCGAAGTCCGGTGTGTGTGCGTCGTCCTCGGACTGCTCCAGCGAGCGCACCGCCGCGGCGCGCTCGGCCGCCGAGGGCTCGAGGGGAGCCGGGCCGAACTCCTCATCCGTGAATCCGGGCCCGAGCCTCGGGTCGTCGGCTCTCAGCCGCGCGACGAGATCGCGCCAGACGTCGTCGTCGGCAGCGTGGTCCGCGCGGTCCGGGTCTGGGCGCCCGTTCATGCGTGCTCCTCGGTGGGCTCAGGCTTTGCTGTGAGGGGCGCCGTGACCTCGTGGATGAACGCGGCGGACCTCGTGAAGATCGACTCGGCATCGTTGTCGAGGGTCGCGACGTGGTAGCTGTCCGGCAGCCGCACGAAGCGAAGGTCGGAACCGCCGTAGCGGCGCGTGATGGCGCCTACGCTGCGCTCACTCGTCACGACGTGGTCGACGGCCGAGCGGAACACCTGGAGCGGCGCGGTCGCGCGGGGGAGCAGCGCGACGGTGTCGCGGAACAGGAGCTTGAGCTGGTGCGCGGCGGCCACGGGAGTGCGGTCGTAGGCGTGCTCGTCCTGGCCAGGCCGCTTGATGTCGTTGCCGATCGCCGGGACGGACCGGAGGGCATAGCGCATGACGCCGGAGACGTGGGAGCGCGGATCGTCGACCACGAGCGCTGGATTCACCACGGTGACGGCCGCGACCGGGTGCAGCGCGGCGAGGCGCAGGGCGAGGGCCCCGCCCATCGAGAGGCCCGCGGCGGCGACGACCGGGCACTCCTCGGAAAGCTCGAGGTACGCCGACTCGAACGCGTCGTACCATTCGTGCCAGCTGCGCCTCGCGAGGTCTCCCCATGTCGTGCCATGACCGGGGAGAAGCGGTGTCGCGACGCGGAAGCCCTCGGCCCGGAGGGCCTCGGCCCACGGGGCGACGGGCGTGAGGCTGCCCGTGAAGCCATGGCCCAGGACGACACCCACCGGCGCCGAGACGCTGTTCATGTCAAGCATTATGCCCCGATCGGGTTACGGGCGTATCGGTCTCGGGACGCTCGGCGCAACGTGTGAAGAATTCCGCGGTCCGTTCGACGATGAGGTGCGCCTCGACGCCTCGGGTCGCCACGTGCGGACTCGAGTGGAGCGGCACGAAGTCCACCTCGCGGCTCGCGACCTTCCCCAGGATGCGGCGCATCGACGACGGCGGGACGACCGGGTCGACGTCGGACTTGAACGCGATGAGCGGGGCGGTGACGCGACGAAGGGTGCGCTCGGTGTCCCGGAACAGGAGCCGGAGCTCGTGGACGGCCGCGAGTGGCGTGACCTGGTAGTCTCCCTCGTCGCCCACCGAGTCGGGCGCCGCCGGTTCGTCGATGGGCAGGGTCGTGCGGCGGAAGAGCCGGATCGCGCCGAGGTAGCGGACCCGCCAGTCGTAGAACCCCAGCCCCGGATTGACGACGGCGACGCCCCCGACGTTGAGCCTCGTCGCGGCACGCAGGGCCAGCGCCCCGCCCATCGAGAGTCCCGCGACGAACAGCAGGTCGGTCCGCGCCGCCACTCGGGAGCATGCGTCCTCGAAGCATTCCGCCCACTCGCGCCACTGCCTCCTCTCGAGGTCTTCCCAGTTGGTCCCGTGCCCCGGAAGGAGTGGCACCTCGACGTCGAAGCCGCGGGCCGCGAGGCCCTCCGCCCAGGGCAGGACGGACGACGGCGCGCCCGAGAAGCCGTGGCAGATGGCCACGCCGCAGCGGGGCCGGGACTCGTCGGCGCGGGGACTCATGGACTCATCGTGGCATCGCTAGAGTGAACTCAGGAAGCACGCTCGCGCTGTCGACCGGAAGGCAAGCGTTGATCTACTGGATTCTGAAACGGATCTTCATCGGGCCGATCGTCAGACTGCTGTTCCGGCCGTGGGTCAAGGGCCGAGCCAATGTCCCGGACGCGGGCCCCGCAATCCTTGCCTCGAACCACCTCTCGTTCTCGGACTCGATCTTCATGCCGGTCATGGTCCGCCGGCCGGTCGTGTTCCTCGCGAAGCAGGAGTACTTCACGGGCGCGGGCCTCAAGGGGCGCCTGACCGCAGCCTTCTTCAGGCTCACGAACCAGCTCCCGATGGACCGTTCCGGCGGCTCGGCCTCGAGCGCTTCGCTCGGGGCAGGCACCGCTGTGCTCCGGGGCGGAGGCCTGCTTGGGATCTATCCCGAGGGGACGCGCTCGCCGGACGGCCGCCTCTACCGCGGGAAGGTGGGCGTCGCCCGGCTTGCGCTCGAGGCCCGCGTCCCGGTCGTGCCCGTCGCGATGATCGGCACGGAGAAGGTCCAGCCCATCGGCCAGCGCTTCCCGAGCATCCGACGGGTCGGCATCATCTTCGGGCAGCCGCTCGACTTCTCCGAGTTCTACGAGAACGCCGGCGACAGGGCAGTCCAGCGGATGGTCACAGACCGCATCATGCAGGAGCTCCAACGGCTCTCCGCGCAGGAGTACGTCGACGTGTACGCCGCCACCGTCAAAGCGCAGCTCGCGGCAGAACGGGCCGCCCGCGCCGCCGGCGAAAAGGAGCACGGAGAGCAGACGCCGGCGGGCGGGTGAGGCGCCGTCGTCATGCTGCGGAGGCCTCGCCGCCGCTGAGCTAGCCTTGTGTCGTGACTCAACTCTCCACGCCCCCGCCGGCCCCGTTCACGAGCACCTCCCAGAGCGGCGCCGCGGACTATCCGGGTCTCGACGACTGGCGGTCGCTCCCCGTGTCGCAGCAGCCGTCGTGGTCTGACGCCGCCGCTTTCGAGCGCGCGGTCGCCGAGCTTTCGATCCTCCCGCCGCTCGTTTTCGCGGGCGAGGTGGACCTCCTGCGGCACCGGCTCGCAGACGCGGCGCAGGGCCGAGCCTTCCTCCTCCAGGGGGGCGACTGTGCGGAGACGTTCGAGGCTGCGACGGCGGACAGGATCAGCGGCCGGATCCGCACGATCCTCCAGATGGCCGTCGTCCTGACCTACGGCGCCGCGACGCCCGTGATCAAGATGGGCCGGATGGCGGGCCAGTTCGCCAAGCCGCGTTCGTCCGACACCGAGACCCGCGAGGGCGTGACTCTGCCCGCCTACCGGGGCGACATCGTCAACGGCTACGAATTCACCCCCGAATCGCGGGCCCACAACCCCGCTCGCATGCTGCAGGCGTACCACACCTCGGCCGCGACCCTGAACCTCATCCGGGCGTTCACGCAGGGCGGCTTCGCGGACCTTCGGCTCGTCCACGCCTGGAACCAGGGCTTCACCCGGAACCCGGCCCACGCACGCTACGAGTCGCTCGCCCGTGAGATCGATCGTGCGGTCAAGTTCATGGACTCGTGCGGGGCGGACTTCGAGGCGCTCAGGCGCGTCGAGTTCTTCGCGAGCCACGAGGCCCTCCTGCTCGACTACGAGCGGGCACTGACGCGCATCGACTCACGCACGGGCCTTCCCTATGACACCTCCGGCCACTTCCTCTGGATCGGGGAGCGGACCCGCGAGCTCGACCACGCCCATGTCGACTTCCTCTCGCGCGTCCGGAACCCGATCGGGGTCAAGCTCGGCCCGAGCGTGACGGGCGACGACGCGCTCAGGCTCATCGACAGGCTCGACCCCGACCGCGAGCCGGGCCGGCTCACGTTCATCACCCGGATGGGCGCCAAGAACATCCGGGAGAAGCTCCCGCCCGTCGTCGAGAAGGTCACAGCCTCCGGCGCCCAGGTGCTGTGGGTCACGGACCCGATGCACGGCAACACGGTGACGTCGCGCAACGGGTACAAGACGCGCCGCTTCGACGACGTCGTGGACGAGGTGCGCGGCTTCTTCGAGGTCCACCACGCGCTCGGCACGGTGCCCGGCGGCCTGCACATGGAGATGACAGGCGACGACGTTGCGGAGTGCCTCGGCGGTTCGGACCCCATCGACGAGGCCGCGTTCGAGGACCGCTACGAGTCGGTGTGCGATCCCCGGCTCAACCACATGCAGTCGCTCGAGATGGCGTTCCTCGTCTCCGAGGCGCTGACGCAGAGGTCGTGACGCCCTGCACGGCCGTGAGGGTGGCTTCTAGACGACGGTGAGGTTGATCGTCGAGCCTTCGGGAACGTCGCGGTCCACGGGCTCCTGAGCCCGAACCGTGCCGAAGAAGCCGCCGAGCACGTCCTGCACACTGACGGTGAAGCCCAGCTTCTCGAGCGCCGCTTTGGCGACGGTCACCTGCTGGCCGACGAAGTTCGGGACGTGCACCATGCGGGGCCCCTTGGAGAGGGTCAGCGTCACGGTCGACCCCTTGGGAGCGTCTTGGCCCGCATTGGGCGTCTGCGCGGCGACCGAGCCTGCGGGGACATTGCGATCGAACACGGGGGTCCCGGCGATCGCGGGCTGGAGGCCCGCTGCCTGGACCGCGGCAACGGCGCTGTCCTGGCTGAGGCCCACCACGCGCGGGACGGCGACGGGCTGGGGTCCCTTGGAGACGGTGAGCGAGACCGCGGTGCCGTGCCTGACGGGTGCCCCGGGCGGCGGGCTCTGCACCATCACGGTCCCCGGCGGGGCGCTGTCGCTGTACGCCTCGCTCACTGTTCCGAGCGTCATCTGTGCGTCCGAGATCGAGGTCTTGGCGGTGCTCACCGACTTGCCCGTGAGGTCGGCGAGGGGGAAGAGCTCCGGGCCCTTCGACACCATCACCTGCACGCCCTCGAACTTGCGCACCTGGCTGCCAGCGCCCGGCACGCTCGCGACGACGAGGCCCGAGGAGACAGTGTCGTCGTAGACGTCCTGTCTCTTGTAGGCGAGTCCGGACTGCTGGAGGACCGACTGGGCCTGGGCGAACGTGAGGTCCTTGACGGGCGGCACGGTCGCGAGGGCGCCGGGCCCGAAGCCGAAGAACCAGCCGAGCGCGGCCGCGAGGAGCGCGAGCACGACGACGACGGCGAGCCAGATCGCCCCGCGCCTCCGGGAGCTTCCCCTGCCGAGCTGATGAGTCGGGCGAGCCGCTGCAGCGCGCGCCGCACGGTCGGAATCCTTGGCCTGCCGCCGCTGCTCGCGCGGACTGAGCGGCACGGGCGGCGCGGGTCGTGGCATCACGCTCGTGTGGCCGGAGCCCATTGCCGCGATGACTTCGGTGCCCCGCGCGGGGGCCTGTGTCCGGCTTCCCGCCATCCTCTCGGTCAGGGACTCGTGCGGCCCGATGACGCTCGTGGCAGCCTCTCCGGCACGGGTCTTCGCGCCCGGTGCACGGTAGTCGAGCTGCTCGTCCGTGAGCGAGCGCCGAATGTCGCGGACCTCGCCGAGCAGGGCGAGAGCGCTCGGCGGCCGGCCGTCGGGATCCCGTCGGGTCATCCACCCGACGAGCTCGTCGAGCTCGGGGGCAAGCCCGGGGGCGAGGGCCGAGGGAGCGGGCACATCCTCATTGACGTGGCGGTATGCGACGAAGCTCCTGTCGCCGCCTGTGAACGGCGGACGCCCCGTGAGCATCTCGTACAGCATCACGCCCGTTGCGTAGAGATCGGTGCGGGCATCCACGGGATGCCCGGTCAGCATTTCCGGGGCGATGTACTCTGCGGTGCCGAAGAGGGTGTCCGTGACGTGCGTGGCGGCGAGGCTTCGCGCAAGTCCGAAGTCGCCTACCTTGACGCGGCCGTCGTCCGCGAGGAGGACGTTCGCCGGCTTGACGTCGCGGTGGATGATGCCGGCTGCGTGGGCAGCCGCGAGCCCGTCCACCACCGCGTCGATGAGCGCGAGCGCCTGCTTGGGTGCCAGGGCCCCGTTCTCGTCCAGGAGGTCGCGCAGCGTGCGCCCCGCGACGAACTCCATGACGAGGTACAGCACCCCGCCGTCCTGACCGCGGTCCAGCATGGAGACGACATGCGGATGCGAAAGCTGCGCCGCGGCAATGGCCTCGCGCTCGAAGCGCTCGGCGAAGTTCCGGTCCCGGCTCAGATGCGGATGCAGGACCTTGAGGGCGACCCGCCGCTGGAGCTTCGTGTCGATGGCGAGGTAGACCGTCGCCATTCCGCCCGTCCCGAGCAGCGACTCGACCTCGTAGCGCCCGCCGACGATTCCGCCCACGAGGCCGTCCGTGTGCTCTGCGTTCACCCTACGATCCTAAGCCGAACGGGAGCCGTCGGGCCCGGAGGCGGGCCGGTGCAGGATGGCCGGCCCGCGGTCCTCGGGCTCAGCGGAAGAGCGACATGTTCGCCGTGACGGCCTTGACGTATGCCTTGGTGTCGTCGAACATTCCGCGCTTAGCGACCGAGGTCTGGCCCTGGTAGTAGCCGGCAATGGCGACGTCCCGGGACGGACCCGCGTCGAGGAGTGCGCGCAGGATCGCGATGCCGGCGGTCGCATTGTCCCGGGGGTCGAGGGGGTTGAGCTTGCGGCCCACGAGGGCGGAAGCCCATTCTGCCGATGAGGGCACGAGCTGCATGACGCCGATTGCATTCGCGGGGGAGACGGCCCGCTGGTTGAAGCCGGACTCCTGGTAGGCGAGGGACAGCGCGAGCACGGGGTCGACGCCCATGGTCCTGGCCGTGTCCGCGACGATTTGCTTCATCTGCTCCCGCGTCGGCACCGGGGAGGCGTTCAGGATCTGCTTGTTCTCGTTGGCGGAGGAGACCACGGCATCCGGATAGGTGAAGCCGAGGAAGCTGTTTCCGACGAGGGGCTGCGCTGGCGCGGCCGACGCAGCTGTGACCGTCGGCGTACCCGGGAGCTTGAGCGAGCGACCCGCGTAGATCACCGAGGAGAGGCTGAGGCCGTTCGCGGCGAGGAGGTCTCCGAGGGGCACGCGGAGCCTCGTGGCAATGCCGTAGAGCGTGTCTCCCGGCCGGATCGTGTAGCTCCCAGCCGCCTCCGGGGCGGTGGGGGCCGGCGAGGCTGCCGGGGCGACGGAAGGCGACGAGTCAGGGCTGCCGGCGAGGGCCAGCTTCTGGCCGGGGAAGATGAGCGAGCTCTCATGGAGCCCGTTGCGCTCGAGGACCTGATGCCAGTCGAGCCCGAAGCGCGCCGCGATGCCGAAGACCGTGTCGCCCTCTGCCACCGTGTACTGCTCGGGTGCGGACGGAGCCGCGGGAACAGCCGAGGGCGCAAGGCGGCTTGGGACGAGGGCTGCGATCTGCGACGCCGGCACGATCTCGGCCTGAGGGGCCGCCGCGTGTGCGTCGGCCTGCGCACCTTGGAGCTGCGCGGGGGTCGCTGCTGCGGAGGCAGGCTCGGCCAGCGCAAGGGAGGAGAGGACCACGGCGGGGAGGGTTGCCGTGGTGACGGCGACGGCTGGCAGCTTGGACCTGTACCCGGGCAGAGCCTGGCGTGTGGCCGACATGAAAGTCCTCCCTGTGACCAATGATTCCTGTGTGACTGGAGTGTCGCTTGACAACTTCAGATACGGATGTGACCAAAGTGAATCTCTCACGGATCCCGGGCGAGCACAAGGCGCCAGGAGCCGGACTAGGAGCGGTGGCCTGCTCCATGGCACGCTTGTCCAGTGAGTGAGATTGAGGATCTGGTGTCAGAGTGGCTTCCGCTGCCCGAGGTGGCCGAAAGGCTCGGCTGCAAGATCACGAAGGTGCACGGGCTCCTGGATGAGAGGGCGCTCGTCGCCCTGAGAATCGGCGAGCGCGGCATCCGTTCCGTTCCTGCCCTCTTCATTGACGGCGACCACGTGGTGGACAGCCTCAAGGGCACGATCGCGGTCCTCGCTGACGCCGGGTTCTCGGACGAAGAGCTGATTGTGTGGCTCTTCACCCCGGACGAGTCGCTAGGCGGCCGTCCCATCGATGCCCTCCGACAGGGCCGCAAGACTGAAATCCGCCGACGGGCCCAGATCCTCGCCTGGTAGGTCGCCTCAGGACGCCCGCTGGACTGCGGCGAGGCCGAGGCTCTGGAGCGCGGCGCGGACGTCCTCGGGCACAGGGAGCTCGGCGAGGGCCTCGAAGGCGCGAGTCGAGAGGCCGTCGATGAGGGCCTCCGTCGCATCGAGTGCGCCGCTCCCGCCGATGACCTCCCGGAGGCGTTCGACGTCGTCGTCCGTCAGGTCCTGCCTGCCGAGGCTCGCCTCGAGGAGCGCGGCACCTTCCGCCGTCGTCCGCTCGAGCGCATAGGCGACGAGCACGGTGCGTTTGCCCTCGCGGAGGTCGTCGCCCGCGGGCTTCCCGGTCGTCTGCGGGTCCCCGAAGACTCCGAGGACGTCGTCGCGCAGCTGGAAGGCCTCCCCGAGCGGCAGCGAGAAGCGCGAGTACGCGTCGAGCAGTCCGGCGTCAGCGCCGGCGAGAGCGCCGCCGATGGCGAGCGGATGCTCGGTCGAGTACTTGGCGGACTTGTAGCGGATCACGTTGGCGGCGGTAGCGACGGCCTCGCTGCGGGGGCGGCTCGGCCCAGCGACCTCCTCGAGGATGTCGAGGTACTGTCCGGCCATCACCTCGGCCCGCATGGTGTTGAAGATGCGGCGGGCGGACGTCGTCGATCCGGCGGCCGGCCCGATGGCGGTGAACGCCTCCTCGCAGAAGGAGAGGCACAGGTCGCCCGTGAGGATGGCGGCCGCCTGCCCGAACCGCTCCTCGTCGAGGGCCCAACCCCGGTCGCGATGGAGCTGCCCGAAGCGTCGGTGCACGCTCGGGCCACCCCGGCGGATATCTGACCGGTCGATGATGTCATCGTGGATGAGCGCCGCCCCCTGGAAGAGCTCGAGTGCGACGCCGGCCTGGACGGCGTCGCGGCCGAGGACGTCGCCTCCTGCGCCGCGCCAGCCCCAGTAGCAGAAGAGTGCCCGCAGCCGCTTGCCCCCGGTCACAAGTCCCGAGATCGCGTCCATGAGCGGCGCGACCTCGGCAGACACGGACGCCATGGCCGCGGCCCGCGCCTCGAGGAAGCCGTTGAGCTCGCGCGCAAGGAACTCGCGGTAGCGGGCCTGCTCTTCGTGCGGGGCTGACATGGCTGCTTCGGCTGACATGGCTACTTGAGGGCCGAGGGATTCACGGAGGCGCCGACCGTGTAGGTCGTGCGGCCGTCGACGACGACGACGGCAACGTTGACCGTCTCCTTGCCGTTCGACCGCACGAAATCCTGGCTGTCGGTCGTACCGACCCTCGTCGGGGCCACGGCAGTGAAGCCCTGGCCGGTGAACTGCCCGGAGTAGTAGGAGAGGATCTGCGCCGAGGCCGAACCGGTCGAGGCGACGAGAGAGGCCTTTGCCGGGTTGGTCGTCGCGTCGTAGCTCGTCGAGAGGGGGGTCGAGCCGGGCATGATCGGAATCACCTTGGTCGGGAATCCGGGCACGAGAGCGTTGACGGTCGAGGAGGCGGACGACGACGGCGTGTCGCTCGCACTCACAGTGGGCGACGCCGTGCTGGTCGCCGCCGAGGACACTGTCGCAGAGGCGGAGGGCGCTGTGCTCGTGGTGGACTGCGCGTTCGTCGCGCCAGTGTCCGAGCAGCCCGCGAGAAGCAGGCCGGCGAGGAAGAAGACTGGGACGAGCCCACCACGGCGATTCCCAGAACGCGGTGCCACTCTTGTCGCAGCTGGTTTCGTCGATGTCGCTCTCGGCACTGTCACCCTCGGCACGGTCACTCGCATCCTCCGCTCGTGTCTGACGCTGTCCTGTTCGAGTCGTTTCGGGGCTCCGACCGGGACAACCCGGGCCGGATCCCCGGTCAAGTCTACGGGCCGCTGTTTCCGTCGCCTGCCGCGGTGGCTGCCGGGTCGGGGCGCAGGAGGGGGTCGCCGACGCGGCCTAGCATGGAGGAATGGACAGGCGGGATGGCGGGGGAGCAGGCGCTGAGCCCCTCGCTGCCCTCCGGCGTCGGGGAATCCTGCACGTCGACATGGACGCGTTCTTCGTCGGGGTCGAGCAGCGGGAGCGACCCGAGCTGCGCGGCAGGATGGTCATCGTCGGCTTCCCGTCGGAACGCTCGGTGGTGCTCTCCGCCAGCTACGAGGCGCGCGCGTACGGGGTGCGGAGCGCGATGCCCATGGCGAACGCCTTGCGGCTGTGCCCTCGCGCGATCGTCGTGGAGCCGAGGCACAAGCTGTACTACGAGGTATCACGGGAGCTCATGGGGCTTCTCGGCGAATTCACGGACCTCGTCGAGCCGCTGAGCGTCGACGAAGCGTTCCTCGACGTCTCGGGAGCCGTCCGCAGGCTCGGGGCGCCCGAGCAGATCGGGGCTTCGATCAAGGCGGCCGTGCGGGAGCGCCTGGGCCTGGCTGCCTCCGTGGGCGTCGCTGCCACGAAGTTCGTGGCAAAGATCGCGTCGGCCCGCTGCAAGCCGGACGGGCTCCTTGTCATCCGTCCCGAGGAGACGGTGCCGTATCTCCACTCGCTGCCCGTCAACGCGCTCTGGGGCATCGGTGGCAAGACCGCAGAGGCGCTCGCACGGCTCGGCGTCCATACGGTCGCGGACCTTGCCCACACGCCTGACTCGACGCTCCAACGGGTTCTCGGTGCCTCGGGGCTGCACGCAAAGGCGCTGAGCTGGGGAATCGACGATCGGCGCGTCACCCCCGAGCGGGAAGAGAAGAGCGTGGGAGCCGAGGAGACCTTCGGCGCGGACGTGGCGGACGACGCCGTCCTGCGCCGAGAGCTCCTCCGACTGGCCCACCGCGTCGCGGGCCGGCTCCGCTCTACCGGGGTCGAGGCAGGAACGGTCGCGCTCAAGCTGCGCTACGCCGATTTCTCGACACTCTCGAGGTCGAGGGCGCTGACCGTCCCGACGGACTCGGCCCAGGTGCTGTTCGAGGAGGGAGTCCGCCTGCTGGCGAGCCTCGGTCCCCGGCCGCAGAGCGTTCGACTGATCGGCCTTCGGGGCGAGCGGCTCGCCCGCAGCGGGGGAGCGGTACAGCTGAGCCTCGAACGGCGAGACGACAATTGGCGCACCGCGGAGCAGACGCTCGACGCCGTGACGGCTCGGTTCGGACAGGCCTCCCTGCGCCCGGCGAGCCTCCTCGACGACGGCGATGACCGGCGTCGTCCGCCTTCCCTCCCCGGCGTCTCCGAAGGGCCCGACGGACCTTCCACCTCTTTTGGATGAGAACCCGAAAGCCTATCCTTAAAAGACCTTGAATATTGGTGAAGCATCGAATCGGCGGGCAGCCGTAGAACTATCACAGACGGGCGGGGCAGCAGCTCGTTGAGCCCCAACCGATGCTCGCGGAACTGGACGTCGGTCCGGTGCGTTGTGCTGATGGCGGTCCTGTGTCCGTCGCATTAAGCATGAAGGAGTCGCGATGCCTCTCTCCGAGCACGAACAGAAGATGCTCGAGCAGCTTGAGAAGCAGCTGCACGAGGAAGACCCCAAATTCGCAGACTCCATGGGCGCCGACGCCCTACGGCGATTCTCGACGCGCCACGTCGTGCTCGGAGTACTCGGAGGCATCGTGGGACTTCTGGTCCTGCTCCTGGGCGGGGTCCAATTCTCGAACGTGTTCGTCGGGGTCGTCGGATTCCTCATCATGGGCGCGAGCGTCTACTACGGGACGTTGAGGCGCCCTGGCCGAATGCGCCAACCGCGCCCCGGTCGCGGGAAGAGCGGATTCCTCTCTCGGCTCGAAGCCAGATGGGATGAGCGCCGGCGGGAACAGGGCTGAGGCCGGCGCAGGAGCCAGCCCCACTTTCCTCCCCGGAGGCGCCCCACTTTCCTCCCCGCCCCCACCCCCACTTTCCTCCCCTCGCGTAGTGCAGAGCTCCCGAAGGACCCGCTTCTCGCGGGTCCTTCGGCGTTTAAGTCCTGAGGCTCCCCGTCCACCTCCAATCCCGCTCCCCGCCCGTCCACCAGCCCCCCCACTTCCCCCCACCCCGGATCTCTCGCGAGATTCCGCGGTTTTTACGTGTGCATTGACAGAAGAATCGGCCCGTGTCGCATTGACGGTGGGGAAGAGTGGAGTAAAGTGGTGGTTGTAAGAGGGAAGTGGGCGGATAGGGACGTGCTGCCCCTCGGACCAGACGGGTGGTGGTGCCGGTGTTGCTCGGTACGCATTCGCCACGCCTGGACGAGAAGGGGCGGCTCATCCTCCCGGCGAAGTACCGCGACGAACTGGCCGAAGGGCTGGTTCTGACACGGGGCCAGGAACGCTGCCTCTACGTCTTCAGCCAGAAAGAGTTCGAACGGATTCACGAGCAGATGCGAGAAGCCCCTATCTCCTCGCGTCAGTCGCGTGACTACCTCCGGGTCTTCCTGTCTGGAGCCTCTGATGAGGTGCCCGACAAGCAGGGGCGCGTCACGATCCCCCAGAACCTGCGGAAGTATGCAGGCCTGGACCGGGACCTCGCCGTGATCGGTGTGGGAACCCGGGCGGAGATCTGGGACGCCCAGGCATGGGAGGACTACCTCGCCGAGAAGGAAGCCTCCTTCTCGGACACCGACGAGGATGCCCTGCCCGGGCTCCTCTGAGGCAACGGTCGGCGGACCGAGATCTCCAGCCGCCCGCGGCCCCATCCTGGCTCACCTTCCCCGGAGCCAGGGAGGGACCCACGGTGCGGAGGGGGATCCCGGCCAGCCGCAGTATCGGGACAACGCAGCGAAGGAGGGGACATGCCGCAGCAGGACGACGACCGCCCGACATCAGAGCGGCACGTTCCCGTGCTGAAGGAGCGCTGCGTCGCCCTCCTCACGCCCGGAGTCGAGGCGGCACGCAGTGCCGGGCGCAGCCCGGTCGTCGTGGATGCGACGCTGGGGATGGGCGGCCACAGCGAGGCCATCCTCGAACGCTTTCCGGACGTGACGCTCGTGGGCATCGACCGTGACGAGCAGGCGCTTCGCCTTGCCGGTGGACGCCTCGAGCCGTTCGGCGAGCGTGCTCGGCTCGTCCACGCCGTCTACGACGATATCCCCGACGTCCTCGACGGACTCGGACTGGACGGCACCGATGGCGTCCTCATGGACCTCGGGGTGTCCTCGCTCCAGCTCGACGAGCGCGAGCGGGGCTTCGCCTATTCGTACGACGCGCCGCTCGACATGCGGATGGACACGAGCCGAGGGCACACCGCCGCGGACGTGGTCAACACGTATCCCGTCGAGGACCTCACTCGGATCATCCGGGCATGGGGCGAGGAGAAGTTCGCGGGCCGTATCGCGCGGAAGATCGTCGAGGAGCGGGCGACCCGACCATTCGCAACCACGGGCGAGCTCGTCGATGCGATCCGGTCCGTCGTGCCGGCCAGCGCGGCGCGCACGGGCGGTCACCCCGCAAAGCGGACGTTCCAGGCGCTGCGGATCGAGGTCAACGAAGAACTCGATGTGCTCGAGCGGGCCGTGCCGGCTGCGGTCGACTCGCTTCGCCTCGGCGGACGGATCGTCGTCATGTCCTACCACTCCCTCGAGGACCGGATCGTCAAGAACGCCCTCCAGTCCCGCTCGCGCTCCACCGCGCCGCCCGGATTCCCGGTCGAACTCGAGGAGCACCGACCGGAGCTGAAGCTCGTGACACGGGGCACCGAGGTCCCGACTGCCGAAGAGATCGAAGAGAACCCCCGGGCCGCCTCGGCCCGACTGCGAGCCGCCGAACGCATCAAGGTCAGGAGCACACGATGAGCGCAGCAGCCCAGGCGAAGGCCATGACGTCGGGCACCTCAGCCGTAGCGGGGCGCCCCGCACCGGCCAGTGCGCCCCAACGGGCACCCCTCTCGCTCGTCAGCACCCTCCCCGTCCGGCGGCGGGCCCCGTTTGCCATCTTCTGCCTCGGCGTCCTCGCAGCGGCGCTCGTCACTGTGCTCGTGCTGAACATCTCCGTCACGTCCGGTCAGTACCAGCTCGTCCAGCTCCGGAGCGAGCAGCTCGGGCTCGAGCAGCAGAACCAGGACCTGCAGCAGCGTGTCCAAAACTACGAGGCTCCCCAGAATCTGGCTGCCCGGGCGGCACAATTGGGAATGGTGGCGGCGACGTCGAAGGGTCAGATCGACCTCAAGACGCTTCTGGTCACCGGCCAGCCGAAGCCTGCCGCGAAGGGCACGCCGCAGGGCGCGGTCATCGCGGCACCCGAAGTTGCCGGGTACAGCGCGACTCCCGCAAGCCCTGCGCCCGCCGCGGACGCGCTGAAGCAGACCAATGCCGCGGTCAAGGCGACGCCAGCCGCATCTCCGGCGCCGAAGGCAACGGCACCGGCCGCCCCGGCCCCGCCGGTGGTGCTCAACGGCGGGACGGTACCCGCGCCGAAGCAGAAGACGCCCGGCCAGTAGCCGAGAGGCCCGGCGCCGGGCAGATGGAACGAGCGAGGGACGTGAGCGTGGCCAGAGCGAGCAGGAGCACGGCGCAGACGGGGCGGACGATGGCAGGCCGGGGCGGCTCGCGTGCACCCCTGCGGATTCCACACGTCACCCGTCGGCTCCGCCTCGGAGTCGGCCTCATGCTCGTGCTGCTGCTGGTCATCGGCGGCCGGCTCGTCATGGTCCAGGGGCTGGACATCGGCGGCTATGCCCAGGCCGCGCTCGACAAACGGCTCCAGACGACCGTGCTTCCGGCCGAACGCGGTGAGATCGTCGACGCGTCCGGCAAGATCCTCGCCCAGAGCGTCATCCGCTACAACATCACAGTCGACCAGACCGTGTCCTCGAACTTCAAGGACTACCAGCGCACGGAGAAGGACGGCGACGGAACGAAGCTCGTCACCGTGACCAGGAGCCAGGCGATCTCGGACCTCGCAAGCGCGCTGGGCATGACGGTGGACGGCGTCACAGCGGCCGTGACCGGAGGCAAGAAGTTCAACTACGTGGCCCGGAACGTCACGCCGGACGTCGAGTCGCGCGTCTCCGACCTGGCCTTCCCGGGCATCTTCTCGGAAGGCACGTCCCAACGCGTCTATCCTCAGGGAGCCGTGGGAGGCAACCTTGTCGGCTTCGTCGGGAGCGACGGAACCGGCCTCGCCGGCATCGAGCAGACGCAGAACTCGCTGCTCTCGGGCACGGACGGAAAGCGGACGTACGAGATAGGGGCCGACGGGCTGCGCATCCCGGTTGCAACGGATGACCTGAAGCCGGCGCAGAACGGGCAGACCGTCAAGCTGACCATCAACTCCGACCTGCAGTACTTCGCTCAGCAGGCGGTGCAGTCCTCGGTCGACCAGCTCCACGCGGAATGGGGCAACGCGATCGTCATGGACGCCAAGACCGGAGACATCCTCGCGATGGCCGACACGAACCCGGTCGATCCGAACGACCCGTCGAAGACCGCTGCACAGGACAGGGGAGTTCGCGCGGTGA
This sequence comes from Sinomonas susongensis, assembly GCF_005877005.1. Taxonomy (GTDB): domain Bacteria; phylum Actinomycetota; class Actinomycetes; order Actinomycetales; family Micrococcaceae; genus Sinomonas; species Sinomonas susongensis. The sequence goes on along the minus strand of NZ_SSNH01000002.1, from coordinate 336,599 downwards.
GCGCCACCTACGAGCCCGGATCGGTCGAGAAGGCGCTCACGATGTCGGCCCTCATCCAAGAGGGCAAGGCGAACCCGTTGAGCCAATACACCGTCCCGCCGACCGTGACGATCGATGGGCAGACCTTCAGCGACGCCTTCACCCACGGGACGGAGAACCGCACGCTCGCCGGCATCCTCGGCTACTCGATGAACACCGGCACCGTCCTGGCCGGTCAGGCGCTGACGAACCAGCAGCGCTACGACTACTTCACGAAGTTCGGCATCGGCCAGACGCCGGACATCGGTCTTCCCGGCGAGGCATCGGGCATCTTCGCGACTCCTGACAAGTGGGACGTCCGCCAGCAGAACACCGTCCTGTTCGGTCAGGGCGTCACTCAGTCGACGCTGCAGACGGTGCGCGCCTACGACGCGATCGCCAACAACGGCACGATGGTGCAGCCCCGCCTCATCGACGGCTACGTCGGATCGAACGGCGTCGAGAGCAAGTCTCCGGCGAAGCCGGGCACCCAGGTCGTGAGCCCGCAGACTGCGCAGCTCGTCAAGAACATGCTCGAGAGCGACGTGACGATGGGCGAGGTCAAGGACGCCGGCATTCCGGGGTACCGGGTGGGTGCGAAGACGGGCACGTCGCAGGCGCCACGCGACGACGGGACGCCGGGCTACGACGGGTACACGGCCTCGCTCATCGGCATGGCGCCGATCGAGAACCCGCGGTTCATCGTGGCGGTCGTCATCCAGCGCCCGCAGGGCAACATCTACGGCATCACTCAGGGCCCGGTCTTCCGGAGCATCATGTCGCAGGCGCTGCGGCTCTACAACGTCCCTCCGTCGACTGGGACCCCGGTCGCCTACCCGCAGTACGCGCAGTAGTCCAGAACAGCCAGCCGCTGGCGGGGAGCAGGGGCGATCCGGCATCCCCCGGGCCGCGGGGGCGGGCCCGATCTGCCTCCCGTCCAGCGGCTAGAGTTGGAATCCCCGAAATGCAACGAAGGTGAATGTGAGCGAGCACGCGAGTTCTGCGGACAATCCGTCCGCGCCCCACGGAGGCGCGGTGCCGAGATCGGCTTTCCGTCCACAGCACACCAGACCCGTCCCGCTCGCCGAGGTGGCAGAACTGCTCGGGCTTCCGCGCGAAGGCACTGCTGACGTCGAGCTCACCGGAGTGTCCCTGGACTCCCGGAGCGTCGAGCCCGGTGACCTCTACGTCGCGGTGCCCGGGACTGGCCGGCACGGGGCCTCGTTCGTGCCCCAGGCCGTCGAGGCCGGCGCCGTCGCGGTCCTGACGGACGCGGCCGGCGCACATCTCCTCGCACTCGACGAGGACGAGACCATCCCGGTCCTCGTGGTCGACGACGCGAGAGCCGCCGTCGGACCCGTCGCCGCCTTCGTCTTCGAGAGCCAGCCGGAGTCTGCTTCCCGCCCGGTGCTCATCGGGGTCACGGGCACCAACGGCAAGACGACCACGACCTACTTCGCGAACTCGCTCCTGGAGGCCCTCGGGCACCGGACTGGGCTCATCGGGACGATCGAGATCGTGGCGGGCGGCGAAGCGATTCCCAGCCGTCTCACCACTCCTGAGTCGACCGATGTCCACGCTCTGCTCGCGCTCATGCGGGAGAAGGGCGTCACGGCGGCGTCGATGGAGGTCTCGTCGCACGCGATCGAGTACCGCCGGGTCGACGGCGTCCGCTATGACGCTGCCGGCTTCACGAACCTGACCCAGGACCATCTCGACCTGCACGTGACGATGGAGGACTACTTCGCGGCCAAGGCGCGCCTCTTCACGCCTGAGCGCACGGGCCGCGGCGTCGTCGTCGTCGATGACTCGTGGGGGCGCCGCCTTGCGGACACTGCTCCCATCCCCGTCACGACGCTCTCGCTCGCAGGCGCCCCGGCCGACTGGACGCTCGCGGACAGCCGCCGCGAGGGCCTAGGGACGGCCTTCGAACTCGCGGGCCCGGACGGCAGTTCCCTGCGGCTCCGAACCGGGCTGCCAGGGGCGTTCAACGTCGCCAACGCGTCCCTTGCCGCGCTCCTGGTCCACGCCGCGGGCGTCCCGCTCGACAGGATCCAGCAGGCGGCCGACGACGCCGACCCCTTCAGCGTCGAGGTCCCCGGCCGGATGCAGCTCGTGGGCACGCGGCCCGCGGCCGTCGTCGACTTCGCCCACAACCCCGATGCGCTCGAGCGGGCTCTCGCCGCGGTGCGCCCAGCCGAGGGGAGCGGCCGCGTGATCGTCGTCTTCGGCGCCACGGGGCAGCGCGATCAGGGCAAGAGGCCGCTCATGGGAGCCGTGGCCGTCCGCGGGGCCGAGGTAGTCATCGTGACCGACGACGACCCGCACGACGAGGATCCGGCAGCAATCCGCCAGGACGTCGTGGAGGGCGCCCGGAGCGAAGACGGTGCACGGTCCCTCGGCCGTACGATCGAGGAGGTCGCCTCCCGCGCGGAGGCCATCCGACGCGCCGTCGAACTCGCCCATGAGGACGACGTCGTCCTCGTTGCCGGCCGCGGCCATGAGGTGTTCCAGGAAGTCAAGGGTGTCAACCACGCCCTCGACGACCGCGTCGAGCTCCGCGAGGCCCTCGTGGCGCGCGGATTCCTCGGCCCCGTCGATGAGCAGATAGAGTCCAGAACCGATGATTGAGTTCAGCGCGGCGGAGATCGCCCGCATCACCGGCGGGCGCCTCGTGGGCGATCCGCAGACCATCCCCACCCACGTGACGACGGATTCGCGGGAGGCTCGTGAGGGCTCGCTGTACGTCGCGAAGCCGGGCGAACGCACCGATGGGCACAGCTTCGTCGGGGCAGCATTCGCGGCCGGCGCGGTGCTGGCGCTCAGTGAGCGCGAGGTGACCGACGACGCCGGGATCCCCTTCCCCGCCGTCGTCGTGACCGACGCGGTGCTCGCCATGGGCGCGCTTGCGAAGGAAGCCGTCCGGCGGATCCGTGAAGCTCGCGCCGCGCGTGGGCAGGCGTTCACGGTCGTGGGCATCACAGGCTCGGCCGGGAAGACGACCACGAAGGACCTCGTCGCGGGGATCTTCCGCTCGACTCCCGATGGTTCCGCCGGTGAGGCCGCGACGATCTCGCCCCAAGGCTCGTACAACGGGGAGGTCGGGGTCCCGCTCACGGTGTTCACCGCCGACGAATCGACCCGCTACCTCGTGATCGAGATGGGTGCGACGGGCATCGGGCACATCCGGTACCTCGCCGACATCGTCGTCCCCGACATCGGGGTCGTCCTCGTCGTCGGCAGTGCGCACGCCGGTGAGTTCGGGGGCGTCGAGAACATCGCGATCGCCAAGGGCGAACTTGTCGAGGCACTCGCCCCCGAGGGGACCGCCGTCCTGAATTTCGACGACCCCCGGGTCCGGGCCATGGAAGCCAGGACCTCCGCACGGAAGTCGTTCTTCACCGTCCACCCCGAGACGGCAGAGGAGGCGGCCGGGCGAGGCACCCTCGTCGCCGCCGTCGACAGCCACACCGATGCGGAGGGCAGGCCGGTGTTCGGGCTGAGCATCGGGGGAGACGCGCCGGTGCCGGTCCACAGCCGGCTCATCGGAGCCCACCACGTGGGGAACCTCCTCGGCGCCGCGGCCGCGGCCCACGCGGCCGGCGTGCCGACGGAGGCCATCGCGGAGTCCCTCTCCGCCCAGGGGGCCGCGAGCCGCTGGCGCATGGAGCGCACCGACCGCCCTGACGGCGTGACCGTGATCAACGACGCGTACAACGCCAACCCCGAGTCCATGCGTGCGGCCCTCCAGACGCTCGCCGCCCTCGGGCCCGGCCGACGCACGTGGGCCGTGCTCGGCGCGATGCTCGAACTGGGCGACGAATCGATCGCCGCCCACACGGCCGTCGGCACCCTCGTCGTGCGGCTCAACATCGACCGTCTCGTCGTCGTCGGGCGCGAGGCCCGCCCGCTGTACATCTCCGCGATCAACGAAGGCTCCTGGGGCGACGAATGCTCGTTCGTCGAGGACATCGACGAGGCCTACGCGCTCCTCGAGAGCGAACTCGAACCCGGCGACCTCGTCCTCGTGAAGTCGTCCAACGGGGTTGGACTGCGGCACCTCGGCGATCGGATAGCATGGGCCGCGCAGGCTCAGCCCACTGACACCGCGCGAACGGAGCTCATGTGATCGCACTGCTGATCGGTGCCGGGCTCGCCCTCGTACTCGCCTTCGTCGGCACGCCGGTGTTTATCCGGCTGCTGGTCCACAAGGGCTACGGGCAGTTCATCCGGGACGATGGACCGACGAGCCACCACACGAAGCGCGGCACACCGACCATGGGCGGGGCGGTCTTCGTCCTCGCGACGGTGATCTCGTACTTCCTGGCGCATCTGATCGTGTGGCTCATGCATCCGGACGCAGGTGGCCCCACCATGTCCGGCATGCTCCTCCTGTTCCTCATGGTGGGCATGGGGGTCGTGGGCTTCCTGGACGACTTCATCAAGATCTCGAAGCAGCGCAGTCTTGGCCTGAGCGCCCGAGCCAAGCTCATCGGGCAGGGCGCGATCGGCATCGTCTTCGCGCTGCTCGTCCTGCAGTTCCCGGACGGCCAGGGCAGGACGCCCGCGTCCACGATGATCTCGTTCCTCCGCGACGTCCCGTGGCTCAACCTTGCGTTCGGCGGTACGGTCCTCGGGGCCATCCTCTTCGTCATCTGGGCGAACTTCCTCGTCACGGCGGCCAGCAACGGCGTGAACCTCACGGACGGCCTCGACGGCCTCGCCGCGGGGGCATCGATCATGATCTTCGGCGCCTACACGCTCATGGGGATCTGGCAGAGCAACCAGCACTGCGGCTCTGCTCGCGTCCCCGGCTCGGTCTGCTACCAGGTCCGCGACCCGCTCGACCTCGCGCTGCTCGCGGCGATCATGAGCGCCGCGCTGGTCGGATTCCTGTGGTGGAACACGTCGCCGGCGAAGATCTTCATGGGCGACACCGGTTCGCTCGCGATCGGGGCTGCTATCGCCGGCTTCGCGATCCTCACCCGCACGGAACTCCTGCTCGGCATCATGGGCGGCCTGTTCGTGCTCATCACGCTCTCGGTCATCCTCCAGGTGGGCTTCTTCAAGCTCACCAAGGGCAGACGGCTGTTCAAGATGGCACCTCTCCAGCACCACTTCGAACTCAAGGGCTGGGCCGAGGTGACGGTTGTCGTCAGATTCTGGATTCTTGCGGGGCTCTTCGTGGCCGTCGCACTGGCGGTGTTCTACGCGGAGTGGGTGGCTGGACTGTGACCGGGGGAAGGGACTCCGTGGAACGACGGCGTGAGCGGCTCGCATCGCTCACCTCCTGGGACGCCGACTGGGCAGGGCTGCGAGTGGTCGTCACCGGAATCGGCATCTCCGGATTCGCGGCGGCCGACACGCTCATCGAGCTGGGCGCGAGCGTCGTCGTCGTCGACGGATCGGTGACAGACCGCACGCAGGCCCAGGCAGAGACCCTCCGGATCGTAGGGGCGGTCGACGTGCTGCTCGGCCCCGAGGCGGTCCAGGCGCTTCCGCGGGTCGAGGGGGAACTGCCGGACCTCGTCGTCACGTCGCCGGGCTGGCGCCCGGACCAGGCCGTCCTGGCCGCGGCCGCACGCAAGGACATCCCCGTCTGGGGCGACGTCGAGCTGGCCTGGCGAGTCCGGTCGCGGCGCGGCAGGAAGGCAGCCGCGTGGCTCGCGGTCACGGGCACCAACGGGAAGACGACGACGGTGGGGATGGCCGAGTCAATGCTCCGCGCCGCGGGTCTCAAGGCTGTTGCCGTGGGCAACGTGGGGACGCCGATCCTCGACGCGATCCGAGAGCCGGTGGAGTACGACGCGTTCGTGGTCGAGCTCTCGAGCTTCCAGCTGCACTGGGCGGAATCCCTCTCGCCCGTCGCGTCGGTCGTGCTCAATGTCGCCGAGGACCACGTGGACTGGCACGGCTCGTACGAGGCCTACCTCGCGGACAAGGCCAAGATCTACCGCAACACCCAGAAGGCCGCCGTCTACAACGCCGAGCAGATCGAGACCGAGCGGATGGTCGAGGAAGCCGACGTCGTCGAGGGCTGCCGGGCGATCGGCTTCACGACGCGCACTCCTGGGCTGAGCATGCTCGGGGTGGTCGACGGACTCCTCGTGGACCGGGCGTACATCCCGGAGCGGCGGGACCACGCGGCCGAGCTCGCGTCCGTCGCGGACCTCGGGGAGATCGCGCCCCGCCACATGGTGGCCAACGCCCTCGCAGCGGCTGCCCTCGTGCGCGCCTTCGGCGTTGAACCCGTCGCGGTCCGCGACGGCCTGCGCAGCTATCTCCCGGGCGATCACCGGATCCAGCCCGTGGCGACGATCGACGGCGTCGTCTGGGTCAATGACTCGAAGGCGACCAACCCCCACGCAGCGAGCGCCTCACTCGCGGCGTTCGGCTCCGTCGTATGGATCGCCGGCGGGCTGTCCAAGGGGGTGACGTACGACGAGCTCATCGCGCGGCACTCGTCCCGGCTCAAGACAGTTGTGCTGATCGGTGTCGACAGCAGCGACCTCGCGGGGGCGCTCAGGCGACACGCGCCGAATGTCCCGGTCATCCGCATCGACCCGGGCGACACTGAAGAGGACCGGCCCGACGGGGCGACCATCATGGCCGCCGCTGTCGAGCGCGCGGCGGAGGCCGCGGGGACGGGCGACACGGTGCTCATGGCGCCGGCGGCCGCCTCGATGGACCAGTTCGCGTCCTACGCGCAGCGTGGCACGACGTTCATCGACGCCGTGCGCGGGCTCGTCGAGCGGAAGGCCCAGAGCAAGGAGTAGAGGATGGCCACAGCGCAGCAGGAGCGTCCGGCGAGGACAGCCCAAACGCTGTGGCGGCGGCTCGAAGGCTCCGGACGGCTCGGCGCAGGCGCGGGCTACTACCTCATCCTGGGCTCGACTCTCGCGCTCACGGCAATCGGCATCATGATGGTCCTCTCCGCGTCGAGCGTGGAGAGCATCTCGCTGGGCCAGAGCCCTTACAGCGCGGCTCTCAAGCAGGCGCTCTTCGCCGTGCTGGGCGTCGTCGGGATGCTCGTGATCTCGCGCATCAACGTACGGTGGCTCAAACGGTTCGCGTGGCCCGGGATGGCTGTCACCCTCGTGCTCCTCGGGCTCGTGCAGGTCGTCGGCAGCCGCGTCCTCGGCAACCGGAACTGGATCGACGTCGCCGGATTCAGCATCCAGCCCTCGGAGTTCGCCAAACTCCTGCTGGCGCTCTGGATGGCCACAGTCCTCAACAAGAAGTCGGAACTCCTCGACCGCTGGACCCACGCCCTCATACCCGTCGTCCCGATGGGGCTCCTGGTCGCGGGCCTCGTGATCTGGGGCCACGATCTCGGGACGACGCTCGTGATCCTGCTCGTGGTCACCGCCGGCCTCTTCTTCGGCGGGATCCCCACGAAGATCTTCATTGCGACCGGGGTCTTCCTGAGCGTGGGCGCCTTCGGCTTCGCCGTCACGAGCGCGAACCGCATGTGCCGCATCTACGAGTGGCTGGGCCAGTCGCCGCCCATGTGCACCCAAGGCGCCGACTTCGGGTACCAGGTCCAGAACGGCCTTCAGGGTCTCGCTTCGGGAGGCTGGCTGGGAGTGGGACTCGGCCAGAGCCGCCAGAAGTACAACTGGATCCCCGAGGCCCAGAACGACTTCATCTTCTCAGTCCTCGGCGAGGAGCTGGGGCTTTTCGGCACCCTGCTCGTCCTCGCCCTCTTCGCGGTCCTCGCGATCGCGATCTTCCGGGTCGTCGTGCGCCAGAAGGAACTCTTCCCGCGGGTCCTCGCCGGAACCATCATGGCGTGGATCCTCGGGCAGGCCGCCCTCAACATGGCCATGGTCACGGGCCTGTTCCCGGTGGTCGGCGTGCCGCTGCCCTTCATCTCCTCCGGCGGCTCGGCGCTCGTGAGCTGTATGTGTGCGGTCGGCGTAGTCTTGTCTCTGGCCCGCGAGGAGATGCGACCCGCGGGCGACGAGCGCCCGAAGCGGATCTTCGGCCGCGCCCAGAAGTCGCAGACGGCGACGAAGCGGAAGGTCACCACGTAGCAATGCCCCCTGAGGACCCCACTGGAATGCCCGCGCACGCCTCATCGTCCGGACTGTCCGTCGTCCTCGCCGGCGGCGGAACCGCAGGTCACATCAGCCCGCTGCTGGCCATCGCGCGGGCGGTCGTCCGTCGTGATCCCTCGGCGAAGATCCTGGCCGTGGGAACCTCGTCGGGCATGGAGACGAGGCTCGTCCCGGCCGCGGGGTTCGAACTTGCGGTCATCGATCGGGTCCCGCTCCCTCGCCGCCCGAGCCTGGACCTGGTCCGCCTGCCCGGCCGCCTCGCCGGCGCGGTGCGACAGTCGGCCGAGATCCTCGAGCGGGCGGACGCCGACGTGCTCGTGGGCGTCGGCGGCTACGTGTGCACCCCCATGTACCTTGCGGCGCGGAGGCGCGGGACGCCGATCGTCATCCACGAGGCCAACACGCGGGCTGGGCTCGCCAACCGGGTCGGTGCCCTCTTCACCGAGCGGGTGGGGAAGGCGTTCCCCGAGACGAAGCTCCGGCACGCGCGTCTCGTGGGGATGCCGATGCGGCGCGAGGTGTCCGGGCTGGAGCGGGAGGCGGCGCGGTCCGAGGCCCGGCTCGCGCTCGGACTCGAGACCGAGCGGCCCACTCTCGTCGTCACCGGCGGTTCCTCAGGAGCCCTGAGCATCAATCGGACGTTGGCGGCTTCCCTGCGGGCGCTCTCGCAGGCCGGCATCCAGACACTCCACATCACGGGCCGCGGGAAGTCGGTACTGTGCGAGGACGGCCAGCCGCTCGCCGCCGAGGGCTACCACCAGGTCGAGTACGTGGACGGCATGGAGCTCGCCTACGCCGCCGCCGACCTGCTGGTGTGCCGTGCAGGCGCCGGGACGGTGTGCGAGGTCGCAGCCGTCGGGGTCCCGGCCGTGTTCGTGCCCCTTCCCATCGGCAACGGAGAACAGGCGCTCAACGCTCGCGGGCTCGTCGAGGCCGGCGGGGCGTTGCTCGTCCGGGATGCCGAGTTCACCCCGGGATGGGTCGAACGCGAGGTGCTCCCGCTCCTGGCCGATTCGCCGAGGCTCAAGGACATGTCGGAGCGAGCGAAAGCCCTCGGGGTCCGCGATGCGGATGATGCGATGGCGGACATGGTGATGGAGGCGTCCCAGGCATGATCGGCCAGAACCAGAACGGCCAGAACCAGACCGGCCAGAACCAGAACGGCCAGAACCAGACCGGCCAGAACCAGCCGGCAACGGCCGGGGTGGGCACCGCCCTCGCGGAACTGGGTCGCGTCCACTTCATAGGCGTCGGTGGGGTGGGCATGTCCGCCGTCGCCCGCGTGATGCTCGCACGGGGTGTTCCGGTCAGCGGCTCGGACGCGAAGGACCTCCCGGTCATGCGCGACCTCTCCGCGCTCGGCGGGCGGATCGCCGTCGGGTACGACGCGGCCAACCTCGGCGATGCCGAGACGGTCGTCGCCGGCTCGGCGATCCGGCCCGACAATCCGGAGCTCGCCCAGGCGCGGGCCCGGGGCCTCGCGGTCCTCCACCGCTCCGAGGCCCTTGCCGCGACGATGGCCGGCAGCCGCGTCCTCGCGGTCGCGGGAACGCACGGCAAGACGACCACGACGTCGATGGCGATGTGGATGCTGCGAGGCGCGGGCCTCGACCCGAGCTTCGCGATCGGCGCCAACGTCCCAGCCCTGGGCGTCAACGCCGCCCATGGGTCCACGGACATCTTCGTGGCCGAAGCCGACGAATCCGACGCGTCGTTCCTGAACTATCGGCCGCTCGTCGAGATCATCACGAACGTCGAAGCCGACCACCTGGACCATTACGGAACGGCGGAGGCCGTCCATGCCGCCTTCGATGAGTTCGCGGGACTCCTGCCGTCCGAGGGCGTCCTCGTGGCGTGCGGCGACGATCCGGGCGCCCGCGGTGTCGCGGGAAGGCGGCGGACGGCCTTGGGAGGGCGTCCGAGGGTCCTCCTGTACGGGACCTCACCGGACGCCGACGTGCGGCTCGTCGCACAGCCCGCCGGTGGGGGATGGGATCTCGAATGGGAGGGCGGCTCGGTTCAGCTTCCCCTCTCCGTTCCCGGGACCCACAACGCGCTCAACGCGGCAGCCGCTTTCGCCGCCGTCGTTGTCGGGCTGGGTGCGGAGCCCGACGCCGCGGCAGCGTCAATCGCCACCTTCAGCGGCGCGGCACGCCGGTTCGAGCTGAAGGGCGAGGCCCGGGGCGTCCGCGTCTACGACGACTACGCCCACCACCCAACGGAGGTGCGCGCCGCACTCGACGCCGCACGCGGGGTTGCGGGGGAGGGGCGCGTGCACGTCCTCTTCCAGCCACACCTGTTCTCGCGCACGAGGGCGTTCGCGCGGCAGTTCGCTGCCGCGCTTTCCGGTGCCGACAGTGTGCGGGTGCTCGACATCTACCCGGCCCGGGAGGACCCGATCCCGGGCGTGACGAGCAGGCTTGTCACCGATGCCCTCCCGGCAGGCTCCTACGCGCCGTCGGCCGCCGACGCGGTCGCCGAGCTCGCTGCGATAGCCGCGCCGGGGGACATCCTGCTCACCGTCGGGGCGGGCGACGTGACCGCCCTAGGGCCAGCCCTGGTCAAGGCATTGGAAGGCTCAGACGGGAGAAGGGACGCGGAACATGGCGCCTAGCCCACGCAAGCCGAGGGTTCCCCGGCTCGGATCGCCGGTTTCTCCCTCCTCGAGGGACGACGACGACGGGGCCTCCTTCGACGGAGCCTCCTTCGACGGGGCCTCCCGCGACGGGGCGCCGACGAGGGGTTCCTCTGAGGACGCGCCCGGAGCCCGTGTCTCGGTGGGCCGCTCTGCGAAGGTCACCGTGCTTCATCCCGCGGGCGGCTTCGAATCGGACGACCGCGAAGCACACGATTTCGAAGCAGGCGACCGCGAAGCAGACGACTTGGGCTCTGACGGCCTCGGAGCAGGCGACGTCGAAGAGGATGACCTCGGAGCCCACGGCGACGTCGCCGACCGCGCTGGCAGCTTCGCCGGGCCCGAGGACCGAGAGCCCAGCCGCCCCTCGCCGCACCGCGTGCGCCTCCTTCGGAGGGCGGCCCCTGACGCGGGCCGGGCAGCGGCTGCAGGTTCGGGCGAGGTGCTCGCCTTCCCAGTTCCCCGCGCCAAGCGCGTCCGACGGCGCGTGATCCTCGCCGTTGTCTCGGTCGTCGCGTTCGTGGCGTGCGTCATGGCGCTCGTCCTCTTCACTCCCGTGCTCGCGGTCCGCACGATCACCGTCCAGGGCACGAAGATGCTGACGCCCGCGCAGGTTCAAGCGGCCCTCGCGCCGCTCGAGGGGAGGCCGCTGCCGCTCGTCGGGCCGTCAGACGTGAGCCGGCTCGTCGCTCCCATCGTCCAGGTGAAGTCCGTCGAGAGCCGGGCAGTCCCACCGAACACGCTCCTCGTCACCGTGGTCGAGCGCGTGCCGGTGGCCCTCGTGAAGCAGACTGACGGGTACTCGGTGGTCGACGGCGACGGCGTGCAGATCGCGACGGCGAAGGATCCGTCCGGCCATCCCCTTCCGGTCATCGACCCCCAGGGCGCGCACATGTCGCACGAAACATTCCTGGCCGTGACCGGGGTGCTCTCCGCGCTTCCCGCGGACGTCCTCGCGCAGCTCGCGACAGCCTCGGCGGGGACCGTGGACTCCGTGCAGCTCAAGCTCTCCAACGGCCAGACCGTCGTCTGGGGCAATACGCAGGACCGCGACCTCAAGGCGAAGGTGCTCGAGGCACTCATGAAGAGCGCCCAGAATCCTCCGCAGGGACAGGCTCCCGTGAGCGTGTTCGACGTGAGCACGCCGTGGCACCCGGTGACACGGTAGGGCGCGACACAATGCGGGCGACACGCTGTCATGGTCGTTGCGCCCACGAATGACGGGAAATACCGTCTTCACCAAGAGCTAGTTGACATAACTATAACCTTCCAGTTGAGGGTTAAGGTTGTGGGATCCAGCCTCTTGCAGAACTAGCAGGCTTTCGAACAAGGGACACTCAACGTGGCAGCACCGCAGAACTACTTGGCCGTCATCAAGGTCGTCGGCATTGGCGGCGGTGGCGTGAACGCAGTCAACCGCATGATCGAAGTCGGTCTGCGAGGGGTGGAATTCATCGCCATCAACACCGACGCCCAGGCGCTGCTCATGAGCGACGCGGACGTCAAGCTCGATGTCGGGCGTGAACTCACCCGTGGTCTCGGCGCGGGCGCCAACCCCGAGGTCGGACGCCAGGCGGCGGAGGACCACGCGGACGAGATCGAGGAGGTCCTGCGAGGGGCCGACATGGTCTTCGTCACCGCCGGCGAGGGCGGCGGAACCGGCACCGGCGGCGCGCCCGTCGTCGCCCGGATCGCACGCTCGCTCGGCGCGCTCACCATCGGCGTCGTCACGCGCCCGTTCACGTTCGAGGGCCGCCGCCGGGCGAGCTCCGCCGAGAACGGCATCGAGGCGCTCCGCGACGAGGTCGACACGCTCATCGTCATCCCCAACGATCGACTGCTCTCCATCAGCGACCGCAACGTCTCCGTCCTCGACGCTTTCCGGTCCGCCGACCAGGTCCTGCTCTCCGGCGTCCAGGGCATCACCGACCTCATCACGACCCCCGGCCTGATCAACCTCGACTTCGCCGACGTCAAGTCGGTCATGCAGGGCGCGGGCTCGGCCCTCATGGGCATCGGCTCCGCCCGCGGCGAGGACAGGGCGGTCAAGGCCGCCGAGCTCGCCATCGCGTCCCCGCTCCTCGAGGCCTCGATCGACGGCGCGCACGGCGTGCTGCTGTCGATCCAGGGCGGCAGCGACCTCGGCCTCTTCGAGATCAACGAGGCGGCCCGGCTCGTGCAGGAGGTCGCGCACCCGGAGGCGAACATCATCTTCGGTGCCGTGATCGACGACGCGCTCGGCGACGAGGCTCGCGTGACGGTCATCGCGGCCGGGTTCGACGACGTGAAGGCCACGTCGCCGTCGCTCGAGGACACCAAGGCCAAGGCGGCGCCTGCCGCGCCCGCCACGCCGCCGTCGTCCGCCCAGCAGCAGGCCCCGACGCGCCCTGTGGCGCAGCCCGCGCAGGGTCATGGCGGCCTCAGCCAGTGGAGCCAGTCCCACACGACGCCGGCGGACTCCGGGTTCGACGTCGAACTGCCCGCCGTGGTCGAGCACGACCTCACCGGTTCGCGCGACGACCTCGACGTGCCCGACTTCCTCAAGTGACCGACGCATCCGGGCAGGGCCCGGAGACTGCCGGAGCAGGCGACCTCTTCTGGTGGCGCCGGGACGTCCGTCCCGGAGTCACTGCCGCGTTCACGCAGGTCGCCGCGGGCAACCTCGCCTTTCACGTCGGCTCGGACGACGACGCGGTCCGGCGTCATCGCGCAGCGCTCGCGGCCGCGGTGGGCGCCGAGCGCGTGCAGTACATGGAGCAGGTGCACGGCTCCGCCACCGTCTGGGCCGAGGAGGGCGGGAACGCTCCAGTGGCAGACGCTCTCCTCTCGGAGGGCGTTCCGGTGGCCGTCATGGTCGCGGACTGCGTGCCGATCCTCCTCGCGGGCCAGCTCGACGACGGCCGACCTGCGCTCGGTGCCGTCCACGCCGGACGTGCGGGGCTCGTCGCCGGCGTCGTCACCGCGGCCGTCGACGCGATTCGGGGCAGGGGAGCGTCAGGCGTCGAGGCCTGGGTTGGCCCGAGCATCTGCGGCCGCTGCTACGAGGTTCCCGCCGCGCTCCGTGACGAGGTGTCGGCGCTCGCTCCAGGCACGGCCTCGACGACCTCGTGGGGCACGCCTGCGCTCGACGTGCCCGCCGGCGTCCTGCGCGAACTCGACGCTCTGGGCGTCCCTTCGCATACCGATGCCATCGCCTGCACGCTCGAGGAGCCGCGACTGTTCTCGCATCGCCGGGCTCCGGGCGAGGGCCGGTTCGTCGGCGTGGTGTGGTCCCATGGGTGACGGCCCGTCCCTGGCCACGGCAGAGCGCCGCGCCGAACTCCGGGCGAATCTGGCCCGGGTACGGGAACGCATCGAGGCGGCGTCGCGTGCCGCGGGGCGCAGCTCGGCCCCTCAGCTCATCGTGGTCACAAAGTTCCATCCGGCGAGCGACGTCCGCGCCCTGGCCGAGCTCGGAGTCACCGAGGTGGGGGAGAACCGCGACCAAGAGGCGTCCGCGAAGGCGGGGGAACTCGCCGACCTCGAGCTCTCGTGGCACTTCATCGGCCAACTCCAGACCAACAAGGCCAAGAGCGTGGTGAGGTACGCCGACACGGTCCATTCGGTGGATCGCCCCGCACTCGCCTCGGCGCTTGCGAAGGCGGCCGCATCCGAGCCGGCGCGCGAAGGCCGCCCCCCGCTCGCCTGCCTCATCCAGGTGAACCTCGACCAGGACGCAGCCTCAGGGCGGGGTGGCGCGCTGCCCGGCGAAATCCCGGGCCTCGCCGACCTCATCGAGTCCTCCCCGGCGCTCCGGCTCGCGGGCATCATGGCGGTGGCGCCCCTCGGCGAGGACCCGGCCCGGGCCTTCGCCCGCCTCGCAGACTGCGCCGCCGGACTGCGAAACAGCCATCCCCATGCGACCATGGTGTCTGCAGGCATGAGCCAGGATCTGGAGCAGGCGATTGCCGCGGGCGCGACACACGTTCGGATCGGTACGGATGTGCTCGGTCCGAGGCCCCGCGTGTTGTAGCGTCGAAGAGTCGGGACCTTCAGGGCCGGGACCCGGTGCATGAGGACCGCGCGGCCCGAGTACAGGAGTCGAGCATGGCCGGAGTTATGCGGAAGACCATGGTTTACCTCGGCCTCGCGGACAGCGATGAGCAGTTCGAGGCTGAGCCCCAGAACGCCCGCACGGAACACGTACATACGGAAGAGGACAAGCCGGTGCACAACGAGCGCGAAGAACGCCGCCAGGCGCTTGCCACCCGTGAGCCGGCTGCTGCCGAGGTAGAGGAGTACCGCGCCCCCGTGACCCCCATCAAGCGCGCCGCGGCAGTCCGTGAGGACTCTGGGCTCCGTCAGATCACGACCGTGCACCCGCGTTCCTACAATGACGCGAAGGTCATCGGCGAGAGCTTCCGTGACGGCATTCCGGTCATCATGAACGTGACAGACATGGGCGAGGCCGATGCCAAGCGCCTCGTGGACTTCTCGGCGGGCCTTGTCTTCGGCCTCCATGGCAGCATCGAGCGCGTCACCAACAAGGTCTTCCTCCTCACGCCCGCGACCATCGAAGTTCTCGGCGAGGACAAGAAGGTCAGCGAGGGCCAGGCCACCTTCTTCAACCAGAGCTGAGTTCTGTGAGCATCCTGTGGGCGGTCGTCTATCTGCTCCTCGAGCTGTTCTTCGTGGCGCTCCTGGGGCGCTTGGTCTATGACTGGGTGCAGTCGTTTGCCCGCTCATGGCGGCCCAAAGGTGCTTCGCTCGTCGCCGCGAGCGCGATCTACTCGGTGACGGATCCCCCGATGAGGTTGTCGCGGCGCCTTCTGCGGCCCGTCCGGATCGGCTCGATGAGTCTCGATCTCGGCTTTATCGTCCTGGCGATTGCCGTCAACATCGCTATGGCAATCGTTAGGAATCTCGCGTAGTTTCATAGCAGAGTCCCGACGCCACGGGGCGGCTCAAGGCCGTGAAGTGGAGCGTGCGGGCGCAAGTCAGTTACGGTAGTCAAGGTGGCGGCAAGCCCCTGACTGACTAGACCAAAGAGGTGAGCAGATGGCTCTGACGCCAGAAGATGTCGTCAACAAGCGTTTCCAGCCGACGAAGTTCCGCGAAGGATACGATCAGGACGAGGTTGATGACTTCCTTGACGAGATCGTCATCGAGCTTCGCCGCCTGAACCAGGAGAACGACGAGCTCCGCAAGAAGGTCGCCGAGCTCACCTCGAAGGGTGGCTCCGCCGTTCCGGCAGAGAAGCCCGCTGCGCAGGAGACGAAGCAGGCTGAGGTTGTGAAGCCG
This sequence comes from Sinomonas susongensis, assembly GCF_005877005.1. Taxonomy (GTDB): domain Bacteria; phylum Actinomycetota; class Actinomycetes; order Actinomycetales; family Micrococcaceae; genus Sinomonas; species Sinomonas susongensis. The sequence goes on along the minus strand of NZ_SSNH01000002.1, from coordinate 320,606 downwards.
GAGCCGGCTCGCGCCGCAGCGCCGGCCCCTGCCCAGTCGAATGTGAGCCAGACGGCCGAATCGGCTGCCGGTCTCCTCGCGATGGCGCAGCAGATGCACGACAAGCACGTGCAGGACGGCATCGAGCAGCGCGACAAGATCATCGCCGAGGCACAGATCGAGGCCAGCAGCCTCGTGAGCGAGGCCCAGGAGAAGTCCCGCAAGACGCTCGGCGCTCTCGAGCAGCAGCGTTCGGTGCTCGAGCGCAAGGTCGAGCAGCTCCGCGGTTTCGAGCGCGACTACCGCGCACGGCTGAAGGCCTACATCGAGGGCCAGCTCCGCGATCTCGACGCACGCGGCTCCGTCGTGTCGAGCGAGATCCCCGACAACGCCGAGGTCTGAGAACCGAAGTCCAGAGCCGGCGGCCGCGTACTTTGCGGTCGCCGGCTTCGGCATGCCAACGGAAAGCAGTATGGACAATTCCTCCTCGATGACGCCTCCGCGGAATCAGCAGCCCGCACCTGAGCGTCGGCGGGTCGACCGCCGGGTCCTGGGGGTCCTCGCGGCCCTCGCCGTCGTCGCCTACGTGCTCGACCAGACCACGAAGCACTGGGTCACCAGCACGATGGTGGAGGGAGAGCGCATCCCTGTGATTCCGCCGCTCCTGCACTGGTACTACATCCGCAACTCCGGGGCCGCCTTCTCCATCGGGGAGAACGTGACGTGGGTCTTCAGCATCATCATGACCGTCGTCGCGGTCGCGATCGTCCTGTTTGCGCGTCGGGTCCGTTCTTTCGGGTGGGCCGTGGCCCTGGGCCTCGTGCTCGGCGGGGCGCTCGGCAACCTCACCGACCGGCTCTTCCGCGAGCCGTCCTTCGGCATGGGGCACGTCGTGGACTTCATCCAGCTCCCGAACTTCGCCATCTTCAACCTCGCCGATTCGGCGGTCGTCACCGGCGTCGCACTCATCTGCCTCCTGACCCTCCTCGGGATCGGGGCGGACGGCTCACGGCACCGGAGGGACGCAGGGGCGGGCGCAAGGGACACGGGGCCTGCGCGGGGTTCAGAGAGTTCCGCGGGCGACGGCGGGGAGACGCCGCGTGCCTGAGTCCCACACCGTGCCGGAAGAGCTCGCCGGCACGCGGGCCGACGCCGGCCTCTCGGCGCTGTTGGGCGTCTCGCGTTCTGCGGCGGCGCAGCTGCTCGCCGAGGGCCACGTGACCGTGAATGGACACCCTCTGGCCAAGTCGGGACGCCTGTCTGCCGGCGAAGTGATCGAAATCGACGCGCCCGAGAGGCGCGATCCCCTGGAAGTGGTGGTGGAGCACGTGGACGGCCTCGAGATCCTCCTCGACGACGAGGACTTCGTGGTCGTGGACAAGCCGGTGGGTGTGGCTGCGCACCCCTCTCCCGGGTGGGTGGGGCCGACCGTCGTCGGTGGCCTCGCGGCCGACGGATTCCGGATCTCGACCTCCGGGGCTCCTGAGCGGGCGGGCATCGTGCACCGCCTCGACGTGGGAACGTCGGGCGCCATGGTCGTGGCGAAGACGGAGCCTGCCTACACCGCGCTCAAGCGCGCCTTCAAGGAGCGGACGGTGGACAAGGTCTACCACGCGGTCGTGCAGGGACTCCCAGATCCACTCGAGGGGACGATCGACGCCCCGATCGGGCGGCACCCCGGATACGACTGGCGGTTCGCCGTCGTCGAGGACGGGCGCGCCTCCGTGACCCACTACGAGGTGCTCGAGGCGTTCGGGAGGGCGAGTCTCGTCGAGATCCACCTCGAGACGGGGCGGACGCACCAGATCCGCGTCCATTTCTCCGCCCTCCACCACCCTTGCGCCGGGGACCTCACGTACGGCGCCGACCCGAGGCTGGCCGCCGAGCTCGGCCTCACCCGCCAGTGGCTCCATGCGCACCGTCTCGGCTTCGCGCACCCTCGCACGGGGGAGTGGGTGCAGGTCACGAGCCCCTACCCGGCTGACCTGCAGTACGCGGTCGACACGCTGCGTGGCGACCGGCCCTAAGGCGTCGGACGTCGAGCCTAGACTGGAGCAGTGAGTTCCACCGGGTCGTTCGTTCATCTCCACAACCACACCGAGTACTCGATGCTCGACGGGGCCGCGCGCCTCGGTGACCTGTTCAGCCACGCGGAAGAGCTCGGCATGAACGCGGTCGCGACGACCGACCACGGCTTCGTCTTCGGAGCCTTCGACTTCTGGAAGAAGGCGACCGACGCCGGCATCAAGCCCATCATCGGGGTCGAGGCCTACCTCACACCGGGCACTGCGCGTCGGGACAAGACCCGTGTCCGCTGGGGAGACGGCGGCCGCGATGACGTCTCAGGCGCCGGGGCGTACACGCACATGACGATGTGGGCCGAGAACACCCAGGGCATGCACAACCTGTTCCGGATGTCCTCGCTCGCTTCCCTCGAGGGATACCTCTACAAGCCGCGCATGGACCGGGAACTCCTGCAGACCTACGGCAAGGGGCTCATCGCCACCACCGGCTGCCCCTCGGGCGAAGTGCAGACCAAGCTGCGCCTCGGCCTCTACAGGGAAGCCAGGGAGGCCGCCGCAGAGTTCCGCGACATCTTCGGTCAGGAGAACTTCTTCTGCGAGGTCATGGACCACGGCCTGGACATCGAGCGCGGCGTGCAGGCGGATCTCATCAAGCTCGCCAAAGACCTCGGGCTCCCGCTCGTCGCGACGAACGACCTCCACTACACCCACGCCGAGGACGCTTCGAGCCACGCGGCGCTCCTGTGCGTGCAGTCGGGCTCGACACTCGCCGATCCGAAGCGGTTCAAGTTCGATGCCGACGAGTTCTACCTGAAGTCGCCGGCCGAGATGCGAGCGATCTTCAGCGACCACCCCGAGGCCTGCGACAACACGCTGCTCATCGCCGAGCGGTGCAACGTCGAGTTCAACACCAAGGCCAGCTACATGCCGCGCTACCCCTGCCCGGAGGGGGAGAACGAGGAGACGTGGTTCGTCAAGGAGGTCGAGCGGGGCCTCCACTACCGGTTCCCCGAGGGCATTCCGGACGCCGTCCGCAAGCAGGCGGAGTACGAGATCGGGATCATCACCCAGATGGGGTTCCCGGGCTACTTCCTCGTCGTCGCCGACTTCATCAACTGGGCGAAGGACCACGGCATCCGAGTCGGCCCGGGCCGCGGTTCCGGTGCCGGCTCCATGGCTGCCTACGCCATGCGCATCACCGACCTCAACCCGCTCGACCACGGCCTCATCTTCGAGCGCTTCCTCAACCCGGACCGCGTGTCGATGCCTGACTTCGACGTGGACTTCGATGATCGCCGTCGTCCGGAGGTCATCAAGTACGTGACCGAGAAGTACGGGGACGACCGGGTCGCGATGATCGTCACGTACGGCACGATCAAGGCCAAGCAGGCGCTCAAGGACTCCTCGCGTGTGCTCGGGTACCCCTTCTCGGTAGGCGAGCGGCTCACGAAGGCCATGCCGCCCGACGTCATGGGCAAGGGCATGCCGCTCGTCGACATCCACAATCCCGAGGCGAAGCGCTACGGCGAGGCCGAGGAGATGCGCGAACTCCTGCGCTCCGACGCGGACGCTCAGCGCGTCTTCGAGACAGCGCTCGGACTCGAGGGGCTCAAGCGCCAATGGGGCGTGCACGCGGCCGGCGTCATCATGTCGTCGCATCCGCTCATCGACATCGTCCCGATCATGCGCCGCGAGCAGGACGGCCAGATCATCACGCAGTTCGACTACCCGACCTGCGAGGGCCTCGGCCTCATCAAGATGGACTTCCTCGGCCTGAGGAACCTCACGATCATCACGGACGCGCTCGACAACATCAAGCTCAACCGGGGCGAAGAACTCGACCTCGAACGCCTCCCGCTCGACGACGAGGCCTCGTACGACCTGCTCGCCCGTGGCGACACGCTGGGAGTCTTCCAGCTCGATGGCGGCCCCATGCGGTCGCTGCTCAAGCTCATGCGTCCGGACAACTTCGAGGACATCTCCGCCGTCCTGGCGCTGTATCGTCCAGGGCCGATGGGCGCGAACGCGCACACCAACTACGCGCTGCGCAAGAACGGGCTCCAGGAGATCACGCCGATCCACCCCGAGCTCGCGGAGCCGCTCGAAGACATCCTCGGTGGTACCTACGGCCTGATCGTGTATCAGGAGCAGGTCATGGCCATCGCGCAGAAGCTCGCCGGCTACTCGCTCGGCCAGGCAGACATCCTCCGGCGGGCGATGGGCAAGAAGAAGAAGTCCGAGCTGGACAAGCAGTTCGCGGGCTTCTCGGCCGGCATGCGCGATCGCGGCTACTCCGCCGATGCGGTCAAGACCCTCTGGGACATCCTGCTTCCGTTCTCTGACTACGCCTTCAACAAGGCGCACTCGGCGGCCTACGGCGTGGTCTCCTACTGGACCGCCTATCTCAAGGCCCACTATCCGGCCGAATACATGGCGGCGCTCCTGACGTCCGTGGGCGACGACAAGGACAAGTGCGCCATGTACCTCAACGAATGCCGGCGCATGGGCATCACCGTCCTGCCGCCGGACGTCAACGAGTCCGCGCTCAACTTCACCCCGGTCGGAAACGACATCCGGTTCGGCATGGGCGCGATCCGCAACGTGGGTGCGAACGTCGTGCATTCGATGGTCGAGGCCCGCGCGGAGAAGGGGGCTTTCACCGGCTTCAGCGACTTCCTCCAGAAGGTGCCGGCTGTCGTCTGCAACAAGCGCACCATAGAGTCGCTCATCAAGGCCGGAGCCTTCGATTCGCTCGGCCACCCGCGCCGCTCGCTTGCGATGATCCACGAAGAGGCGGTCGACGCCGTCATCGTCCTCAAGCGGAACGAGGCGGCGAACCAGTTCGACCTCTTCAGCGCGTTCGAAGGCGGCGCGGACAGCGAACTCCCGTCCGGGCTCGCAGTCGAGATCCCCGATCTCCCGGAGTGGGAGAAGAAGGACCGGCTCGCGTTCGAGCGCGACATGCTGGGGCTCTATGTCTCGGATCATCCGCTCCAGGGGCTCGAGGGCGTGCTCGAGGGCCACGCGGATCACGCGATCTCCCAGCTCATCTCGGACGAAGGTCCGGCCGACGGTGCCATCGTCACGATTGCGGGCATGATCACCTCGCTCAGCCGCCGTATCGCCAAGGCGAGCGGCAACGCCTATGCCCGCGCCGAGATCGAGGACCTCGGGGCGTCCATGGAAGTCATGTTCTTCGGCCAGGTCTACGGGCCCATCTCGTCGATCCTCGCGGAGGATCTCATCGTCGTGGTCAAGGGCCGCCTCCAGCGGCGGGACGACGGCGCCGTCATGCTGAGCGCCATGGAACTCACCGTCCCCGACCTGAGCCAGGCCGACGGCGGTCCCGTCGTGATCTCGATGCCGACCCACAAGGCCACCGAGCGCGTCGTGACGCGGCTCGGCGAGGTGCTCAAGACGCATCCGGGCCACAGCGAGGTCCAGCTCCGGCTCCACGGGACGCGGAGCATCGAAGTCATGAAACTGGGAGTCCATCTGCGCGTGAATCCGAATCCTGCACTCTTCGGAGACCTCAAGGTCCTCCTCGGCCCCGCGTGCCTCGATGCGTGAGCCCACGATCTGGCCCGGCTGGCCGGTCGTCCTCCGCTGGCTGCTCGCACCCCTCGTTGCAGGCATCGTGCTCGGCGTCGTGTGGTGGCTCGCCGCACCGGGTGGCCGGCTCTACGGCAATGGTTCGGACTATCAGCAGTGGCTCCCTCGCGATCTCGTGTTCGAAGGGCTCGCGGCGCTGGCAGCAATCGTCGTCGTGGTCTTCGTGGTCCGCGCGCACATCCGCTTCGGCTTCGCCGCCCGCTACCTCGCGGCGCTCGTCGGCTCGGGCATCGGGAGCGTCTTCATGTGGCTCACGGGAACCGGCCTCGGTCAGCTGCTCGGTTCGTCGCGCAAGGATCCGAGTGTGGACGGTTCGGCGTTCGGGCTCGACGCGCTCAGCGCGATCGCGCTCTGGCCGGCCATTGTCGCCATTGTCGTCCTCGCGCTCGTGACGGTCCTGTGGAGCCCTCCAGCGCGCCGCTGACCTCTTCGCCACGTAGACTGGGCGCGTGACATCGCCAGCACCCGCCCTCGACTTCCGCACGATCGACCTCAGGGGCAGGAGCCTCGGACTCGCCGAGCTCAGGGCGCTCGTGCCGCGGCTCGAGGCCGAGCAGGGCGCGGCGGTCGAGGATGCGGTCCGCGGGATCATTGCAGACGTCCGCTCTGGCGGATTCGCGGCGCTCTCGATGTTCGCCGAGAAGTTCGACGGCGTCGCGCAGCGCCACCCGCGCGTGCCGGCGGAGGCAATTGCCCGGGCGCTCGAAGCCGTCGATCCGTCCGTGCGCGCCGCCCTCGAGGAGTCGATCCGCAGGGCACGGCTCTTTGCCGAGGCTCAGCGTCCAGTGGACGTGACGGTGCGGCCCGGCGACGGCGCCACTGTGACGCAGCGCTGGGTGCCCGTGCGCCGGGTGGGGCTCTACGTCCCCGGGGGCCTCGCCGTCTACCCGTCCTCCGTCATCATGAACGTCATTCCGGCGCAGGCCGCGGGCGTGGGGTCCATCGCGCTCGCGTCGCCGCCGCAGCGCGACAACGGGGGGCTCCCGAATTCCACCATCCTGGCCGCCGCGGCCCTCCTCGGCATCGACGAGGTCTACGCCATCGGCGGGGCGCAGGCTGTCGTCACGTTCGCCTACGGCATTCCCGCGGGGGAGGACTCCGAGGGGCCGCTGCCCGCGATCGAGCCCGCCGACGTGGTCACCGGGCCCGGGAACATCTTCGTCGCGACGGCGAAGCGCCTCGTCAAGGGCATCGTGGGCATCGACGCTGAGGCGGGCCCGACCGAGATCGCCATCCTCGCCGACTGCAGTGCCAGGCCCGAGCTGGTTGCGGCCGACCTCATCAGCCAGGCCGAGCACGACACCCGCGCGGGCTCGGTCCTCGTCACGGACTCGCCCGAGCTCATCGAAGCCGTCCGCGCCCAGCTCGCCGAACAGGCCGAGGCGACGAAACACCGCGAGCGGGTGCTCACCGCGCTGTCCGGCCGGCAGTCCGGGGCCGTGCTCGTGGACGACGTCGACAAGGGCATCGCCGTGTGCGACGCCTACGCGGCCGAGCACCTCGAGATCATGACCGCGGATGCTGCTTCCGTCGCGAGCCGGATCCGGAATGCGGGGGCGATCTTCGTGGGCGACTACAGCCCCGTGAGCCTCGGCGACTACACGGCGGGGTCCAACCACGTCCTCCCCACGAGCGGGACGGCGGCGTTCTCGTCCGGCCTGAACGTCGCAACGTTCCTCAAGGCGGTCCAGATCATCGACTACAGCGAGGCCGCGCTCGACGCCGTGGCCCGCCACATCAGGAGCCTGTCCGATGCCGAGGACCTCCCGGGGCACGGCGACGCGGTGGACCGGCGTTTCGAGGAACGCGAGTTCGACCCCCGTCCCTAGTATGGGCCACCACTACATATAGTGGTCATCTCCTTTGCGGGGCCTTCTGCGCACCCTAGAATTGAAGGATGTACTGCCCCTTCTGCCGCAATCCCGACTCGCGCGTCGTCGACAGCCGCATCCAAGATGACGGCTCCGCGATCCGTCGGCGGCGGCAGTGCCCCGAATGCGGCAGGCGCTTCACGACTATCGAGACGACGAGCCTGACGGTCATCAAGCGTTCGGGAGTCGGTGAGCCCTTCAGCCGCTCGAAGGTCATCAACGGCGTTCGGAAGGCCTGCCAGGGCAGGCCCGTGACCGAAGACGACCTCGCGATGCTCGCCCAGGAGGTCGAGGAGACGGTGCGGGGGAGTGGCGCCGCCGAAATCCAGGCCCATGAGGTCGGCCTGGCCATCCTCGGACCGCTCCGCAAGCTGGACCACGTCGCCTACCTGCGGTTCGCGAGCGTCTACCAGTCGTTCGACTCCCTCGAGGATTTCGAGGCGGCGATTGAGCTCCTCCGCTCGGAACAGGGGGCCGCGCAGGACGAGCCGGTCAGCGCGGACTGACCCGTCCTGCCGCGGCTCATTTCCTGAGCTTGTGGTGGATCGCAACCTGGAGCGCGGCGCCTACGATCCCGGCCTCGTTCTTGAGCTCGGCCGGGATGATCGGGGTGCGCAGCTTGAGCCGCGGGAGGTACTCGTCAGCCCGCTTCGAGATGCCGCCGCCCACGATGAACAGTTCGGGCGAGAACAGGAACTCGACGTGGGAGAAGTAGCGCTGGAGGCGGACGCTGTAGTCCTCCCAGCCGATGCCGTCCCGCTCGCGGGCGACGGCGGACGCCTTGCTCTCGGCGTCGAAGCCGTCGATCTCGAGATGGCCGAGCTCGGCGTTGGGTACGAGCCTGCCGTCGAAGACGAAGGCTGAGCCGATGCCGGTCCCCAGCGTGATGACGAGGACCGTGCCGTCGACTCCCTTGCCCGCCCCGTAGCGGGCCTCGGCGAGGCCGGCGGCGTCGGCGTCGTTGATGACCTCGACGGGGCGCCCCAGCCGCTCGCTGAAGAACCTGTCGATCTCGAAGTCGATCCAGGACTTGTCGACGTTCGCCGCGGAGTGCGCCACCCCGTGCTGGATGATCCCGGGGAAGGTCACGCCGACCGGGGCGTCGTCGGTCGGCGCGCCGTCGCGTGCTGAGAGCTCCTCGACGACGCGGGCGACGATCTCCGCCACTGGCTCGGGCGCCGCCGGCTGTGGCGTGTCGAACCGCACGCGGTCGCCGACGAGCTTCCCCTTCTTGAGATCGACGATGCCGCCCTTGATCCCTGTGCCGCCGATGTCGACACCGATGAGGTGGGTGGACTTCTTCTTGTCGTCTTTGGACATGCGTTGCGCCTCTCGCGGTTCGGGGAGGGGTTCGTGGGGTGGGGCAGGTGCAGTTGGGCAGAAGGCGGAGCCGGCTAAGGGAGGGTCAGGACCTCGGCGCCCGTCTCCGTGACCACCAGGGTGTGCTCGAACTGGGCGGTCCGCCGCCGGTCGCGCGTGACGACGGTCCAGCCGTCGTCCCACATCTCCCACTGGATGGTGCCGAGGGTGAGCATCGGCTCGATCGTGAAGACCATCCCGGGCTCCATCACCCGGCTGTAGGCCGGCGCGGCGTCGTAGTGGGGGATGATCAGCCCGGAGTGGAAGGCCTCGCCCACTCCATGGCCGGTGAAGTCGCGCACGACTCCGTAGCCGAACCGTTTGGCGTACGACTCGATCGCGCGGCCGATCACGTTGATCTCGCGTCCGGGGGCGACGGCCTTGATCGCCCTGCGCAGGCACTCCTGCGTCCGCTCGACGAGAAGCCTCGACTCGTCGTCGACGTCTCCCACGAGGAAGGTGTAGTTGGTGTCGCCGTGGACACCGTCCTTGTAGGCCGTGATGTCGATGTTGATGATGTCACCGTCGGCGAGGACCGTCGTATCCGGGATGCCATGGCAGATGACCTCGTTGAGCGAGGTGCAGAGCGACTTGGGGAAGCCGCGGTAGCCGAGGGTCGAGGGATAGGCGCCATGGGCGACGAGGAACTCGTGGCCGATCCGGTCGAGCTCGTCCGTTGTCACGCCCGGGCGAATGTGCTGGCCGACCTCGACGGTGGCCTGGGCTGCGATCCTTCCCGCGGCGTGGATCCGTGCGATCTGCTCCGGCGAGTACACGTCGTTCCCCTGGTATTGCTCCGGGCCGTCCTTGCCGATGTACTCCGGCCGGGGGATAGACCCTGGAACGGCACGGAGGGGCGAGACGGTCCCTGGCACGAGGCCGCCCACAGGTGCCGTGGTTGACGGTGAAGGCATAGGCTGAGTGTACTCGTGACGGAAGGGAGGGCGAGCGGCATGACACAGTATTGGTACAACGTCCGCACCCATCAGGTCGAAGAGGACGCGATGAGCGATTGGACCCAGCTACTCGGGCCCTACGAGACCCGGGATGAGGCCGAGCACGCGCTCGAGAAGGTCAAGGAGCGCAACCGTTCGTGGGACCCCGACGACGCCAACGGCGACGGCTGGTCTGACCGGGACTGAGTCGCGGTCCGCGTCAGAAGGCGGTCCTCGTCAGAAGCTGTGCTCCGGGCCCGGGAACGTGCCGGAGCGGACCTCGTCGCCGTAGCGCCGGGCCGCGTCGAGGAGCGTGCCGCGCAGGTCCGCGTACTGCTTGACGAACTTCGCGATCCTCGTGCCCTCGCCGCCCCGCAGGCCGGCCATGTCCTGCCACACGAGCACCTGGCCGGTCGTCGAGGCCCCGGCGCCGATGCCGATGGTAGGGACGCTCACAGCGGCGTCCACTGCAGCCGCAGTCTCCGCCGGAACCATCTCCATGAGCACGCAGAACGCGCCTGCGGCCTCGAGGGCCTTCGCGTCCTCGACGAGGCGCGCGGCGTCGTCGCCCCTTCCCTGGACCCGGTAGCCGCCGAGGGCATGCTCGCTCTGCGGGGTGAACCCGATGTGGGCCATGACGGGGATGCCGGCCTGGACCATGGCCCGCACGGTGTCGGCGTAGAAGGCCCCGCCCTCCATCTTGACCGCGTGCGCGAGCCCTTCCTTGAGGAAGCGAACGCCCGTCTCGACGCCTTGGGCCGGTGACATCTCGTAGCTGCCGAAGGGCAGGTCGGCGACGACGAGGGCGCGCCGCGCCGAGCGGGCGACGGCGCGGCTGAGGGGGAGGAGCTCGTCGACCGTGACTGGCAGGCTCGTCTCGTACCCGAAGACATTGTTCGCGGCCGAGTCCCCGATGAGGAGGACCTCGATGCCGGCCTCGTCGAAGATCTGCGCCGCGTACTGGTCGTAGGCGGTGAGCATCGCGAAATGCTCGCCGCGCTCCTTCGCCGCGGCGAGGTGATGGATGCGCACCCGGCCCGTGGGACGGCCTCCGGAGGGGGCGCCGGAGACCGGTCGGGGTCCCGTTCCGTAGGGCGCGGGGGACTCGTCAGAAGTGGTGGGGGCCATACGGACGAGAGTAGTCCAAGCTGAGTAGAGTGGGGGAAGCGCTCAGGCCCGTTACCGTAAGGGAGACTTCCCCCCATGAACCGTCAGCAGGAATTCGTGCTCCGGACCATTGAGGAGCGCGACGTCCGCTTCGTTCGCCTGTGGTTCACCGACGTCGTCGGCTCCCTCAAATCAGTGGCCCTGGCCCCTGCCGAGGTCGAGGGCGCGTTCGAGGAAGGGCTCGGCTTCGACGGTTCCTCGATCGAGGGCCTTGCGCGCGTCTCCGAGTCGGACATGCTGCTCCAGCCCGATCCCTCGACCTTCCAGATCCTGCCGTGGCGCGGCGAGACGGAGCCGACGTCGCGCATGTTCTGCGACATCCTCACGCCCGACGGCGAGCCGTCCCCCGCAGATCCCCGCAACGTCCTCAAGCGGACCCTCGCCAAGGCCGCAGAGATGGGCTTCACGTGCTACACACACCCCGAGATCGAGTTCTACCTCCTCGAGTCTGATCAGCTCGGTCCAGACGGCGCGCCCATCCCCATCGACAAGGGCGGCTATTTCGACCATGTGCCCGGCGGCGTCGCGCAGGACTTCCGCCGGACCGTCGTGAACATGCTCGAATCGGTCGGGATCTCTGTCGAGTTCAGCCACCACGAGGGTGGTCCGGGCCAGAACGAGATCGACCTCCGCTACGCCGACGCCCTCCAGACTGCGGACAACATCATGACGTTCCGCACGGTCGTCAAGGAGGTGGCCATCCAGCAGGGTGCCTATGCGACGTTCATGCCGAAGCCGTTCACGGCGTTCCCGGGGAGCGGCATGCACACCCACTTCTCGCTCTTCGAGGGGGATTCGAACGCGTTCCACGAACCGGGCGCGGAGTTCCAGCTCTCGAAGACTGCACGCCATTTCATCGCTGGCCTCCTACGCCACGCGAACGAGTTCACCGCGGTGACCAACCAGTTCGTGAACTCGTACAAGCGCCTCTGGGGCGGCGGGGAAGCGCCCAGCTACCTGAGCTGGGGCCACAACAACCGGTCCGCACTCGTCCGGGTCCCGCTCTACAAGCCGGGCAAGGGCCAGTCGGCGCGGGTCGAGTACCGCGGGATCGATTCCGCCACCAATCCCTACCTTTCCTACTCCGTCCTCCTGGGAGCAGGTCTCAAGGGCATCGAGGAGGAGTACGAGCTGCCGGCCGCGGCGGAGGACGACATCTCGTCGCTCACCTCCGCAGAGCGGCGGGTCCTGGGCCATTCGCCGCTCCCCGCGAGCCTCTACGACGCGATCGGCACGATGGAGGATTCGGAGCTCATGGCCGAGATCCTCGGCGAGCAGGTCTTCGAGTACTTCCTGCGCAACAAGCGGCAGGAGTGGAGCGAGTACCGCCTCGAGGTCACTCCCTACGAGCTGCACCGCAACCTCGGCATCCTCTAGCCAGCCATGGCGCCAAGCCTCACCCGCCGGCTCATTGCCCTCGGTTCCTCCGATCCGGACCGCGCCGAGCGCTTCCTCGCGGCGCGTGAGCTCGACGGCATCGACGAGGAGGTGCTGCTCGAGGGCCTCGCGGTCGCACCCGACCCGGACGGGGCCCTCGTCGTCCTCGTGCGGCTCCTCGAGAAGGTGCCGAGTCTGCGGGAGACGGTCGACGCGGGCCTCTCGCGCTCAGAGCCCCTGTTCCGGCTCCTCGGCGCGTCCGAGGCGCTCGGCGAATTCCTGATCCGTCACCCCGAACACCTCGATGTCTTCGAGGCCGCCCCTTCTGCGGAACCGCAGGGGGCCGACCCGGTGGCGCTTCGGGCCTCGCTGCTGCGTTCCGTCGGCGCCGACCCGTCGTCTGCCCGCCCGCTCGCAAGCAGGACTGGGGCAGACGCGTGGGAAGCGCTGCGGATTCGCTACCGCCGGCATCTGTGCGAACTGGCGATCCGGGATCTCACGGCCGCATCGCCGGCCGACTTCCTCCCCGTCGCGGCTGCCGAGCTCGCGGACCTGGCGGCCGCAGCGCTCGAGGCGGGGCTCGCCGTCGCCCGCGCCGAGGCCGCGGCGACGTTCGGCGCGGAGGCGGTCGACGCCGTCGCCCTCGCCGTCATCGGGATGGGCAAGTGCGGCGCGCGTGAGCTCAACTACATCTCCGATGTCGATGTGGTCTACGTGGTCGACGCCGACGAGGACTCGGGCCTGGACGGCTCGACTGTCCTGGGCATCGGCACCGCGCTCGCGACCGGCCTCTCCCGGGCGGTGTCGGGGACGGCCCGAGAGCCGGGCCTGTGGCAGGTCGACGCGAACCTCCGCCCCGAGGGCAAGGACGGTCCCCTCGTCAGGACCCTCGGATCGCATCTCGCCTACTACGACCGGTGGGCCGAGAGCTGGGAATTCCAGGCCCTCCTCAAGGCTCGCTGCATTGCGGGCGACCCGGAACTGGGCCGCAAGTACGAGCAGGCGGTCGGGCCGCTCGTGTGGGCTTCGGCCGGTCGCGACGGGTTCGTCGACTCCGTCCAGGCGATGCGCCGGCGCGTCACAGAGCATATTCCGCCGGCCGAGGCCGACCGGCAGATCAAGCTCGGTGCCGGGGGGCTGCGCGACGTCGAATTCACTGTGCAGCTCCTCCAGCTCGTCCATGGCCGGGCGGACGAGTCGCTGCGTGTCCGGGACACGACGTCGGCCATCGCGGCGCTTGCCGAGGGCGGCTACATCGGGCGCAGCGCGGCCGCGGAGTTCGACGCCTCGTACCGCTGGCTGCGTCTCCTCGAACACCGGATCCAGCTCTCCCAGCTGCGCCGGACCCATCTCATGCCCGTGAGGGAGGACGCCCTCCGCGCGCTCGCCCGGGCCGTGCAGGGCGTCATGGAGACGGGGAAGGCCTCGCCCGAGGCCCTTCTCGAGAAGTGGCATCGGACCAAGCGGAGCGTCCGCGAGCTGCACGAGCGGATCTTCTACCGGCCTCTGCTCAACACGGTCGCGAACCTGAGCCCCGAGGAGGCGAAGCTCTCTCCCGAGGCCGCGCAGGGCCGCCTCGCCGCACTCGGGTACAGGGATCCGCAGGGAGCGATGCGGCACATCGAGGCGCTCACCGCGGGCGTGAGCCGACGGGCGTCCCTGCAGCGCCAGCTCCTGCCGGTCCTGCTCGACTGGCTTGCGCAGGGCGTCGACCCCGACGCCGGCCTGCTTGCGTTCCGCCGCGTCAGCGAGGCCCTCGGCACGACCCACTGGTACCTCGGCATGCTCAGGGATTCCGCGGCGGCGGCCGAGCGCCTGTGCCACGTCCTCGCCAATTCGCGGCTTATAGCGGACCTGCTCGAAGTCTCGCCCGAATCCGTCGCGTGGCTGGGCCAGGAGAAGGAGCTCGCTCCCGTGCCCCTCGACGCGCAGTGGCAGGAGATCCAGTCCAAGATCTCTCGTCACGAGGACCCGAGCGCGCGCATGCGGCTCGTCCGCCTCATCCGGCGCCGCGAGATCCTGCGCACGGCAATCGCGGACAGCGCCGGCCTGCTGGACCAGGATGCAGTCGGGAACGCCCTCGCCGACGCCGATCAGGCAGCGGTCCTCGGGGCCCTCCGCGTTGCCGAGGATCAGGCGGCTGCCCGGGGGCCGCTCCTGACCCGCGTGCTCGTCGTCGCGATGGGCCGGCAAGGCGGACGCGAGATCGGCTATGGGTCCGATGCAGATGTCATGTATGTGCACCGCCCCCTGCCCGATGCCGATCCCGCCGAGGCCCAGAGGCAGGCGAAGGAAATCGTGACGAGCATGTCGGGGCTCCTCACTCAGCCGCTTCGGCCTGCCGTGCTCGCCGAGCGGGTCCTCCAGCTCGACGCCGACCTCCGGCCCGAGGGCAAGGCCGGCCCGCTCGTGCGCTCCCTGGACTCCTTCGCGGAGTACTACCGCAGGTGGGCGCTCGTCTGGGAATGGCAGGCGCTCCTGCGCGCGCGCCCCATGGCGGGCGACGACGAGCTGGCCGCCGACTTCATGCGGCTCGCCGACAGCGTCCGGTACCCGGAGCGGCTTTCGCCCGCGGACCTCACCGAGATCCGGCGCATCAAGGCCCGAGTGGAGGCGGAGCGGCTTCCCCGCGGGGCCGATCCCGGCCGCCACCTCAAGCTCGGCCGCGGCGGCCTCAGCGACGTCGAATGGCTCGTGCAGTCCATCCAGCTCCAGCACGCGGCACGGCACCCCGAACTGCGGACCACCTCGACTCTCGGGGGCCTGCACGCCGCGGCCGAACTCGGCTTCCTGATGGAGCGGGAGGCATCGCTGCTCGCCGAGACCTGGCGCCTGGCCAGCCGGATCCGCAGCGCGAATGTGGTCTGGACGGGCCGCGCCTCGGACATGCTGCCCTCGTCGCGACGCGACCTCGAGGCCGTCGCACGGTGGTGCGGATACTCGCCCGGGCACGCGAGCGCACTCGAGCAGCAGTATCTCCAGCTCACGCGGCGCACGCGCCACGTGTTCGAGGAGAGGTTCTATTCCCTGAGCCAGTGACGGACGCGGTACGACCAAGGAGGTCAGGAATGGCAGAGCTGATCAACATTGCTGCGGCGGCAGAGCTCGAGCTGGACCGTGCGAGGGTGAGCCCGCACGGGCGCAGCGCCCGTGCGCTTCTGCACGACGGGCGGCTCCGGCACACGCTCATCGCCCTCCTCGGGGATCAGGCCCTCGGCGACCACCCCAAACCCGAGGCAGCGACGCTCCACGTCCTCTCGGGTGCGGTCCTCGTCCGCGCCGACGAGGGGGAGACGAGGGTCGAGGAGGGGCAGCTCGTGGCGCTCCCCGGGCCGCGGCACGACGTCGTCGCACTGGACGAGGCCGTGGTGATCCTCTCGACGATCGCAGGCTGACCGCCGTCTTCCGGCCGTCTTCCCACGTCGGGCGAGTGGCCTGCCGAGTACCGCCTGTCCACGGCACGTGGTGCCCTTCCTCCGCCCTGCCCGGATTCGAGTACCCGCTACGGGTGTCCTCGTGACCCCTGCTTGGGACAGTTGACTTGTTGCGGGGCCTGCGAAGGAGGGTCCTCGGCAGATGGAGGAAGAGGGATGAGTGATGAAGCAGTCCCGTCAGTCGATCTCGGCCAGCTTGAGGCCCTCGTCAAACGACTCGAGCAGGCTGCGGATGCCCTCGCGACGAGCGAGGGAAAGCTCGTGCGGACGCTCGAAGCGATGAGGGACCGGGACCGTGCAGCGGCCTTCGATGCGTGGCGGCGGGGACAGTAGCGTGACGCGATCTTCGGTCCCTGGGGTACGCTTCCGGCATGGATGAGGGGGACCTGGCCGCGCCGCTCTATCTCGGCATCCTCGGCAAGCTGAACGCGCTGCGCATGAGCGACTCGCAGAACGTGGTCGCGACCGCGGAAATGTGGCATCCAGTGGTGGAGAGGCACCAGCCAACGTCGGAGCTCACGGGCTTTCCGTGCTCCGCCTGCGGGGAGCCATGGCCTTGCACCATGATCGTGGATCTGGTCCGGGCGCTGAGCTGAAGAGGCTGAGCTGAAAGAGTCCGCCCGGACCCTCCACCAAGGCGGAGGGTCCGGGCGGACTCCTGGGGACGAGCGTGTGCGGCCAGGCCGCAAGCACCTACACGCCGAAGTAGAGCTCGAACTCGTACGGGTTCGGGCGGAGCGAGAGGGGAGCGATCTCCTTCTCGCGCTTGTACGCGATCCAGGTCTCGATCAGATCGAGCGTGAAGACGTCGCCGGCCTGCAGGAACTCGTTGTCGGCCTCGAGAGCGTCGAGAGCCTCCTCGAGGGAGCCCGGTGCCTTGGGGATGTCCTTGGCTTCCTCTGCGGGGAGCTCGTAGAGGTCCTTGTCGATCGGGGCCGGCGGCTCAATGCGGTTGCGGATGCCGTCGATGCCCGCCATGAGCTGGGCCGCGAACGCGAGGTACGGGTTCGACGAGGGGTCCGGTGCGCGGAACTCGATGCGCTTCGCCTTCGGGTTGGTGCCCGTGATCGGGATGCGGATGCCTGCCGAGCGGTTGCCCTGCGAGTAGACCATGTTGACCGGGGCCTCGAAGCCCTTCACGAGGCGCTTGTACGAGTTCACCGTCGGGTTGGTGAACGCGAGGACGGCCGAGGAGTGCTTGAGGAGGCCGCCGATGTACCAGCGCGCGAGGTCCGAGAGGCTCGCGTAGCCCTTCTCGTCGTAGAAGAGCGGCTCGCCGCCGTTCCAGAGCGACTGGTGGCAGTGCATGCCCGAGCCGTTGTCGCCGAAGATCGGCTTCGGCATGAACGTGACGGACTTGCCCCACTCCGTCGCGGTGTTCTTGATGACGTACTTGAACTTCTGCAGGTCGTCCGCAGCGTGCACGAGGGTCGAGAACTTGTAGTTGATCTCGGCCTGGCCGGCGGCGCCGACCTCGTGGTGCGAGCGCTCGACCTCGAGGCCCACAGCGTCGAGGTTCAGCACCATGGCGTCGCGGAGGTCGGCCTGGTGGTCGACCGGCGAGACGGGGAAGTAGCCGCCCTTGAACGGGGTCTTGTTGCCGAGGTTGCCGCCCTCTTCCTCGCGGCCCGAGTTCCACGGGGCCTCGATGGAATCGACCTTGTAGAACGAACCCTGCGGGGAGGACTCGAACTGGACGTTGTCGAAGACGTAGAACTCGGCCTCGGGGGCGAAGAACGCGGTGTCGGCGATGCCGGTCGAGGCCAGGTAGGCCTCCGCGCGCTCGGCGACGCCGCGGGGATCGCGGTGGTACGGCTCCCCGGTGCGGGGGTTGACGATGGAGAAGTTCAGTGCGAGCGTCTTCTCCACACGGAACGGGTCCACGTAGGCCGTGGTCACGTCCGGGATCAGCTGCATGTCGGACTCGGCGATGCCCTGGAAGCCGCGGATGGACGAGCCGTCGAACAGCTGTCCGTTGACGAAGAAGTCCTCGTCCACCGTCTTGGCGGGGACATTGAAGTGCTGCTGGACGCCGGGGAGGTCGGTGAAGCGGATGTCGACGAACTTGACATCCTCGTCCTTGATGAACGCGAGGACTTCCTCCGCAGACTTGAACATCTGTTCTCCTTACAGGTCGGGATGGCACGCACCGGGCGCGAAACGGCGGCGCGCAGGCGGTATCGCCGCGCGGACGTCACCGTGCTGCAACGCCCTCAGCCTACGAACATGGCGTTACTCGGCAGTGTCCGTATTGTTTCAGCGAGGTTACATCACGCCGCTGTGACGAGCCCCACGCTAGGCGGCATCGGCCGCGCACGCCAAGGCGCTGACGTCATAGAACGGCCGACTGGAACAGGCCGGCCAATTAGACTGAGTCGGTGATCGACCGCAGAGACGTCAGCTCCTGGATCAGTGGGCCACCGACCGAGCCCGGCCACTACCCGGGGCGGGGGCTCGGCCTCCCTCGAACCGGCCCCGGTTCGATCGCCCGCCCGGGGCGCCGCGTCGTCGCCCTCTGCATCGATTGGGCGGCGTGCCTCCTGATCTCCACGGCCTTCTTCCACGGCAACTCCTCTGCGACCCTCGGCATCTTCGCGGTGGAGCAGATAGTCCTTGTCGGCACCGTCGGCTACAGCCTGGGACACCGCGCGCTCGGGCTCAAGGTCGTTCGGCTCGGTGGCGCCCCGGCCGGGATCCCCGCGGCGATCCTGCGAACCGTGCTGCTGTGCCTCGTCATTCCGGCAGTCGTCTTCGATGTGGACCAGCGTGGGCTCCACGACAAGGCCGCCAAGACGGTGCTCGTACGCCTGTAACTGCAGAGAAGGGCCCGGACAGAATGTCCGGGCCCTTCGTATGCCGAGGAAGTCTTCGGGAACTCCGAAGTCTTAGGCAAACTCCGGCTCAGCGGCCGCGCATCGCCCTGCGGTCGGGACGGACCCGCGACGGATCGATGCCCTTGGGGATCGGCAGCCGCGGGCCGAGCGACGCGAGGCGCTTGCTGATCGCCTGGACCTCAACCTTGGTGAGCTCGGGCTTGAGCTTCTGCATGCGCTTGGCAACCTTGTCGATCGGGGTCTGGCCGTCTTCGCGGCCGCTCTCGATCACGTTGATCGGAACGTTCGGGAGGATGCGTGCGAGGCGCTTCCGCTCCGACTCGATGAGGGGACGGACACGGCCCGTCGGCCCCTCGGAGACGAGCACGACGCCGGCACGGCCCACCGCGCGGAACACGAGATCCTGCGTGCGCGGGTTGATCGCGACGGGCTGCTCCTCCACGATCCAGCCGCGGCGCAGGGTGTTGAGGGCGGCGCCCGCGGCACCGGGCTGGCCCTCGATCTGCGAGAAGGCAGCGCGCTCGGCCCTGCGGCTCAGGATGAGGATCGCGCCCAGCACCCCGAGGAGGATGCCGACGATGAGGCCCGTGATCCAGTTGTCGAGCAGGGAGCCGACCAGCACGCCGAGGCCGACGACGACGAGGAACACCAGCGCCATGAGCCAGACGACGTTCGGGTCCGCTCGTCGGGTCATCTGGAAGACCTGGAGCATCTGCTGGAAGCTGTTTGGCTTCTTCGCCTTCTTCGGAGCCTGGTCCGAGGGCGTGTTGGGGGTGTTCTTCGCCATAGTGCTTCAATTCTAAGTGAAACGCCGCCCTCCCAGACTTCGCCGGGGAGGGCGGCGTGCGAAAACGCGCGGGACGTCGGATGAGTCAGTGGGCGTGGGCCGCGAGGAGGCTCGCGGCCTCCTGGCGGGTCGTGCCCGACGACTCGATGTGGGCAAGCTCCGGGGGGATCTCCCGGCCCTTCTTGCGCATCGCCGTCGCCCACAGACGCCCGGCCCGGTAGGAGGACCGCACGAGCGGGCCGCTCATGACGCCGAGGAACCCGATCTCTTCCGCCTCCTGGGACAGCTCGACGAACTCCTCGGGCTTGACCCACCGGTCCACCGGGTGGTGGCGCTCGGAGGGGCGCAGGTACTGCGTGATGGTGAGCAGGTCGCAGCCGGCCTCGTGCAGGTCGCGCATCGCCTGGGAGACCTCCTCGCGCGTCTCGCCCATCCCGAGGATCAGGTTCGACTTCGTGACCATGCCCTGGTCCCGCCCCTGCGTGATGACGTCGAGGGAGCGCTCGTAGCGGAAGGCGGGGCGGATGCGCTTGAAGAGCCGGGGGACGGTCTCGACGTTGTGCGCGAAGACCTCGGGCTGGGCCTCGCAGATCGCGGTGATGTGCTCGGGCTTGCCGGAGAAGTCGGGGATGAGGATCTCCACGCCGGTGCCGGGGTTCAGCTCGTGGATCTTGCGGATGGTCTCCGCGTAGAGCCAGGTGCCCTCGTCCTCGAGGTCGTCGCGGGCGACGCCGGTGACGGTCGCATAGCGCAGGCCCATCGACTGGACCGAGCGGGCGACCTTCGTAGGCTCGAAGCGGTCGAGGGGAGAGGGCTTGCCGGTGTCGATCTGGCAGAAGTCGCAGCGGCGGGTGCACTCGGAGCCGCCGATGAGGAAGGTGGCCTCCTTGTCCTCCCAGCATTCGAAGATGTTGGGGCAGCCTGCCTCCTCGCACACGGTGTGGAGGCCTTCCTTCTTCACCTGGTTCTTGAGCTGGACGAACTCCGGGCCCATGTGCACCTTGGCCTTGATCCAGTCCGGCTTGCGCTCCACGGGCGTGGCGGCGTTGCGCTGCTCGATCCGCAGCAGCCGGCGTCCCTCGGGTGCGAGCGTCACAGGAGTGCTCCTTCAGTCTGGGAGGAAGAGGAAGAGGAAGAGCCGTCGTCGGCCACGAATTCGGCCGCCCGGCGGGCGAGTTCCTCGGTGATCCGGTCGACGATGTCCAGCGGTGCGACCTCGCGGCCGATCTCCGCGGAGATGGTGGTCGTGCCGGCATCCGTGATGCCGCACGCGATGATCTGCTCGTAGGGGGCGAGGCTGTTGCTGCAGTTGATGGCGAAGCCGTGCCCCGTGATGCCGTCGTGGACGCTGATCCCGATGGCAGCGATCTTGCGATCGCCTCCGCGCTCGTCAGCGCGCACCCAGACCCCGGAGCGGCCGTCGACGTGTTCGGCCTTGATCCCGTACCCGGAGATCACCGTGATCATGACGTCTTCCAGCAGTTCGACGTAGGCTCGGACGCCTCGCGGCTCCTTGAGGCGCACGATCGGATAGCCGACGAGCTGGCCCGGTCCGTGCCAGGTGAGCTTCCCGCCGCGGTCGACCGGGACAACGGGGGTGCCGTCCAGCGGCCTCTCGTGGTCCTCGGTCCGTTTGCCTGCCGTGTAGACGGCGGCGTGCTCGAGTAGGAGAACGGTGCTGGGGGCGTTTCCTGCTGCCACCTCGTCGTGGAGCTGACGCTGTGCCGCGAGTCCCGCGGTGTAGTCGACATAGTCGGGCGCGAACCCCAGCCGGGTGAACGCAAGAGTCATGCGGACCAGCTTAATCCCCCGGAGGACCAGCGCTGCCATGAGATGACTCACACCGCTCGCCCGTGCCTGTGGATAACTTCCGACGCCGTCGTTGTCTCTGCGGTAGACAGGGGGCATGGAACCCATCGGACCAGCGATCCCGGGGTACGACGTCGTCCGCCTCCTCGGGCGCGGAAGCACCGGCGACGTGTGGCTCGTGCGTGAGCAGGCGAACGCGCGCCTGCGCGCCGCGAAGGTGCTGCGCGGAGGGGTCAGGGGCGGACCGGCGGAGTCGGCTCCGCTTCGCCGCGAGCTCCGCAGGCGTGGTGTTCCCTCGCATCCTCACCTGCTGACGTGCCTCGAGTCGGCGAATGACGCCAACACCGGTTCGACCGTTCTGATCGCCGAGTACGCTGCGGGAGGTTCTCTCGCTCGACTCGTGGCCGTGCGCGGCAGGCTGACGCCTGGCGAGGCGGTCACGACCGTGGGCCCTGTCGCCCAGGCCGCCGCCGCCCTGCACGCCGTGGGGGCATCCCACCTCGACATCGCGCCCGGGAACATCCTGTTCACTTCCCAGGGGCGGCCCCTGCTGGCCGATCTGGGCGAGGCGCGCTACGTCGGCGAGGCTGCGGGAACGACGCGCGGCACCGACGGGTTCTTCGATCCTTTCACCGCAGGCACAGCTGCCGTCCGCCCTGCTGCCGACGTGTACGGCCTCGGTGCCGTCGCCTGGTTCTGCCTCGTCGGTTCGGCCCCCGGCCCGAGTCGCGAGCGGCCGCCGCTCGGCCTGCTAGCCCCCAGCGTCCCGACCGAGCTGGCGGCTGCCATCGAGGCCGCGCTCGTCGAGGATCCGGCGGGGCGCCCGACGGCGGCGGAATTCGCGCGCGCTGTCATGCGGAGCCGGCGTGCCGAGCCGGTCGATCTCGCCCCCGCGGTCGACGCCGAGGTCATTCCCGAACTGGTCACCCGCCTCCAGGAGGGCTCGCGCCGCCGGCGCCGTGGAAGGTCCCGGCTTCCCGGGGGCAGGGGCACGGCGGTGATGTGGGCAGCTTCGGTCGCCACCGTTGCCGTGGCCGCAGTGCTCGCGGGGGTGGTGGCCCTGGGGGCAGACCTCGCGCCGCGCGTCACGGGCGCTTCCGAACCCACTGCGGGGGGGTCGGCCGTGCCCGAGCACCTGAGGCTGGCGGCCGAGTCCGAGGACCCGCTGCAGGCGGTCCAGGCGCTCGCCGAGATCAGGGCGCTCGCCGTATCCGGCGCGGATCGCGAGCTCCTCGCACGCGTGAACGTCCCCGGATCCGAGGCCGCCCTCGCCGACCGCAGGATCGCGGACGACCTCGACGCCGCCGGCCGGCGTCTCGAGGGGTTCGCCTCCCGGGTGCTCTCGGCGGAACTCGCGGGGCCGGGAGATGACGCAGCCGGGGCGACGACGCAGGCCGACGGGAGCACCGCCGTCGTCCGCGTGCGCGTCCTGAGCTCGGCATTCGCCGTCCGGGGGAGGGACGGAGGCGAGGTTGCACCGCCGGGGGAGGCGAAGGACCAGTGGCTGCGGATCGTCCTCGAACGCCACGACGCGGGGTGGCAGGTGTCGCGGGTGCTCCCGGCCGCCCTGCCTATGATCGGAGGATGACAGCCTCCAGCTACTTTCGGTACCCCCATGTGCACGGCGACCTCGTTGCGTTCGTGGCCGAGGACGACGTGTGGCTTGCCCCGGTCGACGGCGGTCGGGCCTGGCGCATCTCGGCCCTCGAGCTCCCCGCCCGCAACCCGCGCTTCACGCCTGACGGCACGAAGGTGGTCTGGAGCGTCGTCCAGGGGAACGCCCCCGAGGCGGTCGCCGCGGACGTCGACGGCGGAGGCTTCCACCAGCTCACGTACTTCGGCCACCAGTCCACCCGGGTGAAGGGCTTCGACCCCCGGGGCCGTGTGGTCGTGACCAGTGCGCACAACCAGCCCGACGCGCGCCACACCCACGCCTACGCGATCCCCGTCGAGGGCGGCTGGCTCGAGGAGCTGCCGTTCGGCCCCGTCGACTCGGTGGCGTTCGGCCCCTCGGTCGGGGACGAGCGTCCGGTCGTCGTCGGGAGCGTCCTCTCACGGGAGCCCGCGGCCTGGAAGCGCTACCGCGGCGGTGCCGCCGGCAAGCTCTGGATCGACGTGGACGGCGGCGGCGAGTTCCGCCGCCTGGTCCCCGAGCTCGAGGGCAGCCTGTGCGATCCCGTCTGGATCGGCGGTCGGATCGCCTTCCTCTCGGACCACGAGGGCTACGGCAACGTGTACTCGGTCGAGCGGGACGGCTCCGACCTGCGTCGGCACACGGACTTCGACCGCTTCTACGCGCGCCACGCGAGTTCGGACGGTTCGAGGATCATTCTGGAATCGGCAGGCGGGCTCTGGCTGCTGGACAGCCTCGAGGCGGAACCCCGCCAGCTCGAGGTGACCTTGGGCTCGGCCTCGACGTCGCGACGCCCGGCCCGGCTCGCCGTCGGGCGCCACCTGGGCGAGGCCGTGCCCACGCACGACGGCGAGGCGAGCGTCGTCGAGGCCCACGGCACCGTGCATTGGCTGACCCACCGCGACGGCCCCTCGCACGTCGTCGAGGCGACACCCGGCGTCCGTGCTCGGCTGGCCCGTCCCGTAGGCAGCCACCAGGTGGCGTACATCGCCGACCACGCAGGGGAGGAGGGGCTCTTCCTCAAGGACCTGCGGGACGCCGGAGAGGGCCAGTCCGCAGACGAGGCCCCCAACGGAACCGAACCCGCTGCCTCGCACGCGACGGATGCGGAGAGCGCTCTGCCCGCTCCCGTGCCGGTCGGCACGGGTTCCGGCTCTGGCCTGCAGCCAGCTCGGGTGGGCCCCGCCGAACAGCGTTCCTACGTCGTGCCGGCCAGGCGCGAGCGCGGCTCCGGGGAGACCCGCCCTGGTGCCCCGGTCCGCCTCGGCCTGCCGACCCCCAGCCGCGTGGCCCAGCTGGTCCCGAGCCCCGACGGCCGCCGCATCGCGCTGGGCACGGCCTTCGGCGAAGTGCACCTCGTGGACCTGGACTCGAAGTCTTCGCGCACGCTCTCGACCGTGGAGGAGGGCACGATCGAGCAGCTTGCGTGGAGCCCCGACTCCCAATGGCTCGCGTGGAGCGAGCCCGTGACAGCCTTCGGATCGCGCTCGAAGCTGCGCGTCGCGAACGTCTCGTCCGGCGAGATCGCCGACGTGACCGACGGCCGCTTCTGGGATGCGTGGCCCGCCTTCACTCCGGATGGGAAGTACCTCGCGTTCCTCTCGGGACGCAGCTTCGACCCGGTCTACGACGGCCACTCGTTCGACCTCGCGTTCCCGAGCCCGATCAAGCCCTACATCGTGCCGCTCGAGGCCACGACCGCCGCGCCCTTCGGTCCCCGAGTCGCGGGCTTCGGCACAGAGACCGCGGGGGAGACGACAGAGAAGGAGGACGGCGACAAGCCTGAATCCGGGCAGACGAGGGTGGACCTCGAGGGGCTGGCGCATCGAGTCGTGGCGCTTCCGGTCCGTCAGGGGAACTACTCGCGCCTCACGGCGGCTCCGGGAGCGCTCCTGTGGCTTTCGCACGACCTCTCCGGCGCTACGGGCGACGGCAAGGCGAAGCCGGGGGACAAGGACCCCCAGCCGACACTCGAACGGCTGGACCTCGGCGACGGTCGCACGACGACTGTCGTGGGCGCGCTCGACACGTATCGGCTGAGCGGGGACGGCTCGAGGATCGTGTACGTGAGCGACCGCCGCGTCAGCTCGGTGCCGAGCGATGCCAAGGCCGAGGAGGGCTCGCCCGAGTACGTCCGCGTCGATCTCGACCGGATCCGGGTGCGCCTCGAGCCGGTCGCCGTGTGGCGGCAGGCGTACGCGGAGGCGTGGCGGCTCCAGCGGGACTTCTTCTGGGCGGAGGACATGGCGGGACGTGACTGGGAGGAGGTGCGCGCGCAGTACGAGCCGATCGTCGAGCGGCTCGGCTCCCACGACGATCTCGTCGACCTCCTATGGGAGATGCAGGGGGAGCTCGGAACCTCTCACGCCTATGTGACCCCGAGCCTTGCCTCAGAGCCCGATGCCGGGGGCCAGGGCCGGCTGGGCGGCGAGTTCGGCTACGACGACGGATGGGTTGTCCAGCGCGTCCTCGCGAGCGAATCGTCCGATCCGCTCGCGACGTCCCCGCTGGCCGCGCCGGGGGCCGACGTGCGGCCCGCGGACCGGCTCCTGGCGGTCGACGGCGTCCCCCTCACCGCGCAGTTCGGGCCCGCGATGGCCCTCGTGGGCGCAGCGGGCAAGACGGTCGAGCTCACCGTGCTCAACGGCCCCGAGCACGGCGAGCGGGAAGGACGACGGCGACGCATCGCCGTCGTCCCCCTCAAGGACGAGGAGCGGCTCCGCTACCAGGACTGGGTGCAGGCCAACCGAAGGCTCGTCCGCGAGGCGTCCGAGGGCCGATTCGGGTATCTCCACGTCCCCGACATGGGGGCGCGCGGGTGGGCTCAGCTGCACCGCGACCTCGACACCGAGACCGCCCTCGACGCGCTCGTGGTGGACATTCGCCGCAATCGCGGCGGCCACACGTCCCAGCTCGTCGCAGAGCTCCTCGGGCGCCGGGTGACGGGCTGGACCATGCCGCGCGGCGAGCAGCCGCGGACCTACCCGCGGCACGCCCCGCGCGGGCCGGTCGTGGTCCTCGCGGACGAGTTCGCCGGCTCGGACGGGGACATCATCACGCAGGTGTGCAAGCTGCGCGGCATCGGGCCCGTCGTCGGGACCCGGACGTGGGGCGGTGTCGTCGGGATCGACAACCGCTTCCGGCTGGCCGACGGCACGGCCGTGACCCAGCCGCGCTACGCGACCTGGTTCGGAGGCGAAGTCGGATGGGAGGTCGAAAACCGCGGCGTCGAGCCGGACATCGAGGTCCCCTTCCCGCCGCACGCCTACGCCGCGGGCCTCGATCCGCAGCTCGAGCAGGGCATCGGCGTGCTCAAGGAGATGCTGATGGAGATCCCGACCGAGCGGCCCCCTGCGCGGACCGGCTACCGTTCGGTCCGTCCTCCGGCCCTGCCCCCGCGGCCTCAGGAGCTGGCCGCGGCCGGATCAGCGCTCGCGTACGAAGGCTGAGCCGAGACAGCGGGACCCCGCCTGCGAGGAGCGCAGGCGGGGTCCCGTCTCTTCAGTGCTTCTTCCGGATCAGGACTCGAGCTTGGCGTCGAGCGTGATCTCGATCCCGGCGAGAGCCTGGCTGACCGGGCAGCCCTTCTTGGCGCCCTCCGCGATCTTCTCGAACTCGTCCTGGGAGAGGTTCGGCACGCGAGCCGAAAGGGTCAGTTTGCTCGTGGTGATGCCCTTGCCGGGGATGAAGTCGACCTCGGCCCGAGTGTTGATCTCATCGGCCGTGTACCCGGCCTCGGCGAGGCCGTTGCTGAACGCCATCGAGAAGCATGCGGAGTGGGCAGCGGCGATGAGCTCTTCCGGGCTCGTCTTGCCGTTTGCGTCGGCGCTACGCGCCTTCCAGGTCACGTCGTACGTGCCGAGCCCGGAGGTGTCCAGGGTGGTCCGGCCGGATCCCTCCATGAGGTTGCCGTTCCATACGGTGTGGGCGGTGCGGATGGTAGCCATGCTTCGCTCCTTCGTTGGTCCTGTGGACTGCTTCGCCGGCACGGAAGGCCGGAGTGACTGGCCCGGCCATCGTAGGCATAAAGGAGCCCCGCCCGCGTCCTGTGAAGCGGGCGGGGCCGACGGTGCCTGGCCTGCCGTCAGGGCCAGATCGTAGCGATCGCGATGTTGAGGAGGGCGAGGCCGCCGACGGCGTGCGCGAGCCCGGGAGCGACGACGTCGCCAGCCTTCCGGCGTCTGTTCCCCACGAACGCGAGGGCGCCCACCACGACGGCGATGATGAACTTGATCGTGAGCTTGAGGTAGTCGGGGGAGGCGACGTTGGAGTCTGCCTGCTTCGAGAGCACCGTGATGAGCCCGACGAGGATGATGCCGGTGATGAGCTGGGTCATCGCGCCGTCGAACTGCCGAGCGCCCACTGTGGGCTTCTTCATATTCGCGATCCACGGGCCCACGATCATGGCTGCGCCGACGATGTGGAGGAAGACGAAAATGCTGAGGACGACAGTCATGGTCACGATTCTAATGTCGGCCCCATGACCGGCCCGCCGGATCCGGAACCCCTGAGGGTTCCAAGTGGATAACGAAAGGCCGCGGCCCGGATCCAGACTGGATCCGGGCCGCGGCCCGTTGCGCCCGGGGCGACTCGGTCAGAGGCCGAGGTCGGCCTCGAAGGCGCCGGCCTCGAGGCGGGCCCGGAGCGTCTGCAGGAAGCGGCCTGCGTCCGCGCCATCCACAAGGCGGTGGTCGTACGTGAGCGAGAGGTACATCATCGAGCGGATCGAGATCACGTCGTCGCCCTCGGCGTTCTGGGTGACCCACGGCCGCTTGACGATCGCACCCGTGCCCAGGATCGCAACCTGCGGCTGGTTGATGATCGGGGTGTCGAAGAGCGCCCCGACGGAACCGATGTTCGTGATGCTGAAGGTCCCACCCGAGAGCTCGTCCGGGCCGATCTTTCCGCTGCGCGTCCGCGACGCGACGTCGGCAATCCGGCCGGCGAGACCGGCGAGGTTGAGGTCGCCCGCGTCATTGATGACGGGAACGAGGAGGCCCTTCTCGGTGTCCACTGCGATCGCAAGGTGCTCCGCGTTGTGGTACGTGATCTCCTGCTTCTCCTCGTTGTACTCCGCGTTGAGCTTCGGGTGCTGCTTGAGCGCCTCGGCAACAGCCTTCGCGATGAACGGGAGGAACGTGAGCTTGACGCCGTTCTGCGCCTGGAAGTTCGCCTTCGCCCGGTCGCGGAGCTTGGCAATCCTCGTCATGTCGATCTCGTGCACCTGCGTGAGCTGCGTCGAGGTGTCGAGCGACTCCCGCATGCGCCGCGCGATGACCTGCCGGATGCGCGGGGCCTTCTCGGTCGTGCCGCGGAGCGACGAGACCGGGGCGGCTGAAGGTGCGGAAGGAGCCGCAGGAGCGGCGGACGGCTGGGCGGGCGCCGGGGCTGCTGCCTGCTGTGCCGCCTTCTGTGCCTCGGCGGCAGCGATGACGTCCTGCTTGCGGATGCGTCCGCCGACCCCAGTGCCCTTGACGGCCGAGAGGTCGACGCCCTGCTGGTTGGCGAGCTTCCGGACGAGCGGGGTGACGTAGCCCGCCTCGGCACCGTTGGAGGCCGATACGGGGGCAGCAGGAGCTGCCTGTGCGGGTGCTGCCGTCTGGGTGGGCGCTGCCGGAGCGGCTGCCGTCTGCGCGGCGGGCGCCTGCTGCGAGGGAGCAGGCGGGGTGGGGGCTGACTGGGCGAGCGCGTTGTCCGCGTCTTCGGCCGGCGCTGGGGCCGGCTCGGAGGCGACCGCTGCGGGCGAGGATGCCTGAGAGGAAGCCTCGGCCGGGGCCGGCTGAGTCGGAGCCGCCTGGGCGGCAGTCCCTGAACCGATGACCGCGAGGACTGCGCCGACCTCTGCCGTCTCGTCCTCGTTGACCCTGATCTCCTGGAGGGTGCCGGCGACGGGCGAAGGGATCTCGGTGTCGACCTTGTCGGTGGAGACCTCGAGGAGGGGCTCGTCGACCTCGACGGCGTCGCCGATGCTCTTGAGCCAGCGGGTCACGGTGCCTTCGGTCACGCTCTCACCGAGGGCGGGAAGGGTCACTTCGTGCCCGTCGGGCGCGGCCTGGTCGACGGACGGCTCAGCGGGCTCCTCGGAGGGCGCCGCCTGGGCAGGGGCTGCGGGGGCAGCCTCGGGGGCGGGAGCGGCGTCGGCCGCCGACTCCTGGGCGGGCGCTGCCTCGGCAGGAGCCGAGCCGCCTCCCGTGCCGTCTCCGATGCGGGCGAGGGGAGCTCCGACCTCGGCGGTCTCGTCCTCCGCGACGAGGATCTCCTCGAGGATGCCGGCGATCGGCGAGGGGATCTCCGTGTCGACCTTGTCCGTCGAAACCTCGACGAGGGGCTCGTCAACCTCGACGCGGTCCCCCACCTGCTTGAGCCAGCGTGTGACGGTGCCTTCGGTGACGCTCTCCCCGAGAGCCGGCAAGTTGACGGATTCAGACATTGTCTCCGTGCTCCTTCGTGCTTCTAATCGTGCGATTGATGTCGTTGCCCGCAGGCGTCTCAGCCGTGGAGCGGCTTGCCGGCCAGGGCGAGGTTGGCCTCGCCCAGGGACTCGTTCTGGGTCGGGTGGGCGTGGATGAACTGGGCGACGTCCTCGGGGTAGGCCTCCCAGTTCACGATCAGCTGGGCCTCGCCGATCTGCTCGCCCATGCGGGCGCCGATCATGTGCACGCCGACCACCGGGCCATCCTTCTGGCGGACGACCTTCACGATGCCGGAGGTGCCGAGGATGGAGCTCTTGCCGTTGCCGGCCAGGTTGTACTCCTGGACCTGGACCTGGTCGTCGCCGAACTTCGCCTTCGCGCCCTTCTCCGTGTAGCCGACGGTTGCGATCTCGGGGTCGCAGAACGTGACCTTGGGGATGTTGACGTCCTCGACGACGACGGGGTTCAGCCCCGCGATCTCCTCGGCAACGAAGATGCCCTGCTGGAATCCGCGGTGCGCAAGCTGGACGCCGGGGACGATGTCGCCGACTGCGTAGATGTTTCCGACGCCGGTGTGGAGGCGCTCGTTCGTGATGACGAAGCCGCGGTCGATGGTCACACCTTGCTCTTCGTAGCCCAGGTTGGCCGTCACGGGCCCGCGGCCGACGGCGACGAGGAGGAGCTCGGCCTCGAACGTCTTGCAGTCGACAAGGGTGACCTTGACGCCGTTCTCGTCCTGCTCGACACCCTGGAAGAACGTGCCGGTGTTGAACTTGATGCCGCGCTTCTTGAATGCGCGCTCGAGCTGCTTGATGATCGCGTCGTCCTCGTTGGGGACGAGCGACGGCAGCCCCTCGACGATGGTGACGTCGACGCCGAACGACTTCCAGACCGAGGCGAATTCCACGCCGATGACGCCTCCGCCGAGCACGATGGCGGACTTCGGGACGTAGTCGAGCTCGAGGGCCTGGTCGGAGGTGATGACGCGGCCGCCGAGCTCGAGGCCGGGGAGCGTGCGCGAGTAGGAGCCCGTCGCGAGGATGATGTTCTTGCCCTTGTAGGCAGTGCCGTTGACGGTGATCGTGTCCGGGCCGGTGAGGCGCCCCTCGCCTTCGATGACGGTGATGCCCTTGGCCTTGATGAGACCGGTCAGGCCCTTGAACTTGCCCGCGATGATGCCGTTCTTGTAGGCATTCACTGCGTCCATGTCGATGCCCTGGAGGGTCACGTTGACGCCGTACTTGGCCGCGTCGCGTGCGTGGTCCGCGAGTTCCGCCGAGTGGAGGAGGGCCTTCGTGGGGATGCAGCCATTGTGGAGGCAAGTCCCGCCGAGCTTGCCCTTCTCGACGAGCCCGACGCTGTAGCCGAACTGGACGGCGCGCAGTGCGGCGGCGTAACCGCCACTGCCGCCACCGAGGATCAAGATGTCGAATTCCTGCGCAGTTGGCTGGTCGGCCACGTGACGCTCCCTCGCATGAAGGACGGCGATAAGCCGTCGTGGGTGACAATGTGCCGCCAGCTGGTGCGCCGGCAGGCCCGGTATCAGGGCAACCCTATCGCCCTGACGGACTATGCTCCACCTTCCCACCGTCGTTTGTCCCGCCCTTGTGGCAAGGCTCACGGACCAGCCGGAGTTTCGCGCAGTGGATTTATGTTCTCACTGAGTGGAAGCCGTTTTGCATTGCCGCACTAGGTGATCCTCACCACATTGCAACGGAGGGCGTCCGGCCGAATGCCGGACGCCCTCCGGGTGGTCGTCGGAATCAGGACCTGCCGTCCGCAAGGTCCTCGATATAGCGCACGAGAGTCCGGACCATGGCTCCCGTGCCCTGCTTGGGCGTGTAGCCCCACGGGGCACCGGTGTTGAACGCGGGGCCGGCTACGTCGATGTGGGCCCACGGAATGGTCGCCCCGTCGCCGTTGGCCCCGACGAATTCGCGCAGGAAGATCCCGGCGGTGAGCATCCCGCCCGGCCGGTCGCCCACATTGGCGATGTCGGCGACCGCGGAGTCCAGGCCGGCTCGGAGCTCCTCAGGGAGGGGCATCGCCCACGCGGCCTCGCCCTCGCCGTCGGCCGCCTCCTTGAGCGCGCCGGTCACGGTCGTGTCCCCCATGAGCCCGGCGGTTCGTGTCCCGAGCGCCACGAGCGCGGCACCCGTCAGCGTCGCGATGTCGATGATGACGTCGGGCTTCTCCTCGCTCGCGGCGGCAAGCCCGTCGGCCATGACGAGCCGGCCTTCGGCGTCGGTGTTGAGCACCTCGACGGTGGTCCCGCCGCGGATGGTGATCACGTCGGCGGGGCGCTGCGCGCTGCCTGAGGGCATGTTCTCCGCGATGCAGAGCCACGCAGTCACCTTCGCCTTGATGCCGAGGCGCGCCGCGGCGAGGACGGTGGCGAGGACGGAGGCCGCGCCAGCCATATCGCTCTTCATCTCGTCCATCTTCGCGGCGGGCTTGATCGAGATTCCGCCCGTGTCGAACGTGATCCCCTTGCCGACGAGGTGCACTGACGGGGACTTCGGGGCCTGGGCAGGGATGTATTCGACCTTGACGAGCCGCGGAGGGCGCGTGCTTCCCTGCCCCACCGCAAGGATGCCGCCGAACCCGTCCTTCTCGAGCCGCTTCTCATCCCAGACCGTGATCTTGACCGGCGTCCCCTTGGCCAATTCCTTTGCGGCTTCGACGAACGACGCCGGGTACAGGTGGCTCGGGGGCATGTTGACCAGGGTGCGGGTCGAGTTCACGGCCTGGGCGACGACGGCCGCGCGGTCGAGGGCTGCGTCGGCGGCCGCGCTCCCTGCTATGGGGGAGAGGACGACGGCGCGCGCCACGTTGCGCTTCGCCCCCTCGCCCGACCGGCCGCGGTGTTCGGTGTAGGAATAGGCGCCGAGGGCGGCGCCTTCGGCGACGGCTGAGAACTCGGCGACCGTGGGAGCCGGGAAGGCGAGCACCACGGTTTCGAGTCCCGAGAGCTGACGCACAGCCGAGCCAGCAGCACGGCGCAGTTGTTCCCGGGTGGGTGCAGCACCGTCGACCTTCCCGACCCCTGCGAGCGCGATGATCTGCGCGTGGAGCTCGGGGATGCCGGGGAGACGCACCAGTGAATCGGCGGCCCCGCTCATTCCCAACAGCCCGAGTGTGCTCTGAATCGCCTCCGCATCCTTCGCGCTCAGGGGGCTGTCGAGGAGGACGGGCCCGTCGCCGCCCTGGGCGACTCCGACGACGACCGCATCGCTCGGGGTCTTCCGCAGGTCCCGGGCGATGGCGCTCAGTGAAGCTTCAGCATTGATGAACACGGAGGGAGGCCTCGTTTCTTGTGGGGAAGGCTACTGGGGCGGGTTGAAGGAGGGCTTCCGGTCGGGAGGGGTGTCCCGCTCCGGAATTCCGATCGTAGCCGGTGGTGGAATGATGGACAGCCGTGTGCCGTTGACACTCAGAGGACGACCGAGAGGAGCGAAAGGCAGATGGACCACGCCCCGGGCGGACCGCTTCAGGATCCCACCGGACTCTATGCCGCGGCGCAGGAGCTGCTGGGAGACCCGGACCTGAAGGGCCTGCCGATGCTCATGGGTTTCACAGGCTTTGCCGACGCGGGCCACGCCGTCGAGCAGATCACGGCAGAGCTGCTCCGCGAAGGCACGGCCCGGACCGTCGCCGAGTTCGACGTCGATGCCCTCATCGACTACAGGGCCCGCCGTCCGAGGATCACGTTCTCGGAAGACCATCTCGAGGACTACAGCCCCCCTCGGCTCGCGCTCTATGCGCTCGTCGACGGACTCGGCCAGCAGTACCTCCTCCTCGCTGGGCCCGAGCCCGACTTCCAGTGGGAGCGGTTCGCGCGCGCCGTCGTCGACCTCGTCGAGAAGCTCGACGTGCGCCTTGTGCTCTGGACCCACTCGATCCCGATGCCGGTGCCGCACACGCGCCCGCTCGGGGTGACCGTCCATGGAAACAGGCCCGACCTCGTCGACGGGATCTCCCGGTGGAAGCCGATCGTGAGCGTTCCGGCCGCGATCGGCCACCTCCTCGAACTGCGCCTCTCCGGCGCCGGGCGTGGGGTCGTCGGATTCGTGGTGCACACTCCGCACTACCTTTCCGAGGCCGAATACCCTGCTTCCGCCGTGACCGCCCTCGAACATCTCGGCGCCGCCGCCTCTCTCATGCTCCCCACCGACAGGCTGCGCGAGGCCAACCGCGAGATCGAGCGGCAGATCGCGGACCAGGTCGCGGGCTCGGACGACGTCCGCGAGCTCGTGGAGGGGCTCGAAGAGCGCTTCGACGAGCGTTCCGCCGACGCACCGCAGCGTTCGCTGCTGGCCGCCATGAGCGGCGAGCTGCCCGACGCCGAGGTGCTGGGCGCCGCGGTCGAGGCCTACCTCGCCTCCCAGGAGGAGACGAAGGACGGCGACGCGGACGACGGCCACCGGGGAGGCGCTGCCCCCGCCGACTAGGATCGGGGGAGTGAACAGCTGGCGCGCGTGGATGGTGTGGGGGATCGGGGTCTTCGCGTACCTCGTTGCAGTCATGCAGCGGACGTCGTTCGGCGTCGTCGGCCTCGAGGCTTCCGCCCGCTTCCACGTCGGCGGCGCCGTGCTCTCGACCTTCACGGTGCTCCAGCTCGTCGTCTACGCGTCGCTCCAGATTCCCGTGGGCATGCTCGTGGACCGGTTCGGATCACGGATCATGGTCGCGATCGGCGCGGTCTTCATGGGCCTCGGGCAGCTCCAGATCGCCGTAGCAGAGTCGACGGTGACCGGGATCATCGGACGCATGCTCGTGGGCATGGGCGATGCCATGACGTTCGTCTCGGTCCTGCGGCTCGTTCCGCTGTGGTTCAACTCGAGACGGTCCCCTCTCCTCACCCAGCTCACCGGCATGCTCGGAATGCTGGGCCAGCTCGTGAGCGTCATCCCGTTCCTTGCCCTCCTGCACGCGCGCGGCTGGACGACCGGCTTCCTGTCGTTGGCCTCGATGTCGGCCCTCGTCGTCGTGCTCGTCCTGTCCCTGCTGCGCAACGCGCCCGAGGGCTCGGCGGCCCCCGAGCAGGCGCAGCCCGAGGGGACGCGGGCCGTCCTCGCGGCCGCGTGGCGCCAGCCGGGCACGCGTCTCGGCCTGTGGAGCCACTTCACGGTCCAGTTCAGCGGCAACGTGTTCGCGCTGGCCTGGGGCTTCCCCTTCCTTGTCGCGGGGGAGGGCTACGACTCGGCGACTGCAGCCGGACTCATGTCCTTCTTCGTCGTCGTTGCCCTCTTCGCCGGGCCGCCCGTCGGGCGCTTTGTCTCGAGGCACCCACTTCGCCGGTCGACGCTCGTCCTCTTCATCACGGCGCTCACCGCCTTCGTCTGGGCCGTCGTCCTCGTGTATCCAGGCCAGGCGCCCCTCTGGCTCCTCGTGATCCTCGTCGCCGCGCTCGCCGTAGGCGGCCCGTCGTCGATGATCGGGTTCGACTTCGCGAGGACTTTCAACCCCTCGCACCGTCTCGGCACGGCGACAGGCATCGTCAACTCGGGCGGGTTCGTCGCGGCGCTCGTCACGATGTTCCTCGTCGGATGGCTCCTCGACGTCCAGCACGCGATGGGGCTCTCGCCCGCCGGCCTGTACTCGCTCAGCGCGTTCCGGGTGGCACTCGCAGTGCAGCTGCTCGTCATGGCCTTCGGGTCGTTCATGATCCTTAGGGTCCGCCGCAAGGTGCGCCGCCAGCTCGCCGCCGGCGGCGTCCATGTGGCTCCGTTGCTGGTGGCCGTCCGGACCGCGTGGGCGGACTACCGCTCCCGGCGCGCCGCCGAAGTCGAGGGCTAGGCCCGGGTCGGGCGTCACCGCGACTGCTCCTCCACAGCCCGGCTCTCTGCCTGTGCTTCCTCGGATTCTCCACATACGGGCGGGCCCGGGGGCGCGGACTGTCCGGGCGCCTCGAGACTGGGCCTATGGACGAGAGCACCGACCACTTCCTCGACTCTTCCGCGACCCGAGCGACTCACTCTGCGTGCGTGAGCCGGATGACCTGCTCGGCTACATTCCGCATGCCCTGGGGGAATGGCCCGAGGAGAGCCTCGTCGCGGTGACAGTGGGCGCGGGCTCGGTCGGGGTCTCGGTGCGAGTGGACCTCCCCGGTCCCCTGGAACAGGCTGCCCTCGCGCGGTTCGCGGAAACTGTGTGCAGCCATCTCGCGAGCGACCCTTTGGCGGACAGCGCCGTGCTCGCCGTGTATTCGGCGGCCGAATGGCGCAAACTCGACGACCCGCCGCACGGCGAGACCGTCACCGCGCTGCAGCTGGCGCTCGGGGATTTGGGGATTCCGGTCCTGGACGCATGGCTCGTGGGTGAGCGCACGTGGCGGAGCATGCTGTGCGAGCGGGCAGAGTGCTGCCCATGGCCCGGACAGCCGATCGAGAGCATCACGGCGAGCCGCGTAGGTGCCGAGCTCGTCTACCGCGGAAGCTCCTTCGGGCCGGGTGCCCCATCGGAACGACTGGGCGCCTCACCGGAAGGATTGGAGTCGCCGTCCCGTTGGGGGCGTCTCGAAGACTGCCCGGATGCCTGGTGGGATCCGTGCACGTTCTCGGCAGCGCTCGCGGCCTGGGATGAGACGCTCTCGACGGGACGCATGCCTCATCATGAGCGGCTGCGCCTGCTCGCCGCGTCGCTTCTCAGGCCTGCGCTCCGCGACGCTGCCGTCGTGGCGGCGGCACTCGGCGGGGCGTCGGCCTGGCAGGGGAGCCGGGCCATCGGAGTGCTCGATCCCTGGCCCGCGGGCTCGTGCGGGAACCTGCCGGCGCTCGCGGGAGGCCTCGGCGCTGCCGAGGCCGGTCAGCGCGTCCGGGGATGGGAGGAGCGGCCGGAGCCCGGGGGAGACGTCGACGCCGCGCTCGAATTCGGCGCAGTCATCCTCGGCCGTGCAAGGAATCGCCCGCAGTGGGAACGGATCGATCGACTGGAGCGCATCATGCGGGTGCTGGTCGAAAGGGAGGAACCGGAGATCCGGGCGCCCGCGCTGGCGGTGCTCGGCTGGATCTTCTGGGCCCGAGGCCGCGGGTCGAAGGCATCGGGATTCCTTCGCCGCGCCCTCTCCACGGCACCGGGCTATCGTTTCGCGGACCTCCTCTCACGGGTGGTGGACGGGGGAGAAGTCGCCGGGTGGGCGCGCAGCCCTGAGACGGCTTGGCGTCGAATCGGCGAGGCCGCGTAGGCCGTCACGCAGATTCGCACCAGTGGTTACGCGTGTGGATGCGACGGTGGAGGCGCCGTCATGCGACAATGGACGGCAGACCCGGTCGGGTCCGAGCACCGGAAGCCAGAATCTCCCCGTTAGTTGGAACTCTCGGGAACGAATTTGGCTGACGAGGGGTTGATACATAAGACCCTTCGGTCCGGGACGCGTTCTGCGCGAAGCACGGACTTGACAGGGTCATAGTGGTGTTGCCCTCATGGCGGCGCCAGGACAGCGGCAGGAAGGTGATCGTGACGCCCCCCACGGAGAAGGAAACAGCTGAGAAGGCCACGGTGGAGACCGAGGCACGCAAGGCTGCATCCAGCAGGCGCGCTTCGACGGGCTCGCGCTCCAAGAGCACGACCGCAACTAAGTCCAAGGCGACTGCGCGGAAGTCCGCCAGCAGCGATCCCGCGGCCACCAAGACATCCCCGAAGGGCGACGCCCCCGCGGATGCAGCCGAGCCTGAGGAGCTCGAGTCGGAAGCTGCCGATCTCGACGCGGTGACGCCCGGCGAGGACGAGATCGCGTCCGAGACCGACGTCGAGGAGGAAGGCGACGGGAAGGCAGCGGCCCCCGGGACCTCCGCCGCCCTGGTCATCTCCGACGCGGACGAGGACGACGCGCCAGTCCAGCAGGTGACCTCTGCTGGCGCGACGGCGGATCCCGTCAAGGACTACCTCAAGCAGATCGGCAAGGTTGCACTGCTTAACGCAGAGCAGGAGGTGGACCTCGCACTGCGCATCGAGGCCGGGCTCTTCGCCAAGCACAAGCTCGAGGAAGAGGGCGCGGCCTACGACGCCCAGTACCGTCACGACCTCGAGCGCATCGTGCACGACGGCGAGCGGGCCAAGAACCACCTCCTCGAGGCGAACCTCCGACTGGTCGTCTCGCTTGCGAAGCGGTACACGGGCCGCGGCATGCTCTTCCTGGACCTCATCCAGGAAGGCAATCTCGGTCTTATCCGTGCCGTCGAGAAGTTCGACTACACGAAGGGCTTCAAGTTCTCCACGTACGCAACCTGGTGGATCCGCCAGGCCATCACGCGTGCCATGGCAGACCAAGCCCGAACCATCCGTATTCCCGTGCACATGGTCGAGGTCATCAACAAGCTCGCCCGTGTGCAGCGGCAGATGCTGCAGGACCTTGGCCGCGAACCCACCCCGGAAGAGCTCGCCAAGGAGCTCGACATGACCCCGGAGAAGGTCGTGGAGGTGCAGAAGTACGGCCGGGAGCCGATCTCGCTGCACACCCCGCTCGGCGAGGACGGCGACTCGGAGTTCGGCGACCTCATCGAGGACTCCGAGGCAGTCGTTCCGGCGGACGCGGTGAGCTTCACGCTCCTGCAGGAGCAGCTGCACTCCGTCCTCGACACGCTCTCCGAGCGCGAGGCCGGTGTGGTCGCGATGCGTTTCGGCCTGACTGACGGGCAGCCTAAGACGCTGGACGAGATCGGCAAGGTCTACGGCGTAACGCGCGAGCGTATCCGCCAGATCGAGTCGAAGACCATGTCGAAGCTGCGCCACCCCTCGCGGTCGCAGGTACTGCGCGACTACCTCGACTGAGAACAGAAGCCGCTGTGCGGTGTTCGTGCGGGCGACGGGCCGTCTGATCGGCCTGCCTCCGGCGCGTGACATCGCACGGCGCTCCTAGTCGGGCAGCCCGCTCCTAGTCTGGACGACCGCTCCTAGTCGGGCAGCCCGCTCCTAGTCGGGCAGCGGCTTGGGCTGGGAAGCCTGCCCCGAACGGCCGCCAGTTCCGGGTTCCGTAGACGTCCGTGCCTGGACCGCGGCTGTGAGCCTGGCGATCTCCTCGGTGAGGGCCTGAATCCGTTCCTCGAGAGGCTCGTCGATTGCCTCCACGGCAGCCACGGTTCGCGCGGCGGTCCGCGCCGCCGTCTCGACAGAGACATTCTCGACAAGCCACGACGCGATGGATGCCGTCACCACGCCGAGGACGGCTATCCCCGCGACCATGAGACCTGCGGCGGCGAACCTGCCGATCCCGGTGACCGGGTAGCGGTCCCCGTAACCGACAGTCGTGATGGTCGTCAACGCCCACCAGAGGGCGTCGCCGATGGACTTGATGTTCGCCCCAGGCTCGTTCTGCTCGGCGTCCAGCGCAGCCAGGGCACCGCAGTAGACCAGCATCGCCGCGGAGCCGAGCACGTAGGTCAGAAGCCGTCCCCTCAGCGCGTTGCCGGCTCGACTATGGACCACCTTGAGCAGCGTCACGAGGCGGAGAAGGCGCAATGGCCTCAGAGCTGGGAGAGCGAGGATCAACAGCTCGTAGAGGTTCCGGACGAACCATCGTCGCCTGTCCGGTGCCAGCCAGAGCCGGACGGCGTAGTCGAGCAGGAACATCGCCCAGGTGGTCCACACCAGGTCGTCGGCCCAGACTCCGGCAGAGTCGGGCAGGTCGGCTATAACCTGAACGGAATAGGCGACCAAGAACAGCAGTGCGGCCCCGATCATGGGCCACTCGGACAGCTTCTGCCAACGCTCCAACGTCATGGGGGACAGATTAACCTCGGGGCGTGCCGCCAAAGCTGAGGGCCCGGACACCTTGTCGGTGTCCGGGCCCTCATGGTCTCTGCGACCGCGAGCGTCAGTCCTCTGGGACTGCTGTGCGCTCGGTCAGTCGATCCGTCTCATCGTGCCAGTGCGACGCGAGAGGGCGGAGACGCCCCTGGACTGCGCGCGCGTGGTGGGCGCAGAACAGGAGTTCCCCGCCGGACGTCTCGAGAACCACTCGGACGTAGGCCTGGGCGCCGCAGCGGTCGCAGCGGTCGACGGCGGTCAGGGTGCGGTCCGCAAGGGCTGAAGTCATCTTGGCCTCCTTCACAAGATACCGGGCGGTTCCACGGTGGTCTTACCCATCTAACACCCCGGGCGCCGCTTGGCCTTCCACAAAACGGTTGCTTTTCGCTCGCGGCGTATCAATGTTCCATAACGGGAAGGGCCGCAACGAGTCGCTCGGGCCCTGATCGGCGGTCCCGCGGGGTGGCGGAAGCGGGAACCGGTGCCGGTGCGACTACCCTGTAACGGTAGCGTGTGCCCTGTCGGCCCGCCTCTCCCTGCCCTATGAAGGAGCCCCCCGAGCGTGACCCCGAGCTCTGAATACACCGCCAGGCATCTGTCTGTCCTCGAAGGGCTCGAGGCCGTCCGCAAGCGGCCGGGCATGTACATCGGTTCGACCGACTCCCGGGGCCTCATGCACTGCCTGTGGGAGATCATCGACAACTCGGTGGACGAGGCGCTCGCCGGCTTCGGGCGCGACATCAAGGTCATCCTGCACCCTGACGGCTCCGTCGAGGTGCACGACGACGGCCGTGGCATCCCCGTCGACGTCGAGCCGAAGACCGGCCTGACCGGCGTGGAGGTCGTGTTCACGAAGCTGCACGCGGGCGGCAAATTCGGCGGCGGCTCCTACACGGCCTCCGGCGGCCTCCATGGCGTAGGCGCATCGGTGGTCAACGCACTGTCGGCGCGCCTCGACGTCCAGGTGGACCGCGGTGGGAAGACCTACCAGATGTCGTTCCGCCGCGGCGAGCCGGGCCGGTTCGTGGACAGCGGCTCTCGCCCGAGCCCGGACGCGCCGTTCCAGCCATTCGTCGATGACTCCGTGCTCGACGTCGTGGGCAAGGCCAAGCGTGGCGTGACCGGAACGCGCATCCGATACTGGGCCGACCGGCAGATCTTCACCCCGGACGCGAAGTTCTCCTACGACGAGCTCGTGGGCCGTGCCCGCCAGACCTCGTTCCTGGTCCCGGGCCTCCGGATCACGGTGCGCGACGAACGGCGGCTGCCGGGGACGCCGGGGGAGTCCGGCCCCCACGAGGAGGTGTTCCACCACGACGGCGGCATCTCCGAGTTCGTCGACTTCCTCGCGATCGACGCCCCCGTCACCGAGACGTGGCGCCTCCACGGCTCCGGGACGTTCAAGGAGACGGTGCCGGTGCTCGACGAGCGCGGACACAGCCAGATCGCCGAGGTCGAGCGGGACTGCGATGTCGACGTGGCGCTGCGGTGGGGGGTCGGCTACGACACCGCGGTGCGGACCTTCGTCAACATCATCGCCACTCCCAAGGGCGGCACGCACCAGGCGGGCTTCGAGGCTGCGCTGCTCAAGGTGTTCCGCAAGGCGATCGAGGCCAATGCCCGCAAGCTCAAGGCGGGCAACGACAAGATCGAGAAGGACGACGTGCTTGCCGGCCTGACGGCCGTCCTGACCGTCCGCCTGGCCGAGCCGCAGTTCGAGGGCCAGACGAAGGAGATCCTCGGCACCCCGGCGGTCCGGCAGATCGTCTCCCGCGTCATGGAGAAGGAGCTCGGGGCGAAACTCGCCTCGACGGCGCGCGCGGACCGCAACCAGACCTCGGTTCTGCTCGAGAAGGTCGTCAACGAGATGAAGTCGCGCGTGACGGCGCGGCTGCACAAGGAGACGCAGCGGCGCAAGACGGCCCTCGAGTCCTCGACCCTGCCCGCAAAGCTCATCGACTGCCGGACTGATGACGTGAGCCGATCGGAGCTCTTCATCGTCGAGGGCGACTCGGCGCT
This sequence comes from Sinomonas susongensis, assembly GCF_005877005.1. Classification (GTDB taxonomy): domain Bacteria; phylum Actinomycetota; class Actinomycetes; order Actinomycetales; family Micrococcaceae; genus Sinomonas; species Sinomonas susongensis. Next base: position 279,606 of record NZ_SSNH01000002.1, on the reverse strand, counting down.
CGGTACCGCACGGCACGCGCGCTCGTCCGAATTCCAAGCGCTCCTGCCGATCCGGGGCAAGATCCTCAACGTCCAGAAGGCCTCGGTCGGCGACATGCTCTCCAACGCGGAGTGCGCGGCGCTCATCCAGGTCGTGGGGGCCGGATCGGGGCGCAGCTTCGACATCGAGGCGGCCCGTTACGGGCGCGTCATCCTCATGACCGACGCGGACGTCGACGGCGCCCACATCCGCACGCTTCTCCTCACGCTGTTCTTCCGGTACATGCGCCCCATGATCGAGGAGGGCCGCGTGTTCGCCGCTGTGCCCCCGCTGCACCGCGTCGAGGTCATCAATCCGGGGAGCAAGCCGAACGAGATGGTCTACACGTACTCCGAGGGCCAGCTCCATGCACTCCTCAAGAAGCTCGAGGGCGAGGGCCGGCGCTACAAGGAACCGATCCAGCGCTACAAGGGTCTCGGCGAGATGGACGCCGACCAGCTCGCGGAGACGACCATGGATCCCCGCCACCGCAGCCTCCGGCGAGTGACCATCGAGAGTGCTCAGCGGGCCGAGGAGGTCTTCGAGCTGCTCATGGGCTCGGAGGTCGCGCCACGGAAGGACTTCATCGTGTCCGGCAGCGCGAACCTCGACCGCGAGCGCATCGACGCCTGACGGCTCGGGGCCTTGGCGATTCAGGCCCTCCGGGCCGTCTGCCTCACGTGACGATCCCGGGGGCGAGCAGGAGCGCAGTGGGCACCGCCAGCATGAGCCCGGACGCCGCGAGCACCGCCGTCATCTGTGCCGGGGTGAGCTGGGGCTGGGGCGTGAGGAGTCGGCTCAGGCGCGCGGCGAGCGAGGCCTCGCCCTCGTCGGGAGTTCCGGGAGTGCGGGGAGTCTCGGGGGCCCGCGGGCTTCCGAGCGTCGGTTCCGCGGCCCCCGGGCCGGACGCGGCGGAGCCCACGGCTACAAGGGCAATCGCCCGGACGAGCACGTCGTCGGGCGCGGTCCTGCGCGCCACGTCGTCGGCCAGCATCTCGACGAGCGAGGAGACGGCTTCCCGGGACAGCCGTGAGGTCGGAAGCCACGGGAGCGCCTGGCGCCAGGCCTCGAAGGCCCACAGCAGGAGATGGTGCCGCTGGGTGAGGTGTGCGCGCTCATGCTCGACGACGGCGGCGAGCTCGCCGGGGGAGAGGGCCTCCACGAGGCCGTCCGAGAGGACCGTGACGGACCGCGAGCCGCCGGGCAGGCAGTAGGCGACCGGGGCCGGGTGATTGATGACGAGGGTGCGCTCGATCGCGCCGGAGGGCAGGCTGAGCACTTCGAGGAGCTCGCGGTGCCTCCGCCGCTGCCCTGTGATCCGGGCATATGTGAGGCCCAGGGTGAAGACGAGATGTGTCCCGAGCAGGGCGGCCGCGCAGAGGGCGAAGAGGTGCCAGAACTGCAGATGCTCCGAGGACCGGTTCTCCACGACGAGGGAGGCGGCACTCGCGATGGCCTGGAGCAGGTTGTCCCCCAACGGCTGCAGTCCGTAGACGAGCATCGCCCCGATCATCGAGAGGCCGCCGGCGAGGGCGATCGACTGCCAGAGGACCATTGCCGCGAAAGGCGAGCGGGAGGTCCAGTGGGCGCGCGAGAGTGCCACCGGCACCGGCCACGCGAGCAGGATTGCCAGCAGTGCGAGGAGATACGAGGCTACGAGCACGGCCGTCCTCGGCGACGAGTGGGCTGGTGCTTCAGCCCCGGGCCAGGAGTTTGCGGAGGGTGGCGGCTTCCGCCTCGGACACACTCCCGATGAAGCGCGCGAGGACTGCCTCGCGGTCCGGGGCTGTGCCGAGCGCCTCGTGCATGAGCCGGGCGGTGTGGTCCTCGCGGGTGGAGATGGCCCTGTAGCGGTGCGGGCGCGTACCGCGCTCGCGCTCCACGAGGCCCTTCTTCTCGAGGCGCGAGAGGACAGTGAGGACTGTCGTGACGGCGAGGTCCTTGCTCTGGACTACGCTCTGCGCGAGACGGTCCCGGAGTTCGTTAGCCGTGGCCGCTTCGGCTGTCGACCACAGCTGGTCCATCACCGAGCGTTCGAGCTCGCCGAGGCTTGCCATCTTTGTGTCCTTCCGTGTTCAGATCGGGTCTCAGCTGGGTGACGTCGCGCGCGGTGTCCGTATCGGCGGTCCGCCGCTGGTGTCCGTGAGTCCACTATCCATTCTACGCGAGGTAGAAGAAAAAGTGGTCAAAAGCACGCGCGTCGAGTCGGCGCCACTGAGAAGCGGTCCAGGGAGGGTGCGTCCGAGCCCTCCAGTTGTTCTACACTATGTAGAAGTCAGATCTTCTACGATCTGTAGAAGATCGGGGTTCCGCCCTCGACAGGAGCGCACATGGACGCCTTGGAAATCGCCCGCTGGCAGTTCGGCATCACCACCGTCTACCACTTCATGATGGTCCCGCTCACGATCGGCCTCGGCCTTGTGGTCGCGGTGATGCAGACCATCTGGTTCCGCACGCGCAGGCCCGAGTACCTCCGCATGACGAAGTTCTGGGGGAAGCTCTTCCTCATCAACTTCATCATGGGCGTCGCGACAGGCCTGGTCCAGGAGTTCCAGTTCGGCATGGCCTGGAGCGAGTACAGCCGCTTCGTGGGTGACGTCTTCGGCGCCCCCCTTGCCATGGAGGCGCTGCTCGCCTTCTTCGTCGAGTCGACCTTCCTCGGCCTCTGGATCTTCGGCTGGAAGCTCCTCCGCCCGGGGCTCCACCTCACCGCTCTCTGGTGCGCCGTCGTCGGCTCCGCCATCTCGGCCTACTTCATCATCGTCGCCAACAGCTGGATGCAGCACCCGGTCGGCGTCACAGTCGTCAACGGGCACCCGGTCATGACGGACGCATGGGCCGTGTTCACGAACAACACCGCGCTCGTCGCCGTGCCGCACACGCTGCTGGGCTCCCTCGGCGTCGCCGGCGCGTTCCTGCTCGGGATCTCGTGGTACCACCTGTGGCAGCGCCGCAGGGACGGCATCGACACAGTGGGGCCGGACGGCCGCGTCGTGCCGGGGGAGAACCCCGAGCTGCCGGGGCGAGACCGCACCGACCATCGCGTGTGGCTGCGCAGCCTCCGGATCGGTGCCGTCGTCGCGATGCTCTCCTTCGCGGGGACTGCCGTCACCGGCGACATCCAGGGCAAGCTCATGTTCGTCCAGCAGCCCATGAAGATGGCCGCCGCCGAGGCCGCATGCCACGACGGCACGAGCTTCTCGGTGCTCTCCGTGGGCGACGTCGGGTCGAAGGACTGCTCGAACGTCAGCGCCGTCATCGAAATCCCCGGACTCCTCTCGTTCCTGGCCCACGGCGACTTCACGACCAACGTCAAAGGCGTCAACAGCCTCATCCCCCAGTACCAGGCGCAGTACGGGACGAACCTGCCGGACAACCCGATCTACGGCGACCGAGCCGGCGAGGCCATCCAGGACGTCCCCGTCATGGAGGTCACCTACTGGGGCTTCCGGATGATGATCGGCTTCGGGGGAGTCGCGGCGCTCGCGGCCGCCGTCGCCCTCTACCTCACGCGCAAGGGCACAGTTCCCCGGGCGCGGTGGCTCATGCGGCTCGCCGTCCTGGGCATCCTCGCCCCCTTCGGTGCGAACGCGGCAGGCTGGATCTTCACCGAGATGGGCCGCCAGCCCTTCGTCGTCGCCCCCAATCCCTCGATGGCGGGAAGCTTCGACCAGGTCTTCATGTTCACCGCGGCCGCAGTCTCGCCCGGAGTGAGCGCTGGGGAACTGCTCACCTCGCTCATCGTCTTCTGCGTCGTCTACGCGTCGCTCATGGTCGTCGAGGTGCGGCTGCTGTGGCGCTACACGCGCGGCGGCGTCGCCTCCGCGATGCCCGAGCTCGCTGAGAAGCACGACGACGGCGAGCACAAGCAGTCCGACGACGTCCTGGCCTTCGCCTACTAGGAGTTCACCGATGGAGACCCTTCCCACTGTCTGGTTCTGCGCCGTCGCCCTCCTCTGGATCGGCTACCTCTTCCTCGAGGGCTTCGACCTCGGCGTGGGCATGCTCATGAAGCTCTTCGCCCGCAACGACGGCGAACGCCGCGTGCTGCTCAACACCGTCGGCCCCGTATGGGACGGCAACGAGGTGTGGCTCATCACCGCCGCGGGCGCGACGTTCGCAGCGTTCCCCCGCTGGTACGCGTCGCTGTTCTCGGGGCTGTACCTTCCCCTGACGCTCACCCTCGTCGCGCTGATCTTCCGCGCCGTGGCGTTCGAGTACCGCGGCAAGATCGCCTCCCCGCGCTGGACCGCGGCATGGGACTGGGCGATCGCCCTCGGTTCGTTCTTCGCCGCGTTCTGTGTCGGCGCGCTCCTTGCCCTCACCACGACGGGCCTGCCGCTCGACGCCAACGGCGACCGCGTCGGCGGCCCCTTCGCATGGTTCAGCGGCTACGCCGTGCTGGGGGGTGCCGCCGTCGTCGGCTTCGCACTCGTCCACGCCCTCGCCTTCCTCGCCCTCAAGACCGACGGCGAGATCCGCACGCGCGCACATCTCGCGTTCCGTCGGTGGATGCCGCTCGGCATCCTCCCGCTCGTGGCATGGGTGGTCGCGATCCAGCTCCGGAGCGGAAACTGGTGGACCTGGACCCTCACTGCCGTGGCCGCCGTGGCCGCCACCGCCGCGTGGGCCCTCGCCCAGCGTGGCTCCGAGGGGCGCGCGTTCCTTCTCATGGCCATCTTCCTCACCGCGGGCGCGGCCGGAATCTTCGGCGCCGTCTACCCGGTCGTGCTGCCGTCCACTCTGGACCCGGCGAACAGCCTGACCGTCGCGACGGCGTCGTCCTCCGCCTACACCCTGGGTGTGATGTCGGTCGTGGCCCTCATCGGGCTCCCGCTCGTCCTGGCGTATCAAAGCTGGACGTACTGGGTGTTCCGCAAGCGCGTCGCGCTGGGGAGCATCCCGGCCGCGCACAATGTCGTCCCTGCGTTCCTCACCCGTCTCGTGACGGGGCGCGAGGCTCCCGAGCCGCAGACGGGAGCCTGACCGTGCGTCCCAGCATTCCCAGCGGCCGGGCGACGAAGTCAGCGGTCGCGCTGCTGAGCGTCCTGGCCGTCGCGAAGGCCGCGGCGCTCATCCTCGTCGCGCAGGGGGTCGCGTCGGGGCTCGCCGGTGCGTTCGCCGGGCAGGCAGACTGGCGGGTTGCCGCCCTCATCGCGGCGGCCGGCGTGCTGCTGCGCGCCCTCGCGGAGTGGGGGTCCCTGCAAGCGGGCCGTTGGGCGTCGGCAGGGGTCCGGGAGGAGCTGCGCTCGCGGCTCGTCGCGGCCGCACTCGAACGGGGAGGGCGGCTCGCCGAGGGGACGGACGACGCCGACCGCCGCGTCGCGTCGTCGGCCGCCGCAACCGCGGTCCTCGCCGTCCGCGGCCTCGACGCCCTCGATTCCTTCTACACCGCGTACCTCCCGGCCCTCGTCCAGTGCGCCGCCGTTCCGCTGCTCGTGGGCCTGCGGATCCTCGGAGCCGACTGGGTGAGCGCACTCATCATTGCCCTCACCCTCCCGCTGGTCCCGGTCTTCATGATCCTCATCGGCAAGCACACGGAGGACCGTGTCTCCGCGGCGCAGCAGGCGCTCGCCCGCCTCGGATCGCACCTCGTGGAACTCGCCCAGGGCCTGCCCGTCCTCGTCGGCCTCGGCCGCGCAGCCGAGCAGCGCAAGGCCCTGCGCGAGCTGTCGGAGGACTTCTCCCGCCGGACCATGGGTACCCTGAGGGTCGCGTTCATGTCGTCCCTCGCCCTCGAACTGCTCTCGACCATCTCCGTCGCGGTCGTCGCAGTGTTCATCGGCATCCGGCTCGTCAACGGCGAGATGCCCCTCGAGGCCGGGCTGCTCGCCCTCGTGCTCGCCCCCGAGTGCTTCCAGCCGGTGCGCGACCTCGGCGCGGCCCATCACGCGAGCGAGGACGGGGCCGAGGCGCTCCGGCGCGCGGAGTCGGCGATCGCCGCTCCTGCAGGAACCCGCCTCCCAGTGGCCGCTGACCCCGCTGACGCCGCTGACCGCGTGCAAGGAGGGCCCGTCGGGCTCGAAGTGGACCGGCTGACGGTGCGCTACGACGGGCGTGAACGCGCAGCCGTCGACCGGCTCTCGTTCGTGGCGCCGGCCGGGGAAGCCACGCTGCTCGCCGGCCCGAGCGGCGCGGGCAAGACGAGCGTCCTCCTGGCCCTCGCCGGCCTGGTGCGCGACGGGGCCGGGGCCACCGTCAGCGGCCGGGCGACCGGGGCCGAGCCGGCCCGCATCGCCTATGTACCGCAGCATCCCCAGTTCACCGAGCCGACCGTCGCAGCAGAACTCGAGCTCGCAGCGGACGGGCTCCCCGCCGAGCGCGTCCCGGCAGCGGTGCGGCGCGCCCTCGAGGCCGTGGTGTGCGCCGAGCTCGCCCAGGCGAACCCCGCCGAGCTGAGCCCGGGGCAGCAGAGGCGCATCGCCGTCGCCCGCGGACTCCTGCGGGTCGACGCTGGAGCGACGCTCGTCATCCTCGACGAGCCGACTGCGCACCTCGATGCACGCTCGGCCGCCGCCGTGGAAGCGGCCATCGCTGGGCTCCGGGGCCGTGCGACCGTGCTGCTCGTCGCACACGACCCGCAGACCGCCGCCCTCGCCCGGAACCGCGTCGACCTCGCACCGAACGAGGGGGCCGCGGGGGCCGGGGGCCTCCCCGAGCCCGAGACCTCGAGCAGGTTCGCTGTCGCCGACGTGGACCAGGGCGCTGCGGCAGGGGTCCGCCGCGTCCCCGCGCCGTCGGGCGGCGGCCCCTGGCTCGCGAGCCTGTGGCAGCTCGTCCGTCCCGATCTCCCGCGCTACGCCGTCGCGGCGCTCGCAGGCCTCGGCGCTGCCGCAGCCGCCAGCGCGCTCGCGGGCCTCTCCGGCTGGCTCATCGTCCGCGCCGCGGAGCAGCCGCCGATCCTCTATCTGCTCGCCGCGATGGTCGGCGTCCGGTTCTTCGGCATCACCCGGGCCGTCCTGCGGTACGCCGAGCGCCTGAGCACCCACTCGGCCGTATTCTCAACCCTCATCCGGCTCCGGGACCGGCTGTGGAGTGCGCTCACGAGCCAGGGCCTGAGCGCGCGACGGCTGCTCGTCCCCGGCGCAGCACTCGAGAGCCTCGTGGGGGACGCCGAGTCCGTCCGCGACGAGCTGCCGCGGATCCTCCAGCCGCTCGCGACGGCGGTGCTGCTCGGCATCGGCGCCCTCGTTGCGGTCTGGATCCTGCTGCCGGCGCAGCTTCCCGTTCTCGCGATCGCCGTCGTCGTCTCTGTCGTCGTCGCGCCTCTCGCTACGGCGTGGGCGGACCGGCGTGCCGCCCGCGCTGTCCAGCGGGGCAAGGCACAGCTGCTCGAGGCGATCGGGCAGGCACTCGCGGCGGCCCCCGACCTTGCCGCAAACCGCCTCATCGAACGGGTGCTGGCGAGGCTGCGCGCGGACGACCGCCGGCTCACAGCGCTCGAGCGGCGGGGAGTCGCCGCCGAAGGGCTGGGGAGGGCCATCGTGATCCTCGCGACCGGCCTTGCCGCCGCTTCGGCCCTTGCGGCTCCTGCCACTTCGGGTGTCCCCGTGAGCACGGCAGCCGCGGTGGTGCTCCTGCAGCTCGCCCTGGCCGAACCCTTCGCGGCGGCGAGCACCGCCGTCCAGCGGATCCCGGCCTTGCGCTCAGCCCTCGCTGGCATTGCCGCGGAGGCCGCCGACGTGGAGGCGGGAGCGCCGGAGGGCTCCGGAGCGGGCGCACAACGGTCCGGTCCGACGATTTCGGGCCCATCCACAGAGGTGTCTTGTACAGAGGGCCTTTCCATAGACGGCCTCTCCGCCGGGTGGCCGGGCCAGCCGGACGTCTTCGCGGCACTTTCGGCGACGGCCGCGCCGGGGGAGTGGCTCGTCGTCGCGGGCCCGTCGGGAAGTGGCAAGACGACGCTCCTGGCGGTCCTCCTCGGCTTCCTGCGCCCGCGCACCGGGAGCGTCAGGGCCGGTGGCAGGATCGCGTGGTGTCCTCAGGAGTCGCACCTCTTCGACTCGACGGTGCGGGGCAACCTTTCGATCGCGCGCGACCGCAGCGAGGCACCGGGCGACGCGGAGCTGTGGGAGGCACTCGAACGCGTGGGTTTGGCGGATCACGTGCGGTCGCTGCCCGGCGGTCTCGACTCCCGCGTCGGAAGCCGAGGTGCGGAGCTCTCGGGCGGTCAACGGCAGAGGCTGGCCGTCGCCCGGACGCTCGTGGCGGACGCCGCCGTCGTGCTCCTCGACGAGCCCACGGCGCACCTCGATCCTGCTGCGGCCGAGGAACTCGTCTCGGCCCTGCATGCGGCGCTCGCGGACCGCAGCGTCGTCATGGTGACCCACCGGGCGTCCGAGCTGCGTGACGGCGACCTGCTCGTGCGGCTCGACGCGCTCGGGGACGGCGTGCGGAGGCTCGCACTCGCGGGCTAGGCCCGCACGTCGTGCAGGTGATGTTCGACGTCGTGAAGGAAGTACCGGGAGAGCGTCAGGACGGTGAACTCCGAACCGTTGCTCCGCAGCCCGCGGCGCCCGTAGGCGTCCTCGGGGACCACCGCGAAGGCGTCCCGGGTCAGCGCGCCCTGCTCGGCCAGCTCCCCACGCACGATCGCCGGGTCGGCGTTGGCGTACTCCTTCTCGACGGCGGTCGCGTCCTGGTCCCAGTTCCCGAAGCGCGCGCCGTCCTCGACGAGCATGAGCTCGAGGCGGTGGCGGAACACCTCGAAGAGGTCCCGCACGTGACACGCGTACTCGAGGGGCGACCACGTTGACGGATCCGGGCGTTCGAGGACGTCGTCGCGGCCGAGCGCTGCATCCCAGCGCGGCAGTGCGGTGTCGAGCCTGCGCGCGACGTCCTGAGGCGTGAGGCTATCCGCGTCGAAGCCGCACTCTGGGCACACTCGGTCCAGGATCCAAGTCCAGTCCTTGGTGTCGGGAATGATCGCCATGCCCGGAGTCTAGCCTTCCGCGTGGGCGCGTGCGCTGGATCACGATGGGCGGTTTCGCGGGCCCAAGGCCGACTCATTTGATTACAAAACGATAACGGTCATGGTCGGATTGGGCCGACTCGGTCGCGCGCTTGCCGGACGGCTGGCCCTCGGCGGCGGATCCCTGCAGGCGCGCCGATCCCAAGGCTTTCCGTTGTCCGCGCCGGTCGAGGCGGAACGTCAGGGGCGCCACGCTGCCCTGTGATCCCGCTCATGCGGCGTTGCCCCGATTCGAGGGTGTGTTCTCTCTTCGGCTCACTAGACTGGATGACTGCCCGAAAGCGGGGTACCTGAACCTCCACAGCAGGACCACCTCATCGAGACGTTCGAGAGAAGAGAGAATGCCGAGAGACCTAGGCCAAACCGCCTCTGAGCCAGCAGCCCAGGAAGCAGCCCACGAAGCCGCAGCGCATGAAGCCGCAGCGCATGGGACGGCGCCACACGTGCGGGCGCCCCGGAACACTCCACGGCGTCGCGTCACGTTCCGGAAGCGACGGCTTCGCGTCGACGACGTCAACGTCGTGGACCGCTCGATGCTCCGCCGCGCAATCAGCGGAACGATCGTCGGCAACACCATGGAGTGGTACGACGTCGGCGTATTCGGTTACCTCATCACGACCATGGGGCCCGTCTTCCTCCCCGAAGCCGACGCATCGGTCCAGACGCTCTTCCTGCTCGGCACCTTTGCCGCGACCTTCATTGCCCGTCCGGCCGGCGGGGTCTTCTTCGGATGGCTCGGCGACAAGGTCGGGCGCCAACGCGTCCTCGCCGCGACGCTCATCATGATGGCCGCGTCGACGTTCGCCCTCGGTGTGCTCCCCGGCTACGACCTGATCGGCGTATGGGCGGCCGTCCTGCTCGTGCTCGTGAAGCTCGTCCAGGGCTTCTCGACCGGCGGAGAGTACGGCGGGGCGACGACGTTCGTGAGCGAGTACGCCGCAGACCGCCGGCGCGGCTTCTTCGCGAGCTTCCTCGACATGGGCAGCTACCTCGGCTTCGCAGCCGGCGCCGCGCTCGTGTCCGTCCTGCAGATGACGCTGGGCTCCGCAGCCATGGGCGAGTACGGCTGGAGGATCCCCTTCCTCGCTGCCGGCCCGCTCGGCGCGATCGCCATCTACTTCCGCCTCCGCATCGAGGAGAGCCCGACCTTCCAGGCCGCGCTCGAGGCCCAGGAGCGCTCGGCGCACGAGACGGCCGCGAACGATGAGACCGCCACCAAGGGCCCCATCGGAATCGTCCGCTCCTACTGGCGCCCCATTCTCGTCGCGATGGTCGTCGTCGCCGCTGCGAACACCGTCGGCTACGCGCTGACCTCGTACATGCCGACGTACCTCACCGAGTCGAAGGGCTACGACGAACTCCACGGGACCCTGCTGACGATCCCGGTCCTCGTCGTCATGAGCCTCTGCATCCCGCTCACGGGCAAGCTCTCCGACCGCATCGGTCGGCGCCCCGTGCTGTGGATCGGCGCCGTGAGCACGATCGTCCTGTCGATCCCGGCATTCCTGCTCATCGGCGTCGGCAGCGTTCCCGCGACGCTCGCGGGCCTCGCCCTCGTGGCCTTCCCCGTGACCTTCTACGTCGCCAACCTCGCCTCGGCACTGCCGGCGCAGTTCCCCACCGCGAGCCGCTACGGCGCGATGGGCATCGCGTACAACTTCGCGGTCGCGATCTTCGGGGGAACGACGCCGTTCATCGTCGATGCCCTCATCAAGGCGACGGGCGACGACATGATGCCGGCGTACTACCTCATGGGCACTTCTGTCGTCGGAGCCGTCGCCGTGTTCTTCCTCCAGGAGTCGGCACGCCGTCCGCTCCCAGGGTCGATGCCGAGCGTCGAGTCGCCCGCCGAGGCGCGCGACGTCGTCAGGCACCAGGACGAGGACCCCCTCATCGACCTCGCCCACATGCCCCTCACCGAGGTGCCGGTCGCCATCGCGGCAAGCGGCGAGGCCGTCCAGCTCCCACTCGACCATCCTGCGGCGGTCGCGGCCGCCGAGCAGGAGGGCGTCGACCTCGGGGCCACCGCGCTCGAGGCGGAGGCCACCGGCGAGGATCCTGTGGCGTCGAGCACCTCGGCGTAGGCCGAGGCATGAACGCCGGAGGCCGGCCCCGGGATCGGGGAGAATCACCCGAAGCTCGGGCCGACCTCTTCCACTGCCTGCGACAGGGGGACCCCGGAGCCGTCCCTGCGGCCGGGCTCCGTCGGGAGGGAGCGTGCAACGCCCGCGCTCGAGGACGCCTTGGCCGGGCCGTGCCCCGCCCAGGCGACGAGGAGGACGTCCTCGCCCTTGAGGTAGCGGTGGGCGCGCACGCCACCTGTCGCGCGGCCCTTGGCCGGGTACTCGGAGAACGGCGTGATCTTCGCCGTTCCCGGCGCGGTACCGGGGAGGGCGTCCCGGCTTCCCGCGATCGTCACGACGACGGCGGCGTCGTCACCAGCTGCGACAACCCCGAAATGCAGTGCCCTGTCCCCGTCCACGAGGCGGATCCCGGCCATTCCGCCGGCCGTGCGCCCCTGGGGCCGGACCGCGGAGGCGGGATACTGCAGGAGCTGTGCCTGTTCTGAGATGAACACGAGGGCGTCCTCGTCGCCCGCGGGAGCGGCGCCGATCACGCGGTCGCCCGGCTTGAGCGTGATCGCCTCCCAGTCCTCGCGGTTGAGCGGATAGTCAGGGCTCACCCGCTTCACGATGCCCTGCTCGGTGCCGAGCGCTACGACGGTGTCGAGCGGAACGAGCGCTACAAGGGTCTCTCCCTTGGCCAGGGAGACGAAGTCCTTCGCTGGAACGCCGCCTGCGAGGTTCGGCAGTCCGGCCGCGGGTGCGACGACAGGGAGGTCGACGGCCTGCAGCCTCACCATGCGCCCCGCTGAGGTCAAGGCACCCAGCTCGCCGCGCGCCGTCGTCCGGACGACCGACCGGAAGACGTCGTGCCGCACGCGCGGCCCACCGTCGGTCAGCGGCTCGGCGTTGGCGGTGCGTGCCACGTTGCCCGACGCCGTCAGGATCGCCCAGCAGGGGTCGTCGGCGATCTCGAGGGGAAGCGTCGGTGCCTTCCCCGTGGCCTTCTTCGCGTTCTCGGCGGCGAGGGCCCTCGCCGCCGCAGCCCCCTGCTCCTCCGCATCGAGGAGCAGGGTGCGCCGGGGAGTGCCGTACTTGGCGGTGATCTCGTCAAGCTCCCGCGACACAAGCTCGCGCAGGAGCGTCTCGGAGCCGAGGATCGCCTCGAGCTCCTCGATCTCGCGCCGCAGCTCGTCCTGCTCCTTCTCGAGCTCGATCCGGGAGTACTTCGTGAGCTGGCGGAGCCGGAGCTCGAGGATGTAGTTGGCCTGAATCTCCGAGAGGTCGTACACCGCCATGAGGCGCTGCCTGGCGGCGGCTGCCTCGTCGGAGGTCCGGATGATCTGGATGACCTCGTCGATGTCCATGATCGCGACGAGGAGGCCCTCGACGAGGTGGAGCCTGTCCTTGCGCTTGCCGAGCCGGAACGCAGTCCTGCGCCGGACCACCGAGATCCGGTGGTCCGCGTAGACCCGCAGCAGGTCGAGGAGGCCGAGGGTCTGCGGCTGGCCGTCCACGAGCGCGACGTTGTTGATGCCGAACGAGTCCTCGAGCGGCGTGTACCGGTAGAGCTGCTCCAGGACGGCGTGCGGGTTGAAGCCGTTCTTGAGCTCGATGACGAGGCGCAGGCCGTGGTTGCGGTCCGTGAGGTCGATGACGTCGCTGATGCCCTGGAGCTTCTTCGAGCCGACGGCGTCCTTGATCTTCTCGATCACCTTCTCGGGGCCGACCATGTAGGGCAGCTCCGTCACCACGAGCCCGGTGCGGCGGGCGGACAGCTGCTCGACGGCGACCGTCGCGCGCGTCCGGAAGGAGCCGCGGCCCGTGCGGTAGGCGTCCCGGATTCCGTCGAGCCCGACGATGCGGCCGCCCGAGGGCAGGTCCGGGCCCGGGACGAGCTCCATGACGTCCTCGAGCGTTGCCTCGGGATTCGAGATGACGAGCTGCGCCGCGGAGACCACCTCGGCGAGGTTGTGCGGGGCCATGTTGGTCGCCATGCCGACGGCGATGCCCGACGCCCCATTGACGAGGAGGTTGGGGAACGCGGCCGGGAGGACCTCCGGCTGCATGATCTGGTTGTCGTAGTTCGGCACGAAGTCGACGACGTCTTCGTCGAGGTCGTCGGTGAGCGCGAGGGCCGCTGCGGCCATGCGCGCCTCGGTGTACCGCGGCGCCGCAGGTCCGTCGTCGAGGGATCCGAAGTTTCCGTGCCCGTCGATGAGCGGGAGGCGGAGCGCGAAGTCCTGCGCCATGCGGACCATCGCATCGTAGATTGCGGCATCGCCGTGCGGGTGGAGCTTGCCCATGACCTCGCCGACGACCCGTGCACTCTTCACGTGCCCGCGGTCGGGGCGGAGCCCCATGTCGCTCATCATGTAGAGGATGCGCCGCTGGACGGGCTTGAGGCCGTCCCTCGCGTCCGGAAGCGCGCGCGAGTAGATGACCGAGTACGCGTACTCGAGGAAGGACGTCTCCATCTCCGACGCGACGTCGATGTCCGTGATGTTCTCGGCGGGAGCCTCGCCGAGGGGGAGCAGATCGGAGGGCTTCCCGGACGGGGTGGATCGACGTGCCAACGCTGGTTGAATCCTTACGCGTGGGAGAAATGGGCCTGAACTAGGCTAAGCCTATGGCGGATGAGGGCACGGTCAGCGCATATCCCCAGCACTGGGAAGCCGATGTCGTACTCCGCGACGGAGCAACCGCCCACCTCCGCCCTATCCGTCCGAGCGACGCCGCGGCGCTCCAGGCATTCCATACCGGCCAGTCGGAGAGTTCGATCTACCTCCGATTCTTCAGCTACAAGGCCCGTCTCACGGATGCGGAGCTCAAGCGCTTCACGCAGGTCGACTACAGGGACCGCGTGGCACTCATCATCACCGTCGGCGGCGAGCTCATCGGCGTCGGCCGCTACGACCGCCTCGCGGACCCGACCGAAGCCGAGGTGGCGTTCAACATCTCCGACCGGCATCAGGGGCGCGGGATCGGCTCGATCCTGCTCGAGCACCTCGCGGCCGCCGCACGGGAGCGCGGCATCCGCCGCTTCACGGCGGAGGTCCTCCCGGAGAACCGGAAGATGCTCGCCGTCTTCGCCGAGGCCGGGTACGTGCTCGACCGCCGCTTCGACGACGGCGTGGTGAGCGTCGAGTTCGAGATCGACCCCACGGAGAAGTCCCGCGCCGTCATGGAGTCGCGCGAGCACCGCGCCGAGGCGCTCTCCGTCCAAGGGCTGCTCGCGCCGCGCTCCGTCGCCGTGATCGGCGCGAGCCGCCGCTGGGGGTCCATCGGGCAGCAGCTCCTCGCGCACGTCGTCGACGGGGGGTTCACGGGCAGCGTCTGCGCGGTCAATCCCGAGGCGCTCGAGCTCGGCGGAATGCTCACCTACGCCCGCATCGGCGACGTGCCCGGGAGGGTCGACCTCGCGCTCGTCGCGGTGCCGTACGACGACGTCGCAGCAGTCGTCGCCGAGTGTGCTGCGGCCGGCGTCCGCGGCGTCGTCGTCGCCTCCTCCGGATTCGCCGAGGACGGCGAGCGCGGCCTCGCCCTCCAGCGGGAGCTGGTCCGCCACGCGCGTTCCCACGGGATGCGCCTTGTGGGGCCCGGCTCGCTGGGCATCGCGAACACGGACCCCGACGTCCGGCTCAACGCCTCGCTGGCTCCCTCGATGCCGCGGCAGGGCAGCCTCGGGCTCTTCAGCCAGTCCGCCGCGATCGGCATTGCCCTCTATGCGGCGGCGGACCGGCGGAAGCTCGGCTTCTCGTCGCTCTTCTCGGCGGGCAATCGCGCAGACGTGTCCGGGAACGACGTCATGCAGTACTGGGAGGACGACGTCGCCACGAGTGCCGTCGGGCTCTACCTCGAGTCCTTCGGCAATCCCCGCAAGTTCTCCCGGATCGCCCGTCGGCTCGCGCGCAGCAAGCCGGTCATCGTCGCCAAGAGCGACATCCTCGGGCTCCGGCTCCCGGCAGGCCACGCCGTCCGGACGTCGCAGGCGCCGCCCGAGGCGCTCGACGCAATGCTGCGGCAGGCCGGCGTCATCCGGGTCTCCACGCTCGAGGAACTCGTCGACGTCGCGCAGGTCCTCTCGGGCCCACGGCCCCGCGGGCCCCGGGTCGCAGTCCTCTCGAACGCCGCCTCGCTCGGGCGCGTCGTCGCCGACGGGGCGGAGGGGCTGGGACTCACGGTGACGGAGACCATGACCGACCTCGACCTCACGGGGCGCTCCGTCGCACTTCCCGCGCTCCGGTCACGCGTCCTCGGTCTCATCGACTCGGGGGCGGCCGACTCCATCGTCGTCGCCCTCGTTCCGACGGCGGGGGTCAAGCCGAACGCCGCAGCGGAGATCCTGGCCGAGTGCGCCGAGGCACGGTCGACGACCATCGTGGCAGCGTTCACCGGCATCCTCGGGCATCCCGAACAGGCGGAGGGGCTGATCCCCGACCCAGGTCCGGACGGCCTGGGCTCGCCCACGGTTCCCGCCTTCACGAGCGCCGGCGACGCCGTCGCCGCCCTCGCCGCCGCTGTGCGCTACGGCGAATGGCTCTCGCGTGAGGCTGGCGAGCCCTTCGAGGCCACATACGACGACGACGGCGCCGAGGAGCTCATCGACAGGGCGCTCGCAGGGGTTGCCGGTCCCGACCTCGTGCGGCTCGGACAGGGCCAGTCAGCCGACCTCCTTTCCTGCTACGGCATCACGGTCCTTCCTTCGCGGGCCGCCGTCTCAGAGGAAGAGGCCGTGGGGGCGGCCGAGGCCCTCGGCTGGCCGGTCGCGCTCAAGTCGACTTCGTCGATCCTCAGGCACCGGCTGGACCTCGGCACAGTCCGCCTGGACATCCGCGACGAGCCGTCGCTCCGCTCGGCCTTCCGATTCATGGAGCAGTCGCTCCTCGGCTACGGTGAGCTTGCCGCGGGCCCGGACGGAGAGCCCCGGCTCGAGGTCCAGAGCATGGCCCCGCTCGGGCAGGCGTGCGTCGTGCGCGCGATCGAGGACCCGCTGCTCGGTCCGGTCATCTCCTTCGGCCTCGCCGGCGACGCCGTCGCACTGCTCGACGACTGGGCCCACCGCGTCCCGCCGCTCACGACCGTGGACGTCCGCGACCTCGTGCGCGGGCCGCGCGCGTCGGAGAAGCTGTTCGGGTACGAGGGGCTTCCGCCCCTCGACGTCGCCGCCCTCGAGAGCCTCGTCGGCCGGGTCTCCCTCCTCAAGGACCGGCATCCGGAGGTTGCCGTCCTCGAGCTCAAGCCCGTCGTCGTGAGCGAGCAGGGGCTCACGGTCCTGCACGCCGACGTGTGGCTCGGGAACGCGGCGCACCGCACGGACAGCGCTCGGCGCGCGATGTCGGACCAGTAGGACGGGATTCGGAGCAGTAGGAACAGGATCCGGACCAGTAGGAAGAAGGCATTTCCCGGGCCGGCGGAGCTGTCTGGGAGAATGGGTTCTATGAGCCACACGCCGTCCTCCCATGTGCCGGGCCGTGAGCCTGCCGTGCGGTCCCTGAGCACGGACCTCGAGCGCACCGGCTTCTACCCGCAGCTTGTTGCCGACGTCGTCCACGATGCCCTCGACGGCGCATCGCCGCTAGCGCACCTCGTCCACGTGGAGACGCACTTCGAGCGTGCCGAGGTCCGGCGCCACATCACCGTCCTCGCGCTCACCGAGGATCTCCTTGTCATCACGCACGTCGACGAGGCGCCGCTCGAGGCAGACCCGCAGCGCACGACGGCCCAGGTCTCGACCGAGTCGGTCCCGCTCTCCCAGGTCAGGACGGTCGTGCTGACCTACGTCTTCACGGAGCCCGCGGCGTACCAGCCGGGGGATCCGGTGCGCGAGGTCACGCTCTCCATCGCGTGGTCGGGCGGTCAGCGCCTCGACCTCCTGCCGGCCTCGTGCGGGGACCCGAACTGTGAGGCGGACCATGGCTACACGGGCAGCATTGCGCAGGAGGACATCGTCCTGCGGATCAGCTCCGAAGCAGACGGGCCCGAGGCCGTGAACACCGCCAAGCACTTCGCGCGGCTGCTCCGGGCCGCGAACGTCGCGAGCCCCACCCGCGTGGTGCAGAGCCCCTCGGCGCCCGTACCCGCTGCCTCCCGTCCCCGGCTCGCCGGCCTCGGCGGGCGTCCGGCGCGCGGGCACGGTGGCCGCGAATGACAGGATCGCCCTTTCCGGCGGCCGTCGAATCCCTTCCTGCCGCACCCGCCTATGGGCACCGGAGCATCGCCGAAGTCCTCCCGAGCTGCGCGTCGGCCTTGGGGGCCGTGGGCTTCGAGAACCCGCTCGGGCTGCCGCATGCTCCGCGGGTGTGCGTCGTCATGGTCGACGGGCTCGGCCGTTCGCTGCTCGCCGGGCGGACCGCCCACACGCCCTTTCTCCGCGGGAAGCTGCAGGACGGCCAGGGGAGTATCCCGACGACGCTCGACGCCGCGTTCCCGAGCACGACGGCGGCCTCGCTCGCGAGCTTCGGCACTGGGCTTCCGCCGGGCCAGCACGGCATGGTCGGGTATGACGTCCTCGCACCCCACCTCGGGCGCGTGGTCAACCAGCTCAACGGGTGGGACGCCGGCGTCGATCCCGACAAGTGGCAGCCGTTCCCCACCGTGTTCGAGCGCATCCATCCCGAGATCCCGGTGGCGACCGTGAGCCTTCCGCAGTTCGAGGGATCGCCCATGACCCGTGCCGCCCTGCGCGGAGGCCGCTTCATCGGCGCCGAGACGCTGCACGCACGGACGACGGCGGCCGCGGCGACGCTCGCAGCCGCGCCGCGCATGCTCCTGTACTTCTACCTCAATGAGCTCGACAAGGCCGGCCACGTCGCCGGCTGCGGATCCCGGGCGTGGGAGGAAGCGCTCGAGGAGGTCGACGCCTGCATCCGTCGGCTCGACGCGCAGCTCCCCGCCAACACGCTCGTCCTCGTCACGGGGGACCACGGCATGGTCGACGTCGCGGAGGAGCACCGGATCGACTTCGGCGCGGATCCCGAGCTCGTCGAGGGCATCAGGTTCACGGCGGGAGAGCCGCGGATGGTCCACCTCCATCTCGAGGACCCGGCGGACGACGGCGCGCTGCGGGGTGTTGTCGAGAGGTGGCAGGAGCGCTTCGGCAAGCAGGCCTGGATCATGACCAAGGCGCAGGCGATCGCGCAGGGGCTCTTCGGCGAGGTCCGGCCCGAGGTCGAGCAGCGCATCGGGGACGTCATCGTCGCCCCGCACGGCGAACTCGCCCTGTACGACGGGCGCCGCGTCCGCGCCTCCGCCTTCACGATGGTCGGGCAGCACGGCTCGCTGACGAAGGCCGAGCGCCTCGTCCCGCTCATCGCGTTCCGAGCCTCAGGACCGGCCCAGTCCAAGCGTCGGCGCTGAGAGCGCGGCCTTCCGCGTCCGGCCCCGCACGGACCTACCTGCTTCCAGCCGTCCCGGCTAAGGTAGTTAGTACAAGTCAACTAACTCAGTTTTCCCGACACCGGCTACTCGTCGACTGGGAGGCTTCCATGAGCTCGAATGCCTTGACTGCCTACCGGGCCCGCAGGGCCGCGCACGCAGAGCGCGACCTCGCGAGCCCCCACTACAAGTGGATCGTCCTGTCCAACACGACGCTGGGCGTCCTGATGGCCACGATCAACTCCTCGATCCTGCTCATCGCCCTGCCGGACATCTTCCGCGGGATCGGCATCAACCCGCTCGAGCCAAGCAACACGAGCCTGCTGCTCTGGCTCATCATGGGCTACCTCGTGGTGACCGCGGTGCTCGTCGTCAGCTTCGGCCGGCTCGGCGACATGTACGGCCGCGTGCGGATGTACAACGCTGGCTTCGCCATCTTCACGCTCTTCTCGATCCTGCTCTCGATCACGTGGCTCCAGGGCACCGCGGCCGCCGTCTGGCTCATCGCGATGCGCATCCTCCAAGGCGTCGGGGGAGCGCTCCTCATGGCCAATTCGAGCGCGATCATCACGGACGCGTTCCCTGTCAACCAGCGCGGACTGGGTCTGGGCCTCAACCAGGTCGCCGGCATCGCGGGCTCGTTCCTCGGCCTGATCCTCGGCGGAGTCCTCGGCCCGCTCGAGTGGCACTTCGTCTTCCTCGTCTCAGTCCCCGTGGGCCTGTTCGGGACCGTCTGGGCGTCGCTACGACTGCACGAGGCGGGCACGCGCCCCCGCTCCCAGATGGACTGGTGGGGCAACCTCACGTTCGCCGTCGGCCTCATCGCGGTGCTCGTCGGCATCACGTACGGCATCCAGCCGTACGGTGACAGCCCCATGGGCTGGACCAATCCGTGGGTGCTCGTCTCGATCCTCGGGGGCGCCGCCGTCCTCGTCGTGTTCTGCGTCATCGAGCTCCGGACGCCGGACCCCATGTTCCGGCTGGAGCTCTTCCGTATCCGCGCGTTCTCGGCGGGGAACCTGGCGAGCCTCCTCTCGGGGCTCGGTCGTGGCGGCCTCATGTTCATCCTCATCATCTGGCTGCAGGGCATCTGGCTCCCACGGCACGGCTACAGCTTCGAATCGACCCCGCTCTGGGCGGGCATCTACATGCTCCCGCTGACGATCGGCTTCCTCATCGCTGGGCCGACTTCCGGCTGGCTCTCGGATCGCTTCGGGGCACGGTTCCTTGCGACGGGCGGGATGCTCGTCGCGGCCGCGAGCTTCCTCTGGCTGCTCGTCCTCCCGGTGGACTTCGACTACTGGGTCTTCGCCCTCGCGCTGCTCGCCAACGGCATCGGCATGGGACTCTTCGCCGCGCCCAACCGGGCCGGCATCATGAACAGCCTGCCTCCCGGACAGAGGGGCGTCGGCGCAGGAATGAGCACGACCTTCCAGAACTCCGCGATGGTGCTCTCGATCGGCATCTTCTTCTCGCTCATGATCGCTGGGCTGGCGGGATCCCTACCGCACACCCTGAGCGCCGGGCTCATGGCTCAGGGGGTGCCCGCAGCCGCCGCCGATCGGATCGCGGCGCTGCCGCCAGTCGGGGTGCTGTTCGCCTCGCTCCTCGGCTACAACCCGGTGCAGACGCTGCTCGGGCCGCAGGTGCTCGGGTCGCTTCCGCCGGCCAACGCCCAGTACCTGACAGGCCGAGGCTTCTTCCCGTCCCTCATCTCTGGTCCGTTTGCCTCAGGGCTCGAGGTCGCCTTCGCGTTCGCGGTCGCGGCGTGCGTCATCGCCGCCATTGCGTCCGCCCTCCGCGGGGATAGGTACGTCGACCCGGGAACGGGAGCGGTCGGGGGCGAGACAGAGACAGCATCGCAGGTCGCGGCGGCTGACCGGGCCCCGAACGCATCGGACGAGGCAGGAGCGCCCGCGCCCGAAGGCGGGAGGCGGGGATGACCGGGGGCCCCACTCGCGGCGACGCCCCGGTCGACGGCGGCACAACAGCCCGTGACGACGCCACCGACGACGCCGCGACAGCATCGCTCGCAGCGGGGCTGCGGACCGCAGTCAACCGGCTCGCGTTCTACCTGAGGCGGGATGCCGGGAAGCGAGACCTGACCCCCTCGCGGCTCGCGGCCCTCGCGGCCCTCGAGCGGGGAGGCCCTCAGCGGCCCGGCGACCTTGCGGCACGCCTCGGCATCAGCGCTGCGAGCATGTCCAGGC
This sequence comes from Sinomonas susongensis, assembly GCF_005877005.1. Classification (GTDB taxonomy): domain Bacteria; phylum Actinomycetota; class Actinomycetes; order Actinomycetales; family Micrococcaceae; genus Sinomonas; species Sinomonas susongensis. Next base: position 258,966 of record NZ_SSNH01000002.1, on the reverse strand, counting down.
TCACCGAGGTCCTCGAAACCGGGGGGTGGGTCAGGAGGACCCCCGACGCAGCCGACCGCAGAGCCTTCCTCCTGGCCCTGACCGATGCGGGGACGGTGACGATCAACGACGTCCGCCGCGAGGGGACGAGCCAGCTCGCCGCCGACGTCGCACTGCTGTCGCCGCAGGAACGGGCCGCGCTCGCTGCGGCGCTCCCCGTCCTCACGCGCCTCGCCGACCGCCATCTCGACGGTCTTCCCCGGACGCCCCTTGCTGTCGAAGCGGGAGTGGAAGCCTGAGCTAGTCGCTCTTCGTGCCGAACACGATTTCGTCCCAGCTCGGGATGGAGGACCGCTTCGTGCGCGACGCGCGGCGGGCCGGCTCCGGGATGGTCTCCGTCTCGCCCGCCGGGGCTTCCGGGCCCTTCGCTGACTTGGTGTTGGCTGACTCGGTGTTCGAGGATTCAGTCCTCGCGCGGTCGCCGCTCGTGGCCTCGTCGTGCGGGGCCTCGCTGGGTCGGTCCTCGCTGGGTCGGTCTTCGCCCGGCCGGTCTTGGACGGGCCGGACTTCGCCGTGCTCGCGGTGCCCGTCCTCGGCGTCGTCGGTTGCCGGCGGGGGAGCGACTGCGGGCACGGGCGCGGGGACGATCGTGACCTCATGCGTGGAGGCGCTCAGCCCCGGCGCCAGGCGCAGGTGCTGATCCGTCTGCGGTCGGGCAGGGTCCTCGTCCCGCAGGGGCTGGAAGAACGGGGCCACGGTGTCGCGGACGGGCTCGAGCCGGCGTGGCCGCTGCTCGTTGTCCCGCTCGTCACCGCGGCCCCGGCGGTCTCGCTGGCCGCGGTCGCCGACGCCTCGGTCGGCTGGGGAACGCTCCGGCTGGCTGCGCTCGTTCGACTCACCGGGCCGTGGATGCGCCGCCGGAATCCCTTGGGTGAGCAGGAGTGCGAGGGCGTCTTCGGCGTCCTCGTCGAGCCCGAGGCGCTGGCCGCGGCGGGCGCGGAGCATATCGAGGAGGTCGGCCTCGGCGTCGCGTGGCTCGGGAACCGGCGATTCAGGGCGTGGGGACTCGGGAAGGGGAGCCTCGGGTGCTTCGACGTCGAAGGGCCGGTCGACGACGGAGAGCCGCCGGGGCGACGTGGGCCCGTCGAGCGGCTCGAGTTCGCTCAGCTGCTGAGCCCAGCGGTTCGCGTTGGCGACCGTGCGGCGCGCGGGATTGAAGGTCCACATCGCCGGTGGCTCCTCGCCGATTGCTGCCGGCGCGCCCTCGGGCAGCGTGAAGCGGGCGACGACAGTCCACAGGCCGTCGCGCCGACGCCAGGAATCCCACTCGACTGAGGACGGGTTAACGCCGTGGACGCCCAGGCGATGAGAGACGACGTCGCCGAGCCGGGCGGGGCCGTTGCCGAATTCTGCCGCGAACGCGGAGTGAGCGGGGGGCTGCGGGCCTACCTCGGTGCTCTGGGCGAGTATCGAGATGTGCTCCCGCTCAGCGAGCACCGGGCTCTCGTACCGGCGGATGCGGTCGATCGGGATGCCAGAGGACTCGGAGATGCTCTCCGCCGTCGCGCCGGCGCGGATCTCGGCCTGGATCTGGCGGGGCGAGAGGTTGGTGTCGCCGGGGGGTGCGGGTCGCTGCGGGGCTGGCCTCGCGACGGCACGACGCAGCGCCTCGTCGACGCGGAGGCGGAAGAGCTCGCCCGAGGCAGCGCTCAGCAGAAGGTGCTGACCGTCGTCGTGAACGCCGACGAGGCGAAGTTCCTGCAGATTGTCCTGCGGTTGCTCCCGCATTGAAGCCTCCAGCCTTGCCTAGTCTTGACCGAAACTCTGCCATTGTCCGGGCCGGATTTCAGCCTCATCGCTCGGTGTGCCGCTACTTCTGCGGCCACAATCTCACGCCGAGTGGCGAAACTGGCGGCGATCGGGAACAATCTCCCCGTCACTGGGCACAAAATGGGGGCCGAGTGCGTTAGAGAGTGGACTACGTGGAGTGGCCACGTGACTGATGCGAGTAACCGGAGCGTGAACGAATAACTATGGCGACCGACTACGATGCGCCGCGCAAGAATGAAGAAGAGCTCAACGAGGACTCAATCGAAGAGCTGAAGACGCGACGCACGGACAAGCAGTCCGCCTCGGTGGACGAAGATGAGGCCGAGGCCGCGGACAGCTACGAGCTGCCCGGCGCGGATCTCTCCGGCGAGGAGCTGCTCGTGCGCGTCCTGCCTGCTCAGGCGGACGAATTCACGTGTGCGTCCTGCTTCTTGGTGCGCCACCGGTCCCAGATCGCCCGTGAGAAGAACGGGCTCTACTACTGCAAGGAGTGCGAGGGCTGAGCCCAGCACGGAACGGAAACGCGTGAGGGGCCGAGCATGCTCGGCCCCTCACGCGTTTCCTTTTGCCTCTTTCCGGGGCGCTCAGCCCCGGGGGGCCAGCGCTTCGACGAGCTTCGCGGGGCGCCGGGTCGAGACGAGCCAGTAGGGGGTCGGGTCCTCGGGGTCGTCGAGCTCGACCCGCACCACGGGGGAGATCCAGCCGCGCATGCAGAGGTAGGCGCGGCCGTTGAGGCGCGTCCCCCGCTCGGCGGTGGCCTCATCGCCCAGGAAGGCCTCAGCCGAGGCGACGAACTCGCGGGGGAGGACGGCGCGGCCCGCGCGCAGCTCGCGCGGAGTCACGACGACCGCGGGCGTCGTCGCGATGAGGATCCCGCACAGGACGAGGAACACGAGGACGGCTCCCGTGTAGCCTGCCGCAATGCTGATCGGCGCGAGCACGAGGATGCAGGCCCCCGAGATGCCGACGACGACGACCCAGACCCACCACGAGGGCCAGAGCTTTTCGCTGTAGATCGTCGCGGCGGATTCGCGCGGCAGCGGGGAAGAGGAGGGCGATTCAGGCATGGGTCCAGCTTTCCACCTCACGCGCGGAGCACCAAAGCAGGTCTGCGCTGAGCACCCGAGCCGGTCTGCGCTCAGCACGCAAGCCGGTCTGCGCGAAGCACCAAACTCAACAGATACAGTGGTGTGGTGACCGCAGCCGAGACGACTGACGACACTGACCGCACCATTCCGCAGTGGGAGCCCACCCTCGACATAGAGGTGGTCATGCTCGACGACGGGCTGCCCACCCCTTCCTATGCACATCCCGGCGACGCCGGCGCCGACCTCTGCTCACGGGTCGACTTCACTCTCGAGCCTGGGGAGCGGCGCCTGGTCCCCACCGGGGTCAGCATCGCGCTTCCGTTCGGCTACGTTGCCCTCATCCACCCGCGATCGGGCCTCGCGACGCGGCACGGCCTCACGGTCGTTAATGCTCCGGGCACTGTGGACGCGGGCTACCGGGGAGAGATCGCGGTGACGCTCCTGAACACGGACGCGCGTGAAACCCTGAGCCTGCGTCGCGGCGATAGAATTGCCCAGATGGTGATCCAGCGCGTCGAGTACGCGCGCTTCGTCCCCGTCGCCTCGCTTTCCGAGTCGGCGCGGGGGACCGGCGGCTTCGGCTCCACCGGGGGATTCTCGGCGCGTTAGCGCCTGCACGGACGCGAGGCGCGAGGGCGGCTTTGTGGACGGCTTACTGAAGGAGTTGTTGACGTGCTGTTCGGACGTGGCAAGAACGCGAAGTTGACCGCCGAGGACCCCTCGGTGCTCGGCACGCCCCCGCGAGAGGCCGAGCCCGACAAGAGCGGGTTCGGGCGCCCCGCCAAGGGCCCGTTCGATGCGAGCGAGAAGGACACCGCCGTCGGCTACGTCGACCTCGGCGCGATCCTCATCCGTCCTGTCGAGGGGCTCCAGATCCGCCTCGAAGTCGAGGAGGCCACCCGCCGAGTGGTCGCGGTGACCCTTGACCTCAACGGCTCGAGCCTGCAGCTCCAGGCCTTCGCAGCCCCGCGTTCCGCGGGACTGTGGGGCGAGATCCGGGCCCAGATTGCCGAGTCCGTGGCGAGCCAGGGCGGCACGGTCGAGGAGATCGAGGGAAGCTTCGGGCCGGAGCTCATCGCCAAGCTCCCCACCTCGACGGCTGACGGCCGTCGCGGCTACCGGGTGGCGCACTTCATGGGGGTCGACGGACCTCGCTGGTTCCTGCGCGGAGTCATGTCCGGCAACGCGGTCATGGACCCGGCCGCGGCGCAGGAGCTCGAGGAGCTGTTCCGCTCCGTCGTCGTCGACCGCGGCGAGTCACCCCTGCCGCCGAGCGAGCTCCTCCCTCTGCGTCTCCCCGTCGACCAGCCCCAGCAGGAGCAGGCCGACGCTTCCGGGCTCGTGGCGCCAGAGCGCGGCCCGGAGATCACGCATCTTGGCTGAGCGTTCCGCCCCGGCCCCGCTCGACTTCTCCCGTCTCCCCGAGCGCGGCCAGGTCGCAGGCGAGGGCACCATCCGCTCCGTGACGTTCGTGGCCCCCTCGGAGACGCCGCGCTTCACCGCAATGATCGAGGACGGCCAGGCCGAGCGGCCCGGAAGGGGCCCCGCCATCCGTCTGCTGTGGCTCGGCCGCCGTCGCATCCGGGGGATCGACGCCGGAACGCCCGTCCGCTTCTCCGGAATGCTCTCGACGGTGGATGGAGAACCCACCATCTACAACCCCCGCTACGAGATCCTCGCGAAGGAGGATTGAGATGGAATCCGAGCGCCAGCCCTCGAAGGAACCAGGAGCCGCCGAGCTCGCGGCGGCCTACGCAGCCAAAGCCGGGCTTCACCGGCACGCGGACGGGCGCATCGACGTCCTCCGCAGCGCGGGCGGAGTGCGCGGCGTGCTCGAGAGCATCGTTCCCGGCCTTGTGTTCCTCGTGGCCTTCACGGCCGTCCGCGACCTCGTGCTCTCGGCAGTCCTCTCGCTCGCCGTCGCGGCCGTGTTCGTCGTCGTGCGCCTCCTCACGCGCACGTCGCTCACCCAGGCCTTCGCCGGCATCGTGGGCATAGTGGTCTCCGCCGCCCTCGCCCTCTTCACGGGCAAGGCCGAGAACTTCTACGTCTCCGGCTTCGTGACCAACGCCGCCTACATCCTCGCGCTCGCCATCTCCGTATTCGTGAAATGGCCGCTCATGGGCGTCGTCTTCGGCTTCCTGCGCAACGAGGGCGTCCACTGGCGCGACGACCAGCAGCGGGCTCGGCAGTACCGGCTCGGCACGTGGATCATGGTCGCGGTGCTGGGACTGCGGCTCGTCGTCGAGGTGCCGCTGTACCTTCTCGGGGATGCAGGCCTCGTGGCCCTCGGGGCGATGCGCCTCATCCTCGGTGTTCCGCTCTACGCCCTCGGCATCTGGCTCGCGTGGCTCGTCACGCGTCCCGCGGCAGCCCCTTCCGAGACCGCGGCTGACGAGTAGCGCCCGTCACCCGTCGAAGAGGTCGTCCTCGCCCTCCTCGGTCGGCAGTTCCTCCGCCTCCTCGCCGTTCGCGGGCGAGAGCAGCGCACGGAGCTCGTCCTCGGCGGCGATCGTCGTGACGAAGAACAGCTCGTCCCGATGGTCGATGACGTCGTCGACGCTCGGAGTGATGGGGGACTGGTCCCGGAGGATCGCGACGAGCGTCGCATCGGCGGGCCATTCGACCTGGCCGACGGTGCGCCCGATGAGGACCGAGTTCGCGGGCACGGTGAATTCGACGAGCGAGGCGACACCGGTCTGAAGGGTCAGGAGGCGCACGACATCGCCGATCTCGACGGCCTCTTCGACCAGCGCCGTCATGAGGCGGGGGGTGTTGACGGCGACGTCGACACCCCATGAGCCGTCGAACATCCAGTCGTTCTTGGGGTTGTTGACGCGGCCGACCGTCCGGCCCACACCGAATTCGGTCTTCGCGAGCAGGGAGACGACGAGATTGACCTTGTCGTCTCCCGTTGCGGCGACGACGACGTCTGCCTCCTCGACGCGGGCCTCCTTGAGCGTCGAGATCTCGCAGGCGTCCCCCACGAGCCATTTGGCCCCGCGCAGGCCGCTGCGGCCGATGACCTCGGGCTTGGGGTCGACGAGCAGCACATCGTGCCGGTGGGCGAGGAGCTCCCGGGCGATGGACGATCCGACGCTTCCCGCGCCGGCGATGATGACCTTCACAGTCCCTCCTTGCCGGGCGCTGCCGCGAGAACGCGGGAGACCTCGTCCGAGTCCTCGAGGCTCATCATGACGTGGACCGTGTCCCCCTCCTGATAGCTCGTGCTCGCGTTCGGGAGCAGCCCTTCGCCGAACCGCGTCACATAGGCGACGCGGACGGGTACCGCCCTTTCGATGGCAGAGAGCGGCTGGCCGAGCCATTCGGGACTGAGCCCGACCTCCGTGAGCACGAGCTTCCCGGAGGCATCGCGGAAGTCGCCGGCGATGCCGGCCTCCGGCAGGATGCGGCGCAGCACCTGGTCCGCGCTCCACCGCACCGCGGCGACGGTGGGGATGCCGAGCCGCTGGTAGATCTCGGCGCGGCCCGGATCGTAGATCCGTGCAACGACGTGCGGCACGTGGAACGTCTCGCGCGCGACGCGGGTCGCGAGGATGTTGGAGTTGTCGCCGCTCGAGACGGCGGCGAAGGCGTACGCCTCTTCGATTCCCGCCTGGCGCATCGTGTCGCGGTCGAAGCCGATGCCCGTGACCTTCCGGCCGCCGAACGTGCGGCGCAGCCGGCGGAACGCGCGGTCGTCCTGATCGATGACCGCCACCGAATGGCCCGAGTCCTCGAGGGTGTGCGCGAGGGTGACGCCCACACGCCCGCAACCCATGATCACGTAATGCGCCACCCGCGCTCCTTGCTCGCTCTGGCCGGAAGAGAGCCGACCCCGCCTCCGCCGACGGGAGGCCCGACTCCCAATGTATCGAATCCGCCTGCTCCTGCGGCACCGCGGACTATGACTTGCCGCGCTCAGCGCATACCGTGTCTTCGTGCTGCAGATACTCAACGCGGTGAAACGGGTGCTGGTGGGGCGGCCGTTCCGCAACGACAGGATGAGCCACACGCTCCTGCCCAAGCGGATCGCCCTGCCGATCTTCGCCTCGGACGCCCTGTCCTCCGTCGCGTACGCTCCCGACGAGATCCTCCTCACCTTGGCGCTTGCCGGCGTCGGTGCGGTTGCGCTCTCGCCATGGGTGGGTCTTGCAGTCATGCTCGTGCTGCTCACGGTCGTGGCGTCCTACCGCCAGAACGTGCACGCCTACCCCTCCGGCGGGGGCGACTACGAGATCGCGACGACGAACCTCGGCCGCTTTGCCGGGCTGACTGTCGCGTCCGCCCTGCTCGTCGACTACGTGCTCACTGTCGCCGTCTCGATTTCCTCGGCCGCGAACTACCTCACCACCGCCGTTCCGTCCCTGCAGGGGCAGCAGGCCCTGGTCGCCGTCGTCGGCGTCCTCGTCCTCGCGCTCGTCAACCTGCGTGGCGTCAAGGAGGCTGGGACGGTCTTCGCCGCTCCGACCTACATCTTCATGCTGTCGATCATCGGCATGACGCTCGTCGGCCTCTTCCAGTTCCTCACGGGGACCCTCCGGCCGGCCGTGAGTGCCGGATTCCACGTCGTTCCCTCCGCCGAGTTCAGCCAGGGCCTCGTCGGCCTCGCGGGGGGCTTCCTCCTGCTCCGGGCGTTCTCCTCGGGGGCGGCGGCGCTCACCGGCGTCGAGGCAATCAGCAATGGGGTCCCCAACTTCAGGCCGCCCAAGAGCGCGAACGCCGCCCGCACGCTCCTCCTCCTCGGCGTCGTGGCCGCCGCCATGCTGGCCGGCATCCTCTTCCTCGCGAACGCGACCCAAGTCCACCTCGCGCAGGACCCGACCACCGGGCTCACCCTCAACGGGCAGCCGCTGCCGTCCGACTACGTGCAGACGCCGGTCATCGGGCAGATCGCCGACGCAGTGTTCGGCAATGGGAGCATCGCGTTCTACGTCGTGGTCGCGGCGACGGGCGTCATCCTCGTGTTCGCCTCGAACACGGCCTTCAACGGCTTCCCGATCCTCGCGTCGATCCTCGCCCAGGACGGCTATCTCCCACGCCAGCTGCGCACGCGCGGCGACCGGCTCGCCTTCAGCAACGGCGTGATCCTGCTGGCCGCGGGCGCGCTCATCCTCATTGTCTCGTTCAACGCGGACGTCACGAAGCTCATCCAGCTCTATATCGTCGGCGTCTTCGTATCGTTCACCGCGAGCCAGTTCGGAATGATCCGCCACTGGACGCGTGAGCTCCAGCGCGTGAAGGACCACACCGTGCGGCAGCGCATGCGGCGTTCGCGCGTCGTCAACTCGATCGGCTTCGGCATGACGGCGACGGTCCTCGTCATCGTGCTGATCACAAAGTTCGAGCACCGCGCGTGGATCGCGATCCTGGCGATGATCGTCCTGTTCCTCGTCATGTGGAGCATCCACGCCCACTACGACAGGGTGGCCCGAGAGCTCGCAGTCGACGACGACGCGTCCGCGCGGGCACTGCCGAGCCGCGTCCACGCCGTCCTGCTCGTCTCGCACGTGCGGAAGCCCGTACTGCGCGCCCTCGCCTACGCCCGGGCGTCGCGGCCCTCGCGGCTCGACGCCGTGACCGTGGACATCAGCCCCGAGGAGACCGCCCAGACCGTCGCGGACTGGGAGAAGCTCGACATTCCTGTGCCGCTCACCGTGCTCGCGAGCCCGTACCGCGAGACTGTGACCCCGCTGCTCGAATACATCGAGAGCATGCGGCGCGAGTCGCCGCGGGACCTCATCGTCGTCTACATTCCGGAATACGTCGTGGGGAAGTGGTGGGAGCAGCTCGTGCACAATCAGACCGCACTGCGCATCAAGGCGCGGCTGCACTTCGAACCGGGTGTCATGGTGGCGAGCGTCCCATGGCAGCTCAAATCCTCCGAGGCGGCGCGGAGGCTGCAGGAACTGTGAACGACGTCGAACTGCGCCTCGGCCCGGTCGCGCACGGCGGCCACACAGTAGCGCGGCACGAGGGACGGGTCGTCTTCGTGCGCCACGGGCTCCCCGGGGAGCTCGTCCGCGTCCGCCTCACCGACACGGAGCCCGAGCGGAGGTTCTGGCGCGGGGACGTCGTCGAGGTCCTCGAGGGCTCGCCCGAGCGGCGCCCCCACGTATGGGCGCCTGCCGATTCGCTCGAGGCCTACGCGTCCGGGAGCCTCCCCGTCGGTGGCGCGGAGTTCGGCCACATCGCCCTCGCGGAGCAGCGGAGGCTCAAGGGCGTCGTCATCCGCGAGCAGCTGGCCCGTCTCGCGCACCTCGACCTCGAGGTCGACGTCGAGGCGGTGGGCCCGGAGGGCGGGTCGCCGGGCGCCGATGGGCTGCACTGGCGAACCCGCTGCAGCTTCGCGGTCGACGACGACGGCCGGCTGGCCATGCATGCCCACCGGTCCGAGACGGTGATTCCCGTCCGCGACATGCCCCTCGCCGTCGAGGAGATCGAGCGCCTTGGCCTGTGGGATGCGGATCTCTCGGGTGTCGAGCGGGTCGAGGTCGCGGCGCCGGCATCCGGAGACACACCGCTCGTCATCTTCACGCTGGCCGAGGACTTGGGGTCCGCAAGGCTCAGCGCACTCGCCGGGGCCGTGGCGACAGACGCGTCGGTGAGCGTCATCTCGCCGCGAGGCGGGGCCCCGCTCACCCTCCGCGGCCGGGGCTCGGTCTCCGAGCAGGCCGGCGGCCATCACTACACGGTCACAGGCGAGGGCTTCTGGCAGATCCACCACAGGGCCCCGGAGACGCTCATGGCCGCGGTGCTCGATGCGGTAGGACCTGAAATCGACGAGGGAGCTTCGGTCGCCGACCTCTACGCCGGTGCGGGACTGTTCACGGCGCCGCTTGCGGCCCGTGTCGGGCCGTCGGGTTCGGTGCTCTCCGTCGAGGGATCGCCCGGGACGAGCCGCGACGCGCGCCGCACGTTCAAACGGCAGGCGCAGGTCGACGTCGTCCAGGGGCGCGTCGAGCGGGTGCTGCGGCAGCGCGCCGGGGAACGGCTCGACGCGGTCGTCCTGGATCCGCCCCGCGCGGGGGCGGGACGCGAGGTGGTCCGGCAGCTCGTTGCGGCGGCCCCCCGCGCCGTCGCCTACGTCGCGTGCGACCCCGCATCCTTCGCACGCGACCTTGGCTGGTTCCTCGAGGCGGGCTGGAGCCTGGAGTGGCTGCGGGCGCTGGATCTGTACCCGCAGACGCACCACGTAGAGACGGTGGCACTGCTGAAGCCCGGCTCGTAGGGCAGCGGGACCAGGGTGGGGGAGAGTGCGGACAGTGGCACTGCTGAAGCCCGGCTCGTAGGGCAGCGGGACCAGGGTGGGGGAGACATCTCTTGCCCATCGCTCCCGCACGGGCCCCGAACTAGGATGGCCTTGGCGCTGAAAGCCCGTCCGCGTCGGACGCAAGCTAGCTAAGGCTTGCCTAACTAGCAACGGTCACTGTGCGCGGCAAAGATGGCAGTGTTGCGAGAGGAGTGGTGCATTGAGCACTGTGGACAGCTTCGGATCCAAGGGCGTACTGAACGTCAATGGCACTGATTACGAAATTTTCCGGCTGAGCGCCGTCGAGGGCTCGGAGTCCCTCCCGTTCAGCCTCAAGGTTCTGCTCGAGAACCTTCTCCGCACCGAGGACGGAGCCAACATCACCGCGGACCACGTCCGCGCCCTGGCCGGGTGGGACCAGAACTCCCAGCCCAGCACGGAGATCCAGTTCACCCCCGCGCGCGTGATCATGCAGGACTTCACGGGCGTGCCGTGCGTCGTCGACCTCGCCACGATGCGCGAGGCGGTCAAGGATCTGGGCGGCGACCCGGAGCGCGTCAACCCGCTCGCTCCGGCCGAGCTCGTCATCGACCACTCCGTCCAGATCGACGTCTTCGGCAACGCGGGCGCGATCGAGCGGAACATGGAGATCGAGTACCAGCGCAACGGCGAGCGGTACCAGTTCCTCCGCTGGGGCCAGACCGCGTTCGAGGACTTCAAGGTCGTCCCGCCGGGCATGGGCATCGTGCACCAGGTCAACATCGAGTACCTCGCGCGCACCATCATGACGCGCGAGGTCGACACGCCCGAGGGCAAGGTCCTCCGCGCGTACCCCGACACCTTGGTCGGCACGGACTCGCACACCACGATGGTCAACGGCCTCGGTGTCCTCGGCTGGGGCGTCGGCGGCATCGAGGCCGAGGCGGCCATGCTCGGCCAGCCCGTTTCGATGCTCATCCCGCGCGTCGTCGGCTTCAAGCTCTCGGGCTCCATCCCTGCGGGCGCGACCGCGACCGACGTCGTGCTCACGATCACCGAAATGCTCCGGAAGCATGGCGTCGTCGGCAAGTTCGTCGAGTTCTACGGCGACGGCGTGGCCGAGGTTCCCCTCGCAAACCGCGCGACGATCGGCAACATGAGCCCCGAGTTCGGCTCGACCGCTGCCATCTTCCCCATCGACCAGGTGACGCTCGACTACCTGCGCCTCACGGGCCGGCCGGACGAGAACATCGCTCTCGTCGAGGCATACGCGAAGGAGCAGGGCCTCTGGCACGACGCGAGCCGCGAGCCTCGCTTCTCCGAGTACCTCGAGCTCGACCTCTCGACGGTGGTTCCGTCGATCTCCGGGCCGAAGCGGCCCCAGGACCGCATCGAGCTCACGGAGTCGAAGGAGCAGTTCCGCAAGGACCTGCACAACTACGTCGACGTCCGGAACGGCCATCCCGCTGCAGGCACGGTCGACGAGACGATCGACGAGTCGTTCCCGGCGTCGGACTCCCCGTCGACGACGCAGGCCGACAGCCACGCCCAGGACACCGCGCGTCTCGCCAACCCGGTGGAGTCGGCAGCGAGCGGCGCCTTCGGCCGCCCCTCGCAGCCCGTCCACGTGAAGATGGCGGACGGCCGCGAGTTCGAGCTCGACCACGGCGCCGTCACGATCTCCTCGATCACGTCCTGCACCAACACCTCGAACCCCTCGGTCATGCTGGCCGCGGCAATCCTCGCGCGGAACGCCGTCGAGAAGGGCCTCTCGTCCAAGCCGTGGGTGAAGACCTCCCTGGCCCCGGGCTCGAAGGTCGTCACCGACTACTACGAGAAGTCAGGGCTCGTTCCCTACCTCGAGAAGCTCGGCTTCTTCACGGTCGGCTACGGCTGCACCACGTGCATCGGCAACTCGGGTCCGCTCGAGCCGGAGATCTCCGAGGCGATCCAGGCCAACGACCTCTCGGTCACGTCGGTCCTCTCGGGCAACCGCAACTTCGAGGGCCGCATCAACCCCGACGTGAAGATGAACTACCTCGCGTCCCCGCCGCTCGTCATCGCCTACGCCCTCGCCGGCACGATGGACTTCGACTTCGAGGCGGAGCCCCTCGGCCAGGACGAGGACGGCAATGACGTGTTCCTCAAGGACATCTGGCCGAACCCGACCGAGGTCCAGCAGGTCATGGATGCCTCGATCGACCAGGACATGTTCACGAAGTCCTACGCGACGATCTTCGACGGCGACGAGCGGTGGCGTTCGCTGCCGACGCCGACCGGATCGACGTTCGAGTGGAGCGACGACTCGACGTACGTGCGGAAGCCCCCGTACTTCGAGGGCATGAAGGCGCAGCCGGAACCCGTCTCCGACATCGAGGGCGCCCGCGTGCTCCTCAAGCTCGGCGACTCCGTCACGACCGACCACATCTCCCCGGCCGGCTCGTTCAAGTCGGACACCCCGGCCGGCCAGTACCTCCTCGCGCACGGCGTGGACCGCAAGGACTTCAACTCCTACGGCTCGCGTCGCGGCAACCACGAGGTCATGATCCGCGGCACCTTCGCGAACATCCGCATCAAGAACCAGCTCCTCGACGGTGTCGAGGGCGGCTTCACGAAGGACTTCACGCAGGAAGGCGCCCCGCAGGCCTACGTGTACGACGCGGCGATGAACTACCAGGAGGCGGGCACCCCGCTCGTCGTCCTCGCGGGCAAGGAGTACGGTTCCGGCTCCTCGCGCGACTGGGCGGCCAAGGGCACCGCGCTCCTCGGAGTCAAGGCCGTCATCGCCGAGAGCTACGAGCGCATCCACCGCTCGAACCTCATCGGCATGGGCGTCCTGCCGCTGCAGTTCCCCGAGGGCGAGTCCGCCGAGACGATCGGTCTCACGGGCAACGAGGTGTTCTCGATCGAGGGCATCACGCAGCTCAACGAGGGTTCCACCCCGCGGACGGTCAAGGTCACCGCGGCGACGGAAGGCGGCGGCACGAAGTCCTTCGACGCCGTCGTGCGCATCGACACGCCCGGCGAGGCCGACTACTACCGCAACGGCGGGATCCTGCAGTACGTGCTGCGCCAGATCTCCGCGAAGTGATGCGCAGCGCGCATCGCTGACGAGGCTGTTGCCTCCCTACGTCCGAGGGCTTCCACCGCGGTGGGGGCCCTCGGCCGTTTCGGCTGGACCCGGGCGCCCCTCACCGAAGGGGCTACAGTGGGTTGAGCAGATTTCGAGCAAGGAGAAGCCCTTGGGCATTCTGGAGAGCATCCGCGGACCGAAGGACCTCGACCGCCTCACCTCCCAGGAACTGACGGATTTGGCCGACGAGATCCGTCGCTTCCTCATCCGCAACGTCGCGCAGACCGGAGGCCATCTGGGCCCGAACCTCGGCGTCGTCGAACTCACCCTCGCGATCCACAGGGTCTTCGATTCGCCGAGAGACAGCATCATCTTCGACACGGGCCACCAGTCCTACGTCCACAAGCTCATCACCGGCCGGCAGGACTTCTCCTCCCTCCGGCAGCAGGGGGGCCTCTCGGGCTACCCCTCCCGTGCCGAGAGCGAACACGACATCGTCGAGTCCTCGCACGCGTCGTCGTCCCTCTCGTGGGCGGACGGCATCTCCAAGGCCCACAAGCTGACCGGCCAAGGCGACCGCCACACCGTCGTCGTCATAGGCGACGGGGCACTCACGGGAGGCATGGCCTGGGAGGCGCTCAACAACATCGCGGCCGATAAGGACCGCCGGATTGTGATCGTCGTCAACGACAACGGCCGCTCGTACGCCCCGACGGTCGGCGGCTTCGCCGACTACCTCGCGTCCCTCCGTCCCGCGATCGACGCCGTGCGCGTAGCGCCCGCCTACGAGGGCACGCTCGCGTTCTGGAAGAAGCGCCTCCAAGAGGGCGGACCTGTGGGCCGGTTCACCTACAAGGGCCTTCACGCCGCAAAGAAGGGCGTCAAGGACTGGTGGGCACCGCAGGGCATGTTCGAGGACCTGGGCCTCAAGTACCTCGGACCTGTCGACGGGCACGATGAACGGGCCATCGAGAACGCCCTCACCGCCGCGAAGCACTTCGCCGGACCCGTGATCGTGCACGCGATGACCGAGAAGGGCCGTGGCTATGCCCCGGCGCGTGCGAACGAGGCGGACCAGTTCCACGCCGTCGGCATCATCGACCCCCTTACGGGCGAACCCCTGACCGTGGGGGGCCCCGCGTCCTGGACGAGCGTCTTCGCCGACGAGATCGCTGCGATCGCCGACGAGCGGCCGGACGTCGTCGGGATCACCGGCGCCATGCTCATCCCTGTGGGCCTGCACAAGTTCGCCGCCCGCCACCCCGATCGCGTCTTCGACGTCGGCATCGCCGAGCAGCACGCCATGACGAGCGCGGCAGGCATGGCCTTCGGTGGTCTCCACCCCGTCGTGGCCGTCTACTCGACGTTCCTCAACCGCGCATACGACCAGCTCCTCATGGACGTGGCCCTGCACAAAGCCGGAGTCACGATCGTGCTCGACCGAGCGGGCGTGACGGGACCCGACGGCGCGAGCCATCACGGCCAGTGGGACATGGCCCTCGTGCAGAGTGTTCCCGGCCTGCATCTTGCGGCCCCGCGTGACGCCACGAGGCTCCGCGAGGAGCTGCGGGAAGCCGTCGCCGTCTCGGACGCGCCAACCGTCGTGAGGTTCTCGAAGGGGAGTGTCGGTCCGGAGACGGAGGCCCTCGAGCGCCTCGCCGACGGCGTCGACGTGCTGCGCCGCACCGGAACCGAGGCAGGCAAGGGCGGGGACGTGCTCCTCGTCGCCGTCGGAGCGATGAGCGATCTCGCGTTGGACGTCGCCGAGCGGCTCGACCGCCAGGGCATCAGCTCCACGGTGGTGGACCCGCGGTGGGTCCTGCCCGTTCCGAAGAGCGTCCTCCGGCTGGCCGCCGAACACCGGATCGTCGTGTGCCTTGAGGACGGCGTCCGTGCGGGCGGGGTGGGTTCGCGGATCCGGCAGGAGATGAGGGCGGTCGGCGTCGACACCGCGCTCAACGAGGTCGGGCTCCCCGCCGAGTTCCTCGACCACGGGACGCGATCCGAGGTCCTCGCCAGAGTGGGCCTCACCGCGCAGCAGATCACGCACGACGTCGTCGCCCAGGTGCTCGGCATGAAGGTCCCCTTCGCCCGTCCCCTCCCCGGGCAGACGGCGCCGCGAACCGGGAGCCTCCCGCAGCTGTGACCCAAGGTTCCGCCATCCCCTTCGCCGGCCACAGCCCTGCTGACTTTCCGCGCCCGGGCGATCTCGTCGTCGCGCGGAACCGCAAGTGGGACGGCGGAGCGCACTGGGTCGTGCCCGGGATCCACCTTGGCGAGGACGAGCACGGCTGGTGGACGTACCAGGGGCGGGGCGAGTTCATCTCGCGGCCCGGCATGGCGCTCTACACGCTCACCGACGCCGTGCTGCTCGTGCCCCGCGAGGGCAACTATGCGGCGACGTTCTACGACGACGCGAATCCCGGCGAGTTCCGCGTCTACGTGGACCTCGCGTGGGACCTCTCGTGGCGGCGGATCCGGGAAGAACCCGACGGGACGGTCGAGTTCCACATGATCGACATGGACCTCGACGTGATCCGTGCGGCCGGCCGCGGCGTGTTCGTCGACGACGAGGACGAATTCGAAGAGCACAGCGCGAGCATGGCATATCCCGATGAGCTTGTACGGGCTGTGAAGGCCGAATGCGAGCGCATTCTCGGTCTTGTACGTGAGGGGACTGGCCCGTTCGACGGCATCGCCGATGCGTGGCTCGCCCAAGGAAGGAAGGACTTCACATGAGTTTTCTGCGCCTCTACCGCAAACAGGACGACGGCACCCTCCAATTCCGCGAGGCCTGGCACGACGAGGACACCGCGCAGTTCGTCGTCAACCGCGGGATCGTCGGGCACGTCTCGACCACAAAGGAGACGGACAACGTCGACGCCGACGCGGCCGAGAGTCTGCTCGCCGCCTTCGCGTCCCAGTGCGAGGACGATGGATTCGCCGAGATCCCCGAGGCGGAGCAGGACCGCGTCGCGGCCCAGTTCGCGCTCAAGAGCCAGACCGGGACCGAACGGGACCGCTTCCTCGAGCGCCAGGCCGTGCGCGCGCTCACGGCACACCTCGCGTGGCGGGGCCTCGGGACGGTCGAGGAGAGCGCCATCGGTGCCGGGCGCCTTACGATCCTCATGCGCACGGTCGATTCCTCCAAGGCCGTCGCTGCCGTCAAGACGTGCCTGCGCGAGAACACGAGCGACTTCACGAAGCTCTCAATTGCCGTCGCCAAGGCGGATGCGCCCGAGGACTTCAGGCTCAAGCACGGCCCCGCCGGGATCCACAGCTTCTCGCTCTGAGCGCAAGGGAGGCCGGAGGCGGGCTGCCAGCTGCGCCGCCGGGCGCGAGTAGGCTGGCGCTATGACTGACTATCGCCGTCTGGGCCGTTCTGGCCTGACCGTGTCCACCGTTGGCCTGGGGTGCAACAACCTGGGCCGCGCCAACACCCCGACCGAGACACAGGAGGGCACCGACGCCGTCGTCCACGCGGCCATCGACGCCGGGATCACCCTGTTCGATGTGGCGGACGTGTACGGCAAGACGCCGGGGCTGAGCGAGGAGATGCTCGGCCGTGCCCTCAAGGGGCGGCGCGACGACGTCGTGGTCGCCACGAAGTTCGGCATGGACATGCACGGCGCGAACGGCCGGGACTTCGGTGCACGCGGCTCGCGCCGCTACATCAAGCAGGCCGTCGAGGCGTCGCTGCGCCGGCTGGACACGGACTGGATCGACCTCTACCAGTTCCACACCCCGGACCCCGAGACGCCGATCGAGGAGACGCTCTCGGCGCTCGACGACCTCATCCATGAGGGCAAGGTCCGCTACATCGGGCACTCGAACCGGGCCGGCTGGCAGGTTGCCGAGGCGGAGTTCGCGGCGCGGATCGGCGGCTACACGCCGTTCGTCTCGAGCCAGAACCACTACAACCTCCTGGACCGCCGCGCCGAGCTCGAGGTGACCCAGGCAGCCGAGGCGTACGGCCTCGGGGTCCTGCCGTACTTCCCGCTCGCGAACGGGCTGCTCACGGGCAAGTACTCGCGCGGCGTCGCACCCGAGGGCTCCCGGCTCTCGCATACGCGCAGGAACCTTGTGCACGACGCCGACTGGGACCAGCTCGACCGCTTCTCCGCCTTCGCGGAGGAGCGAGGCCTGACCGAGCTCCAGGTCGCATTCTCGTGGCTCGCGGCGCAGCCGTCGGTCGCGAGCGTCATCGCGGGCGCGACGAAGCCCGAGCAGATCCGTGAGAATGCCGAGGCCGCTTCCTGGCAGCCGAGCGCCGAGGACCTCGCCGAGCTCGACGAGATCTTCCCGCGCACACCGAAGGTCGCCCTCTTCTAGGCGCGGCGTGCACGAGAGTTCCCGTCCCGTAGCGCACGAGGCGCGACGAGAGCCCGTGTCCGTCCTCATGGACTGCGACACGGGCATCGACGACGCCCTCGCGCTCGTCTACCTCTGCAGCCAGCCGCACGTCGAGCTCGTTGCCGTCACGAGCACGCCGGGGAACGTCGATGCAGAGCAGGTGGCGCGAAACAACCTCGCACTCCTCGAGCTGTGCGGGCGCCCGGACGTGCCGGTTGCGATCGGGGCGAGGGGTCCTCTGGGCATCCCGCTCGTGACCACCCCCGAGACCCACGGGCCGCAGGGGATCGGCTACGCCGAGCTCCCGGCGCCCGGTCAGCATCCGGACAGGCGGGACGCCGTCGAGCTCTGGGTCGAGGCAGCGCGCGCACGCCCGGGGGAGCTCACCGCGCTCCTGACGGCGCCGCTGACGAACTTCGCCCTCGCCCTCCGCGCCGAGCCCCGGCTGCCGGAGCTGCTGCGCGGCGTCGTCATCATGGGAGGCTCCTACTACTACCAGGGCAACACGACGCCCACCGCCGAGTGGAACACGCACGTCGATCCCCACGCGGCGGCGGAGGTGTTCCGGGCCTTCGCCGGCCAGCCCGCGGAACGGCTGCCGATCGTGTGCGCCCTCGAGACGACTGAGCGCATAGAGCTGCGGCCGGAGCACGTCGCGGCCCTCGCCCGCGCCGCCGGGTGCGTGGAGCCCGAATTGGTCGACCCGGAACACGAGCGGGGGCTGCGCAGCCGTGCATCGAACCCGCTCGTCCGCCACCTGAGCGACATGCTCCGGTTCTACTTCGAGTTCCACCGGGACTACGACCAGGGCTACGTGGCCCACGTCCACGACTACTTCGCCGCGAGCGTCGCCGCGGGCACGGCCGCGTACTCGACCCGGACCGCCACCGTCCACGTCGAGACGACCGCGCCACGGCTCCTCGGCACGACCATCGCCGACTATCGCGGCCTGTGGGGCGAACCGCCCAACGCTCGGATCGTGTGGAGCAATCGGCCGGAGGAAGCGTTCGACGAGCTCGTGCGGTCGGTCGGGGCGCTCGCGCGGCAGATCGGTAGCCGCCCCGCCTGAAGGCTTTGCAGCGCGCTGGGCTAGACTTCTGACCGTTCCCGTGCAAGCGGGGCCGCCGAGGTGACATAGGCGAATCCATCATTCAGCAACCCACAACCGAAGGACCGCGCCCTCATGTCGCATTCCCTGACGGTCGAGGCGCCCCGCCGCTCGCCCCTGAGGACCACGCTCACCGCTCTCGGTGCCGTGGCCGTCGTGGCGACCTACGCCTTCCTCATCGTCTCCCAGCCCGCTGATGTCGCGAACGGGCCGACGGCCGCCAGCGCCCTCGTAGCGCTCACCGGCTTCGGCATCGCGATGGTGCTCCTCTTTGCGGGCATCCTCCCCACGCTCCCGACGACGACGCTCGCCCTCATCCCGGTCGCACTCGTGCTCAACATCGTCCTCGGCCAGTTCGTCGGCAGCACTCTCGTTCCTATCTACCTCGATTCGATCGGGACAGTGCTCGTGGGCTTCCTCGCGGGGTCCGCGGCGGGGGCCGCGACGGGGCTGCTGAGCACTCTCGTCTGGTCGTTCTTCAATCCGACCGTGCTTCCGTTCGCGGCCGGCGCTGCGGCGATCGGCGCACTGGCCGGCCTCGCGGCGCGGTTCGGCGTCGTCCGCCGGTTCTACCTTGTCCCCATTGCGGGGGTCGTCACGGGCTTCGTCGCGGCGGCCATCTCGGCGCCCATCGCGGTCATCGTCTTCGGCGGCACAGCCACAGGCGCCACGGGGGCCGTCATCGCACTCTTCCGAGCGGCGGGCCAGAACCTCGTCCAATCGGTCACGACGGGCGCTTTCACGTCCGACCTCCCGGACAAGCTCGTGACGTTCTCCGTCGCGGCCGCTCTCGCGTACGCCCTGCCGCGCCGCAGCACGCAGCGGTTCGAATTCGTCCGCCGTCATCGCGTGCTCGCCGGACCGAAGCAGGCTGCTGCCGGACGTCCGGACGGCGAGGCCGCGCCGGCTGCATGAGGTGACTCGCCCCGAAGCGGGCCCGGCGGCCCTCGCATCCTCCGGGCGCACGGCCTCTGGCCGGCTGAACCCCCTCACCGGGCTCGTGCTCGCTGGGTCGGGCGCTGTCGCATGCCTCGCCTGGGCCTCGTGGGGCACTTGGGCCGCCGTCCTTGCGGCGGCCCTTGTGGTCGCAGCGAAGGCCCGCATCCTCAGGCGCGTCGTTGCGGCTGCCTCGGTCGTCGTCGTCCCGTTCGCCGTCTGGGCGCTCGTGATCCACGGACTGTTCTTCCCCGAGGGCCGCACAGTGCTCGTCGTCGTCGGGCCGGCGCGTGTGACCTCGGAGGGGCTCGCGTACGCGGGGGCCATCATCCTCCGCACGGCTTCGCTCGTCGTCGTCATGCTGGCCTTCTCGCTGTGGGTCCGCGTGCCCACGCTGCGCGCGGCCCTCGTCCGGAGGGGCGTGCCCGCGCAGCTCGGGTACGTCCTTGCCTCGGCGCTCGGACTTGCGGCTGCAGTGGGCGAGCGGCTCCGGCGCATCCGGGAAGCCCAGGAAGCGCGCGGCCTCGTCGTCCGGAAGGGGCCGGGCGGCCGCATCCTGGCGGCGCGGCTGCAGGTCGTGCCGCTCGTCCTCCAGCTCGTCGACGAAGCCGGCGAGCGCGCCGCGGCGCTCGAGGCCCGCGGCAACGCGCTGCCCGGTCGCCGCAGTTCATACGTCGACGAACCAGACTCCCAGCTGCAGCGCGTCCTGCGCTGGACCTTGGCCTGCGTGTGCGCCGTCGTCGTCGCGTCGGTCGTCGTTCCCGCCGTCGCGGGTGTCCTCGCGGGGGCAGCGCGGTGAGCGCGCCAGTGCTGGCCGCCCACGTCCGCCGCTTCGCGTACGACGACGGCGCCGCGCCCCTCCTGCACGACATCCGCCTCGAGATCGTCCCCGGTTCGCTCACGGCGGTCCTCGGAGCGTCGGGGAGCGGCAAATCGATGCTTGCGAAAGTGCTCGCAGGCTGGGCTGTGGCGGGAGGGCACGGCAGGCTCCAGGGCACGCTCGAGCTCGCGCGGGACGGCCGCCGCGAACACCTCGATTTCCGGGGCTCCCCGGACGATCCGCGGCTGCGGCTCGGAGCCTGGGGGCAGCACGTCGCCTACGTGCCGCAGCGGGCCGCCGACCTTCTGACCGGCGCGGCCGCGACAGTCGGGGAGGAACTCGCCTTCGGGCTCGAGCAGCGGGGCACCCCCCGCGCCGAGATGCTCGCCCAGGTGGACTCCGCGGCCCGCGTCATGGGGCTCGGCGGGCTCCTCGAACGGGAACCCGGCCAGCTCTCGGGAGGCGAACAGCGCCGTACCGCGATAGCGTGCGCGATCGTCGGCCGCCCCGCCGTCGTCCTGCTCGACGAGCCCACTGCTTCGCTCGATGCCGAGGGCGCCGCATCCCTGTCGCGGCTCGTCGGCGCCCTGCGGGCAGCCGGAACCGCCGTCGTGGTGTTCACGGCTACTGCCGATGCGCTCGCGAGGGGTGCCTCCCGCTGGCTGCTGCTCGAGGGCGGGACCGCCGCGGTGGACGGGACCCCTGCCGAGGCCGAGGCAAGCGCCGCGTTCGCCGCCTCCGGGGTGCTGCGCGAGGAGGCCGCAGTCGCGGCGTGGAGGCCAGGGCCCGTCAGGGCACCCGAAGGCCCAGCGCCGCTCGCCGAACTCGACCGCGTCACGTTCGCCTATGACGGGGCGCGGGCCACGCGCGGAGGAACCGTGAACTCGGGGCGCCCCGTCCTCGACGAGGCCAGCCTCGCCGTCTTCCCCGGCGAGGTCGTCGCCCTCACGGGACCGAACGGAGCCGGCAAGTCCACGTCGCTGCGACATCTCGCAGGCCTCCTGCGCCCCGATCGGGGCCAGGTCCGGATCGACGGCCGCGACATCCTGGACGACCCGGCCGGCCGTGTTGCCGGGACTGTCGGCACCCTCTTCCAGGAGCCGAAGGACCAGCTGTTCGAGCGCACCGCCCTGCGTGAGGTCGCGTTCGGGCTGAGCGGGCGGAGCCCCGGCTCGCTGCGGCTTTCCCGTGACGAAGCCCGGCGTCGGGCGTCCGAGGCGCTCGAGGCAGTGGGCCTCCCCGGGCGTGCCGACACGCACCCCTACGAGCTCCCAGTGTCCGAACAGCGGCTGCTCGCCCTCGCAACGGTGCTCGCCCGGCAGCCGCGAGTCCTGCTCCTCGACGAGCCCACGGTGGGCCTCGACCGTTTCGGGCTGGCCCGCCTCGAAGCCGCGGTGAGGCGCGCAGCAGAGAGCGGCGCCGCCGTCGTCCTCTCGACCCATGCCCTCGCATGGGCGCGACGCCAGGCGCATCGCGGCCTCGTGCTCACGCGCGGCCGCTTCGAGGCCGCGTGAGCGGCTGGGGGCGCGTCCGGTAGTGTCGAAGGCTGTGGCGCGGACGGCCGGAGGAGGCAGCTTGGGGTCGGCGTGGGAGCGGTGGGACAGCTTCTGGGTCGGCGGCACCCGCCGCGGCGCCGTCTTCCGCGAGTTCGACGCCGGACTCCTTGTCACGCGGACCGCGTTCGACGACGGCGCCGGCTCGCCCTTCCTGGGCGAATCCCTCCTGCGGCTGAGCTCCAGCGGGGAGACGTGGAGCGGGTTCCTGTATCGGCAGGAGCCCGGCGGCCTGCGCTCCGGGGCGTGGCGGGACGGCTCGGGGCACGGGCCTGACAGCCTCCCGTCGAGCGGTGAGTACCTTCTGGTCGCGCGCCTGGCCCCGAGCAACCTGGCAACGGCCGCCTTCCGCCGCGTGGACGAGGCCGATCCCGCCGCCCCCGCGGCGCCTGCCGAGGTGCACCGGCGCGCCGTAGAGACGATCGACCTGCCCGAGGGCCGGAGCCTTCGGGCGGAGCGGTGGGAGGTCGTGGCCGGCGGGCTGCGGGTGGCCACCTGGTGGTCGCACGACGGCAGGCTCGTCCGGGGGGCCGCGGGCGGCGCGCTCACGTTCGCATTCACAGAGGCAGCGGCTCTCGACGGGCTCGCAGAGCCGCTGCGCTCCTTCCTGCACCGCGGATTCGGGGCGGACTGAGACCCGTCCCGGTCAGCTGTCCGCGTGGAACCTTCTGCCGTTGACCCGCTCGGATGCTCCGACCCGATCGAGGTACGGCGTGATGCCGCCGAGGTGCATTGGCCAGCCCGCACCGAGAATCATGCAGAGGTCCACGTCCTCGGGGCCGGCCACCACTCCCTCGTCAAGCAGCAGCCCGATCTCCTCAGCCAAGGCGTCCTGGCACCGTCTCAGCACCTCCTCGCCACTCGAGGGCTTGCTTCCGAGCCGAAGGAGCGCCCGCGTCGATTCCGGGATCTCCTGGCCGCCGTCCGCCGTCGGGGCCCATAGGCCCTTGATCCCCGCGTCGATCAGTGCCTGTTGGTTGGCTGAGACGGGGAAGCGGTCGCCGAACGCGTCGTGCAGCGACTCCGCGACGTGCTGCGCGACGGGCAGCCCGACCATCGCGGCGAGCGTGAACGGGGACATCGGCAGCCCCAGGGGCTTGAGCGCCGAGTCGGCCACCTCTGCGGGAGTGCCCTCATCGAAGGCGGCCGTCACCTCGCCCATGAGGCGCAGGAGGACCCGGTTCACCACGAAGGCGGGAGCGTCCTTGACAAGGACGGCCGTCTTCTTGAGGGACTTCGCGAGGACGAAGGCAGTCGCAAGGACGGCGTCGTCGGTGCGCGGCGCGCGTACGACCTCCACAAGCGGCATCACGGCAACCGGATTGAAGAAGTGGAAGCCCACGACCCGTTCGGGGTGCTCGAGACCCTCCGCCATCGCCGTCACCGAGAGGGACGACGTGTTGGTCGCGAGGATGCAGTCGGGGGAGACCACGGCCTCGACCTCGGCGAACACCTGCTGCTTGACGGCGAGTTCCTCGAATACCGCCTCGATGACGAAGTCGGCGTCGGCGAAGGCTTCCTTCGAGACGGATCCCGAGACGAGCGCCTTGGTCCGATTCGCCGCATCGGGGGAGACCCGGCCTTTGGCGAGCAGCTTCTCGACTTCGCCCTGGACGTAGGCCACACCCTTGTCGACCCTCGACTGGTCGATGTCGGTCATCACGACGGGGACCTTGAGCTGGCGCGCGAACAGGATGGCGAGCTGGCTGGCCATGAGGCCCGCGCCCACGACACCCACTTTGGTGATCGGCCGCGCGAGCTTCGCGTCGGGCGCCCCAGCCGGACGCTTCCCCCGGCGCTGGACCAGGTCCAGGAACGCATAGACCGTGTCCCGGAACTGGGGGGTCTGCATGAGTTCCGTCAGAGCCTGGACCTCGAGCGCTGCGGATTCCTTCTGGCTCGCGAGCTTGCCCGCCTCGAACACGTCGAGGACCTTGCCAGGAGCAGGGGCGGCGTCGCCCGTGCGGCTCGAGACGAACGCCCGCGCGGCCTTCGCCGCGGCGTCCCACCGGTCGGCGACCGACGGGTCGGCAGAGGGGTCGACGGCGTCCGGCCGCTGCACCGCCTGCTCGCCGGAGAGAACTGCCCCCGCCCATTCGAGCGAGCGTTCGAGGAAGTCGGCCGGCTCGAAGAGCGCGTCGGCGACGCCGAGCTCGAACGCCTCGCGCCCGCCGATCGTGCGGTTGTTGCTGAGCGGATTCTCGATCATGACCTTGAGCGCGGCCTCCGGGCCCGTGAGGCGTGGAAGGCGGTACACGCCGCCCCACCCGGGCACGAGTCCGATGAAGGCCTCGGGCAGCCCGATCCCGTTCGCTGCGGAGGAGACAGTCCGGTACGTGCAGGCAAGGGCGATCTCGAGCCCTCCACCGAGTGCGACGCCGTTGATGAACGCGAAGGTGGGCACGCCCAGGTCTGCGAGCAGGTCGTAGGCGGCGTGGCCGAGCCGGGCCATCTGCGCCCCCTGTTCGGGGTCGCGGAGCTGCTTGACGGTCGTGAGATCCGCGCCCGCGACGAGGAAGTAGGGCTTCCCGGCGACGGCGACGGCGTCGATCTCGCCTGCGGCCGCCCGGTCGCGGAGCGCCTCGAGGGTACGCCCGAGCTCGACGAGCGTGTTCGGCCCGAGCGTTGTCGGCTTGGTGTGGTCGAGCCCGTTGTCGAGGGTGATGAGCGCGATCCTGAGGCTCCGGGCGTCCGCCGTCCCCGGCAGGACGGCCTCCTTGACGAGGGAGTGCGTGACGAGTTCGTCAGGAACGCTGGAGGCGAGGGGTTCGAACTGGTCGAAGACTGAGGCGGTCATTCACTCGCCCTTCCGGTAGTCGGGGTGATTCGGGTTCTCCCAGATCACGGTGCCGCCCATGCCGAGCCCGATGCACATGGTCGTCATGCCGTAGCGGACCTCGGGGGATTCGGCGAACTGCCGCGCGAGCTGGGTCATGAGGCGGACGCCCGAGGACGCGAGGGGGTGGCCGACGGCGATCGCGCCGCCATAGCGGTTGACGCGTCGGTCGTCGTCAGGGATCCCGAAGTGGTCGAGGAAGCTCAGGACCTGGACGGCGAACGCCTCGTTGATCTCGAAGAGGCCGATGTCCTCGATGCTGAGCCCGGCCTTCGCAAGCGCCTTCTCGGTCGCCGGAACTGGTCCGATGCCCATGACCTCGGGAGCGACCCCGGCGAAGGCGAACGAGACGAGCCGCATCCGCGGCGTGAGCCCGAGCTCCTCCGCGGCCTCGGCCGAGGCGAGCAGGCATGCCGTCGCCCCGTCATTGAGGCCAGCTGCGTTGCCCGCGGTGACCCTCCCGTGCGGGCGGAACGGGGTCCTGAGGGCTGCGAGGTCCTCGAGGGTCGTCCCGGGTCGCGGTGGCTCGTCGGCGGTGGCGAGGCCGAAGCCCTCGCCGGGCCGGTGGGTCGCGACGGGAACGAGGTCCTGCTGGATGCTGCCGTTCTCGTACGCGGCCGCGAGCTTCGCCTGGGAGGCGACGGCGTAGCGATCCGCGCGCTCCCTCGTGATGGCGGGGAACCGATCGTGGAGGTTCTCCGCGGTGCTCCCCATTGTGAGGGCGCTCGGATCCACGATGCGTTCAGCCATGAACCGCGGGTTGGGGTCCGTTCCCTGCCCCATCGGGTGGTTCCCCATGTGTTCGACGCCTCCGGCAACGACGACGTCGTACGCACCGAAGGCGATGCCGCTCGCCGTCGTCGTCACGGCGGTCATGGCACCGGCGCACATGCGGTCGACGGCGAAGCCGGGGACCGAGCGGGGGAGGCCTGCGAGGAGCGCCGCGCTGCGCCCGATGGTGAGTCCTTGGTCGCCCGTCTGCGTCGTTGCGGCAATCGAGACCTCGTCGACGCGGTCGGCGGGAAGAGAGGGGTTCCGGCGCAGCAGTTCGCGGATCGCCTTGACGACGAGGTCGTCGGAGCGCGTCCCGTGGTACATGCCCTTTTCGCCAGCTCTGCCGAAGGGTGTTCGGACGCCGTCGACAAAGACGACGTCCCGGATGTGCCTGCTCGATGACATGGGCCGCTCCTGCGAGTAGGGGTGATTCCGTCGGGCGGACGTCCGCCCCGAGCCCCCATGTTACTGGTCGGTAACTTAGGGCGCAATGCCCTCCCATCACCCTCGGGCGAGGCCCTCAACGGGTGCTCTCGGGCTGAGGCTCTACTCGGCTGCGCCTTGCGCCTTCCTCCGTGCGCTGAGCGGCTCCGGATGCTCGAACGCCTCGAGGACAGTGGCCAGCACCCGGTCGATCTGCCAGCTGCGTGCGCCGAGTTCGCGCAGCCCGTCCGCGAGCGCCCCTGCCGTGAGCGGCGCCGGCGGCCGCCAGGCGATGCGCCGAAGGTGGTCTGGTGTCAGGAGGTTCTCGGTAGGCATGCCGAGCGACTCGGCGACGGCGGCGACGCGGGGACGGACGGTCTGCAGCCTCGCGGCCGCCTCGGGGTCGCGGTCCTCCCACACACGCGGCGGCGGCGGCGCACTCGTGGCCAGGTGCAGGGGTGGGAGCATCTCGGCGGGCAGGCTCCGGGCGGTGGAGACGGCTCGCAGCCAGCGCGGCGCCTCCCGCTGGGCCGCGCGACCGTGGAAGCCCTTCGTCGCGAGCAGCTGCGGGACGGTGGTCGGCATCGCGCGGGCGACGGCGACAATCGCCGCGTCGGGGATGAGCTTGCCCGGAGCGATGTCCCGCTTGCGTGCGAGCGCATCCCGTTCGAGCCACAGTTCGCGCACGGCGGCCAGCTGCCGGCGATCTCGGATCTGGTGGACGCCGGACGTCCGGCGCCAGGGGTCGGGCTTCGGTTCGGGGAGCCCCGCCTTGAGGATCGCCTCGAACTCCTCTTCGGCGAAGCCGAGCTTTCCCTGAGCGGCGAGGAGCTCGGCCAGCTCGTCCCGGAGCTCGACGAGCACCTCGACGTCGAGCGCCGCGTAGCGCAGCCAGGGCTCTGGGAGAGGACGGGTCGACCAGTCGGCGGCGGAGTGCTCCTTGGCGAGCCCGAAGCCGAGAAGCTGTTCGACGACGGCGGCCAGGCCCACGCGTGGAAGCCCCGCGAGGCGCGCGGCCAGCTCGGTGTCGAAGAGCCGATCCGGCCACATTCCCACTTCGGCGAGGCAGGGGAGGTCCTGGGTCGACGCGTGCAGGACCCACTCGACCCCGCGTAGGGCCTCCCCGATGATCGCAAGGTCGTCGAACGGCTCCGGGTCGATGAGCCACGTGCCCGCCCCCTCGCGGCGGATCTGCACGAGGAACGCCCGCTGGCCGTACCGGAAGCCCGAGGCCCGCTCGGCGTCGACCCCGGCGGGACCGGTCCCGGCGGCGATGGCACGGGCGGCCCGTTCGAGGCCCTCCGGCGTATCGATGACGAGGGGAACGCCCTCGCGCGGCGCGTCGAGCTCGACGACGGTCGGTACCGGGTCGGCGAATCCTTCGATGTGAACGTGGGCAGAGCCGTTGTCCGTTCCATCTGAAGCGGGGGTCGAAGCGGGCGCTGAGGCGGGCGAAGCCGGGATGCGGCCGGGTTCCGAACCGGTCTGAGTGGAGCCCTGGGACTGTGCGGTCATGATTTCCTGAGTCTACGCCCGGGTCTTCAGTCGCGGCGGCGGGGCAGGAGGGAGACCCCTTCGGGCAGGGGCGGGAGCCCTGCAAACGTGCAGACCATGTCCGACCACGCTTCGAGGTGGTTCCTGACGGCCGGGCTCTGCGGGGTCCAGGACGCCCGCAGCTCGATATCGATCGACTCGCTGCGTCCCTCGAGCGTTCCGAAGCTCTCGGAGAGGACGCGAGTCGCGGTTCCGCCCGCGGCCGTGTAGTCCGCTGAGTGCTTCTCCAGCGCCTCGACCAGCCAGGTCCACGCGATGGAGCCGAGCAGCGCGTCCTCCGCCATCTCGGGTTCGAGCCGAGCCCGGATGTAGGTGACGACGCGGAACGTCCCCTGCCAGACCGCAGGCGGCTCCGGGTCGTGGAGCAGGATGAAGCGGCCAGTGGCGAGTTCGGGGGAGACAGTGGCGTCACCGCCCCCACCGGGGTTCCCGCCCTCGCCCGAGGGGTCGAGGACCTCGGCCTCGAGCGCCACCGCATACGGTGCGAGCCGGGCGGGTGCCGGGATCTCCTGGAGCCGGAGCTCGGGGCGGCCGACGGCGGCGCGCAGGGAGCGCAGCGCACTCAGGAAGTCCGCAGGCAGTTGAGCTAGTGCGGTCACCCTCACAGGGTACGTCGAGGAGTCCCGGCGGGAGCCCGAAGGCACGCCGGAACCTCGTCGTTCTCGAGTCCGGCCCCAGGTCGGGGCCGGCCGACCTAGCGGGCCAGCTCTTCCCTGAGGGCCGATGCGAAGGCATCCACGTCGCTCTCCGTCGTGTCGAAAGAGCACATCCAGCGCACTTCGCGGCGGGAGGCGTCCCAGTCGTAGAAGCGGAACCGCTGCCGCAGCCGGTCGGCGATCCCCTCGGGCAGGATGGCGAACACGCCGTTCGCCTGCGTCTCCTGCGTGAGCTCGACGCCTTCGAGTCCCTCGACAGCCGCGCGCAGCCGTGCTGCCATCGCGTTCGAGTGCTCGGCGGAGCGGAGCCAGAGGTCGTCCTCGAGGAGCGCGAGGAACTGGGCCGAGACGAAACGCATCTTGGACGCGAGCTGCATGTCCATCTTGCGGAGGTAGTCGAGGCCGTGGGTGGCCTCGGGCGCGAGGACGACCACGCACTCGCCGAACAGCATCCCGTTCTTGGTGCCTCCGAAGGAGAGGATGTCGATTCCCGCATCGCGCGTGAAGGCGCGCACTGGCAGCCCGAGTCCCGCGGCGGCGTTCGCGAGGCGCGCCCCGTCCATGTGGACCCTCATCCCCAGGGAGTGGGCGTGGTCGGTGATCGCGCGGAGCTCGTCCACCGAGTAGCGCGTCCCCAGCTCGGTGGTCTGCGTGAGCGAGACGGCGAGCGGCTGGGCGCGGTGCTCGTCGCCCCAGCCCCAGGCTTCACGGTCGATGAGTTCGGGCGTGAGCTTGCCGTCTTCCGTGGGGACAGCGAGGAGCTTCATGCCGCCGACCCGCTCGGGTGCCCCGTTCTCGTCCACGTTGATGTGGGCGGTCGACGCGCACACGACGGCGCCCCACCGCGGAATGAGCGACTGGAGCGACAGGACGTTGGCGCCGGTCCCGTTGAAGACGGGGTAGGACTCGACACCGTCGCCGAACAGCCGGCGCATCTCCTCCTGGAGGCGCGCCGTGTAGTCGTCGCCGCCGTACGAGGTCTGGTGGCCGCCGTTCGCGGCCACGAGGGCCGCGAGCACTTCGGGGTGGGCGCCGGAGTAGTTGTCGGAGGCGAAGCCGCGCACCGTCGCGTCGTGGAGCGGCCATCCGGCGGGGCCGCCTGTCACCGTGCCGGCAGAAGCGATGGAATGGTCAGGGTGGATCGAAGTCACTGTCACAGTATTGCCTAAGGTAGGTGTCGCCCCGAGACGAGCGGGCCGCGGCCGCGCTGCCTCAGGATGGTCGTCCCGCGCGCGGCGGGCTCAGGTGGTCAGGTCGAGGCGTGCGCCGTTGACGGCGCCGGCGTCATCCCCGAAGAGGGCGACGAAGCGGTCGGCCAGAGCGTCCACGTGGGTGTAGCCCGGAAACCGGCGCTCGGGCTGGCTCGCGAGCATGCTGTCGTCGAGGAGCGCTTTGACCGCGAGCACGACGGCGGCGCTCGTCAGGGGGGAAGGGTCGCCTTCCCGTGCGGACTGTTCGGATGCGAACCCGCGGGCCATCGCCCGAGTCCACGCCTCGGCTGCGGCTTTGGCTGCGGCGTAGTTGGCGTAGCCGGCCCTCGGGTGCTCTATGAGGGTCGAGGACACCATGGCGAAGCGACCGCGGCGCGACGCGAGCAGGTCCTCGTAGAAGGCCCGGCTCGTGTTGCGGAGGGTCGTGATCCCGCTGCGCGCAAGGAAGTCCCAGTCTTCGTCGGACTGGTCCGCGAGCGAACGTCCGCCACGCCAGCCGCCGACGAGGTGGGCGACGCCGTCGACCGCTCCGAACGTGGTGCGGACCTCGGCCGCAAGTGACTGCACTGCCGGGAAGTCACCGAGATCGCATACCCGCTGCGGCACGCCGTCGTCCGAATCCGCCGGGCCGAACGCGCTCGCAAGCCGCTCTCGGCTGCTTCCGACGGCGATAGCCGTCGCCCCCGCGGCGCGCAGGGCGCGGACCGCCGCGATCCCGGAGGCCGAGCTGGCTCCCGCGACAACGACGATCGCGCCCCGCGCGTCCTGCACGTGGGAACTCACGCGGTCGCGCCGGGAAGGGGCATCTCGCCCGTGATCCCGGCCGTCGACTCGATGACTGCGCGCATCTTCTTCTCCAAGGCCTCGTAGAACATCGACAGGGGGAACTCGTCGTCGAGCACCTGGTCGGTGAGTTCTCGGGGCGTCCCAGTGAGGGGG
Organism: Sinomonas susongensis; assembly: GCF_005877005.1. Lineage (GTDB taxonomy): Bacteria > Actinomycetota > Actinomycetes > Actinomycetales > Micrococcaceae > Sinomonas > Sinomonas susongensis. The sequence goes on along the minus strand of NZ_SSNH01000002.1, from coordinate 228,602 downwards.
AGGGCGTCGGGGCCCTTTGCCCACACCGAGGCCGGGTTCGGGGTGACCGTCCCGGAGACGAGCTCGTAGGCTGCGAGCCAGTGTGCCACCTTGGGACGATCGATGGAACGCCAGTACAGCTCGTCGATCGCGTCGCCGAGGGCGCTGACCACCGCGGGGACCTCCGCCCAGTCGATCGTGAGCTTCGTGTCCGTCCAGTGCAGGACGCGGTGCTGGTGCATCCAGGCGAAGAGGAGCTGTCCTCCGAGGCCGTCGTAGTTGCGGACGCGGCTTCCCGTGATGGCAAAGCGGAAGATCCGGTCGAAGATCACTGCGAACTGGACGAGTCGGGCGTGCCGGCGCGCCTCCGGCGTGGCGTCGTCGTCGTGCTCGATCCTGACGGATTCGCGGAACGCGGTGAGGTCACAGCGGAGCTCCTCGAGGGAGTAGAGGAAGAACGGCATGCGCTGCTTGATCATGAACGGGTCGAACGGGAGGTCGCCGCGCATGTGGGTCCGGTCATGGATGAGGTCCCACATGACGAACGTCTCCTGCGCGAGCCTCTGGTCCGCCACGAGCTCGGCGGCGTCGGCGGGCAGCTCGAGATTCGTGACCTTCGCGGCCGCGTCGAGCACGCGGCGGAATCGGGCCGCCTCGCGGTCGGCGAAGATCGCGCCCCACGTGAACGCGGGCACCTCGCGCATCGCAACGGTCTCGGGGAACAGGACGGCCGAGTTCGTGGCATAGCCCGGCGTGAAGTCGAGGAAGCGGATGGGCACGAAGAGCCTGTTGCTGTAGGCCCCGGCTTCGAGCTCGGCGACGAAGTCCGGCCACACGACCTCGACCAGGACTGCCTCGACGAGACGGTCGCGGCTCCCGTTCTGGGTGTACATGGGGAAGACGACGAGGTGCTGGAGGCCGTCCACGCGATGCTGCTGGGGCTGGAAGGCTACGAGCGAGTCGAGGAAGTCGGGTACGCCGAAGCCGTCGGCTGCCCACCTCCGGAAGTCGGCGACGGCGAGGCCGAGGTATTCGGAGTCGTGCGGGAAGCGGGGCGCGAGGCCCTCGATGCCCGCGACGATCTGCTCGACGAGCTCGGACGCGAGCGTGTGGTCCGACTGCTCGGGGATCGACCCGTCGTGGGCCTGCAGGGGCTGGAGGCGGATGGCGGCCGACTTGAGCGCGAGCCACGCGGGGTCCGCGGCGGCGGTCCACGCTTCGGTGGCTGTTGAGGTGCTGGTGCCTCGGGTTTCAGGCGCGGTAGTCGTCACGAGGGTCTCGCTTTCTCTCGGTGGGAACACGTGGAGGAACTGATCCGAGAGTAGCCATGGAGAAGGATCGCTAAAGCTGAAAGGCCTCTAGCAACAGAAAGTCTATTGCTAGAGGCCTTTTTCGCGATCTGGTGAACAGCGCCCGCTTGCGGCTCGCTCTCCGGATCTCAGTCCTCGTCGGGGACGAGGGTCAACGAGATCGAGTTGATGCAGTAGCGCTGGTCCGTGGGCGTGCCGTAGCCCTCGCCCTCGAAGACGTGGCCGAGGTGGGAGTTGCAGCGCGCGCACCGCACCTCGACCCGGTCCATCCCGAAGGCGCGGTCATGCAGGTACACGACGGCGTCGTCGGCGAGCGGCGCCCAGAAGGACGGCCATCCGCAGTGGGAATCGAACTTCTCACGGCTGGTGAAGAGCTCGGCCCCGCACGCGCGGCAGCGGTAGCTGCCCTTCGTGCGGGTGTCCCAATACTCGCCCGTGTACGCGCGCTCCGTGCCTGCTTCCCGCAGCACGTGGTATTCCTCTGGGGTGAGCCGCTCGCGCCACTCCGCCTCGCTCCGGGTGGCGGGAACGGCGTCGGTGTTCGGATGGGGCTGCCGGGTCGTTGCCGCGGCTGGCTCGAATGAAGCTTCCATACTGATCACAACGCTCAGGAGTCGCCGATGAATCCCGTCCCGGCGTAGAGATGGAGGACGGGGATCCCGAGCTTCCGCTGGGCCTGGTTGGCCCAGTCTGTGTGGAAGGTGTCCTCGACTGCGTGGGGAAGGGTCACGACGACGGCCTGGGTGGCGCCGGACGCGCTCGCCCGGTTGGCGAGCGCCACAACCGGATCGCCTTCGATGAGGCTTCCCGACGTCCCTGCGCCGAGCCCCTCGAGGGCGGCGAGGGAGCCGTTGAGCGCCGTCTGTGCAACGGCCCGCTGGGCTGCGGGATCCGTCTTGGCCGAGAGCTCCTCGATGGCCTTCCCGAATTCGAGCATCGAGAGGTGATCAAGGAAGTCCACGACCAGGCGGCGCTTGCGGCCCGTGGGGACGAGCACCTCGAGCGGGGCGTCAGTGCCCTCGACGAGCTCGGACACCGCGGTCCGCTCCGCGGGGCCCAGGGCGACTTCGGTCAGTATGAGGATCGGCGCCGTCATGGGTTCAGACTAGCCGTCGCCCCACGATTCACCACAGTCTCCCGAGCGGGTGGCGCGCTTCGGGTCCTGTGGGCCTGTCAGAGCCCCGTGGGCAGCGAGAAGTCCCACGGGCAGTACGGAGCCTTTCGGGCTGTAAGAATGGCCGTATGTCCCCAGCACGGATGGCGCAACCGCAGCCCGAGCCCGATGAAGGGCTGCCCCGCAGCTTCTGGGCCCTCCTGGGTGCCGGCGTCGGCCTGGGGGCCGCCTCCGCCGTCGCAGCCTCGAGTTCTGCCCTCGCCGCCTACTTCGCCCGGCGGATCGTGACGCCGGAGCGCGTGCGCACGGAGGATCAGCAGGTCCTGGCCGTCCAGGGGGCGGGCACCGATCGGCGTGTCATCCTCAAGGCGACGCCGGAGACGGTGGTCGACGGCGACTACAGCTTCTTCTTCGACGGCGGCGCGGGACACGCGCGCCTGGGCCGCCTCGAGGACTACGTCCCGGGCGAAGGCACGGTGACGAGGCCCGTCGTCGCGGAGTACAGCGGGGACCTCGACCGAGCAGTCCGGGGCCGCTGGAGCGGTGTTGTCTTCAGTTCCCCCGCAGACCTCGGCTGCGATTTCGACGAGGTCCTCATCGAGACGGAGCTCGGGCCCGCGCCGGCCTGGCTTGTGCCCGCCCCGAACGGCCCGTCGACTACGTGGGCCATCATGGTGCACGGGCGCGGGGCGACCCGGCAGGAGTCCCTCCGGGGCCTCCTCCCGGCCCGTCGGCTCGGGCTCACGAGCCTTGTCGTCTCCTACCGCAACGACGGGGACGCGCCCGCCACAGCGGATGGACGCTACGGCCTGGGGATGACCGAGTGGCGAGATGTCGAGGCGGCGATCGGCTACGCGCTCGACCACGGTGCGACGGACGTCGTCCTGTTCGGCTGGTCCATGGGCGGAGCGATCAGCCTTGCGGCCGCCGACCTCTCGTCGCGCCGCCAGTGCATCCGCGCACTCGTGCTCGATGCCCCCGTCGTCGACTGGGTCGACGTCCTGGCCCATCAGGCCCAGAAGAACCGGATCCCCCGCGGCGTCGGCCGGTTCGGCCAGCTGCTCCTCGCACACCCGTGGGGGAGGCGGATCACGGGGCTCGCGGCGCCCGTGGACTTCCGTGCCATGGACTGGGTCACGCGCGCCGTCGAACTCCGGACGCCGACACTCATCCTGCACAGCGCGGACGACGAGTTCGTCCCGTTCGGCCCCTCAGCCCTCCTCGCGGGGCGCAACCCGGAGATGGTGACGCTCGAGACCTTCCGGAAGGCCCGCCACACGAAGGAATGGAACGTCGACCCGGAACGGTGGGAGGGGACGGTGGTCTCCTGGCTAGCGGAGACTCTGGCACCGCGGCCCACGCCCGGAGCCGGGAGGCTGGCGACTCAATGACCCCGAAGGCGGGCGACGGACGCTCCCGTGAGCCGGATGAGGTCTGGCGGCGAAAGCTCGATGTCGAAGCCACGACGACCCCCTGAGACGAGGATCGTCTCGTAGTCGAGCGCGGACTCGTCGACGGCGGTCGGGGAGGGGTGGCGCTGGCCGAGGGGCGAGATGCCTCCGAGCACGTAGCCGGTCCGGCGCTCGGCGGCCGACGGATCCGCCATCGACGCCTTCTTCGCGCCGAATGCGGCGGCGGCCGCCTTGAGATCGAGACTGCCGCTCACAGGCACGACGGCGACGCACAACCTCCCCGAGGCGTTCCCGCCGAGGTCGATGACAAGCGTCTTGAAGACCCGTTCTGCCGGGATGCCGAGAGCGTCAGCGGCCTCGAGCCCATAGCTCGGGGAGGCGGGATCGTGCTCGTAGGGGTGCGCGATGTACCTCACCCGGGCGGCGTCGAGAGCCGCCGTCGCCGGCGTCCCCGGACCGGCCGCCGATCTGCCCTTGGCCACCCAGCTCCCTCTGCCCTCTGAAGCTCAGGCGGTCTGCCCGAGCCGGCATTCGCCGGCGACCTTGCGCTTGATGCGGACGAGCATCGCTGTCATGCCGCGCAGGCGCAGGGGTGAGACGGCGCGGTCGAGGCCGAGCTCGTGGGCGACGTCGTCCGGAACCGCGAGAATCTCGCCTGCCGTCAGGCCGTCGAGCCCCTCGAAGAGGATGCTCGCGAAGCCGCGCGTCGTCGGCGCCTCCCGGGGGGCTGTGAGGAACAGGCGGACGACCTGCGAGGCGGCATCCGCGGCAGGTTCGGTCTCGATGGCGATGAAGACCGGCGACTGGCACTCCACCACCTGCTCGAGCCGCTCCGGGTGGTCCTGGAAGCGCTCTGGCAGCTCGGGGAGCGACTGGGCGAACTCGAGCAGCAGCTGAAGCCGTTCGCGCTCCTCGAGTCCCTGGAACTCGTCGATGATTTCCGCGAGGGGAGCGGGGATGGTGGTGTTCGTCGTCATGTTCCTTCCAGACTCTGCCTGGCCGATCCGACTGGTTGGGCTCATCGGCTCGGCTGCTCCAACCAGACTACGCCGGGCGACAGGAGGGCGTGGCGGCCCCCTGGCGGGGCCGCCGCGCCAGGTCGTTGGCTAGGAGAGCGGCCAGGTCCCGCGGTCCTCGCCCTTCACGATCGGAACCCGCACAGCGTTGCCCCACTCGGTCCACGAGCCGTCGTAGTTGCGGACGTTGTCGAAGCCCAGCAGGTACTTGAGGGCGAACCAGGTGTGGCTCGAACGCTCGCCGATGCGGCAGTAGGCAACGACCTCGTCGCCGGCAGTCAGTCCGGCCTCGCCGAGGTACAGGTCCTCGAGCTCCTGACGCGACTTGTACGTTCCGTCCTCCGCGGCCGCCCGGGCCCACGGGATCGAGGCGGCCGTCGGAATGTGGCCGCCGCGAAGCGCGCCTTCCTCAGGGTAGGCGGGCATGTGCGTGCGCCGGCCCGTGTACTCGTCCGCGGAACGGACGTCGATGAGCGGCTTGCCCAGATGGGCGAGGACGTCGTCCTTGAAGGCACGGATCGGGGCGTCGTTGCGCTCGACGACGGGATAGTCGCCCTCGATGGGGGTCGGCACGTCGGTGGTGAGCTCGCGGCCTTCGGCGATCCACTTGTCGCGGCCGCCGTCGAGGAGGCGGACGTCCTCGTGGCCGAAGAGGGTGAACACCCAGAGCGCGTAGGCCGCCCACCAGTTCGACTTGTCGCCATAGATGACGACGGTCGTGTCGCGGGAGATGCCCTTCGAGGCGAGGAGCTTCGCGAAAGCGGGGCCGTCGACGTAGTCGCGCGCCACCTCGTCGTTGAGGTCCGTGTGCCAGTCGATCTTCACGGCACCGGGGATGTGGCCCGTCTCGTAGAGGAGGACGTCCTCGTCGGATTCGACGACGGCGAGCTGGCCGCCCTCGAGCGCGCCGTCGGCGAGCTGGGCGGCGAGCCACTCCGTCGAGACGAGGCGCTCGGGGTGGGCGTAGGCAGCGAACTTCTCGTTCGTGTCGAGAGGGTAGCTCATGGCATGGCCTTTCGCTCGGCTGAGCCAAGGACGCGCGGCATGGACGCACGCCCCTGAAATGTCCCTTCCAGCGTAGTCAGCGGCAGCCGCGACCGTGAGGGTCGTCGTCGCCCGTTGTCATGGGGCGCAACATGACGTCCGGCCGCGCGATATCCTTGCCACTGCCCCACATGCCGATGTATGCCCCTCAGGGCCCGAGACGGACGGATTCCTTGGCGACTGTCGCACACCTGACCACCCGCACGCCCAGAGTGTCCGTGGACGAGCTCCTCGCAGGCCTCCATCCATCGTCGCGCTTCGGTGAGGTGTCGTTCGAGAGCTACCGGCCCGACCCCGCGCAGCCCTCGCAGGCGGCGGCCGTCAGGTCGCTCCAGGACTTCGGCGCGTCCATCGACGGCGGACGCAGCGGCGGGGGGCTCTTCTCGAAGCTCTTCGGCGGAAACGGGAGCAAGCCCAAGGCGCGCGCCGGCATCTACCTCGACGGCGGGTTCGGAGTCGGCAAGACCCACCTCCTCGCCTCGCTCTGGCACACCTCGCCCGGCCCCAAGGCCTTCGGCACGTTCGTCGAGTACACAAACCTCGTCGGAGCACTGTCGTTCCGGAAGACGGTCGAGGCCCTGAGCTCCTACCGGCTCGTCTGCATCGACGAGTTCGAACTCGATGACCCGGGCGACACGGTGCTCATGTCGAGGCTCATGCGCGAGCTCGCCGACGCCGGCGTCAAGCTCGCCGCGACGTCGAACACGCTTCCGGGCGCGCTGGGCGAAGGCAGGTTCGCCGCAGTCGACTTCCAGCGCGAGATCCAGGTCCTGGCCGACCAGTTCGACGTCGTGCGCATCGACGGCGAGGATTACCGGCACCGTGGCCTGCCGGCGCCGCCGGTGCCTTTGCGCAATGACGAGCTCGACGCGCGGATGAACGCCGAGTTCGACGGCGGCGTCGTCGCCGTCGACGACTTCGGCGTCCTTCTGAAGCACCTCGCCGGGGTGCACCCGAGCCGGTACCGGCAGCTCATCGACGGGATCGACGGGATCGTCTGGAAGGACGTGCACACGATCGAGGAGCAGGCTGTCGCCCTGCGTTTCGTCGTGCTCGCGGACCGTCTCTACGACAAGGACGTGCCGATTCTGGCCTCAGGTGTTCCGTTCGACCAGCTCTTCACGGAGGAGATGATGGCGGGCGGGTATCTCAAGAAGTACTTCCGGGCGGTGTCCAGGCTGACAGCCCTGGCCCGCGAGGCGCAGGCGCACGAGCGGTCCTGAGGCGCCTGAACGCAGAAGTGCCGGTCCGTGGACGCAGAAATGCCGGTCCCGCCTCTCAGCGGTACCGGCATCCCTGTGACGTATCGTGGGTCGGTCCGGCGTTGCGCCGGCTAAGTCTCTAGGACTGGCCCCCGAGCATTCGGGAGAGAATCTCGATGCTGTCGAGCTTCCTGACGCTGATACCGGCCCCGTCCATGATGTCGTCGCTTGAAGACACGGCCACCTCCTTTCACTCAGGGAGCTACTGCGCTCCACCACGAATGATGGTAGCCACGTGTCGCGCCCAATCCAACTCTCTTCGGAGGTCGGGGGTTTCCCGAAGGAGGCTGCTGGGTGCGGCGGACACGTGGCTACGTGGTAGTTGAGAGCGGGCTTCGCCTGCTTCATGACGCGCACTCAGCAGAAAACGGAGCGTACGGAAAACAGCGCCGAAGCGAGAACGGCGCTCGAAGCAAGAACGGCGCCCGAAGCAAAAACGGCGCCCGCAGGGCGCCGTGTGAGTGGGCGATACTGGGATCGAACCAGTGACCTCTTCCGTGTCAGGGAAGCGCGCTACCGCTGCGCCAATCGCCCAAGTGCTTCCCCCAGGAGCGGGTCCCGAAGGGACACCTTCCGTCCTGGAAGCGACAGAGCGGACGACGAGATTCGAACTCGCGACATCCACCTTGGCAAGGTGGTGCTCTACCAGCTGAGCTACGTCCGCAGGGGAGGCCGTGAAGCCTCTCCGTGGGCGATACTGGGATCGAACCAGTGACCTCTTCCGTGTCAGGGAAGCGCGCTACCGCTGCGCCAATCGCCCGGAATCCCGTAGGCCGGGAATCAGGATTGCACCGAGGTGGGGACGGGATTCGAACCCGCGTATACGGCTTTGCAGGCCGCTGCCTCGCCTCTCGGCCACCCCACCGTGTTGGCATCCGTGAAGATGCTTCCGACAGTGTCCTGCGAGCGGACGACGAGATTCGAACTCGCGACATCCACCTTGGCAAGGTGGTGCTCTACCAGCTGAGCTACGTCCGCAGGGTCTTCGCGCTGCCACTGTGCCGTCCTGACCCGCTCCATTCACCCAACTCTGCGGGCGAACTTTTCGGGTTGCTGGCCGGGCACTAGGCCGCGCTTCAACGAATAAAGACTCTATAGGACCGGTGGTCAATGCACAAATCGCGGGGCGGGCAGGGAGGCCGCTCGGAGCGTGCGAACCACACCAGTGCAATTCTTCGCGGAGGCGCTGGCCCAAGCGCCCGGGGCGCCCCACTGGTGATTTGAGATCGGCCGGTCCGTTGGGCTAGAGTCGTAGAGCGCTCGGCGACGGGCGAACGGGCGATTGGCGCAGTGGTAGCGCGCTTCGTTCACACCGAAGAGGTCACTGGTTCGAACCCAGTATCGCCCACCCTTGGACCCCTGGACGCCGTCCAGGGGTCCTTCTGTTTCGTCTGCCTGTGATTGTCGGACCCGTGTGAAAGGGTGCCCCTATGACAGTTCCCGGCCTTGCCGTACAGTCTCCCGACGGCCTCGGCAGGATGTACCGGCGCTCGCTCACTGCAGATCCGAGCGTCCCCTCCATCACGACCGTCATCGCCCAGCAGCCGCTCGATCTGGACGGCTGGCGCAGTTATACGGCGGCGCGGCACCTCGCCGATCACCCCGAACTCCGCACGGCGCTCGACAGCCCTGCGCGGATCCGGCAGCTCGTGCGAACGGCGGTCGACGCCTCGGAGGAGTACGCGCGGTCGGCCGCCCAGCGTGGCGACCGCGTCCACTCGTTCGCGGAGCAGCTTGCCCTCCGTGAACTGGGTCGCCCGCATCAGCTGGCCGAGGCACGCGAACTCCTCCGCGCCCATGATGAGGAGGGCTTCGCGCTGAGCGTCGAACGATGGTGGGAGAGCTTCGGAGTGGAGCCGATCGCCGCCGAGCAGACGGTGTGGAACACGTCACTCGGCTACGCGGGAACCCTGGATCTCGTGGCGCGCATCAACGGGAGGATCTGCCTCGTCGACTACAAGACGAAGGGCACGACCCGTGACGGTCGCGTGAAGCCGCCGGACGAGAAGGTGGCGATGCAGCTCGTTGCCGGCATGAAGGCCGAAGAGAGCGTCGTCGACCCCGCGGCGGGAGAGTGGGAGCCGTGGAAGTACGGGGAGGACCCGCTGCTCATCGCCGTCGCTGTAGGCGAGACGGAGTTCGCGGCTGTCCGGGTCAATCCGGACGTCCGCCGGCACCACTGGGTCACCTTCTGCGGACTCCGGCGCGTCTGGGAGGCCCGCGTCGAGGTCGCCGCCGCCGGTCGGACCCTACTGCCGCTGCCCCCGCCGCCTCCGCGCGTCCAGCTGCCGGCTGACCCGACCCCGGCGGCGGCTCCCCCGTCGGTGCAGGGCGCCGGCGACTAGACTTGCCCCGAGTCCCCCACCTGTATTGACCCCGGTCCTCCACCGTACCGAAAGGCTGCCTGCGCCATGGCCATCCTGCCCATCCGGATCATCGGCGACCCCGTGCTGCGCACGCCCGCGGACCCTGTGACCGAATTCGGGCCCGAACTCGAGCGTCTCGTCGCGGACATGATGGAGACGATGGAGGACGTCGACGGGGCAGGCCTTGCCGCTCCCCAGATCGGTGTCGGCCAGAGGGTGTTCACGTACCAGATCGACGGACAGCGGGGGCATCTGGTGAACCCGGTCCTCACGCTCTCCGACGACTTCCAGGAGGATGTCGTCGAGGGATGCCTGAGCATCCCGGGCGTGGCGTTCCCCGTCCGACGCCGCCGCGCTGCACGCGCCCGCGGCTATGACGTGCACGGGAACCCGGTGGAGATCGCGGCGGAAGGGATGCTGGCGAGGGCTTTCCAGCACGAGACCGACCACTTGGACGGCGTGCTGTTCGTCGACCGGCTCGAGGGGGATGACCGCCGGGCGGCGCAGCGGGCCATCCGGGCCCTCGACTACTCGAGCGTCGCGAGCGAGACGGTCACAAGGCGCGCCGGCCACGTCGGTTCCGCGTTCGGCAGGGGAGCCTCCTTCGGAGGGGGAGCTTCCTTCGGCGGCGCCGCGTCGGGAGCGACCGCGTGAGGGTCCTCTTCGCAGGGACGCCGGCTGTTGCGGTCCCGTCCCTTGACCGCATTGCCGGCGAAGACGGAGTGGCAGACGGCAGCTTCGAGCTCGTCGGGGTCCTGACCCGCCCGGATGCGCCGGTCGGCCGAAAGCGGGTGCTCACGCCGTCGCCCGTCGCGGTCCGCGCCGCGGAGCTCGGCCTGCCCATCGTCAAGGCCACGCGGATCACCGCCGAAGTCACCTCCGAGCTCGCATCGCTCGCCCCGGATGTAGCGGCGATCGTCGCGTTCGGGGGCCTCGTTCCCCCCGCAGCACTCGAGGTGCCGAGACGCGGCTGGGTGAACCTGCACTTCTCCCTCCTTCCGGCGTGGCGCGGTGCCGCACCGGTGCAGCACTCGGTCATCCACGGCGACGACGTGGTCGGTGCTTCGACCTTCCGGCTCGAGGAGGGCCTCGACACGGGTCCCGTCTACGGAACCATGGCGATGACGCCGCGCCCGGATGCGACGGCGGGGGAGCTGCTCGCCGAACTCGCGGAGAGGGGTGCAGGCCTGCTGCTGCGGACGCTCGAGGGAATCGAGGACCAGAGCCTCGTGCCGCGCCCGCAGGAAGGGGAGCCGAGCTATGCCCCCAAGCTCTCCCTCGACGATGGGCGGCTCGACTGGAGGCAGCCGGCTCGGGCGCTCGACCGACGAGCGCGCGGAGTGACTCCGGAGCCCGGGGCATGGACCGTCCTGGCTGGCCAGCGCTTCAAGCTCGAGCCCCCACGGCTGCGCCCCGACGTCGAAGGACTCCCGTCGGGCGTCCTCTCGTGGGACGGCAAGGCGCTCCTCGTCGGGACGGCTACGCACGCACTCGAGCTTGTCCGCGTCCAGCCCGCCGGGAAGAAGATGATGGCCGCGGCCGAGTGGGCCCGCGGTGCGTGGAACGCCGGCGGAATGAGGTTCGAGTGACTGCGGGGGGCATGGGGTCGAGGGACGGACGCCGGAATGATCAGGGCCGCGAGCGCAATCGGGGCGGAGCCGCCCCGAGGCGCTTCAGCCAGCAGGCCCCGAGTGAGCGCTCCCGCACGGCAGACCCTGCCCGGCTCGTCGCGTTCGAGGTGCTCCGCGCGGTCTCGCGCGACGACGCCTACGCGAATCTCGTCCTGCCCGCGCGCATCCGGCACCACCGCCTCGACCGGCGCGACGCGGGCTTCGCGACGGAGCTTGCGTATGGTGCGCTCCGCGGGCAGGGGATGTACGACGCGATTCTCGCCCGATGTGTTGACCGCCCGCTCGACCGCCTGGACCCGGCGGTGCTCGACGTCCTGCGTCTCGGAGCCCATCAGCTCCTCGCGATGCGCGTCCCTCCGCACGCGGCACTCAACCAGACTGTCGCCCTGACCCGTGCTGTGGTGGGGGCTGGCCCCGGAGCCCTCGTGAATGCCGTGCTCCGACGGGCGAGCGAGCGGAGCCTTGACGAGTGGCTCGACGAGCTGACGGCCACGGCAGACGACACCGAGGCAGCAGCGATTCGCCAGGCGCACCCCGTCTGGATCGTTCGCGCGCTTCGCCAGTCCCTCGTGGCCCACGGACGCCCCGTCTCGGAGATCGGTGCGCTGCTCGAGGCCGACAACGCCGCCCCGGTCGTCAACCTCGTGGCCCTCCCCGGGATCGGTGACCTCGAGGAGGCGCTCGAGCAGGGGGCAACGGCCGGTGACCTCGTCGAGGGCTCGGCGCTCTCCGCGGGCGGCGACCTGGGCCGGTGGTCCTCGGTGAGGAGCGGAACGATCCGCGTACAGGACGTCGGCTCGCAGCTGGTTGCCCGTGCCGTCGCGGCCGCGCCGGTCGAGGAGGGCGCCCTGGCGTCCGGCTCGGGCGAGCGTTGGCTCGATCTGTGCGCCGGACCGGGAGGCAAGGCCGCGCTCCTCGGCGCCCTCGCGGCCCAGCGCGGCGCGGCCCTGCTCGCCAATGAACCCGCCGAGCACCGCGCGGAACTCGTCCGGCAGGCGTTGCGGCCGGTGCCCGCCGAGGCGTGGGCCGTGCGTACTGGTGACGGCCGCACGCTCGCCCCCGAGCTCCACGGCACCTTCACCCGCGTCATCGCGGACGTGCCGTGCAGCGGGCTCGGTGCGCTGCGGCGCCGCCCGGAATCACGCTGGCGGCGGACGCCCGGGGACGTCGCCGAACTCGCGCCGCTCCAGCGCGAGCTTCTCGACGCGGCGATCGACGCCGCTGCTCCCGGCGGCGTCGTCGGCTACGTCACCTGCTCTCCGCATCCGGCCGAGACGATTGCCGTCGTCCAGGACGCGCTGCGCCGCCGCTCCGACGTCGAGGAGCTCGACGCCGGTGAGGCCCTCGACGCCGTTGCACTCCGCCCGCTCGGCGCCGGCCATGAGGGGACTGCGCAGCTCTGGCCCCACCTCCACGGAACGGACGCCATGTTCCTCGCCCTCTTCCGCAAGCGCCGCGGCCCGGCGCGCCGACCGACGCACCCAGCAAGGAGTCCTGAGTGAGCCGCTGCAGCATCCACCCGAGCATCCTGTCCGCCGACTTCGCGAACCTGCAGGCAGAGCTCTCGCGCATCGCGACGGCGGACGCCGTGCACGTCGACGTCATGGACAACCACTTCGTGCCGAATCTCACTCTGGGGCTGCCCGTTGTCGAGCGGCTCCAGGCCGTGAGCCCCCTCCCGATCGACGCGCACCTCATGATCGCCGACGCCGACCGCTGGGCCCCCGTGTACGCGGATCTCGGCCTCGCCTCCGTCACATTCCACGCGGAGGCTGCGATCGCACCGATCAAACTCGCCCGGGAGCTCAGGGCCCGTGGGTCCAAGGCGGGCATGGCGCTCCGGCCGACGACCGCCGTCGAGCCCTACCTCGACATGCTCGGCGAGATCGACATGCTCCTCGTGATGACGGTCGAGCCCGGCTTCGGCGGCCAGGCCTTCCTCGACCTGACGCTTCCGAAGATCCGAAAGGCGCGCGCGGCCGTCGACGGGAGCGGTGCCAAGGTCGCGATCCAGGTCGACGGCGGGATCTCCTCGTCGACGATCGAGCGTGCCGCCGAGGCTGGAGCGGACGTGTTCGTCGCCGGATCTGCGGTCTACGGCGCGGAGGATCCGGCCGCGGCGATCGAAGCACTCCGGGCTGCCGCGGAGTCCAGCGTCCGCGCCTGACGTGAGGCCTCCGCTCAGGGCGAACGGCGGAACGTGACGCCCTGTCACGGAGGCAACTACGCCGTGTGCCACAATGTGAAAGGCCGACGGTTGAGCCGTGATCATGGCGGGGAGACGGTCGGCCGAAATAGATGAACGTGCTCCGGGGTCGGTGAAAGTCCGAACCGGCGGTCAAAGTCCGCGACCCGATGGTCCGCTCGAGACAAGGGCGGGCCCTCGGTTGAACCGGTGGAATTCCGGTACCGACAGTCAGAGTCTGGATGGGAGAAGCACGTGCAGTCTGCGGTGTGCCCTGCGGCGCGCCGCCGCTGTCGCAACCCCGGAGCCGCTGCGGTCCGGAAAGGAAGGTTGCGATGGACATCAGGCAGTGGCTCTTCGGTCACGGGTCGGTCCTGCCCTCGGGGCAGCCCGAGGCGGCCGCGTGAGCGCCGCCACCCAAGCCGCCGTCTGGACGGCGGAGGACATCTCCTACATGCGCGAGGCCCTCGAACTCGCAGCGCAGGGCGTGCGCGGGGCCAACCCCCTCGTCGGTGCTGTCGCCGTCGGGGCAGACGGAGGGATCCTCGCCACCGGCTTCCATCGCGGCGCGGGAACGGCCCACGCCGAGGCGGATGCGATCCGGAACGCCGAGCGCGACGGCGTCGACCTCGCGGGCGCGACGATGTACGTCACGCTCGAACCCTGCAACCACACCGGTCGCACCGGTCCGTGCGCGCAGGCCCTCATCAGGGCCGGAGTCGGGCGCGTCGTCTACGCGATCGACGATCCCCACGACGTAGCCTCAGGCGGGTCCCGGACCCTGCGCGACGCCGGGATCCCGGTCGACGCCGGCCTGCTCGCCGAGGACGCGACGCGCCTCAACGAGCGCTGGCTCACGGCCGTCCTGGACCGGCGCCCGTTCGTGACACTTCACATCGCCCAGACCCTCGACGCCCGCATAGCGGCCGAGGACGGGACGAGCCAGTGGATCACCTGCCCCCCGTCACTCGCGGACAACCACGCCCTCCGCAGCCGGATCGACGCCATCCTCGTGGGAAGCCAGACCGTCGTCATCGACGATCCCCGGCTCACGGCCCGCGGCGAGGACGGTGCCCTCGTCGAGCATCAGCCGCTGCGCGCCGTCATGGGCCTGCGCGAGGTGCCTGACCAAGCTGCGGTCCGAGGCGACGACGGACGCTTCCACCACCTCCGCACGCAAGACCCCGCCGAGGCACTCGCCATGCTCTTCGAGCTCGGCGTACGCCACGTGATGGTCGAGGGCGGCTCGAGGATCATCGCCGCCTTCCTCGCGGCCGGGCTCGTCGACGAGCTCATCGTCTACCAGGCCCCCATGCTGCTCGGGGCGGGCAAGACCTCCGTGGCCGACCTCGGCATCCGGACCCTTTCCGACGCCCAGCACTGGGAGTGGGACGAGAGCGGCGGGGGAGCCGTCCGCCGCCTCGGCGCCGACCTCCGGCTCCACCTCCGCCCCGCCGAGGCGCTGCCCCTTGACCAGACCCGTCCCCTCTCAGAAGGAAGCAACTGATGTTCACCGGGATCATCGCCGAACGCGGCACGGTCGTCGCTGTCGATTCGACCGGCGAGAGCGCCGTGATCACCCTCTCGGCCCCAACCCTCGCCGCCGACCTTCCCCTCGGCGGCTCGATCGCCGTCGACGGGTGCTGCCTCACGGCGACCCGCAACGACGGCCACACGTTCACGGTCGACGTCATGGGGGAGTCCCTCGCCCGCACGACGATCGGCGGGCTCGAAGCCGGGGACACCGTGAACCTCGAGCGCTGCGTTCCCGCGGGCGGCCGTCTGGATGGGCACGTCGTCCAGGGCCACGTGGACGGCGTCGGACTCCTCGCCGAGCGCGAGCCGCTCGAGAACTGGCATCGCCTCCGGTTCTCGGTGCCGGACGCACTGGCGCCCTACATCGCCGAGAAGGGCTCGATCGCAGTCGACGGCGTGTCCCTCACCGTGACGGGGGTGAGCCCGGCCGGAGACGAGGACCAGTGGTTCGAGGTGGGGCTCATCCCTGCAACCCTCGCGGAAACGGGCCTGGGATCGAAGCCCGTCGGCGCAGCCGTCAACCTCGAGGTCGACGTCCTCGCGAAGTACACCGCGCGACTGCTCTCGTTCGAACCCCACGGCCGGGCGCCGGAACAGGCAGGACGCGCGAGCACGGCAGGACAGGGGCACCACCCGGCAGGACAGGAGGTGTCGGCATGAGCGCGCAGGTGCAGACCACCCGGCTCGAGCCGGTCCAAGCGGCAGTCGACGCCCTCCGCGCAGGGCGCCCCGTCGTGGTCGTGGACGATGAGAACCGTGAGAACGAAGGCGACATCGTCTTCGCCGCCCAGTTCTCCACCCCTGCCCTCATGGGCTGGACGATCCGGCACACGTCCGGCGTCGTCTGCGTCCCGCTCTCTGGCGAGACGGCGGACCGGCTCGCGCTCCCGCCCATGGTCGTGGACAACCAGGACGCCAAGCGCACCGCCTACACGGTGTCCTGCGACCTGCGGAGCGGTGTGTCCACGGGAATCAGCGCGACCGATCGTTCGAAGACCGTGGTGGCCCTCGCCGACGCGCGTTCGACGGCGGCGGACTTCACGCGGCCGGGGCATATATTCCCGCTGCGTGCGGTTGACGGTGGTGTGCTGGCCCGCAGGGGACACACCGAGGCGGCAGTCGACCTCTGCCGTCTGGCAGGCTTGGCTCCGGCAGGAGTGATTGCAGAAGTGGTCCACGACGATGGAGAGATGATGCGCCTCCCCGCACTGCGGGAGTTCGCGGACGAGCATGGATGCCCGCTCATCTCCATCGAGGACCTCGCAGAGTTCGTGGCGGCCCGCCGGGGCGCCGGGGAGGAATGACATGACGACCAGTACGGTCCCGGCCAACGGAGCCAGACGGCCCGGCCACCCAGTGACGAGTGGTCCCGTGGTGAAGCTGCCCACAGCCTTCGGCGAGTTCGTCGCGCAAGCGTGGATCGACGAGGAGACCGGAGCGGAGCACCTCGCGGTGAGCTCGCCCGAGCCGCCCGCGCCCGGCGTCGCGCCGCTCGTGCGGCTCCACTCCGAATGCCTGACCGGCGACGTCTTCGGCTCCTACCGCTGCGACTGCGGGGAACAGCTCGCCTACGCGCTCGGGCTCATCCGAGAGCAGGGGGGAACGCTCCTCTACCTCCGCGGCCACGAGGGCCGCGGCATCGGGCTCGCCAACAAGATCCGGGCCTACTCGCTGCAGGAGGCCGGCTTCGACACGGTCGAGGCGAACGAGCAGCTGGGCCTCCCGGTCGACGCCCGCTCCTACCACGCAGCCGCGCAGATCCTCTCCGAGATGGGCCTCACGCACATACGGCTCCTGAGCAACAACCCGGACAAGCAGAACCGGCTCGCGCAGGCAGGCGTCCAGGTGGTCGAGATGGTGCCCACCGAGGTTCCGTCGCGCGTCGAGAACCTTCGCTACCTGCAGACGAAGAAGGAACGCATGGCGCACCTGCTCACGCTCGACGTGCAGGCGGCCCTTCCCACGACGCAGCCCGACAACGACTGAAGCAAGCACTTCCCGGCCCGCGCACGGCGGGCCCATGACAGACAGGATCCTCCCCTCGTGAGCGGACACGGCGCCCCCACCCTTGCCCTTGACGACCCCCAGTTGGCCGAGCTGCGCCTCGCCATCGTCGCGGCCAGCTGGCACACCCAGATCATGGACGGGCTGCTCGACGGCGCCCTGCGCGCGGCCAAGGAGGCCGGCATCGACGCCCCCACGGTCGTGCGCGTCCCCGGCAGCTTCGAGCTCCCGGTCGCGGCCGGGAAGCTCGCGGAGACGCATGACGCTGTGGTCGCCCTCGGCGTCGTGATCCGCGGCGGAACGCCCCACTTCGAGTACGTGTGCGAGGCGGCGACCATCGGCCTCACCGACGTCAGCGTCCGCATGGGCGTTCCCGTGGGCTTCGGCGTGCTCACGTGCGACGACGAGCAGCAGGGCCTCGACCGGGCGGGGCTGCCCGGCTCGAGCGAGGACAAGGGCCACGAGGCGACGACGGCGGCCCTCCTCACTGCGGCGACCCTGCGGACGCTCTGATCCCTGCGGACGCTCCGATCGAAGCAGCGGGTCCCCGGGCCGGGCAAACCTAGGGGACCAGCGAACCCCTCCGGGCCTGTCGGCTTCGTCACATGCGCCCAGTCACACGGCAGCGTGGGATGCGGGAGGCCGGATTCGCTCCGATAGTCTTGACCCCGTGAAGGATTTCGAGTCGCTGTTCGCCGAGCTCAGCGAGAAGGCCACGAGCCGCCCTGAGGGCTCGCGCACCGTCGTCGAACTGGACTCGGGGGTCCACGGCATCGGCAAGAAGATCGTGGAGGAAGCCGCCGAGGTCTGGATGGCGGCCGAGTACGAGTCGGATGCCGCGGCCGCCGAGGAGATCTCCCAGCTCCTGTACCACGTGCAGGTGCTGATGATCGCGAAGGGCCTCACGCTCAAGGACGTGTACACGCATCTCTAGCCGCGGTGCGCGCTCGAAATCACTTCGAGCGCGTCCGTGGCGGAAGCCGAGCACACTCCTTCGAGACCAGAAAGACCACCATGCTCCGTGTAGCAGTTCCCAACAAGGGCTCCCTCTCCGAGGCGGCCTCGTCGATGCTTTCCGAGGCCGGCTATCGCCAGCGCCGTGAGGGCCGCGAGCTTGTCATGCTCGATCCCGAGAACGACGTCGAGTTCTTCTTCCTGCGCCCCCGCGACATTGCCGTCTACGTCGGCCAGGGGACCCTCGACGTCGGCATCACCGGGCGCGACCTCCTCATCGACGCCGAGGTCGAGGCCGAGGAGCTCCTGCCCCTCGGCTTCGCGGCGTCGACCTTCCGGTTCGCGGGCCCCGCCGGCGAATTCGTCTCGGTTGCCCAGCTCGACGGCCGCCGCGTCGCGACGAGCTACGACGGCCTTGTCCGCACGTACCTCGCCGAGCAGGGCGTGAAGCCCGAGCGGATTGTCCGCCTCGACGGGGCGGTCGAGTCGTCGGTGCGGCTCGGGGTCGCCGATGCGATCGCCGACGTCGTCGAGACGGGCAACACCCTCAAGGCCGCGGGCATGGAGGTCTTCGGCGATCCGATCCTCGAGTCCGAGGCCGTGCTCATCGGCCGGCAGGGCCATTCCGTGCCCGCGATCGAGGTGCTCATCCGCCGGCTCACGGGCGTGCTCGTGGCCCGGAAGTACGTCCTCATGGACTACGACGTCCGCAAGGAGCTCGTCGAGCAGGCGTCTGCCCTCACGCCGGGGCTCGAGTCGCCCACCGTCTCGCCGCTGCGCGACTCGGAATGGGTCGCCGTCCGCTCGATGGTCCCGAAGAGGGACACCAACAGGGTCATGGACGAGCTGTACGACCTGGGTGCGCGGGCGATCCTCGTGAGCAGCATCCACGCCTGCCGGATCTAGGGGAGGGGCGAACCATGGGCGTAGCCGTCCGCGTCATCCCATGCCTCGATGTCGACGCCGGGCGCGTCGTCAAGGGCGTCAACTTCAAGGGTCTCCGCGACGCCGGCGACCCGGTCGAACTCGCCCACCGCTACGACCGCGCGGGCGCCGACGAACTCACGTTCCTCGACGTCACCGCGTCGTCGTCGGAGCGCGAGACGACGTTCGACGTCGTCCGCCGCACTGCCGAGGAGGTCTTCATCCCGCTCACCGTGGGCGGAGGTGTCCGGGGAGTCGCGGAGGTCGACCGCCTCCTCCGCGACGGGGCGGACAAGGCCTCGATCAACACGGCGGCCATCGCGAGACCCGACGTAATCGACGAGATCACGCGGCATTTCGGGTCACAGGTCCTGGTCCTCTCCGTCGACGCGCGACGTGTCCAGGGGGAGGCCAGCACGCCTTCCGGCTTCGAGGTGACGACGCACGGGGGACGCCGCGGGACGGGCATCGACGCCGTCCAGTGGGCGAAGGAGGCCGCCGACCGGGGGGTGGGGGAGATCCTCCTGAACTCGATCGACGCCGACGGCACGAAGGAGGGTTTCGACCTCGAGCTGATCCGGCTGATCCGTGCGGCGGTCGCCGTCCCGCTCATCGCCTCAGGGGGAGCGGGAGCTCCCGAGCACTTCCCGCCCGCCATCAGTGCGGGGGCCGACGCCGTGCTCGCGGCGTCGATGTTCCACTTCGGCCCCGACGACATGATCCGTCAGGTGAAGGACGCGATCCGCGCCGCGGGGCACGAGGTCCGCTGAACGGAGGAGCAGGGCCGGCGGCTAGAAGCCGACGTCGGCGGCGGTGAGGAGCGCCACGGCGTCGGGCTGCCCCTCGAACGTCACGAGCGCGTGCGAACCGCGGCCCGTCGCGTGCAGGAGGAGTTCGCCGGGCTCGCCGACGATCGCCACCGAGACTGCCGCCCGCTTGGCCACGTGACGGGGGCCGTGGGGGCTGACGAGCACGATGCCGAGATCGACGCCGCGGTAGAGGATTGCGGCCTGCCGCACGAGGTGCTCCCACAGGGCGTCCGCGTACCCGTCGTCGAGTGCGCGTGGGGCCCAGCGCTCGGTGGCCCGGCGCACGTCCTCGGTGTGCACGAAGAACTCCGCAAGATTCGCAGCCTCGTCCAGCCGGGAGATCCGCAGCGGAGAGGTCCTCGGAGGGCCGGCCCGGAACGAAGCGACGAGCTGGGCATAGGCACTCGGCGTGGACGACTTCGCTGCGAGCCGTGCCGTCGCGGCGTCGGACACGCCGCGAAGCCGGCGGACGGCGAGGCCGAATCCGACGCGCGCGTTCCGCTCGCGGAGGTAGAGGTGGGCCGCGAGCTCCTTGGTGGCCCACCCCTCGCACAGGGTGGGCGCGTTCGGTCCGGCCGCGAGCAAGGTCTCGGCCAGGACTTCCCGGGATGGCGGAACGAAGTGCATCACTAGCGAAACTAGCACGCGCGGGGGCGCCTGCGCGCACGGTCGGGCCGGGCCCCGCCGACCACTAGACTTGAGGGGATGTCTGAGCAGAATGAGCCCACCTCCAAGCGCGTCCGGACCGCCCCAGAAGAGGCGGCGGGCGACGTCGGCCTACCCGGCCTCGCCGCCGACGTCGCCGAGCGCCTCAAGCGAGACGCGGCGGGGCTCGTGGCCGCCGTCGTCCAGCAGTACGACACCCTCGAGGTGCTCATGGTGGGGTGGATGGACGACGAGGCGCTGCGGCGCACGCTCACGAGCGGCCGCGTGACGTTCTGGTCGCGTTCGAGGCAGGAGTACTGGCGCAAGGGCGACACGTCCGGGCACGTCCAGTGGGTCAAGTCGGTGTCCCTCGACTGTGACGGAGACGCCCTGCTCGTCCAGGTGGACCAGGTCGGCGCGGCCTGCCACACCGGCACGAGGACATGCTTCGATGGCAGAGGCCTTCCCGCCGTCGTCGGCCAAGCCTGAAGCCCACCCGGCCTCTCGGACCACACCGCCCGCCACCCGCCCCTACCCGCCCGCCTACGGAAGGCCCCCCACCCAAGCCATGCTGGACCTAGGAGTCATCGAACCCACGCTCGGGGAGTTCAGGAAGCTCGCCGCCGACCGCCGCGTCATCCCCGTGCGCGTGAAGCTGCTGGCCGACGCCGAGACCCCCATCAGCCTGTACCGCAAGCTCGCGGACGGGCATCCGGGGACCTTCCTGTTCGAGTCCGCGGCGGTCGGCGGCTCGTGGTCGCGCTATTCGTTCATCGGGGCCGAGTCCAGGGCTACCCTCACGAGCAAGGACGGCCAGGCATACTGGACGGGTGAGCCGCCCGTCGGTGTGCCCACGCAGGGCAACCCGCTCGAGGCGCTGCGCGACACCGTCGCCGCGCTGCGCACCGAGCGGTTCGACTCCCTGCCCCCGCTCACGTCGGGGATGGTCGGCTTCGTCGGCTGGGAGGCCGTGCGTCGCTGGGAGAAGCTCCTCTCGCCGCCCGAGGACGATCTCGAGCTGCCCGAGCTCGCCATGAACCTCGTGACCGACCT
The DNA here is from genome assembly GCF_005877005.1 of Sinomonas susongensis. Lineage (GTDB taxonomy): Bacteria > Actinomycetota > Actinomycetes > Actinomycetales > Micrococcaceae > Sinomonas > Sinomonas susongensis. The sequence goes on along the minus strand of NZ_SSNH01000002.1, from coordinate 207,358 downwards.
GGCCGTGCACGACAACGTGGACGGGACGGTGACCCTTGTCGCCAATGCGATCAACTTCGACAACAGCAACGACCGCGTGGACGAGGCCTGGCGCGACGCCGTGGCACGCCTGACCCGCATGGTCGAGCGCGTCCTGGAGCCCGCGCACGCTGCGGTCTCCGTCCTCGGGCCCGTGGTGGACTACCGCGACAAGGTCGTCGAGAACTGGGAGGAATCCGGGTACCTCGCCGCGATTGCCCGCGGCAAGGAGGCCATCGTCGACGGCGAAGTCTTCCAGGTCGTCATCTCGCGCCGTTTCGAACTCGACTTCGCCGCCCCGCCGCTCGATGTCTACCGGATCCTCCGGGCCATGAACCCCAGCCCCTACATGTACCTGCTGAGCCTCGCGGACGCGGACGGGCGCGAATACTCGATCGTCGGCTCCTCGCCCGAGGCCCTCGTCACGGTCACGGGAGATCAAGTCGTCACCCACCCGATCGCAGGCTCGCGCCCGCGCGGGCCGACCGTCGAGGCCGATCGGGCCCTCGCCGAGGAGCTCCTCGCGGACGACAAGGAGCGCGCCGAGCACCTCATGCTCGTCGACCTCGCCCGGAACGACCTCTCGAAGGTGTGCCGCCCCGGAACCGTCGAGGTCAGCGAGTTCATGGCGGTCGAGCGGTTCAGCCACATCATGCACCTCGTCTCGACCGTCGACGGCCGTCTTCGGCCGGACGCGACGGCCTACGACGTGCTCGCCGCAACGTTCCCCGCGGGGACGCTCTCCGGCGCTCCCAAACCGCGCGCCCTGCGGCTTCTCGACGAGGTCGAGCCGAGGCGCCGCGGCGTGTACGGTGGCGTCGTCGGCTATTTCGACTTCGCGGGCGACATGGACATGGCCATCGCGATCCGCACCGCCCTGCTGCGGGAGGGCCGGGCGTACGTGCAGTCGGGAGGCGGAATCGTCGCCGACTCGGATCCGGTAGCCGAGGCGCTCGAGTCCGTCAACAAGGCCGCGGCACCGCTGCGCGCCGTGCACACAGCCTCCGCACTGCGGTCTGCGGCGACGCTGCCGGGCGTCGGGGATGGGATCTAGCGTGACCGGAACTGCGAACACCGTCCCGTCGGCCGGCCACGAGCCGGCGCGAGTGCCCGCGTGGGCGCGGAAGTCGACCGTCGTCGGGCTCAGCGTCCTCGTGGCGATCCTTGCGTTCGCATCGACCACGCAGACCTGGATCGACGCGGACGTCCAGGGCGCGGCGGTGCGCACGGCCCACGTGATGGTCCAGGGGAGCAACGCGGCGACCGCCGTGACTGCCCTGGCGCTCGTGGGCCTCGCCGGCGTCCTGGCAGCGGCCGTCGCGGGCCGCATCGGTCGCCTCGTCGCGAGCGTGGTGGTCGTCCTGGCCGGGTTCGGCGTCGCCGCCTCCTGCATCGCCGTGATGGCGGACCCGAGGGCGGCCGCCGCCAGTTCGATCGCCAAGGCCACGGGCGTCTCGGGGGGACCCGCGACGACGGTGCTCACCTGGTTCCCCGCCGCCGCCGCGGTCGCCGGCGCCCTGCTCGCGCTGTGCGGAGTCCTCGCGATAATCGCCGCCAGGCATTGGCCCACCCGCACGAGGTACGACGCCGCGTCGGGGCGCCGGGGACGCGCGAGCGGCTCACACGGCGAGCCGGCGCAACCTGGGGCTGCCGCTGCCCGCGCCCGCGTCGACGAGATCGACGGATGGGACCGCCTGACCCGGGGCGAGGACCCGACGGACTGAAGGGGCCGGGACGTCACGCAGCGCCGACCGCGGCGCCGGAGATGGCAGAATGGCACAAGACACCCAAGCGAGGAGAAGGACGACATGAGCAACGCGAGCGGTTCCCAGGACAGCACCAAGGTGGCCCTCCACGGCGAGGACCTCGGCCATGGGAACAGCCCAGCCGCGTGGACGTGCGTTTTCATCATGCTGATCGGCGCGCTCGTCTCGAGCATCGCGTTTGCCATCGCGAACGCCCCGATCTTCTGGGCCGGCGTCGTGATCATCGCTATCGGCCTGATTGTCGGCTGGTTCATGCGTCGCGCCGGCTACGGCGTGGGCGGCAGCAAGCTCAACAACACCCACTGATGGCGACCGTCCTCGACGACATCATCGCGGGGGTCCGCGAGGACCTCGAGGCGCGACGCCGCGACCTGCCCCTGACGGCGGTCCGGGAGGCGGCGGCCGCGAGGCCGTCCGCCCTCGACGCGTTCGCGGCGCTCGGCGGGGCGGACGAGCCCCGGGGCGAGCTGAAGGTCATTGCCGAGGTCAAGCGGCGCAGCCCCTCCAAGGGAGATCTTGCGGACATCGCCGACCCGGCGGCCCTCGCGCGGCAGTATTCCGACGGCGGTGCCTCCGTCATCAGCGTGCTGACCGAGCAGCGCCGGTTCGGCGGGAGCCTCGCGGACTTCGACGCCGTTCGTGCAGCGGTCGCGACGCCGCTCCTCCGCAAGGACTTCACGGTCGACGAGTACCAGATCCATGAGGCGAGGGCGCACGGGGCCGACCTCGTCCTGCTCATCGTCGCGGCGCTCGACGACGCAGAGCTCAAGGGCTTCCTCGACCTGACGCACGAACTGGGCATGAACGCGCTCGTCGAAACCCACACCGAGGAGGAGATCGACCGCGGCCTCGCGGCCGGCGCTCGTATCCTCGGCGTGAACGTGCGCAATCTGAAGACGCTCGACGTCGACCGCGCCGTGTTCGCCCGCCTCGCCGACCGCATCCCGGCCGGACCCGTCGTGGTGGCCGAATCCGGCGTGCGCGGACCCGAGGACGTTGCGGAGTACGCGGCCCTGGGTGCCAACGCAGTGCTCGTGGGCGAGGCCCTCGTGACGCACGGTTCGCCGCGCGAGCGGATCGCAGCATTCCAGCGCAGCGGCGCGGCAGCCATCGCCGAACGCCTCGGCGCGCACTGAGCCGGACGGGCGCCCGACGCCCCATCCGGCGGACTTCAACTAGGACGGAGACACTGGTGGCCGAGAACGCACCAGAAGCATCGGCAGAGACCCACCCGGCGGACGCCTTCCTCGCGGGCAGCCTGCGGCACGCCCCAGGCCCGTACTTCGGGGCCTACGGTGGGCGCTGGATGCCCGAGTCCCTCATCGCGGCGCTCGACGAGCTCGACGAGACCTTCGAGAAGGCGAAGCAGGATCCGGACTTCCTCGCCCAGATCGCGGACCTCAACCGCAACTACTCAGGGCGGCCCTCGCTCCTCACAGAGGCCAAGCGGTTCTCCCAGCACGCAGGCGGCGTCCGGGTCTTCCTCAAGCGCGAGGACCTCAACCACACCGGCTCGCACAAGATCAACAACGTCCTCGGGCAGGCGCTCCTCGCGAAGCGCATGGGCAAGACCCGGATCATCGCCGAGACCGGCGCGGGGCAGCACGGCGTCGCCAGCGCGACGGCCGCGGCCTTCCTGGGCCTCGAATGCGTCGTGTACATGGGCGCGGAGGACTGCCGCAGGCAGGCCCTGAACGTCGCGCGCATGCAGCTCCTGGGAGCCACCGTCGTCCCGGTCACGAACGGCTCGCAGACCCTGAAGGACGCGATCAACGACGCCCTCCGCGACTGGGTCGCGAACGTGAGCACGACCCACTACCTCCTGGGCACAGCGGCCGGGGCCCACCCGTTCCCGGCCATGGTCCGCTTCTTCCACGAGGTCATCGGCGAGGAGGCACGCGAGCAGGTCCTCGAGCAGACCGGCCGGCTCCCGGATGCCGTGTGCGCGTGCGTGGGCGGCGGCTCGAACGCGATCGGCATCTTCCACGGCTTCCTCGACGACCCGTCCGTGCGCCTCTACGGCTTCGAGGCCGGCGGCGAAGGGGTCGAGACGGCGCACCACGCGGCGACCATCACGCTCGGGCGCCCCGGGGTGCTCCATGGCGCGCGCTCGTACCTCATGCAGGACGAAGACGGGCAGACGATCGAGTCCCATTCCATCTCGGCTGGCCTGGACTACCCGGGCGTCGGGCCCGAGCACGCGTACCTCCACGACATCGGCCGCGCGACCTACGAGCCGATCACGGACACCGAGGCGATGGAGGCCTTCAGCGTCCTGTGCCGGACCGAGGGCATCATCCCCGCCATCGAGTCCTCGCATGCGCTCGCCGGGGCCATCAAGGTGGGCCGACGTCTAGCGGCCGAAGGCGGCGACCCCGCCGACCGCATCGTGATCGTGAACCTCTCAGGGCGCGGCGACAAGGACGTCCAGACGGCGGCCGAATGGTTCGGCATGCTCGACGAGAACGGCCAGGTGAAGGGGACGACGCTCTCGACGCGCCGGCCCAAGGGCTTCGTGCCGGGCGAGGGCACCGGCGCGGTGGAGGAGTTGGCATGAGCGCGACGGATCAGCACGCGCAGCAGCAGGGCACGCAGAGCGGAAGCGCCGAGAGCACAGGCAGGACGACGGCGAGCAAGGCCGCCGCTGCCATCGACCGCGCCAGGGCGGAGGGCCGCGCGGCCCTCGTCGGCTATCTTCCCGCCGGGTTCCCCACGGTCCAGGAGAGCATCGACGCCGCCATCGCGCTCGCGCGCAACGGCGCCGACGTGATCGAGATCGGCATCCCCTACTCGGATCCCGTCATGGACGGCAGCGTCATCCAGGCGGCGACGACCGAGGCTCTCGCGAACGGGTTCCACGTGGCGAGCGTCTTCGACGTCGTCAAGGCGGTGACCGACGCGACGGAGGCCGCGGTCCTGGTGATGACGTACTGGAACCCCGTCATGCGCCTCGGCGTCGACGAGTTTGCGCGGCGCCTCGCCGAGGCGGGGGGAGCGGGGCTCATCACGCCGGACCTCATTCCCGACGAGGCTGCGGAGTGGATCCAGGCCTCCGACAAGTACGGCCTCGACCGCGTCTTCCTTGTCGCACCGTCCTCGACCGCAGAGCGGATGGCGATGACCGTCGCCGCAACGAGGGGATTCACCTATGCGGTTTCGCTCATGGGCGTGACCGGTGCGCGGGCCTCGGTGGACGAGAGCGCCCGACGGGTCGTCGCGGAGGCGCGGGCCGCGGGTGCTGAGCGCGTGTGCGTCGGCCTCGGCGTCTCGAACGCCGAGCACGTCCGCGAGATCGCCGCCTACGCCGACGGAGTCATCGTCGGCACCGCCATCGTGAGTGCTCTCCGCGACGGCGGGCCTGATGCGGTCGGCGAGCTTGCGGCAGAGCTGAGTCGCGGCCTTGAACGCGGTGCGGGTGCCTGACGAAGGGCCTTGCTTCGTCCCGCACAGAGTGGCGAAGGGCGCCGAGCGTAACACAGGATGCAGGAAGGGCCATCCCAGTCCAGCATCCGGACGCGACCGTCTCGGTATACGGCGCCCGTGCTAGTCTTGCGACACATCGAGCCGTCTCCGACGAGTCGTGTCCCGCACTCAGGACGCGATGCCTTCAGAGGAGGACGACGGTGAAGAGGGCCCAGCCCCGCTCGCCACGCCCCGGGCCACCGCCCGCAAGCGACGCTCGCTCCACAAGGAAGTGGACCACCGGCCGTGGGAGCACTTCCCCGGACCGACGTAGGAGGCACCTGACGCTGTTCGGCGGCGCGGAGCCGCCCCTACAATTCCAGTAATCAGCGCCGTGCTGGGCCCCTTGCGGCCAGCAACGCCGGGGCCAGCGTTGTCCCCTGTCGCGAATCGATCAGGAGGAAGGACGTTTCGTCATGACTCACCCGACACACGGCACTGCCGTCGAGTTCCCGCCCGCAGAGGCGGTCTCGCCGTTCGAGCGGTTCTCGTCGCTTCCCGCGTCCGCAGGGCTCTACCAGGCGGAGCAGGAGAAGGACGCGTGCGGTCTCGCGATCGTCGCGACGCTCCGGGGCGAGGGCGGGCATGACATTGTCGACGCCGCGCTCCACGCCCTCCGAGCCCTCGAACACCGCGGCGCGGTCGGTGCCGACGAGGGCACGGGCGACGGCGCGGGCATCCTCCTGCAGCTCCCCGACGAGTTCTTCCGGGCAACCGTCGACTTCGAGCTGCCCGCTCTCGGCCAATACGCCGTGGGCATCGCATTCCTTCCGGCCGACGACCGCGAGGACGCCGCGGCGCGCGGGGGCATCGAAGCCCTGGCCGAGACCGAGGGCCTCAAGGTCCTCGGCTGGCGCGAGGTGCCCGTGGTCGCCGAGCTCGTCGGCGCGATGGCCCGCGCGTGCATGCCCCGCTTCGCCCAGCCGTTCTTCGTCTCGCTCACGGGGGAGCAGCTGGACCGCAACGACCTCGACGCGCGGGTGTGGCGGATCCGCAAGCGCGCGCAGAACAAGCATGGCGTCTACTTCCCGTCACTCTCCTCGCGCACCATCGTCTACAAGGGGATGCTGACGACGGCCCAGCTCGAGCCGTTCTACCCGGACCTCTCCGACGATCGGTTCACGACCAAGCTCGCGATCGTCCACTCGCGCTTCTCGACGAACACGTTCCCTTCGTGGCCGCTCGCCCAGCCGTTCCGGACGATCGCCCACAACGGCGAGATCAACACGGTCAAGGGCAACCGCAACTGGATGCGGGCGCGTCAGTCCCAGCTCTCGAGCCCGCTCCTGGGCGAGGTTCCCGAGGAGCTCTTCCCGATCTGCACCCCGGGCGCCTCGGACTCCGCCTCGTTCGACGAGGTCGCCGAGCTGCTGTGGCTCTCGGGACGTCCGATCACGCACGCGATCATGATGATGATCCCCGAGGCGTGGGAGAACCACGCGACGATGGATCCTGCCCGCCGGGCCTTCTACGAGTACCACTCGCTCCTCATGGAGCCCTGGGACGGGCCGGCCGCCGTCTCGTTCACCGACGGTTCCCTCGTGGGTGCCACACTGGACCGCAACGGCCTGCGCCCCTGCCGCTACTGGGTGACCGAGGACGGCCTCGTCGTCTTCGCCTCGGAGGTCGGTGTCGTCGACGTCGAGCCGGCGAAGGTCGTCAAGAAGGGCCGCGTCGCGCCGGGCAAGATGTTCGTCGTGGACACCGAGGCCGGCCGGATCATCGAGGACGCCGAGGTCAAGGCCGAGGTCGCGGGCGCGAACCCGTGGCAGGAGTGGGTGGACCAGAACGTCATCCGCCTCGCCGACCTCCCCGAACGCGAGCACGTCATCCACACCCCCCAGTCGGTGAACGTCCGGCAGCGCACGTTCGGCTACACGCAGGAGGAGCTCCGCATCCTGGTCGGCCCGATGGCCCGGAACGGCGCCGAGCCGATCGGCGCCATGGGCTCCGACACCCCGGTGGCGGTCCTCTCGAAGCGGCCCCGGCTGCTCTTCGACTACTTCGTGCAGTCGTTCGCCCAGGTCACGAACCCGCCCCTCGACGCCATCCGCGAGGAGCTCGTCACGAGCCTCAACGGTGCGATCGGACCCAACGGGAACCTCCTCAGCATGGGGCAGGTCAAGGAGAGGCAGGTCATCCTGCCGTTCCCGGTGATCAACAACGACCAGCTCGCGAAGATCGCCAACATCGAGAACAGCCACGGCGACCGGATCGCGATCAAGGTACGCGGCCTCTACCGTCCCGAGGGCGGCGAGGCGGCGCTGCGCGCCCGGCTGACGGAGATCTGCGAGCAGGTCTCGGGAGCCATCAACCGCGGGGTGCAGTACGTCGTGCTCTCCGACCGCGACTCGAACGCGCAGTGGGCCCCGATCCCGTCTCTGCTCCTCGTCTCCGCCGTCCACCACCACCTCCTGCGCAGCGCGAACCGTACGAAGACCGCGCTCGTCGTCGAGGCCGGGGACGTCCGTGAGGTGCACCATGTCGCCACGCTCATCGGCTATGGCGCGTCCGCGGTGAACCCCTATCTCGCGATGGAGTCCGTCGAGGAGCTCATCCGCTCGGGCGACCTGCCGGGCGTCACCCCTGAGGACGGGGTCTACAACCTCATCAAGGGCCTCGGCAAGGGCGTGCTCAAGATCATGTCCAAGATGGGCATCTCGACTGTCGCCTCCTACTGCGGCGCCCAGACGTTCGAAGCGCTCGGCCTCTCGCAAGACCTCGTCGACGAATTCTTCGCCGGCACGCACAGCCAGCTCGGCGGCGTCGGGCTCGACGTCATTGCCGCCGAGGTCGCAGCCCGCCACGAGATGGCGTACCCGGCGTCCGGGATCGAGCAGCCGCATCGGGCGCTCCTGAACGGCGGCGAGTACCAGTGGCGTCGCGACGGCGAGCCGCACCTGTTCAACCCGGAGACCGTCTTCCGCCTGCAGCACGCGACGCGCGAGCGCCGCTATGACGTGTTCAAGGCGTACACGAAGGGGGTCGACGACCAGTCCAAGAACCTCATGACGCTGCGCGGCCTTCTCGCGTTCCGCGAGGGGCTTCGCCCCGCGATCCCCGTGGACGACGTCGAGTCCGTCGCGAGCATCGTGAAGCGGTTCTCGACCGGCGCGATGAGCTACGGGTCCATCTCGAAGGAAGCCCACGAGACGCTTGCGATAGCGATGAACCGTCTGGGCGCCCGGTCGAACACGGGGGAGGGCGGCGAGGACGTCGACCGTCTGCTCGACCCCGAGCGGCGCTCGGCCATCAAGCAGGTCGCGTCCGGCCGTTTCGGCGTGACCAGCCTCTACCTGACCAATGCGACCGACATCCAGATCAAGATGGCCCAGGGGGCGAAGCCCGGCGAGGGCGGCCAGCTCATGGCCCAGAAGGTCTACCCGTGGGTGGCGCGGACCCGCCACTCGACGCCGGGCGTGACCCTCATCTCGCCGCCCCCACACCACGACATCTACTCGATCGAGGACCTCGCGCAGCTCATCTACGACTGCAAGCGTGCCAACCCGAGCGCACGGGTCCACGTCAAGCTCGTCTCCGAGGTGGGGATCGGCACGGTCGCCGCGGGCGTGACGAAGGCGAAGGCCGACGTCGTGCTCGTGTCGGGGCACGACGGCGGTACGGGCGCCTCGCCGCTGAACTCGCTCAAGCACGCGGGCGTCCCGTGGGAGCTCGGCCTCGCCGAAACCCAGCAGACGCTCATGCTCAACGGGCTGCGGGACCGCGTGGTGGTCCAGGTCGACGGCCAGCTGAAGACGGGCCGCGACGTCGTCATCGCTGCGCTGCTGGGTGCCGAGGAGTTCGGTTTTGCCACGGCACCGCTCGTCGTCTCGGGCTGCGTCATGATGCGCGTGTGCCATCTGGACACGTGCCCCGTCGGCGTCGCAACGCAGAATCCTGAGCTGCGGGCGCGCTTCACGGGCAAGCCCGAGTTCGTGGTGAACTTCTTCGAGTTCATCGCGGAGGAGATCCGCGAGATCCTGGCCCAGCTCGGCTTCCGCTCGCTCGAAGAGGCGATCGGTCGTTCAGAGTTCCTCGACACGAAGGACGCGATCGACCACTGGAAGGCCGAGGGGCTCGACCTCACGCCGATCCTCGCGGGCATGGACTTCGACGAGGACGCGCCGCTGCGCAACACGACGGGCCAGAACCACGAGCTCGACAAGCACTTCGACGTCCAGCTCATCGAGATGGCGCAAGAGGCGCTCATGGACCGCAGCCCGGTCAAGATCAGCCTCCCGGTCGTCAACACCGACCGCTCGGTGGGGACGATGCTGGGCCACGAGGTCACCCGTACGTTCGGCACCGACACGCTCGCGACGGACACGATCGACGTGACCCTCACCGGTACTGCCGGGCAGTCCCTCGCGGCGTTCCTGCCCGCAGGCATCACGCTGCGGCTGTTCGGCGACTCGAACGACTATGTCGCGAAGGGCCTGTCCGGAGGCCGCGTCATCGTCCGTCCCGACCGCAGCAACGTGTTCCCGGCCGAGGACAACGTGATCGCGGGCAACGTGATCGGCTACGGCGCCACGAGCGGGGAGATCTTCCTCCGCGGAATGGTCGGCGAGCGGTTCCTCGTGCGCAACTCGGGCGCGACCGCCGTCGTCGAAGGCATCGGCGACCACGGCTGCGAATACATGACGGGTGGCCAGGCGGTCATCCTCGGGCGCACGGGCCGCAACTTCGGCGCAGGGATGTCGGGCGGCACCGCGTTCGTCCTCGACCTCGACGCGGCGAAGGTCAACACCCAGGCCCTCGGCTCGGGCGAGCTCACGCTCCTCGAACTCGACGACGAGGACCGGGACATCGTGCGGAATCTCATCGCCAAGCACGTCGAGGAGACGGGCTCGCAGTTGGGGCAGCGCCTGCTCGACAACTTCGACGACACGGCAGCCCGCATGACGAAGGTGCTGCCCCGCGACTACGCGGCGGTGCAGCAGACCCGTCTGGGGGCCCTCGAAGAGGGCCTGGACCCGGACGGGGAAGAAGTTTGGTCTCGCATCCTGGAGGTGACCGGTGGCTGACCCACGCGGATTCCTGAAGGTTCGGCAGCGTGAGACGCAGCCGCGCCGTCCCGTCCCCGTCCGCATCATGGACTGGAAGGAGGTCTACGAGGCCCAGGAGAACGGCGTCCTCAAGCGCCAGGCTGCACGCTGCATGGATTGCGGTATCCCCTTCTGCCACCACGGCTGCCCGCTCGGTAACCTCATTCCCGAGTGGAACGACCTCACGTGGCGCGGCAAGGAGCAGGATGCGAGCGAGCGCCTGCACGCGACCAACAACTTCCCGGAGTTCACGGGCCGGCTGTGCCCGGCGCCGTGCGAGTCCGCGTGCGTGCTCGGCATCAACCAGCCCGCCGTGACCATCAAGCAGATCGAGGTCTCGATCGCGGAGCAGGCCTTCGAGGGCGGCTATGTCGAGCCCCTTCCGCCGGCGCGCCTCACGGGCAAGACGGTCGCCGTCGTCGGCTCCGGGCCCGCCGGGCTCGCGGCCGCGCAGCAGCTCACGCGGGTCGGCCACACGGTCGCCGTGTACGAGCGCGACGACCGGATCGGCGGCCTCCTGCGCTATGGCATCCCGGACTTCAAGATGGAGAAGGAGATCCTCGAGCGCCGTCTCGCGCAGATGAAGGCCGAGGGCACGCGCTTCCGCACCGGCGTCGAGGTCGGCCGCGACGTGAGCTGGGACCAGCTGCGCCGCCGGTACGACGCGGTGGTCGTGGCGACGGGAGCGACGGTTCCGCGCGACCTCAAGATCCCGGGCCGCGAGCTCGACGGCGTCCACTTCGCCATGGAGTACCTCGTCCAGGCCAACCGCGTCGTCGCCGGCGATGTGGTCGAGGATCAGATCGACGCGCGAGGCAAGCACGTTGTGATCCTCGGCGGCGGCGACACAGGTGCCGACTGCCTCGGCACCGCGCATCGCCAGCAGGCTGCCTCGGTCACGACTCTCGCCATCGGCAAGCAGCCTCCCGCGGAGCGTCCGGGCCACCAGCCGTGGCCGATGTTCCCTACGCTCTTCGAAGTTGCCAGCGCCCACGAGGAGGGCGGCGAGCGGACGTACCTTGCCTCGACGGTCGAATACATCGGCGAGGACGGGAAGGTGACGGGCCTCAAGGTCGCCGAGACGGAATACGTGGACGGCAGGCGCATCCCGAAGGCCGGCACTGAGCGCGTCATTCCGGCGGACCTCGTCCTCCTGTCCCTCGGATTCACAGGGGCAGAGGAGTCGGGCCTCCCCGAGCAGGTCAATGCTCCGTTCGACGAGCGCGGGAACGTCTCCCGCGACGGCGAGTACATGACCCCAACCCCGGGCGTCTTCGTGGCGGGCGACGCCGGCCGCGGCCAGTCGCTCATCGTGTGGGCGATCGCGGAAGGGCGGGCCTGCGCGGCGGAGGTCGACAAGTTCCTGATGGGCAGCACGATCCTGCCGGCGCCGGTGGCTCCGACGGATCGCGCGATCTCCGTCCTCTGACGTGCGCAGAGGTCCCGGACAGAAGCAAAGGGCCCCTGCCTGATCCGACACGTTCCGCTCCGGCGGAATCCGTGAAGTTCATCCCCCAGACATCCACGTTCACCACACAACCCCTAGGGTGAGGTACATGAGACGAGCGAAAATCGTTGCCACGTTTGGGCCGGCCATCTCGAGCTACGAGAAGACCCTCGCAGTGATCGAGGCCGGCGTCGACGTGGCCCGCCTGAACATGAGCCACGGCGACCACTCGGTGCACGACGCGACCTACGAGAACGTGCGTAAGGCGTCGGCCGAGCTCCACAAGCCAGTCGGCATCATGGCCGACCTCCAAGGCCCGAAGATCCGCCTCGGCCGCTTCGTGGACGGCCCGTACGAGCTTGCTCCCGGCGACGTCTTCACGATCACGACGGAGGACGTCCCGGGCACGAAGGAGATCTGCTCCACGACGCTCAAGAGCCTCACCGAGGACGTCTCAGTCGGAGACACGCTCCTGATCGACGACGGCAAGGTCGCCTTGCGCGCCACCGCGGTCGACGACGTGAAGGTGGTCACCGAGGTCGTCGTCGGCGGCATGGTGTCGAACAACAAGGGAATCAACCTTCCCGGCGTCGCGGTGAACGTCCCGGCGCTGAGCGACAAGGACGAGGCGGACCTCCGCTGGGCGCTCCGGCGGGGTGTGGACTTCATCGCCCTCTCGTTCGTCCGCGATGCGTCCGACGTTGAGCGCGTCCACACGATCATGGACGAGGAGGGCCGCCGCGTCCCTGTCATCGCCAAGATCGAGAAGCCCCAGGCCGTCGAGCAGCTCCACGAGATCATCGACGCGTTCGACGCGATCATGGTCGCCCGTGGCGACCTCGGCGTGGAGCTTCCGCTCGAGGAGGTTCCGCTCGTGCAGAAGCGGGCGATCGAGCTGGCTCGCCGCTGGGCGAAGCCCGTCATCGTTGCGACCCAGGTGCTCGAGTCGATGATCGAGAACCCCCGCCCGACCCGCGCCGAGGCGTCCGACTGCGCCAACGCGGTGCTCGACGGCGCAGACGCCGTGATGCTCTCGGGCGAGACGAGCGTTGGGGCGTACCCCATCGAGACGGTGCGCACGATGGCGAAGATCATCGAGTCGACGGAGGACCACGGCCTCGAGCGCGTTCCTCCCCTCGGCTCGCAGCCGAAGACGCGAGGCGGCGCGATCACGCGGGCCGCCGTGACCATCGCAGACCAGCTGGACGCGAAGTACATCTGCACGTTCACGCAGTCGGGCGATTCGGCCCGGAGGCTCAGCCGCCTCCGGCCCCAGAAGCCGATCTTCGCGTTCACGCCGCTCACCTCGACGCTCAACATCCTGAGCCTGTGCTGGGGCATCCAGCCACGGATGGTGGAGTTCGCCGAGCACACCGACCAGATGATCGCCCAGGTCGACGAGTACCTCCTGCGGGCCGGGATGGCCCAGCCGAATGACCTTGTCGTAGTCGCCGCCGGTTCGCCTCCCGGCGTTGCCGGCTCGACGAACGCGCTGCGCGTGCACAAGGTCGGAGACCTCGCCGACGCAGGGCAGCTGCTCGACGGCGCGGTGAAGCCTGCGCGCGAGCACGTTGGCCCGTGGCCTGAGGTCTGATCCTCCCGCCCGTCAGACGACGAGGGCGGCACCCCTTCTGGGGGTGCCGCCCTCGTCGTCTCGGTGCCGGGCCTTTTCGAGGCCCGCGTCAGCTCACCTGGCCGGCGTCAGCTCACCTGGTTGATGATGGTCTCGGCGACCTCTCGCATGCTGAGGCGACGGTCCATGGACGTCTTCTGGATCCACCGGAACGCCTCGGGCTCGCTGAGCCCCATCTTGGTCATGAGGAGGCTCTTGGCGCGCTCAACGAGCTTGCGCGTGGCGAACTGCTCCTGGAGGTCGGTGACCTCGGCCTCGAGCGCGCGGATTTCCTCGTGGCGCGAGAGGGCGATCTCGATCGCCGGCACCAGGTCGTTCGGTGTGAACGGCTTGACCACATACGCCATGGCACCGGCGTCCCGGGCGCGCTCGACGAGCTCCTTCTGGCTGAACGCCGTGAGGAGGACGACGGGCGCGATGCGTGCCTTGACGATCTTCTCGGCCGCCGTGATGCCGTCCATGACGGGCATCTTGACGTCCATCAGCACGAGGTCCGGGCGAAGGTCTTCCGCGAGCGCGACGGCCTTCTCGCCGTTGTCGGCCTCGCCGACCACGTCGAAGCCCTCGCCGCGCAGGATCTCGATGATGTCGAGGCGGATGAGGGTCTCGTCCTCCGCGACTACCACGCGGCGCGCGGCACGTGCCTGGTCCGACGGCGTCGCGCTCTTGGGCGACGGCGTGGGCTTGGCTGTCTTCTCCGACGTCTTCTCGGACACTCGGGCTCCTTGCTGCAGATTCGGGGTGGGCTTAGGACGATCCTACCGGGGAGGGTCGCCTCCGCGCAGTTCGCCTGCCCAGTTGCTGGCCCCCCTGGCGGCGCAGTCGCTCGCGCGGTTCAACGGGCTGAGGACGACGTGCCAGCCTCGGGGGCGGTAGAGTGGTCCCGCGCGGCACCGAAAGGCAGCTGCGCGGCAGGCCCGAGTGGCGGAATCGGCAGACGCGCCGCACTCAAAATGCGGTATCGAGAGGTGTGAGGGTTCGAGTCCCTCCTCGGGCACCGGTATAGGATGGCTTCTCGGCGCAGGGTGAATTCGCGGCATCCAGATGGTGAACTTGGGGTGAACTCGCGGGGCACGGGCACAGCGCCCCCAGACAACCTCGATCTCCGATGGGAACCCGGGTGGACATCACCGCCATGATCGCGCTCGTCGTCGCACTTGCGCTCTTCTTCGACTTCACGAACGGCTTCCACGACACCGCGAATGCCATGGCGACCCCGATCGCCACCGGTGCGATCAAGCCCCGCGCCGCCGTCGCGCTAGCGTCCGGGCTCAACCTCGTGGGGGCGTTCCTCTCGACGGAAGTGGCGAAGACCATCTCGAGCGGCATCATCCGGGAAGGTTCGCCGGGCGTCCACATCACCCCCGAGCTCATCTTCGCGGGGCTCATCGGAGCCGTGGTCTGGAACATGTTCACGTGGCTCCGCGGACTCCCGTCGAGCTCTTCGCATGCGCTCTTCGGAGGCCTCATCGGTGCGGCGGTCGTGGGCATCGGCGTCTCGTCGGTCAACTTCTCGGGAATCGTCTCGAAGGTCATCCTCCCGGCGGTCGCTGCCCCGATCATCGCGGGCCTCTCAGCCTGGGTGTGCACGCGCATCGCCTACGCCGTGACGGCTCGGCGTGACCCCGAGACCGGCCAGAAGCTGCATCAGGGACGGGCAGGCTTCCGGATCGGCCAGATCTTCACCTCGAGCCTCGTGGCGCTCTCGCACGGGACGAACGATGCGCAGAAGACCATGGGGATCATCACCCTCCTCCTCATCTCCGCCGGAGCCCAGACGCCCGGAAGCGGCCCCCAGTGGTGGGTGATCGCCGCGTGCGCCGCCGCGATCGGCCTCGGCACATATGCCGGCGGCTGGCGCATCATCCGTACGGTGGGCACCGGACTGACCGAGGTGCGTCCCGCCCAGGGGTTCTCCTCCGAGGCGAGCACGGCTGCAGCGATCCTCGCCTCGTCCCACCTCGGCTTCGCGCTCTCGACCACCCAGGTCACGAGCGGTTCGGTGATCGGCTCCGGCCTCGGCCGCCGCGGAACCTCCATCCGCTGGGGAACCGCCGGTCGGATAGCGCTCGGCTGGGTCCTCACGCTGCCGGCAGCCGCCGTCGTCGGCGGGCTGGCCGCCATCGTGGTCGGGCTCGGGCCCGGGGGAGTCGTCGCCGTCGCCCTCGTCGGCGCAGCGGCCATCCTGTGGATGTTCCTGCTCAACCGGCGCGAGCGCGTCGGCCACCACAACGTCGTCGAGGTCGAGGAGGCGAGCGAAGCCGTCAGCTTCCCCGCCCGCAGCCGCGCCGGGAAGGGAGGTCAGCCGTGATCGACTGGGGAGCCTTCCTCATCGTCGCAATCGCCACGGTCGTCGGCGCGGGCTGCATCGTGCTGTTCTTCGCGCTCGGTGTCCGCCTGCGGGCCGAGAGCGCGGACCCGAGGCGCAGCAACCGCAAAGGCCTCGCCGCTGCGAGCAGCGCGTGCTACGCGCTCTCGGGTGCCGCGGTCCTGTACGGCGTGTTCCTCATCGTGCCGTACTTCCATCACTAGCGGCCGCTTCCATCACTAGCGGCCGCTTGCATCACGCCCATCAGCCCTGCCCGGCGGGGCCAGGCGCGTCCTTCCCCGGGAGATCGCGGAGCAGGTTCGTGATCCTCGCAGTACAGACCCTGCGCCCCGACTCGTCCTCGACGACGATCTCATGCGAGGTCATGGTCCGCCCGAGATGGATTGCGGTGCAGACCCCTCGGACGATTCCGCTCGAGGCCGGCCGGTGGTGCGTCGCGTTGAGGTCGACGCCCATCGCGATGCGGCCGGGACCGGCGTGGACAGTCGCCGCGAACGATCCGAGCGTCTCGGCGAGGGCCGCGCTCGCACCGCCGTGCAGGATGCCGGCAACCTGCGTGTTGCCCTCCACCGGCATGGTCGCGACAGCTCGTTCGGGCCCGATTTCCTCGAACACGATTCCCAGCTTCACCACGAGCGCCCCGACGCCGCTCCCAGCGAGCTGCCGACGGAGATGTTCGGGGACTCCGGCATCGACGAGTTCCTGCTCGTAGCGGCCGTGCAGTCCGAGGTCAGGTGCGCCCGCGAGCGGCGTCCCGGCGCGAGTGTCTTTCGCATGCATGCCCACTAGGCTGGCACCCGTGAGCCAAACGAGCAAAGCCGAGACCGCCGTCCTCGACCCCCAGGAGGAGCCGCGCCGCCTCCTCGTCGTCGACGGGCATTCCATGGCCTTCCGTGCCTTCTTCGCCCTGCCCGCCGAGAGCTTCCGGAACGCCGAAGGCCAGCACACGAATGCCGTCCACGGCTTCACCTCAATGCTCATCAACCTCATGCGGGACCAGAAGCCCACCCACGTCGCGGTCGCGTTCGACGTGAGCGATGAGACGACTTACCGCAAGGCCGAGTACAGCGAGTACAAGGGCGGGCGCAACGAGACGCCGTCCGAGTTCCGCGGCCAGATCGACATCATCAAGCGGGTCATGCAGGCCCTCGGCATCCGGACCATCGAGCTCCCCGGGTACGAGGCAGACGACATCCTCGCGACCCTCGCAGCCCAGGGCGCGGACGCCGGCATGGAGGTCTACCTCGTCTCCGGCGACCGCGACACGTTCCAGCTCGTCAACGACCGCGTCTCGGTCCTGTACCCGCGCAAGGGCGTGAGCGACATTCCGCGCATGGACGCCGCCGCGATCGAGGAGAAGTACCTCGTCCCACCTGCGCGCTACCCGGACCTCGCGGCACTCGTGGGCGAATCCGCAGACAACCTCCCCGGAGTCCCGGGCGTGGGGCCCAAGACGGCGGCGAAGTGGATCGCCCTGTACGACGGGCTCGAGGGAGTCCTCGAGCACGCGGACGAGATCAAGGGCAAGGCCGGCGAGAGCCTGCGCGAGAACATCGAGTCCGTCGAACGGAACCGGCGCCTCAACCGGCTCCTCACCGACCTCGAGCTTCCGGTCGCACTCGACGAGCTGGCCTCTCCCGAGCCGGATCCCGCCGCCATCGAATCGCTCTTCGACGAGCTCGAGTTCAAGAACCTCAGGGCCCGCGTGTACGAGATCTTCGCAACCGAGCCCGAGGTCTCGGGCACCGACGTCTTCGAGGTGCCCGAGTACACGCGGCCGGGTTCGGACGAGCTTCCCGCGGCGCTCGCGAGCCTCGCGAGCGACGCGGGCGTCAGACCCGTTGCTGTCGCGATACGCGCCGAGCAGGCGGGGGAGCGGCAGGAGGCGACCGCCGTCGCCCTCGCCTCGCACGGGCAGGCCCTCTACGTAGCGGTCGACGGCGCGTTCCCGGCGCCGCTTGCCTCATGGCTGGCAGATCCCTCCGTGCCCAAGGCGATCCACGAGTACAAGGAGTCCGCGAAGGCCCTGCGGGCGCTCGGCGTCGAGCTCGAGGGGGTTGTCGACGACGTCTCGGTCTCCGGCTACCTCATCGAGCCCGACCGGCGGAGCTACGCCCTGTCCGACCTTGCCCAGCACCACCTCGACATCCAGCTCGGCCCGGCTCCCGCGAGCGGGCAGCTCGCCCTCTCCCTCGGAGGGGACGACGAGGCCGCCGGAGCGCTCGTGCGGGAGGCCGCCGTCGTACGGGCACTCAACGCGGATTTCGCGCCGCGCCTCGACGAAGTGGGCGCGGCCTCGCTCCTGGCCGAGATGGAGCTCCCACTCGCCCGCGTGCTGCTCGACATGGAGTGGACCGGAATCGCGGTCTCGAAGGAGCAGATCGACGCGCTCATGGACGACCTCGGCCGCGCGAGCGAGGAGGCCGCGGGAAGGGCCTACGCCGCGATCGGCCACGAGGTCAACCTCGGTTCGCCCAAGCAGCTCCAGACGGTCCTCTTCGACGAGCTCGAGCTGCCCAAGACCAAGAAGATCAAGACCGGCTACACCACGGACGCGGCCTCGCTCAAGGAACTGCTCGACAAGACCGGGCACCCGTTCCTCGAAGGGCTCATGGCGCACCGCGAATCGAGCAAGCTCCGCCAGATGGTCGAGACGCTCAAGAAGTCCGTGACGTCCGATTCCCGCATCCACACGACCTACGCGCAGAACATCGCCGCGACAGGGCGGCTGTCCTCGAACAACCCGAACCTCCAGAACATCCCGATCCGTTCCGAGGAGGGACGTCGGGTGCGTGACGTGTTCGTCGTGGGGGAGGGCTACGAGTCGCTGCTCTCCGCCGACTACTCGCAGATCGAGATGCGCATCATGGCGCACCTCTCGAACGACGCTGGCCTGATCCAGGCGTACCGGGAGGGCGAAGACCTCCACCGCTTCGTGGGCTCGCGCATCTTCCATGTGGCGCCAGCCGAGGTCACCTCCGAGATGCGCGCGAAGGTCAAGGCCATGTCCTACGGGCTCGCATACGGGCTCACCTCGTTCGGGCTCTCGAAGCAGCTCGACATCTCCGTGGACGAGGCGCGCAACCTCATGAAGGACTACTTCGACCGGTTCGGCGGTGTCCGCGACTACCTCCGCGGGGTGGTCGAGCAGGCCCGCAAGGACGGCTACACGTCGACGATCTTCGGGCGGCGCCGTTACCTCCCGGACCTCAACAGCACGGACCGCGCCCGGCGGGAGGTGGCGGAGCGGGTGGCGCTCAACTCTCCGATCCAGGGATCCGCCGCGGACATCATCAAACTGGCGATGCTCGGCGTCGAGCACGAGCTCGAGGCCCGCGGCCTCGCCTCCCGGCTGCTGCTCCAGATCCACGACGAGCTCGTGGTGGAGGTCGCGCCGGGGGAGGAGGCCGCCGTCCGCGAGGTCGTCATCGAACGCATGGGGTCCGCGGCGCAGCTCTCGGTGCCGCTCGACGTCCAGGTCGGGGTGGGCCGCACTTGGAACGAAGCCGGGCACTGATGGCGCTCGCGGGCGACTACGAGCTGCGGCGGTTCCGGCCCTCGCGGCCGGGCGAGGAAGGCTACGCGCAGACGCGGGACTGGATCCGGGCCGTGGGGGCGGGCTTCTACGAGGAGCGCCGTTCGGAGGACCTGGTCGCGAAGACGGCCGCCGCGCTCGTGATCGACGACCGCGAGCTCACGGGTGCCTATCAGCCGGGTCCCGTGCCCGTCGGGGCGCTCGGCCCCGAGGTCCCCGTCGCGACGTTCGCAACGTTCCGGAAGACGCTCAACGCCGGCTACGGGGTGCTTGTCCCGGCCCACCTCGTGACGGCGGTGACGGTCCGCACGAGCCATCGCCGCCGCGGGCTCCTGCGGCGGCTCATGACGGAGGACCTCGCGAGGGCGAAGTCCGACGGCGTCCCGATCGCCGCGCTCACCGCGTCCGAGGCCTCCATCTACCGCCGTTTCGGCTTCGGAGTCGCGACGGCGGAACGCCGGGTCACAGTCACGACTGGCCCTCGCTTCAAGCTCGCCGTCCCCACGGACGGCAGGGTCGAGGCCGCGGACCCGGGGGTCCTCCTCGACCTCGCGCCGTCGGTGTTCGAGCGCACCCACCGCGTGACGCCGGGATCCATCGACCGCCAGGAGCGGTACCGCCATGCGGCCGCCGGGCTGTGGGACAGGGACGGCGGCGGCGAGGACCGAGCCCTGCGCGCGGCGCTGCACTTCGACGCCGACGGCACGCCGGACGGCTACGTGACCTACGCGTTCCAAGGGTGGGACCATGAGCCGCACACGATGGACGTCCGGGACCTCGTCGCCGCGACGCCGGAAGCGTACCTCGCGCTGTGGGACTTCCTCGGCTCGCTCGACCTCGTGCGCCGGATCGTGTGGAACGAGGCCCCAGCCGAGGACCCGCTGGCGTGGGCGCTCGACGACGCGCGCGCACTCCGCGCTCTGGGAGCGCAGGACATGCTGTGGCTGCGCATCCTCGACGTGCCGGCTGCGCTCGAGGCGAGGCGCTACGGAGCGGACGGCTCGCTCGTGCTCGACGTCGTCGACGGGCTGGGGCTGGCCGCCGGCAGGTACCGGATCGCGGTAGACGGTGGGACGGCGCGCGTCTCGCGCGCCGACGGCGAGCGGCCCGACCTCGTCCTCGACACGGCGGAACTCGCGTCGTTGTACGTGGGCGGCGTCCGACCGACTACCCTGAGGGAAGCAGGGCGCATCAGCGAGGAGAACCCCGGGGCCGCCCTCGAAGCGGAACGGATGTTCGCCGTCGAACGGCCTGCCCACTGTCTCACCCACTTCTGAGCGGCCTGCTCACCGACCTTGGAGCGCCCATGCCCTCCTTGATGCCGCATGCCTCGCGGCGCACTCTGCTGACCACTCTGGGCTCGGCCTCGCTCGGCGCGCTCCTGACCGCGTGCGGGGCGACCCAAGTCGCCCAGACGACGATCGCCCAGCCCGCCATCGGGACTCCCGCACCCTCGACGCCTCCGCCTGCGCCGGTCACGCCGTCCGCCACGCCCACGCCGACGCCGCTGCGGCCCCACGTGCTCAGCGCCGCCGAACGGCTGGCGATCGAGGACCGGTTCCGGGGGCAGACTCCGAGGCAATGGGGGCTCGCTGTCAAGGGCGTCGTGACGCAGACGGCGACGACGGCGGTTGCGCTCACGTTCGACGCGTGCGGAGGGCCCGGCGGCTCGCGGTACGACTCCACCCTCATCCAGACGCTGCGGCGGTACAAGGTGCCCGCGACGCTCTTCCTCAACGCCCGCTGGATCCAGGCCAACCCGTCGCTCAGCGCGGAGCTCGCCGGAGACCCGCTGTTCGAGATCGGCAACCATGGGACGGCCCACGTCCCGCTCTCGGTGTCGGGGCAGAGCGCCTACGGAATCCCGGGCACGAGGTCGCTTGCTGCCGCCCTCGACGAGGTGCTGGGCAACGAGGACCGCGTGTCCGCCCTGGCGGGCGCGCCCGTTCCGTGGTTCCGCCCGGGCACGGCCTACTACGACGACATCACGGCGGCCGCAACCTCCGCCGCCGGACTGGTGCCCGTCAACTTCTCGGTGAACGCCGACGCCGGAGCGACCTTCCCCGCGTGGCAGGTGGCCGCGCAGCTTCGGACCGTGGGGCCCGGCGACATCGTCATCAGCCACATGAACCAGCCGGGATCCGGCACCGCGCCCGGATATGCGACCGGCCTCCCGGCGCTTCTCGACCGCGGAATCCGGTTCACTACGCTGTCCCAGTCCGGGCTGGCCGTGCCCGGCAGCCCTGCGTAGCGAAATGTTGCTCCCACAGCTTCGCCTCGCTTTGACCCGGCTTGCGGCTGCCCACTAAACTGGACGGGCGCGTAGTGCGCTGCTGTTCCAATCCAAATTTCAGGATGTCGCTCCGATGCCCCATGGCACGGGACCGACTGCCTGACCGACTAACGATCCACATCGGAGCCCCTACTACATGACCATCACCTCCACCGAGAAGTCCGGCACCCCGCAGGTCGCTATCAACGACATTGGCTCTGCCGATGACTTCCTTGCCGCCGTCGACGCCACCATCAAGTACTTCAACGACGGCGACCTCGTCGAGGGCACTGTCGTCAAGGTCGACCGCGACGAGGTCCTCCTCGACATCGGGTACAAGACCGAGGGCGTCATCCCCTCCCGTGAGCTTTCCATCAAGCACGACGTCGACCCCGGTGAGGTCGTGGCGGTCGGCGATCAGGTGGAGGCCCTCGTCCTCACGAAGGAGGACAAGGAAGGCCGTCTGATCCTGTCGAAGAAGCGCGCGCAGTACGAGCGCGCTTGGGGCGACATCGAGAAGATCAAGGAAGAGGACGGCGTCGTCACCGGCACCGTCATCGAGGTGGTCAAGGGTGGCCTCATCCTCGACATCGGTCTCCGTGGCTTCCTCCCGGCCTCGCTCGTCGAGATGCGCCGCGTGCGGGACCTTGCGCCGTACATCGGCCAGAAGCTCGAGGCGAAGATCATCGAGCTCGACAAGAACCGCAACAATGTGGTCCTGTCCCGCCGTGCGTGGCTCGAGCAGACCCAGTCCGAGGTCCGCTCGACGTTCCTCAACAAGCTCGAGAAGGGCCAGGTCCGCACGGGCGTCGTCTCCTCGATCGTCAACTTCGGTGCGTTCGTGGACCTCGGCGGCGTCGACGGCCTCGTCCACGTCTCCGAGCTCTCCTGGAAGCACATCGACCACCCGTCCGAGGTCGTCGAGGTCGGCCAGGAGGTCACCGTCGAGGTTCTCGAGGTGGACCTCGAGCGCGAGCGCGTCTCGCTCTCGCTCAAGGCGACCCAGGAAGACCCGTGGCAGACCTTCGCGCGGACCCACGCGCTCGGCCAGGTCGTTCCCGGCAAGGTCACGAAGCTCGTTCCGTTCGGCGCGTTCGTCCGCGTCGAGGACGGCATCGAGGGCCTCGTCCACATCTCCGAGCTTGCCGAGCGTCACGTCGACCTCGCCGAGCAGGTCGTCTCGGTGGGCGACGAGATCTTCGTCAAGGTCATCGACATCGACCTCGAGCGTCGCCGCATCTCGCTGTCGCTCAAGCAGGCCAACGAGGGCGTGGACCCGGACTCGACCGAGTTCGACCCGGCGCTCTACGGCATGGCCGCCGAGTACGACGAAGAGGGCAACTACAAGTACCCCGAGGGCTTCGACCCGGAGTCGAACGAGTGGCTCGAGGGCTACGAGTCACAGCGCGCCGCATGGGAGCAGCAGTACGCTGACGCCCAGACGCGCTGGGAGGCGCACAAGAAGCAGGTTGCACAGCACCTCGCCGACGACGCGGCTGCGGCATCGGGCCGCGAGTCCGTCCCGACGAGCTACTCCTCGGAGGCCCCGGCCCCCGAGAGCGGCACGCTCGCCTCGGACGAGGCTCTCGCCGCGCTCCGCGAGAAGCTGACGGGCAACTGATCCGCCGCGGCTGACTACAGCCGTCCGGAAGGCTCCGCACGAAGGGCGGGCCCTGCGCAGGCAGGGCCCGCCCTTCGCGTATCCACGCCCGCCTCAGGGCCCGACCGCCCCGCCCGGGAGCGCTCGGCCCTCCGACCCTGGCTGGCCGGAAGCAGCTAGCGGAGGTCCACCCAAGAAGTCCCGAGGTCTACGGCGGTGGAGTTCCCGCCCGTGAGGGTCGCGAGCCGTTCCGAGAAGGCTGTGGCCGCGACGTCGTCATCCTCGACGGCAAGGCGGAGCGTCGCTGCGGAGGGGCCGTACTCCGTTCCGAGGACTGCGACGCCGGAGGCCCGGAGGTCGTTCTCGAGGCGCCCTGCCGCGCCGTGCGCGGCCTCTACGGACAGGAGCCGCAGCCGCTGGCGCTGCACGAGCGGCGCGGAGGCCAGAGCCCGCGATACCGACTCGGAGTAGGCGCGGACGAGCCCGCCCGCGCCGAGCAGGATCCCCCCGAAGTACCGCACGACGACGGCGACGGTGTCGCTCAGGTCGGCTTCGCCGTCGACCGCGCTGCCCTTGAGGAGGGCGTCGAGCATCGGCACCCCCGCGGTCCCGGACGGCTCCCCGTCGTCGTTGCTGCGCTGGGTGGTCCGGTCGGGTCCGAGGACGAACGCGCTGCAATGGTGCCTTGCGTCGTGGAACTCGCGGCGCAGCTGTGCGACGAGCGACCGTGCTTCCTCCTCGGTCTCGGCTCGCCGCAGGACCGTGATGAAACGGGAGCGCTTGACCTCGAGCTCGTGGCGATGCTCGCCGTCGACCGTGCTGTAGCGAAGGGCACGGCTCCCGGTCGAGGTCACCGCACAAGTTTAGAGGCCGCCGATGTTCGACGGTGTCGCCATTCTTCGACGGCGTCCCAGGCGCTCCGCCTGCAGTGGTCCTCGCGGGGGTGCGGATAGGCTGGTCGGGTGCTGAGAGTCGGATTGACGGGCGGGATCGCCTCGGGGAAGTCGGAGGTCGCGCGGCGCCTCGTCGAGCTGGGTGCGGTCCTGGTCGACGCCGACCTCATCGCGCGTGAGGTGGTCGAGCCTGGCACTGACGGCCTCGCGGAGATCGCGGAGGCCTTCGGCCCGGAGATCCTCACGGCCGACGGCGCGCTGGACCGGGCAGCACTCGGTGCCCTCGTCTTCGCGGACCCCTCGCGACGTGAACTCCTGAACTCGATCGTCCACCCACGCGTCCGTGCCCGCGCTGCGGCGATCGTCGCCCAAGCGCCCGCGGACGCCGTCGTGGTCCAGGACATCCCGCTGCTCGTGGAGACCGGACAGGCCGCCAATTTCGACGCCGTCGTGGTGGTCGATGCACCGGACGACCTCCGGATCCGCCGGTTGGGGGAGCGCAACGGGCTCACCGAGGAGCAGTCGCGCGCCCGCATGGCAGCCCAGGCCTCGCGGGAGGAGCGCCTCGAGGCGGCCGACTATGTGATCGAGAACAGCGGCAGCCTTCGGGAGCTG
Organism: Sinomonas susongensis; assembly: GCF_005877005.1. Classification (GTDB taxonomy): domain Bacteria; phylum Actinomycetota; class Actinomycetes; order Actinomycetales; family Micrococcaceae; genus Sinomonas; species Sinomonas susongensis. The sequence continues at coordinate 182,740 of NZ_SSNH01000002.1, read as the reverse complement.
CGCGACGCCGTCGACCGGCTCTGGCGCGAGGAACTGCTCCCGGCAGCCGGGACCGATACGGTCTCGGCTCGCTGAGCCGCCTCGCCGGAAGCCGCGAGCGCGAGGGGGAGTCCGCTCGCGGCGAATGCGGACATGCCCTGTCCGCAGCCCGGCGTAGATTTGATGCATGAGCCTTGCCCAGGAGATCAACCGCGTCGTCGCCCCTTTCGAGGTCGTCAGCGACTATCAGCCGGCCGGCGACCAGCCGACGGCCATCGCGGAGATCACGGAGCGGATCCAGAACGGCGAGAAGGACGTCGTGCTGCTCGGCGCGACGGGTACGGGCAAGAGCGCGACGACCGCATGGGTCGTCGAGAAGCTCCAGCGTCCGACGCTCGTGATGGTGCAGAACAAGACCCTTGCCGCGCAGCTCGCCAACGAGTTCCGCGAGCTCCTGCCCAACAACGCGGTCGAGTACTTCGTCTCCTACTACGACTACTACCAGCCTGAGGCGTACGTTCCGCAGACGGACACCTATATCGAGAAGGACTCCTCGATCAACGAGGAGGTCGAGCGGCTCCGCCACTCGGCCACGAACTCGCTGCTGACCCGGCGGGACGTCATCGTCGTCGCGACCGTCTCCTGCATCTACGGCCTCGGCACCCCGGAAGAGTACGTCGCCGGGATGGTGACCCTGCAGAAGGGCATGGAGCTCGATCGCGACACCCTCCTGAGGAAGTTCGTGTCGATGCAGTACGTGCGCAACGACATCGACTTCCACCGCGGGACGTTCCGGGTCCGAGGGGACACGGTCGAGATCATCCCGATGTACGAGGAGCTCGCGCTGCGCGTCGAGTTCTTCGGGGACGAGGTCGAGAGCATCCATACGCTGCACCCGGTAACCGGCGAGGTGATCCGCGAGGAACAGGAGATGTACGTCTTCCCGGCCTCGCACTACGTCGCCGGCCCCGAGCGGATGAACCGTGCCATCGCTGCCATCGAGGACGAGCTCGCCGAGCGGCTCAAGACGCTCGAGTCCCAGAACAAGCTGGTCGAGGCACAGCGCCTCCGCATGCGGACGACGTACGACCTCGAGATGATGCAGCAGATGGGGTTCTGCTCCGGCATCGAGAACTACTCGCGCCACATCGACGGACGCGAGGCGGGCTCGGCCCCGCACTGCCTCCTGGACTACTTCCCCGATGACTTCCTGCTCGTCATCGACGAGTCGCACGTCACCGTGCCCCAGATCGGCTCGATGTACGAAGGCGACATGTCGAGGAAGCGCACGCTCGTGGACCACGGCTTCCGGCTGCCCTCCGCGATGGACAACCGCCCGCTCAAGTGGGACGAGTTCCTCGAGCGGATCGGCCAGACGATCTACCTCTCTGCGACTCCCGGAAAGTACGAGCTCGGCAAGTCCGACGGCGTCGTGCAGCAGATCATCCGCCCGACCGGCCTCGTCGACCCGGAGGTCGTGGTCAAGCCCACCAAGGGCCAGATCGACGATCTCCTGGGCGAGATCCGCGACCGCGTCGAGCGGAACGAGCGCGTCCTGGTCACGACCCTCACGAAGCGCATGGCCGAGGACCTCACGGACTACCTCATGGGCCATGGGGTGAAGGTCCAGTACCTGCACTCCGATGTCGACACGCTGCGCCGCGTCGAACTGCTCCGCGAGCTCAGGCTGGGTGTCTTCGACGTCCTCGTGGGCATCAACCTCCTCAGGGAGGGCCTCGACCTCCCCGAGGTCTCGCTCGTGAGCATCCTCGACGCGGACAAGGAGGGCTTCCTGCGGTCGTCGACGTCGCTCATCCAGACGATCGGTCGTGCGGCCCGGAATGTGTCCGGCCAGGTCCACATGTACGCGGACAAGATCACGGATTCGATGGCGCAGGCGATCGACGAGACGAACCGCCGCCGGGAGATCCAGCTCGCGTTCAACCGCGAGCACGGGATTGATCCCCAGCCTCTGCGCAAGCGGATCGCGGACATCACGGACCAGCTCCTCCGCGAGGATCAGGACACTCGCGCCCTGCTCGAGAGCCAACGCGCCGGGAAGGGCGGCAGGCGCAAGGGGGCGGCGGCCGGTCCGGAGAAGGCGGAGGCCGAACTGCGGCGCGACCGGGTCGCTGCTGCGCCCGCGGAGGATCTCGTGGGACTCATCGAGCAGCTCACGGAGCAGATGCACGGGGCGGCGGCGGAGCTCCAATTCGAGCTCGCCGCGCGGCTTCGCGACGAGGTGGGCGACCTCAAGAAGGAGCTCCGGCAGATGCAGGCCGCCGGGCACGCGTGACCCCGTGCCGGCCTGAGGCGAGCCCCGTCGTCAGTCTTCGCGGACGAGGCCGAGGAGACGCGCGAAGATGCCCTCGCCGTCGTCCGAGATCCCATCGTGGTGGAAGTCCGCTGTCTCCCACACCTTGAGCCCTCGGATGCTGGCCGCGGTCTCGAGCGACAGCGTCCGGTCCACGTAGATGTCGTCGCGGTAGACGGCCGCGGCGACGGGGACCTCGTTCTCGGCGAGCCGGGGCGGGTCGTAGAGCATGCCCCAGTCGGCCTTCTCGGCGAGGAGGGCGGCTGTCTCGGCGAGCGGCGTCAGCGCCGGATCCTGCTCGAAGAGCCACGGGCAGACCATCTCCCCGAGCAGGAGTGGCTCCTCGGCGTCGGCGCGGAACTCCGGGTACTCCGCGAGGAGGCGCCACGCGGCCCAGTCGGTGGACTGGGCCTGGGCGTAGATCGACTCGTGCATGACGGCGTAGAGCGGGTTCGGCGCGCGGGTGACGGCGGAGTGCACCTGATGGAGGAAGGCATCGGAGAGGCGCCTCCCCTCCACCGAGCGCGTGAACGCGTCCTCGAGGAGGTAGTGCAGCGAATCGACGCGCGTGTTCCCGCCGAGGAAGCTGCCGACGAGCTGGAGGCGCTCGGGAGTGAGCCGGCTCCCGTCGGGAAGCCGCTCGCACACCCTGCGGACGTGGTGTGCGATCTCTGCCAGATGCCCACGGTCCTCGGGATACCACGAGAAATACTCGCTGTTGCGGGCCGCGAGCCGAGCGTACGTCGCACGGTAGACCCGGTCGGCCGGCCCCTCGAGCGGCGCCAGGCCGCCCGTGATGAGGGCCTGCCTGACTCCCTGTGGAGCGATGGACAGGTAGGTGAGCGTGCAGAAGCCGCCGTAGCTCTGGCCATAGACGGTCCACGGCGCTGAACCGAGAGCGCGCCGGATCGACTCGCAGTCGAGGACAATCGAGTCCGCGCGGAAATGGGCGAGGTATTCGACCTGGTCCCTGGGCTTGCCCCGTAGCGGGAGGCTGAGGCGGTCCGCCGGGCTCGAGAGCCCGGTCCCACGCTGGTCCAGCATGAGGATGCGGAAGTCCTTCGCCGCCTCCTTCATCCACCCGGAGAGGGACGTGACCCGGACCCCGCGCCCCCCGGGACCGCCCTGGAGGAATACGAGCCACGGGAGACGGTCGATCGACTCCACAGGATGGGCCGCCGAAGCGTACTCGCGGGCGAAGACCTCGATGTGCTCGCCCTCCGGGTCGGCGTGGTCGAGCGGCACGTGGAAGAGATGCTCAGTGGCCCGCAGGCCTCGGAACGCGTGCGACCCGAGGACACGGTGCTGGGCGGCAGCCTCTCGTCTCACGCAGAGGCCCCGAAATCGACGAGGCTGGGGCCCGTGAGCCTGAAGGTGTCCCACTCGTCCATCGGCTGCGCTCCGATGCTCCGGTAGAAGCCGATCGAGGGCTCGTTCCACTTGAGGACACTCCACTCGACCCTCGCGTACCCTCGCTGCACAGCAATGTTCGCGAGCTCCTTGAGCAGGGTCTTCCCATAGCCGCGCCCTCTGGCCGCGGGCCGCACGTAGAGGTCCTCGAGGTAGATCCCGTGAGTGCCTTCCCAGGTCGAGTAGTTGAGGAACCAGAGGGCGAAGCCGGCGATCTGGGTGGGCTCCGCGCCGTCCTCCTCCTCGACCACGTGCGCGAAGATCGCCGGACTCTGGCCGAAGAGCTGCTCGGTCAGGACGGGCACCGTGTTCTTGACCGCGTCCGGCTCGCGCTCGTACACCGCAAGCTCGTGGATGAGCTCGAGGATGACGGGGACGTCCTCAGGGGTAGCGCGCCGGAGGCGCGCGGCTACGGATTGATTCGCCATGCCCCTAACCTATCCGCCGAGCCTTCCAATCTGGGTCACCCGGATGACGGCTGCACCCGCCTCGTCGCTAGCCTCCAGATCGACGTCGGCCGAGAAGCCCCAGTCGTGGTTGCCAGCAGGATCGTCGAAGATCTGGCGGACGTGCCACACACGCGGCTGCTCGTCGATGATGAGCAGCTGCGGGCCCCGCGCATCCGGTCCCGTCCCGATGTCCTCGTGTTCGTCGAAGTACGCGTCCAGCGCGTCCTCCCACGCGTCGGCGCCGAACGCAGCCCCGCCCTCGAGCCCCGAGTCGCCGTCGAGCTGGGCGAGACCGGCGGAATCCTCGTCGGCGAAGAGCTCGACCCGCCGGAACAGCTCGTTGCGGACCATGACACGGAAGGCGCGCCGGTTCGAGGTGAGGGCCGGAGGCGGGGGAGGGGGCCCGTCGTGCGGGTGCAGTTCGTGCCCGCTCGTGAGCTCCTCCCACTCGTCGAGCAGGCTCGAGTCCACCTGCCGCACGAGTTCGCCGAGCCACGCTATGAGGTCCTCGAGGTCCTCTCGGAGCGCATCCTGCGGGACCGTCTGGCTCAGCGCCTTGTACGCGTCGGTCAGGTAGCGCAGGACGATGCCCTCGCTGCGCGCGAGCGAATAGAACTGGACGAACTCGCCGAAGTCCATGGCGCGCTCGTACATGTCCCGCACGACCGACTTCGGCGCGAGTTCGAAGTCTCCGACCCACGGTGCGTGCTTCCTGTACTCGTCGAAGGCCGCGTCGAGGAGCTCCTTGAGGGGCTCTGCATACGTGACGGTGTCGAGGATCGCCATCCGCTCGCTGTACTCGAGCCCGTCGGCCTTCATCGCGGCCACTGCGTCCGCGCGGGCCCGCTTGAGCTGGGCCGAGAGGATCTGCCGCGGCTTCTCGAGGGTGGCCTCGATGACGGAGACGACGTCGAGGGCGTACGACGGCGACTCCGGGTCGAGGAGGTCCAGGGCCGCAAGGGCGAACGGCGAGAGCGGCTGGTTGAGGGCGAAGTTCTCCTGGAGGTCGACCGTGAGGCGCAGGGTGCGCCCCGTCGCGCGGTCTTCCGAGCTCCGCTCGTCGTCCGGGATCCTCTCGACGACCCCGGCTGCGAGGAGTTCGCGGAGGATCCCCAGGGCACGCCGCATGAGGCGGAGCTGGATGACCCGCGGTTCGTGGTTCTCCTCGAGGAGGCGGCGCGCGGCGGCGACGGGATTGCCGGGCCGTGCCACGAGGTTGAGCAGCATCGCGTGCGTCACGGTGAAGCTCGAGCTGAGCGGCTCGGGCGAGGCTTCGACGAGGCGCTCGAACGTGGGGCGCCCCCACGAGACGAAGCCCTCGGGCGGCTTCTTCTTGACGACCTGCCGCAGCTTCCGCGCGTCGTCGCCGAACTTCGAGCGCGCCTTCTCGAGCGCGCGATTGTTCTCGACGACGTGCTCGGGGGCCTGGACGACGACGGTCCCGGCCGTGTCGAACCCGGCCCGGCCCGCGCGTCCCGCGATCTGGTGGAACTCGCGGGCGTTGAGATGCCGCGTGCGCTGGCCGTCGAACTTGCTGAGGGCCGTCAGCAGGACCGTGCGGATCGGGACGTTGATCCCGACCCCGAGCGTGTCGGTTCCGCAGATGACCTTCAGGAGCCCCGCCTGGGCGAGCTGCTCGACGAGGCGCCGGTACTTGGGCAGCATTCCGGCGTGGTGGACCCCGATCCCGTGCCGGACGAGGCGGTTGAGCGTCTTCCCGAAGCCGGCCGCAAAGCGGAAGCCAGCGATGAGCTCCGCGATGCGGTCCTTCTCCTCGCGCGTGCACACGTTGACGCTCATGAGCTGCTGCGCTCGCTCGATCGCCTCGAGCTGGCTGAAATGCACTACGTAGACCGGCGCCTGCTTGGTCGCGAGGAGCTCCTCGAGCGTCTCGTGGACTGGCTTTTCCTCGTAGTAGTAGTGCAGGGGGATGGGACGCTCCGCGCCGGCTACCGTCGTCGTCGTGCGCCCCGTGCGCTCGGTGAGCTCGCGCTCGAACCGGCTCACGTCGCCGAGGGTTGCGCTCATGAGCAGGAACTGCGCCTGGGGGAGTTCGAGGATCGGAACCTGCCACGCCCAACCCCGCTGGGGATCGGAGTAGAAGTGGAATTCGTCCATGACGACCGGCCCGAGGTCGGCCGCGGCACCCTCGCGCAAGGCGTGGTTCGCGAGGATCTCCGCCGTGCAGCAGATGATCGGCGCGTGGCCGTTGACCGACGAATCGCCCGTGACCATCCCGACGTTCTCGGCGCCGAAGATGTCGCACAGGGCGAAGAACTTCTCCGAGACGAGGGCCTTGATCGGCGCTGTGTAGTAGCTGCGCTGGCCGGTCGCGAGGCCGTAGAAGTGCGCGGCGATCGCGACGAGGGACTTGCCCGACCCGGTGGGCGTCGCGAGAATCACGTTGTTCCCCTGGGCGAGCTCCATGACGGCCTCGTCCTGGGCTGGGTAGAGGGAGAGGCCCCGGCCCTCGGCCCACTCGACAAACCGCTCGTAGACGGCGTCGGGCAGCCCGTCAGGGAGGGTGCCGGCGTCGTCGGCGCGGCCGAGGTCAGGGAGGAGCTGGTCAAGTCTCATGGCGCCTCCATCCTATCCGCACTAGCGTTGGAGCCATGAGTGCTTCGCCCACCTGGGATCCGGCCCTCTACGTCCGCTTCGGCGACCATCGGGGGCGCCCGTTCTTCGACCTCACCTCGAGGGTCGGGGCAGACGCGCCCCGGCACGTCGTCGACCTCGGCTGCGGGCCGGGGACTCTCACAGCCGCGCTCGCGGACCGCTGGCCCGACGCGGTCGTCGAGGGCATCGACAGCTCTCCCGAGATGATCGCGGCTGCGGAACGGACCACGCCGGGGCGGCCAGGCCTGAGCTTCCAGCTCGGCGACATCGTCGCCTGGGCCCCCGACGACGACGTCGACGTCGTCGTCTCGAACGCCGTACTGCAGTGGGTGCCAGGGCACCAGGCCCTCATGGAGCGTTGGCTCGAGCAGCTTGCCCCGGGAGCGTGGCTCGCGGTCCAGGTGCCGGGGAACTTCGGGGCGCCGTCGCACACGCTCCTGCGCGAGCTCGCCCAGTCCTCGCAGTGGGAGCGGCGCCTGCGCGGCGTCCTGCGCCACACCGACGCGGTGGGGGAGCCCACGGACTATCTCGACCTCATGCGCACCGCGGGGTGGGAGGCCGACGTGTGGGAGACGACGTACTGCCAAGTCCTCCCGGGGGAGGACCCCGTGCTCAACTGGGTCCGCGGCACGGCGCTCCGCCCCGTCCTCGATGCACTCAGCCCCGAGGAAGGGGCCCAGTTCGAGGAGCAGTACAACCAGCTGCTCCTGGACGCCTACCCGGCCCACGAGTACGGCACGGTCTTCCCCTTCCGGCGGATCTTCTGCGTCGGAAGGAAGCCGTTCGCTGATGGGATCTTCTGAGCCTGCCGACCTGCTCTGAGCCTGCCGACCTGCTCTGAGCCAGCCGACCTGCTGAGGCCTGTGGGCCGTGCGCCTACCAGCCGCGGGCCCGCCACGCGTCGAGCTGGGGGCGTTCCGCTCCGAGGGTCGTGGAGCGGCCGTGGCCGGGAAGCACGACAGCATCGTCCGGATACACGTCGAAGAGCCGCTCGACGACGTCGCCGAACAGGAGGGCGAAGCGATCGGGGTCCTTCTGCGTGTTGCCGACGCCGCCCGGAAACAGGGAGTCGCCCGAGAAGATGAGGTGGGGGGCGTCGCCGTCCTTGAGGACGTACGCGATGGAGCCGGGCGTATGGCCCCGCAGGTGCACCGCCGTGACGTCGAAGCCGTCGAAGTTCACGACGTCGCCGTGGTCGAGGACGACGTCGACGGGAACGGGGATGCCGGAAACGTCCTGCCTTCCCGCGGCAGTCCGGGCGCGCGTCTCGGCGACGAGTCCTTCGAGGGCGCGCACATGGTCCCAATGCTGGTGCGTCGTCGCGACGAGTGCGAGCCGCGCCGGCTGGGCGGCGTCCTGTGCCCCTTCATCGAGGAGGCGTCTCAGCGCGGGGAGGTCGTCGGCCGCATCGATGAGGAGCTGCTGCCCCGACTCCTTCCCCGTGATGAGGTACACATTGTTGTCCATGTCGCCGACAGAGACGCTCCGGACGGTGACGTGGTCAAGGTCATGGATGAGGCTCGTCATTGCGCCAGTCTAGGCTCGCCCGGCATCGTGTGGACGGGGCTCGTGCGCCTTACTCTGGTGCTCATGGAAGAAGCGGACTTTCCGGGCATGTGGCGCCCGGACCAGGACCACGCGACGCCCCTCTTCGAGCAGCTGCGGCGCCGGGTCGCCGACCTCGTCGCCGATGGCTCTCTGCCCGCGGGGCGGCGTCTTCCGCCCGTCCGCTCACTCGCCGCCGACCTCGGGGTCGCGCCGCACACCGTTGCCAGGGCCTACCGGGAGCTCGAGGAGGCCAAAGTCGTCGTGACGCGCGGGCGCGCTGGAACGGTCGTTGCCCCGCGTGACGAACGCGAGGAGGAATTGACCACCGCTGCCGCAGCCTTCGCATCCGCGGCGAGTGCGCGAGGCTGCAGCTTCGAGGAGGCTGCCAAGCTGCTCGAGCAGGCTTATTCGCGGCTCTGACCGAGCGGCTGTCAGCCCTGAGCGGAGCGGTTGGAAGCTCGAAGACGTCTTCGACTACCATGATCTGGTGCAAACTCCCCCTTCCTTGTCCTCCCTGTCCGAGGAATTGTCCGACGACATGTCCGAGGACATGTCCGAGGACGTGAGCAGCCCGGTGAGCGCGCTCCGGGCCGACCTGTCGCGGCTCGTCGTGAAGGGCGCGCGGGAGCACAACCTGCGCAACATCGACCTCGACCTCCCGCGCGACGCGATGATCGTCTTCACGGGCCTCTCGGGATCGGGGAAGTCCTCGCTCGCGTTCGACACGATCTTCGCGGAGGGCCAGCGGCGCTACGTCGAGTCGCTCTCGGCCTACGCCCGCCAGTTCCTGGGCCAGGTGGACAAGCCTGACGTCGACTTCATCGAGGGGCTCTCGCCCGCGGTCTCGATCGACCAGAAGTCGACGAGCAAGAACCCGCGGTCGACGGTGGGCACGATCACCGAGATCTACGACTACATGCGCCTCCTGTGGGCCCGTGTCGGCCGGCCCCACTGCCCGATCTGCCATGAGCCCGTCACGCGGCAGACCCCACAGCAGATCGTCGACCAGCTCCTCGACCTCCCGGACGGCACACGGTTCCAGGTGCTCGCGCCGGTCGTGCGGGGGCGCAAGGGCGAATTCGTCGACCTCTTCAAGGACCTCGCGGCCAAGGGCTATGCCCGTGCCCGGGTGGACGGCGACCTCGTCCAGCTCGCGGAGGCGCCCAAGCTCGGCAAGCAGTTCAAGCACACGATCGAGGTCGTCGTCGACCGCCTCGTGGTGAAGGAAGGCATCCGACAGCGCCTCGCCGACTCGGTCGAGACCGCTTTGGGGCTCGCCGAGGGCCGCGTCCTCGCCGATTTCGTCGACGTAGCGCCCGACGACGATCACCGCATCCGTGCCTTCTCGGAGCACCTCGCGTGCCCCAACGAGCACCCGCTCGCGATCGACGAGATCGAACCTCGCTCGTTCTCGTTCAACAACCCGTTCGGCGCGTGCCCCGCGTGCACGGGCATCGGCACGAAGCTCGAGGTGGACGAGGACCTTGTGGTCCCCGACCCCGAGCTGAGCCTCTCCGAAGGCGCCATCGCGCCTTGGTCCCTGGGCCATGCCACCCAGGAGTACTGGACCCGCCTGCTCGAGGGACTCTCCGACGAGCTCGGGTTCTCCATGAGCACCCCGTGGCACAGCCTTCCCCAGTACGCGCGCGATGCAGTGCTGCACGGCAAGGACCACAAGGTCGTCGTGCAGTACCGGAACCGGTTCGGCCGGGAACGCAAGTACAGCACCGGCTTCGAGGGTGCCGTCTCCTATATCCAGCGCAAGCATGCAGAGACCGAGTCCGACTCCGCGCGCGACCGCTACGCGGAGTACATGCGCGAGATCCCGTGCCCCGAGTGCGGGGGAGCTCGGCTCAACCCGGCGTCGCTCTCGGTGCTCGTAGGCGGGAAGTCGATCGCAGCCGTGTCCGCGCTGCCGCTGCGTGAAGCGAGCGAATTCCTCGGAACGCTGGAGCTGAGCAACCGCGAACGCCAGATCGCGCATCAGGTCCTCAAGGAGATCGACGCGCGCCTCACATTCCTGCTCGACGTGGGCCTCGAGTACCTCAACCTCGAGCGCGCGGCCGGAACCCTCTCGGGCGGTGAGGCGCAGCGCATCCGCCTTGCGACGCAGATCGGTTCCGGCCTCGTCGGCGTCCTCTACGTCCTCGACGAACCGAGCATCGGCCTGCACCAGCGCGACAACCGCCGTCTCATCGAGACGCTCACCCGGCTCCGCGACCTCGGGAACACGCTCATCGTCGTCGAACACGACGAGGACACCATCCACGAGGCCGACTGGATCGTGGACATCGGGCCCGGGGCAGGCGAGCACGGCGGCAACGTGGTCCACTCGGGTCCCCTCGCGGAGCTCCTCGAGAACCGCGAATCGCTCACGGGCGACTACCTTTCGGGGCGCCGGTCCATCGAAGTGCCGAAGAAGCGCCGCCCGATCGACCGCAAGCGGCAACTCAAGGTCGTCGGCGCGCGCGAGCACAACCTCCAGAACGTCGACGTGACTTTCCCCCTCGGCGTCCTCACCGCCGTGACCGGAGTGAGCGGCTCCGGGAAGTCGACCCTCGTCAACGAGATCCTCTACAAGGTCCTCGCGAACCGTCTGAACGGCGCAAAGCAGGTGGCGGGACGGCATACGCGCATCGAGGGACTCGAGCACCTCGACAAGGTCATCCACGTCGATCAGAGCCCGATCGGCAGGACGCCGCGCTCGAACCCCGCGACCTACACCGGCGTGTTCGACCACATCCGCAGGCTCTTCGCGGAGACGACCGAGGCCAAGGTCCGCGGCTACCAGCCCGGGAGGTTCTCGTTCAACGTCAAGGGTGGCCGCTGCGAGGCGTGCTCGGGCGACGGGACGATCAAGATCGAGATGAACTTCCTCCCGGACGTGTACGTCCCGTGCGAGGTGTGCCACGGCGCTCGCTACAACCGCGAGACCCTCGAGGTGCACTACAAGGGAAAGACGATCGCCGACGTGCTCGACATGCCGATCGACGAGGCCGCGGAATTCTTCTCGGCGTTCGGCCCGATCTCGCGCCATCTCAACACCCTCGTCGACGTCGGCCTCGGATACGTCAGGCTCGGGCAGCCCGCGACAACACTCTCCGGCGGCGAGGCGCAGAGGGTGAAGCTTGCTTCCGAGCTGCAGCGCCGGTCGAACGGTCGGAGCGTCTACGTGCTCGACGAGCCGACGACGGGCCTCCACTTCGAGGACATCCGCAAGCTGCTCCTCGTCCTCCAGGGCTTGGTCGAGAAGGGCAACACGGTGATCACCATCGAGCACAATCTCGACGTCATCAAGAGTGCGGACTGGATCATCGACCTGGGTCCGGACGGAGGCTCGGGCGGAGGCCAGGTGATTGCCACCGGCATCCCCGAGGACGTGGCGAAGTCCGAGCAGAGCCATACCGGACGGTTCTTGGCCGAGATCCTCTGACGGCCCCCGCCTGACCCTGGCGGCCTTGCCATGAATCTCTCGGCATGGGCCGTAGAGCTTGGACGTGGCGAATATTCCCCGGCCGGTATACGAGTTTCGGCTACTGACTCCCGTATGGGAGACTTGCCCGGTGACTGACGCGCCGGCCCTCGTGATCTTCGATCTGGATGGCACCCTCGTCGACCCTGCCGGGAGCATCACGGGCGGGATCGCCGCGGCCCTCGAGGCCCACGGCCTTCCGGTCCCGGAGCAGTCCTCCCTCGACGCGATGGTCGGGCCGCCGCTCATCGAATCGCTGCGCCGCTTCGCGGCCGTGCCGGAGAGCACGATGCCCCTCGTCGTCCGGTCCTACCGGGAGCGCTACATTTCCGAGGGCATGGCACAGAGCCGGCCGTATCCGGGGATCCCCGAGCTCCTGGCCAGGCTCCGTTCAGACGGATACCACCTCGCTGTCGCGACGCAGAAGCCCGAGGGGCTTGCGAAGAAGCTCCTCAGGCTGCAGGGGCTCGACGCCTATTTCCACAGCATCCACGGAGCGTCCGACGACGAGACGCTCCCACCGCTCCCGGACGGCAAGGTGAGCATTGTCGCCGCGGCCCTCGAGGTGAACCACGCCTCACGCGACCGCGCCGTCATGATCGGGGACCGCCGGCATGACGCCGCCGGTGCCGCGGGCAACGGGATTGCCTGCATCGGCGTAGCCTGGGGCTTCGCCGAGCCGGGCGAGCTCGAGGCGCAGAACCTGGCGGCCTACGCAGCCGATGCGGGCGAGGCGGGCGACGCCGTCGAGCGGCTCATCCCGCTGGAAGCGCCCTCCGCATCCGCCGCTCACGCCGGACCGATCGAGGCGGAGGCCAGCCAGTGCCGCTGATGTACCAGGCCACGCGCACGGGCATCCGGGCCCTCATCGCCACGCTGTGCCGGCCGACCCTCACCGGATTCGAGAACGTGCCCGACGAAGGGCCGTTCATCGTGGCCTCGAACCACCTTTCCTTCCTGGATTCGGTCATCATCCAGGCGCTCATGCCCAGGACGGTGGGCTTCTTCGCGAAGGCTGAGTACTTCACGGGCAAGGGCATCAAGGGCAGGATCATGAAGTCCTTCTTCGAAGGCGTGGGCTCGATCCCGGTCGAGCGCGGCGAGCAGGCCGCGAGCGTGGCCGCGCTCAAGACGCTTCTCGACGTCCTCGAACGCGGGGAAGGGGTGGGGATCTACCCTGAGGGGACGCGCTCCCGCGACGGCCTCCTGTACCGCGGCCGCACGGGCGTCGGCTGGCTGACGCTCACTACGGGCGCACCCGTCGTCCCCGTCGGGCTCGCGGACACCGACCGCCTCCAGCCGGCCGGGACGAATGCGGTCCGGCCCCAGCACTTCAGCATGCGGGTCGGCGAACCCCTTTACTTCGACAAGCTCGGACCCGACCACTCGCTTCCCGTGCGCCGCGAGGCGACGGACCGGATCATGGACGCCATCGCCGCCCTGAGCGGCCAGCCGCGCGCGGCCGGGTACAACAAGCCCCCCGCGGAGAAGTAAGCCCTCCCGCCCGCTCTCACTAGAATGGAGCAGTGGCAGATCCAGCTAGCTACCGGCCGAAGACCGGTGAGATTCCGAACGATCCAGGCGTCTACCGCTTCCGGGATCCCCACGGCCGGGTCATCTACGTCGGCAAGGCGAAGAACCTCCGGCAGCGGCTGACCTCGTACTTCGCAAACCCGGCGACGCTTCTGCCCAAGACCTACGCCATGGTGCACGCCGCCGCGAGCGTGGAGTGGACGGTCGTCGGAAGCGAGCTCGAGGCCCTCCAGCTCGAATACACCTGGATCAAGGAATTCGCTCCCCGGTACAACCTCGCGTTCCGCGATGACAAGACCTATCCGTATCTGGCTGTGACGATGGGCGAGAAGTACCCGCGCGTTCAGGTCATGCGGGGCGACCGGCGCAAGGGCACCCGCTACTTCGGGCCATACACGGCGGGCGCGATCCGCGAGACGATGGACACCCTGCTCAAGGTCTTCCCGGTCCGAAGCTGCAGTGCGGGCGTGTTCAAGCGCGCCGAGCAGAGCGGGCGCCCGTGCCTCCTGGGCTACATCGACAAGTGCTCCGCGCCCTGTGTGGGCCGGGTGAGCGCCGAGGAGCACCGGCTACTGGCCGAGGACTTCTGCGCGTTCATGGGAGGGGAGGCCAAGCGCTTCATCTCCCAGCTCGAGAAGAGGATGGCCGCGGCGGTCGCGGAGCTGGACTATGAGACGGCCGCCTCGCTCCGCGATGACATCGTCGCGATGCGCAAGGTCTTCGAGCGGAACGCCGTCGTGCTTTCGGAGGACACCGACGCAGACGTCTTCGCCGTCGAGGAGGACGAGCTCGAGGCGGCCGTCCAGGTCTTCCACGTCCGCGGGGGCCGGATCCGGGGCCAGCGCGGGTGGGTCGTGGAGAAGGTCGAGGAGACGACCGGCGCGGCGCTTGTCGAGCACCTCCTCCAGCAGGTTTACGGCGCGCAGGCCGAAACGGATGCGAGGATCCCGAGGGAAGTGCTCGTTCCCGTCCTGCCCGACGACGCCGAGCAGCTCACGGTCTGGCTCTCGGGCCTCCGTGGCGCGAAGGTGGATCTGCGCGTGCCGCGGCGGGGGGACAAGGCCGCACTCGCCAAGACGGTGCACGAGAACGCGGTGCAGGCGCTCAAGCTCCACAAAGTCCGGAGGGCGGGCGACATCACGACGCGCTCCCTCGCCCTCCAAGAGCTGCAGGAGGCACTCGAGCTCCCCGAGCCCCCGCTGCGCATCGAGAGCTTCGACATCTCGCACGTCCAGGGCACGAACGTCGTCGGCTCGATGGTTGTCGTCGAGGACGGGCTGGTGAAGAAGTCCGAATACCGCAAGTTCTCGGTCACGGGCGACGCGGCCCGCGACGACACGACCGCGATGCACGACGTCCTGACCCGCCGCTTCCGGAGCTACCTCGCCGAGAAGGAGCTTCCGATCGAGGAGCGCGACCGGAACAGCAAGTTCGCCTACCCGCCGAACCTCGTCGTCGTGGACGGCGGCCAGCCGCAGGTCGCAGCTGCCATGAAGGCCCTCGCCGAACTGGGGATCGGCGAGGACGAGATCCGCGTCGTCGGCCTCGCCAAGCGGCTCGAGGAGGTGTGGCTCCCGGAAGGGGACTTCCCGGTGATCCTCCCGCGCGCCTCGCAGGGGCTCTACCTCCTGCAGCGCATCCGCGACGAGGCGCACCGCTTCGCCATCACCTTCCACCGGCAGAAGCGCGGCAAGGCCATGACGGCGTCGCTGCTCGACGACGTCCCCGGCCTCGGCCCGGCGCGCAAGAAGGCCCTGCTGAGCCACTTCGGCTCGGTCAAGAAGCTGCGGGCCGCGACGCCCGACGACCTCGCGGGGGTTGCAGGCGTCGGACCGTCCCTCGCGGCCTCTGTCTACGCGGCCTTCCACGGGTCCGAGGCAGAGGAGACGGCGCCGGCAGTGAACTATGCCACCGGCGAAATCCTGGAGTCTTAGCTAGGCTGGCCCCATGACCCAGACCAGCGCGGCGGACCCGCACGAGCCCACTGAGCTGACCCCCGTGAAGCCCCAAGGCGCCGAGCTGCTCATCGTCACCGGCATGTCAGGTGCTGGGCGGAGCACTGCCGCGAACGCGCTCGAGGACCACGGCTGGTACGTCGTCGAGAATCTGCCGCCCCAGCTGCTGGGGACGCTGTCCGAACTCGTCTCCCACGCGTCAGACCGCATCCCGAAGCTGGCCGTCGTCATGGACGTCCGCAGCAAGGCGCTGTTCGCCGACATCCGCGAGGCGCTCCACGCCCTCGACTCCCGCGGCGTCGACTACCGGGTGCTCTTCCTCGACGCGACCGACGACGTCCTGATCCGCCGCTTCGAGCAGGGGCGGCGCCCCCACCCCCTCCAGGGCGGCGGCCGCATCCTCGACGGGATCACGGCGGAGCGCCAGATCCTCGCCGAGCTCCGCGAGCAGTCCACTCTTGTGCTCGACACCTCGGACTACAACGTCCACGGCCTCGCGACCGCGATCACGGAGCTCTTCTCCGAGAAGGGTCCGGTGACGCTGCGGATCAACGTCATGAGCTTCGGATTCAAGTACGGGCTGCCGGCCGACGCGAACTACGTCGCCGACGTCCGCTTCCTGCCGAATCCGCACTGGATCCCTCAGCTGAGGCCGCACACGGGGCTTGATCCCGACGTCCGGGACTACGTCCTCGTCGCGAACGGGGCCGAAGAGTTCGTGACGCGCTATGTCCACGCACTCGAGCCTGTCCTCACCGGATACCGCAAGGAGAACAAGCACTACGCGACCATTGCCGTGGGCTGCACGGGGGGCAAGCACCGCTCGGTCGCGATCGTCGAGGAGCTCGCCAAGAGGCTCTCGCAGCAGCCCCGCGTCACGGTGACGACCTCGCACCGGGACCTCGGGCGCGAGTGATGAGCATGTTCACGGGGCAGCTTCCCCTCATTCCGCCCGGAGCGGGCACCTCCGGGGGAGTGCCCAAGGGACCGTCCGTCGTGGCCCTGGGCGGCGGTCATGGCCTCTCGGCCTCCCTCTCCGCGCTGCGCCTCCTCACGGCGGACCTCACGGCGGTCGTGACCGTCGCGGACGACGGCGGGTCCTCCGGACGCCTCCGCAAGGACTTCGGCGTCATCCCCCCGGGAGACCTGCGGATGGCTCTTGCGGCGCTGTGCGACGACACAGACTGGGGGAGGACCTGGCGCGACGTCATGCAGCATCGCTTCAAGTCACCCGCGGGGACCAGCGGGCTCGAGAACCATGCGATGGGGAATCTGCTCATCATGACGCTCTGCGAGCTCCTCGGCGACGTGGTCGACGGGCTGCGCTGGGCCGGCGCGCTGCTCGGCGCCCGCGGCCAGGTGCTGCCCATGTCGCAGATCCCGCTCATGATCGAGGGGACGGTCGCCTCTCCGGACGGAAGCCCAGGGGAGCTCATCCGCGGCCAGGCCGCGTGCGCGATCGCAGGGCGGCTCGAGGGCGTCCGGCTCCTGCCCGAGGACGCTCCCGCGTGCCCGGAGGCGCTCAGTGCCATCGAGTTCGCCGACTGGGTGGTGCTCGGCCCCGGCTCCTGGTACACCTCGGTGCTGCCCCATCTCCTGCTGCCGGAACTCCGGCAGGCCCTCTCGGACACTCCCGCGCGGCGATGCCTCGCGATGAACCTCACGACGGACACGAAGGAGACGAGCGGGATGTCCGGTGCGGACCACCTGCGCGTCCTCCAGCGCGCCGCCCCGGAATTCACGCTCGACGCCGTCATCGCGCAGGCCGGGTCGATTGGGGATCCGGCCGAGTTCGAGCGGGCGGCCGCGGAGCTCGGCGCGGAGGTCCACTTCGGTAGAGTGGGAGCTTCGGGCCACCGGGCGGTGCACGATCCGCTCCGCCTTGCGGCGGCCTATCACGAGGTGTTCTCCGGTGGCGCCGCATGACGCCCGGACGAGGAATGAGGAGCATGGGCATGGCATCGCAATCTGCGGCGGGACAGCGCGGGAAGGCGGCGGCATGGCTCTGACCCAGAGCGTCAAGGAAGAGCTCTCGCACCTTGCAGTGAAGAAGTCGTCCGAGCGCAAGGCCGAGGTCTCGGCGATGCTGCGGTTCGCGGGCGGCCTCCACATCATCTCGGGCCGCATCGTCATCGAAGCCGAGGTCGACCTCGCTTCGACTGCCCGCCGGCTCAAGACCGCGATCGCGGAGGTCTACGGGCACACGGCCGAGATCATCGTGGTGTCGGGCGGCGGCCTGCGGCGCGGGAGCCGCTACGTGATCCGCGTCGTCCGGGAGGGCGAGGCGCTTGCGCGGCAGACCGGGCTCCTGGACAACCGCGGCCGTCCCGTGCGTGGACTGCCCTCGGCGGTCGTGAATGGCTCTGCCGCCGACGCGGAGGCCGTCTGGCGCGGTGCATTCCTCGCCCATGGCTCGCTCACCGAGCCCGGCCGCTCCTCGTCCCTCGAGGTCACGTGCCCGGGCCCGGAGGCCGCCCTTGCGCTCGTCGGCGCCGCGCGGCGTCTCGGCATCGCGGCGAAGGCGCGCGAAGTGCGCGGGGTGGACCGCGTCGTCGTGCGCGACGGCGACACGATCGCGGCTCTCCTGACGCGGATGGGGGCGCACGACGCCCTCATGGCGTGGGAGGAGCGCCGGATGCGCAAGGAAGTGCGCGCCACCGCGAATCGGCTCGCGAATTTCGACGACGCGAATCTGCGCCGCTCGGCGCAGGCCGCCGTTGCCGCGGGCGCCCGGGTCGAACGGGCGCTCGAGATCCTCGGCGACGACGTCCCGGACCACCTCCGCTACGCGGGCGAGCTGCGCGTGGCGCACAAGCAGGCGAGCCTCGACGAGCTCGGCCGCCTCGCCGACCCGCCCCTGACGAAGGACGCCATCGCGGGCCGGATCCGCCGTCTCCTCGCGATGGCGGACAAGAAGGCGGTGGAAACCGGCATTCCGGGCACTGACGCGAATGTCACCCCGGAGATGCTCGACGGCTGACCGCCGTAGGGCATTCCGCAATGTGAGCTGGCAATCTGCAGACGATCGGGCCATCTGCATAGGATGGAGCCGTCACCAGCTCGCCGCGCGATGCACTGTGCGGCGGGAAACCGACCGATGGAGGATGTTGTGACCTACGTACTGCCAGAGCTTCCTTATGACTACGCGGCCCTCGAGCCCCATATCTCGGCGCGGATCATGGAACTCCACCACGACAAGCACCACGCAACCTACGTGGCCGGCGCGAACACTGCGCTCGAGAAGCTTGCGGAGGCCCGCGAATCCGGCAACTTCGCCGATGTCACCCGCCTCAGCAAGGACCTGGCCTTCCATCTCGGCGGCCACACCAACCACTCGATCTTCTGGAAGAACCTCTCGCCCGAGGGCGGCGACCGCCCGGAGGGCGAGCTCGCCGCGGCGATCGACGAGGCGTTCGGTTCCTTCGACAAGTTCGTCGCACACTTCAGCGCCGCCGCGACGAGCCTCCAGGGATCCGGCTGGGCGATCCTCGCGTACGAGCCCCTCGGCGGGAACGTCGTCATCGAGCAGCTCTACGACCAGCAGGGCAACATCCCTGTCGGCACGATCCCGCTGCTCATGCTGGACATGTGGGAGCACGCGTTCTACCTCGACTACGTTAACGTCAAGGCCGACTACGTCAAGGCGTTCTGGAACATCGTCAACTGGGCGGATGTCGCGCAGCGCTTCGACGCCGCCCGTTCGGGTGCCAAGGCACTCGTCACCCCGGTCTGAGACCGAGGGCCCGTGGCTGAAGAGGTCTCTCTGAGCTGAGATTTCTGTCACATTGCGGGGAATTCACCCGCGATCCCCGGAAAGAGGGCCTGTCTGTTCACGGACGGGCCCTTTTTCCGTAGGATGGGGTGCGGAAAGGCCACCAGCCTTTCAGCCATGACAATGGAGACTCGGGCTGCAGGCCTTTCCTTGTGCAAATTCTCTGCCCAATGATGTGCGAGACCGTTCAGACAGTCCGAGCAGTCACCTAGGTGGGATGCTCGGCTGAGCATCTAGGAGAGCAACCAGAGTGACTACCCGCATCGGCATCAACGGCTTCGGCCGGATCGGCCGCAACTTCTTCCGCGCGGCACTCGCCCAGGGAGCCGATCTCGAGATCGTGGCCGTCAATGACCTCACGAGCCCAGAGACTCTGGCCCACCTGCTCAAGTACGACTCCATCACGGGGCGCCTTGCCGAGAAGGTCGAGGCCCGTGACGGCAACATCGTCGTCGGCGGCAAGGAGATCAAGGTCCTCGCAGAGCGCGACCCCGCGAACCTCCCGTGGGGCGACCTCGGCGTGGACGTCGTCATCGAGTCCACCGGCTTCTTCACGAAGGCCGCGGACGCCAAGAAGCACATCGCGGCAGGCGCCCGGAAGGTGATCATCTCGGCTCCGGCCACGGATGAGGACGTCACGATCGTCATGGGCGTCAACGACGAGGTCTACGACCCGGAGAACCACAGCATCATCTCCAACGCGTCGTGCACCACGAACTGCCTCGGCCCGCTGGCCAAGGCCATCAACGACGCCTTCGGCATCGAGCGCGGCCTCATGACGACGGTCCACGCGTACACGGCCGACCAGAACCTCCAGGACGGCCCGCACCGCGACCTCCGCCGTGCGCGCGCCGCCGCGATCAACATGGTTCCCACCTCGACGGGTGCTGCGAAGGCCATCGGCCTCGTGCTTCCCGAGCTCAAGGGCAAGCTCGACGGCTACGCGATCCGCGTTCCCGTCCCCACCGGCTCGGCCACGGACCTCACGGTCACGGTCTCCCGCGAGGTCACCAAGGACGAGGTCAACGCGGCGGTCAAGGCTGCCTCCGAGTCCGGCCCCCTGGCGGGCTACCTCTCCTACACCGAGGACCCCATCGTCTCCTCCGACATCGTGTCGGACCCCGCTTCGTCGATCTTCGACGCGGGACTCACGAAGGTCATCGGCAACCAGGTCAAGGTCGTCTCCTGGTACGACAACGAGTGGGGCTACTCGAACCGCCTCGTCGACCTCACGGAGCTCGTCGCTTCCAAGCTCTGAGAGCGCCGTAACGTTCTCGGAACTCGGATAGCCTGAGTCCATGACTGCACACACTCTCGACGAGCTGCTCGCCGATGGTGTCCGTGGGCGGCACGTTCTGGTCCGGTCGGACCTGAACGTGCCGCTCGACGGTTCCACCGTGACCGACGACGGCCGCGTCCGCGCGTCCCTTCCCGTCATCTCCAAGCTGGCCGAGGCCGGCGCAAGGGTCATTGTCCTGGCCCATCTCGGCCGCCCCAAGGGGATGCCGGAAGAGAAGTACTCGCTGCGTCCCGCCGTCGACCGCCTGGCCGAGCTTGCCTCGTTCCCGGTGCGGCTCGCGTCGGACGTCGTCGGCCCGAGCGCCCAGGAGCTCTCCGCCGGCCTCGCCGACGGCGAGGTCCTCGTGCTCGAGAACGTGCGCTTCGACGCCCGTGAGACGAGCAAGATCGACGCCGAGCGCGAGGAGTTCGCGCGCGACCTCGCGGCGCTCACGGGCGAGTCGGGCGCCTACGTCGACGATGCCTTCGGCGCCGTGCACCGCAAGCACGCGAGCGTCTACGACATCGCGTCCATCCTGCCTGCCTATCTCGGCGAGCTCGTGCGCGCCGAGGTCGAAGTGCTCAAGCGGCTCACGGACGGGGCCGAGAGGCCCTATGTGGTCGTCCTCGGCGGCTCGAAGGTGTCCGACAAGCTTGCCGTGATCGACAACCTCATCGGCAAGGCTGACCGCCTCCTGGTCGGCGGCGGGATGCTGTTCACGTTCCTCGCGGCCCAGGGGCACAAGGTCGGCTCCAGCCTGCTCGAGCGAGACCAGATCCCCACGGTCCACGCGTACCTCGAGCGGGCGGCGGCGGCGGGCACCGAGTTCGTGCTGCCGACCGACGTCGTGGTCGCCTCGAAGTTCGCGGCAGACGCCGAGCACGAGGTCGCCGCGGCGGACGCCATCGAGGAGACGGCGTTCGGCGAAGCCGGCATCGGCCTGGACATCGGTCCCGAGACGGCGCAGGCGTTCGCAAAGGAGATCGCAGACGCCCGGACGGTGTTCTGGAACGGGCCCATGGGCGTCTTCGAGTTCCCCGCATTCGCGGCGGGCACGAAGGCCGTCGCGCAGGCCCTCGCCGATGCAACGGAGACGGGCGCGCTCACCGTCGTCGGCGGCGGCGATTCCGCCGCGGCTGTGCGCACCCTCGGCTTCGCAGACTCGCAGTTCGGGCACATCTCGACCGGCGGCGGCGCAAGCCTCGAATACCTTGAGGGCAAGGAGCTGCCGGGCCTCACCGCCCTCGGCGCCTAGAGTCCCAACCTGCGCCGGGCGCGCTGGCCCTCTGGGCGGCGCGCCTGGCGCTCTGTTCGCTTGCAGGACCACCCACAGGAGACACCGTGACCACTTCCTCGAACGGCTCGTTCGACCGCATTCCGCTCATCGCCGGCAACTGGAAGATGAACATGGACCACGTCCAGGCGATCACCCTCCTCCAGAAGCTGGCCTGGACCCTCGAGGACAAGCGCCACGACTTCGGCCGCGTCGAGGTGGCCATCTTCCCGCCGTTCACGGACCTCCGGGGAGTCCAGACCCTCATTCAGGGGGATGACCTCAAGATCGTCTACGGCGGCCAGGACCTCTCGCCGTTCGATGCGGGCGCCTACACCGGGGACATCAGCGGGGCCTTCCTTGCGAAGCTCGGCTGCACCTACGCCCTGGTCGGCCACAGCGAGCGGCGTACCCTGCACGGCGAGACCGACGAGGAGCTCAACGCCAAGACGAAGGCGGCCTACCGCCACGGCCTCGTGCCCGTCCTGTGCGTGGGTGAGGGCCTCGAGATCCGGCAGGCGGGCCAGCACGTCGAGCACACTCTCGCGCAGCTGCGCGCCGACGTCGAGGGCCTGACGGTCGAGCAGGCGTCGAACCTCGTCGTAGCATACGAGCCCGTGTGGGCCATCGGGACCGGCGAGGTCGCAGGTCCCGAGGACGCCCAGGAGATGTGCGCCGCTATCCGCGCCGAGCTGGCCTCGATCTTCGGCGGCGAAGCGGCCCGCGGTGCCCGCCTCCTCTACGGAGGCTCGGTCAAGGCGGCCAACGCGGCTGCGATCCTCGGCCAGCCGGACGTCGACGGCGTCCTCGTGGGCGGCGCGAGCCTCGACCCGGCCGAGTTTGCTAGCATTGTCAGGTTCGAGAGCCACGCGGGCGCGTAGTTTCCACCACTCGAGGAAGGCCACGAGGCACAACGGTGCAAGTACTCCAGATCATCCTGCAGATCGTGCTCGGCATCACGAGCCTGCTGCTGACCCTGCTCATCCTGATGCACAAGGGCCGTGGCGGCGGACTGTCGGACATGTTCGGGGGCGGGATGTCTTCGGGCCTCTCCTCGTCCGGTGTCGCTGAGCGGAACCTCAATCGCTTCACCATCATCCTGGGCATCACGTGGGGCGTCGTGATCGTCGCGCTCGGACTCATCATGCGCTTCTCAGGGACCCCGACCTCCTGACAATTGCCCTGCAACGCGGAAGGGGCGGGAACAGCAGACGCTGTTCCCGCCCCTTCCTCGTCTTCGAGGGGACGACGGCGGTCGCGGCCTAGGCGGAGGCCGGCTCCTTGCGGAGGAGGTTCTCGGGCACCTGCGCGGCGGCGTCGGCATCGATGAGCCACAGGGTGCGGCTGCGCCCTCGCGCGCCTGCCGCCGGCACCTGCACGGGTCCCGCGCCGGCAAGGGCGAGACCGACCGCACCTGCCTTGTCCTCGCCCGCCACGAGCATCCAGACTTCGCCGGCCGACTTGATCGCGGGGAGTGTCAGGGAGATCCGCTCCGGCGGGGGCTTCGGCGAATTGGTCACGCCGACCACGGGGAGCTTCGTCTCCCGGATGCCCGCCATCTCGGGGAAGAGCGACGCGACGTGCGCGTCGGGGCCGACGCCCAGCAGGAGGACGTCGAAGCGGGGAAGGAGTCCGGGCGCATCCGGGCGGTCGTCGGACAGGTCCGCCTCGTGTTCCCGGGCCGCTGCCTCAGCGAGCTGCTGCGCGTAGTCCTGTGCGGCGTCGTCGGGCGTCCTGAAGTGGTCCGAGTCTCCGGGGATGTGCACGCGCGCCGGATCGAGCGGGAGCTGGTCCAGCAGCGCCTCGCGCGCCTGGACGACGTTCCGGTCGGGAGAATCCGCGGCAACGAAGCGCTCGTCGCCCCACCACACGTTGACCTTGGACCAGTCCACAGCCCGGCACGCCGGAGACTCGGCGACCGCGCGGAGGGTGCCGATTCCCATCGTGCCGCCCGTCAGGACGATCGTGGCATCGCCGTAGCGATCCTGGGTGTCGACGAGTTTCGTGATGAGTCGGGCAGCGATGGCCGCGAGCAGCACCGACGAATCGGGGTGGATGCTGACACGCGGATCAGCGCTCACTGGGCGTCACGCTCCTCAGGTTGGTCCGTGGCAGGCCTTCGGCGAGCACCTCGCCGAACACCTGGTCCGGGTCGAGACGGCGGAGCTCCTCCGCGAGGCAGTCCTCGAGCGTCCTCCGCGGGAGCGCGATGCGCTGCGGGGGCTGCCCCGGCTGCGTCAGCTCGGCCACGGTGAGCCCCGGCCGGTAGAGCTGGATGTCGCCCGAGGGACGGTTCAGCCGGACCCGCCTGATGCCGGTGCCCGCCGGGCCGGCCACGATCGTCACGGGCACATCGAGCTCGAGGGTCAGCCACGCCGCGAGCAAGGCCGTGCTGGGCGAGTCGGACGCACCCTCGACCGTCACTCCGGTGATGGGGGAGTCGTCGGCCTGGTCGAGGGCCGCCGCGAGCTGGATCCGCCAGTTCGTGACGCGCGTCCACGCGAGGTCGGTGTCGCCGGCGCGGTACGTATCCCGGATCCGGTAGAGGGCCTCGGTCGGGTCCGGCTCATTCCCCGAGTCCGTGATCCGGCGGTGGGCGATGCAGCCGACGGACGTTGCCGCCGCGTCGGTCGGAGCGCCGTGGGGCCACCACGCGACGATCGGCGCGTCGGGCAGGAGCAGCGCTGCCACCAGGGACTCGCTCTCCTCGGCGAGCCGTCCGTAGCCGCGCAGCACGACGACCTCTGAGGCGCCGGCGTCGCCGCCCACGCGGATCTGGCCGTCGATCCTGTCGGCCGCGTCACGGCCGGAGTCGACGAGCACAATGATCCGGCAGGGATGCTCGCGGCTCGCCTGATTGGCGGCCTCGATGGCCTCTTCCTCGTAGCCGTGCCTCGTGATGACGACGAGGGTGAGCACCCGGCCGAGGGCCACGACCCCGCCCTGATGGCGGAGGTTCATGAGCTCCTTCGAGACCTTCGAAGTCGTCGTGTGGGGAAGGTCGATGATCAAGGCCGCCTCCAAGTGCGTCCGTCGCGGGCCATGAGCGCGTCAGCCGACGCCGGCCCCCAGCTGCCAGGTGCGTAGGGCTCGGGCTTGTCGCCCGTAGCTGCCCAGTACTCTTCGAACGGGTCGAGGATCTTCCACGAGAGCTCGACCTCCTCGTGCCGCGGGAAGAGCGGCGGCTCTCCGAGGAGGACGTCGAGGATGAGCCGTTCGTACGCTTCCGGCGAGGACTCCGTGAAGGAGTTCCCATAGCCGAAGTCCATGCTGACATCGCGGACTTCCATCTGCGTCCCGGGAACCTTGGAACCGAAGCGGATGGTTGCGCCCTCGTCGGGCTGCACGCGGATCACCACGGCGTTCTGGCCGAACTCGGCCGTTCCCTGGTCGCGGAACAGGAGGTTCGGGGCCTTCTTGAAGACGACCGCGATCTCGGTGACACGCCGTCCGAGGCGCTTTCCGGCGCGGAGATAGAACGGCACGCTGGCCCAGCGGCGGGTGTTGATGTCCACCCGGATGGCCGCGTAGGTCTCGGTCGTCGAATCGGCCGGGATGCCTTCCTCCTCGAGGTAGCCCTTGACGAGCTCGCCTCCCTGCCACCCGCCCGTGAACTGGCCGCGGGCCGAATGCTGCGAGAGGTCCTCGGGGAGACGCACCGCGGCGAGCACCTTCTCCTTCTCCGCGCGCAGGTCATCGGCGTCGAAGGAGATGGGCTCCTCCATCGCAGTGAGGGCGAGGAGCTGGAGCAGGTGGTTCTGGATGACGTCGCGGGCGGCACCCACGCCGTCGTAGTAGCCGGCGCGGCCGCCCGTGCCGATGTCCTCGGCCATCGTGATCTGGACGTGGTCGACGTAGTTGCCGTTCCAGATCGGCTCGAAGAGCTGGTTCGCGAACCGGAGGGCCAGGATGTTCTGGACCGTCTCCTTGCCGAGGTAGTGGTCGATCCGGAACACGGCGTCCGGGGGGAAGACCGACTCGACGATGTCGTTGAGCTGGCGGGCCGATTCGAGGTTGTGGCCGAACGGCTTCTCGATGACCACCCGCCGCCACTTGCCCTCTTCGGCCTGGGCGAGCCCGTGCGCGGAGAGCTGGCGGCAGACCTGCTCGAAGGCCTTGGGCGGGATGGAGAGGTAGAAGGCATGGTTGCCCCGCGTACCGCGCTGCTCGTCGAGTTCCTCGAGCGTGGCCTTGAGGCGCTCGAACGCCTCGTCGTCGTCGAAGGAGCCCTGGACGAAGCGGACGCCCTCGTTGAGCTGAGCCCACACGGCCTCGTCGAAGGGCGTTCGCGCGTACTGCTTGACGGACGCCTTGACCTCTTCGGCGAAATCCTCCCTCTCCCACTCGCGCCGGGCGAACCCGACGAGCGCGAAGCTGGGGGGCAGGAGCCCGCGGTTCGCGAGGTCGTACACGGCTGGCATGAGCTTCTTGCGCGCGAGGTCGCCCGTCACTCCGAAGAGCACTAGCGATGACGGACCTGCGATCCGGTTCAGGCGCCGGTCCCTGGGGTCGCGGAGCGGATTTCCGCGCCGCTTCGACCCGGCCGCGCCGTTGTCGTTCTCTGGCATGATGCCTTTCTCTTCCTTCCGTGCGGTCCGCGAAGCGGAACCGAAGCAAAAGCCGCCGGCCCGGCCGCAGGGGCCGGGCCGGCGGCTCGGAGCCTCAGCGGGCCAGAGCCGAGACCAGATCCGTCAGCTGCTGGACGCCTGCGTCGCGGTCCGTGAGGTGCAGGCGGAGCACGGGCCTGCCGTGCTCGGCGAGAACCTGCGCGTCACCCGCGGCCTGGGCCTCGATGAGCTGCGCGAACGTGAAGGGCCGGCCGGGGATCTCCACGTCCTTGGACGCGGCAGCCGACACCTGAAGGAACACGCCGACGGCCGGGCCGCCCTTGTGGTACTGCCCCGTCGAATGGAGGAAGCGGGGCCCCCAGCCGAACGTGGTCGGACGCCCCGTCGCCTTCGCGAAGAGGTCGCGGACCCCTTCGAGCTGGGGGTATGCGAGCCGATCGAGGTAGGCCTGGACGCTCAGGTAGCCCGTCGGGCCGAGCTGGGCGAGGAGCGCCTTCACGGCCTCCTCGACCGAGGACGCACCGCCGAGCCATTCTCCGCCGCGGACCTCGATGGCACCTTCGGTGAAGTTGGCCGGCGTCGCCTCCGGACGCGCGTCGAGCAGCCCGCGGGCCGCGACCTTGGCGGCTTCGACGTCCGGCTGGTCGAACGGATTGATGCCGAGCAGGCGTCCGGCGACCGCGGTCGCGAACTCCCACACGAGCATCTGGGTTGCGAGCGACCCGCCCACTGCCGCCTCGTTGGGGCCGAGGACCGGCTCGCCTTCGGCCGAGACGAGCCGGACGACCAGGACATCGTCGATGTCCTCCGTCACCTCGGGAGAGGTGACGGACGCGACGACCGGCAGGAGGCCCCTGCCGATCTTTCCCGTCGACTCCGCGATGAGCTGTTCGGCCCAGTCCGCGAAGCCGTTGATGCCGGAGCCGTCCTCGACGATCACGATCTTGTCGCGCAGCGGAGAGGTGCCGCCCAGGGCCGCACCGAGCTGGAGCCCGATGTTGTCCTCGGAGTCCTCCCGCAGAAGCTCCGCAGCTTCCTCGGCCTCGTCGAGCAGGGCCTGGATGTCGACCCCTGCGAGGCCCGAAGGCACGAGCCCGAAGGCCGTGAGCGCCGAGTAGCGCCCGCCGACGTTCGGGTCGGCGTTGAACACCGCACGGTACCCCGCCTCGCGGCTCGCCGTCTCGAGGGGCGAGCCCGGGTCGGTCACGACGACGATGCGTCGCTTCGCGTCGATTCCGGCAGCCGTGAAGGCGGCCTCGAAGGCACGGCGCTGCGAGTCGGTCTCGACGGTCGAGCCGGACTTCGAGGACACGACGATCGCAGTGGCCTCGATGCGCTCGGAGAGCGCCGCCGAGACCTGCTCGGGGTCGGTCGAGTCCAGGACGACGAGCGGGACGCCCGCGGTCGCCGTGATGACCTCGGGGGCCAGCGAGGAGCCGCCCATGCCGCAGAGCACGATCCGGTCGACGCCCTCGGCACGGAATTCCTCCCGGAGCGCCACGATGTCGGCGACGAGCGGCTGGGAGACGCTTGCGGCCTCGATCCAGCCGAGGCGCTTGGCCGATTCCTCCTCCGCGTCCTTGCCCCACAGCGTGTGGTCCTTCGCGAAGATGCGGCTCGCGACGTTGTCAGCGGCAAGCTGCGGGACCTGGGACTCGACAGCTTCCCGGGCTGCGCCGGTCGCGTCGAACGTCAGAGCACTCACGCGCGGGCTCCCTGTGCCGTCTCCGAGAGGGTGCGCTCGACGTCGGCGAGCAGCTCGTTCCACGAGGCCACGAACTTGTCCAGGCCCTCGGATTCGAGCACGGCGACGACGTCGTTGTAGGAGACCCCGATCTTCTCGAGTGCGTCGAGGTGCGCGTTCGACTCTTCATAGCTGCCGTGGATCGTGTCTCCGATGACCTCGGCGTGGTCGAAGGTCGCGTCGAGGGTCTTCTCCGGCATGGTGTTCACGACGCCGGGCGCAACGAGACCGGTCACGTAGAGCGTGTCGGGGAGGTTCGGGTCCTTGACGCCGGTCGAGGCCCACAGCGGGCGCTGCGGAAGGGCGCCGGCGTCGGCGAGCAGCTTCCACCGCTCCGACCCGAACTCCTGCTCGAACACCTGGTAGGCGAGACGCGCGTTCGCGAGGCCGGCCTTGCTCTTGAGGGCCTTGGCCTCGTCGGTGCCGATGGCCTCAAGGCGCTTGTCGACCTCGGAGTCCACGCGGGAGACGAAGAAGGAGGCGACCGAGTGGATCTTCGAGAGGTCCTGGCCGTTCTCCTTGGCCTTCTCGAGCCCGGTCATGTATGCATTGATGACCGCGCGGTAGCGCTCGAGGGAGAAGATCAGGGTCACGTTGACGCTGATCCCGTTCGCGAGGGTCTCGGCGATGGCCTCGAGGCCCTCGAGCGTTGCGGGGATCTTGATGTAGACGTTGCCCTTGTTGACCTTGTCGCGCAGCTTCTTGGCCTCGGCGATCGTCCCGGCCGTATCCCACGCGAGGCGGGGGTCGACTTCGATCGAGACGCGGCCGTCGACGCCCTTCGTCGCCTCGGCGAGAGGCGCGAAGAGGTCGCACGCGTCGGCGACGTCCCGGGTCGTGAGCTCGAAGACCGTGCGCTCGACGTCGGCGCCCTCCGCGACGAGCTCGCGCAGCTGGGCGTCGTAGCCGTGGCCCTTGGTGATCGCGCCCTGGAAGATCGTCGGGTTCGTGGTCACGCCCACGACGTTCTTCTCGTCGATGAGGGCCTTGAGCGAGCCGTCGGTGAGGCGCTGGCGGGAGAGGTCATCGAGCCAGATCGAAACGCCGGCGTCGGAGAGGGCCTGAGTGGGGGTAGTCATTTCGGTTCCTCCTTGCAAGGGGATGGTCAGTGCCCCGGATGGCGGGGTAGCCGCACTCTCTCTTCTGTTAACGCTGAGCAGCCGCGATTGAATCCTTGGCGGCGAGGGCGACTGCCTCCGAGGTGATTCCGAATTCGGTGAACAGGGTCTTGTAGTCGGCCGAGGCGCCGTAGTGCTCGAGGCTGATGCTGCGGCCGGCGTCGCCGACGAACTCTGCCCAGCCGAGCGCGAGGCCGGCTTCGACGGAGACGCGCGCCTTCACCTCGGCGGGCAGGACCGACTCGCGGTAGGCCGGGTCCTGGGTCTTGAACCACTCGACGCAGGGCATCGAGACCACGCGGGCCGCGATGCCCTCGGCGGCGAGCGCCTCGCGGGCCGCCACAGCGAGCTGGACCTCGGAACCGGTGCCGATGAGGATCACGTCGGGGGTCACGTCCTGGCCGTCGCGCTGGGCCTCGGCGAGCACGTAGCCGCCCTTGGCGACGCCGGCAGCGGAGCCGAAGCCACCCTCGCCGCGGTCCCAGGTCGGCAGGTTCTGCCTGGTCAGGACAATGCCGGCAGGATTGTGGTGACGCTCGAGGATCGTCTTCCACGCCCAGGCGACCTCGTTCGCGTCGCCGGGGCGGACGACGTCGAGGTTCGGGATCGCGCGGAGCGAGGCGAGCTGCTCGACCGGCTGGTGGGTCGGTCCGTCTTCGCCGAGCCCGATCGAGTCGTGCGTCCACACGTAGGTCGACGGGATGCCCATGAGCGCCGAGAGGCGGATCGCCGGCCGCTGGTAGTCGGAGAAGATCAGGAAGGTGCCCGAGAACGCCCGGGTCTTCCCGCCGAGGGTGATGCCGTTCACGATCGACGCCGCGGCGTGCTCGCGGATGCCGAAGTGAAGCACGCGCCCGTAGGGGTTGCCCTTCCAGGCGGCCGTGGAGCGCGAGGCCGGGATGAAGGAGGGCGATCCCTCGATCGTCGTGTTGTTCGACTCCGCGAGGTCGGCCGAGCCGCCCCAGAGCTCGGGCAGCACCGGGCCGATGGCGTTGAGGACCTTGCCGGAGGCGGCGCGGGTGGAGACGTCCTTGCCGGCCGGGAACTCGGGGAGGGACTCCTCCCAGCCCTCGGGGAGGCGGCGGGCCTCGATCCGCTCGTGCAGCTTCGCGGCCTCGGGGTTGGCCGACGCCCACGCGTCGAACGTCTCCTGCCACGCGGCGCGGGCCTCACGGCCCCGCTCGAGGGCGCCGCGGGTGTGGGCGAGCACCTCCGGGTCGACGTCGAAGGACTTCTCCGGATCGAAGCCGAGGAGTTCCTTGAGGGCCGCGACCTCGTCCGCGCCGAGCGCGGAGCCGTGGATCTTGCCCGTGTTCTTCTTCGTCGGCGAAGGCCAGCCGATGATCGTGCGCAGCGAGATGATCGAGGGGCGGCCCGTCTCGGCCTTGGCCGCGAGCAGGGCCTGATAGAGCTGCTGCACGTCTTCGACGTATTCGCCCGAGGCAGTCCAGTCCACGCGCTGGGTGTGCCAGCCGTACGCCTCGTAGCGCTTCAGGACGTCCTCGGTGAAGGCGACGTCGGTGTCGTCCTCGATCGAGATGTGGTTCTCGTCGTAGATCACCACGAGGTTGCCGAGCTCCTGGTGGCCGGCGAGCGAGGACGCCTCGGAGGTCACGCCCTCCTGCAGGTCGCCGTCGGAGGCGATGACCCACACGGTGTGGTCGAAGGGCGACTGGCCTTCGGGCGCCTGCGGATCGTACAGGCCCCGCTCGCGCCGCTGCGAGTAAGCGAAGCCGACCGAGGAGGCGAGGCCCTGGCCCAGGGGGCCCGTCGTGATCTCGACGCCCTTGGTGTGCCCGTACTCCGGGTGGCCCGGGGTGAGCGAGCCCCACGTGCGGAGCGCCTGGAGATCCTCCAGCTCGAGGCCGTACCCGGCCAGGAACAGCTGGATGTAAAGGGTCAGCGAGGAGTGGCCGGGGGAGAGGACGAACCGGTCGCGGCCGATCCACTGCGGGTCCGCCGGATCGTGGCGCATGAGCTTCTGGAACAGCAGGTACGCGGCGGGAGCAAGGCTCATCGCCGTGCCCGGGTGTCCGTTGCCGACCTTCTGCACCGCATCGGCCGCCAGCACACGGATCGTGTCCACCGCTTTGCGGTCAACGTCAGTCCACGTCAGTTCTTCAACATCCACAGCAGGCACGTAAACGAGCCCCTCTCCATCGCTGACGGCGGACCGCTGCCTCAGGAACCCGTCATGGTGGGCCCTCGGCAGCCGGCCGGCCGTTCACCATTGAAACGTCTTCTTGTGCGTCCCGGCACGTAACCCGCACATTGCGGTATCGGGACAACCAGCTCACATACTACGCACGCGCCTCCTCCGAGGTCAGGGTTTGCCTCAAATTGCGCGGTTTGTGAATCCTGCAGGGCCGCCGTCGGACGGGTCGGCGGAAGCGGCGGTGGTACGCGCGCGGGTATGATGGAGGCTCCGAGAGAAGAAGAAAAGAGTCGCGCACCCGTGAGTACCGATGCCCATGCACCCGCCCGCCCAGAGGGGTCGCGGGTAGCCCGCAAGCTGAAGGCCTACGTGGCGCTCACGAAGCCTCGCGTCATCGAACTGCTCCTGGTCAGCACGCTCCCGACGATGATTTACGCCCAGCGCGGATTCCCGTCGATCGGGCTCATCGCCGCTACGCTCATCGGCGGCGCGTTTGCCGCCGGGAGCGCCGGGGCGTTCAACTGCTACATCGACCGCGACATCGACCGCCTGATGCGGCGCACGGTCAACCGCCCCCTGGTCACCGGCGAGGTGACGCCTCGCGAGGCCCTCGCGTTCGCCTGGATCCTCGGGATCGCGTCGCTCGCGATCCTGTGGTTCGGGGCGAACCCGCTGTCCTCGGTGCTCGGCGCGGGCGCGATCTTCTTCTACGTGGTCGTCTACACGCTCGTCCTCAAGCGCCGCACGGCGCAGAACATCGTGTGGGGAGGGGCGGCCGGCTGTTTCCCGGTGCTCATCGCCTGGGCAGCGGTGACGGGCACAGTGGGCTGGCCCGCCGTCGTCCTCTTCATGGTCATCTTCCTCTGGACCCCGCCCCACTACTGGCCGCTGTCGATGCGATACGGCGAGGACTACCGCAACGCGCACGTGCCGATGCTCGGTGCTGTCGCGGGCGCGAAGATCGTGTCGGTCCAGGTCGTGCTGTACGCGTGGGCGATGGTGATCTGCTCGCTGCTCCTCATCCCGCTCGGGCACGCCGGCTGGGTCTACACGATCGCAGCCGCGGTCGCCGGCGCCTGGTTCCTGCGGGAATCGCACGGCCTGTACTCGAGGGCTCAGCGCGAGGAGATCGAGGACAAGAAGGCCATGAAGGTCTTCCACGGATCGATCAGCTACCTCACGATCCTCTTCCTCGCTCTCGCGGTCGACCCCTTCGTCGGGTTGCCGCTCGTCCACTGATTCACGAAGAGCTCCAAGCAGGGAGGGCCGCGGCGTTATCGCCGCGGCCCTTCCTGCTTCGTGACTGACTCTTCAGGCCCGGGGGCTCCAGCGGGCAAGGTCGGCGGCGTTGGTCGCCTCGGCCATGAGGAGGGCGCCGACGAACATGTGCAGTCCCACGAGCAGGGCCGGGATGCCGGTGTAGTACTGCGTGATGCCGACGGCCGCCTGCAGCAGCGTGAGGCCCAGGAGTCCGAGGACGGCCGTCCGGAACGGTCCCACGACGCGCCGGGCCAGCACGACCACGAGCGCGAACAGCGCGCCGAACGTGACGAGGTAGGCCGGCGCGGCGTGCAGATGCGCGACGAGGTCCCAGTCGAGCCCGTTGCGCGGGGCGTTGGCGTCGCCGGCGTGGGGCCCCGCGCCCGTGACGACGACGCCGAGGACGACGGCGAGTGCCACGGCGGCCGCCGTCACGGCCGTCACCGGGCGCATCGAGCCTGGGAGGGCAGGAAGCGAGTGGGTCATGAGCCGGCCTGCTCGCCCATACGCCCGGTTCACGAGGAGCGTCGCGAACACGACCAGTGCCATCGACACGAGGAAGTGCAGGGCGACAACCCACGGGTTCAGCTGCGTCAGGACGGAGATGCCGCCGATGATCGCCTGTGCCGGGATGCTCGCGAGGAGCGCGACGGCGAGCCAGAAGAGGTCCTTGCGCTCCTTCCGCAGGTTCCAGACGGCGACGAGCAACGCGACGGCGACGGCGCTGAGGGCGAAGGTGAGGAGCCGGTTCCCGAACTCGACCACGCCGTGGTAGCCCATCTCGGGGGTGGTCGTGAGCGAGTTCGCGGTGCACCGGGGCCAGGTCGGGCAGCCGAGGCCGGACGAGGTGAGGCGTACGGCGCCGCCCGTCACGATGAGCACTATCTGCCCGACAAGCGAAGCGACGGCGAGTGCGCGCACGCGAGCGTCGACAGCGGTGGGCAGCCAGCCGGCGATGCGGCGGACGGCGGTCTGGGACATGGTCTGATTCTCTCCGGGATCGGGGGTGGGGAGGGGTGTGACGGTCAGTTCCACTTGAACCAGCGGGAAGCGGCGAGGCCGGCTGCGGCGCCCCAGACGACGAGGACGACGGCCGCCTGCACGTCGAGGGACCCGTGCAGGAACGCGGCCCGGGAGGCGTCTCCGAGGGCTCCCGAGGGCAGGAAGCCGACAATGCCGGAGATCTGCGACGGGAGCTTCGTGCTGGGCATGACGATGCCGCCGAAGACTCCGAAGAGGATCCACACGAGATTCGTCACGGCGAGCGTGGCCTCCGGCCGGGCGGTTCCGGCCACGAGGAGCCCGAGCGCGGTGAACACGCCGGCACCGATCGCGAGAAGGACGAGTCCGAGGATCGCGCCGGGGAAGGACGGCCGCCACCCGATGAGCCAAGCGATGCCGCCGATCACGACGACCTGGATGGCGAGGACGACGAGCACCGCGATGGTCTTGCCTGCGATGAGCCCGGCACGGCCGAGGGGCGTGGTCGAGAGGAAGCGAAGCACCCCGTAGCGGCGGTCGAAGCCCGTCGCGATGCCCTGGCCAGTGAAGCCGGTCGACATCGTGCAGAGGGCGAGGACGCCCGGTGCGGCGACGTCGACGCGGTTCGGGCCGAGCCCGTCGAGGAAGGGCGTCACCGTGAGGCCGATGAGGGCCATGAGGGGAAGGACGACCATCAGCACGAGCTGCTCGCCGTTGCGCAGCATCGCGAGGGTCTCGTAGCGACCCTGCTGCCAGACACGTCCCGAGAGAGGGGTGGCGGTGCTCATGCTGTTTCGGTCTCCTTCTCTCGCCCGGCGCGCAGGGAGTCCTCCGCGGCCGATGCCTCGGCGATGCCGAGGAACACGTCTTCGAGGCTCCGGCTGCCGAGCTCGAGGGAGCTCGGCATGATTCCCCGGGCATCGAGCCACTGGGCGAGGGCGGCGAGGTGCGCGGTGGTCAGCTCGCCTTCAGCCGTGTAGTGGCCGGCGGGGGACTCGTGGACCTGGACGAGCGGGCGCGTACCGGCGAAGGCCAGCGCGAGGTCGAGCCCCGCTGGTCCGCGGACAGTCAGACGACGCGCGGCCTGGCTCGCGCCGCCCAGGAGCTCGGCGACGGTCCCCTCCGCCACGATGCGCCCGCGGTCGAGGATCGCCACCCAGTCCGCGAGCCGTTCGGCGTCGTCCAAAAGGTGGGTCGTGAGGATGATCCCGAGGCCTTGGGAGCGGAGCTCGCGGATGAGCTCGAAGACCACCTGTCGGGACTGGGGGTCGAGCCCGGCGCTCGGTTCGTCGAGGAAGACGACTTCGGGACGGCCCACGAGCGCCGCCGCGAGGGCGACGCGCTGCTTCTGGCCGCCCGAGAGCCGGCGGATGTTCGTGCCCGCGAACTCGTTGAGCCCGAGCCGATCGGCCAGCTCGTCGACGGGCAGGGGATTGCGATACATGCCGGCAACGTGCTTGAGGAGTGCGATGGGGCGCGCGGAAGGCGGAAGGCCGCCGTCCTGGAGCATGACGCCGACACGTGCCCGAAGGTCGGCACCGGCGGTCTGCGGGTCATGGCCGAGAAGGCGGATCGTGCCGCCCGTGCGACGGCGCAGGCCCTGCGCACACTCGAGGGTCGTCGTCTTGCCTGCCCCGTTGACGCCGAGGAGGACGGTGACCTGGCCGGCGTGGGCCGTGAGGTCGACCCCGGCGAGCACGCGCTTCATGCGGCCGCCCTCGGCGGCGATGGGCCCGACGTCGTGGATCAGCCCCTCGATCTCGAGGCACGGGGAACCGGTTCTGAGCACCAACCCATTCTACGCAATGTAGTAGCAGCCGCCCGACGTCGGCTCAGGGGGCTTGGGCGCGGCCGATGTGACGCACCTCTCTTCCAACTAAGCCCGTCCTTACTGGAGGTGAGGAACAGATTAGGTGAAGATTGTGTTGTGTATTCCATGACGATGCCACAGGCGCGGGGCGGAAGTGTGCCTCGCGACGCCGAGGACCGCACGCGCGATCGCGTCCTCAGTGCGGTGCTCGAGCATGGTCCCGTGAGCGCGGCGGAGCTCGGCGAGCTGCTCAGCGTGACACCCGCCGCGGTCCGGCGCCACCTCGACGCCCTCACACGCTCGG
The DNA here is from genome assembly GCF_005877005.1 of Sinomonas susongensis. Taxonomy (GTDB): domain Bacteria; phylum Actinomycetota; class Actinomycetes; order Actinomycetales; family Micrococcaceae; genus Sinomonas; species Sinomonas susongensis. Next base: position 147,200 of record NZ_SSNH01000002.1, on the reverse strand, counting down.
GCGTCGTCGAGGTCAAGCGCGTTGCGACCTCAGGGACGGGTGCCGGCCGGCCGGCACGCCGCTACGTACTGACCTCGCGCGGCCAGTCGTCCATCGGCGACGACTACCTCGACATCGCCCGCACAGCCCTCCACCGGCTCTCCGACGTCGCCGGTCCCGGCGCCGTCGAGGATTTCGCCGAGGAGCGCCTCGCCGCTATGGAACAGCGGTACCAGCCGCTCGTCGACGCCGCCGGGGACGATATCGCCGCGCGTTCCCGTGCCCTCGCCGAAGCCCTCACGAACGATGGATTCGTGGCGTCCTCGGCCCAGGTCACGAGCCGCGGGGGCAAGCGGATCCCCGACCACCTCGCGAGCGTCCAGCTGTGCCAGGGCCACTGCCCCGTGCAGCAGCTCGCCGCCGAATTCCCTGTCTTCTGTGACACCGAGACCGCCGTATTCTCGCGCCTGCTCGGTGTCGACGTGCGTCGCCTCTCGACCCTCGCGTCGGGCGGCCACGTGTGCACGACCCACATCCCCACGGGGCGGGGGGCCCACTTGGCCGCCGTCCCCGGCGTGGCAGGCAGCACAGCCGAAGAACTCCATACGGACGCAGAAGAACTCCATACGAACGAGAGGCCGTGATGACGGATCAACTGGCCGAGAAGCACAACGTGGACGTCGAGCCCACTGTGATCTCGGAGATTCTGGAGAAGAACCCCGAGCTCCACGGGATCGGCACCTACGAGTACGGCTGGGCCGACACGGACGTTGCCGGTGCCAATGCCCGCCGCGGACTCAACGAGGACGTGGTCCGTGACATCTCCTCGAAGAAGGGCGAGCCCGACTGGATGCTCGACCTGCGGCTCAAGGGCCTCAAGTACTTCGACCGCAAGCCGATGCCGCTCTGGGGGGCCGACCTCTCCGGCATCGACTTCGACAACATCAAGTACTTCGTGCGCTCCACCGAGAAGCAGGCCGCGTCCTGGGAGGACCTGCCCGAGGATATCCGCAACACCTACGAGAAGCTCGGCATCCCCGAGGCTGAGCGCAGCCGTCTCGTCGCCGGCGTCGCCGCGCAGTACGAGTCCGAGGTCGTCTACCACCAGATCCGGGAGGACCTTGAGAAGCAGGGCGTGATCTTCCTCGACACGGACACTGCGCTCAAGGAGCACCCTGAGTTCTTCCAGGAGTACTTCGGCACGGTCATCCCGGTCGGCGACAACAAGTTCGCGTCCCTCAACACGGCGGTGTGGTCGGGCGGCTCGTTCGTCTACGTCCCGAAGGGCGTCCACGTCGAGATCCCGCTCCAGGCCTACTTCCGCATCAACACGGAGAACATGGGCCAGTTCGAGCGGACGCTGATCATCGCCGACGAGGATTCCTACGTCCACTACATCGAGGGCTGCACTGCACCGATCTACACGTCGGACTCACTGCACTCGGCCGTGGTCGAGATCGTCGTGAAGAAGGGCGCCCGCGTCCGCTACACGACGATCCAGAACTGGTCGAACAACGTCTACAACCTCGTGACGAAGCGCGCCATCTGCCACGAGGGCGCGACGATGGAGTGGATCGACGGCAACATCGGCTCGAAGGTCACCATGAAGTACCCGGCCGTGTACCTCGTGGGCGAGCACGCCAAGGGCGAGACGCTCTCGATCGCGTTCGCGGGCGAGGGCCAGCATCAGGACACCGGCTCCAAGATGGTCCACATCGCGCCGAACACGAAGTCTTCGATTGTCTCGAAGTCGGTCGCCCGAGGCGGCGGGCGTGCCGCCTACCGCGGCCTCGTCCAGGTCCGCGAGGGCGCGAAGCACTCGGCCAACACGGTCCGCTGCGACGCCCTGCTCGTCGACACGATCTCCCGCTCCGACACCTACCCGTACATCGACATCCGTGAGGACGATGTGGTGCTCGGCCACGAGGCGACGGTCTCGCGGGTGAGCGAGGAGCAGCTTTTCTACCTCATGTCCCGCGGGCTCCCGGAGGACGAGGCCATGGCCATGATCGTGCGCGGCTTCATCGAGCCGATCGCGCGCGAGCTGCCGATGGAGTACGCCCTCGAGCTGAACCGCCTCATTGAACTGCAGATGGAAGGGTCCGTCGGTTAATGACTGAAGTCAAGGAAAAGGCCGCTGAGAACGCAGCCCGCCTCGGAGCGCCGTCGATCGACGGCTTCACCGAAGAGGGCGAGAGGCTCTCGCCGGCGCCGGTGGCCACGGGACCGCTCGGCGGAGACGCAGCCAAGAGCCACTCGCACGGGGGCGGCTACGGGATCCCCGACAGTTCGCGTGCGGGGCGTCTCACTTCTTACCGGCTGGCGGACTTCCCGGAGCTCAAGGGAACCGAGGAGGAGTGGCGCTTCACGCCGCTGCGCCGCCTCGGCGGCCTGCACAAGAGCGCGCTCGACGGCGCGGCACCCGCCGTCGCTGTCGAGGCGCCTGAGCAGGTCCGCGTCGAGACCGTGGGCCGCGAAGATGCCCGGATCGGTTCGGCCGGGATCCCCGAGGACCGCGTGTCCGCGAATGCCTGGGAGCACTTCGGCGCGGCGACGGTCATCACCGTCCCGGCCGGTGCCCAGCTCGAGGACCGCGTCCTCGTGACCCTGACGGGCGCGGGTCCCGCGCCCGCCGCCCAGCACGTCGTGATCGTCGCCGAGGAGGGCGCACGCGCCGTCGTCGTCCTCAACCACAGCGGTGAGGCGATCGTCGCGGAGAACGTCGAGATTGTCGTGGGCGACCGCGCCGATCTGACCCTCGTCTCGCTGCAGGAGTGGCAGGACGGGTCCGTCCACGCCTCGTCGCAGCAGGTCAAGGTGGGCCAGGACGCGAAGATCAAGCACGTCGCGGTGTCGCTCGGCGGCTCGCTCGTGCGCCTCACCCCGACCGTGCGGTTCGCGCACCCGGGCGGCGAGGCCCAGCTCTTCGGCCTGTATTTCGCCGACGCTGGCCAGCATCTCGAGCACCGCACGTTCGTGGACCACGCTCAGCCGAACTGCGTCTCCAACGTCCTGTACAAGGGCGCTCTCCAGGGCAAGGACGCGCACACGGTCTGGGTCGGCGATGTGCTGATCCAGAAGCAGGCCGAGGGCACGGACAGCTACGAGAAGAACCAGAACCTCGTCCTCACCGACGGCGGGCGCGCGGACTCCGTGCCGAACCTCGAGATCGAGACCGGCCTCATCAAGGGCGCCGGGCACGCGAGCGCGACCGGCCGCTTCGACGACGAGCACCTGTTCTACCTCATGGCGCGCGGCATCCCGGAGGACGTCGCCCGCCGGCTCGTCGTGCGCGGCTTCCTGAACGAGATCATCCAGAAGATCGGCGTTCCCTCCATCGAAGAGCACCTCACCCAGGCAGTCGAGCGCGAGCTCGAAGCCGGAGAATACTGACCCACAGGATTGGGCCCGGCGTGAGCCGGGCACCGTTTGAGCACAGTCCGGCGGCGCCGGCGCAAGGAGAAACCACATGTCGACTCTGGAGATCAAGGACCTGCACGTCTCAATCGAGACCGAGCAGGGCGTCAAGGAGATCCTCAAGGGTGTGACCCTCACCGTGAAGACCGGCGAGACTCACGCCATCATGGGACCCAACGGCTCGGGCAAGTCCACCCTCGCCTCGACGATCGCGGGCCACCCGCGGTACACCGTCACCTCGGGCTCCATCACGCTCGACGGCGAGGACGTCCTCGCGATGAGCGTCGACGAGCGCGCCCGGGCGGGCCTGTTCCTCGCGATGCAGTACCCCGTCGAGGTGCCTGGCGTCACGATGACGAACTTCCTCCGCACCGCGAAGACCGCGATCGACGGGAAGGCCCCGGCCATCCGCACTTGGACCAAGGACGTCAGGGACGCGATGGCGCAGCTGCGCATCGACGCCGACTTCGCCCAGCGCAACGTCAACGAGGGCTTCTCGGGCGGTGAGAAGAAGCGCGTCGAGATCCTCCAGCTCGAGCTCTTCAAGCCCAAGTTCGCGATCCTCGACGAGACCGACTCGGGACTCGACGTCGACGCGCTCAAGATCGTCTCCGAGGGAGTCAACCGCGCCCACGCGGAGGGCAACATGGGCACGCTGCTCATCACCCACTACACGCGCATCCTGCGCTACATCAAGCCCGAGTTCGTCCACGTCTTCGTGGACGGCAAGATCGCCGAGCAGGGCGGCCCCGAGCTCGCAGACCGCCTCGAGGAAGAGGGCTACGACCGCTACCTCGCCGGGTCCGCCTCGACGGCACAGGCCTAGCCCAAGAACCGGCCCAAAAAAGGAGAGCCATGTCTGATCCCCAAGCTGCTGGGATCCAGCCAGCACAGACCGCCCTCGAGGATGTCGAGGAGCGGCTCAAGGACGTGATCGACCCCGAGCTGGGCGTCAACGTCGTGGATCTGGGGCTGGTCTACGGGCTCGAATACGGTGAGGACGGGACGCTGCTCATCAGCATGACCCTGACCACCGCAGCCTGCCCCCTCACCGACATGCTCGAGGAGCAGGTGGGCCAGGTCCTCGACGGCGTCGTTGACGATTGGCGCCTGAACTGGGTGTGGATGCCGCCGTGGGGCCCGGAGCGCATCACCGAGGACGGGCGCGATCAGATGAGGGCGCTCGGCTTCAACATCTGACCGCCCATCCGACTCTCGCGCCCCCTGCAGAGGGCCGTGCGGGGTCCCTTCGGCGTCCAGTCGGCCGACGGCCGGCGGTTCCTCCTCGCGGAGGGGCCGCCGGCCGTCGCCGTCCCCGGCGCAGATGGCGTCCGCGGGGGCCTTGGGCGCCGGCACTAGGACCAGCGCGGTCGAGTCAAGCACCGTCATCGAAGCGCATAGAACCGCGCTCCCGGGTGGTCGCCCGATAAAATCGTGGGATGCCCTTCCTCGACCGTCTCGCCGCGTGGGCGGCCGAGAAGCCGGACGAACCCGCTGTCGTGTGCGGACATGAGCACCTCTCGTGGGCGGAGCTTGCGGACGAGGCCCGAAGCCTCGCGGGCTCGGGCCAGGACGTGCGCGTGCTCCGCGAACCCAACGGTGTGGGCTTCGCCGTGCGGTGGGCGGCGGGGGTCGCGGCCAGCCGGGAGTGCGCCGTGCTCGACCCGACGTGGCCCGAACCCCTCGCGGAGCGCGTGGGAGGCCTCCTCGCCGAGCGCTGGCGCGACGCTGCCCTCGGCCCGGCGCCCCTCGAGGACGGCGACGACGACGCGAGCTTCCTCGTCGGCCTGACGTCCGGAACGACGTCGGTGCCCAAGGCCTTCTCCCGTACGAGGGCGTCGTGGCGGCGATCCTTCGACGCCTCGATCCGGCTCTTCGAGCTGACGCCTGAGGACCGCGTCCTGGCCCCGGGTCCGCTCTCGGCCAGCCTCAACCTGTACACGCTCTCCGAGTGCCTCTACGCTGGCGCCACCTTCCACACGCTGCCGCACTTCGACGTCGCGGACTCGCACGCCGAAATCCTGGGCCGCGGCATCACACGGCTCGTGCTCGTCCCGACGATGCTCCGCGTGATTGCTGAGCGGGGCCTCGCTGGCGACGTCGACGCAAGCGGCATCTCCGCCATGGTCTGCTCCGGCCAGAAGCTCGACCGGCGCACCCTCGAGGCAGCCCGACGCTGGGCGCCCCACGCGGTCGTGTGGGAGTACTACGGCGCCTCCGAACTGAGCTTCGTGGCCGCGGCATCCCATCGTCCGGGTGAGGGGCCCGCAGAGGTGGGCACCGCCGTCGGACGGGCGTTCCCCGGCGTCGAACTCGCAGTCCTCGACGACGAGGGCCTTCCCCTCCCGCCCGGCGAGACCGGAAATATCGCGGTGCGGAGCGCGATGGTGAGCCAGGGCTACGTGTGGGGCGACGACGGCCGCGCCTTCACGCGTCTGGGCGACTGGTGCACTGTGCGCGACCAGGGCTTCGTACGCGATGGCGAGCTGCACGTTCTGGGCCGGACGCAGGACATGATCAACACCGGCGGCCACAACGTGTACCCGCATGAGGTGGAGGCTGCGCTCGCGATGCTCCCCGGCGTCGCCGAAGTCGTCGTCGCCGGCGTGCCGGACGACGTCCGCGGCCAACGCATCGTCGCCGGGATAGTGCCGGCCCACGCCGGGCTCTGCCAGCTCCAGCTCCGCGCTGGGCTCGAAGGGCGGCTCGCCCCCGCCAAGCGGCCGAACCAGTACCTCGAACTGGACGAGCTGCCTGTCACGGAGCGCGGGAAGCTCAGCCGTGCGGAGTTCCAGCGGTGGATCCTGGAGGGCGACAGCCGTGCGCGGCAGCTTGCCTGACGCGACGGCGGCCCCGCTCATCGTGGCAGGCCTGCGGACCCCGCTCGCCCGTGCCGGAACCTCGCTCGCCGGCGTCGAGGTGCAGCACCTGCTCGCGCCGGTCCTGCGCGAGCTCGTGGAGATGACGGGGGTCTCGCCCGAGTCCGTTGCGGAGGTCGTGGTCGGAAATGCGGCCGGTGGTGGCGGCAATCTCGCGCGCCTGGCCGCGCTCGAGGCAGGCCTGCCGGAGTCGGTTCCGGGGCTCACGGTCGACCGCCAGTGCGGTTCGGGCCTCGATGCGATTGTCCTGGCGTGCCGGCTCGCCCAGGCGGACGCGGGTGGCCTGTTCCTGGCCGGCGGCGCGGAGTCGGCCAGCACGGCTCCCGTTCGGGGACGGCGTGCTCCGGGCGGCGCGATCGAGTTCTATTCGCGGGCCCAGCACGCTCCGACCGGCGACGACGGGGACGGCGACCCGGACATGGGGGTGGCTGCCGAGACTGTCGCCCGCGAAGCCGGCGTCTCCCGGGAGCGCCAGGACCGCTTCGCCCTGCGCAGCCATCGACGCGCGCTCGCGGCGGCGTCGCACGGGGCGTACGACGCCGAGCTCGTCCCGGTGTGGGCAGGCGCAGCTCTCGTGACGGCCGACAACGGGCCCCGGGCCCGGCTCGACGCGCCGCTGCTCGCCCGCTTCCCGGCGGCGTTCGTGCCCGGGGGCACAGTCACGGCCGGGAACTCGTGCAGCGACGCCGACGGTGCCGCGGCCGTCCTCGTCGCGAGGCCGGGACATGCTACCGACCTCGGCCGTCCACGGGAGACGGCGCTCGCCTTCCTCGGCGCGGCGACGGCAGGGGTCGATCCGCGCAGACTAGGGCTGGGCGGCGCGGCCGCCGTCGAGGCCCTGCTCGAGCGGCACGGCCTCGCTGCCCGTGACCTGGCCGCCGTCGAGTTCAACGAGGCCTTCGCAGGCCAGGTGCTCGCCTGCATGGATCGGCTCGGCCTCGACGACGCGCAGGTGGACAGTGTCCTCAACACCGACGGCGGCTCGCTGGCCCTCGGCCACGCCTACGCGGCTTCGGGCGCGGTCTCCGTCGTGCGGCTCCTCGCCCGGGCCCAGGCGCTCCCGGAAGGGTCGCTGTGCCTGGCGATGATCAGTTCGGCGGGCGGCCTGGGCACGGCCGCCCTCTTCGAGACCCGCCGCCTGCCCGTCTGACCTCTGCTGGCGGGTCCGGACGCGCGCTAGGCGGAGGGCGTGTCGTCGTCGGCCTCGCCGAGTCCCCTGGCCGCCAGCGCGTCCCCGGTGCGCCGCGCGTAGTCGACGGCCGAGAGCACGACGGGCAGCGTCCGCGCGCGCACGCTGCGCTCGAGCCCGCGCGCCCTCGCTGCGTCCCCCACCTCGTCGAAGGCGCTCGCGAGGACGGGAATGCTGCGGACCATGATCGCGATCGCGAGCGCGAAACGCTCCGGATCGGCGCCGAAGCGGCGGAACGGGGACGCGAGCCGGGCGACGGAGTCGAGCAGGTCCTGCAGCGGCACGGTCGCGGTCAGGATTCCCGCGGCCACGAAGCACAGCAGGAGGTTCAGGACGATGCGGGCTGCGGTGGCCGGCCCCTGCTGCCACCACTGGAACGCGAAGAGGACCGCGAACAACGGCGCCACGACCCGCGACGAGGCCGCAAGGCGCCGCAACCCGAGGCCTGCAGTGAGCCACGCCGCCACGACGGCGGACAGCGCCGCCGCAGAGGCACGCCAGTCGAGCAGCAGGAAGCTCGCCGTGCCCGCCACGAGCACCGCGAGGAATTTCCATGCCAAGGGCGTGCGGTGCAGCCAGGAGTTCCCGGCGACGTAACCGGCGAGGATCCCGCCAGACCTCTGGGTGCGCATCAGAGGGGCCCGGATCCCGCGCCGCACAGGTCGCGGTAGAACCGGACCGCTTCCGTGGGCTCGCCGTCGAACGCGATGCGTCCGGCCTCCACCACGATGACGCGCTCCGCATCGAGGGCGAGCTCGAGGTCGTGGGTCGAGAGGACCACCTGCTGGGGGAGCGCCGCGAGGGTGCGCCGCAGGAGCTCCCGGTTGCGGAGGTCGAGCAGGGTCGAGGGCTCGTCGAGGACCAGGACGGCGGGCTCGACGGCGAGCACCGCAGCCAGCGCCATGAGCTGCCGTTCGCCGCCCGAGAGCTCGTAGACGCTCTGATCGGCGAGCCGTGCGAGCCCGAAGCGGTCGAGCACCTCCTGGGCTGCCGCGGCCCGCGCTGCCCGGTCCCGGTGACGGCGGCGCAGGGAGAGCTCGACGTCCTCCCGCCCCGTCGGCATGACGAGCTGCGACAGGGGGTCCGTGAAGACGAATCCGACGCGCTGGCGGACCGCCCGGGTTTCCCGACGCGTATCCAGGCCGTCCACGCGGACCGTCCCCGAGGTCGGCTCGACAAGCCCGTTGAGGAGCCTGAGCAGCGTCGACTTCCCGGAACCGTTGGCCCCGACGACGGCGACGCGGCGCTCGGCGAGCACCGCGTCCACCCCGTCGAGCACAACCTTCTCCCTCGGACCTGAATCCGCGTCGACGGGCACCGTGACGCGCACTCCGGCCAGTTCGATTCGGCTCACGCGCGGCGGACCCGCCGGACCAGCACGTCGGGGAACGCCCGGTGGACGGCCGTCGCGGCGAGGGCCGCGACAACATTCTTGAGGATGTCGCCCGGATAGTACGCGAGATCCGCGACGAAGGCAGCCTGCCACGAGAGCTTGAGGTTGACCATCATGCCGAGGACGCCGAACGCGTGCACGATGACGACGGACACGGCCGTCGCGGCGAGGAAGAACCACAGGGTGCGACGGCGAGTGGAGGCGCGGCGGACGACGAGCTGGGCGAGCGCGCCGAGAACCAGGGCACCGACGAAGAAGGCCACGATGTAGCCGGCCGAACCGCCCGCCAGGATCTGCAGGCCCGCTCGGCCCCCGGAGAAGATCGGCAGGCCAGCGAAACCGAGCACGAGGTAGAGTCCGACGGCGGCCGCGGCCCTCGACGCGCCGAGGACCAGCGCGGTGAGCGCCACGGCGAGCGTCTGGAGGGTGATGGGGACGCCGAAGCTCCCCACCGGGATGCCCGGCGCGAGGGCGGACGCCGCGATGAGCGCCGCGAACACCGCGACGAGTGCGAGGGACTGCGCGTCCCACGTCCGGCGCTTCTCGGATGTTCCGGGAGCGGTGGGCTCTGTCTTCTGGCTCATCGGTCCTCCTAGGTCGCCCGGCACCGTGCCGGGGCTCTGATCCAGAAGGCTACGCACCGCCGTCGTGCTCCATTTTGTGAGGAGCCGACGACCCAGCCTGCCCCGCGGTTGGCGGTGGTCTACAAGCGTTCCGCCCTCAGGGTGACGCGCTTTCTGCCGTGCGGAGTTTTCTGCTCCGCGCTGCGGGTAATCCGAGAGCGGTCCCGCTTCGCCGGGGCTGCGGCTTCGCTACCGCCACCGCAACAAACCGGGCCGCGGTACCGCGGCCCGTCCGTCCACAGGAGGGATCGGATGACTACCGCGCGCGACATCATGACTCCAGGCGCCGAGTGCGTCGGGGAGAACGAGACCCTCGAGGTCGCCGCACAGAAGATGCGGGACCTCGACGTCGGGGTGCTGCCCATCTGCGGCGAGGACAAGCGCCTCAAAGGGCTCATCACCGATCGGGACATCGTGGTGAGGTGCCTCGCGGAAGGAGGCGATCCGCGGAACACCAAGGCCGGCAGCCTCGCTGAGGGCAAGCCCGTGACCATCGGCGCCGACGACAGCGTCGAGGAGGCAATCAAGACGATGCAGGCCCACAAGGTCCGCCGGCTTCCCGTCATCGACGGGCACGACCTCGTCGGCATGGTGGCCCAGGCCGACATCGCGAGGAGTCTGCCGGAGGATCAGGTCGGCGAGCTCGTCAAGCTCATCTCGTTCTGACACGGCCCGCTGGATGAAGCCATCAGAACCACACCAGGCGGTCTACCGCCCATCCGAGCCGTCGGCGTCGGAGGCTCAGCCTTCTGCCGACGGCTCCACTGCGCCATGGGCGGAGAGACTCGGGCGCATCGCCACCGAGAAGTTCGGGATCGACTCCTGGCGCGAAGGCCAGTTCGAAGCCTTGGTGGCGGCCGCCGAAGGACGGGACGTTCTCGCGGTGATGCCCACCGGGCATGGAAAGTCCCTCATCTACCAGATCCCGGGGACGGCGATCACCGGGGTGACCCTCGTCGTGAGCCCCCTCATCGCCCTCCAGCGGGAGCAGGCCGAATCGATCAACGAAAGCCTCGGGGAAGGACGCGCCGTCGCCCTCAACTCGTCCCTCGGGGCGCGTGCGCTCCGTGAGGCGTGGGCAGCGCTCGACGACGGGGGCCCGCGCTTCGTGTTCCTCGCCCCCGAGCAGCTGGCCCGGGAGGAGACGGTCGAGCGCCTCGCACAGCTCGGCATCGGACTGTTCGCCGTGGACGAGGCGCACTGCATTTCCTCGTGGGGCCACGACTTCCGCCCCGACTATCTCTTCCTCGGCGACGTCGCCCAACGCCTTGGCGCGCCGCCCGTCATCGCGCTCACCGCGACTGCCTCGCCCCACACCCGCGCGGAGATCGTCGAGCGCCTCCGGCTCAGGGACCCGCTCGAGCTCGTGCAGAGCTTCGACCGGCCCAACATCGAGCTGCGGGTCGTCCGGCACACCGGCGACCTCGACAAGCGGCAGGCGGTCCTCGACGAAGTCGCTGGGCTTCAGGGCCCGGGGCTCCTGTACGTCGCGACCCGCCGGAGCGCCGAAGAGTACGCAGACGAGTTCTCCCGGCGAGGGCTCCGCGCCGAGGCCTACCACGCGGGCCGGCGCGCGGCGGAGCGCACCGCGGTGCACGAACGCTTCCTCCGCAACGAGCTCGACGTCGTGGTCGCCACGACGGCCTTCGGGATGGGCATCGACAAACCCGACGTCCGCTTCGTCGTCCACGCCGACATCCCGGACTCGCTCGACAGCTACTACCAGGAGATCGGCCGCGCGGGCCGTGACGCCGAACCCGCGCTCGCCGTCCTCCACTACCGGTCCGAGGACCTCGGGCTCCAGCGGTTCTTCGCAGGGCGTTCGTTCAGCGCCGAGGATGTGGAGGCTGTGTTCCGCGTCGTGCGGGACAGCGGTCCCCTCCGCGCCGCTGGCCTGAAGCGCGAGACCGAGCTGGGTCCGCGTGCGCTCTCCCGCGCACTCAGCCTGCTCGAACACAGCGGAACCGTCCTCGCCGGAAGCCGCGGCTATCGGGCCGCGCCCGGGATGTCCTCCGAGCGGGCGGTTGGACTCGCCCAGGCTGAGGACGAGTCACGTCAACGAATCGACCAGTCCCGCGTCGAGATGGCGCGCGGCTACGCCGAGACCGACGCGTGCCGGCGCCAGTGGCTCCTCAACTACTTCGGCGAGGAGGCAGACCCGTGGTGCGGCAACTGCGACAACTGCCTCCAGGAGGGAAGCGCCGAGGAGGCCGAGGAGCGCGAGGCAGCCACCCCGGACGACTGGTCGATCCAGACGCCGGTGCGCCACAGGGAGTGGGGGCCGGGCCTTGTCATGTCCGTCGAACCCGACCGCATCACGGTCCTGTTCGAGTCGGTCGGCTACAAGGAGCTCGCGCTCGCGGCCATCGACAGCAACGACGATCTCCTGGTCAGGGAGAGGCGGTCTGATTGATTCGAGGACTGGCGGGGCACCAAGACGTCAGGGCTAGTATGGCTCCCGTGCGCTGCGTGACGGAGATCACGCAGCGGCGGTACGAGGCTGGAGGAGTGTCCTATGGCAAGTCCGCTGCAGTGGCCGGTTCTGCGGCAGTTTCTCGAGCACGATCCGACAGGCCGACACCACGCGGCGAAGTCGCGCGCCACGGAGGAGCACAAGGCGCGCATTGAAACGGCCGACCGGGTAGTCCACTCGGTCTGCCCGTACTGCGCGGTGGGGTGTGCCCAGAAGGTCTACGTGAAGGATGAGCAGGTCATCCAGATCGAAGGCAACCCCGACTCGCCCATCAGCCGAGGACGGCTGTGCCCCAAAGGCTCCGCGTCACTCCAGCTCACGACAGGGGAATCGCGGGAGAAGTACGTCCTGTACCGACGGCCCCACGGCACCGAGTGGGAGCGCCTCGACCTCGAGACCGCCATGGACATGGTGGCCCAACGCGTCGTCGAGACGCGGCGCGACACCTGGGAGTGGGACATCGACGGCGTGCGGACGCGCCGCACGCTCGGTGTCGCGAGCCTGGGCGGCGCGACCCTCGACAACGAAGAGAACTACCTCATCAAGAAGCTCTTCACCTCGCTCGGGATCGTGCAGGTCGAGAATCAGGCCCGCGTCTGCCACAGCTCGACGGTCTCCGGTCTCGGCACGAGCTTCGGCCGCGGCGGCTCGACAACCTACCTCCAGGACCTCCAGCGCGCCGACTGCATCCTGATCCAGGGATCGAACTTCGCGGAAGCACACCCGGTCGGCTTCCAGTGGGTCATGGAGGCGAAGGAACGCGGAGCGAAGATCATCCACGTCGACCCCCGCTTCTCCCGGACGAGCGCGCTCGCCGACACGTTCGTGCCCATTCGGGCCGGAACCGACATCGCGTTCCTCGGCGGTCTCATCAACTGGGTCATCACCCACGACGCGTACTTCCACGAGTACGTCGTCAACTACACCAACGCCGCGACGATCCTGCGGGAGGACTTCCAGGACACCGAGGAACTCGACGGCGTGTTCTCCGGCTTCGACCGGGAGAAGCAGGCGTACGACACCGAGACGTGGCAGTACCAGGGCGGCTACGCCGCGGCTTCCTCGGGGGAGCGGGACTCGCACCTCCAGGAGTCGGGCAGCACGCTCGGCGGATCCTCCCACCCGCAGTCGCACGGCTCCGGCGGTGCCGGGGTCCATGGCCACTGGGAGCGGGACGAGACGCTGCAGAATCCCCGGTGCGTGTTCCAGGTCCTCAAGCGCCACTACGCGCGCTACACGCCGGAGATGGTCGAGCAGATCTGCGGGGTTCCGCAGGACCTGTTCACGGAGGTCGCCGAGGCCCTCACGTCCAACTCGGGCAGGGACCGGACGACGGCGTTCGCCTACGCCGTCGGCTGGACTCAGCACACGACGGGCACCCAGTACATCCGCACCGCGTCGGTCCTCCAGCTCCTGTTGGGCAACATCGGCCGCCCCGGCGGCGGGATCATGGCGCTCCGCGGCCACGCGAGCATCCAGGGCTCGAGCGACATTCCGACGCTCTACGACCTGCTGCCCGGCTACCTGCCGAGCCCGCACGCGGAGCTGCACCTCGACCTCGACAGCTACATCGAGGCGGACTCCGCGAAGGGCGGATTCTGGGCCAACATGCGCGCCTACACGGTGAGCCTCCTGAAGGCCTGGTGGGGTGACGCGGCCACCGCGGAGAACGACTTCTGCTTCGACTACCTGCCGCGCATCACGGGCAGCCACAGCACCTACGACACCGTGAACGCGCAGCTCGAGGGAACGTGCAAGGGCTACTTCCTCATGGGCGAGAATCCGGCGGTGGGTTCCGCCAACGCACACCTGCAGCGCACGGCGATGGCCAAGCTGGACTGGCTTGTCGTCCGCGACTTCTCCCTCATCGAGAGCGCGACGTGGTGGAAGGACGGGCCGGAGATCGCCACCGGGGAGCTGCGCACCGAGGACATTGCCACCGAGGTGTTCTTCTTCCCGGCCGCGGCACACACCGAGAAGGCCGGCAGCTTCACGAACACGAACCGGCTGCTCCAGTGGCGCGACCAGGCCGTGGAGCCGGAGGCGGACCGTCGGAGCGACCTCTGGTTCATCTGGCACCTCGGCAACCGGATCCGGAAGATGCTCGGGGATTCGCAGGACCCCGTGGACCGTCCGGTCCTGGACCTCACGTGGGACTACCCGACGATCGGGAGCCAGGACGAGCCCGACGCTGAGGCCGTCCTCGCGGAGATCAACGGGAAGGGCGCGGACGGCTCCCCGCTCTCCGCGTACACGGAGCTGAAGGACGACGGCTCCACGTCGTGCGGGTGCTGGATCTACTGCGGCTGCCGGGCCGACGGCGTCAATCAGGCCGCGCGCCGGAAGCCGCACACTGAGCAGACCATCTCGAGCCGGGAGTGGGGCTGGGCCTGGCCCGCGAACCGCCGGGAGCTCTACAACCGCGCGTCGGCGGACCCGGAGGGACGGCCGTGGAGCGAGCGCAAGAAGCTCATCTGGTGGGATGAGGCCGAGGGCAAGTGGACGGGCGACGACGTGCCCGACTGCGAGCCGACCAAGCCGCCGTCCTACCGGCCTTCCGAGGATGCGAGGGGGGCGGCGGCCCTTGCCGGGACCGATCCGTTCATCATGCAGGCCGACGGCAAGGGCTGGCTCTACGCTCCCGCCGGTCTCGTCGACGGTCCGATGCCGACCCACTACGAACCGCAGGAGTCGCCGTTCGAGAACGCGCTCTACGGCCAGCAGCGCAATCCGCTGCGCAAGCTCCTGCCGCGCGAGGGCAATCGGTACCATCCGAGCGGGAAGCAGCCCGGGGCGGAGATCTACCCGTATGTCCTCACGACGTACCGCCTGACCGAGCACTTCACGGCCGGCGCGATGACCCGTTGGCTCCCGTACCTGGCTGAGCTGCAGCCGGAATCCTTCTGCGAGGTCTCGCCCCAGCTCGCCGCCGAACGCGGCCTCACCCACCGCGGGTGGGCCACGCTGGTCTCGGCCCGTGGAGCGATCGAGGCACGCGTGATCGTCACGGACCGGATGAAGCCGCTCTCCGTGCAGGGCCGGACCGTCCACCAGATCGGCATGCCCTATCACTGGGGCCCCAACGGCCTCAGCCGCGGCGACGCGATGAACGAGCTGTCGTCCATCTCCATGGATCCGAACGTCCACATCCAGGAGGTCAAGGCCCTGACGGTCGACATCCGCCCGGGCCGACGGCCGAGGGGCGCAGATCTCGTGTCCTTCGTTGACGAGTACCGCCGGCGCGCCGGCATCGACGAGCACACCGGCATGGAGGGAGTCACGGCATGAGCGTCACCCAACTCGGCATGCCCAGCCTGGGCGTTCCACGCAAGGGGTTCTTCACGGACACGAGCCTCTGCATCGGCTGCAAGGCCTGCGAGGTCGCGTGCAAGGAGTGGAACTCGGTCCCCGCGGACACCAACCTCGAGATCACGGGCGAGTCGTTCGACAACACGTCCGCCCTCGGTGCGAACACGTGGCGCCACGTGGCGTTCATCGAGAAGCAGGTCCCCGCGCAAGACCCCTCGGCGCACGACGGCGTCAAGTGGCTCATGTCCTCGGACGTGTGCAAGCACTGCACCAACGCCGCGTGCCTCGACGTCTGCCCCACGGGCGCCCTGTTCCGCACTGAGCACGGGACCGTCGTCGTCCAGCAGGACGTCTGCAACGGCTGCGGCTACTGCGTGTCGGCGTGCCCGTACGGCGTCATCGACCAGCGCAAGGGCGACGGCCGCGCGTTCAAGTGCACGATGTGCTACGACCGGCTCGAGGCGGGGGAGGAGCCCGCATGTGCGAAGGCGTGTCCTACGAAGTCGATCCAGTACGGCGAGCTCGACGAGCTCCGCGAACGGGCGGACGCGCGTCTCGCCGAGCTGAAGGAGCGTGGCGAGGAGGGCGCCCAGCTGTACGGGCGTGATCCGGACAACGGCGTCGGCGGCGACGGGGCGTTCTTCCTGCTGCTCGACGAGCCGGAGACCTACGGCCTTCCGCCGGACCCCGTGGTGACGACCCGCGACCTCCCGGCGATGTGGAAGCGGGCCGGCGGGGCCGCGGCCGGCCTCCTCGCCGGGGCTGCGCTCGTGTTCTGGGGAGCCAAGAAGTGAGCCCCCGGCGCGAACGCCGGGAGGAGTTCACGTCGTACTACGGCAGGCCGATCCTGAAGGAGCCTACGTGGGAGGCGCTCGACATTGCGGGCTACATCTTCGCGGGCGGCCTTGCGGGCGCCTCGTCGATCCTCGCGGCCGGCGCGCAGCACAGCGGCCGTCCCGGACTCGAGCGGACGGCGAAGCTGACCGCGTTGACCGCGATCTCCGCGTCCGTCGTCGCCCTCGTCCATGACCTGGGCCGACCCGAGCGCTTCGTGAACATGCTGCGCGTGGCGAAGCCGACGTCTCCCATGAGCGTCGGCTCGTGGATCCTCTCGGCGTACGGTCCGCTCGCGGGGGCCAGTGCAGCGGCCAACGTGCTCGGCATCTTCCCGCGCGCGGGCAAGGCCGCGGGAATCGGCGCCGGGATCACCGGCTCGGCAATCGCGACCTACACGGCCGTGCTGATCGGCGACACGGCCGTCCCCACCTGGCACGACGCCCATGGGCGGCTTCCGTTCGTGTTCGCGAGCTCGGCCGCCGCCTCTGCGGGAGGGGTGGCTGCCGCGCTGGCCCCGCTCGACGAAGGCGCCCCCGCACGCCGGATGGCGGTGGTGGGGGCCGCGGTGGAGACCGCCCTGAGCGTCGCGATGGAGCGCAGCGGCCACCTCTCGGCCGAGACGTTCCTCCGCGGGAAGGCGGGCAGGCTCCTGCGGCTCTCGAAGGCCTTCACCGTCGGCGGAGCCGTCGGGCTTGCCCTCGGCGGCCGGTCCTCGCGCGTCGTGAGCACGTTGGGCGGCCTGGCGGTCGCGGCGGGGTCCGCGCTCCTGCGCTTCGGCGTGTTCGAGGCGGGCCGGGCCTCGACGCTGGACCCGAAGTACGTCGTCGTGCCACAGCGCGAGCGGCTCGCGGCGGGCCGGCCGGCGAGTGCCGAGGCCGGCAAGGAACGGGCGGCAGTCGACGCGGGGGCCGGGAAGGCGACGGGGACGACGACGGCGGGCCACGCCGCCGAGGCCAACACCACCCACGCGGGGGAGGCGCAGCCGGCCTGAGCCCGAGGGGCTACCACGGGCGGGCCGAGCGAATGTGTCTCAGCCGCCTGTGGTCATTAGCATGGGTGGTGGCCCAGTCCGGGCCTCCCATGCGAAAGGCCGCTCCCACGTGATCACTGTCCAAGACCTCGAACTCCGCGCTGGCGCGCGCCTGCTCATGGACGGGGTGACCTTCCGGATCGACAAGGGAGACAAGATCGGCCTTGTCGGGCGGAACGGCGCGGGCAAGACGACGCTCACCCGCGTGCTCGCAGGGGACGGCCTCCCGGCCGCGGGCACCGTGACCCGCAGTGGTGAGATCGGCTATCTCCCCCAGGACCCGCGGACCCCCGACATGGAGCAGCTCGCTCGCGACCGCATCCTTTCGGCGCGGGGGCTCGACGTCGTCGTCCGAAAGCTCCGCGACGCGCAGACCGCGATGGCGAGCGGAGACGCCGCGGTCCAGCGGAAGGCGATGGCCGGCTACGACCGGCTCGAATCGGAGTTCCTCGCGGGCGGCGGCTATGCGGCCGAGGCCGAGGCCGCCGCGATCTCGGCAAACCTCGCGCTCCCCGACCGCATCCTCAACCAGCCGCTCCGCACGCTCTCGGGCGGCCAGCGGCGTCGGGTGGAGCTCGCGCGGATCCTTTACTCCGCGGCGGATACGCTGCTGCTCGACGAGCCCACCAACCACCTGGACGCCGACTCGATCGCTTGGCTCCGTGACTTCCTCAAATCGCACCAGGGCGGCCTCATCGTCATCTCGCACGATGTCGAGCTGCTTGAGGCAACCGTCAACAAGGTGTTCCACCTCGACGCGAACCGCGCCGTCATCGATATCTACAACATGGGCTGGAAGCGCTACCTCACGCAGCGCGAGACCGACGAGCGCGCGCGACGGCGCGAGCGGGCCAACGCGGAGAAGAAGGCACAGGTCCTCATCGACCAGGCGAACAAGATGCGGGCCAAGGCGACCAAGGCGGTCGCCGCGCAGAACATGGCGAAGCGCGCCGAGCGCCTGCTCGCCGGCGTGGCCGACGAGCGGGTCGCGGACCGCGTGGCCGCGCTCCGCTTCCCGGAGCCCGCGCCCTGCGGGAAGACCCCCCTCCAGGCGGAGGGGCTCTCCAAGTCGTACGGGTCCCTCGAGATCTTCACGGATGTCGACCTCGCCGTGGACCGCGGTTCGCGCGTCGTGATCCTGGGCCTCAACGGCGCCGGGAAGACGACCCTCCTGCGCATGCTCGCGGGCGTCGACTCTCCGGACACGGGCGAGATCCACAAGGGCCACGGCCTCAAGGTCGGCTACTACGCCCAGGAGCACGAGACGCTCGACCCCGAACGCACCGTGCTCGAGAACATGCGCCGAGCGGCTCCCGACCACCTCGGCGACGCCGACGTGCGGGGGATCCTCGGCTCGTTCCTGTTCACCGGCGACGACGTGGACAAGCCGGCGGGCGTCCTGTCCGGCGGAGAGAAGACGAGGCTCGCGCTCGCCACGATCGTCGCGTCGAGTGCCAACGTCCTCCTCCTCGACGAGCCGACGAACAACCTCGACCCCGCGAGCCGCCGGGAGATCCTCGGTGCCCTCAGGACGTACAAGGGCGCGGTCGTCATGGTGAGCCACGACGAGGGGGCCGTCGAGGCCCTCAACCCGGAGCGGGTCGTGCTCCTGCCGGACGGCGTCGAGGACCTCTGGAACGCGGACTACCTCGACCTCATCACCCTCGCCTGAGCGCGGCGCCGAGGACGCCGAGTGCGCGGTCCAGCTCGACGTCCGTCGTCCCGCCGAAGCTGACGAGCAGCCCGGACACCTTGTTCGTCCGCGCATACGTGCTCAGGAGGTTGAGCTCGAAGCCCTCGGCGCGGGCTGCGTCCCGGGCCCGCACCGCCTCGGGCTCGGGCAGGAGCCACGCCGAGTACATCCCGGCGATGGGGGCTGCGAGCTCGGCGTGCGGCGAGAGGGCGGCCACGACCCGGGCGGCCCGCTCGGCGTACACGCGTCTCGCGGCCCTGACCGTGCGGTCGATCCAGCCGTCCCGCAGGAGCGTGAGCAGCGCCCGCTGGGAGGGCCAGGCCGCCCCGCTGTGGGTGACGTCGCGCCGTCGTACGACGGCGTCGAGCAGGCTGGGCGGGGGAACGAGCCAGCCGACGCGGAGGGTCGGCACGACTGATTTCGCTGCGGTGCCCACGTATGCGACGCGGTCGCGGTCGAGCGCCGCGAGGGCAGGCACGGGAGCGACGTCGTAGCGGAACTCCGAGTCGTAGTCGTCCTCGATCACGAGCGCGTCTTCGCGCCGTGCGGTCTCGAGGAGCGTGAGGCGGTCGGCGGCAGGCATCACCCGGCCGAGCGGATGCTGGTGCGCCGGAGTCACGTACGCCGCGACGGCTCCCCCCAAGGCGGAGATGGGGAGCGTGGCGGGCAGGTCGACGACGTCCCTGCCCGAGCTGCGGACCGTCTCGACTGCCGCCCGATAGCCGGGGTCCTCGACCCCGATCGCCCCGGGCCTGAGCTCTGGGAGGACTTGGCGCAGCGCGTCGGTCGTACCGGCGGTGACGATGATCTCGTCGGCGCTCACGGCGAGCCCGCGGGTCCGTGCGAGCCGGTCCGCGAGGGCTTCGCGGAGCTCCCGGAGCCCCCTCGGATCGTCATAGCCCCTCGGCGGCTCGGCCACGGAGACCTCGCGCCACGCCCGGCGCCAGCCCGCGTCCTGCCTCGGAAAGCCCCAAGGCGTCCCGGCGTCGAGCCGGACCAGCCGCTGCTCGGGTGCCGGTCCGGCGGGGGCAGCCCTGCTGCGGGCTGTGCCGCCGCGGACGTCCGAGACGAACGTCCCCGATCCGTGTCGCGACTCGGCCCAGCCTTCAGCGATCAGCTGCTCGTAGGCCCTGTCCACCACCGAGCGGGACACGGCGAGCTCGCTGGCCAGCGCCCGGCTCGAGGGGAGCCGATTTCCAGGGCGGAGCGTGCCCGCGAGGACGAGCTCGCGGACCTGTGCCGCGATCTGGGACGGGAGTGGGCCCTGCGACGATCGATCGAGGGAGATGGGAAGGGCTTGCACCCGGATCCTTCCGGAAGTGGCCTGTTGAACTGGACGAGAAGTGGCCCGTGCCTGCGAGCCACTCGGGTTCGAGGATAGACCCATGGACTCACTCTCACCGACCCCGCGGACGACGATCACGAGGGGGCGGAATCGCGCCGTCTCCGAGCGGACCCGCCTCCACGCCTTCCTGCAGGACGCGCTGCTCGCCCACCTCGGCGTCGTCGCCGGCGATCATCCAGTGGTGCTGCCGACCGCCTTCGGCGTCGACGTCGACGGTCCCGACAGCGGGGGAACCCTGTACCTCCACGGGTCCGTTGCCGCCGGGTGGCTCGCGAAGGCCCGCGAACAGGAAGTCTGCGTGACCATCACCGAGCTGGACGGGCTCGTGGCCGGGCGGAGCGCATTCCACCACTCGATGAACTACCGGAGCGCCGTGATCATCGGCCGCGCCCGCCCCGTCGACGATCCAGCCGAACGCGAGCGCGGGCTCGCGGCGATCATCGATCACATGATCCCGGGCCGGTGGGCCACCCTCCGGCCCAGCACGCGCAAAGAGCTCGCGGCGACGGCCGTGCTGGCCGTTCCCCTGGCCGAGGCGTCGATGAAGGAGCGCTCCGGGGGGCCGGTCGACGAGCCCGAGGACATCGCTGCGGGCGTGTGGGGCGGCCACATTCCGCTCATGCGGGTCGCCGTCGCCCCCGTGCCCGACGAGGACTCCCGAGGACCGGCTCCCGCCGACGTGACGGAACGAGCAGCCGCCCTAGGCTCCGAGGACGGCGCCCTGGCCGCTCAGAGTCACCGGTAGCCTTGGGCGTCGAGGATCGCGTCCTCTTCCTCCTCGGCGGTGGGACGCCTGCGCTTCTTCGGGGTGAACCGCGCCGCTTTCGCCGCGGCCTTGTCCGCGATGCGCTGGGCCTCGACGTGGTCCACACCTGTTTCGTGGGCGGTTGCAGCCGCCTCTGCGGCCTCGGCAGCCGCGTCTATCGCCCTGTTGCGTGCGTGCTGCCGGGCGGCGTAGCCGAACCCGATGAACATGAGGACTCCGAACGCGAGCCACTGCAGCGCGTAGGAAAGGTGCGTTCCGTCATCGGGCTGCGGCATGGGGAGGGCTGTCGGAGTCGTGGCGGCGGCGGGTGACTCGCTCGCCATGAGGCCGTACGCCCCAGCCAGGATGGGGTAGGGGAGCTGGCTCGCGTAGGTCGGCAGGTTGATCTCCGCAAGCTGGCCCCCGGGGGCTCCGCGGTTGAGGCTCGCCTCGCTCGGCAGGAGGCGCACTACGACGGTCACGTCGCCGGGCGGGGGCGCGGGGACGGAGTCCGGCTTGCCCTGTTCCTTGTTGCCGATCGGGAGCCAGCCGCGGTCCACGATGACGGTCTGGCCCGAGTCGAGACGCAGCGGGACGACCACCTCGTACCCGGGCTGCCCGTTGAGCGGGCGGTTCCGCACGACGCGCGTGTCCGCGACGTCGTACGTCCCGTGCAGGCTGACCTGCTGCCATTCGTGATCGGACGAGAGCTGCGCGAACTGTCCCGACACCTGGCTGAACGGCACGGGCGTCGCGTTGTAGTTCCGGTTGACGAGGTCGATGACCGCCTGCGTGTCCGCGAGGCGGGACATCTGCCAGCGGCTCAGGAAGACGCAGGCGACGGCGAACAGGATTGCGAGGCCCAGGTAGGTGAGCCACTGGCGGGAGAAGAGGAAGCGGTACACGTCAGCGGCCTCCGTCCTGGCTCGTCACGCCGGCCTCCGTGTGCCGCACCGTTTCGATCCACAGCGACCGCGTCCGGAGGTAGTCCTCGAGCCAGTCGCGATGCTCGTCGCACGCGAGCCAGACCTTGCGGCGGTCCGGCGTGTGGATGCGGGGATTGTTCCAGTGCAGCTCCCAGCCGGCGGCCGCATGGCACCCCTTGCGTGAGCACACAGCCAATTGCTGCTCGTCGCCCGGCAGCATTCCCAGCAGGTTCACGCCTTCTTCTCCTCCTTGCCGGGGCTCTCGACCTGAGAGTCCGGCGCCTCGTCGTCGTCCGTTCCGCCGTCGTCATCGCTTCCTGTGACCACCTCGCCCTGGAGGACGACGTCGTCCTCCCCGACCTGTCCGTAGCCGCCCGCGAGTTCGGCCGCCGGCGGCGCGTCGAGAAGTCCATCGCTCGAGGTGTCGGCCCTGTCCTGCGAGTTCGCGATGACGACAGCGATCCAGGGGAGGAATACCGCCCCCGCGATCGCGACAAGCTTGAGCCAGCCGTCGAGGAAGAAGAGCAAGGCGATGCACACGACACGGATGCCCATGGCGGTGGCGTAGCGGACCATGCGCCGGTGCATGTCGACGCTGTGGGCCTCCGCCGCCGTCGTGATGCTGTGGACCTCAGGATCCTCGGAGGACCGCTCGTCCTCCGGGCCTTCACCGGTCCCGTCAGTCAATCGCTTCATCATTCTCCCAGTCGATCCATTGTCCCACTGGGCTACCGACGGGGCTAATCCAAGCGGTGGGCGACGGGGCGGCAGACCCTCGGGAGGCGGCAGGGAGGCCCCGTGGCGGCTAGGATGCTCGACAGACAACGGCAGTCGGACGCCGGGCACCGGCAGCTTTCGTCCGCAAACGCTGCCGGATCACCAACCCCTCGAAGGAGCACCGTGAGCACGGAAGCCCACACCCCGCGCAGCGTCCTCGTGACTGGAGGAAACCGCGGCATCGGCCTGGCCATTGCGGAGGCGTTCGCCGCCATCGGCGACAAGGTCGCCGTCACCTACCGCACGCCGACCGAACTCCCCGAGGGTATCCTCGGCGTCCAGGCGGACGTGACCGACGAGACCTCGATCGACCGTGCGTTCACGGAGGTCGAGGCGGCCCACGGGCCGGTCGAGGTGCTCGTGGCGAATGCCGGCATCACCAAGGACACCCTGCTTCTGCGGATGAGCGAGGAAGACTTCACGTCCGTCCTCGACACCAACCTGACCGGCGCCTTCCGCGTGGTCAAGCGGGCGTCGAAGGGCATGATCCGGCTGCGCCGGGGCCGCGTGGTCCTGATCTCTTCCGTCTCCGGCCTGTACGGCGCACCGGGACAGATCAACTACTCGGCGTCGAAGGCCGGTCTCGTGGGCCTCGCGCGTTCGTTCACCCGTGAGCTGGGTTCCCGGGGGATCACGGCAAACGTCGTCGCGCCCGGCTTCATCAGGACGGACATGACGGCGGAGCTCCCCGAGGAGATGCAGAAGGAGTACCTCTCGCGCGTGCCGGCGGCCCGGTTCGCGAGCGCCGACGAGGTCGCGAACGTGGTCCGCTGGATCGCGAGCAACGAGGCCGCCTACATCTCCGGCGCCGTGATCCCGGTCGACGGCGGCCTGGGCATGGGCCACTGAGGGACTGACAACTCCACGCAGGAAGGAACGACATGACAGAGCAGGGCGCTGCGCAGGGAGCGCAGCTGGCTGGCAAGACGGCGATCGTGACAGGATCGTCGCGGGGCATCGGGGCGTCCACGGCGAAGATCCTCGCGGGCGAGGGGGCCGCCGTCGTCATCAACTACCGCCAGAAGGCACCGCGCGCCAACAAGATCGTGGCGGAGATCGAGGCAGCAGGGGGGCGTGCGGTCGCCGTCGGCGGCGATCTCACCCAACAGGACGACGTCGAGCGGCTCGCCCAGTCCGCGATCGACGAGTTCGGCTCGCTCGACATCCTCGTGCTCAATGCCTCCGGCGGGATGGAGAGCGGGCTCGGCGAGGACTACGCCCTGCGGCTCAACCGGGACGCGCAGGTCGCGATGCTCAAGGCCTCGGCGGAGCGGATGAAGCCCGGCTCGCGAGTTGTGTTCGTCACGAGCCATCAGGCCCACTTCATCGACTCGGTCCCGACCATGGACGCCTACGAGCCCGTCGCGCGGTCGAAGCACGCGGGGGAACTCGCGCTGCGCGAGCTCATCCCGTGGCTCGAGGAGAAGGGAATCTCGTTCGTCGTGGTTTCAGGCGACATGATCGAGGGCACGATCACGGCCACGCTGCTCGAGCGGGCGGCCCCCGGTGCCATCGAGTCGCGCCGCGAGGCCGCGGGCAGGCTGTACTCGGTGGACGAGTTCGCCGCGGAGGTGGCGAAGATGGTCACAGCCGACGTGCCGAGCGGCCACACCGAGCTGGTCGGCGGGGCCGAGCACTTCGCCGGCTGAGGCCGGGACACCGGGCAGGCAGCCGTATCGGGCGGGCCCGGCCAACTCCGCGAGGGGACTCTCGACCCTTGAGGCGTCGCAGGGTCCCCTCCGTGCTTCAGAGCCCGGCGAAGTGCCGCACGACGTCGAGGTAGGGGAGGTCGACGGCGGCGTCCGCGGCGGCGCGCACAGCAGGCTTCGCGTGGAAGGCCACTCCGAGGCCCGCCGCCGCGAGCATGTCGAGGTCGTTGGCGCCGTCGCCCACGGCGATGCACCCTTCGAGGGAAACGCCGCGTTCGGCCGCCCAGACACGCAGGCTGTGCTCCTTCACGGCCCTGTCGACGACCTCGCCCACGACCCGGCCCGTGAGCCGTCCATCGAGGATCTCGAGTTCGTTCGCCCGCCAGAAGTCGAGTTCGAGCCGCGTCGCGAGCGGAGCGAGGATCTGGTTGAAGCCCCCGGACACCACGGCCACGGGGTGCCCGGCGGCATGGTAAGCCCCGATGAGTTCCTCCGCGCCGGGCGTCAGCAGAACGGCCTCGCGGACCCGGTCGATGACCTCGACCGGGAGCCCCTCCAGGGTCCGCACCCTGGCGTGGAGGCTCTGGGCGAAGTCGAGCTCCCCCCGCATTGCCGCCTCCGTGACCGCGGCGACCTCGGCCCGCTTGCCCGCATGCTCCGCGAGGAGCTCGATGACCTCCTGCTGGATGAGCGTGGAGTCCACGTCCATGATGAGGAACTTGCGCTCGGCGTCGCGGACTTCGGCCGGGACGAGAGCGGCCTCGGCCCCGGCAAGGCCAGCGAGGGACTCGCGCGCCTCGGCCAGACGGGCATCGTCCAGTTCGACGGCGGCCGTCAGGACCTCGTAGCGACCATCGCCGGAGGGGGCTGCGAACGCCCCGACCGTCGCGCCGAAGGGTTGCAGGAGCTCGACGGCGGCGCGCCCGGCCTGCGGCAGCAGCGTGCGGGCAGACAGGACCAAGGCGAAGCTGGAGGGCATAGGCGGGATTCTATCGACTGGCACTGCGTTTCGCCGACGGCGGAAGTCTGGAATAGGGTCTAGTTCCATGAGCGATGTTCTCCAGCTATCGGGCGTGAGCGTGGTCCGCGGCGCCAAGACGCTGCTCGACGGCGTTGACTGGAAGGTTCGCGAGGGGGAGCGCTGGGTCGTCCTGGGCCCCAACGGTGCGGGCAAGACAACCCTTCTCCAACTCGCCGCCGCGCGGATGCATCCGACCCGAGGCACCGTGCAGATCCTCGACGAGACCCTCGGCCGGGTCGATGTCTTCGACCTCAGGCCGCGGATCGGCCTGGCCTCCGCGGCCCTTGCGAACCAGATCCCCGAGCACGAGAAGGTGCTCAATGTCGTCGTCACCGCCGCGTACGGCGTGACAGGACGCTGGCGGGAAGCCTATGAGAAGGACGATGAGCGCCGCGCCTTCCGTCTCCTGAACGAGTGGGGCATGGGCCCCCTCCTCGGCCGGGTCTTCTCGACGCTCAGCGAGGGCGAGCGGAAGCGCGTCCAGATCGCCCGCGCCCTCATGACGGATCCAGAACTGCTCCTGCTCGACGAGCCGGGCGCAGGGCTGGACCTGGGCGGCCGCGAGGAGCTCGTCTACAAGCTCAGCGAGCTCGCCGAGGACGAATCGGCCCCCGCGCTCGTGCTCGTGACGCACCACCTCGAAGAGGTCCCTCCTGGGTTCACGCACGCGCTGCTGCTGCGCGACGGCCGCGTCGTCGCCGAGGGGGAGATCGACAGCGTCCTGACCGAGGAGCGCCTGAGCGAGACCTTCGGGCTGCCACTCGAGGTCACCGCGAATGGCGGTCGCTACACCGCTGTCCGGCGGGCTGCCGCCGGCGCCCGCGTCTGACTGTGAACATCTGGGGCGACCTGCTCGTCTTCGTCGCGGGCCTGTGGGCCGGAACGATCAACACGATCGTCGGCTCCGGCTCGCTCGTGACGTTCCCTGTTCTGGTGGCGTTGGGCTATGCCCCTGTCAACGCCATCATCTCGAACGCCATGGGCCTCGTGGCCGGAGGGTTCTCGGGTGCGTGGGGCTATCGGCGCGAGGCCGCGAGCGCGCGGCGCACGCTGCTGCGGCTGCTGCCGGTCTCCTTCGTCGGCGGCCTCATCGGGGCGATCCTCCTGCTGCACCTGCCCGAGAGCGTGTTCGGCTACGTCGCTCCCGCGCTTGTCGTCATCGCCATCCTTCTGGTCATCTTCCAGCCGCGCCTCGCGGCGTGGGCGAGGCGGCGCCAGGCCCTGGCCTATGTGACCCCCGAGCAGGCGGACCACCAGAAGCTGCCTCTGATCCTCTACGTGCTCGTCTTCATCATCGGCGTGTACGGCGGGTACTTCACGGCCGCGCAGGGCGTACTGCTCATGGCCGTGCTCGGAATCTTCTTCCACGGCACGCTCCAGCAGTCCAATGCGATCAAGGTCGTCCTGAGCCTTGTCGTGAACCTGATCGCTGCCGTCTCGTATCTGCTGCTCGCCTTCGACCGGATCAACTGGCTCGTCGTCCTGCTCATCGCGGTCGGTTCGCTCCTGGGCGGCTTCCTCGGCGCCGGCATCGGGCGGCGGATGTCTCCGACCGTGCTCCGCGTGGTGATCGTCGTCCTCGGCGTGGTGGCGCTTGTCAACCTTGTCGGGAAGCTCGTGGCGTGAGCGTCTTCCGCATCGACGGCGCGGACGATCCGAGGGTCGCCGACTACACGAGCCTCACCGATGTGCACCTCCGGAAAGTCCGCGAGCCGGCCGAGGGGCTGTACATCGCTGAATCTTCCCGGGTGCTGCGCCGCGCACTCGCGGCCGGCCACCGCCCCCGTTCGTTCTTCCTGGCTGAGAAGTGGCTCGAGGGGCTCAGCGACGTGTTGGAAGCCTTTCCCGACGCCCCCGCCTTCGTCGGACCACCGGAGCTGCTCGAGGAGATCACCGGCTTCCACCTCCATCGGGGGGCCATGGCAGCGATGCACCGGCCCGCGCCGATCCCCGTCGCGGAGCTCCTCACGGGCGCCCACCGCGTCGCCGTGCTCGAGGACATCGTCGACCACACGAATGTCGGCGCGATCTTCCGCTCGGCAGCCGCGCTCGGCATCGACGCCGTCCTGGTCACCCCGAGGTGCGGTGACCCGTTGTACCGCCGGAGCATTCGGGTCAGCATGGGCACTGTGTTCCAAGTCCCCTGGGCGCGCCTCGAATCCTGGCCCGGGGGCATCGAGCAGCTGCGGGACCTAGGCTTCACGATCGCTGCGATGGAGCTCACCGACGACGCCCTCGACCTCGACGCCCTCGGCGCACGCCGTCTGGACCGCCTTGCGCTCGTGCTCGGCACGGAAGGCGCGGGGATCCTCCCCGAGACGCTCGACGCCGTCGACCTCGCCGTCAGGATCCCGATGCGTCCCGGCGTCGACTCGCTCAACGTCGCCGCCGCGAGCGCAGTCGTCTTCTGGGAGCTCCGGCCGCGCTGAGCCGGAGCTCCTGCTGCTGGGGCGCGCCCATGCTAGAATTCATGGCTGGCCCTCCAATCGCGAGGGCGTTCACACCTGGCCTCTGGCAAAATCCAGAGCCCTAGCAAAGGTCCCATTGTGAAGTCTGATATCCATCCGAAGTACGCGCCGGTCGTCTTCAACGACCTCGCCTCCGGCACCAAGTTCCTGACCCGCTCCACGGTCACCTCTGACAAGACGATCGAGTGGGAGGACGGCAACACCTACCCGGTCATCGACGTCGAAATCTCGTCCGAGTCGCACCCGTTCTACACGGGCAAGCAGCGCATCATGGACTCTGCCGGCCGCGTCGAGCGCTTCAACGCGCGCTTCAAGAGCTTCGGCAAGAAGGCCTGACGCAGGTCCTCGCCACGTCGGACGCAAGTCCTGCCATACGGAAGGCGCCGCCCTCGGGGCGGCGCCTTCCGTCGTTCCCCGCGGGACTAGGCTTGTCGGGTGGCTGAATATCACGGTGAATACAAGGTGCCTGGCGGCAAGCTCGTGGTCGCTGACCTCGCGGCCGACGGCGGCGTCATCACCCGGGCGAGCATCAACGGAGACTTCTTCGTCGAGCCGGACGAGGCTCTCGGCGACATCAACGCAGCGCTCGTCGGCCTGTCGACCGAGGCGCCCAATGCGGCGATTGCCACGGCCGTTGCCGAGTCGGTAGGCGCGTCGACCGTCATGTTCGGCTTCGACCCCGCAGCCGTCGCCGTCGCCGTGCGCCGTGCCCTCGGGCACGCGACGACCTGGGGAGACCACGACTGGGAGGTGATCCCGCCCACGGCCCTCCCGATCACCGAGCAGGTGGCGCTCGACGAGGTTCTCACCCGGGAGGTGGGGGAGGGGCTGCGCAAGCCGACCCTGCGCTTCTGGGACTGGGACGAGCCCTCCGTGGTCATCGGGACGTTCCAGTCCTACCGGAACGAGGTCGACCCCGAAGGGGTGGCGCGCTACGGCATCACCGTCGTGCGGCGCGTGAGCGGAGGTGGGGCCATGTTCATGGAGGCCGGCAACTGCATCACCTATTCGCTCTACCTGCCGACATCGCTCGTGGACGGCCTCTCGTTCGCCGACTCCTATCCGTTCCTCGACGCGTGGGTCATGGAGGCGCTGGCATCAGTCGGAGTCAAGGCCTTCTACAAGCCCCTCAACGACATAGCGACCGGCGAGGGCAAGATCGGCGGCGCCGCCCAGAAGAGGTTCGGCGACGGCGCGATGCTCCACCACGTCACCATGAGCTACGACATCGACGCCGCGAAGATGACCGAGGTCCTGCGCATCGGGCGCGAGAAGATCTCGGACAAGGGGATCTCCAGCGCGAAGAAGCGCGTCGATCCGCTCAAGCGCCAGACGGGGCTGGACCGGGCCGCCCTTCTCGATGCCATGATGGGCACCTTCGAGCGGCGGTATGGAGCGCGGCGAACGGAGCTCTCGCGGGACTCGCGCGAGGCCGCCCGCCGACTGGCGGCATCCAAGTTCGGCACCGAGGAGTGGCTGCACCGCGTTCCGTAGCCGCATGGGGGTCAGTCCCGTTGGGAGCGGGACTGGGCCACGAGTGCCCGGCGCAGATGGTCGCGCTGCTCGATGACGATGCGCCTCAGGGCTCGCGGGGCTCC
The DNA here is from genome assembly GCF_005877005.1 of Sinomonas susongensis. GTDB lineage: Bacteria > Actinomycetota > Actinomycetes > Actinomycetales > Micrococcaceae > Sinomonas > Sinomonas susongensis. The sequence goes on along the minus strand of NZ_SSNH01000002.1, from coordinate 117,849 downwards.
CGCATGCTGGTCGAGCCACGCGTCCGTGCGCGCCAGCACGGCATCTTCCTCGGGATCGGCACCCTGCTCGAGATCGCTGCCCGGGTAGAGCCCGGCGACGATCCGGCTTGCCATCTCGTTCGACTTCTCTTCCCACACCCTGTCGAGGCACGAGAAGTAGGGGTCCACGTGGGGACGCTGCAGCGCTTCCGGGCCGAGCGCGAACCCCTCGATGGTCGCCTTGAGGAGATCGTTGGAGAGGTCGTCCCGCTCGACGGCGGCGCTCCACGCCTCCGCCTTCGCTTCCCGTGTTGGGCGGGCCGCGAGCGCGACGGCGCGGCCGACCCGTCCTCGCGCCGTTGCGTCACGCGTGAGTTCAGCGTCGAGGTCCGACTCGTCTGCTGCGCCCTGGGCGGCCAGAGCCTGCCACAGCGACCAGCGCAGCTCGGCGTCCGCGGTGACCCCCGGGACAACGCCGTCGTCCTCGAGCAGCGAGCGCACGAGCGCTAGCTGCCCGCCCCCGAAACGGCTGCCCCTCGCGAGGGCCCTGGCCCACGCGAGCTGTTGGTCCGAGCCCGGATCGGCCTCCTTCAGGTGCTGCGCGACGGCCGCAAGATACTCGGCGCGGAGCGAGTCGCGTTCCTCGGTGGAGGCATACCGCTCGATCCCCAGGCGGGCGTTGTCCAGCACGGTGAGGAGGACCCCGATCGTCGTCTCGGACGGCCCGAAGCCCGCGACCGCCCGCACGTAGTCGCGGACGGGCGATTCGCCGTCGCGCACCTCGTGCCACAGGGCCGTCCAGCACAGGGCCCGCGCAAGCGGGTCGGCAATGTCTCCGAGGGACGCGTGGACCGTCCGCGCCGACCTGGGGTCGAGGCGGACCTTTGCGTACGTGAGGTCCTCGTCGTTGACGAGGATGAGGTCGGGGGACGGAAGCCCCGAGAGTTCCGGGACCTCCGTACGCCCGCCGGCCAGGCCGCCCGCGATCGCCACCTCGACACTGTGGGTGCGCTCGATCCTGCTGCCCGACCCCCGCGAATACAGGCCGATGCACAGTCTGTGGGGGCGGGGAGCCGACGTCCCAGTCACAGGGTCCACCGCCGTCTGCCGCACCGCAAAGTGGGTTAGCCGGTCGCCGTCGTATTCCACCTCGGGCTCGAGCAGCGGGAGTCCTGCGGTCTGGAGCCACGCAGCGGCCCATTCGTCCATGGGCTTGCCGGAGGCCCCGCCGAGCGCGTCGAGGAGGTCGGCCAGGGAGGTGTTCCCATAGGCGTGCTTCCCGAAGTACTCACGGGCCGCTGCGAAGAACGCCTCCTCGCCCACGTAGGCGACGAGCTGCTTGAGCACCGACGCACCCTTCGCATACGTTATTCCGTCGAAGTTCTGCTCCGCCGCCTCGAGGTCCGGCACGTCCGCGACGATGGGGTGCGTCGTGGGAAGCTGGTCCTGGACGTAGGCCCACGCCTTGCGCCGGTTGGCGAAGTTCACCCATGAGGTGTCCCAGTCGGTCGCCTTCTCGACGCCGAGGGTTCCCATGTACTCGGCGAACGATTCCTTGAGCCACAGATCGTCCCACCAGCGCATCGTCACGAGGTCGCCGAACCACATGTGGGCCATCTCGTGGAGGAGTGTGTTGGCGCGGCCCTCGTACTGCGAGTCCGCTGCGCGCGAGGCGAACACGTACTGCTCCGTGAACGTCACCAGACCCGGATTCTCCATCGCGCCGAGGTTGTACTCGGGAACGAAGGCCTGTTCGTACTTGCCCCAGGGGTATGCCGGCGAGAAGACCGAATGGTAGAAGTCCAGGCCCTGCTTCGTGAGTGCGAAGATCCTGTCCGCATCGAAGTGCTCCGCGAGCGAGGCGCGGCAGTAGGCGGCGAGGGGAACGGTGAGTGGTCCGGCGGGGGCGGAGGCTGCCAAGGCATCGCTGGGCTCGGCGTGAGCGGGCGCTGGCCGCGTCCAGACGTCCTCGGCCCGGTGGTACGGTCCCGCGAGGACGGCGGCGACGTAGGTCGGCATCGGCGGCGTCGGGCCGAAATCCCAGCGTGCGACGGCGGGGTCCCCGCCTTCGGCGTGCAGTTCGGCCCGCGTGACGGCGGGGCCGTTCGCGCTGACCACCCACGGCGCCGGGGCAAGGACCGTGAAGGCGATGCTCGCCTTGAGGTCGGGCTGCTCGAAGTTCGCGAAGTAGCGGCGGGCGTCGGCAGGTTCGCACTGCGTGTAGAGGTACGTGCGTCCGTCCACGGGGTCGACGAAACGGTGCAGCCCCTCGCCGCTCCGGCTGTACAGCGCAAGCGCCGTCACCTCGAGACGGTTGCGGCCTTCGAGTCCCTCCAGGCGGACCCGCGCGCCGTCGTAGACAGCAGTCTCGTCGAGCAGCCGCCCGTTGAGCACAACGCTCGTCACCGCTTCGCCCACGAAGTCTGCGAACGTGGACGCTCCGGGCGCTGCGCTGAAGTCGATCACGCTGGTCGTTCCGAACGCAAGGCTCGCCGGGTCCTCGGCCGCCCGCAGGTCGAGGGTCACATGGTACGACTCGACCTTGATGAGCCGAGCTCGTTCGGCTGCCTCGTCACGGCTCAGGTTCTGGTTCGACACGCGGCCATTCAATCACGCCCCTCCGGCACGCCGAGGAGCCGATATGCATGCGCCGCCAATTGATGAAAGGCTGTCCCCTATGTCGGATCTCTTCGAGGACTACGCCGTCGCCGCCGCCCGGACAGGCGCGTACGACGAGATGTTCGCCCCCGATCAGGTGGCGCGTCCCACGTACCGCCAGCTCGAGGAAGCGCTCGCGAGCCTCGACCTCGCCGACGTCAGCTCGCGGGCCGATTCCATGGCCAGGACGTTCCTCGACCGAGGGGTCACGTTCGATTACGCGGGGGAGGAACGTCCCTTTCCGCTCGACATCGTCCCCCGCGTCATCTCGGCCCCGGAATGGAACGTCCTGGAGCGCGGCGTGGCCCAGCGGGTGCGTGCCCTCGAGGCGTTCCTCAACGACGTCTACGGCAGGATGTCGGTAGCGGCCGACGGCGTCGTGCCCCGCCGCATCATCACGTCGAGCAAGCACTTCCACCGGCAGGTCCACGGCTTCGAGCCCGCGGGGGGCGTGCGCGTGCACATCTCGGGCATCGACGTCGTGCGCGACGGCGAGGGTACCTTCCGCGTGCTCGAGGACAACGTCCGGGTGCCCTCGGGGGTGAGCTACGTGCTCGAGAACCGGCGTGCCATGGCGAAGGGCCTTCCCGAGGCGTTCAGCCAGCAGCCCATCCGGCCGGTCGAGGAGTATCCACGCCGGCTGCTCTCTGCGCTGCGCCGCACGGCGCCGGCCGGCGTCGACGAGCCCACCGTCGTGGTCCTCACGCCGGGCGTCTTCAACTCGGCCTACTTCGAGCACACACTGCTGGCCGGCCTCATGGGCGTCGAACTGGTCGAGGGCCGTGACCTGATCTGCCGCGGGAACCGGGTCTACATGCGGACGACGGCGGGCGAGCAGCGTGTCGACGTGATCTACAAGCGCATCGACGATGACTTCCTGGACCCCCTGCAGTTCCGGTCCGACTCGATGCTCGGCTGCCCGGGCCTCGTGAACGCCGCCCGCGCGGGCGGCGTGACGATCGCGAACGCGGTGGGCAACGGGGTCGCGGACGACAAGCTCGTCTACTCGTACGTGCCCGACATCATCCGCTACTACCTCGGGGAGGAGCCGATCATCGCGAACGTCGACACCTTCCGGCTCGAGGAGGACGGGGCGCGCGAGGAGGTGCTCGACCGCCTCGACGAACTCGTCGTGAAGCCTGTCGACGGCTCGGGCGGGAAGGGCCTCGTGATCGGCCCGGATGCGAGCCCTGAGGAGCTCGACGCCCTGCGGCAGCGGCTCGTCGAGGATCCCCGAGGGTGGATCGCGCAGCCGGTGCTCCAGCTCAGCACCGTCCCCACGCTGAGCGGGAACAGGTTCGGTCCGCGCCACGTCGACCTGCGTCCCTTCGCCGTCAACGACGGCGACGACGTGTGGGTCCTGCCGGGGGGCCTCACGCGGGTCGCGCTCAGGGAGGGCAGCCTCATCGTCAACTCGAGCCAGGGCGGCGGGTCGAAGGACACGTGGGTGCTCGCCGAGTCGCGCAACATGCCCATCGAGGCGGAGCCCCGCCACTCGATCAGCATCCGGGAGCGCACGAGCGTCTGGCCGGTCGAGAGCAGTTGGCGGGATCGTCAGGCGGAGCAGCAGCAGTGATCCCGCGCCGTCGTCGTCCGCGTGCCGCCCGTACCGGGCGAGCCGCCGCCACCGCCCTCACCGCCCGAGGAGGCCTCCTTGCTCAGCCGCATCGCTGAATCCCTGTTCTGGATCGGGCGCTACGTCGAGCGCGCCGACGGGACCGCGCGTATCCTCGACGTCCATCTCGAGCGTCTCAACCACCTTCCTCCGGAGGACCAGCGCAGCGTCGCCCAGGACCTGCTCGGCGTCATGGGCTCCCGGCCCGACCACGACGAGTTCGGGCTCGCCGAGCTCCTCCATTCCATCGCCTTCGACCGGAGCCACGCGACGTCGATCGCAGGCTCCCTCGGTGCCGCTCGCGAGAATGCGCGTCGCGCGCGCGAGACGGTCTCCTCAAGCCTCTGGGAATGCCTCAACACGACCTACTACGGCCTGAGCCAGCACCGCAAGGACGTCGTCGGGACGTACCGCTTCTGCCATTGGGTGCTCGAGCGCACCGCCATGGTCGGCGGCCTGACCGACACGACGATGAGCCACGACGAAAGCTGGCTCTTCCTCGTCCTCGGACGTTCCCTCGAACGAGCCGACATGACGGCGCGGATGCTCTCGACGCGTGAGGTGCACACGGCGGGGATGTCCTGGGTCAACATGCTCCGCTGTGCGGGCGCCTACGAGTCGTTCCTCCGGACCCGGCGCGCGGCCTTCGACGACCGGCACGCGGCGGAGTTCCTCCTCATGGACCGGCTCTTCCCACGGTCGATCGTGTATGCGCTGCGGGACGCCGACGAGGCGCTCGCGAAGCTCGATCCCTCCGACACCCGCCTCGGGCACATCAACGACGCCCGCCGGATAGTGGGGCAGGCCCGGACCTTCCTCGAGTTCCACCGCACGGACGACCTGATGGTCGAACTGCCGGAGCACATGGAGCGCGTCCAGCGGGCGGTGGCCCAGGCCTCGGATGCGATCTCGCGCAAGTACTTCAACCGGGCTGACGAGCAGGCATGGGTGGGAGAGGTTTCATGACCAGGCTGAGCATCCTCCATCGGACCGCCTACCGGTACAACCAGCGCGTGACGCTCAGCTACAACGAGGCACGCATGACGCCGCTCACAGAGCCGCAGCAGGTGGTGCTCGAGTCGCAGGTGCGGGTCGTGCCCACGCAGGCCGCCGTGAGCACCTACCGCGACTACTGGGGGACGCGTGTGACAGCGTTCGACATGCAGCTGCCGCACGAGTACCTCGAGGTCACGTCCACGACGACGGTCGAAGTGCACCGTGTCGAGCGCGTGCCGGCCGAGCGATCGATTGTGCCGTGGGAACGGCTGCGGAGCCCCGAGATCCAGGACCAGTTCAGCGACTGGCTCCCTCAGTCGCGCCTGTCCAGCCCGGGCTCGGAGGTGCTGGGCCTTGTGGCCGACGCCGCTCGCGGGCTCGACCCGAACGCCGCTGCCCACGCCGTGTTCGAGTGGCTGCGGGGCGAGATGCGCTACATGCCCGGCTCGACCGGCGTCACGACGGACGCCGAGCAGGCGTGGAGCCAGCGGCAGGGCGTGTGCCAGGATCTCGCGCATCTCGCGATCGGCTCCCTGCGCAGTCTGGGCATCCCGGCCCGCTACATCTCGGGCTATCTGCATCCGCGCTCGTCGGCCGACGTCGGCGAGGTCGTCGCGGGCCAGTCGCACGCCTGGCTCGAGTGGTGGGACGGCGACTGGCGCAGCTGGGATCCGACCAACCACAAGCCTGCAGGGGACTTCCACGTGACGGTGGCCCGGGGCCGGGACTACCGGGACGTGCCCCCGCTCAAGGGAATCCTCTCGGGGGGCGGCGGGTCGCACCTCGACGTGTCGGTCGAGATCACGCGCCTCGCGTGAGCCCGCGGGGCCGGGCCGGAGTCACCAGGGGGACGGCTTGTAGTCCTTGAGGAACACGCCGTACAGGTCCGTTCCCTCTTCGCCCATGACGATGGGGTCGTAGACCCGGGCGGCGCCGTCCACGAGGTCGAGCGGGGCATGGAACCCTTCGTCCGCGAGCCGCACCTTGGTGTAGTGCGGGCGCTCGTCCGTGATCCATCCCGTGTCGACAGCCGTCATGAGGATCCGGTCTGACGTGAACATCTCGCCCGCGCTCGTGCGGGTGAGCATGTTGAGCGACGCCTTGGCCATGTTCGTGTGCGGATGGCCCGGACCCTTGTACTTGCGCCCGAACTGCCCCTCCATGGCGGAGACGTTGACGACGTACTTCCGGCGCGCCGTCGAACGCCGCATCGCCTCGCGGAGCCGGCTGATGAGCAGGAACGGTGCCGTCACGTTGCAGAGCTGGACCTCGAGCATCTCGAGCGGATCCACCTGGTCTACGACCTGCGTCCAGGAGTTGATCTTGGCGAGGTCCGGCACGAGGCCTCCGGCGTCGATGGCCGTGCCCGCCTCGATGCGCTCGAGCGAAGCCGAGCCCGTCGAGAGCGCGAGCGCCGTCACCGCGTCCGCCGCGAGGACGGGATGCCCGCTCACGCTTCCGGCGATCGAGAGCGGGTGCCGGTCGTGGGCGTGCCCGAACGTGAGCAGTTCTGGGCCCCCGTTGGAGGCAAGGAGCTCGGCGGGCAGCGGCTCGTCCTCAGCCTCGGCGAGCGGCCGATAGGCGTTGGGGGAGCGGCGCACCGTCTGGGCCGCATTGTTGATGATGATGTCGAGCGGCCCCGCGGCGTCCATGGAGTCCGCGAGGGAGATGACCTGCGAGGGGTCGCGAAGGTCGATACCGACGATCCGGAGGCGGTGCAGCCACTCCCCGCTGTCCTCCATGGCCGCGAAGCGCCGGGCAGCGTCCTTCGGGAAGCGGGTCGTGATGGTCGTGTGAGCGCCATCGCGGAGGAGCCGCAGCGCAATGTACATGCCGATCTTGGCCCGGCCGCCGGTCAGCAGGGCCCGGCGGCCCGTGAGGTCCGCCCGCGCGTCCCGCTTCCCGTGGCTGAACGCCGCGCACTCCGGGCAGAGCTGGTGGTAGAAGGCGTCCACCTGCGTGTACGGCTGCTTGCACATGTAGCAGGCCCGCGCCTTGATGAGGTGACCGGCGACGGCTCCCGTAGCGGAGGGCGTGAGCTTGTTGCCCTTCGTCTCGTCGTCGATGCGGTCGGGGGCGGCCGTGGCCGTCTGCTCGATGACCGCCTTGTCGGCCGCGGCGATGGCGTCCCGCTTCTGGTTGCGGGTGAACCGGCGGTGCGCCTTGAACATCTTTCCGGTGGCCCGACGGACCGCGACGAAGTCCGGGTGCTCCTCGTCGTACTCGTGGATCATCCCGAGTACTTTGAGGCAGGCTTGGATTTCCTCGGGGCTCAAGCCCCCGGAGGGCACAGGATCGGTGGAGCTCATGGCCTCCAAGTCTACCGGCGCGTCGCCTCCGCGGATTGCGCCGACGACGCCGGGCGGGCACTCGCCGGCCGCCCGTCGCCGGCCGGCGTGGCGGAGGGCGCACCCTGGCTCGCCTCCTCGCTCTCGGCGCGGTCCTCGAAGTCGGCGGGATGCTTCGAGACCCAGGCCGAGGCAAGCTTGCGCTCGTCCTCGTCCGGTTCCGGCACCTCTTGCCCCTTGGAGAGCACCGTGATGCCTGAATCCGTGACCTGGAAGCCCCGCCGCTTGTCGAGCTTCGCGTCGAGGCCGATCGTCGCCCCGGGCGGGACGATCACGTTCTTGTCCAGGATCACCCGGTTGAGGACGGCACCTTCGCCGATGACGCAGCCGTCCATCACGACCGAGTCGAGCACCCGCGCGCGGGCGTTGACCCGGACGTCGTGGAAGAGCACCGAGCCCTGGGCCGATCCCCCCGTCACCACGACGCCGCTCGCGACGATCGAGTCGAGCGCAGATCCGACCGTGCCGCCGACCCCGCGGACGAACTTGGCGGGCGGGGAGACGAACTGCCGGGTGTAGATGGGCCACTTCTCGTTGTAGAGGTTGAAGACCGGAAGCGGCGAGATGAGGTCCATGTGGGCGTCGTAGAACGAGTCGATGGTGCCTACGTCGCGCCAATACGTCCGGTCGCGCTCCGTAGAGCCGGCGATCTCGTTCTTCGTGAAGTCGTAGACCCCGGCCTCGCCGCGCTCGACGAAGTAGGGCACGATGTCCCCGCCCATGTCGTGCTTGGTGTCGAGCCGCTCGGCGTCGCGCTTGAGGGCCTCCACGAGCGCGTCCGAGTCGAACACGTAGTTCCCCATCGAGGCCAGGAACTGGTCGGGGTCGTCGGGGAGCCCCGGCGTCGTCGGCGGCTTCTCGATGAAGGCCGAGATGCGGTCCGGGTTCGCGGGATCGGTCTCGATCACCCCGAATTGGTTGGCCATGCCGAGCGGCTGCCGCACTGCCGCGACGGTAGCCTTCGCTCCCGACTGGATATGCGACTGCACCATCTGGTCGAAGTCCATGCGGTACACGTGGTCCGCTCCGACCACGACGACGATGTCGGGCTGGTCGTCGTGGATCAGATTGAGCGACTGGTAGATGGCGTTGGCGCTGCCGAGGAACCAGCTCTTGCCCACGCGCTGCTGTGCCGGGACGGATGCGACGTAGTTCTGCAGGAGCGGCGTGAGGCGCCACGTCTCGGAGATGTGCCGGTCGAGGCTGTGGGACTTGTACTGGGTCAGGACCACGATGCGCCGGTAGCCGGAGTTCACCAGGTTGGACAGGGCGAAGTCGATGAGCCGGTAGGTTCCGCCGAAGGGTACAGCCGGTTTGGCCCGGTCCGCTGTGAGCGGCATGAGCCGCTTTCCCTCTCCGCCGGCCAAGACGATTGCCAATACCCGTTTCGGCGCCATGACGCACCCCCGTCTATTCGTGATGCCCTCTGGGCCCCTCAGGAGCAGGAGAGGCCTCCCGGTTCACACTAGAACACGTACCCGGCAGCGACTACGTTGGTGCCGTGCGAATTGACATTGTGACCAAAGAGTTTCCACCGGAGATCTACGGCGGGGCAGGGGTGCACGTCTCGGAGCTGAGCAAAGTGCTCGCACGGGAGGTTGATCTGCGTGTCCACGCGTTCGGTGCGCCCCGCGATCCGGAGGTCGGAGGGGCGATGGTCACGTCGCACCAGGTCCCTCCCCAGCTCGCGGGAGCGAACGCCGCCCTGCAGACCCTCGGCATCGACGTGGACATCGTCCCGGAGGTCTCGGGAGCGGATGTCGTGCACTCGCACACGTGGTACGCCAACATGGCGGGGCACATCGCGTCGATCCTGTACGGCATCCCGCACGTCCTCAGCGCCCACAGCCTCGAGCCGCTGCGGCCGTGGAAGGCCGAGCAGCTCGGCGGCGGCTACCGCCTCTCGTCGTGGGTCGAGAAGACCGCGTACGAGGCGGCCTCGGCGATCATCGCGGTCTCCCACGGCATGCGGGACGACATCCTCCGCTGCTACCCCGAGGTTGATCCGGGCAGGGTGCGGGTTGTCCACAACGGCATCGACGTCTCGCTCTGGGGCAGGGACGAGGGCACCGACCACGTCCGAGCCCTCGGAATCGATCCCGAGAAGCCGTCGGTCGTGTTCGTCGGCCGCAACACCCGGCAGAAGGGGGTGCCGTACCTGCTCCGGGCTGCGGCGAAGCTGCCCGCCGACGTCCAGCTCGTGCTGTGCCTCGGTGCGGCCGACACTCCCGAACTCGCCAAGGAGACCGGTGCGCTCATCGACAGCCTTAAGGCCGAGCGCGAGGGCGTCATCGTGATCGAGCGCATGCTGCCCCGCGCCGAGCTGATCCAGGTCCTGAGCCACGCGACGGCGTTCGCGTGCCCCAGCATCTATGAGCCCCTCGGCATCGTGAACCTCGAGGCCATGGCCTGCGGTGCGGCGGTGGTCGCGACGGCGACCGGCGGCATCCCCGAGGTCGTCGCCCACGGAACCACTGGGTTGCTCGTGCCGATCGAGCAGGTCACAGACGGGACGGGCACTCCGCTCGACCCGGAGAAGTTCGTGGCCGACTTCGCGGCCGCCCTCACGGAGGTCGTCTCCGATCCGGCCCGGGCCCGCAGCATGGGCGAGGCCGGCCGCCTCCGCGCCGAACGCAATTTCTCGTGGGACAGCATCGGCGAGGAGACGCTCGAGGTCTACCGTTCCGTGCTCGGCCAGGCCTGACTCGGCTTCGGCACGGAGAATGGACGACGGCGGCGAGCGGCCCCCGCGGGTCGCTCGCCGCCGTCGTCAGAATCCCCCACTGGCGTGAGCCGGCGCCTCAGTCCCGGCTCACGTTGATCTTCGTGGGACCCGGGCCGCCCTCAGCGGCCGCCGGGACGCGGATCTCGAGCACACCGTCCCTGTAGCTCGCCTTGATGTCCTCCTGGCGGGCGCCGCGAGGCAGCTGCACCGTCCGCGAGAACGAGCCGTAGCGGAACTCCGAGTGGTAGCCGTCCTTGGTGGTGTTCTCAGCGTTCTCCTGCCGCTCTGCGCGGATGTTGAGCTCTCCGTCGCGGACGCTGACGTCCACGTCCTTCTCTGGGTCGATCCCCGGGAGTTCGGCACGCACGATGAGCGTGTCACCCTCGCGGTATTCCTCGACGCGAAGAGATCCCGTGTCCCACTCGCCCTCCATGAAGCGCCGCACCTGATCGGGGAACCCGAACCTGCGGAACGGCGGCGGGACCGGCATGTCCCACCCTCCGCGACGGGACCATCCATCACCCATGGCAAACCTCCTCGAGGGTTCGCCCGGTCCTCTGGCCGGGCCTTGCCCTCAGGCTAGACCCGGCCAATCGGGGCGGGGAAGGTGCGGGAAACCCGCTCAGAGCGAACAAGTGCCGCGGCGGTCAGGACTCCTGTCCCGGCGTTTTCGAACGGGCCGAGGACTTCGGGCCGGCCGCTGGCTTCGGGCCGGCGGAGGACTTCGGGCCAGCCGACGACTTCGAGTGCTTCTCGAGCTTGGGCGCTGTCCCGGACTCCCGCTGCGCCTGGAAGTAGGCTGCAGCCTCAGCCTGACGCTCGGCCTCGACGCCCGTGGCGATGTTCGCCCGCAAGTGCTCGGGACCGTACCCGAAGGCCGCGACGAGGTCGAGGGCGTGCGGCCGGAGCTTGGTGAGCAGTCGGTTGATGTACTCCCCGACGGTGCGGCCGCGCTGCATGCTCAGCCGACCGTTCATGAGGTACCACGCGAGGTGCTTCTCGATGAGCGAGAGGCCGAACAGGTCGCGCAGCCACGTGAGGACCGTCTTCGTCGCGGGGTCGGCGACCTGCGCGAGCGCCTCCGTGAAGGCCTCCCACTGGAGCAGCTCGGCGTGGGCGCGTGCGGCTTCGATGAGCTCGTCCTGGTGGGCATTGAAGCGGGCTGCTGCGTCCGCCTGGGGGAGCCGATTTGCTCCGTGGAGGGCCTGGGCGACCTCGGCGACCATCGTCTGGACCCGGTCGGCGAGCAGGAGGCGCTGCGTGTCCTCGTCGCGGAGCGCGAGCGCGGCGCGCTGGGCTCGGCCGCTGTCCCGGACGAACTGGGCGACTGCACCCAGCCCGGTCTTGTAGGCGACTCCGGCCGCCTGCCCGAGCGCGAACTTCGCGAGTGCTCCGACGCCCACCGTGCGGAACTCCTTCGCATAGTCGTTGAGGAGGCGCTTGGCGACGAGCTGGAGCAGCACATTGTTGTCGCCCTCGAACGTGGCGTAGACGTCGAGGTCCGCGCGGAGGGAGGCGAACCGGTTCTCGATGAGGAAGCCGGAACCGCCACAGGCCTCCCGGCACTCTTGCAGGATGTCGAGGGCGTTCCACGTCGAAAGCGGCTTGAGTGCGGCGGCGAGCGTCTCCAGGTCCTGCCGGTCCTTGTCGGTGTCGCTGCGGCCGGAGAAGACTCCGTCGAACTTCTCGAGGAGCTGTTCGTGGGCGAAGCTCATGGCGTAGGTGGTCGCGAGGCGGGGGAGGAGGCGGCGCTGGTGCCGCTGGTAGTCGAGCAGGACCTCCTCGGCCGTGTCGGAGGATGCGTTGAACTGGCGGCGCTCGGTCGAGTAGCGGATGGCCGCCGTGAGGGCGAGCTTCGACGCCGCCGCGGCGGCGCCGTCGAGCGAGACGCGGCCTTGGACGAGCGTGCCGAGCATCGTGAAGAAGCGCCGGCCCGGGCTGGCGATCGGCGACGAATAGGTGCCGTCGGGCGCGACTGAGCCGTAGCGGTTGAGCAGATTGCTGCGGGGCACCCGGACGTGGTCGAAGTGGAGCCGACCGTTGTCGATGCCGTTGAGCCCGCCCTTGATGCCGTCGTCCTCGCCGCCGACCCCGGGGAGGAACTCGTGCGTCTCGGGGTCGCGGAGCGGAACGAAGAGGGCATGGACGCCGTGGTTGACGCCCTTCGTGATGAGTTGGGCGAAGACGACGGCGGCCAGGCCGTCCTTGGCGGCGTTCCCGATGTAGTCCTTCCACGCGGCCTTGAACGGGGTGTGGATGACGAATTCTTCCGCCTCGGGATCGTACGTGGCGGTCGTCGCGATGCTGGCCACATCGGAACCGTGCCCGATCTCGGTCATCGCAAAGCAGCCCGGGATCTCGAGGGACATGATCCCGGGGAGCCACTTCGCGTGGTGCTCCTCCGTGCCAAGGTGCAGTACGGCGGCGCCGAAGAGGCCCCACTGGACCCCTGCCTTGATCTGGAGCGAGGGGTCGGCCGCGACGAGTTCCTCGAATCCCGCGATGTTCGCGCCGTGGTCGTCGTAGCCCCCGTGCTCCTTCGGGTAGGCGCGGTGCACGGCCTTGTGGTCGACGAGGAACTTGAGCTGGGCGAAGACCCGTTCGCGGTGTTCGTGATGACTGAGGCCCTCGATCTTGTGGAGCTCGGGGCGACCGGCGAGTTCGCGTGCCTCGTGCCGCGTGCTGGCCCACGCACCCAGGAGCTGTTCGGCGAGGCCTGCGACGTCGATGCGCAGGGCCTCCTCGGCCTCATCGCTGAGGTCTGCCGGCTGCACGGCCTCGGGGAGTTCGGAAGCGAGTTCTGTCATGGCTTCTCCTTGCTTGCTGTACTGCGTGATGAGCCGGCTGCCGCCGGGCTGCGTGATAGGCCTGAGGGGTCGGCTGCCGCCGCCTCTGGCACCGTCGTGGTTTCCTCTGCCTCGGCTGCTATTCCGGCGAAGAGCCAGTCGGCAATCAGTCCGGCCATAGTGTCGAGCGTTGGCTTGGTGGGACTCTCGGGTGTCTCGAGCCAGCGTTCGCCTGCTGCGCGGACTAGGCCCATCGCGGCGGTCGGCCAGAACGCGAGGGTGGCCTGGCGTCCGGGCAGGAGGACGCGGCGCATGGGCTCCTCGATCATGCCGCCGACGGCGCCGAAGAAGTTCCCGAACGCCGCCCCCGCTTCGGCGTCGGCCGGGCTCCCGGGAGGGACGCGCGTCACGAACTCGTAGACGTTCGGCGAGCCCGCCGCCATGCCGAGATAGGCCGTCACCATCGCTCGGAGCCCCTCGTAGGGGGACTCGGCGGCTCGGGCCGCCGCGGCGATGCGCTCCTGCATCCGGGCGAGGACCACCTCGCCCATCGCGGCCTGGAGCCCCGCCTTGTCCCCGAAATAGCGGTAGAAGACCGATTTGGAGGTTCCCGCAGTCGCCGCGATCTCCTCCATCGGGACCTCTGGCCCGAGCCGGTGGACCGCGCGGCGTGCGGCTCGGATGAGGTCGCGGCGACGCTCCTCCCGGTGGTTCGCCCAGCGCGCGGTGCGGCCGTCGACGGCGGGCGCGGAGGCGCCGTCGCGCGCTTCCAGTGTCGTGGCCCGCTCGAAATCCGCGTCGGGGTGGGGGAGGTTCACGATACCCAGCGTATCAGGTACGCTTGGTATCGGTAACTCAGCTCACATCCGGGACCCCTGCTGGGCGGTCCCCTCCAGGGAGGCATGATGTCCACGCTGCGCAAGGCCGTCGTCGTCGGCGGCAATCGGATCCCCTTCGCGAGGGCCAATGGCGCCTATGCCATGACCTCCAACCAGGACATGCTGACCGCTGCCCTCGATGGCCTCGTCGCGCGCTTCGGGCTGCAGGACGAGCGCATCGGAGAGGCGGCGGCGGGCGCCGTCCTCAAGCATTCGCGCGACTTCAACCTCACCCGCGAGGCCGTCCTCGGATCGGCGCTCTCGCCCGAGACGCCTGCCTACGACGTCCAGCAGGCCTGTGCCACCGGTCTCGAGACCGTGCTCGGCCTCGCGGACAAGATCAAGCTCGGCCGCATCGAGTCGGCCGTGGCGGGCGGCGTCGACAGCGCCTCGGACGCTCCGATCGTGGTCAGCGAGGGGCTGCGGCACGCCGTCCTCGAGCTCAACGGGGCGAAGACGGTCCAGCAGAAGCTCAAGGCGCTGTCCAGGCTCCGTCCGAAGGACGTCACACCGGTTGCGCCCGGCACGAACGAGCCCCGCACCGGCCTCTCGATGGGGGAGCATCAGGCACTCACGACGGCGCAGTGGGACATCAGCCGCGAGGCGCAGGACGAACTCGCCCTCGCGAGCCACCGCAACCTCGCCGACGCCTACGGCCGAGGCTTTTTCGACGACCTCATCACGCCCTACAGGGGGCTCGCCCGTGACAGCAACCTGCGGCCCGATACCTCGATGGACAAGCTCGGGTCCCTCAAGACCGTCTTCGGGCGGCAGCTCGGCGACAAGGCGACGATGACGGCGGGCAATTCGACTCCGCTGACCGACGGCGCCTCGAGCGTCCTGCTGGCGTCGGAGGAGTGGGCCGAGTCGCGCGATCTGCCGATCCTTGCAGACGTCGTGGACGGAGAGGCTGCGGCCGTCGACTTCGTGCACGGCAAGGACGGGCTCCTCATGGCACCTGTCTTCGCGGTGCCGCGCCTCCTCGGCCGGCTGGGCCTCACGTTCGAGGACATCGACTACTTCGAGATCCACGAGGCATTCGCCGGGACAGTGCTCTGCCACCTCGCCGCGTGGGAGGACGAAGAGTTCTGCCGCGAGCGGCTCGGCCTCGACGGTGCCTTCGGCAAGGTCGACCGCGCCAAGCTCAACGTGAACGGGTCCTCGCTTGCGGCGGGCCACCCCTTCGCAGCGACGGGCGGCCGCATCGTCGCCACGCTCGCGAAGCAGCTCCACGAGCGCGGGTCCGTCGGGGGCCGTCCGGCGCGCGGCCTCATTTCGGTCTGCGCAGCGGGCGGGCTCGGCGTCGCCGCCGTGCTAGAGGCGCGCTGAGGGGGAGCGGAGTGACAGACACGTACACGGCCTTCGTGAGCCGCGGCTGGGGCCGCGACATCGCCAAGCGTCTCGGGCTCCCGCAGCCTGTCGAGCTTCGCCGCTACCGCCCCGGCGCACCCCTGCTGCCCGGGCCGGCGCTCCTTGTCGGCTCGGGGCCCTCGGCCGAGGCGGTTGCCTCGGCACTGACGGAGTGGGGCGTCGAGGTCCGGCGTGAGGGCGCGCCCGACGGCGGGGCCTCCCGGCCGGACGACGGCGCGAAGGCGCCCAAGCTCGGGGCCATCATCCTCATGCTCGAAGGGATCGAGCGCCCCGAAGACCTGAGTGCCCCCGTGCTGGCTGCAGGCCAGGCCGTCCGGTCCCTTGCTCCGTCTGGACGGGTCGTCACACTCTCGCGCCGGGCTTCGACCCAGGACGAGCCGGCTGTTGCGGCCGCGCGACAGGGGGTCGAGGGCATCCTCCGCTCGCTCGCCAAGGAGCTGCGCGCCGGAGCCACCGGCAACGGAATCCTCCTCGCCGAGGATGTCACCGCCGACGCCCCGAGCGTGATCGGGGCTCTGCGCTTCCTGCTCTCGGGCCGTTCTGCGTTCGTCGACGGCCAGTTCCTCACGGTGGGGTCCAGCGCAGGCGAACTGCCCTCGGACCCAGAGCGCCCGCTCGAGGGAAAGATCGCGGTGGTGACGGGCGCCGCTCGGGGGATCGGAGCCGCGATCGCGCGCACCCTCGCCCGCGACGGCGCGAAGGTGGTCCTCGTCGATGTCCCGGCCGCGGGGGAGTCCCTCGCGAAAGTCGCGAACGAGGTCCGTGGGACCGCGCTCCAACTCGACATCACGCGTCAGGATGCGGGGGAACGCATCCTGGCCCACGCTGTCGGGCGCTACGGGCGGCTCGACGTCGTGGTGCACAATGCGGGAATCACCCGGGACAAGCTGCTCGCCAATATGGACGCCGCGAGATGGGACTCCGTGATCGCGGTCAATCTCGCAGCACAGCTCCGGATCAACGAGGCGTTGCTGGGGTCTGACGGCTTGGGAGAGGGCCTCCACATCGTTTCGGTGTCCTCGACGAGCGGGCTGGCGGGAAACCGGGGCCAGACGAACTATGCGGCGTCGAAGGCGGGCGTCGTGGGGATGGTGCGTTCGACGGCGGCCCGGCTGGCAGCGCGCGGGGGAACCGCGAACGCCGTCGCGCCCGGCTTCATCGAGACCGAGATGACCGCGAGGATTCCTTTCGCGACCCGCGAGGTGGCGCGCCGCCTCAATTCGCTCCAGCAGGGCGGCCAGCCGCAGGACGTCGCCGAGGCCATCGCGTTCCTCGCCTCGGACGCAGCAGCTGGAATCACGGGGAACATCCTGCGGGTATGCGGTCAGAATCTGGTGGGGCAGTGACCGCGCCGGTGAGCGGCCTCGAGACCGTCGAGCTCCCGGAGATGCCGTCCCTCTCGCGGCTCTATGTGGCCGCAGCGCGGGACGCGGCGAGGAAGCTCGTCGGCAGGGCGAGCGCAAGGGTCTCCCTCCCCAGAGCGCGGCATCACGTTGCCGGGGTCCGGCCGGACCTGGTGAAGATGACGGAGTACCAGACCCTCCTCGGCGAGACGAAGCGGGACGTCGCCCCCGCCGGCTACGTGCACACTCTCGCCTTTCCGGCGGCGATGTCGGTGATGGGCCGGGAGGACTTCCCACTCCCGCTGCTCGGCATGGTGCATCTGCGGAATTCCGTCGAATACCTGTTGCCGATCCGCTACGACGACCTCCTCGAAGTGTGGGCCTGGGCCGAGAACCTGGCGGGTCACCGCGCCGGCACCCAGGTCGAGCTTGTCGTGGAGGTGCGTCACGCGGGCAATGACGACGTAGCGTGGCGGGGGACGTCCACCTACCTTGCCAAGGGCGTTTACCTTCCGGGCGTCGACAAGCCCGGCCTGAACGGCCAGCGGGACGAGTTCAGCCCGCCGGCCCCGACGGCGCTGTGGCGTCTCGCGTCGGAGACGGGCCGCGAATATGCGGCCGTCTCGGGCGACTTCAACCCGATCCACCTGAGCTCGATCTCAGCGAGGGCACTCGGAATGCGGCGGTCGATCGCCCACGGCATGTACACGGCATCGCGCGCCCTTGCCGAAGTCGGGCCCCAGAAGGGGGACACGTTCACCTGGGACGTCGCGTTCGAGGCGCCTGTCTTCCTTCCCGCGCGCGTGTGCCTCAGCATCACGGATATCGCGGACGACGACGGAACGTGGGCGAGGTCCGAATTCGTGGGGTGGAACGCCTCGTCGGGGCGGAGGCACTTCAGGGGCACCATCGCCCGGCTCTGAAGCGGCCAGGCCAGCACGCTCCACCGCAAGAACGCCCGACCATGCAGGAACGCCCCCGGTCCGAAGACCGGGGGCGTTCTCCCTGTGCGCGGAGGGGGACTTGAACCCCCACGCCCTAAACGGGCACTAGCACCTCAAGCTAGCGCGTCTGCCATTCCGCCACCCGCGCAGGCGGTCGCCGGAGGCCTGATACCGCTGTTTTCCTCCGTGGCAACGAGTAAATACTCTACACCATCGGGACCACTTCTCCGCCACTCCCTGGCCTGCCACGCCCTTGAGCCGGGGCGCCCGGCGAGGGCCGGAAAACGCAAATGCCCCGGTCGGAAGACCGGGGCATTTCACTGTGCGCGGAGGGGGACTTGAACCCCCACGCCCTAAACGGGCACTAGCACCTCAAGCTAGCGCGTCTGCCATTCCGCCACCCGCGCAGGTGATCGCCGGAAGGTTCGCGCAGTGCGATCCGTCCGGGCAGCGAGTAAGACTGTACACGATCTGCCGCCTCTGGAGAAATCGGATCGGGGCGGGGGAGGAGCGAGGGCGAGGGATAGGCTGGCCTCACCGATCCGTCGCAGCCGAGGAGGAATTCCTATGCCTGACCGCCCGCTCGAGACGTCGCTTCGCGCCGAGGACGAAGTGGTCGACATCTGCCAGAACCTCATCCGCTACGACACGAGCAATTACGGAGACGGTTCGGGCCCAGGGGAGCGGGCAGCGGCGGAATACACGGCGGAGCTGCTCGAGGAGGTGGGGCTCGAGGCGGAGGTCTTCGAATCCGCCCCTGGCCGAGCGTCCGTGGTGGCGCGCATCGAGGGGACCGACCCGAGCGCGAGCGCACTCGTCGTCCACGGCCACCTCGACGTCGTTCCGGCGCAGAAGGAGGACTGGAGCGTCGATCCGTTCGCTGCCGAACTCCGCGAGGGCCTCATCTGGGGCCGCGGGGCGGTCGACATGAAGGACATGGACGCCATGGTCCTCTCGGTGGTCCGTGAACTGCAGCGGACCGGCATTCGTCCCAGACGCGATCTCGTGATCGCGATGTTCGCCGACGAGGAGGCCGGCGGCACCTACGGGGCCCGCTGGGCCGTGGACAACCGCCCAGAGCTCTTCGAGGGGGCCAAGGAGGCCATCAGCGAGGTCGGGGGCTTCTCCGCCGAGATCGGCGGCCAGCGGACCTACATGCTGCAGACTGCCGAGAAGGGCCTTTCATGGCTCAAGCTCACGGCGAGCGGGCGCGCGGGGCATGGTTCCCAGACGAACACGGACAACGCCGTGACCCGGCTCGCCCGAGCCGTGAGCCGCATCGGGTCCCATGAGTGGCCGATCGAGCTCACGGACACCACGCGCCGCTTCCTCGACGGTGTCACGGAGCTCACCGGCGTCGCGTTCGACCAGGAGAACCCCGAGATCCTCCTCAAGGAGCTCGGAACGTTCGCGCGCTTCGTCGGAGCCACTCTCCAGAACACCTCGAACCCGACGGTTCTCAAGGCCGGCTACAAGGACAACGTCATCCCGGGGAGCGCGGAGGCACGCATCGATGTCCGGACCCTCCCGGGCCAGGACGAGCTCGTGCTGGAGAAGATCAAGGAGCTTGCCGGCGAGGGCATCGATTTCGCCTACGTGCACCACGACGTCTCGCTCGAGACGCCTTTCGAGGGCGCCCTCGTCGAGTCGATGGTCGGCGCGCTCGAGGCCGAGGACCCGGGGGCGCGGGTCCTGCCGTACACGCTCTCGGGGGGCACCGACAACAAGTCCCTGAGCCGGCTCGGCATCACGGGGTACGGCTTCGCCCCCCTCCGGCTTCCTGCCGAGCTCGACTTCGCGGGGATGTTCCACGGGGTCGACGAACGCGTTCCCGCCGAATCGCTCCGCTTCGGCACGAGGGTCCTTCGGCGGCTGCTCACCACCTACTGACGGCTGGGATCCGCACCCGGCAGCGGCTGGGGCCCGGACGGGTCCCGCGATGAGAGGAGGCGGCTTGGATCTCGATCCGTCCACTGTGCTTCCCGACCAGCTCCTCGAGCGCATCCGTTCGCGGGCGGCCGGCTACGACGAACGCAACGAGTTCTTCCGGGAGGACATCGAGGAGCTGACGACCGCGGGGTATCTCAAGGCGTTCGTTCCCGAGGGCGACGGCGGGCTGGGAGCCAGCCTTGCCGACGTCGTCCGCCTCCAGCGGCGGCTCGCCTCCGCGGCGCCCGCGACCGCCCTGGGCATCAACATGCACCTGGTGTGGACCGGCGTCGCCCGCGTCTTCCAGGCACGCGGCGATTCCTCGCTCGACTTCGTCCTCGAGGAGGCGGCGGCAGGGGAAGTCTTCGCCTTCGGCATCTCCGAAGCCGGCAACGACTCGGTGCTCTTCGACTCCGTCACGACTGCGACCCCGCTCCCGGACGGCGCCTACGCCTACACCGGCGTGAAGGTGTTCACGAGCCTCGCGCCCGTCTGGACCCGGATGGGCACGTTCGGCAAGGACGAAACCGGGCCCGAGCCACGCCTCGTCTACGGCTTCATCCGCCGGGACCAGCCGGGCTGGCGCCATCTCGACGACTGGGACACGTTGGGCATGCGCGCGAGCCAGTCGTGCACGACAGTCCTCGAGGGTGCCGTGGCGACGGCGGACCGGATCGTCCGGAGGCTCCCCGTGGGCCCGAATCCCGATCTCCTGATCTTCGGGGTCTTCGCGGTCTTCGAGACGCTGCTCGCTGCGGTCTACACAGGGATAGCGGAGCGCGCGCTCGACCTGGGGGTCCAGGCGGCGCACCGTCGGAAGTCCCTCCGGAACGGGGGCAGGCCCTACTCGCAGGATCCGGACATCCGCTGGCAGCTCGCCGACGCCGCGATCGCGCTCGATGGCGTCCTGCCGCAGCTCGAGCGCATCGCGGGCGACGTCGACGGCATCGAGGACCGCGGCGGTGCCTGGTTCCCCGCCCTCAGCGGGCTCAAGCACAGGTCCACTGAGACGGCCCGTCGGGTCGTCGACATCGCGATGCGGGTCGGCGGCGGTGGCGGCTACTTCCGCTCGAGCGAGCTCCAGCGCCTCTACCGCGACGTGCTTGCAGGCCTCTACCACCCCTCGGATCCCGAATCGGCGCACGCAACCGTCGCGAACGCCCTCCTCGGTCCCCTCGAGGATGAGGCGGGGAGCTAGGCCGTCCTTTCGACCACCATCACCTTGCGGCGCAGCCAGTAACGTCGGACCCCACCCATGTAGAGCCGACTCCGCTCGAGCTCCCACTTGCCGTATTCGGAGTGCTCGCGTACGCGCTGACGCGCCGCCGCGATCGATTCCCCTGGATTCACGGACAGGACGAGGTACTCGTACTTCCCCTGCGCTGTGCTGCGGGCCGGGCCCGAGCTGAGG
The DNA here is from genome assembly GCF_005877005.1 of Sinomonas susongensis. GTDB lineage: Bacteria > Actinomycetota > Actinomycetes > Actinomycetales > Micrococcaceae > Sinomonas > Sinomonas susongensis. The sequence goes on along the minus strand of NZ_SSNH01000002.1, from coordinate 96,866 downwards.
ATCCGTTCCTTCATGGCCCTCGCTTTCTGACGTGCTTCTCCGACGCCCAGACCGGCCTGTACCCGTCTAGGCAGGTCCCCCGCATTCAGATTACCGTGGGGCCATGAGCATCGACCCGCGCGTGGCCCTCGGTTCGCTGACGGCGGCACTCGAGGAGCACCTCGTGGCCGCGGCCTCCCGGCGCGGCGACGACGACCCGGCCGTCGAGGCCGCCTACTTCGCCATCGCCGATGCGTTCGAGGCCTATGCGGACGCCCTCTACGACGCCTACGGCGAGGACCTGCCGATCGACCTCCTCGACGACGGCGAGGAGGGCTAGGAGGCGGCCGGCATCGCGGGCGGCTGCGCGGAGCGGTCCGCGCGGGGCACTAGGCTTGTGGGGTGAAGACTTGGCGTCAGACTGCCGTTCCGTCCCTTCCAGGCCAGAGCGGGGCTATTCGACTCTGGGACTCAGCGCGGAATGAGATGGCCGAGATCCCTGTGGCCGCCGAGCAGTCCATGTACGTCTGCGGCATCACCCCCTACGACGCCACGCATCTCGGCCACGCGGCCACCTATGTCGCGTTCGACCTCCTCCACCGCGTGTGGCGCGACGCCGGGAGCACGGTGGCCTACGTCCAGAACACGACCGACGTGGATGATCCGCTCCTGGAGCGGGCCGACGCCACGGGTGTGGACTGGCGGACGCTCGCGAAGGAGCAGATCGCACTCTTCCAGGGCGACATGGAAGCCCTCAACGTCCTGCCGCCGGATCATTACGTGGGCGCCGTCGAGTCGATTCCCTGGATCGTGCCCGAGGTCGAGCGGCTCCTCGCGGAGGGGCTGGCCTACCAGCTCGCGGGCGCGGAAGGCGAGCCGGACGGCGATGTCTACTACGACGTCACGGAGGCGACGCGGCGCGCCGACTCGCCCGAGGCGTGGCGCCTCGGGCAGGTCTCCCACCTGACCGTGGCCGAGATGATCGAGGTGTTCGGGGCACGCGGGGGCGATCCCGAGCGCCCGGGCAAGCACAGCCCCCTCGACCCGATCCTGTGGCGCGAGGCGCGCCTCGGCGAGCCGCGGTGGGACGGCGGAAGCCTGGGCAGCGGGCGCCCCGGGTGGCACATCGAGTGCACCGTCATCGCCCAGCGCTTCCTGCCCGCTCCCTTCACCGTCCAAGGCGGAGGCTCAGACCTCCAGTTCCCGCACCACGAGATGGGGGCAGGGCACGCCTGGTCCCTGCACAAGGTTCCGCTCGCGCGCCACTTCGCCCACACCGGCATGGTCGGCCTCGACGGGCAGAAGATGAGCAAGTCGCTCGGCAACCTCGTGCTCGTCTCGAAGCTCCGCGCGGCAGGCGAGGCGCCCGAGGCGATCCGCCTCGCGATCCTCGCCAACCACTACCGCTCCGACTGGGAGTGGACGGCGGAACTCTTCGAGGCCGCAAAGGCCCGGCTGAACCGCTGGCGGGAGGCCGTCCCCCGAGCGGCCCACGGGTCGGCGGAGCTCCTCGTCGCAGAGATCCGCGGCGCCCTCGCCGACGACCTCGACGCGCCCCGCGCCCTCGCGGCCGTCGACAAGTGGGCGGACGACGCACTCGCGGACGGCGAAGGGGAAGCGTCCGACGGCGAGCTCGTCGCCGCCGCGGTCGACGCCCTCCTGGGCGTCCGCCTCTGACGGGGCTGCCCCGTCAGTTGGACGCCCCGCCGTCCTTGCCGCGGCGCTTGAGGTAGCGCTCGAACTCGCGCGCGATGGACTCGCCGGTGGCTTCGGGCAGGTCGGCCGTGTCCTTCGCCTCCTCGAGCTGCTGGATGTAGGCGGCGATCTCAGGATCCTCGGTGGCGAGTTCGTTGACGCCGCGCTCCCACGCCTCGGCGTCCTCGGCGAGCTCGTTCGTCTCGAGCGGTACCTGGATGAGCTCCTCGATCCGGTGCATGAGGGCAAGCTGGGCCTTCGGTGACGGGGCCTGCGCGACATAGTGGGGGACGGCGGCCCAGAGGGAGACAGTCGGAATGCCGTGGTGGTCCGCTGCGTCGGCGAACACCCCGACGATGCCGGTCGGTCCCTCGTACTGGGACGCCTCGAGATTGAGCCTCTCCCTCAGGTCGCCTGCCTCGCTCGTGGCGGTGACGGGAATCGGCCGGCTGTGCGGGACGTCTGCGAGGAGCGCGCCGACCACGATCAGGTAGTCCACGTCGAGGTCCTCGACGTACTCCATGAGCTCTTCCGTGAACCCGCGCCAGCGGTAGGACGGCTCAGTGCCCTGGACGAAGACGAGATTGATCGGGAACCCCTCGAGCCGTGCCGTGGACACGCGGGTCGAAGGCCAGCGGATCCTGCGCCGGCCAGAGCCCGAGCGCCGCACCGTAGGCCTCGTGAACTGGAAGTCGTAGTAGTCGTCGGCGTCGATGGCCCCGACCTTCTGCGCACCGAACTGACGCTTGATGGCCCTGATCGCCTCGGTCGCTGCCTCACCGGCGTCGTTCCAGCCCTCGAAGGCCGCGAGCATGACCGTAACCCGCTCGCCGTCTTCAGGCGTCGGGAAGAGGCCAGGGTGGGGGGCCGGAGCGTCGGCGTCGAACTCGTTCATCGCTCCAGACTATGACCAAGCGGCCCGCTTCGCAGGGCCTGTCCCGCAGTCACAGGCGAGTTTCGCGGAGGGAGGACAGCCGGGCGCTCCCCGTAGACTGGTCCATATGCGCCTTCCCGCTGAAACCGACCTCGCACCCCTGCGTGCCGTCCTATGGGACATGGATGGGACGCTCGTGGACACCGAGCCGTACTGGATCGTGGCCGAGGGAGAGCTGGTCGAGGCTTACGGCGGGACGTGGAGCCACGAACAGGCGATGCGGCTCGTCGGGCAGGCCCTCCCCACGTCTGCTGGAATCCTCCAGGAGGCCGGGGTGGCCCTCGGGAAGCGGGAGATCATTGATCGCCTCACCGGGCGCGTCATCGAGCAGCTCGGCCACGCGGTGCCGTGGCGGCCGGGTGCCCAGGACCTTCTCGGATCCCTCGTCGACGCCGGAATCGCCTGCGCACTCGTCACGATGTCCGAGAGGCCGATGGTCGAGAAGATCCTCGAGCATCTCCCCGGCGGCACGTTCCGGGCCGTCGTGACCGGCGACGCGGTGACGCACGGCAAGCCTCACCCCGAGCCCTACCTCAAGGGCCTCGCCCGGTTGGAGCACGTGCTCGACGGCGCGGCACTGGCCCTCAGCGAATGCGTCGCAATCGAGGATTCGGCCCCTGGGGCGGCCTCGGCCGTGGCCGCCGGGCTCACCACGATCGTCGTCCCGAGCGCAGTCGCAGTCCCGGGAGACCTCGGCGCGGAGCAGTGGGAATCCCTCGAAGGGCACACCCCAGCCGACCTCTCGGCCGTGCTCGCTCGGGCGTCGGTCGGCTTCGCCCCTCAGGGCAGCGCATGAGCTCCGCGGACCAGCAGCCCCCGCAGGACGGGGGCGGACACGCCCACGCATCCGAAAGCCGTGCCCGCGACGGGATCAGGCTCGGGCGGATCGCCGGTGTCCCCGTCTACCTCGCGTACTCGTGGTTCCTCATCGCAGGGTTCACCGTCGTGGTCTACGGGCCGACACTGGCCCTGCGGGAGCCGCAGCTCGGGAATGCCGCCTACCTGGTGGCGCTCGCGTATGCCGTCCTCCTGCTGCTGTCAGTGCTCGTCCATGAGCTGGCGCACGCGCTCAGCGCGAGGGCATTCGGCTGGCCGAGCCAGAAGATCGTGCTCAACCTCTGGGGAGGCCACACCCAGTTCGAGGCCTTCACGGCCTCCCCGGGGCGCTCCGTCGTCGTCGCCTTCGCCGGCCCCATCGCCAATCTGGTTCTCGCGGGCGGAGCCTGGCTGCTCGTCACCTCGGTCGAGCTGACGGGCGTGCCCGACATCCTGGCGAACATCTTCATGTGGGCCAACCTGCTCATCGGGCTCTTCAACGTGCTCCCCGGCCTCCCCCTCGATGGGGGGCGACTGGTCGAGAGCATTGTCTGGAAGGCGACCGGCTCGCAGGAGAAGGGCACCATCGCCGCGGGCTGGGCGGGGAGAGTCGTCGTCGCGGGCATCGTCTTCTTCGGCCTCGTCCTGCCTTGGCTCCGAGGCGGGTCGCCCGACATCTCCTTCACGCTCGTCATGCTCCTTGTGGCCGTCTTCCTCTGGCAGGGCGCGTCCGCCTCGATCCGGAGCGCCGGCTTTCGGAGCCGTCTTCCGAACATCGTCGCGGGCCGTCTGGCCGTCCCGGCAGTCGGCGTGCCGAACTTCGCGTCCGTGGACGAGGCACTGCAGGCGGGCGCCGGCCAGGGCGTCGTCGTCGTCCTCTGCGCGCCCGACGGCAAGCCACAGGGCGTCGTCGACCCCGCCGCCATCGCCAGGGTGCCCGACGAAGCCCGGGGGAACACACCCGTGACTGCCGTTGGATACGCGCTCGCGGCCGGTGCCTACGTGCCCGAAAGCGCGGCCGGCCAGGAGCTCGTCCAGTACCTCGCGCAGCTCCAGGGCACCGAGTACGCCGTCATCGATGCTGCCGGCCGGGTCGTCGGCCTGCTCAGCCAGAGCGCGGTGGTCTCCGCCATCTCGGGCCGCTCGGCCCGCTAGCCCCGGCGGCGCTCGGAACTACGCCGCGGCGCAGGTCCAGGCACACGTCACCACACCGAAGAAGGGATCCATGACCGAGAGCAGCACCCCCACCCCGCCCGAGCTCCTGCCCGAGCCCACGGGCGCCGCCAACCGGCGCGGCCCGTTCCGGGTAGGGGAGCGCGTCCAGCTCACCGACGAGCGGGGGCGCATGAACACGATCACCCTCGAGGACGGAGGGGCGTTCCATACCCACAAGGGATTCCTCAACCACGACGTGATCATCGGCCAGCCGGACGGCTCTGTCGTCACCAATACCGCGGGCCACCAGTACCAGGCGCTCCGTCCGCTCCTCTCGGACTTCGTGCTGTCCATGCCGCGGGGCGCCGCGGTGGTCTATCCGAAGGACGCCGGCCAGATCATCACGATGGCCGACATCTTCCCCGGCGCTCGGGTCGTCGAGGCCGGCGTCGGCTCGGGCGCGCTGTCCATTTCCCTCCTGCGGGCCGTGGGGGACGCCGGCTACCTCCACTCGTTCGAGCGTCGCCAGGAATTCGCGGATATCGCCCGCGGAAATGTCGAGACCATTTTCGGCGGCCCGCACCCGGCCTGGCGCATTTCGCTCGGCGACTTTCAGGACGAGGTGGTCAAGGCCGAGGAGGCGGGCAGCGTCGACCGCGTCGTGCTCGACATGCTCGCGCCCTGGGAGTGCCTCGACGCCGTTGCCACTGTGCTCGCTCCCGGCGGCGTCTGGATCAACTACGTGGCCACGGCGACGCAGCTCTCCCGCACAGCCGAGGCGATCCGTGCGGACGGGCGCTTCACCGAGCCAGACGCGTGGGAGTCGATGGTGCGCGGCTGGCATCTCGAGGGCCTTGCGGTGCGGCCGGAGCACCGCATGGTGGGCCACACGGGATTCCTGCTCGTGGCCCGTCGCCTCGCCGGTGGCGTCGCGCCCCTCGTCCGGAGGAAGCGTGCCAAGGGCGAATTCGCGCAGGAGGACCTCAACGCGTGGACTCCCGAATCAGTGGGGGAGCGCCCGGTGTCTGATCGCAAGCTCCGTCGTGCGGCCCGTGACGCGCGGGCTGGAAGGGCCGAGGAATCCTGACCGGCCTGCACACCTGAATTCCTTCCGACGGAACCTTTTCCTCGCCCCGTGCATTGCGTGAATGTAACGCTTAGCGTCTCTGGTGCTCAAAGCGGTTTGCACAGGGCCAAGGAGGGCTAGTGTCGATACATCGGAATTTTCCGAGGTAGGGAGGGTGTGAGAGTGATGGAAGAGCGCAACGGCACCGGATCGGGTCGTGAAGACGCCACCGCACGAGCACACGCGGAGCAGCAGAGCGTCCTCGAGCGTCAGGTGAATGTCCTCCGGGACAAGCTCCGGACGGTGGACCGGCAGCTCTCGGCGGCCACTTCGAACAACACCCGCATGGCGGAGATGCTGCAGACGGCCAAGGGGGAGATCCTCCGCCTGAAGTCCGCCCTCGAGCATGAGGGCCAGCCGCCCTACAGCTATGGAACGATCGTCCAGCTCAACCGCCGTCGCCCAGCCGGGGGCTCCGCCGCCGCCGTGACCGACGAAAGCGCCGACGTCGTAACGGCTGGGCGGAAGATCAGGGTGGGCCTGAGCCCTCTCGTCTCCATCTCGGAACTGAGCGTCGGGCAGGAAGTCCTCCTCAATGAGGCGTTCGAGGTGGTCGCGGGGCTCGGCTACGAGCGCTCGGGTGAGCTCGTCACGATCAAGGAGCTGCTCGGCGCGGACCGCGTCCTGGTCGTCGGACGCGGCGACGAAGAGCGCGTCGTCCGCCTCTCCGGGCCGCTCCAGCTCGAACAGCTGCGCGTCGGCGACGCGATCTCGGTCGACAACCGCACGCAGACCGCCCTCGAGAAGGTGCCGCGGTCCGAGGTCGAGAACCTCGTGCTCGAAGAGGTCCCGGACATCAGCTACGACGACATCGGTGGGCTCGCGTCGCAGATCGAGCAGATCCGGGATGCGGTGGAACTGCCGTTCCTGCACCCCGGCCTCTACCGCGAGCACGGGCTCAAGGCCCCGAAGGGCATCCTGCTGTACGGCCCTCCAGGCTGCGGCAAGACGCTCATTGCGAAGGCCGTCGCGAACTCCCTCGCGGCCCGGGCAATGGAGCGCGCGGGCGGCCAGGACATCAAGAGCTACTTCCTGAACATCAAGGGCCCCGAGCTCCTCGACAAGTACGTCGGCGAGACCGAGCGCCACATCCGCCTCATCTTCTCGCGGGCGCGTGAGAAGGCCTCGGACGGAAGCCCCGTGGTGGTTTTCTTCGACGAGATGGACTCGCTCTTCCGGACACGCGGCACCGGGGTGTCCTCGGACGTCGAGACGACGATCGTCCCGCAGCTACTGAGCGAGATCGACGGGGTCGAGCGGCTCGACAACGTGATCGTGATCGGTGCATCGAACCGCGAGGACATGATCGATCCTGCGATCCTCCGCCCTGGACGCCTCGACGTGAAGATCAAGATCCAGCGGCCCGACGCTGAGGCCGCCGCAGACATCTTCTCGAAGTACCTCACGAGCGACCTGCCGATCCATCCTGCGGACCTTGCCGAGCACGGCGGCGACCGGACGGCCACCGTGAACATGATGATCCAGCGCACGGTGGAGGCGATGTACTCGACCGACAAGGTCAACGAGTACCTGGAGGTCACCTACGCGAACGGGGAGACGGAGATCCTCTACTTCAAGGACTTCAACTCGGGAGCGGTGATCCAGAACGTCGTAGACCGGGCCAAGAAGTCGGCTATCAAGGACCTCCTCACGACCGGGTCCAAGGGCATCCGGGTTGAGCATCTCCTGCGTGCAGTCGCCGACGAGTTCCGCGAGCACGAGGACATGCCCAACACGACCAATCCGGACGACTGGGCGCGGATCTCCGGCAAGAAGGGCGAGAGGATCACATACATCCGCACGATCATCCAGGGCAAGGGTGGAAGTGAGCCCGGACGCTCGATCGAGACGACCCAGAGCACGGGCCAATACCTGTGACCCCAGCTGGGAAGGGGAGCGACATGCCGAGCTCCGAGCGCGGATCCGAGGGCCTTCCCGTGGGCGGTGCCCTGCGCGTCATGGGCTCCGAGACCGAATACGGGATCCACGCCCCGGCGACGCCGGGGGCCAACGCGACCTACCTCTCATCCCAGGTCATCGCGGCGTATGCCAAGCTCACCCGCGAGCGGCTCCACGCATCACCAGGAGCGGGGTGGGACTACACCGACGAGACGCCTCTGCGGGATGCCAGAGGCTGGTCGGTACGGCGCAACCAGGCCCATCCGGACCTTCTGACCGACCTTGAGCCCGTCCTCACCGCCGAGGGGGTGGCCCTCGCCCACGGCCCCTCCGAGCTCGAACTCGACGGAGACCAGGAGCCTGCGCTCATGAACCTCGTGCTCGGCAATGGGGCGCGGCTCTACGTCGACCACGCCCACCCGGAGTACTCGAGTCCGGAGGTGACGAATCCGCTCGACGCCGTGCTGTGGGACTCGGCGGGGGACGCGGTCGTCCTGACCGCGGTCCGTGCCCTGAGCTCGGACTCCGAACGCGGGCCGATCAACCTCTACAAGAACAACACCGACGGCAAAGGCGCGTCGTACGGCTCGCACGAGAACTACCTCGTGCCGCGCGCGGTGCCGTTCACGGACCTCGTCCGCGGGCTCACGCCGTTCTTCGTCACACGCCAGCTCGTGTGCGGCGCGGGGCGCGTCGGGATCGGTCAGGATGGGCGGACGCCGGGATACCAGGTGAGCCAGCGGGCTGACTTCTTCGAGGCCGAGGTCGGGCTCGAGACGACGATGCGCCGCCCGATCATCAACACCCGGGACGAGCCTCATGCGCTGGCGGACAAGTACCGCCGCCTGCACGTGATCGTGGGAGACGCGAACTGCAGCCACGTCGCAAACTACTTGAAGTTCGGCACGACGGCCCTCGTCCTGAGCCTGATCGAGGCGGGCGCAGCCCCTGAGATCGAGGTCCACGAACCGGTCGGCGCGATGCACCGCCTGAGCCACGACACGGATCTCCGCGAAACGGTCCGTCTGCTCGACGGACGACGCCTCACCGGCCTCGAGGTCCAGTGGATGTACCTGGAGGCGGCCGCGAAGCTCGCAGCGGATGCCGGCGTTGCCGCGGAGCACGGTGGCGACGGGCACACGGCCATGGTGCTGCGGCTCTGGGAGCGTGCGCTCACCGACCTCGACGCGGACCTGGACGCCGCCGCCGGATATGTCGAGTGGGCCGCGAAGCGGAGGGTGCTCGAGGGCTACCGCGCGCGGGACGGCCTGGACTGGAACGATGCGCGGCTGGGGCTCATCGACATCCAGTGGTCCGACGTCCGGCCGGAGCGGGGACTCGCGTCCCGGCTCATCGCGAAGGGGAGCCTCGAGCGCCTCGTGGAGGACCGCGACATCGCCCGTGCGGCGATCGACCCGCCGTCGGACACAAGGGCCTGGTTCCGCGGCAAGAGCATCCAGCGGTTCCCGGCGAACGTCGCGAGCGCAAGCTGGGACTCCGTGGTGTTCTCACCCCCGGGGAGCTACCGCCTGCAGCGCGTTCCGACGCGCGAGCCGCTCCGCGGAACGCGCGCCCTCACCGAGCCCCTCTTCGAGGGGCACAAGGACATCCAGGGCTTCCTCGACGCCTTGCTCGGCGAGCGCCACACGTGAGGTTCCACGGGCCGCGTCGCGACCGTGAAAGAGTGACAGTATAGGTTCCACAGCCCGCCGCAGGGGCGCCGGGCTCGACGCAAGGAGGCGGCCATGGCCGGTCAGGAGCAGAAGAGCAGCCAGTCACGGGACGAGAACGAGGACGTCGACCCGGGCACGCCAGCGCCCGCGCCCGCCGCCCCCCAGGCGTCCGAGGCGACTGAGGGAGTCGACGACCTGCTCGACGAGATCGACGGCGTGCTGGAGAGCAACGCCGAGGAGTTCGTGCGCGGGTTCGTCCAGAAGGGCGGCCAGTAGGCCCAGGATGAACGACTTCCTCGCAGAACGCGTCGCCGCCCAGTCGACGTCGTCCTTCACCGAGCACCTCGCCGCAGCCCGTCCCGACCTGCTTCCCTCCAATAGAGTCATTCCCATCGACGCGTCCCACCTCGCGCCGCATGGCACCACGGTCGTCGCCATCGCCTTCGCCGGCGGTGTCGTCATGGCGGGGGACCGCCGGGCAACGATGGGCAGCATGATCGCGAGCCGCCATATCGAGAAGGTCTTCCCGGCCGATCGGTACTCTGTGCTCGGCATAGCCGGAACTGCCGGGCTCGCGATCGACATCGTCCGGCTCTTCCAGGTCGAGCTCGAGCACTACGAGAAGATCGAGGGGACGCGCCTGAGCCTCGAGGGGAAGGCCACGAGGCTCGGCGCGATGATCCGGGCGAACCTCGGGCTTGCCCTTCAGGGGCTCGCCGTCGTCCCGCTGTTCGCGGGCTTCGACCTGGACCAGGGCGTCGGGCGGCTCTTCTCGTACGACGTCACCGGCGGCCGCTACGAAGAACCAGAGCATCATTCGGTGGGCTCGGGATCCGTCTTCGCGCGCGGAGCCCTCAAGAAGCTCTGGCGTCCCGGCCTCTCGGAGGCAGACGCGGTGCGCGTCGCCGTCGAGTCGCTCTTCGACGCGGCGGACGACGATTCCGCCACGGGCGGCCCGGACCCCCTCCGCCAGCTGTGGCCTGTCGTCTACACGGTCACCCGCGCGGGGTACCGGCGGGCGGCGGAGCACGAGCTCAGCCAGATCGCCGGGGACATCTTCGAGCAGCGCAGCATCGCCGGACGGGAGGCCTGAGATGACCCAGCCGTTCTATGTCTCGCCCGAGCAGGTGATGAAGGACCGCGCGGACTTCGCCCGAAAGGGAATTGCCCGCGGTCGTTCGGTCGTCGTGCTCAGCTGCAGGGAGGGGATCGCCCTCGTCGCGGAGAATCCCTCGCCGTCCCTCCACAAGATCGGCGAGATCTACGACAAGATCGCGTTCGCTGCAGTCGGCAAGTACAACGAGTTCGAGAGCCTCCGCCAGGCAGGCGTCCGGTACGCGGACGTGCGGGGCTATTCGTACGACCGGGTCGACGTGACGGGCCGCGGCCTCGCGAGCGTGTATGCCCAGAGCCTCGGTGCTGTCTTCACCGCTGAGCAGAAGCCTCTCGAGGTCGAGCTCACCGTCGCGGAGGTGGGGCACGACGTCGGCTCCGACCATCTCTTCCGGCTCACCTTCGACGGCTCCATCGCGGACGAGCGCCGGTTCGTCGTCATGGGCGGCGCCGCGGAGCGCGTTGCGGAGTCGGTCATCTCGGGCTGGAGCTCCGAGGCCTCGTTCACGGAGGCGATCCAGCTCGCAGCGAAGGCCCTGCGCGAGGATCGCACCGAGACACCCCTGAGCCTCGAGGTCGCCGTCTTGGACCGCCACTCCGAGACCGAGCGCGGCGTCCGCAGGGCGTTCAGGCGGATTGCCGGCGAGGAACTCGACGAACTTCTGGCCGTACCCATCTGAGGCTGCTCGTCCCCCGGGTCAGCAACTAGTCCTAAGGAGCGGCGTGGACCGACGCATCTTCGGTGTCGAGACTGAGTTCGGCATCGCCTACTCGAGCCCTCAGGGGCGGCCGCTTGCGCCGGAAGAGGTCGCACGGTACCTGTTCCGCAAGGTCGTCAGCTGGGGACGCTCGTCGAACGTGTTCCTTGGGAACGGATCGCGGCTCTATCTCGACGTGGGCTCCCACCCGGAGTACGCGACGGCGGAGTGCGACGACATCGCCCAGCTCGTGGCCCACGACCGGGCTGGGGAGCGGATCCTCGTCGACCTGATCGACGAGGCCCAGAAGCGCCTCCGCGAGGAAGGCTTCGACGGGAGCGTCTACCTGTTCAAGAACAACACGGACACGGCGGGCAACTCGTACGGGAGCCACGAGAACTACCTCATCCCGCGACGGACCGAGTTCTCCCGCCTCGCCGAGATCCTCATCCCGTTCCTCGTCACCCGCCAGCTCCTGTGCGGCGCGGGAAAGGTCCTGCGGACTCCGCACGGCCCGGTCTATGCCTTCTCCCAGCGTGCCGACCACATCTGGGAAGGGCTCTCCTCCGCCACCACCCGCTCGCGCCCCATCATCAATACACGGGACGAGCCCCACGCCGACGCGGAGCATTACCGCAGGCTCCACGTCATCGTCGGCGATTCGACCATGGCGGAGACGACGACGATGATGAAGGTCGGCACCGTCGACCTCGTGCTGCGCATGATCGAGTCGGGGGTCATCATGCGGGACCTTCGGATGGAGAACCCCATCCGGAGCATCCGCGAGATCTCGCACGACCTCTCGGGGCGCGCCATCGTCCGCCTCGCCAACGGCTCCGAACTCACCGCGGTCGACATGCAGCGCATCTACCTCGAGAAGGCCAAGCAGTTCGTGCAGGAGTACGGCGCACACACCCCGCACGTGCCCCGCATCCTCGACCTGTGGGAGCGTACGCTCACGGCGATCGAGACAGGCGACACGTCGACGATCGACACCGAGGTCGACTGGGCGATCAAGAAGAAGCTCATCGACTCGTACTGCTCCCGCCACGACGTCGACCTCGATTCCGCGCGCGTCGCCCAGCTCGACCTGACCTACCATGACATCAGCCCTGAGCGCGGGCTGTTCTTCCTCCTCCAGCGGCACGGGGGCGCAGCGCGCCTGGTCGACGACGCCGCCATCAAGGAAGCCGTGGACACGCCGCCCCAGACGACGCGGGCGAGGCTTCGCGGAAGGTTCGTGCAGGCGGCCCAGGCCGCGGGCGCCGACTACACGGTCGACTGGGTGCACCTCAAGCTCAACGACCGGGCCCACCACACCATCCTGTGCAAGGACCCGTTCGCGAACGAGGATCCGCGGGTCGACGAGCTCCTCGACACCCTCCGTCCCTTCGCGGGGTAGTGGGAGAGGCCCCTCACAGGCGGAACCGCTACCCTAGAGGGGGCCGGAGGGCCCCGACCGCCGCCACGGACGTGGCGGACACCCCCACAGGAAGTTGATCAGTGCGCCGACTCTTTGCGCTCTTGCTGCCCCTTGCCCTGCTCCTCGCCGGGTGTAGCTCCGGAAGCTCGTCGAGCCAGCCCTCGCCGTCGAGCCAGAACGCGGGCGACCTCAACGCCCTGAGCTCCCTCAAGGTGACCACCACCGACAAGGCTCCGACCGTGGACTTCAAGAAGCCCCTGACGGTCTCCTCCCTCACCGTGAAGATGGTCCAAGAGGGAAGCGGGGCAGCCGTGAAGGCGGGCCAGTCCGCGGTCGTCAACGTCGTCGCCCTCAAGGGCACGGACGGCAGCGTCCTCGGTGACACCTTCTCGTCCGGCCAGCCGGAGAAGGTTCCGGTGGACAGCAGCCTCCAACAGCAGAACGCCACCCTTTACAACGCCCTCGTCGGCGCCAAGATCGGCTCCTACCTCGCGTACGCGACGCCGCCCGTGAGCGCAGAGCAGGGCGGCGACGGCACGACCACGCTGCTGATCCTCAAGATCGCCGACGCCAAGGACATTCCGGCGCCGCTCTCGGGACCGCAGGGCGACACGGTTACGCCCCCGCCCGGGCTCCCCAAGGTAACGACCGACTCCAAGGGTGTCCCGCAGATCGACGTCAAGGGCGTCGCGAAGCCCACCAAGCTCATCTCCCAGGACCTCATCAAGGGCAAGGGGGCCGTGGTCCAGTCGAGTGACACGATCGTGGCCAACTACGTGGGCGTCAACCTCTCCGACGGGACCAAGTTCGACTCGAGCTACGACCGCGGCACGCCGGCGACCTTTGCGCTGAGCCAGGTGATCCAGGGGTGGACGGACGGACTGACGGGCAAGACCGTCGGATCCCGGGTGCTCCTGGTCATCCCCTCCGCGCAGGCCTACGGCGACCAAGGCCAGGGCGGGGCGAAGGGCGACCTCGTCTTCGTCGTCGACATCCTCGGCGTCCAGTAGGATTCCGGACCGAGCCCCATCCGCCCAGAGAGAGGAACAGCCATGTCCTTCGGACAGCGCAGCTACGACCGGCAGAAGCCGGAGATCGACTTTCCTGACAGCCCGGTTCCGGCCGAGCTCAATATCGTCGACCTGATCGAGGGCGACGGACGCGAGGTCGAGCCGGGCGACACTGTCTCCGCCCACTACGTCGGGGTTGCCTGGTCGACGGGCGAGGAGTTCGACGCCAGCTGGAACCGTGGGGCACCGCTCGACTTCCGGGTGGGTGTCGGCCAGGTCATCCAAGGCTGGGACCAGGGCCTCCTCGGCATGAAGCTCGGCGGCCGCCGTCGGCTCGAGATCCCTTCCGAGCTGGCATACGGCTCGCGCGGCGCGGGCGGGGCGATCGGGCCGAACGAAGCGCTCATCTTCGTAGTGGACCTCGTGGGGATCCGCTGAAGCTCTCCTCTCAGCTGGCCGCGGACGGCAACCGTCCGCGGCCAGCTGCTTCTTGCGGGTAGCCTGCACCTGTGTCCCAGAAGAAGACCGAACGTCTCCTGAACCTCCTGATCGCCCTGCTCCACACGGAGAGGGGGATCTCCCGCGAGAGGCTGCTGCGGGACGTCTATGGCTGGGCTCAGGGCGCAGAGCGCGACAGGGCGGCTGTCGAGCGACAATTCGAACGCGACAAGGCCGATCTGCGGGCTCTTGGTGCTGAGGTCTCCGAGCGCCAGGGCTATGAGCGCGAGGACAGTTCGGCCCCCACTTCGCTCTACCGGATCGACCCGCGGCTCTTCCGCCTTCCCGAGCTCGAGTTCACGCCTCAGGAGCAGTCCCTCCTCGCCCTCGCGGGCCTCGCGTGCCAAGGGGCCCTTGCGGCCGCGCCAGCGCGTGCGGCACTGCGACGGCTCGAGGCGGCCGGGGCGCTTCCCGACTCGCCGCCGTCGCTTGTGCAGCCGCGCGTCCGGATCGGCGATCCGCGCTACGCAGTGCTTGCCGACGCCGCCGCGCGCCGCGCCGAGATCAGGTTCCACTACTACGCCACGAGCACTGGGCGGGAGGAAGAGCGGCGGGTCCAGCCCTGGGGCCTCGGGCAGCGCTACGGACAGTGGTATCTCGTGGGCCACGACGTGGCGCGCGGCGACCCCCGCGTCTTCCGGCTCTCAAGGATCCGTGGGCGCATCGCCGTCGGCGCCGAGCACTCCTTCGGCCCGGCCCCTGCCGGAGCCGTCCACGAGCAGCTCGAGGAGCTCGTGGCGATCCCGGCCGAGAGCGCTCGTCTCCGCATCGCCGAGGGCCGCGCGCTCGAACTCAGGATGGTGTGGACCCAGCTCCCGGACGAAGACGCTCCGGAAGGGTGGGACGTCGGACAGTACCCGTACCAGGACGTGAGCGTCGCGGCAGACTACCTCGCGGGCTTCGGCGACGCGCTGGTCGTCGAAGCGCCCGAGGAGCTTGCAGACGCCGTCGTCCAGCGCCTCGAGGGCGCCCTCGGCGTCCTCGGAACTCCCGGAGCCGCACCGGTTGTGGCGGCTCCGGCGGGGAGACGCATTACGGCATCCGACGAACGGCTCGGCCGGATCGTCGACCTCGTGCCATTCCTCATTCAGGGTCCGGTCCGCGTGGAGGATGCCGCGGCCCGCTACAGCCTCACCCCCCGCGAGCTCGTCCAAGAGCTGAACGTGCTCGAATTCTCCGGTCCGACGGATCTCGGGGGATGGCAGGACTTCATCGAGGTCCAGGTGAACGACGGCGTCGTGAGCCTTGCGAACGCGCCCGACCTGGCACGGCCCCGCCGGCTCAGCATCGAGGAGGCCCTGTCGCTCCAGCTCGGGCTCCAGGCGCTCCTGCCGATGGCCTCGGAGGACGAGCAGCCGGCGATCAGCTCCCTCGCGGCCAAGGTGAGCGCGGCCACGTTGAAGGGCGTGGGTTCGATCCCGGAAATCGACCTCAGGTCCGAGCCTCAGCGCAACGCCGAACTCCTTCCCGTGCTCCGCACGGCCGTCGCCGAAGGCCGGACCTTGCGGCTCGACTACTTGAACCCGACGAAAGACGAGCGCACACAGCGCCTCGTGAATCCGATGGGCCTCCGCTCGGACGGGGACCGGTGGTACGTCGATGCGTACTGCCACCGCGTCGAGCAGCTCAGAGTCTTCCGGGTGGACCGCATTGTCAACCTCGAGCCCGCTGATCCCGTTCCGGTGCCAGCGGACGTCGCGCCGCTTCCGGCCCAAGGTGCGGTCGAGCCCAGGGAGACCGACATCGTGGCCGTGCTCCGCCTCGCTCCCGAGGCACTCTGGGTCGAGCACGAATACGCGGCAGAGGACGGGGTGGACCTCGAGGACGGCAGCCGACGCGTGCGGATGCGGGTCTTCGGCCTCGACTGGCTTCCCCGTTTCCTAGCCCAGTTCGGGGGTTCTGTCGCGCTCGAGGGGCCGGAGGGCGCGGTTGCAGCCAGCCGGGCCTGGCTGTCTCGTGCGCTTCATACGGCGCGCAGAAGATAGGCTCGTCACATGCCGTGGTGGTTCTGGTTCCTGCTCTGGGCGGCACTGCTTCTCGGCAGTGCTGCGGGAGCAGCCTGTGCGGGGGTGTGGCTCGTCCGCAAGGCCCTCCGCTTCCTTCGGGATGCCGGTTCCTCGTTCAGCGAACTGTTCGCTGCTCGCCCAGTGGCGGAGGCCGGAAGCGACGAGGCCGAGAGCGTCGGCGACCTTGCCCGGCCACTGCCCGGCAGCGCGGTCTTCGACCGCCCGGACGAGGTGCGGCGCGCTTACGACCAAGGCAAGGCCGCGCGCCGTGCGGCACGGCGGGAACGGCGAATCTCACGGCGGGCGCAGCGCGGGCAAGCGCAGTCCCCCCGTGACCTAGGACTCATCTAGACTGGTAAAGAAGGAAAGGACTTCTTGTGGGACGACTCTTCGATAGCCCATGGCCTATCGTCATCATCATCGTTGTGGCGCTGCTGCTGTTCGCGGGGCCCAAGCTTCCGGGCATGGCGCGAAGCCTTGGCCAGTCCATGCGGATCCTCCGCTCGGAGGTCAAGGAGATGAGGAACGACGGCAAGTCCGACTCCTCGTCGTCGACGTCTTCGTCTTCGGCCTCCGAGACCGCCGAATCGCCGGTCGAGGGCAAGGTCATTCCGCCCAAGGGCGCTGAAGAGGGCGACGGCGGTACAGCCGGGCCGTCCCAGCGCGCCTGACCGTGGCCACGCCCAAGGGGCGGAAGGCCAATCCCGAAGGCCGGATGCCCCTCATGGAGCACCTTCGGGAGCTCAAGAACCGCCTCATCAAGTCAGCCGCCGGTGTGCTCGTGGGGGCCGTCGTCGGCTGGTTCCTGTACGACCCGATCCTCGAGGCGCTCCAGAAGCCGGTCCGCGACATCGCCCAGCGGACCGGCGGAATCTCCGGAGTCAACTTCTCCACCGTCGGTTCGCCGTTCGACTTCAAGCTGCAGCTTGCGATACAGATCGGGCTCGTCGTCTCGAGTCCCGTCTGGATCTACCAGATCTGGGCGTTCATCATGCCCGGGCTGACCAAGAGGGAGAAGCGCTACACCCTCGCCTACATGGCGGCGGCTGTTCCGCTGTTCCTCGCCGGCGTCTGGATCGGTTGGATCGTGACGCCGAATGTGGTGCGGGCGCTCACCCAGTTCACCCCATCCGGGTTCTCCAACCTCATCGACGGACGCGAGTACATCGACTTCGTCACCCATATGGTCCTCTTCCTGGGCCTGGCATTCCTGGTGCCGGTTGTTCTCGTCGGCCTCAATGCGGCGGGCGTCCTGCCGGGGCGGATGATCCTCAAAGCGTGGCGCATCACGGTACTGCTCGTGTTCGTGCTGGCGGCAGTCGCCGCCCCGGGCGCGGACGCGGTCTCGATGTTCATGCTGGCAGTCCCGCTGCTCGTGCTGTTCTTCGCAGCGATCGGCCTCTGCCTCCTTCAGGACAAGAGGAAAGCCCGTCGGCAGGTCAGGGCAATGGAGGAGACCGAGGCCATCGCCGACACCCCGACGTCACGCGAGGACCTCGACAAGTTCTAGGCTGGACCTATGTCCACCGCCCCCGAGAACCTGACCCCGGCTGAGCGCTTCGCCCTCGATGCAGAACGCCGGGCCTTCGCAAAGACAGAGCTAGGGGCATTTTCTGCCGAACTTCCCTTCCCGCTCGACCCCTTTCAGCGCGAGGCGTGCCGGGCCCTCGAGGCTGGTCGTGGCGTGCTCGTGGCTGCGCCGACCGGCGCGGGCAAGACGGTCGTGGGGGAGTTCGCGGTCCACCTCGCGCTGCGGAAGGGCCTCAAGGCTTTCTATACGACCCCGATCAAGGCTCTCTCGAACCAGAAGTACAGCGAGCTCGCCGAGGCCTACGGGCAGGACCGCGTTGGACTGCTGACGGGCGACGTGACCGTCAACGGCGAGGCTCCCGTCGTCGTCATGACGACTGAGGTCCTGCGCAACATGCTCTACGCGGGGTCGTCGACGCTGGCCGGCCTCGGCTACGTGGTGATGGACGAGGTGCACTACCTCGCGGACCGGTTCAGGGGTGCGGTCTGGGAGGAAGTCATCATCCACCTCCCTCGGGACGTGCGCCTCGTGTCGCTCAGTGCAACCGTCTCCAACGCCGAGGAATTCGGGGCGTGGCTCGACACCGTCCGCGGCGAGACGGACATCATCGTCTCCGAGCATCGCCCCGTCCCGCTCTGGCAGCACGTCATGGTCGGCCGTCGGCTCGTCGACCTCTTCGCGACGCGGCAGTCCTTCGAGGATCTCGCCGACGTCCACGACCACGTGGGCGACGCGGCGGAGGCGGAAGAGTCCGCTGTGGGCACTGCCTCCTCGGAGGATCCACGCGAGCTCACAGCCGTCAATCCAGAGCTGGCCGAGATTGCGCGCCGCGAGGTGCACGCGCAGCACCGCGCCCGATTCTCCCACGGGGGGCGGGCCAACCGGCGGGACGAGCGGCAGCGCGGCGTCAAGGCCGGGGCGGGCCGCGGCAGCGGCACCCAGGCAGCGGGAACCCGCGCGAGCCGACCGCAGATGATCCAGTCCCTCGAACGCCAAGGGCTCCTCCCCGCCATCGACTTCATCTTCTCCCGCGCCGGCTGCGACGCCGCCGTCCAGCAGTGCGTCGACGCAGGTCTCGATCTCACCTCGCCGGACGAGCGGGCGGAGATCTCCGCCGTCATCGAGGAGGCAGCCAAGGACCTGCCCCCCGCGGACCTCGGAGTCCTCAACTTCTGGTCGTGGCGCGAAGGGCTCCTCAGGGGCCTCGCGGCGCACCACGCGGGACTGCTTCCCACGTTCAAGGAGGTCGTCGAGAAGCTGTTCGCGGCAGGCCTCGTCAAAGCCGTCTTCGCAACCGAGACCCTCGCCCTCGGCATCAACATGCCGGCCCGGAGCGTCCTCATCGAGAAGCTCGAGAAGTTCAACGGCGAAGCCCACGTCGACATCACTGCGGGGGAGTACACCCAGCTCACAGGACGAGCGGGCCGCCGCGGGATCGACGTCGAGGGGCATGCTGTCGTGCAGTGGCGCCCGGGACTCGATCCCGCTGCTCTCGCGGGCCTCGCCTCACGGCGCACCTACCCGCTCAATTCGAGCTTCCGCCCGACGTACAACATGAGCATCAACCTTGTGGCCCAGTTCGGTCGGAAGCGCACACGGGAGATCCTCGAGAGCTCATTCGCCCAGTTCCAGGCGGACCGCTCGGTGGTCGGGCTGGCCCGGCAGGTGCGCGAGCGGGAGGAGTCGCTCGCGGGCTATGAGAAGGCGATGACCTGCCACCTCGGCGATTTCAGGGAGTACCAGCGGATCCGCGAGGAGCTCGCCGCCGCGGAGAAGTACGCATCGCGCGAGGCAGGGCGGGCGCGGCGGAACATGGTCGTGGATTCCCTCGCCCGCCTCCAGCCGGGCGACGTCGTCGAGATCGCCGACGGGCGTCTGGGCGGGTCCGCCGTCGTCCTCTCCTCCGACACGAATGCGCGCGAGCCGCGCCCGCACGTGCTGACGTTCGACCACAACCTGCGACGCATCGGCTTCCAGGACCTGACCGGGCCGGTCGAGCCCATCGCCCGGGTCCGGATCCCCAAGCACTTCGACCCCAAGCGCCCGAAGGACCGGCGCGACCTCGCAGCGTCGATGCGCCACGCCGTCGACCGCTCCCGCTTGGAAGGACCGGACAGCAGCAGGAAGCGCCGCTCACGCCGCGACTTCGCCTTCGCGGAGGGCTACGAGGACACGGAGCGCCGGATCGTCGAACTCCGGCGGCAGCTCCGCGCCCATCCGTGTCACGGCTGCGCGGAGCGCGAGGACCACGCCCGGTGGGCGGACCGCTGGACGAAGCTCCGCCGGGAGACTGACCGCCTGGGCGAGCAGATCAGGGGTCGGACGAACACGATCGCGAAGACCTTCGACCGGGTGTGCGATGTGCTCGAGTCCTATGGCTGCCTCGAGCAGGCGGACGGTGACGTGCGGGTCACCGACGAGGGCCAGAAGCTGCGGCGCATCTACGGCGACAAGGACCTCCTCACGGCGCTCGCACTGCGAGCAGGCGCGTTCGACGATGTCGACGAGGCCGAGATGGCGGCTCTCGCGAGCACCCTCGTGTACCACGCGAAGCGCGACGAGCCAGGTCTGCCGCCGAAGATGCCGAGCGTTTCGCTCGACGTCGCCGTGGACATGCTGGTCCGGGAGTGGTCGCGGCTCGAGGACGTCGAGGAACAGCACCGCCTTCCCCGTACCGCCGAACCCGATTTCGGCCTCGTCTGGCCGCTCTACAAGTGGGCCCGCGGACGCGACCTCCAGAACGTGCTCTCCGGGACGGAGCTCGCCGCCGGCGACTTCGTGCGCTGGGTCAAGCAGGTCGTCGACCTCCTCGACCAGCTCGCGGAGGTTCCCGGCATCGAGCCCCGGCTCCGGCGTCTCGCCCGTGCGGCCATCGACAGCATCAAGCGCGGCGTGGTCGCCTACTCGGGCGTCTCCGACTAGCTTCATCCTCACCGCCGCAACCCCTGCCCGACCGATTGAAAGGCATTTCCATGTCCTCCGAGCCTGAGCTCACCCTCTACCGCAATGGCTCCGTGTACTCGACGGCAGACCCCCTCGCCTCGGCGATGCTCGTAGACGACGGCACCGTGGCCTGGGTGGGCTCCGAGCAGGCCGCGTCCTCGATCGCCGATTCCAGATTGCGGATCATCGACCTCGACGGGGCGGTCGTGACGCCGGGATTTGTCGACTCGCACGTCCACCTTTCGGACACGGGCTCGGCGCTGCGGTCGCTCGATCTTTCCGGCGTCCGTTCTGCAGCCGAGCTGCTCCGGGCCCTCGAGCAGGGCGCCTCGGAGGGCAGCGGCACGCTCCAGGGACACGGCTGGGACGAGTCGACGTGGGAGGATTCCACTTTGCCCACGGCTGGGGAACTGGAGCGGGCGGCGCGCGGTCGCAAGGCGCTCCTGACCCGTGTGGACGCCCACTCCGCGCTCGTCTCGCCAGCTCTGGCCGCGGCTGCAGGCCTCGATGGGGCCGACGAAGGCCGTGCGGACGGGTGGAACGGCGCGCTCGCATCCCGTGCCGCCCTGAGCGCCGTGCGTTCCGTGGCGCGGCCAACGGACCACGCCGAGATCCGGTCGCTGCACCGCGCAGCCCGCGAGCACGCGGCGAGCCGCGGCTATGTTGCCCTCGTGGAGCAGGCGGCCCCGCAGATCAGCGGTGTCGATGACCTCCGCCTGCTCCTCGGCTCGCCCGAGGAGCCAGACCTCCCCGAGGTCTTCGCCTATTGGGGCCAGCTCGCGCAGTCGGCCGAGGAAGCGCGGGAGATCCTCGGCTCGCTTGGGGCGCCTGTGCTCGGACTCGCGGGTGACCTGAATATCGACGGTTCGCTCGGGTCTCACACCGCGCTGCTCTCTGCTGACTACGACGACGCAGCCGGGCACCGCGGAACCGCCTACCTCAGCCCCGAACAGGTGGGGCGGCACCTCGCCGCCTGCTCCGAGGTAGGCATCCAGGGCGGCTTCCACGTGATCGGTGACGCCGCGCTGCAGATAGCCCTCGACGGTCTGGCCCTCGCGACCGAACTCGCCGGACCGTCAGCGGTCCGGGCGGCAGGACACCGGCTCGAGCACGTCGAGATGGCCTCTCCCGAGGCCATCTCGGCGCTTGCCGGCTATGCCGTGACCGTGAGCGCCCAGCCGCTCTTCGATGCTTCCTGGGGCGGCGAGGGGCGTCTCTATCAGCGTCGGCTCGGCGAGCGGAGCGTGGGAATGAACCCCTTCGCACGCTTCGCATCGGCCGGTGTCCCGCTGTGCTTTGGAAGTGACAGCCCCGTGTGCGGGCTCGATCCCTGGGCGAGCATCGCTGCGTGCCTTGGCCATTCGACCCCGTCGGAACGCATCTCGGCACGGGCGGCCTTCATCGGCCACACACGAGCCGGGTGGCGGGCCATCAGGTATCACGATCCCCTCATGGGTCAGCTTGTTCCCGGAGCGACGGCCAGCTTCGCCGTCTGGGAGGTCGACGAGCTTATGGTCCAAGTCGCCGACGAGCGGGTCCAGGCCTGGAGCACCGACCCCCGTGCGAGGACGCCCCTCCTGCCCGCCCTCGACACCGAGAATGCCCCCCGGTGCCTCGCAACCGTGCACCGCGGACGTGAACTCTACCACTCCGACGGTTTCGAGGCCTGACAAGGGGGGCCCTGCGGACGGCTGCGGTCGTCGACACGCGTCATCTTTCTCGGATCCTGAAATGCGCGGCTGTTTTTCCCCTGCCGGAACTGCTCCTGAGCAGCAGAAACGCCCGTCTCCGCAGGTGGACGGACGGTTGACACACCGGAGGGGCCACGTAGGATCGGTTGACATCGGGCCGCCGTTCGCGGAAGGCCCAGTCGCTGCCCACCACGGGCGGCGGCACTGCCCTCGGGGCAGGCCCACGCGTCAGCAGAAAACAGTCGGGGGACTGACCAGCTGCCAGCCCCGAGACTGGCCCGAAGGCGCGTGGGCCTCCCGACGAGCTGGATATAATGGGCGACTGTGCCCTCGCGCGGGGGCGCGACCCGTGAACCAGCCTCGAAAGGGACTCCTGCGTGCGCATTCTGACGATCATCCCGACGTACAACGAGCTCGAGTCCCTCCCCAAGACACTGGGCCGCCTCCGCTCGGCGGTGCCGGCGTCCGACGTCCTGGTGGCAGACGACAACAGCCCTGACGGAACCGGTGAGCTCGCAGACCGCATCGCGGCCGAAGACCCGCAGGTCCACGTCATGCACCGCAAGGGCAAGGAGGGGCTCGGCGCGGCCTACATTGCGGGATTCGAGTGGGCGCTCGAGCGGGACTATGACGTCGTGGTCGAGATGGACGCGGACGGGTCACACCAGCCCGAGCAGCTCCCGCGCCTCCTCGAGGCAGTCGAACAGGGCGCGGACCTCGTGATCGGCTCGCGCTGGGTGCAGGGCGGAACTGTCGTCAACTGGCCTGTCTACCGGCAGCTCATCTCCCGCACCGGGAGCACCTACGCCCGGCTGATGCTCGGCCTCAAGATCAAGGACATGACGGCGGGCTACCGCGCCTTCCGCCGCACGACTCTGGAGAAGCTCGACCTCGACCGGGTCGAGTCGGTCGGCTACGGATTCCAGGTCGACCTTGCATGGCGCGTCGCCCGCATGGGCCTCAAGGTCGCCGAGGTGCCCGTGACGTTCGTCGAGCGCGAGCTCGGCTCCTCGAAGATGAGTGGCAACATCGTGGTCGAGGCCATGCTCAACGTCACCAAGTGGGGCCTCACGGACCGGTGGAAGCAGCTCAGCCGTGGCCGTCAGCGGCAGAACCGGTGACGAGCGTCTAGAGGACGCAGAAGCACGAAGACAGGAAGGGCGGGAACCGTGCGGTTCCCGCCCTTCCTGTCTTCGTGCTTTTTTGCGTACGTCCGGGGTCAGACCCGCTCGCCGCGCTTCTCGCGGAGGAGTGCAAGGCGGTCATCGAGGATCTGCTCGAGCTCGGGGATGCTGCGGCGCTCAAGGAGCATGTCCCAGTGCGTGCGCACAGCCTTCTCTGAGTTCTCAGAGGGGCGCTCGCCGTCGACGAGATAGGCCTCCTTGCCCGTCTTGGACGTCCAGACGGGAGGAATCTCCGCCTCGGAGGAGAAGGTGACGAACACCTGCTCACCATCCTCGCAGCGGTACTCGACGCGCTGGCGAGGGGCGGGCTCGACGCCAGCTTCGCTTTCCATGGATTGTGCACCCAGACGCATGCCGCGCAGACTGCGGTCGCTCATATGTTCTCCCTCGCGTTCTTCGGTTCGGACCGTCGAACCGACTCACATCTCAACGCCCGCAGACCTTCACGTGTTCCCGGGCAGACTTTCCATTATAGGGTCGAGGCCGGCGCGGTGCTTTCTTCAGGGCCGGTAAGGGTCGCGGCCTGCGCCCTTCTGATCCGCGATGCCGCCGTCGGGGACCCCTGGCTTCGGCGCGCCCGCCTCGGGGATCTCGGGTTCCGGGATCTCGGCGTCCGGGACGTCCAGGCCGGCCACTCCCGCATGGTGCTGGAGGATGCGCTCTGCCTCGGCGTCCAGCTCCGAGCGGCGTGCTGCCTCTTCCTCGAAAGCCCGGGCATCCTCCTCGAGCCCGCGGCTCTTGGCGATCTGGGTCTTCCGCGGCGTGGCGCTGCTGCCGTCCGGCTCACCCGACGTCGTCGCCTGAGTGTCGGGCGACGTCTGCCCCATGTTGCCGAGGACGCCGCCGATACCCTTGAGCGCGTCGCCGACTTCGCTCGGGATGATCCAGAGCTTGTTCGAGTTGCCGTCGGCGATCTTGGGCAGCGTCTGGAGATACTGGTAGGCCAGGAGCTTGGGGTCCGGGTCACCGAGGTGAATGGCTTCGAAGACCTTCTGGATGGCTTGGGACTCGCCGTCCGCCTTGAGGACCGCCGCCTTCGCCTGGCCTTCGGCCTTGAGGATCTGTGCCTGCCGCTCGCCCTCGGCCGTGAGGATCGCCGACTGCTTCGTGCCCTCGGCGGTCAGGATGAGGGCTCGCCGGTCGCGCTCGGCACGCATCTGCTTCTCCATCGAGTCCTGGATGGAGTGCGGGGGCTCGATTGCCTTGAGCTCGACACGCGAGACCCGGAGGCCCCAGCGACCGGTCGCCTCGTCCAGCACCCCACGGAGCTGGCCGTTGATCTGGTCGCGCGAGGTCAGGGCTTCTTCGAGGTTGAGGCCGCCGACGACGTTGCGGAGCGTCGTGATGGTGAGCTGCTCGACAGCCTGGATGTAGTTGGCGATTTCATAGGTCGCTGCACGAGGATCCGTGACCTGGAAGTAGACCACGGTATCGATCGAGACGACGAGGTTGTCCGACGTGATCACTGGCTGGGGCGGGAACGAGACGACCTGCTCGCGGAGGTCGAGGAGCGGCAGCAGCCGGTCGACGAAGGGAATGAGGAGCGTCAGCCCGGGATTCAGCGTGCGCTGGTACTTGCCGAGACGCTCCACGACGCCGGCTCGCGCCTGCGGGATGATCCGTACCGAGCGGCCTATGACGGTTGCGACGAACAGGATGAGCGCGATGACGACGACGAGAAGAAGAATTCCTCCGACATCCATAGTTTCCCCTTTTGAGTGGTCGGCCGCGGCTCGGCGAGGCCGTCAGCTTCTGTACGGTGAGGTCTCGCCGCCCGGCGCGACGACTGCGGTGGCCCCTTCAATCGCTACGACCTGCACGACGTCGCCGGGCAGGAACTCGCCCCGCTCGGCGCGGGCCGTCCACACGTCACCGCCGATCTTGACGAGGCCATTGCTGCTGCCCACGGCTTCCATCACGGTCGCGCGGGAGCCGACGAGCCGATCGACGTTGGTACGCAGGTCTTCGATCCCAGGCCTCATGTGGCGCATGGCCACTGGTCGGACGAAGGCAATCATGCCGACCGAAACGGCAGCGAAGACGAGCCCCTGAAGCCAGGTGGGGCCGCCCAAGATGGCGGCCACGAAGGCCGCGAGTGCACCCCCGCCGAGCATCGCGAAGACGAGGCTGAGGCTGATCATCTCGATCCCGCCCAGAACGAGGGCCAGGACGAGCCAGAGCATCCAAGCGTTGTGCGCGATCCAGTCCACCGAACCCTCCGTCCCCCCGCTCCTTCCACTACCCTAGCCCAGCAGGAGGGCACGGAGACTGCCCGCGCAGATAACATATTCGCCACGGGAATCCAAGCAGTTTCACACGGCGACTAGCGGCTCGTGCAGGCGGCCTCTGACCTGTCTTTCGGCGGAGCGGCGCAGGGCCGCGACGGCGTCCACGATGGTTTCCGGATCGTCCGTGAAGGGCAGCCGGAGACGTGCCTCGAAGGCGCCGTGCAGGCCGAAGCGAGGGCCGGCCGTCAGAGCGAGGCCTTCCTCCCTTGCGCGGAGCACGAGCTCCGAGGACGACCACGGGGAACAGGCGAGCCACAGGGCCATCCCGCCGTCGGGATCCGGTGCTGACCATTCTGGGAATCGGTCCGCGATGGCCGAACGCATCGCGTGGAGTCCAGTGCGCAGGCGTGCGCGGCGTTCGGCCACGAGTTCGTCCTCGCAGGCGAGGAGTTCGACGGCTGCCAGCTGCTCGAGGACCGGAGTTCCGAGGTCGAGGTTGGCACGGGTCTGCGCGAGGCGTGCGACAAGCGACCTGTTCGCCCTGATCCACCCGACACGGAGGCCGCCCCACGCGAGCTTGCTGAGACCGCCGACCGTGACGACCGAGGGCGACGATGCGGCGAGGGGTGGAAGCGGGCCGCGCCGGATGTCGAGCCACATCGTGGTCTCGTCGGAGACAAGCACCGTGCCGTGCCGGTCCGCGGTCCTGGCGAGGTGCCGGCGGTCGTCCTCTGAGAGGCTTGCGCCTGTGGGGTTCTGGAAGTCGGGGATGACATACGCGAGGGTCGGCGCGGAGTCCCTGAACGCTGCCGCCGCCTCATCCAGGTCCCAGCCCTCTCGAGGGTCGACCGCTATCGGAACGAGCCTCGCGCCGACTGCCGAGAGAGCGTCGATGGCGTGCGGGTACGTAGGCTGCTCGACGAGAGCCCGGTCGCCGGGCGTGATCAGCGAGCGCGCCAGAAGGGCAATGGCATGCTGGGCGCCGGACGTCACGAGGACCTGTTCTGGGTCGGTTGGCAAGCCGCGGCGGCCGAAGTGATCGGCGACAGCCTCACGCAGCTGCGGGAGCCCCTCGATCTCGTAGCCTGAGCGGTACAGCTCGGGGCCTATGGCCGCGGCGGCTGCCTTGATGCACGCCTCGACGGGTCCCGCAGCGGGCATTGCCGCCTTGGTGAAGTCCCAGATGATTCCGGGTCCCTCCCGCTCGGCAGTCGGGCGTGAGCCACGGGACATGTAGCTGCCGGCTCCGCGGCGACTCTCGAGGGCACCGAGCTCGCGAAGCCGTGAGTACGCCGCCGACACAGTCGTCCGGCTGACCCCGAGGGCCACCGCAAGCTCCCGCTCGGCGGGGAGCCGCGTCGAGGCGGCCAGCCTCCCGTCGAGTGCGACGAGCCGGATGCGATCCGCAAGGGCTGCGTAGGCGGGCCCTTCGACCCGCCAAGAACCGAGCAATGCTGCCAATCTTGCCGCTGTGATCGAGCTCATCAGGCCAGTGTCCCAGAATTGGCCCTGTCTTCGAAGGCCAATTGAAGTTGGAATATCGGTATGCAGCTTCACCGGTTCCTCCGCTCACAACGTCTGCCCGTCCGCTTGGTCCGCCTCTTCAGCGGCCTCTTCGCCTACGGGATCGCGATCGCGTTCATCCTCCGTGCCGGTCTGGGCGCCTCGCCGTGGGACGTATTGGGACAGGGCGTGGCCCGTGCCCTCGGCGTCTCCTTCGGAACGGCCACGATCGTCATCAGCCTCGCCGTCCTCGTCCTCTGGATCCCGCTCCGCCAGCGGCCCGGATGGGGGACCGTCTCCAACGCCGCGCTCGTCGGAGTCTTCGCCGACCTCGGACTCGCGTGGATCCCCGCCGCGACCGTCCTCCCCGTCTGGTGGCCACTCGCGGAAGGGCTGTTCCTGGCCGTGGGGCTGGCCCTTCTCGCGCTCGCGTCCGCCCTGTACATCGGGGCGGGCCTCGGCCCGGGCCCCCGCGATGGGCTCATGACGGGCCTCGTCGCGCGCACCGGCTGGCCGGTATGGGCCGTGCGGAGTGGGATCGAGCTCTCGGCCACCGGCTGCGGCTGGCTCCTCGGAGGAACCGTGGGGATCGGCACGGCGGTCTTCGCGCTGACCATCGGCCCGCTCATCCAGCTCGCCCTGCGGCTGCTCGCCGTGGACCTCGCGACGCCCCCAGTTGCCCGATCAGCCGCGGAAGAACTGCCGCTCAGCGGCGGCGCAGGACGGTGACGTCGACGGCACCCTCGGCGTGAAGTGATCGGTTCCGGAGGCGGGGAAGCAGCTCTGAGCGCGTTGCGTGATGACCGGCCGGACCCATGAGGGCGAGATCGGCCGCGGTCTCCGGGTCGAGTTCGAGGCCAAAGCGCAGGCCCCGCACGTCGATCCGCTCGAAGTCCGGGCCCGCCGCCCGCTCGACGTCGTCCGTCTTCCCGGACGGAACATCGAGCATCGGCAATACCTCGCGCAGCGCGGCGAGGTGGTCGGCCTGCGGGGTCACGACGCACACGAGGCCTCCCGCCCTCAGGACCCTCGCGAACTCAGGGAAGTTTCTGGGCGCGAAAACGTCGAGGACCGCGTCGACGGCGCCGTCGGGCAGCGGCAGCGGCCGCCAGAGATCCCACACGACCGCCGCGGTCCCGGGCAGCTTCGCCGCCCGTCCGAGCGCGTGGCGGGAGAGATCGAGGGCGACGGCGCGCGAACCTCGGACGCGGGAGAGCAGCGCGGCAAGGTAGTACCCCGTGCCCGCCCCGGCGTCGAGCGCGGCCCCGGTCGCGCCGTCGTCGTGCGCAAGGGCCGGGGCAGCGGCGCCGGCGACCGCTGCGGCGATCGGCGCGTAGTGGCCCGCCGCGAGAAACCGCTCGCGGGCCGCGACCATCTCGGCGGTGTCCGGGAGGAAGCGGGTTCCACGCCCCGTGAGGAAATTGACGTAGCCCTGGCGCGCCGCGTCGAAGCGGTGCCCGGCAGTGCACACGAGCGATCGCCCAGACGTCTCGGACGCCTGCCAGCCACCGGTGCAGATCGGGCAGCGGAGGAGCTCCTGGGCGGCGAGAGGCACGGGTTCCATGCTAGTCGCGGCGGTCGGGACTAGGCTTCACGGCGTGAAGCCCAGCCAGCTCGATGCCATCCTGACCCTCTCAGCCCCCACCGTCCATCCCTCGGGCACGCGCTGCGCCGTCAGTGCGACCCGGGCCGACTACAGAGCCGACGCGGCCGTCGGCCAGCTCTGGGAGGTCCCGCTCGACGGCGGCGGCTCCGCCCGGCGCCTCACCCGGGGATTTCGGGACACCGCGCCCCAGTATTCGCCCGACGGCCGATTCCTCGCGTTCCTGCGGGCAGTCCCGGCGGGACCGCCGCAGCTCTTCGTCGTCGAAGCCCAGGGCGGCGAGCCCCGCGCCCTCACGGACCGGCTGCTCGGCGTGGAGCACTTTGCCTGGTCGCCGGATTCCCAGCGCATTGCGTTCCTCTCGAGGGAGCCCGAGGCGGGCCGCTATGGGACCGTGGATGGCGTGGGACCCGGCGCCGAGGACCCGCGCCTCGTCACCGACCTCAACTACCGGCTGAATGGCCGGGGCTATACGGGAGACCAGCGCACGCAGCTCTTCATCCTGGATGTCCCGCCTGCAGGGGAAGAGCCCTTCGTCGCGGCGCGGGGCCGCGCGAAGGCCGCCGAATCCGAGGGGGAAGGCGGTAGCGGCCTGCCAGAGGCGCGTCAGCTCACGTCAGGGGGGCTCGATCACGACCTGCCCGTGTTCAGTGCTGACGGCGGATACATCTACACCGTGTCGCAGTGGGACCCCGCAGCGGTCGACGCGCTGGGTGCCCTCGTAGTGCGGACCCCCGCGGGCGGCGGCGAGAGCAAGGTCGTGGAGCTCGGGAGCCCTGAGGCGGCGTCCGTGCAAGCACTCCGCGAAGCCCCTGACGGGTCGGGGCTGTTCGTGCTGGCATCCTCCCTCGGCGATTCCGGCATGGACTTCGTAGGACGGAGCACCCACCTGTTCTGGCACGCCTTCGACGACGGCGGAACTGTGCGCCTGAGCAATCCCAGCGAAGACGACTTCGGCGAGGCGCCGGGTGCCCTCCGCGTTCGCCCAGACGGCCAGGCGCTGGTGCTCGGAAGGCACCGGGGCGCCGTGCGCCTCGTCGCGTTCGAGGCGAACGGCGAGCGTGCCATCCTCGCGGACGTTGACGCGGTCATCACGGGGGTCGACGCGGCGGGCGACGCCGTCGTCGTCACCTTCGCGGATGCGACGACGCCTGGCGAAGTGGCGGCCGTCCGGGACGGGCACCTCGAGCGGCTCACCGACTTCGCATCCCGCCTCCGGGATGAGACCCAGCCGCTCCTTCCCAGCGAGTTCAGCGGCCAGAGCGCCGACGGCAGCCCGGTGCACGGATGGGTCGTCGAGCCCGAGGGAGACGGTCCCCACCCGGTGCTGCTCATGATCCACGGAGGTCCATTCGCGCAGTACACGGGCGCATGGTTCGACGAGGCCCAGGTCTACGCTTCGGCCGGCTACGCCGTCGTCATGTGCAACCCTCGGGGTTCGGCAGGATACGGCGAGGCCCACGGCCGGGCCATCAAGGGCCGCATGGGCACCGTCGACTTCGAGGATGTCCTCGGTTTCCTCGACTCTGCCCTCGAGGCGTACCCAGCCCTCGACGCCGACCGACTCGGGATCCTCGGCGGATCCTACGGTGGGTATCTCACTGCGTGGACAATTGCCCACGACCACCGCTTCCGCGCCGCCATCGTCGAGCGGGGGTTCCTGGACCCCGTCAGCTTCGTCGGCTCGTCCGACATCGGCTGGTTCTTCCCCGGTGAATACACGGGCTGGGACCCACAGCAGATGGCCGCCCAGAGCCCCATGGCATGCGTCGGGCAGGTCGAGACGCCGTGCCTCGTGATCCATTCGGAGGAGGACTGGCGCTGCCCGATCGAGCAGGCGCAGCGCTACTACGCCGCGCTCAAGCTCCGCGGCGTCGAGACGGAGCTGCTCCTCTTCCCCGGGGAGAACCATGAGCTCTCGCGGTCCGGGACGCCGCACCACCGCAAGCAGCGTTTCGAGCACATCCTCCGGTGGTGGTCGCGCTACCTTCCGACGGCGGCCAACCCGGGCCTGGATGCCGAGGAGTCGAAGGCGCTGTCGGCCCCCGTCTCGTAGAAGCCCGAACCGCGCTAGAAGCCGAGCTCGCGCGCGGCTGCCTCCGGGGTCGGGTGGGCCCAGCGGGCCGAGTACTCCTCGTTCGTGCAGAGGGATCGGACCTCGGCCTTGTCGAGGTACAGCGTCCCGGCGAGGTGGTCGGTCTCGTGCTGCAGGATCCGGGCCTGCCACCCGGCGAATTCCGCTCGGCGGGTGGCTCCGCCGGGCGTCGTCCAGCGCGCCTCGATGCGCGCCGGGCGCCGCACGACGGCGGTGTAGCCCCGTACTGAGAGGCATCCCTCGTAGAACGCCGCGCGCTCGTTTCCCAGCGGCGCGTACGCGGGGTTCAGGACGGCGAAGAACGGCAGGGGAGTGCGGTTGCGCATTCGGACCACGTCCTCGTCCGGGGCCCACATGTCCTCCACGACCGCGAGACGGAGGGGGAGGCCGATCTGGGGAGCGGCGAGCCCGACGCCCGGGGCGGCGTGCATGGTGCGCCGCATCACCTCGATGAGCGCCGTCAGGAGCGCATCGTCGAGTTGCCCGTCGAACGGGATGGCCTGCGTTCGGAGCACCGGGTGGCCGGCTTGGACGATCGGCGGAAGCTCTTGGTCGGACACGATCTCGGCGGCCTTCTCGGCCAGGCGCGCAGCGGTCCACCGGCTCACGGGTGCGGGGCTCATGGTGCCTAGCCTAGGCGCCGACAAGCCCCAGGAATTCCTCGGCGGAGCGCGGCAGCGGCACCGCCGCCGACCATACGGCCCTCAGCATGCGCCGCAGCTTGAGGGCCGGCGTCGGAACTTCTATGAGCCTCCCGCTCCGGAGCGGAAACTGGACGGCGAGGCGACTCACGACGCCCGGTCCAAGACCCGCCGCGACGCTCGCGGCAAGCGCGGCGTTGCTCCCTACTTCGAAACGCGGCCCGGTGCCGTAGGGAGCGAGGGCCCTGTCCGCGGTCTGGCGTGTTCCCGAACCCGGCTCCCGCACGACGAGCCCGGCAGTCGCGACATCGTGCGGCGAGACCGGACCCGTCCGCGCCCATGGATGATCCGGACGGACGACGACCACGAGTTCGTCCGGGGCAACGTCGAGATACCGGAAGCCCGTCTGGACGGTGGGCCCCTCGACGAATCCGAGCTCCGCGGCGCCAGCTCGAAGGCGTTGGAATACCTCGTCCGAGTTGCCCACGTCGAGGGTGACACTCACGTCGGGGAGGCGCTGCTGTGCGGCAGCGAGCCATTGGGGCATCAGGTGCTCCGCGACGGTCATGCTCGCGCACACGTGCAGGGCGCCCCGGGCGCGCTCGAGGGCGTCGACGGCGCGCACCACACTGTCAGCGGCCTCGAGGACGTCCGCAGCGAGCCCGGCGACGACGCGTCCACGGTCGGTCAGTTCGGTACCGCGCGGCGTGCGTCGGGCGAGGGCGAACCCCGCCGACCGCTCCATCTGCTCCAGCAGCCGCGAGGCGTTCGGCTGCGCCATCCCGGTTTCGCGGGCCGCGGCGCCGATGCTTCCCTGCGCCGCGAGGGCCGCGATGAGACGGAAATGTCGTAGTTCCCAATCGCGGACGGCCATATCTCCAGCATATGAGGGCTGGCGGGTAGAAAAGCGACGTGCCTAGATCGCGTCTCGTCGCATTGCTGCTGGGGCGAGAAATATTTGAGCGCATGCGGTCCCGCCGGCCAGGCCGGCCCTCGCGGGGGCGTGAATCCTGGCACCGAGTACACCCGGTAGCCCAGAGCCGCAGACCGGTGCGAGCCGAAGGCCCCGTGGGCGTCCCTCCGGCGCCCAGCGGGGGCAGTTCCACGTACCCGCCCGAGTGAAAGCGAGTACTCGTGAGAGCCTCCGAAGCCCGCGTAAACGAGTAGGCGCAAGTGTAGGCGGGGGCCTGACTGGGCTGCCAAAGTTTTGCGCATCGGGCTCCAGGGATTAGCCGATCCGTAGTCCGCAGGCGTCTCAAGAGTGGGGCATTCGGCGCCGCTCGTATCGCGCTCGTCCACACCCTAGAAGGAGCACTCCCATGCAGAAGATGACCAAGAAGGCCAAGGCCACACTCGCCGTTGCGACCGCGGGCATGCTGAGCGTCGGCGGCGCAGCCGCCTTCGCCTACTGGACCACGACTGGCACTGGTGGCGGCAATGCTGCCGCATCCGCAGGCGGCGGCACCGTCACGATTCACGCGAACTTCGACCAGGGCATCGCCCCCGGCACGTCCAAGGACGTCACGTACACGGCAGACAACGGGAACGCATCGAGCACGGTCGTGGGCACCCTCACGCCGACCGTGACCACGAGCAACGCCCAGTGCCTCCCGGCCTGGTTCACCGCCACGGCGAACACGGCGAACGTCCGGGTCGCTGCGAACGCCTCCGGGACCCAGGTCGGCACCGGGACCCTCACGTTCGCCGACACGGTTGACAACCAGGACGCCTGCAAGGGCGCGACCATCACGATCACCGTCGCGAGCAACTAGTCCGCCGTCGGGTGGGGCGGGCGATCCGCCCCACCCGACGCGCATCCATGACCGCACCCCCATGAGCAACCACAGAGGGGACACAGCGTGAGCGTGTTGGGGAAACTCCTGAAGAACGGCCCCCGGGCCAGCGGCAGAATCATCAGAATCGCGGTGATCAGCTTCCTGGCGGTGATGCTGCCGGCCGGCGCCCTGTTCGCCGCGGCACAGACGGCGAAGCCGGGATTCACCGTCCAGATCTCGCCCGCAAGCCAGTCCATCGCGCGCGGCTCCGCGGCGGCATACACCGTCACCATCACCTCGCAGAACGGGTTTGCGGGAGCGGTCGCCATGACGGCGTCATCGCTTCCAGCTGCCACCAGCGCAAGCTTCTCCCCGGCGACTGTCAACGTTGCGTCAGGGGCTTCTGCCACGACGGCCCTCACGCTGTCGACAACGTCGTCGACTCCTGCGGGGGCTTCCACTGTGGAGATCCAAGGCACGTCGGGGAAGACAGCGGCGTCGACCACCGCGGGCCTTACCGTCAACTATCCGCTCTCCGGGTCCATCTCGCTCTCGAGCAGCCCGAGCACGGTCAGCATCGCCCCCGGCTCGAGCGGGGTGTACAGTCTCACGCTCTCGCGCACCAACCTCGACGGGCCGATTTCCCTGAGCGTCGTGGGTCTGCCGACCGGGGTGACGGCCACCTTCTCTCCCAACCCAGCGACGGGCAACACGTCCACGCTCCAGGTCACGGCGTCCCCGAGTGCGGCGGCAGGCACGAACACGCTCAGCATCGTCGGCTCGGGCCAGGACGCCTCCGGCAAGACCCAGTACGGGTACGCGAACGTCCAGCTGCAAGTGCTCAGCAATGGCAAGGCCTTCACCATTTCGGGGAGCGCGGCCTCACCCCTCGCTCCGGGCGTCTCCCAGCCTCTGGGATTGAGCTTCTCGAACCCGAACAACCAGGGGATCTCGATCACCAATCTCTCGGTTACGGTCATGGGGATCACGAGGTCAGCGGCGGCCATCGCGGGCAACCTGCCCTGCACAACAGCTGATTTCGCGGTGGTCCAATACTCGGGCCCCTATCCCGTGTCCATTCCCTCGGGGAACAGCTCGCTGAGTTCACTCGCGGTGCCAGGCAGCCAGTGGCCCAAGCTGACGATGCTGGACAGGCCTGCAAACCAGGACGGGTGCAAGGGCGCGACCATCGCCCTGTCCTACTCCGGATCCGGACAGGGGAACTGACATGGCCACCATCAAGGGAAGCCTCCCCCGGAGGACCCGCCGCTCGGCGATCGCAGTCGCCGCAAGCGCGGCGCTCGTCCTTGGGGGAGCGGGCGCGGCGATCGCCTACTGGAGCACGACGGGCAGCGGCCCGGGTTCCGCAGCCGCGGGCCAACTCCAGACCCTCACGACCCAAGCCCTCGTCCAGGCCGCCCCCGGACAGGCGCCCCTCTCGCCAGGCGGGACGGCCGACGTCGTACTCAAGGTCACCAACCCGAATGGGTATCCAGTGCAGCTCTACAGCGTCAGCTCGGCGGGCGGTGCAGTGCCCGACGCGGCGCACTCGAGGTGCGTGACGACCGGCGTGACCTTCCAGAATCCGTCCGCGCCCCTGGCCCCCGCCGTCACCATTCCAGCGAACGGCACGCAGACCGTCACGCTGCCGGGCAGCGTCTCGATGTCCATGGCCTCGGACGCGGGATGCCAAGGCGCGTTCTTCAACGTTCCCCTGACCCTCGAGGTGCGCAAGTGAGCGACGACCAGATCCGCCAACCCCGCAGGCGCCGCGCCGTCCGAGCCGGCCGACGCGGCACTGCCGCTCTCGCGGCCGTCCTCCTCGTGGGAGGAACAGGTGCCGCCGCCTACGCCTACTGGCAGGCGACGTCGACAAGCCCCGACGGCATCGCCGTCGCCGACACCGTGCAGGCCGGAGCGCGCCCCACGGTGAGCGCAGCGAAGCAGGATCTCACCGTCTCCTGGGCCGCGAGCACGACGGCGGGAGGCCGGGCCGTCTCGGGCTACACCGTGCAGCGCTACAGCACAGCCTCGGGAGGCACCGCTGTGCCGGCGACCGGCGCATGTTCCGGTGTCGTCACCAACCTCTCGTGCATCGAATCCGCGGTGCCGAACGGTACTTGGTACTACACCGTGACGCCCGTTCTCGGGAATTGGGCAGGCACGGAGGGATCTCGGGGTGCGGGCGCCATCGCCGACGGAATTGCCCCCAGCGTCTCGGTCGCGGGCATCACCCCGACACCGAACAGCGCGGGCTACAACAACAGCAGCCCCGTCTCTGTCAGCCTCGCCGCACAGGACCAGGCGGGCGGCAGCGGCGTTGCGTCCATCTCGTACACGGTCGACGGCGGGCAGTCGGTCACCGTCCCGGGCGGCACGGCAAACGTGAGCGTGGCCGGCGATGGAACGCACACCGTCGCGTATTCGGCCACGGACGTGGCAGGCAACGTCTCGGCGGCCCAGCAGGTGACGGTGCGGATCGACACCAAGGCGCCGGGTGCACCAGCGCTGGTAGTGCCCACCTTCGTCAACCTGTCCAACGTCTCCGCCGTCCCGGTCAGCGGAAGTGCCGAGGCCTTGAGCACGGTCAAGGTGGTGGTGGCCGACGCCGCCGGCCACACCACGAGCCCGACCGTAACCGCGAGCTCGAACGGGTCCTGGTCGCTTCCGACGCTCAACCTCTCGGGGTTCGTCGACGGTCCGATCACCGTGACGGCAACGGCGACGGATGCTGCAGGGAACACAAGCCCCGCCACGACCGCGACCCTGACGAAGGACACCGTGGCACCCGGCGCGCCCTCGCTCGTCGTCCCCACGTCGGTCTCGTCGAAGGATGTGGCATCCGAGACGGTGTCAGGCACAGCTGAGCCCGGGGCCTCCGTCGCCCTCACCGTGAGTGATGCGGGCGCAGTGCACAGCATTCCCTTGAGTGTGACGGCCAAATCGGACGGCAGCTGGTCATTGACCGGGCTGAATTTCACAGGCCTCACCGACGGCCAGCTCACCTATACCGCAACCGCAACCGACGCCGCCGGCAACACGGGACCCTCGGTCACGCAGACCGACACCAAGAAGACAAGTACGGTGCTGCCGACATTCACCGCCGCACCTGCCAAGATCACGAGCGATGCAGTCGGCACCGTCCAGGTCTCGGGCACCGCGGAGCCTGGCGCTTCGGTTGCCGTGTCGGCCAGCAACGCGGGAGGCAGCAGCGTCCCGTCCACGGTGACCGCTAACACCTCCACGGGAGTGTGGGCGACGACGCTGAACCTGTCGAGCCTAGCCTCCGGATCGTTCACCTACACGGCCCAAGCCACGGACACCTACGGCAACGTGAGCGGTGTCGCGACGGCCACCGGCCGGATCGGTCCCAAGGTGTCCTATGTCAAACTGTCGAACCCGACTGGTGCCACCGGGAAGGTGGCCCCGGGTGATGTGGTCACCATCGTGTTCAATGAGCCCATATCGCCGACCAGCCTCTGCAGCACCTGGACTGGAGCGTCGAGCACTTGGACCGGGAGTAGCGGTCTCAACGTTCAGATCACTCACAACGGCTCCAATGACACGCTAACGCTCTCGTCTACGGGTTGTACCACTGCCAACTTTGGGACGGTGTTCCTCGGGGCGAACTACACCACCGCGGGAGCCGACGGATCGCTCCAGTTCAAGGGAAGCGGAGTCAACCAGTCAACGGTCTCGCTGAGCAGCGACCAAACCACCTTGACTATTCGACTCGGCTCTCTGTTCAAGGGGACTCCTCCCACGACTTCTACCACAGCCGGTGCCCCGAGCTATCAGGGGAGTGCCACGGACGTCGGCGGCGTGTCTCTTGGAAGCGGCCCATCTGTACCCGGAGCCGTCTCCGGCTTCTGATTGCATTCACTGTAGAGAGGGCGCCGGGAGCAGGCCGTAGGGCTGCTCCCGGCGCCCTCTCAGTAAAACTACAGGTTAGGGCTCCCGCTGCCACAGGGTCCGTTCATACGATGGTCGCCATGGTCAGGGTTAGTCGTCGTCATTTCATTCAGGGAGCGGGCCTGGCGGTATTCGGCGCCGCCGCCGGAGCAACCGTCGCCCGCTCGAGCATCTTCCCCTTGCCGCCCAGCGCGTCAGCGGCGACTCCGGCTCCATCGGCGTCAGGGACGGCAGGGGCGACAGCACCCCCGGACCGCACCTTCGTGAGCACGAAGCTCACGACCCCCCACATCAACGTCTGGTCCTCTGGCACCACGGCGCCCGGACTCGTCTTTGCGGGACCGATGGGCCACGGCTCGAACGGCCTCATCATGGACAATCAGGGGCGCCCCGTGTGGATGGAGCCCACGGGTGCAGGCGTCACGGATCTGCGTGTCCAGACCTACCAGGGCAAGCCGGTCCTGACGTACTGGAGCGGTCAGGGTATGGGCGGCCACGGCGAAGGATCCGGCATCATCAAGGACACCTCGTACCGGACGATCGCCCAGGTGAGCGCCGGAGACGGTCTCAAAGCCGACCTCCACGAGTTCACGATCACGCCCAATGGCACGGCTCTCCTGACGTCGTACCCGACGATCCAGTTCGATCTCACGCCGGCCGGGGGCCAGACCAACGGCTACATGTTCGACTGCCACGTGCAGGAAGTGGACATCGCCACGGGCAATCTGCTGTTCGACTGGAAGGCCTCCGACTACGTCGGGCTGGACGAGTCCTACCTGAGGACCTCGGACGACCCGACGGCCGACGGCACGACAGCCGCAAAGGCCTTCGACCCCTATCACGTCAACGCCGTCTCCCTCCGCCCCGATGGGTACCTCGTTTCATTCAGGCACACGCACACGATCTACCTCGTCGATCGCACGGGATCGATTCAGTGGCGCATGGGCGGGAAGAGGAGCGACTTCACGCTTCCTGCCAACGCCGTCTTCGCGTGGCAGCACGACGTCCGCCAGCGCGCGGGCGGCGTCATCAGCATGTTCGACAACCACTACAAGGACGGCACGACGGGCACCTCCCGCGGGCTGATCCTGAGCGTGGATGAGCAGAAGCGCACCGCCTCCGTCAAGCTGGAACTCGCCCGCGGCGGCCACCGAGGCAATGCGATGGGCAACGTCCAGTTCCTCGACAATGGCCATTACATGGTCGGCTGGGGCTCGGACCCGGCCGCCACGGAGTTCGCCGCGGACGGGACCCCAGTGTTCGAGGCCACGAACATCGGCTCGGGGTCGTACCGCGTGTACCGCTCGGTGTGGACCGCGACGCCCACGACCGTGCCCGACGTCGTCGTCGTCCAGGGCAACGGCTCGACGATGCAGGCCTACGCGAGCTGGAACGGCGCCACCGAGATTGCAAGCTGGCGGTTCCTGACGGGGAGCGATGCGTCATCGCTCAAGGAGGCCGCGGTCGTGAAGAAGACGGGCTTCGAGACCTCCGTCGCTGTCGCCGCGGCGCCGCACTTGGCGGCGCAGGCGCTCGACGCGCAGGGCAAGGTCCTCGCGACGTCGTCGGTCGTCAACAGCTAGGAGAGCGGGGCCATGGGCCGCTGGGCAG
The DNA here is from genome assembly GCF_005877005.1 of Sinomonas susongensis. Taxonomy (GTDB): domain Bacteria; phylum Actinomycetota; class Actinomycetes; order Actinomycetales; family Micrococcaceae; genus Sinomonas; species Sinomonas susongensis. Next base: position 58,124 of record NZ_SSNH01000002.1, on the reverse strand, counting down.
CCCCCGAGGGGCTGCTCAGCGGGGGAGTGGCGTCCATGCCTCGACTGACGTCCGCACGAGGCGCTCCTCGTCCGCCGACTGCTCGATCGCAAGTCCGAGCAGATGGTCCTGGGCCGCCTCTGCGAGAGGGTACGGAGCGGGCCCCGTGCCTCCAACCCATTCGGCCATCGCGACGAGCATCGACGACATCGCGATGTCCTCGTCGTTGAATCTCTGGCCGAAGAACGGGTTGCGCCAAAGGACCTTTCCGTCGAGGCTCAGGTGCGCGGTGTCGAAGCCCTCGTGGTCCAGTTCGTAGCCGGTCTGGCGGCGGGAGATTCGTGATTCGAGGATCGTCTCCGAGTCGACGAGCCTCACGAGGCGATCGTCGTTGATCTCGCCTGTGCTGCCTCGGACCAGGAGGCGCCGCGACCTCAGATGGTTCCGTGACTGGTTGTCCGTGAAGTCATAGACCGCGCTGAGTCCGCTCTCGAATTCGAGCGTCGCGATCGTCGTGGTGGCCATCCGGGGAACCGGATCGTGAGTCCAGCCCGAGCGGTCACTCGGATTCACGAGCGGCCCTGTGAATCGACGCGCGCTCACCGTAGCGGCTTCAAAGCCGACATCGAGGTACTGCCTGATGAGGCTGGCGCTGTGGTAGAGATGCGTCGAGGAGATCTGCACCGAGCTGATCTCGCCGAGGAGGCCTTGCCGCACCGCGGCGAGTCTCGCGGCGTGCGTGGGCATGCGGGCATACTGCTCGGCCACCTGCACAAGTCCTGATCCGCCGACTCTTCTCCACAGCTCCCGAAGCCCCGCGAGGTCCGGTGCCGGGGGCGTCTCGGAGAGCACAGGCACTCCGCGTCCAACGAGTTCCTCCACGATGTCGGGGTTGGCCCCCCAGCTGACGCTCGTGACGACGAAATCGGGCTGGCCTTCTCGGAGGAGCTGCTCGGTCGTCTCGAAGCCGGCAACGTTCCATTTTTCGGCCAGCTCCTGCCGCACGGACTCCCTGCGCGCGACGACCCCTACGCACTCCATCAGGCTGGGGAGCTGCGCGATGAGTCGGACGAAGTACTGTCCGCGCCACGCCGCGCCGCCGACGCCCACGCGAAGTTTCCTTGTGCTCTCCATGTCTCATTGACCCCCGAGGTCCCGACTCTCCCTACCGTGACCCTATCGACGGGCGAGGACGAGCGCCCCTGGGTTGCCAGAGTTGCCGTTCCGCACGTGTTGTCCAACGCCGCGATAGGGCCTAAGGAGGCTGTTGCGCCACCCCGGTTGACTCTAGAGTTCTCCTGTGTCCGCACATCAACGGAACCGTCGGGACATTTCTCGCCCCGGGAAGCCCCGGGTCAGGTTTCTTTTCATGTGCGTCTGGACGGTGCTCGTCGCCCTCTTGCCGGCGAGTGGGCTTGTTGCAGATCCGGGGGAGTCGCAGGCTCGGGGTCCACTTGCGGGTCTTCCAAGAATTCCCTGGGAGGGTGGCTCGGACTATTGGAAGAAATTCCCGGCCGCCGCGGCAGCCGGGTGGGCTGATCCGTCATTCTTTCCTATTGTCGCCTGGTACAACGGAATAAGTTCCGATTCCGAAGCCCAATACGACAAGAGCCTCGGCATCAACACCTACATAGGAATGGACGAGTCGACCCCTTACAGCCTTTTCGCGGACAACGGCATGTACTGGATAGGACCGCCGCTCAACGACACCTTCACCCGGTCCAGCAAGAATTGGGTCGGCGAGTTCCTCGACGACGAGGTCGACGGGCGCTACCCGCCGGACCAGGGGAGAGCGCATCTTCAGCAGCTGAGCAACCAAGCGAAGGCGGACGGACGGTTCGCCTACACGAATTACACCCAGTCCGTCCTGACCAATGACATGTCGCCTTCGGACGCAAATGCCTACGTCAACGATTTCACGGATGTCGTATCAGTCGATATGTACTGGTACACCGTTCCCTTCTGCAGCGATGCGCCATATCGGGAGAATTATCTGGTTCCAGTCCCGCAGTCCCAGTGCAGATCGGCTTCGAGCTACGGGAAGACCATCCAGATGCTCCGACAGCGGGATGCGACCGATGGCAGACTGCAGCCTCTGTGGCAGTTCGTGGAGAACCTGAACGGAGGGCCAGGCGGCCAGCCTGTCACGGCGTACATCACGCCAGATCAGCTTGAAGGGGCGGTCATGAGTTCCCTCATCAACGAAGCCCGAGGGATTGTGTACTTCAACCAGAGCCTGAGCGGACCATGTCAGGCAGGCAGCATCTTGCGCCAGTCCCAGGTCGACCCGGGATTCTGCGCCGACCCCCAGGTTGCGGCTATGAAGCGGATCGATTCGCTCGTCAAGCAGCTCGCACCAGTCCTCAATTCGCAGTCCTATGCCTACTCCTTCGGGCCCGGGCTCCAGACCATGCTCAAGGCGCGTGATGGAGCGGTGTACATCTTCGCCATGACGGACGGCGCCTCGACGCCCGGGCAGCGCACTTTCACCCTGCCTGCGGGAGTGGCCGGACGAACGGTCGACGTGGTCGACGAAGGGCGCACCATCCCGGTCAGCCGCAACGGGGTCTTCGTGGACCGGTTCGCGAGCGAGAGCAGCTTCCACGTCTACCGGGTGGAGGAGTAGCTTCCGCCACAACCGGTCAGGATTCGAGAAGCGTCGCGCAGCCATGGCTGCCTACACTGACGGGAGGAGCACCCCTTCGGAGATGGAGACATGATGAGCTTGGCCACGAGGACGGAACGCGAGTCCGGACTGCCCGTCGCCGACAGCCACGATTTGATCCGAGTGCATGGCGCGCGCGAGAACAACCTCAAGGACGTGAGTGTCGAGATCCCGAAGCGACGCCTGACGGTATTCACCGGGGTTTCGGGGTCCGGCAAGAGTTCCCTTGTTTTCGCAACCATTGCTGCAGAGTCGCAGCGGATGATCAATGAGACGTACAGCGCTTTTGTGCAGGGCTTCATGCCCACGCTGTCCCGCCCTGATGTCGACGTGCTCGAAGGCCTGACCACTGCCATCATCGTGGACCAGGAGCCCATGGGCGCGAACCCGCGTTCCACCGTCGGCACGGCCACCGATGCGAATGCCATGCTCCGCATCCTCTTCAGTCGGCTCGGCGAACCGCATATCGGCTCGCCGAACGCGTATTCGTTCAACGTCCCCTCGGTGAAGGCGAGTGGTGCCATCACGATCGAGCGGGGTGAGGGCAAGACGAAGACTGAGAAGGCAACCTTCAGCCGCCTTGGCGGGATGTGCCCTCGATGTGAGGGCACGGGGTCCGTGACCGATTTCGATCTGACCGCCCTCTACGATGCCGGCAAGTCGCTCAGCGAAGGCGCCCTCACTATTCCCGGCTACTCCATGGAGGGCTGGTTCGGGCGCATTTTCAGCAGCAGCGGCTTCTTCGATGTAGACAAGCCCATTGGCAAGTACTCGAAGCGGGAACTGCACGATTTGCTCTACAAAGAGCCGACCAAGGTCAAGGTCGAAGGCATCAACCTGACGTACGAGGGCATCATCCCGAAGATCCAGAAGTCGATGCTCTCCAAGGACCCGGAGGCGATGCAGCCGCACATCCGAGCTTTCGTCGACCGGGCCATCACGTTCATGACCTGTCCGGAGTGCGGCGGTACGCGGCTGAGCCGGGAGGCCCTTTCCTCGAAGATCAACGGGAAGAACATCGCGGACCTCTGCTCAATGCAGATCACTGATCTCGCGGAATGGGTGCGCACGCTCGAGGTCCCTTCGGTCGCGCCGCTTGTCAATGGGCTTCAGCATCTCCTGGACTCGTTCGCTGAGATCGGGCTTGGCTACCTTTCGCTCGACCGACCGACGGGCACGCTGTCCGGGGGAGAGGCGCAGCGCACCAAGATGATCCGGCACCTCGGATCCTCGCTCACCGACATCACGTACGTGTTCGACGAGCCGACGATCGGCCTGCACCCGCACGACATCCAGCGCATGAATCAGCTTCTGCTGCAGCTGCGGGACAAGGGGAACACGGTGCTCGTCGTAGAGCACAAGCCGGAGGCGATCGCGATAGCGGACCATGTCGTCGACCTCGGCCCAGGCGCGGGCACGGACGGTGGCACCGTCTGCTTCGAAGGGACCGTCGAAGGACTGCGGGCAAGCGATACCATCACCGGCCGGCACCTCGACGACCGCGCCGCCCTGAAGAAGTCGGTGCGATCGTCGTCGGGCGCGCTCGAGGTGCGGGGAGCGTCGGAGCACAATCTTCGCGATGTCGACGTCGACGTCCCCCTGGGTGTCCTCGTCGTGGTGACCGGCGTCGCCGGCTCGGGCAAGAGTTCCCTCATTCACGGCTCGGTGGCGGGCCGTGACGGCGTCGTCGTCATCGACCAGAGCGGCATCCGGGGTTCGCGCCGCAGCAACCCGGCGACCTACACCGGGCTCCTCGACCCGATCCGGAAGGCGTTCGCGAAGGCGAACGGTGTCAAGCCAGCACTCTTCAGCTCGAATTCCGAGGGTGCCTGCCCTGCCTGCAACGGCGCCGGCGTCATCTACACGGACCTGGGCGTGATGGCGACCGTGGAGTCCACGTGCGAGGAGTGCGGGGGGAAGCGCTTCCAGGCCTCCGTGCTCGAGTACACCCTGGGCGGCCGGAACATCGCGGAGGTGCTCGCGATGTCCGTCGCCGATGCCGAGGAGTTCTTCGAACAGGGCGAGGCGCGGACCCCCGCCGCGCACAGGATCCTGGACCGGCTCGCCGACGTCGGGCTCGGCTATCTCACCCTCGGGCAGCCGCTCACCACGCTTTCGGGCGGCGAGCGCCAACGGCTCAAGCTGGCGGCCCAGATGGCGGAGAAGGGCGAGGTGTACGTCCTCGACGAGCCGACGACGGGTCTGCATCTCGCCGACGTCGAGCAGCTGCTCGGCCTGCTGGACCGGCTGGTCGATTCGGGCAAGTCGGTCATCGTCATCGAGCACCACCAGGCCGTCATGGCGCATGCCGACTGGATCATCGACCTGGGGCCGGGCGCGGGGCACGACGGCGGCCGGATCGTCTTCGAGGGAACGCCGGCAGAGCTCGTGGCGGCGCGCTCGACCCTGACGGGGGAGTACCTCGCCGCCTACGTCGGCGCTTGACGTTCGCGCTTCCTCCGCTGCCAGCCATGGCTTCGGCACGCGTCTGCGGGGAAGATGGAGGTGCTTGAGAGGCGTGCGTGCGCCCGGGAATCCGTCAGCCAACGGGTTCCCGGGCGTGCTTCAGAAGGCCCTGATGCTTCAGATGGCCTAATGCTGCCGTGCAGACTGTGGCCGAGTGATTGTCGCGCCTTGCTGGGGGTAGTGCCGGATCGTCGTCTGGGCGACGAGCAGGATCTGGCGCTCGGGGTGGGAGAGCTCGTTCCACTTCTGCGGGCCAATCGCTTCGATTGCCTGCCCGACAGCTTCGGCTTGGGCCTGCTCGTCCCTTGACTCGACGCCTCTTGGCGGCCCGGCCTGCCCTTCCGCGAGGCCGCACTTCCGCAGCACGGTCAGAGCGTCGACGACGATGGCGCGGTGAGCGTACATCAGACCCTCCCTCGATTCCCCTTCGTTTGCTACTTCAAGTCTGGACGGGGAACGCCGACGTCGTCTTGAGTATCGGCTACTCGAATCCTGGCTGGACGCCACTTGGGTCCAGGGTGCGAGTACGCGACACGGTGGTCAGTCTCCGGCGCCTTCGGCCACGTCGTAGTCCTGGGCGTCGCGGGGGCCAAGAAGCGGCTCGGCGTCCGGAACCCGAGTTCGTGCGGCGATGAAGGCCAGCATCCGGCCGAGGAACACTTGGGCTTCAGGCGTGTCCAGGAGAAATTGGTAATCGTGGCCGAGCGCCGGCTCCGCGTTGGGCCAGAACACCGTCTCCGGTTCGAGGCCCGCTCGCCTGAGCGCGGTTTCGAGCCGCTCTGTGTGCGCGCGGAGGGGGTCCCCGTTTCCGACCGTGAGGAGTGTCGGTGGGAATTCGCGGGTGAGGTAGTTGGTGATGGACCACGGGGCGAGGGAAACGTCCTCGAGGAACTTCCGCCGGCCCGAATAAGACCACAGGACTGCCTTGATGAGCAGGGCGAGGTCGCTGCTGCGGGCATCGCCGGCGAGGGACAGGTCGTAGGGGCCACACGCGAGGATGAGCCCGAGCAATCGTTGGCTGACCATGGGAGCCGGGACCCCGACCATCTGGGAGTAGCCCGGGGTGCTGACGAGGGCACCTACCTGGGCAGCAATGTGGGCGCCCGCCGAATCGCCCGCAACGATGATTCGATCGGCGTCGAGACCGAGTCGCGAGGCGTTGCCCTGGAGGAATGCCAGGGCCTCGCCGATCTGGCGCAGGGGAGTGGGGTAGTGGTGCTTGGGCGCGAGGGAATACCGGGGTGCCGCAACGCCGTATCCGTGCGCGGCGATGGTCTGGAAGTACCCCGTCAGTTCCTCTTTTGAGCCTCCGACGAACGCGCCGCCATGGACCCAGAGAACCAGCGGCGGAGGATCTTGGGAATCTTCCGGGAGGATGAGGTCCAGGACCATGTCGGGCTCAGGTCCGTAGCGAAGGTCGCGGAGCACTTTTGTCGGGTGCGGGGCGTAACCGGCGAGCGATGCGGCGCGCCGACGTCCGTCCCGGCGGAACGCCCACCGGATCAGCAGCGCCGCTGGACGGGCCGAAACGACCAGCGAGGCCCGGACAACCTCGGCAGCCATGAACAGTGCCGCCTGCCTTGCGTTCCTGCCGAGGGCCCGCCCGATGCCATTCATGCGCCGCATGCATCTTGTTTGCCCGCAAGTGTGACGGCTGCAACACAGTCGCCCCGAGGATTGTCTCTGCTCAGTAGTAGGCAGACATGGCTCAGCGGTGGTCGGCCCCACGCGACGTCCCACTCGGCGGCGTCAGTCCCTAGCGTTGTCCGATCTGCTGCAGGACCCACGAGTTGCCGTCCGGGTCGCTGAAGTAGGCGAACTTGACGCCCCCCATATCGTCGATGTCGCTGACGTCCGCGCCTCTGCCGCGGAGCAAATCGCGCGCCGCACTGATGTCATCCACGACGAGATGCAGGCCTTGCACCCTAGAGCCGTCCGGCGAACCGCCGCCCATCCCTGTCCCGATGACCACGGAGCACGCCGAACCAGGGGGTGTGAGCTGGACTATTCGCATTCCGTTTCCCGGCTCGACGTCATGATCCAGAGTGAAGCCGAGAACTGTGGTGTAGAACGTTTTGCTGCGGTCAATGTCCGTGACCGGCAGCGGGACGACCTCGAGCTTCATGTCCATGGGAATTCCTTCTGATAGGACACCGCGTTCAGGTTCGCGATGGTCGTTGGCTTTCACGGAGCAATCATGCACTGTCGGGGGCGGTGGTGGTCTGACGTCGATCGCCGATAATCAGCATTATGTCAAGTAAAAGGTGGTGCACCCCTCTCGGGTGCCGCCGCATCCCAGTGTGCAGCCCACTGCGTCAGAGCCTCTCCAGCACCCCGCGCGCGGAATCGAGATACGCCTCGCCGATGTTTCCACCGCCGAAGGCGAACTGCACGATGTACCCCTGCACGAGCCCGACGACGGCGGGCGCGAGCCGTGCGGCCTCGGCTTGGGCGGCGTCGTGCGTGAGGCCGCGGGCTGACTCGAGCCACTCGCGCAGGTAGGCCGCAATGTGCCCGGTGACATCCCGAATGATCTGCCCTGCGACGCCTGCGAGCTCTTGGCGATGCACGGCCTCTCCCCAAACCTGAAGCGCGATGCCGGGAAAGAACTCGGTGCTGGGCAGGCTGGCCATCATCTCCGTGATGACCTCGTGTGGGGGTGGGACGGGCCGAACCTTCGCGACTTCCTCGAGCGCACGGAGCCTCTCCCCCAGCACCCGCCGCCCGACGTCGACCGTGAGCTGCTCCTTGCCCTTGTAGTACACGTAGACAGCACCGGCGGAGAGCCCGGCCTCCGCCACAATGTCCGCCATGGATGCGGCCGCGAAGCCCTTGCGTGCGACGCATGCGAGCGCCGCGTCCAGGATGCGCTGCCGCATGGCCTCCCGATGCTCCTCGCTGACCTTCGGCACAGTCTCACCTCGACCCGGAAAAGGGATGTCCGTTCTTGACAGCCTATCTTCCTCGGGCCCAATAATGAATGAGTATTCGTTTTGTTTCTGGGCGCTCTCATCCCAGGGACCCTCCCTTCCGAAAGGACCGGCCATGTCCGCTGAGACGGAAGTCCATGCCGCCGAGCACTCCCCCGGCGCCGAGAGCCGCTCCGGTCGCCACACTCCTTGGGGGCGAGCCTTCGGCGCGGCCGTCCTTGCCGCCGCCGTCGTCTGCCTCGTGCTCATCGCCTTCGCATGGCCCAGCGTCACCGCGAAGGTCCAGAATCTGCCGATTGCCGCTGTCGGAAGCGCGGACCAGATCGCCCAGGTCACGTCGAAGGCCCCGTCAGGCGCGCTCGACATCCACCCGGCGGCGAGCCGAGACGACGCGATCGGCCGGATTCAGCGGCGCGAGGTCTACGGGGCGATCGTGCTGGGTGCATCGCCCGAGATCCTGGTCGCGAGCGCCGCGAGCTCCATCGCGTCCCAGGCCCTGACGCAGTTGGGCGCCCAGATGCAGGCACAGATCCAGCAGCAGGTCATCGCCCAGCTCAAGCAGTCGCTCCAGCAGGCACAGCAGCACGCATCGGCTCCTCAGTCGGGCGCACCTTCGACCGGCGCCCAGCAGAGCGCCGCAAGTCCGACCGTCGCGGTGACGGACGTCGTCCCGCTCTCCTCGGACGACCCCCGAGGTACTGGCCTCGCAGTGGCGGGCCTCCCGCTCGTGATCGGCGGCATCATCGGCGGCGTGCTCATCTCGCTGCTCGTCTCCGGCACATGGCGCCGCCTTTTCGCTGTCCTCGCGTATGGCGTGGTCGGCGGCCTCGGCCTCACGGGCGTCCTCCAAGGCTGGTTCCACGTCCTGCAGTCGGACTTCTGGGTCAACGCGGCCGCCACCGGTCTCGGGATCGCCGCTACCGCCGCAATTATTGCGGGGCTCAACGCGCTCATCGGCCGCGCCGGGATAGCGGTCGGCGCCGTCATCACGATGTTCATCGGCAACCCCCTCTCTTCGCTCACGCAGCCGAAGGAATTCCTCCCGGCGCCGTGGGGCGACGTGGGCCAGTGGTTCGTGCCCGGCGCCTCCGGAACGCTCCTGCGGGAGCTCTCCTACTTCCCGTCGTCGGACATGACCTTCCCCTGGCTCGTGCTGGGAGGGTGGGCGGTCGCCGGGGCGCTGCTGATCGCCGTCGGGCATTTCCGCAACACACCCGCGGCCGCGCAGCTCTGATCGTCTCCGCCCCAGCGTCTGCCCCGTGAGCGTGAAGGCCATGGCTGCGGCGGGGCGGTCGCCATGCCGTCAGGAGGCGCCGACGGATTTCCGCTCGTACAGGCTGCGCGCCCATACGTAGCCGCCGACGACGAACAGCGCGCACCAGAGGAGCGAGAGCCAGCCGTAGCGGGCGTCCGGCGCCTGCCCCGCGAGCAGGTCCCGGGCGGTCTCGATGAAGGCGGTGAACGGCTGCCAATCCGCAAACTGCCGCAGCCACCCCGGCATCGAGGAAGTCGGGACGAAGCCACTGCCGAGGAAGGGCAGCAGCGTGAAGATCATCGGCCAGTTGCTCGCCGACTCGACCGTCTTGGCGGTCATTCCCATGGCGACGGCCACCCAGGAGACCGCGAAGCACACGAGTGCGAGGAAGACGACGAGCGTGAGCCACGCGAGCGGTCCGGCGCCCGGACGCAACCCCATGAGGAGCCCGACCCCGAGCACGATCGCGAGGCAGAGGAGCCCTTGGACCGTGTTGCCGAGCACGTGCCCGTTGAGGACTGCGGCTCGCGAGACCGCCATCGAGCGGAAGCGGGCCACGATGCCCTCCGTCATGTCCTGCGCGATCCCGATGGACGCACCGTTGGCGATGCCCGCGACGCCGATCAGGAGGATCCCCGGCACGACATAGGCAAGGTACTCCTGGATGGCGCCGTGGCTGCCTCCGCCGGGCAGGCCCGCCCCCAGCGTGCCGCCGAACACGTAGACGAAGAGCAGCAGCAGGAGCACGGGAATGGCGATGACGAAGACGGTCAGGCCGGGATACCTGAGCATGTGGAGCAGATTGCGGCGGAACATCGTGCCCGAATCGGCGGCGGTGGCAGTAAAGCTGGTCACGCTTCCTCCTCTGTGCTGGATGCATCCGTGGCGGACGCGTTCGTGAGGGTGGGCGCCGCGCCGACAGTGCTTGCTTCCGAGGCTGCGCTGCCCGTGAGCGCGAAGAACACGTCGTCGAGGCTCGGCGCGCGCAGGCTCACGACGGCGGCCGGGTCGCCGTCGACTGCTGCGAGCGCATCCCGCAGGCCACGGACCGTCCCGTCGATGGGGATCTCGGGGCGTGGCGTGCCGTCGGGATCCTTGATGAGCAGCACCTCCGTGCCGACTCGCGACTTGAGCTCGCCCGGTGTGCCTTCGCCGACGATGCGGCCTCGGTCGAGCACGGCAACTCGGTCGGCGACCCGATCGGCCTCGTCGAGGTACTGGGTGGTAAGGAAGATGGTGGCACCGTCGGCGATCAGCTCCCGCACGATGTCCCACATCGTCTGCCGGCTCCGCGGGTCGAGGCCCGTGGTCGGCTCGTCGAGGAACACGATCTGCGGCGTTCCGACGAGCGTCATCGCGAGGTCGAGCCGGCGCCTCATGCCGCCCGAGTAGGTGGCGAGCGGCTTGCGTGCCGCCTGGGTGAGATCGAAGCGCTCGAGCAGCTCGGCTACGCGGCGCCTGCCCTCGCGGGGGCCGAGATGCCTCAGGTCTGCCATGAGGCGGAGGTTCTCCTCGCCGGTGAGCAGGTTGTCGACGGCGGCGAACTGGCCCGTAAGGCCGATGACGGACCGTACCCCCTGAGGGTCCTGGGCGAGGTTGTGGCCGGCGAGCACGGCCGTCCCCGAGTCGGGCCTGACGAGGGTGGCGAGGATATGGACCGCGGTCGTCTTGCCGGCGCCGTTGGGGCCGAGCAGGGCGAAGACGGTGCCCGCGGCAACATCGAGGTCGACGCCGTCCAGGACGACCCGGTCGCGGTAGCGCTTGACCAGCCCTCGAGCGGTGATGGCAGCGGTCATGTCAATGGTTCCCTTCGGCTGTCGGACGTATGCGGTGGACGACGACGTCTGCCCACGTCGAGCGCAGTCGCAGCTCGACCGTGCGGGCGCTGGCGGCGGCTTCCGGATCCGGCGTCAGCTCGTTGCGGACGGCGCCGTGCTGCGAGGAGGCGTCGAGCCATGCGGCGAGCCCGACGGGAACGCCCACTTCGACCCCGGCGTAGCCGTTCTCGATCCGGACCGCCCCGCTCGTGACCTCTCGGACGCGGATTGCGCCGTGGGCGCTTCGGGCTGTCACGTCGGTGAGCGCGCGGCCGATGGTGAGGGCGCCGGATGTTGTGGCCTGGACAGGACCACCGACCGTTCCGAGGTCGATCGTGCCGTAGGAGCCGCGCAACCGCGCTTCCCCGTCGACGCGTCCGACACGGACCTGGCCGTGACCGGCGGTCGCATCCAGCCGGCCTGCCACGCGTTCGATGTCGACCGAACCGTAGGGGCTCACGAGCACGAGGTCCCCCACGGTGTCGGCCGTGATATTGCCGTACTTGGCGCTGATCCTGCTCTCTCCGAGCTCGCCGCGGGCGCGCACGGAGCCGTACGCGGTTTCGATGTCGACGCCGGAACCTCGCGGCAGCTCGACGCGGACATCCACCGAATCGCTACGCCCGAACAGGCTGAGCCGCCGTGGCACGCGCACGCGCAGCCTCCCGTCGTCGAACGTGATGGCGGCCTCGCGGGCGAGCGACACGTCGCCGTTTCGGCCGGGCTTGGTGGGGACGACCTCTGCGACCACATCTGTGCGGTCCGAGGCGATCACCTCCACGTGGCCGACGCCGACGTCCACTACGGCGTCGATGGGTCCCGTGGTGTCATAGCGGGGCATGTTGACCTCCTGGTGCCTGGCATGCGGGCACTGCGCTCGGTCCCGCAGAGGCGCGGGAGGTGGCGGGACGGGACGGCAGGGTCAGCGGACCCAGCCGGTGAAGCTGTTTCCGGAACGTGTCTCGGGTTGAGCGGCGTAGCGGGTCTTGGGTTCGAGCGCGTCGGCTACGGCGCGTACGAGCCACGCATTGACGGATAGGCCCTCCTGAGCGGCGGCCCGCTCGACGCGCACCTTCAGATGGTCAGGGAGGCGGAGGGTGGTTCGAGAGGTGGCGGCCTCCTCCAGAGGCTCGGAGGACGCCGCACTGGCGGCATTCGCCTCCGACCCTGGGAGCGCCGGGACCGGAGCAGCGTCTGCGAACTCCGCTGCAGGCGGAGGCGACACGACGAATTCGGGATCGCGACCCCGAAGACGCACGTCTACGGACCCGGGAGCCAGATCGCGGGTGATTTCGCTCGCTGCCTCGCTGAGCGCTTCGAGCAGTGCGAGGCGGGCGGCGGCGTCGAGCGCGCTGCTCAGCCGCTCGGCGAGGGCTTTGGCCTCGTCTCCGCTCGCCTGAGCCCAAGCTGCGAGTTGCGAGCGCATGTCGCTGACATACCGATCCAGATCCATGACGCCAGTGTGACACCACGGTGGTGTCATTGCAAGAGATGATGGTGTCGGAGCGGTTCCTGCGATTTTGGTTTTCTGTCGACCGTGCATACCATTCTGCTTACCGGCCGGTTAGTAAGGGGTCGCAATCCGGAGGAAGGCGGACCCGAGTTGGCGGTCGCAAGCAGGGCAGGTGAAGACCTGCCCAAAGCTCCGGCGGGGACGCGGGAGCGAATCCAGTCGGTTGCCCTCCGACTCTTCAGCGAGCAGGGCTACGAAGCGACCTCCATGCGGCAGATCGCCGAGGAACTGGGCTTCACCAAGGCGGCGCTCTACTACCACTTCGAGAGCAAAGAGGACATCGTCCGTGCGCTTCTCGAGACGATGCGGGGCGAGGTAGCCGAGCTTGCGGCGTGGGCGAGGGACCAAGAGACGGGACCCGGGCTGCAGCGCGAAGTGATCTCTCGGTGGGCACAGATCATGCAGCGCCAGGGACTCAGGATGTTCCGTTTCCTCAGCTCGAACTACAGGCTCGTGAGGGACATCCGGTCAGGTACCGGTCGGCGCGAAGGGGTGGCAGCGGCCATGGGGCAGCTCTTTGCCGTCCTCACTCCCCCGGACGCCAGCGTCGAAGACCGTCTCCGAGTGCGGCTTGCACTGCTCGTCATCAACATGACCGGAATGGCTTCGAGGGACATCGATGCCGACGAGGAAGAGATCCTCGAGGCCGCTGCGCGAATCTCATCGAGCCTGCTGCCGCCGGAGTCCTGATCGCGGCAACCGGCGTTACCAGACTCACTCGCACCCGAGTTTCCCGAACAAGATCTCATCGATAGGAACAGCATGTCCGTGCCAATTCTGGCTGCTCGAGACCTGACCAAAACCTACGGGCGAGGCCCCGACCGGTTCGATGCCCTCAAAGGAGTGAGTCTGGAGATCCAGCGCGGGGAATCGGTGGCAATCGTCGGCAAGAGCGGCTCGGGCAAGTCGACGCTCATGCACCTGCTCGCCCTGCTGGATACCCCCGGCACCGGTCAGATCCACGTGGACGGGACCGAAGCGCAGGACCTGAGCGGGCGCAGGCTGAACGCCCTGAGGAACACGCTCTTCGGGTTCGTCTTCCAGCAGTTCTTCCTCAACCCGTCCTCCTCGGTCCTCGAGAACGTGGCATTGCCGCTGAAGATCGCCGGTGTCGGGCCGCGCGACCGGAAGCGGAGGGCCCTCGAGGTCCTCGAGCAGCTCCACCTCGGAGACAAGGCCAAGAACAAGGCTGCCCATCTCTCCGGCGGCCAGAAGCAGCGCGTCGTCATAGCGCGCGCCCTCGTCAACAACCCCCAGGTGCTCTTCGCTGACGAACCCACGGGGAACCTCGACACCGCCACCGGCCGGATCGTCGAGGACATCCTCTTCGATCTGAACCGGAACAGCGGAATCACCCTCATCACCGTCACCCATGACCACGAGCTGGCCCAGCGCTTCGAACGCCGCATCTACATCCGCGACGGCCAGCTCATCACCAGCGACGAGGAGCACGCGGCATGAAACCGCTCGAAATCCTGAAGACCGCCATTGCCAATAGCGTGCGCAGCAAGCTCAGGACAACCCTGACGATCCTGGCGATCTTCGTCGGCGCCTTCACCCTCACGATCACGAACGGTCTGGGCACGGGGATCTCCAACTACATCGACAGCCAGGTGGCCGCCGTCGGGTCCAGCAACAGCTTCACGGTGTCGAAGGCGAGCACGAATACGGCCCCGGGGTCCGGGCCCCAGAAATACGACCCCAATACAAGGGTCCTGGCCGCTGGCGGCCGTCCCGGGGCGACTGAGCTCGCCCTGAGCCAGGCGGACCTGAGCGCCATCTCCGCTGTCCCGGGCATTACGGCAGTGACCCCGGTGACGAGGGTCAGCCCCGCCTATATCGAGTGGAACGGCCACGACAAGTACCAGCTCTCGGTACTCCCCCTCTCGGGCGCGCAGCCTCAGCTCGCGGCGGGAGCGAATCTGGACGACAGCTCCTCACAGGCTCAGATCGTGCTTCCGGTGTCCTACGTGGGGCCGCTCGGCTTCAGCGACAACAATCAGGCTGTGGGCCAGTCGGTCCTGATCGGCATCGATGACGCCGAAGGCAAGATCCATGAGGTTGGCGCGCAGATTGTCGGCATCGAACAGAGTTCCCTGCTGGGCGTCTCGGGAGGCTTCATCAACAAGCCGCTCTCGACTGGCCTCGCAGATGCCCAGGCGACAGGGGCTCCCGCCGCCGCGAAGAACGCCTTCGCCGACGCCACCGCAACCTTCGCTCCGTCGACTCAGGCGCAGATCAACACGATGAAGAGCCGGCTCTCCTCCGAGGGCTACACCGCCCAGACGTTGGACGACCGCATCGGGACTGTCAAGACCGTGATCAACGGCATCATCGGTGTCCTTGATGCGTTCGCGGTGATAGCCCTCGTCGCCGCCGGGTTCGGAATCGTCAACACCCTGCTCATGTCCGTCCAGGAGCGAACCCGCGAGATCGGGCTGATGAAGGCCATGGGGATGGGAAGCGGATCGGTGTTCGCCCTCTTCAGCACGGAGGCTGCCTTCATCGGCTTCTTGGGCAGTGCCATCGGATCCCTCGTCGCGATCGGGCTCGGAACCGTGGTGAGCCGGGCGCTGGCCAGGGGACCGCTGAGCGATCTGGGCGGTCTTCACGTCCTCAGCTTCGCACCTGCTTCAGTCGCCGGCGTGATCCTCCTCGTCATGGCCATTGCGTTCGTGGCCGGCACTCTCCCCGCGTGGCGAGCTGCCCGGCAGAACCCGATCGACGCGCTCCGGTACGAATAGGGGTTCTGCCCGAAGGCGGGCCATCTGGGCTACCGGCCGGGCCTTCCGTCTTGCGGATGCGAGAAGGGGCATCAAGTTGACCCCGGCAACCGTTGGGCGGGAGGCTAGGCACATGTGCGCCGACACACTCTTCTCCCCCATCAATGTCCGAGGAACCAGCATTCGGAACCGGCTCTGGGTCTCCCCCATGTGCCAATACTCAGTAGAGAAACGGGACGGGGTGCCAACGCCATGGCATTTCGCCCACCTCGGGTCCTTCGCCCGGGGAGGTGCCGGGCTTGTCATGACCGAGGCGACTGCGGTCTCGCCGGAAGGCCGCATCTCCGGTTGGGACACGGGCCTCTGGAACGAGGAGCAGCAGGAAGCCTGGCGCGGCATCGTCGAGTTCATCCACTCGCAGGGTGCGAAGGCAGCCATCCAGATCTCCCATGCCGGCCGAAAGGCCTCCACCTACCGTGAGTGGAGCGGGCACGGGACGCAGCCCGTCGACGACGGCGGCTGGGAGACGGTGGCTCCCTCGGCGGTGGCCTTCGAGGGATACGCGGTGCCCCGCGCTCTGACCGAAGACGAGATCCGCGAGATCGTCGCCGACTTCGGCCGAGCGGCCGAGCGTGCCATCGCTGCCGGATTCGACATCATCGAGCTGCATGCAGCTCACGGCTACCTCCTCCACCAGTTCCTCTCGCCGCTGTCGAATGAGCGCACGGACGCCTATGGCGGAGACCTCGAAGGCCGGGCCCGATTCCTTCTCGAGACCGTCCGTGAGGTGCGACGGGTCGCGGGAGAGTCCGTCCCGATCTTTGTGCGCTTCTCTGCGACGGACTGGGCTGGCGACGAAGGCTGGAACGTCGAGGACACGGTCAAGGTCGCCCAGTGGGCCGGGCACGAGGGCGCCGACTGGTTCGACATCTCGACGGGCGGCCTCGTGCCCAACGTCCGGATCCCGGTTGGCCCCAAGTACCAAGTGAGCTTCGCCACGCAGGTCAAGGAAGGCACGGGCTACCCGGTCAACGCCGTCGGGCTCATCACGACCGCTCAGGACGCGGCGCAGATCGTCGAGGCCGGGGAGGCGGACGCGGTGATGATAGGACGCGAGTTCCTTCGCGACCCGCACTTCGCGCTGCGGGCTGCCCACGAGCTCGGGGTCGAAATCGACTACTGGCCGGCGCAGTACACTCGGGCGAAGTGGCGTCGTCCCCGTGCCTGATCCAGCCCGTGCCTGATCCAGGCACAAAGCGCAAGGAACGGCCGTCCCGAGCAATTGGCTCGGGCGGCCGTTCCTTTTCGGGTCTGCGGACTTCCCGCCTCTGACTGCCGCTCGAGGCGGCGTCTCTCCTGGTCCGTTTCTAGTTCTAGGCCGCCATGCGGCGGCGAAGGCGCCCGAGGAGGCGACGCAGGAGACGGGAGACCTGCATCTGGCTCACGCCGAGCTGCTGGGCGATCTCGTCCTGGGTCAGCTCCTGCACAAAGCGCAGGCGAAGGAGCTCGAGGTCCTGCTCAGAGGCGTCCTCGAGGGCTCCCGCCAGAGCGTGGAGCGACTCCACGTGCTCGAATCCGGGGTCCTCCGTTGCGACGACCACACTGAGCCTGCGCCCCTGCTGGTCCTCGGGCGAGTCTGCGTGCTCGATCGTGTCCGGAACCATCGCTGCGTCTGCGATCTGCGCTTCGGCCACGTCCTCGACGTTCACGCTCAGTTCGCGGCTGAGCTCGAGGGTGGTGGGTTCGTGGCCGAGCGTCTGGGCGAGCCGGGGCCGCGCGGCGTTGACTTTCAACCGCAGCTCCTGGATGCCCCGGGGCGGCCGGACGATCCACGACTGGTCGCGGAGGTAGCGCTTGAGCTCACCTGTGATGGTGGGAACGGCATAGGGAACGAAGCCGTGGCCTCGGCCCGTACGATAGCGGCGGGCGGCCTTCATCAGGCCCAGCCGTGCCACCTGGCGAAGGTCTTCCGGGTCATGCCCGGGGCAGCGGAATCGACGGGCCAGGGCATCCGCGACACCGAGGTATTCGACTGCAAGGTCTCCTGCGGCGCTCGCTCGCGCCAAAGTGTCTGCGGGGGCGAGATCGGATTCTGCTGTCTCGAGGTCCTCCGGAACGTCCGTCTGCCAGGGATCCAGAGGGCCCTGCGGATTGTCGTGCTCGTCGCGGTGCAGTTCATCGGGTGAGACCGGCGCCAAAGTTGCAGCGGGCAGTCTGTGAACGCTTTCCATTTCCTGAGTCTTCTCCTCGCTGGGGTCGGAATCTGACTTGTTCAGCGCACAGAATTTGGGAGGGCACCTCCTGGGGTTACGGCACGACCCGCTGCTTGAGCCGTTTTTCGCGTATGTCTGTCGAGCTCCACGCCCCCTTCGATGGGGTCCGGTCGTGGTCGCTGCTACTCCTCGGACGGTACAGGTAGACAGAACGTTCTGTCCATACCTAGGACCTCTCGTTCCCATGCTCGCTCCGGGGAGACCGGAGGTCCCCCAGCCGAGACTGAAGGAAGGCACGCTCGCCGGGACTCGGGGCGACGAGGACGGCCTCGGCGTATTCTTCGGTGGCCTCATCCCGCCGTCCCAGCCTCCGGAGCAGATCGCCGCGCACTGCGTGGAAGGCGTGGTACCCAGTCAGACCGAGTCCATCGACAACCGAAAGGGCGGCAGCCGGCCCCTCGACTTCTGCCAGAGCCACGGCCCTGTTCAGCTCGACCACCGGGCCGGGGGTGAGGGTGGCCAGAGCGTCGTAGAGGCGGACGATGCGGCGCCAGTCCGTGGCGGCCGCCGAGGGTGCAACGCTGTGGACAGCCTGAATTGCGGCCTGAAGCTGGTAGGGCCCCAGCTGTCCCCGGCGTAGGCACCGCTGCACGAGCGCGAGCCCCTCCGAGATGAGTGCCTCGTCCCACTTCGATCGATCCTGTTCCGCCAGCGGAACCAGGGAGCCCCCGGGTCCCGACCGCGCTCGGTGCCGGGACTCCGAGAGGAGCATGAGCGCGAGGAGTCCGTCGCTCTCAGGTTCGTCCGGCAACAGCTTCGAGATGATGCGAGCCAGCCTGACCGCCTCCATGCAGAGCCCCGCGCGGTCGGCCTGGGTGCCCAGGTCCGCGGAGTAGCCCTCGTTGTAGATCAGGTAGACGACGGCGAGGACGGCGGCAAGCCGCTCCGGCAATTCGCCCGACGAGGGCACGCGATAGGGGATGCGGCTGTCCCGGATCTTCGACTTTGCCCGGGAGATCCGCTGCGCCATCGTCGCTTCGCTCACGAGGAAGGCCGAGGCGATCTGCGTCGTCGTCAGACCGCCCAGCACTTTGAGCGCCAAGGCGATCCGCGCCTGCGCGGCCAGAGCGGGGTGGCAGCAGACGAAGAGGAGCTTGAGCCGGTCGTCGCCGAAGGCATCCGGCGCCTCGCTGTCCGACTGGCGCAGAAGCGCCGCTTCAGCCTCCTTGCCGCCGCGCGCCGCCTCCCTGCGGAAACGGTCGACGGCGCGTCGCCGTGCCGCCGTGATGATCCAGGCACCCGGGTGCTCGGGAAGGCCCTCCGACGTCCATCGCTCGGCGGCCACGGCGAACGCTTCCTGGACGGCCTCCTCGGCCAGACCGAGATCCTGGGTTGTGCGAAGCACGACGGATACCGCGCGGCCGTATTCCTCCCGGAACACAGCCGTCACGGCATCCGACGGGTTCACGCCTGCCCGGCCGCCCCGGGCGCCTCCGCGAACGCCCGCACCTCTATGGGCAGTCCTGTTGTCTCGGCAAGGCGCCTGGCCCACGTTAGAGCCCCGTCCAGGTCCGGCGCCTCGACGATCTCGAACCCCCCGAGGTGCTCCTTGCCCTCGGCGTACGGTCCGTCTGTCACCATGACGTCGTGCCCGTTGTGACGGATGACCGTTGCCGACGCGGCGTCGGTGAGGCCGTTGGAGAAGACGAGGGCGTCGGCCGCGCGCAGATCAGCGTTGAACGCTTCGAGCTTCTCCATGATCGGGCCGAGGACCTCGGGCGGTGGGACGACGCCGTCGGGCTGGTACATGGCGATCAGGTACTGAGTCATGGCTAGTAGCCTCCTCTGTCGGTGGGAGCCGGATGGCCCTCACCTTATGGACGAACGGAAGGGCGCAATTTCGACATGCGGACCCGAGAATCCCGGTCTGCATCACGCCGCGGCGGCTGCTGCTTCGATCTCGGCGATGACGATCTTGCGCATGCGGAGCATCGCCCTCATCGCACGCTCCGCCCGGGCTGGGTCGGGGTCCTGCAGAAGCTCCGTCAGGCGCGTCGGCACGATCTGCCAGGAGAACCCGAAGCGATCCTTGAGCCAACCGCATTGGCTCTCCGCGCCGCCGTCGGCCGTCAGGGACGTCCAGTAGTGGTCCACTTCGTCCTGGTCGGCGCAGAACACCTGCATGGAGACCGCTTCGTCGAAGGTGAACTCGGGGCCGCCGTTCAGGGCAACGAACGCCTTGCCGTCGAGTTCGAACGCCGCGGTCAGGACCATGCCTGCCGGTCGTGGTCCGCCTTCCCCGTAGCGGTCGATCGAGGTCACCTTCGAGTTGGGGAAGACCGAGACGTAGAACTCGGCTGCTTCCTCGGCCTGGGTGTCGAACCAGAGGCAGGGGACGATCTCCGGCATCGGTCCTCCTCGGTGAGTGGGTGCGCCGGTCTTCCGGACAGCTCGGATTGTCCCGCTTCCGACCCCTGCAGAGAAGGGGCTGGCACATGACTCCCTGCCGCGTCACTCAGTGCGGGTCACCGAGGCCCCCGCCCGTACGCTTGAGTCGTGACCACTGATACTGCCGCCCTGTCCCGACGTGCCCGGACGACCGTGGTCGCCCTCGTGGGGGACGCCGTCGTCATCCTTGTCTTCGCCGCTCTGGGCCGCGGGTTCCACAGCGAGGCGAACCCCGTGTTGGGCGTGCTCGGGACGGCATGGCCCTTCCTCGTCGGGGCCGCTGCCGGGTGGCTGCTCCCCGTGGTCCGCCGCCGACCGCTGGCACTCTGGCCTGCGGGCGTGAGCGTCTGGCTCGGGGCCTATCTCATCGGGATGCTGCTCCGCGCGGTGACCGGGCAGGGCCTTGCCGTGGCGTTCCTCGTGGTCGCCCTGTGCTTCCTCGGGTTGTTCCTCGTCGGCTGGCGAGCCGTCGCCCGCCTGATCGCTCGGGTCGCGGGACGCCCCCGAGGGCTCGGGCGCTAGGGTGGACCGGAGCACAACAGGACTCGATCGGAGGACCATGATCACCGCATTCGTCTTCATTCGCACGGAATCGAACAAGATCCCGGAGGCGGCCGAGAAGATCTCCGCGATCCCAGGGGTCAGCGAGGTCTATTCGGTGACCGGTGAGTGGGATCTCATTGCCATCGCCCGCGTGCAGCAGCATGAGGAGCTCGCCGACGTCGTCGCGGACCAGCTCTCGAAGGTGGAGGGCGTCGTGGAGACGACGACGCACATCGCCTTCCGCGCGTATTCGCGCCACGACCTCGAGGCGGCCTTCTCGATCGGCCTCGAATAGCAGCCCCGCTGGCAGCGGCGTCAGCCGCGGCTGAACTCCACCCAGGTCCGCAGGGACCGCGCGGCGGCTCCTGAATCGATGGCCTCTTCGGCCTTGCGCTTTGCAACCGCAAGCCGGTCGGTCAGGGGGCCTTCTGCCGTGAGGTCGAACGCGACGAGTCCGGCCGCGGCGTTGAGGACGACGGCGTCGCGCACCGGCCCCTTGTCGCCGTCGAGAACGCTGCGGACGACGGCGGCATTGTGCTGGGCGTCGCCGCCCCGGAGGGCATCGAGCGGGGCACGGGAGATTCCGAGATCGAGCGGATCGATGACCGACTCTTCGACATTCCCGTCGCGGACCTCCCACACACGGGAAGTGGTCGTGATGGTCAGCTCGTCAAGGCCGTCGTCGCCACGGAAGACGAGCCCCCTGCTCCCCCGGTTGGCAAGCACCCCGGCGATGAGAGGCGCCATGCGCGGATCTGCGGAGCCCACCGCCGACGCCTGGACGCGGGCCGGGTTGGTGAGCGGGCCCAGGATGTTGAAGGCAGTCGGGATCGCGAGCTCGCGGCGGGGCACCGCGGTGTGCCGGAAGGACGGGTGGAACACCTGGGCGAAGCAGAAGGTGATCCCGCATTCGACGGCCGACGCCGCGACCCGCTCCACACTCATGTCGAGCCGTACCCCGAGGGCCTCGAGGACGTCCGCCGAGCCGGCCGACGACGACGCGGCCCGGTTCCCGTGCTTCACGACCCTCGCCCCGGCCCCGGCCAAGACGAGCGCCGCCGTGCTCGAGATGTTCACAGTGTTCTGCTGGTCCCCGCCCGTGCCGACGATGTCCAGCTTCTCGCCCTCGACGGAGATCGGCGTGGCTCGGGCAACCATGGTGTCCACAAGGCCGGTCAGCTCCTCGACCGTCTCGCCTTTGGCCTTCAGGCCGACCAGGAAACCCGCGATCTGGGCCTCGGTCGCATTGCCGGACATGATCGTGTCCATGGCCCAGCTGGTCTGCTCCTGCGAGAGGTCCTGGCCCCTCACGAGGGATCCGATGAGGGTCCGCCAACTGTGCAGGGGGTTGGCTCCTTGGTCCTGAGTGGTCACTCCCTGATGCTATCCACCCACTTGTCCGCGGGCGAACGGATGACGGACGGGCCAGGTTCCGCGGAATTTCGAGGGTTTGTAGAAAAAGTTCCCAGAAGAGGCGGTTCGCGTTGGGCGAACCCGCCGTTTGTAGACATAATGTCCTTGTGACGACAGCGACTCATGCCCCGACAACCCCGGCACATCCCACGCTGAACCGCCCCAATATGGTCTCCGTCGGGACCGTGGTGTGGCTCTCGAGCGAGCTGATGTTCTTCGCCGGCCTCTTTGCCATGTACTTCACCCTCCGTGCGTCCGGTCAGATCTCGACGGGCGGAGCAGGGACCCTTGGCCTGTGGGCCACTGAGACGTCCCACCTGGACTTCCCCTACGCGCTGGTGAACACCATCGTGCTCGTCTCGAGCTCGTTCACCTGCCAGATGGGCGTGTTCGCCGCGGAGCGGCTCCAGGCGCGCCGGACCGGGGGCCTGTTCCAGTTCGCCCGGTGGGGCATGGTCGAGTGGTTCGTCCTGACGTTCCTCATGGGCGCATTCTTCGTCGCCGGGCAGGCCACCGAGTACACGACGCTCGTGTCGGAGCACATCACGCTCTCGTCGAACGCCTACGGCTCGGCCTTCTACATCACGACCGGCTTCCACGGCATGCACGTCATCGGCGGCCTCATCGCCTTCCTCTTCATCATCGGGCGGGCGTTCGCCGCGAAGCGCTTCGGGCACTATGAAGCTACGTCGGCCATCGTCACCTCGTACTACTGGCACTTCGTCGACGTCGTGTGGATCGGGCTCTTCCTGGTCATCTACGTCCTGAAGTAGCACATGCCGCTTCGGCCGGCAGCAGAACTTTGACAGCGCGCCCCAGCGGCCGCGGTACAGAAGGATAGGAACGATTACGTGAAGTCACTCTCACAGAAGCGGCGGCATCCGCTGGCAGTCGTGGCGCTGCTGGTCATGGGGCTCCTGCTGACCGGTGCCCTCTACTCGGTGGCGAGCTCCGCCAACAAGGCCAAAGCGGATACTGGATTCTCCGCTGCCGACGTGACCGCCGGGCAGAAGCTCTTCGTGGCGAACTGTGCCACGTGCCACGGCATGGGCGCGCAGGGCTCCCCCGCGGCGCCGTCGCTTGTCGGTGTGGGCGCCGCCGCTGTGGACTTCCAGGTGGGCACGGGACGTATGCCGATGGCGGCAAACGGCCCTCAGGCCGAGCAGAAGCCGGCCCAGTTCAATGACACGCAGACGCGTCAGCTCGCCGCGTATGTCGCGTCGCTCGGAGCCGGCCCGTCGCTTCCGGATCCGGCAATGACCGATGGCCAGGGCGACGCCACGCACGGTGGCGAGCTCTTCCGCGTGAACTGCGCAATGTGCCACAACGCTGCGGCTGCCGGCGGTGCGCTCACCCGAGGCAAGTTCGCTCCCCCGCTCGCTGGCGTCACGGCGCAGCACATCTACGAGGCGATGGAGACCGGACCTCAGAACATGCCCGTCTTCAGCGACGCGAACATCTCGCCTGAGGGCAAGCGCGACATCATCACCTACCTCCAGACCATCGAGAAGCAGGGTTCGCCGGGCGGCGCCGAGCTCGGAGGCCTCGGCCCCGTGTCGGAGGGCCTCTTCATGTGGGTCGCTGGTCTCGGCGTCATCATCGCCTTCACCATCTGGCTCACGTCCCGGACCTCCTGACGAAGGCCCGCTCACACGTTCGGCCGCCGACGCGGCCGATTGAATTGAACATCGTCCCCGGGGCCCCGGGGCACAGGAAGGATGAGGGGAATTATGGGCAACCCTAGTGACGGCGCCCCACAGCATGGGGGCACCGTAGCTACGGCTGGTCAGGCCGGGGGTGTGTTCGAGGATCCGGGGATCCCGCCGCACCGCCTGCGTCTGTCCGACACCGACCCCAAGGCCGCGAAGCGTGCTGAGCGCCAGGTCACCGCACTGTTCATCATTTCGGTGATCGGCACAGTGGTGTTCCTCGTCTCGTACTTCGCCATCGATCTCGGTCCCACTTCGACCGTTGACACGATTCGCACGCAGAACATTCTGCTGGGTCTCAGCACCGCCTTTGCGATGCTCGGGATTGGTACGGGCATCGTGCATTGGGCGAAGTCGCTGATGCCCGATCACGAGGTCTCGGAGGCGCGCCACGCGGTGCGCAACGAGGACGACCGCCAAGCCGCAGTCAAGATCGTCGACGACATCATCGAGGAGACCGGCATCAAGCGCCGCCCCCTCATCCGGAACACCCTCATCGGTGCTCTTGCGCTGGCTCCGCTGCCTGCCCTCGCCGTGTTCGGCGACCTCGGCCCCAACGCGACGGACATCCTCCGCCATACGATGTGGGCCCCGAACGCCCAGACCGGCAAGAAGGTCCGTCTCACCCGTGATCCTGACGGCACGCCGATCAGGGCAGCGGACGTCACCATCGGCTCGGCGTTCCACGTGATCCCCGAGGGTCTCAACGACCTGAAGGAGAACAGAAACAACGAGAAGGCCAAGGCCGTCGTCCTGCTGATGCGCCTGAACCCCGAGGATCTCCACATCTCACCGGGCCGCGAGACCTGGAGCTACAACGGCATCGTCGCGTACTCCAAGATCTGCACGCACGTCGGCTGCCCCGTTGCACTCTACGAGCAGCAGACCCACCACCTCCTGTGCCCGTGCCACCAGTCGACGTTCGACCTCACGCACGAGTGCCAGGTGATCTTCGGCCCGGCGAGCCGTCCGCTCCCGCAGCTGCCGATCGAAGTTGACTCTGACGGCTACCTCGTCGCCACGTCGGACTTCCACGAACCCGTTGGACCGAGCTACTGGGAGCGTGAGTACTCGTGAGCAGCACCCCTACCTCTTATCAGCCGCCGACGAAGGTCGGCCGCATCGCCGAATTCGTCGATCAGCGCACTGGCCTTTCCTCGGTCACGCGCGAGTTCGGCCGGAAGGTCTTCCCTGACCACTGGTCGTTCATGTTCGGCGAGGTCGCGCTCTACAGCTTCGTCATCCTGCTGCTGTCGGGCACGTTCCTGACCTTCTTCTTCAACCCGTCGATGGCGGAGACCACCTACCAGGGTGCGTACGTGCCGCTGCGCGGCATGGACATGTCTGTCGCGTACCAGTCGTCGCTGCACATCTCGTTCGAGATCCGCGGTGGCCTGTTCATGCGCCAGCTGCACCACTGGGCTGCTCTGCTCTTCGTAGCGGCGATGTCGGTGCACATGCTGCGCGTGTTCTTCACGGGCGCCTTCCGCAAGCCGCGCGAGATGAACTGGGTCATCGGTGGTGTCCTGCTCATCCTGGGCATGGCGGCCGGCTTCACGGGCTACTCGCTGCCTGACGACCTCCTCTCCGGCAACGGCCTGCGCATCATCGACGGCGTCGTGATGGCCATTCCGGTCATCGGCACGTGGATCTCGATGTTCCTCTTCGGCGGCGAGTTCCCCGGCACCGCGATCGTCGGTCGCCTCTACGTGCTCCACATCCTGCTCATCCCCGCGATGATCCTCGGACTGGTGGCCCTCCACCTCATCTTCGTCGTGGTCCACAAGCACACCCAGTACCCCGGCCCCGGCCGCAACGACCGCAACGTCGTCGGCTATCCCCTGGGTCCTGTGTACGCCGCCAAGGCCGGTGGCTTCTTCTTCATCGTCTTCGGCGTGCTCGCGGCCATGGCTGCAGCGTTCACGATCAACCCGATCTGGAACTACGGTCCTTACGACCCCTCCCCTGTTTCGGCTGGTACCCAGCCGGACTGGTATATCGGCTGGGTCGACGGCGCTCTGCGACTCATGCCGGGTGTCATCGGGGACATCGGGGGCTACCGCCAGCACTTCGAGTTCATGATCTTCAATCAGACGCTCTCGCTGAACATCCTGCTGCCGGCTCTCGTTCCCGCCGGCATCGTGTTCACGGTGCTGTTCATCTACCCGTGGCTCGAGCGGTGGATCACGAAGGACAATCGTGAGCATCACGTGCTCGACCGTCCCCGCAACGCACCGACCCGCACTGCGATCGGCATGGCCGGATTCACGTTCTACTGCGTCATGTGGGCGGCGGCGAGCTCCGACCTCATTGCCACCCACTTCCACGTGTCGCTCAACGACGTGACTTACTGGCTCCGCGCTCTGTTCTTCGTGGGTCCGATCATCGCCTTCACAGTCACGAAGCGAATCGCGCTCGGCCTCCAGAGGAAGGACCGCGAGATCGCGCTGCACGGGCGTGAGACGGGACGCATCGTACGTCTCCCCCACGGCGAGTTCATCGAGGTCCATGCTCCCGTGGACGAGTACAAGCGGTACCGCCTGGTCGCCTTCGAGTCGCCTCTCCCCCTTCCGGCGCAGCCGAATGCGAAGGGTGTCGTGGATCGTCGCGAGCGCCGCCGTGCGAAGCTCTCGAAGTGGTTCTTCGAGGATCGGGTCGCGCCGGTCTCGCCGGCCGAACTGGAAGCAGCCCACGCGCATGGCCATCACGAGGCCATCGAGTCGGCGCCTGCAGGCTCCGGCCACTGAATCCAAGCACTGAGCCGGAGGGCCCGGCACCGGTCATCACCGGTGCCGGGCCCTCCGGCTTCTTGCCTTGGTTCTCCTGCGAAGGGGCAGCGTTCGCGCTGTTCGGGGACACTCCCCTGTTCTTGCCGGTCGCCGGCCAGCGTCAGCGTGGCCTGAGCGTCCGCTGGAGAGCCGTTCTCAGCCTGTGAATCTCTGAGTGGAGTAGGTGCGCGGGGTCCGCACGCCAGGGCGCTGGAGCGGCACCCAGAGCTTGTATCGGTCTGCCCGGTAATACGAGACCGAATAGTCGACCATAGCCTTCGCGACGTAGGCGTGGCGTTGGATCTTCAGCAGCGGCGCTCCCATATCGACCTTGAGCAGGCGCGCGATGGACGGCGACGCCGCTGTGGCTTCGATCATGTCCTCCCCCCACTCCATGACGAGGCCGTACCGTTCGCTGAGCACCTGGTACAGCGACGTCGGAGGCTGGCCTTCGGTGAAGCCGGGCACGCGGTGGGCAAGAATGTAGTTCTCGTCGACGCTCATGGGCTCCTGATCGGCAAGCAGGAGCCGCCGAAAGCGGACCACGGCCGTTCCCTCGTCCACTTGGAGCTCCCTCGCCAAATGGGCGGAGGCCCCGATTTCCTCGAAGCTGAGCACCTTGGCGTCGGGAACCATCCCCCGGCGCTGCATCTCTTCGCTGTACGAGGTGAGCTTCATCTGGAGGTCGAGCTTGGGGCGGCTCACGAACGTCCCCAGCCCTACGATCCGGTCGAGCACTCCTTCTGCGACGAGGGCGTCGATAGCCTGCCGTACCGTCATGCGGGCGAGGCCGAAGCGGTGCGCGAGCTCGCGCTCTGAGGGAAGCGGAGCCCCGGGGGTCAGCTTCGTCTGAACGTGCTCGCGCAGGAGCTCGCGAAGCTGGACGTACATGGCAGTCTTCGAGGACCTGTCGAGCCTCCCGGCAATGCTGTCGGCGTCTTCCACGCGTTCCTCCTGATGACCCTGCACCACCAAGAAGGCTACACGCTCCCCAGCGTGGGTCTGCTCCTCTACCCCGGGTTGAAAGCTCCTTGAGACAACCAAAGGGCCCGGCATCCTGGTCTCAGGATGCCGGGCCCTTCCGAGGGGCCTAGGCGGCCGTCCTCAAGGTTCTCGGAGCAGGCTCAGTGAGCGTGGTCTCCGCGGCTGTACTCGAATACCCATCCGACGAGGGCGACGACGCCGATACCGGCGCCGACCAGCGTGATCCACCAGCCGATTGCGACTCCGAGAAGGGCCGTTGCAGCCGACGCGCCAAGCACGATCGGCCACCAGCTCCAAGGGCTGAAGTGGCCCTGCTCGCCAGCGCCCTCGTGCACCTCGGCGTCCTCACGGTCTTCGGGGCGAGCGCCGACACGACGCGCGGTCACTCCGAGGTAGGAACCGATCATGGCGGCGAGGCCGCCCAGGAGGAAGATGCCCATGATGCCGACCCACTCGGACCAGTGGGTCAGCCAGCCGTACACGATCGCGACTGGGATGAAGAAGAAGGCACCAAGCCCGAAGAGCCTCGATTCGATCTTCACTAGTGCGTTTCCTTCCGGTCAGCGGTCACGGCCGCGGCCGTCTGCGCGTGCTGGATCGAGCCTGCCATCGAGAGCTCCGGGTGATGGAGGTCAAGCGCCGGGCGCTCCGAACGGATACGAGGCAGCGACGTGAAGTTGTGGCGCGGCGGCGGGCACGAAGTGGCCCACTCGAGGGAAGCGCCGAAGCCCCACGGATCGTCGACGGTCACACGCTTGCCGCTGCGGGCGGTGATGTACACGTTCCAGAAGAACGGGATGAGCGACGCACCGAGGACGAACGAGGAGATCGTGGAGAACTGGTTCATCCAGGTGAAGCCATCCTGCGGCAGGTAGTCGGCGTACCGTCGCGGCATGCCCATGACGCCCAGCCAGTGCTGGATGAGGAACGTTCCGTGGAAGCCGATGAGCAGGAGCCAGAAGTGGATCTTGCCAAGCCGCTCGTTGAGCATCTTGCCCGTCCACTTGGGCCACCAGAAGTAGAACCCCGCGAACATAGCGAACACGACGGTTCCGAACACCACGTAGTGGAAGTGGGCGACGACGAAGTACGTGTCCGAGACGTGGAAGTCGAGCGGCGGCGAAGCCAGGATGATGCCAGTGAGGCCGCCGAAGAGGAACGTGATGAGGAAGCCGAGGCTCCACAGCATCGGAGTCTCGAAGGTGATCGAGCCCCGCCACATCGTTCCGATCCAGTTGAAGAACTTCACACCGGTCGGAACCGCGATGAGCATCGTCATGAAGGAGAAGAACGGCAGCAGCACGGCGCCGGTGACGTACATGTGGTGTGCCCACACTGTCACGGAGAGGGCGGCGATGGAGATCGTCGCGAAGACGAGGCCCTTGTAGCCGAAGATCGGCTTGCGGCTGAAGACGGGGAAGATCTCCGAGACGATGCCGAAGAACGGCAGCGCGATGATGTACACCTCGGGGTGGCCGAAGAACCAGAACAGGTGCTGCCAGAGAATGGCTCCGCCGTTCTCAGGGTCGAAGATGTGGGCGCCGAATCGACGGTCCGCGCCGAGGCCGAAGAGGGCGGCGGCGAGAGGCGGGAAGGCCATGAGCACGAGGATCGCGGTGATGAGCGTGTTCCACGTGAAGATCGGCATGCGCCACATCGTCATGCCGGGAGCACGCATGCAGATGATCGTCGTGATGAAGTTGACCGCGCCCAGAATGGTTCCGAAGCCGGACAGTGCCAGGCCGAAGACCCATAGATCACCGCCGATGCCCGGCGTGAACGTTGTGTCTGACAGTGGGGCGTAGGCGAACCACCCGAAGGACGCAGCCCCCTGGGGGGTGATGAAGCCGGCGACCGCAATCGAGGAGCCGAAGAGGAAGAACCAGAAGGCAAGCGCGTTGAGGCGCGGGAACGCGACGTCGGGAGCACCGATCTGGAGCGGCATGATCACGTTCGCGAAGCCGGCGAAGAGCGGCGTCGCGAACATGAGCAGCATGACCGTGCCGTGCATCGTGAAGAGCTGGTTGTACTGCTCCTTCGTCTGCAGGATCTGCATGCCGGGCTCGAAGAGCTCGGCCCGGATCAGGAGCGCCATCACGCCGCCGAGGCAGAAGAAGATGAACGACGCGATCAGGTACATGTACCCGATCGTCTTGTGGTCGGTCGAGGTGATCCAGTTGACGATGATGCGTCCCTTGGACCGCGGCACGACCGGCGCATTGAGTGCCCCGGCCGAGGGCGACTGTGTATAGGTAGCCACGATGATTCCCTTACTTCTGATTCAGATCCGGGTTGCGGTCGTACGTCGTGTCCAGCAGACCCTTGGGCAGCCCCGCGAGGTGAGCCTGGAAGTCGGCCTCCGAGACGACCTTCACGCGGAACAGCATCTCGGAATGGTATTCGCCGCAGAGCTCGGCACACTTGCCTTCGTACGTGCCCACCTTCTCCGGCGTGAAGTACATGGTGTTCGGGTGGCCCGGGATCACATCACGCTTCTGGAGGAACGCAGGGACCCAGAACGAGTGGATGACGTCACGCGATGTGAGGTCGAGCGTCACGGTCTTGCCGACGGGGAGGTAGAGCGTCGGGAGGGTGTTGAGATCAACTGGCGTGCCGTTGAGGTGCGTCTGGGTTCCCGCCTCGTAGGCGTTCTCCTTGATGATCCCGCCCTGCTTGTAGTTGAAGTCCCAGGACCACTGCTTGCCCACGACGTTGATCGTCACGTCGGGGTTGGCGTTGGGGTTGTCGATCGCGCGCTGGTCACGGTCGGTGAAGTAGAAGAAGACCACGACGAGGAAGAGGGGGATCGCCGTGTAGAAGATCTCGAGCGGCAGGTTGTAGCTCGTCTGGCGGGGGAAGCCGACTGTTCCCTTCCGCCTGCGGTACGCGATGATGCACCAGAGGATCAGGCCCCACGTGACGGCGCCGACCGCGAGGGCAGCGATCCACGAGTTGACCCAGAGGTCGGTGACCATGCCTGTGTTGCTAGTCGTATCCCGCGATCCCGGCAGCCAGCCGTTCTGTACCTGACTTGTACATCCAGACAGTGCGAGCGCTCCTGCAACGGCAACGGAAGCTACCGTGATGATTCGAGTGCGCTGGCTGCTGGTTCGGTTCTGCGACCTCACAGACGGCCCTTCCTCTTGATGCTTCGGCCGGCTCTCTCGGCCACGGAAATACCCGCAGCAACTCGCTCCCCGGCGGCATAGTTTTACTACTCGGTGTAGAGCTTACAGCCATCGCAAAGGAATTACCCACATCCTGCACATGCACGTCGGCCGTGCCTTCCGGGCCCCTGAGGGGCTGTCAGAAGACACGGCCGACATGCACGCGGCAACAGGTCAGTGGAACGAGTCGCCGCACGCGCACGAACCCTGCGCGTTGGGGTTGTCGATCGTGAATCCCTGCTTCGAGATGGTGTCCTCGAAGTCGATGCTCGCGCCCGCGAGGTAGGGCACGCTCATCTTGTCCACCACGACCTCGACACCGTCGAAGTCACGGACAGCGTCACCGTCGAGGAGCCGCTCGTCGAAGTAGAGCTGGTAGATGAGGCCCGAGCATCCGCCCGGCTGGACGGCGACCCGCAGGCGGAGATCGGTGCGGCCCTCCTGCTCAAGCAGGCTGCGGACCTTGCCCGCAGCGACCTCGGTGAGGGTCACTTCGTGCGAGCCGATGGCCTCGGTCGTCTCGTTGGTTGCAGTGCTCATTCCATACCCTTCCCTCTGTCCCTTGCTTCCATGCTACGGCGGCGTCGGCGATAGGCGCTAACCCTTCCTAGCGCCCAACGCGGCCAGCACGAGCGCCTCCGCGACGATGCACCGCTTGAATTCCTCGACATGCAGCGACTCGTTGGCGCTGTGCGCCCTGCTGTCGGGGTCCTCCACTCCGGTGATGAGGACCTCGGCGGCAGGGAACACCTCCTTCAAATCTGCAACAAAGGGAATGGAGCCTCCCATTCCCATCTGGACAGGATCCACCCCCCACGCGCTGCGGAGGGCGTCGAGCGCTACACGGGCGGCGGGCGAGCCGGTGTCCGCAAGGTAGGGGTTGCCCCGCTCCCCCGGTGTGAACTCGAGCTTGGCTCCGAAGGGCACGTGGGCCTCGAGGTGGCGCCGCACGGCGTCCATGGCCGCGTCGGGGTCCTGCCCGGGCGCGAGGCGGAGGCTGAACTTCGCTCGGGCAGCCGGCTGGATCGTATTGGAGGAGACGGCGACTGCTGGCGCGTCGATGCCGATGATCGAGAGCGCGGGACGGCTCCAGAGCCTGGCCGCGATGCTTCCGCTCCCCGCGAGCCGGACGCCGTCGAGCACCCCGGCGTCCGCGCGGTACTGCTCTTCCGGGTACTCCACATCAGGGTCGGCGGCCGCCACGAGGCCGGAGACTGCGACGTTCCCTTCCTCGTCGTGGAGCGTCGCGATGAGCCGAGCCAGCAGGGTCGGCGCGTCGAGCACGGGTCCCCCGAAGACCCCGGAGTGGACCGCGTGGCTCAGCACACGGACTTCGAACGTCCCGTCCACGAGTCCGCGCAGGCTCGTCGTGAGCGCTGGCGTGCCCACCGACCAGTTGCTCGAGTCCGCCACGACGATGACATCGGCCGCCAGTCGCTCGCGGTACGTCTCGAGGAACTTCCGGAAGCTCGGCGACCCGGCCTCCTCCTCGCCTTCCACGAAGAGCGTCACACCCACCCCCGCTGCGTCGCTGAGGACTTCCGAGACGGCGCGCCAGGCGGCGAGATGGACCATGACGCCGGCCTTGTCGTCCGCGACGCCGCGTCCGAACACTCGGGCGCCGCGCACCTCGGGGGTGAATGGCGCCGAGTTCCAGAGGGAGAGGTCCCCCGGTGGCTGCACGTCGTGGTGGGCGTACAGCAGGACGGTCGGCTTGCCGGGCGCGGCGGCGCGGCGTGCGACGACGGCTGGTCCCCCTGGCTTGCCGTCCGGCCGCTCGGCCCGGAGGATCTCGACGCCGTCGAGCCCGGCTGCGGCGGCGAGCTTGGCGACGGCTTGGGCGCTCCGCTCGAGCTCGCCCGGGTCGAAGGCATCCCACGCGATGCCCGGGATGGACGCGAGCTCCATGAGCTCCGCGAGAGTGGCGTCGAAGCGGCGCTCGACTGCCTTCCGGAGCTCACTGACGACATCCGGCGCGAGGGCTGGCGAATCTGAAATCATGGCTTCACAGTACAAGCCGCGTGTTGGGGCATCAACGGTCGGCCCGCTCCAGTCGACGCGCCGCCCGAGCCCTCTCGACGGCTATCCTTGAGTGGTGTTTGGACGAAAGAACGAGCCCGCCGTCGAGAGCGCCGGGCAGCCTGAGGAGAAGCCGACTGCCCCGCTCGTCGGCAAGGGGGCGCCGACCCCCCGGCGCAAGGACCGGGAGGCGGCCCGCCGTCGTCCGCTCGTGCCCACTGACCGGAAGGCGTCGCGCGCAGCCGAACGGCAGGCTGCGGCCGACGAGCGGATGCGAGTGCGCCAGGCCCTACAGACAGGCGACGAACGCCACCTTCCGCTCAAGGACCGTGGACCGCAGAAGCGCTTTGCACGTGACACCGTCGACGCTCGCATCAACATCGGCGAGTACCTCATGTTCGGCGCGCTTGCGTTCGTCGTGATCTCGTTCATCGTCCCCCAAGCGAGCGCCGCGCAGGTCTACATCCTCGCCGCGTTCTGGATCGTCTTCATCCTCGTCATCCTCGACACGCTCTGGCTTTCGCGCATCCTCAAGAAGCGGCTGACGGCGAAGTTCGGCGAGGTCGAGCGTGGGACCGTGTGGTACGGGTCGATGCGGGCGCTGCAGTTCCGGCCGCTCCGGCTGCCGAAGCCTCAGGTCACGCGCGGGCAGTACCCTTCGTGACCACCCCCGCCTTGGCGAGCTCACGGTTCACCGAGGCGGCCCAGAACGGACCTTCGTAGAGGAAGGCCGTGTAGCCCTGGACAAGGCTCGCCCCTGCGGCGAGCCTTTCCTGTATGTCGGAGGCGGTCTCGACGCCGCCGACCGACACGAGGGCCAGCCGGTCCCCCACGACAGCGGAGAGCCTGCGCAGCACCTCGAGCGAGCGCCTCTTGAGCGGAGCACCCGAAAGGCCCCCTGCCCCGCAGGCTTCGACCGCAGCCTGATCGCTGACGAGGCCTTCGCGTCCGATGGTGGTGTTCGTCGCGATGATCCCGTCGAGGCCGAGGTCGAGCGCGAGCCGGGCGACGTCGTCGATATCGTCGTCGGAGAGGTCCGGAGCGATCTTGACGAGGAGCGGAACCGGACGGCCGGCGGAAGCCGACGACTCCTCACGCACTGCCTCGAGAAGGGGGCGCAGGCTCTCGACGCTCTGGAGGAGCCGGAGACCGGGGGTGTTGGGCGAGCTGACGTTGACCACGAGGTAGTCGGCATGCGGCGCGAGCGCGCGGGCACTCTTGCGGTAGTCCTCTGCCGCCTCCTCGAGCGGAACGACCTTCGACTTGCCGATGTTGATTCCAATGATGGGGCGGTGAGCGCCGTAGCGCCGTTCGAGGGCCCGGCGTGCGGCGGCGATCCGCGGCGCAACGGCCGTGGCGCCGTCGTTGTTGAAGCCCATGCGGTTCACGACCGCGCGGTCCGGAATGAGCCGGAAGAGGCGCGGTTTGGGGTTTCCGGGCTGGGCCCGACCGGTGATCGTGCCCACCTCGATATGCCCGAAGCCGAGCGCCGCAAGGGCCTCGATGCCCTTCCCCTCCTTGTCGAAGCCTGCGGCGAGTCCGAAGGGCGACGGGAACTCGACCCCGAACGCCTTGGTCCGCAGCGACTCGGCGGGGAAGGCGAAACGCTCAATCACTCGGCCGGCCCCCACCGCGTGGACTGCACGGATGGCTTCGAACCCGATCCGGTGGGCGCGTTCTGCGTCCATCCAGGAGAACGCGGCACGGAAGAAGAGGGGGTAGAGACGCATGCCCCAAGTCTCCCCCAGCCGCAGTCCGCGCGACAAAACGGCACCTATCCTTCAAATGGGTTCTTCAGGTGTGCGGCGAGGAGGGGAGATGGAGGACTGGAGAGCGGACTTCCTGGGGGCGGGATTCGAGCAGCGTGCGCTGCTGGCGGACTCGGGTCCGGCGGGAACGCTTGTCCGTTTCGTGCACTCGGCAGCGGGCCGGGACGACGGGGATTCAGCCCGGGCCCGGCCAGCCGTGCAGAACACAGCGCTCCTGTGCGACACGGCCCTCCTGTACGTCCACGGCTGGAGCGACTACTACTTCAACACGGAACTCGCGGAGTTCGCCGTGGCACGCGGGTGGCGGTTCTACGCCCTCGACCTCCCCGAGCATGGACGAAGCCTTCGTCCCGGCGGCCGGCCCGGCTACGTGCCCTCCGCGGAGCACTATCTCGAGAGCATCGAGGCAGCCCTCGATGCCGTCGAGGGGGAAGGCGCAACCCGCGTCGTGCTCATGGGTCATTCCACCGGCGGCCTAGCCGTCGCCCTGGAAGCCCAGCGGCGCCCTGAGCGGCTTTCAGCGCTCGTCCTGAGCAGTCCCTGGCTCGTGCCCCACGGCGGCCGCACCGCTGGGCGGATGCTCGAGTTGGCTCTGGCAGCGCGGGCGACGGCGAACCCGGACCAGGTCATACCCCTCCCCTCCCGCGGCTACTTCTGGCGGGCGGTCGCCCGGGAGGCAGGCGGCGAATGGGACCTGCGCGAGGATCTCCGGCCCCGGACGGCCTTTCCCATCAGGGCCGGCTGGCTCTACGGGGTCCTCTCGGCCCAACGCGAACTCTTGGCCGGCCCGCGCATCGCGATTCCCGCCGTCCTCCTCGCCTCGACGCGCAGCGACACCGGGCTGATCTGGCGCGAGCACATGCGATGGCGCGACGCGGTCCTCGCGATCGGTCCGATGCGCCGCGCGGCGAGGGCCGTGTGCCAGTCGCTCGACGAACTGCTCGTCGAGGGCGGACTGCACGACGTGCTGCTCTCGGCCCCGAGCGTCCGGCGGGGGGCGTATGCACGCCTCGGCGCGTGGTTCGACAGCGTGCTCGGTGCCTCCGGCTGAGTGTCAGGCCCCAGGGGCTCGATCGACGGCGCCGCCGTACCGACGGTCACGCCGCGCGTAGATCTCGACGGCCTCCCAGAGGGTGCGCCTGTCGACGTCAGGCCACAGGGTGTCCATGAAGACCATCTCGGCATAGGCCGACTGCCACAGCATGAAGTTGCTCAGGCGCTGCTCCCCCGAGCTCCGCAGGAACAGGTCGATGTCCGGCAGGTCCGGCTCGTCGAGATAGCGCTGCACCGTCTTCTCGGTGACAGAGCGCGGGCTGAGCGTGCCCGCGGCGACGTCGCGGGCGATGGCCGCCGCGGCGTCGGCGATCTCCGCCCTGCCGCCGTAGTTCACGCACATCGTGAGGTGGCACTTCGTGTTGCCGCGGGTGAGTTCCTCGGCCTCTTCCAGTTCGCGGATGACCGAGCCCCAGAGCTTGGGGCGCCGGCCCGCCCATCGCACCCGCACACCCCAGGAGTTCATCGTGTCGCGCTGCCGGCGAAGGACGTCGCGGTTGAAGCCCATGAGGAAACGGACCTCCTCCGGTGACCGCCGCCAGTTCTCGGTCGAGAACGCGTACACCGACACGTATTCGATGCCGATCTCGATCGCACCCGCGACTACGTCCAAGAGGGCCGGCTCCCCCGCCCTGTGGCCCTCGATGCGGGGAAGCCCCCGTTGGTTGGCCCAGCGGCCATTGCCGTCCATGACGATGGCGACGTGGCGCGGGACGAACTCTTGGGGGATCGCCGGGGGCCGGGCCCCCGAGGGGTGCGGATAGGGGGCCACCGTGGGGTGCGCCTGGCGGCGGGTCATTCTCACGTGCTGCTGGTCTCCTGTCGGATCGGGGAGGAATCAGGCTCGGCGTTCCGCTCGACGAGCCTGAGCGAGCGGACAGCGCGCTCGAGGTGCCACTGGACATACGCGGCCACGAGGCCCGAGGCCTCCCGGCGGCTGCCCGAGGCCGACGGATCCGCAACCGACCAGTCTCCGGAGAGGAGGGCAGCGAGCAGCCGCACCGTCTCGGGAGCAGGCGACGGAGATCCGGGCGGGCGGCACTCGTGGCAGACGATGCCGCCGAGGGCCGCGGAGAAGGCAGAATGCGGTCCGGGCTCCCCGCAGCGCGCGCAGTCCGTGAAGCTCGGCGCCCACCCCGCCGTCGACAGGGCGCGCAGGAGGTACGAGTCGAGGATGAGCTCCGGAGCGTGCGCACCTCGGCTCAGCGCGGCGAGCGCCCCGACAAGGAGCTGATAGTGCGGGAGTGAGGCTTCGCCGTCGTTTGCGGTGAGGCGTTCAGCCGTCTCGGCCATGGCGGCCGCCGCAGTGTAGCGGGAATAGTCTGCGGCAATGTCCTGACCGTAGGTTCCCCTGGCCACTGCCTGGCCCACCACCTCGAGGGAGCGCCCGCGCACGAGCTGGACGTCGGCGACCATGAATGGCTCGAGCCTCGCGCCGAAGCGACTGCCCGTTCGCCGCACCCCGCGCGCCACAGCACGGACCTGCCCGTGATGCTTCGTGAGGAGCACGATGATGCGATCGGCCTCGCCGAGCCGGTGGGTGCGGAGGACGACGCCGTCGTCGCGGTAGCTCCGCGCAGCGAACGTCGATTCGGCCATGGAGCCTATTCTCCCACCGGTGCGCGCGGTGCCCCACCCGGACCGGGCGGGGCACCGCACGAGGGTCAGGCGCCGACTGCGTCCGCGTCCCGCAGAGCGCGATTGACCGCAGAGATGACTGCCTTGAGCGCGGCGAGGCTCGTATTCGCGTCGATGCCCACCCCCCACAGGATGCGTTCGCCGATCCCGCATTCGACGTAGGCGGCGGCACGCGCGCTGCCGCCTTCCGAGAGGGCGTGCTCCGTGTAGTCGAGGACGCGGACGTCCACGCCCTCGGAGGAGAAGATGTCGAGGAGGGCTGCGATGGGGCCATTGCCGGTTCCCGTGCGCCGGACGTGGGTGCCGTCGACGCGGAGACCCGCCTCGAGCGTCATGGTGCCGTCCTCGGCGGTCTCGGTGCTCACGGAGGTCAGAGCGTATCGGCCCCACGCCTTGCCCCCGTCCGCGGACGCCGCAGGGAGGTACTCGTCGCTGAAGATGTCCCACAGGACAGACGGGCTCACCTCGCCGCCCGCCGTGTCGGTGTGCTGCTGGATGACGCGCGAGAACTCGATCTGGGCACGGCGCGGCAGGTCGAGGTTGTGCTCGTTCTTGAGCAGGTAGGCTACCCCGCCCTTGCCCGACTGCGAGTTGACCCGGATGACTGCCTCGTACGAGCGGCCCACATCCTTCGGGTCGATCGGCAGGTACGGAACCTGCCACGTGAACTCGTCGACCGGAACGCCTGCGCGCGCGGCATCGCGCTCGAGCGCCTCGAAGCCCTTCTTGATGGCGTCCTGATGGGAGCCCGAGAACGCCGTGAAGACGAGGTCGCCGCCGTACGGCGACCGCTCCGCCACCGGCAGCTGGTTGCAGTACTCGACGGTGCGCCGGATCTCGTCGATGTTGGAGAAGTTGATCATCGGGTCGACGCCCTGCACGAACAGGTTCAGGCCGAGGGTGACGAGATCGACGTTGCCGGTGCGCTCGCCGTTGCCGAACAGGCACCCCTCGATCCGGTCCGCACCTGCGAGATAGCCGAGCTCCGCGGCGGCGACGCCCGTGCCACGGTCGTTGTGCGGGTGCAGGGAGAGGATGATGCCCTCCCGCGGCTTCAGATTGCGGCTCATCCACTCGATCGAGTCGGCGTAGACGTTGGGAGTCGCCATCTCCACCGTCGCCGGCAGGTTGATGATGACTTGGCTGTCGGCGGACGCCTCGAAGATCTCGGCGACCTTGTTGCATACCCGGGCCGCGTACTCCAGCTCCGTCCCGGTGAAGGATTCCGGCGAGTACTCGTACGTGATGTGCGTGTCGGGGAGCGTCTCCTGGTACTTCTTGCACAGGAGTGCGCCCTGCACGGCGATGTCGAGGATGCCCTCCTCGTCGGAGTTGAACACGACGCGGCGCTGCAGCACCGATGTCGAGTTGTAGAGGTGCACGATCGCGCTCTTCGCCCCGACCAGCGACTCGTAGGTGCGCTCGATGAGATGTTCGCGCGCCTGGGTGAGGACTTGGATTGTCACGTCGTCGGGGATGTGGCCCCCCTCGATCAGCTGGCGGACGAAGTCGAAGTCCGTCTGGGAGGCCGAAGGGAAGCCCACCTCGATCTCCTTGTAGCCCATCTGGACGAGGAGCTTGAACATCTTGAGCTTGCGTGCCGGGCTCATGGGGTCGATGAGCGCCTGGTTGCCGTCCCTCAGGTCGACGGCGCACCAGCGGGGCGCCTTCTCGATGCGCTTGTCCGGCCAAGTCCGATCCGGCAGATCGACCGTGATCTGCTCGTGGAACGGGAGGTAGCGGTGGACGGGCATGCCCGAGGGCTTCTGTGCGTTGCGCATGGTTTTACTGTAGGCCTTTCTCAAAAGCTGGGATCCTCCGGGCCGGGCGTCAGAAAACTCCGCGGCGGGGATCCGGCCTACGCCGTGTCGGAACTGTGGTCCGTCGTCCGGCTACTGGGCCCCGCCACGGCAGCTAAGAAGGAGAAGGCGCTGCGCGTGTGGCACAGCGTCACGATAGCACGGCCTCCAGAGCGTCCGGGCGAGCAGCCCCGCCTTCGGCCGGCTGCCTGCCTAAGATGAAGCCATCCGAGCATGCCTGAGGAGGCACCATGACAGACAGCCCTGTCGCGCCGTCCAGCCCTGTCGCCCCGTCCGGCGTCGACCGCGAGTTCTTCGACGAGACTGTCCGAGCCCAGGACGACCTGTACCGACACGTCAACGGTGCGTGGCTCCGCGAGACCCAGATCCCGTCTGACCGGGCCTTGGTCGGTACCTTCGTGCAGCTCCGCGACCGCGCCGAGGAAGACGTGCGCGCCCTCATCGAGGAGCTCGCCGAAAGCGAGCACGCCCCGGGTTCCGACGAGGAGAAGATCGGTGCGCTGTACCGATCGTTCATGGACGAGGAGCGCGTCGCCGAGCTTGGCTCCGAGCCGCTCAAGGCGCTGCTCGCCGAGGTGGACGCGATCGCCGACGCCGAGGAGCTCGTGCGTACCTCGGCGCGGTTGGGGCGCGGTGGCAGCGAAGGGCTGTTCGGATACTATGCGGCCCCCGACGCCGGGAATCCCGACCGGGTGCTCCTGTACCTCTCGCAGGGCGGCCTCGGCCTCCCGGACGAGTCGTACTACCGCGAGGAGCGGTTCGCCGAAGTCCGCGAGTCCTACCGCACCTACCTCGCCGACGTCTTCGCCCTCGTGGGCCGGACGTCGCCCGCCGAGGATGCGGCCGCCGTCGTTCGCCTCGAGGAGAGGCTCGCGCGACTGCACTGGGACCGGGTGACGCTGCGCGATCCGCAGAAGACCTACAACCTGTTCACCCAGGAGGAAGCGACCACCGTCTTCCCGCACTTCGTGACGTGGGCGGAGGCAACCGGCGTCGAGGACCACGCCCGGGCGGAGCTCGTCGTCGGAAACCCGGACTTCCTCTCGGGCATCGGCCCCATGCTCGCCGAGGTGCCCCTCGACGAGTGGAAGCTCTGGCTCACGGCCCACGTGGTCTCCGCGTCGGCACCGTACCTCTCGCCCGAATTCGTCGACCGCCACTTCGCCTTCTACGGCACGGTACTGAGCGGGACCCCGGAGAACAAGGAGCGGTGGAAGCGCGGCGTCGCGACCGTGGAGAACGGGCTCGGGATGGCGGTGGGGCGCCTGTACGTCGAGCGCCACTTCCCGGCGGAGCACAAGGAATCGATGCAGAAGCTCGTCGCCGACATCGTCGAGGCGTATGGGCAGAGCATCTCCGTCCTCTCCTGGATGGGCCCGGAGACCCGTGAGCGGGCGCTCGAGAAGCTCGAGGCCTTCCACCCGAAGATCGGCTACCCGGACGAGTGGATCGACTTCTCCGCCGTCGAGATCGACGAGAAGGACCTCCTCGGCAACGTGCGCCGCGCCCACGCCGGCGAGCTCGACCGGCTGCTCGATGAGATCGGGAAGCCCGTCGACCGCATCAAGTGGCTCATGACCCCCCAGACCGTCAACGCGTACTACCACCCGCTCATGAATGAGATCGTCTTCCCCGCAGCGATCCTCCAGCCGCCGTTCTACCACCCGGGCGCGGACCCCGCCGTCAACTACGGAGGCATCGGGGCCGTCATCGGGCATGAGATCGGACACGGGTTCGACGATCAGGGCTCGCAGTTCGACGGGACCGGAGCACTTCGCAACTGGTGGACGGACGCAGACCGGGAGGCCTTCGACGCCCTGACCGCGAAGCTCGTCGAGCAGTTCGAAGTCCTCTCCCCCAGCGAAGCCCCGGGGCACACCGTGAACGGCAAGCTGACCCTCGGCGAGAACATCGGGGACCTGGGGGGCCTGGGCATCGCGTTCAAGGCCTACCGCCTCCACCTCGGCGGCACGGAGGCGCCCGTCATCGACGGGCTGACCGGCGCACAGCGCTTCTTCATCTCATGGGCCACGGTCTGGCGCCAGGTGTGCCGTCCCGAGGAGTCCATCCGCAGGCTCGCGATCGACCCCCACTCCCCCAACGAATTCCGCACCAACGTCATCGCCAAGAACCTCACGGCATTCCACGAGGCCTTCGAGGTCAGCGAAGGCGACGGCATGTGGCTCCCGCCCGAGGAGCGCGTCGAGATCTGGTAGACCCGCCCCCAGACGGCGAAAGGCCCCGGCATCCGCACGGATGTCGGGGCCTTTCGCTCCGCTCCGGGCCTGCGGCAGTCTGCTGCCGCGTGCCCTTCACGCTGCCGCTCGGGCTACTGGCCGAACGCCGTCTGGCACGTGGACTGGGCTGCCGTCTGCGAGACCACGTTGTTGGGGAGCTTGGGCGTGTAGTGGGTCCCCGAGGCGAAGTCGGAACCGACATAGACCTGAACCCCGTTGACGTTGTCCGCGGACTGCACCTGCGACGAGGGAATGCCGAGCGCCGCAGCGACGTCCTTCGCGACGTCGGCAAAGTTCGCACCGTAGTACACGTTGGTCGTGTCGGTGGCAGCGGCGTTGAACGCCGTGGTCTGGGTGAACCCCTGGCCCTTGAGGAAGGTCGCGAGCTCGCCCGCCCGGCCCGTCGCCCCGGTGCCGTTCGCAACGCTGACCGGCTGGGCCGCCTTGTCGTACGCAGGAGCGGCAGGGGTGGTCGGGGCAGCGCTTGCCGACGGCGATGCGCTCGCCGACGATGATGCGCTTGCCGTCGCGCTCGCGGCCGGCGCCGTGAGGTCGCGGTTCTGCCGAAGCGCGTCGAAGAGGGCCGCCGCGTCGGGCTGCTTGAGCTGGACCCTGTTCGGGTCCCCGGTGTACGGCTCCCACGGAACGGTCACGAACGCGACCTTCGACAGGTCCACGGACCGGAACCGGGAAGCGATCGTGATCATCGACTGGGGATTGGCCAGCCCGGAATCCACGGTGAGGTTCTGGGTGATCGTGTCCGCGATGCTGAGGAGCTTCGGAACGTTGGTCAGCGTGCCGTCCGACTTGACCTTGCGCGCGAGGGAGGCGAGGAACTCCTGCTGCGACTTGATCCGCGAAAGGTCGCTGCCGTCACCGACGCCGTGACGGCTCCGGAGGAACGCGAGGGCCATTTCGCCCTGGACCGTGGACGTGCCCGCCGGCAGCTTGAGGCCGGAGTACGGGTCGTCGATCGCGGCGTTGACGCACACCTGGACGCCGCCGATCTCGTTCGAGAGATCCTTGACCGCGTTGAAGTCGGCGACCATGAAGTGGTCGATCGTGAGCCCTGTGAGCTGGTTGACCGTGTCGACGGCGCATCCCGGCCCCGCCTCCATCATGGCCGAGTTGATCTGCCCGACGGCCTGGGCCGGATAGTCCTTGCCCGTCTGCGGATCGTGGCAAGCAGGAATCGGCACCATGAGGTCGCGCGGGAAGCTCGTCATGGAAACGACCTTGTTGTCCGCCGAGATGTTCAAGAGGATCATCACGTCGGAGTTGCCGTAGCCCGAGCTGTCCGCGGTGGTGCCGTAGTTAGAATCCGCGCCCGACCGGGTATCCGTCCCGATGATGAGGATCTGGAGGGGGTCGGTGGCATCATTCGTCGCGTCTGCCGTCGAGTGGCCCGCGCTGAGTGGCGCCTCGTGAATGTTGTTCTGCAGGCGCCAGGTCCAGTAGCCCGCGAAGGCGACAACGCTCACGATTCCGAGTACGACAACGCCCCCGAGGATCTTCACCCAGAGGGGAACTGAGCGGCGCGCGCGCACGTGTCGCGGGACGTTCCCTGTTGTTGACAAATGAAGCCTCCGGTAGATGATACTGCCATCCAGTCTACAGGGGCCCCTGTGAGACGGCTGTGACGCGCTAGAAGCCCAAACGCCCGAGTTGCTTGGGATCGCGCTGCCAGTCCTTGGCCACCTTCACGTGCAGATCGAGGTAGATGCGGGTGCCGAGAA
Organism: Sinomonas susongensis; assembly: GCF_005877005.1. Taxonomy (GTDB): domain Bacteria; phylum Actinomycetota; class Actinomycetes; order Actinomycetales; family Micrococcaceae; genus Sinomonas; species Sinomonas susongensis. The sequence continues at coordinate 15,259 of NZ_SSNH01000002.1, read as the reverse complement.
GGGCCTCGATTCCCTTCCGGGCCTGAGAGCCGACGTCCCGCAGACGCGCTCCGCCGCGGCCGATGATGATCGCCTTCTGCGACGGCCGCTCCACGAAGAGGTTGACGCGGACGTCGAGGAGCGGATTGTCCTCCGACCGCCCTTCGCGCGGGACGATTTCGTCGACGACGACGGCAAGGGAGTGCGGGAGTTCGTCGCGGACGCCCTCGAGCGCGGCTTCGCGAACGAGCTCCGCCACCATGATCGCCTCCGGCTCGTCGGTCAGTTCCCCGTCCGGATAGAGCGGCGGCGACGGCGGCATGTGCGAGATCAGCACGTCCGCGACCGTCTCGACCTGGAAGCCGTCCTTGGCCGAGACGGGGACGATGTCCGCGAAGCCTTCGCCGCCGAGGACCTCGCGGCCGAGTTCGGTGACCGCGAGGAGCTGCTCCGTGAGGGCGGCCCGGTCTGCTAGGTCGGCCTTGGTGACGAGCGCGACGATGGGCTTGCGGCCGACGCCGGCCAGCTGGCTGGCGATGAAGCGGTCACCCGGCCCGATGCGCTCGTTGGCCGGGAGGCAGAAGCCGATCGCGTCGACCTCGGAGAGCGTTTCGGCGACGAGGTCGTTGAGCCGCTGGCCGAGCAGGGTGTGGGGCCGGTGGAGGCCGGGGGTGTCCACGAGGATGAGCTGCGCGTCCGAGCGGTGCACAATGCCGCGGATGGTGTGGCGCGTCGTCTGGGGCTTGGCCGAGGTGATGGCCACCTTCTGGCCGACGAGGGCGTTGGTGAGGGTCGACTTCCCGGCGTTGGGACGCCCGACGAGCACTGCGAAGCCCGCGTGGTAGCTGCCGTCGTCCGCCGTCTGCGGCCAGTTCTCTGCCCGCGCTCCGCGGCCGCCCCTGCCGCCGTCCTGATCAGCCATGGTGTCTCCCTGTCGCTTCCGAATCATGCCGTTCTGTCTCGCGCGCCCGCCCTCTGTCCTCGGCGACGGGCGCGGTGCGCTCGGCGAGCAGATGGCTCACACGCTTTCGTCGCCCCTCGAGGCGGTCGGCCGTGAGGCGGATACCCTCCACGACCGCGGTGCTGCCCACGATCGGCACTCGTCCGATCGCCTTGGCGAGCAGGCCCCCCGCCGTGTCGACCTCGTCGTCCTCGATGTCCTCGTCGAAGAGCTCGCCCAAGTCGTCCAAGCTCATCCGCGCCTGGATCCGATAGGTTCCAGGCTCGACCTCGACGGCCTCCACGTCGTCCTCGTCGTACTCGTCGGCGATCTCGCCCACCAGCTCCTCGATCAGATCCTCGAGCGTGACGAGTCCCGCGGTGCCCCCGTATTCGTCCACCACGATGGCGAGGTGGGTCGATTCGCGCTGGAGTTCCTTGAGGAGCTCGCTCACGGGCTTCGACTCGGGGACGAAGCGCGGTTCGCGGACGTGGTCCTCGACCGGTTCCCCGCCAGAGCCGGGTGCCTGGTGCAGTCGCGCGGCGACGTCCTTGAGGTACAGGATCCCGCGGATGTCGTCGAGGTTCTCGACGAAGACTGGGAGACGGGAGCAGCCGGAGCGGAGGAAAAGGGACATCGCCTGACGCAGCGTCGCGCCGGCTTCGATGCCGATGACGTCCGTGCGCGGCACCATGACGGCGCGGACGAGGGTGTCGCCGAGATCGAATACGGACTGGAGCAGCTCGGCCTGCGAGTCCTCGAAGTCGTCCGAATCGCTCGCCCTCTCGACGAACTCGCGGAGCTCGTCGGTGGAATAGATCGCGTCCTCCTGCTGAGGGTCCGTGCCCGTGGCAGCGCTGCCGATCGAGACGAGCCACCCAGGGATCGGGCCAAGGACCCGACGGAGCGCGACAGTGAGCGGCGCGGTCCAGGCCGCGACCGAGAGGGCGTGCCGCCTGCCCAGCTGCCGGGGCGAGACCCCCACGAGCAGGAAGCCGATGATGGCCATGACGACCGTCGCTGCAAGCCCTGCGAGCCAGACATCCGAGATCCAGATCGTCATGAGGACGGCGACCGCGACCGCGGACGCAGTCTCGAACCAGATCCGCCAGAAGCGGAGTGCGCGCACGTAGGGGACGGGCTCCGCGAGGATGGCCTCGAGCGAGCGCCCATGGCCGTCCTCGACGTAGTCCTCGGCCTCGTGCCGCGGAACGAAGGCGAGCGCCGACTCGGCGGCAGTGAGCAGGGCAGCAAGCGCCGTGAACGCCAGCGCCATGGCCAGCAGGACGGCGATCGTCACGCCATCGTCTCCTTCGGGGCCGGCCGACCCAAGAACTCGGAGAGCAGCTCGCGCTGGAGGCCGAACATCTCCTCACGTTCCTCAGGCTCGCCGTGGTCGAAGCCGAGGAGGTGGAGGACCCCGTGGGTCGCGAGGAGGAGCATCTCGTCGTCGCGCGAATGCCCCCCGCGCGCCGCCTGCTCGGCCGCGACCTGAGGGCAGATCGCGATGTCGCCCAGCATCCCCTGGGGCGTCGGACGTCCGGGGGTTCCCGGGGTCAACTCGTCCATCGGCACCGAGAGGACGTCCGTCGCGCCCGGTTCGTCCATGAGCTCGAGGTGCAGGCGCTCCATGGCCGCCTCGTCGACGAGCAGGATGGAGAGCTCAGTCTGCGGGTGCAGCCAGAGACGCTCGAAGATGAAGCGCCCGAGGCGGACGAGGGCCTCTTCGTCGACCGCTACGCCTGACTCGTTGTTGACTTCGATGCTCACGGTTCAAGCTTAGACGCCGTGGCACGCTCGGATCCCGCAGCGCGGTGGCGGTCTGCGCGGACGCGAGCGCGCTCGGCCTTCGCCCGCTGGCGGTCGTCCCATCGCCCGTACGCCGCCACGATGTCGGAGACCAACCGGTGCCGGACCACGTCGGTGGCGTCGAGGACCGAGAAGCTGACGTCCTCGACGCCGTCGAGGATGTCCTGGACCACGCGGAGGCCGGAGGACGAGCCGGACGGCAGGTCGACCTGGGTGATGTCCCCCGTCACCACCATCTTCGACCCGAAGCCGAGGCGTGTGAGGAACATCTTCATCTGCTCTGGCGTCGTGTTCTGCGCCTCGTCGAGGATGATGAACGCGTCGTTGAGTGTGCGGCCGCGCATGTAGGCGAGCGGCGCGACCTCGATCGTCCCGGCCGCCATGAGCCGCGGGATCGACTCCGGATCGATCATGTCGTGCAGCGCGTCGTACAGGGGCCGCAGATAGGGATCGATCTTGTCGTTGAGCGTGCCGGGGAGGAAGCCGAGCCGCTCTCCGGCCTCGACCGCAGGACGGGTCAGGATGATGCGGCTGACGTCCTTGTGCTGCAGCGCCTGGACGGCCTTGGCCATCGCGAGATACGTCTTGCCGGTGCCCGCCGGCCCGATCCCGAAGATGACCGTGTTCGCGTCGATCGCGTCCACGTAGTTCTTCTGGTTGGCGGTCTTGGGGCGGATGCTGCGCCCACGGCTCGTCAGGATGTTGTGGGTGAGCACCTCCGAGGGGCTCGGCACGGTCTGCTCCCTCAGCATCGTCACGAGCTGCTCGAGCGAGGCCGGAGTCACCGGCGTTCCCCGCTCTGCAAGGGACGCGATCTCTTCGAAGAGGCGACGGATGTTGGGGGCCTCGGCCGGCGGCCCGACGATGGTCAGCTCATTGCCACGGACATGGAACGAGACGGAGGGGAATTGCTCTTCGACGTAGCGGAGGGCTTCATCACGCGGTCCAAGGATATGCACCATGTCCTCGCCGGGAGCGAAGTGCAGAACCTCGGTCCGGGTCGTGGGAGTTGTGTGCGGGAACTCCGCTGTCAAAAGCCTTCTCTCTCCTCAGGGGGTGCTTGCCGGTCCATGCTACCGCTAGGTATCAATCGGGCATCACTTGGGCAACGAAACCTAGCGAAGGGACATTCCCCGGGAACGGCTGTGCCAAGCTGGATGGTGCCCGAGGAGGCGCCGGTGCGGGCAGGCACATAGCCCTGCCCCGAGAGCGCCGACCTGGGGCGCCGACAGCGCCCAGCCGATCAGTCCGGAGGAATACCGCTCATGGCCACCAGCGGACCGAGCCCGAGGCCGCGCCGAGTCGCGCGGGCCTTCGGTGCCGCGCTCGTGGCCCTCCTCCTGGCCTCGTGCACAGCCAATGGGCAGCCGCAGCCGACGATGGCTGCAGGGGCTTCCCCCGGCATCTCCGCGTCCGCCAGCGTCCCTCTCGAGACCTCGCAGACGTCGACCAAGTCTCCGGTCTACTGGCTCGGCCGCGCCCGGAACGGCGTCTACTTGTACCGCGAGTTCCGTGACGCGCCCGGGAGCGACAACGCGGTCGCCAAGGCGCTGCGGCTCATGATGTCCACCAAGCCGTTGGACCCTAACCTCTTCAGCCCCTGGCAGTCGCCCAAGAAGCTCGCGGCCTCGATCTCGGGCAGGAACGTCATCACCGTGGACGTCTCGTCCGACGCGTTCAACAGCTCAGTTGACGAGCAGACGGCTCAGCTCGCGGTGCAGGAGCTCGTCTACACGGCGACGGCTGCGGCCGCGAGCGCCGGCGTCATCGACTCGGGTCAGCCGGTGCAGGTCATGCTCCTCGTGGACAGCCGCACCGATCAGCTCGCCTTCAACCGGGTGCAGCTCGGCCAGCTGATGCAGCGCGACCCCGCCATGGTCGCGCCGATCTGGATCATCGACCCGCAGGCCGGCACGTCGTCGCCCCACAGCCAGCTCACCGCCGACGGCAGGACGACGTCCCCGGGGGCCGCGGTCTACTGGCAGATCTCGCGGGCGGACGTGAAGACGGACAAGGCGCCTGCGATCGTGAGCGGCCACACGACGTCGGTCCCTTCCGGTCAGGGCCAGGGACAGTTCCGCCTCGCGGTTTCCCTCCCGCCGGGCAAGTATGTGCTGAGGGTCTTCCCGAGCGATCCCGGAACCGGCGACGCCGCGGCGCTGGCCTGGGACTCGAAGGACTTCACGGTCACCCAGTGAGCCTCAGGCCCTTGCCGGCCAGCGGCCGAGCCGGTCTCCCGCTATGGCGAGGGCCGCTGGGCCGGCCGTCGACGAGCGGAGCACGTGCGGTGCCAGGAGCCCGAGTCTGGCGCCCGCCGACAGGAAACGGTCGAGTTCGGCGGGCGATATCCCGCCCTCCGGGCCGACAAGGAAGAGCACTTCTCCGTCGAGCGGCGGTGCCCCGGCCGTGAAGTCGTCGAGAAGGGAGCTGACCGTCTCTGCCGCGTCCTCGTGGAGGACGACGGCGAGGGCGGCCTTCTCGATGCGCGCGGCGAGTGCGACGCCGTCGTGCGCTTCCTCGACCTCGGGCACCCAGGCCCGCCGGGACTGCTTCGCGGCCGCCGAGACGACGGACCGCCACTTCGCGAGCGACTTCGCTCCCCGCTCGCCCTTCCAGCGGACGACCGAGCGTTCGGCCTGCCAAGGGATGACAGCGTCAGCGCCCAGCTCTGTCGCTGCCTCTGCGGCGAGTTCGTCGCGGTCGCCCTTGGCGAGAGCCTGCACGAGGACGAGCCGATAGGGCTGGCGCGGCTCGCGCTCGACGCTCTCGAGGACGACGCCGAGGAGTGCGCCCTCTGCGCGGGCCACCCGGCCCCGTCCCCGGGCACCCCTGCCGTCGACGAGGTCCACCGGCTCCCCGGCGGCCAGCCGCCTCACCGTCGCCGCATGGCGCGCCTCCGCCCCGGTGACCGTCACGGTGTCGCCCTGCCCGAGTGCCTCGAGCGAGCCGGGCTCGACGAAGAAGACGGGGTTCGACACGTCAGAGGTTTCCGAACTTGTCCCGCAGCTTCGCGAACACGCCTCCGCCGGTGCCGACGAGCTTTCCCTCTGCGACGTGCTCGCCCCGGAGCTTGGCGAGCTGCCTCAGAAGCTCCTCCTGCTCCGCATCGAGCTTGGTCGGGACCTCGACGTTCACGTGCACGTGAAGGTCGCCGCGGCCTGCACCGCGCAGGCGCGCGACGCCCAGGTGCGGGAGCGTGATCACGTCGCCCGACTGGGTGCCCGGGCGCAGCGTGATGCTCTGCTCGCCGTCGAAGGTTTCGAGCGTGAGCTCGGTGCCGAGCGCTGCCGCCGTCATGGGCACGCTCAGGGTCGCGTGGAGGTTGTCGCCGTCGCGGGAGAAGGTCGCGTGGGAGGCGACCCGGATCTCTACGTACAGATCCCCCGTGGGGCCGCCGGCCGTGCCGGCCTCCCCCTGCCCCGCGAGCTGGATGCGCGTTCCCGTGGAGACCCCGGCCGGAATCTTGACCGTGAGCGAGCGCCGGCTGCGGACGCGCCCCTCACCGCCGCACTCGTTGCAGGGGCTCGGGATCTCGGTGCCGAAGCCGCCGCACGCGGGGCACGTCGCCGTCGTCATGACCTGGCCGAGGATCGAACGGACGGCCCGCTGGACATGCCCGCTGCCGTGGCACACGCTGCATCGGACGGGCTGGGTCCCGGGTTCGCAGCACGAGCCCTCGCACCGGGTGCAGAGAACGGCCGTGTCGACCTCGATCTTCTTGTTGACGCCGAAGACGGCGTCCTTGAGTTCGATCCGGACGGCGATGAGGGCATCCTGGCCTCGGCGCACCCGCGTCGCTGGCCCCGCCTGCGCCCCTCCTCCACCGAAGAAGGTCTCGAAGATGTCCTGGAAGGCGAACCCGGCCCCGTTGTACCCGCCCGAGAACCCGTTGTCGGTGCCGTTCTCGTTCCCCGTTGCGTCGTAGATGCGGCGCTTCTCGGGATCGGAGAGGACCTCGTAGGCATGGGTCACGGCCTTGAAGCGCTCCGACGCGTCCTCGCCCGGGTTGACGTCCGGGTGGAACCGGCGCGCGAGCTTCCGGTAGGCCTTCTTGATCTCCTCGCCGCTCGCATCCGGTGACACGCCGAGGGTTTCGTAATGGCTGCTCACTGTCTTCTTTCTCTAGCTTCCGGCGAGGATCTTCGAGAGGTACCGCGCGACCGCGCGCACCGCCGCCATCGTCGCCGGATAGTCCATCCGGGTCGGCCCGAGCACCCCGATCTTGGCATCGTCCCGACCGTAGCCGGTTGCCACCACCGAGGTCTCCGCGAGTGAATCCGCCGCGGTCTCGTGCCCGATGGCGACGGCGACGCCCCTTGCATCGCTCGCCATCTCCGACAGGAGGCGCAGGAGCACGACCTGCTCCTCGAGGGCTTCGAGCACCGGCGAGATGCTCAAGAGGAAGTCGCTGTTGGACCTCGCGAGGTATGCCGTGCCCGCCGTCACGATCCGCTCTTCACGGCTCGATACCGCCAGGGCCGCGAGCCCCGCGGCGAGCTCGGCCGCAACGGCGCGGTCCGCAGGGAGCAGCGAGTCCATGATGGCGGCCAGATTGGCCCCGACCTGGGAGACCGGCTTCCCGGCGGTCGCCGCGAGGAAGCTCTGGCGCAGCACAGCAAGCCGGTCGTGGTCGAGATCCTCGCCCACCGTCACGACCCGCTGTTCCACCGTGCCGCTGTCCGCGATGAGCACGAGCAGGACCTGGCGGGGTGCGAGGCTCACGGCCTCGACGTGCCGCACACGGGCGCGGCCGAGCTGCGGGTACTGGACCACCGCGACCTGGTTCGTGAGGTGCGAAAGCAGCCGAACCGTGCGCTCGAGCACGTCGTCGAGGTCGTCGGCGCCCTCGAGGAGGGACTGGATCGCCTGCTTCTCCGCGGCCGAGAGCGGACGCACTGCCGCGAGCTGGTCGACGAATACACGGTAGCCCTTGTCGGTCGGGACCCGGCCCGCACTCGTGTGCGGGGCGACGATGAGGCCATCATCCTCGAGGGCAGCCATGTCGTTGCGGATCGTGGCGCTCGAGACTCCGAGACGATGGCGCTCCACGAGGGCCTTGGAGCCGACAGGCTCCCGGTAGTGGACATAGTCCTCGACGATCGCCCTCAGCACCTCGAGTTTTCGCGGCTCGTTCATTCCACCTCCCTGCCCATGGCACCCGTCGCGCGTGCGCGCATTCCGTACAGCCGTTCCCAATCCTTTAGCACTCTCTATACCCAAGTGCTAGATCTATTATGCGCCCCGGGCCCACCCATCCAGGGAATGGGGACACGCAGCCCCGGCCCCCGCCCGCAGCGCCGCGCCGCCAGTAGCATGGACGCGATCCCGTTGAGGGCGGCAGTGCAAGGGAAGCGAGGACCGGGTGTCCTACTACGACCAGTGGGGGCCAGCGGAGATCGCGGCCCCGAAGAAGAGCGTCCAGCCCGAGGTCCCCATCGAGCTGGGCATGGTGCTCGAGGACAGTCAGAGCGGATGGGTCGGAGCGGTGACCCGCGTCGAGAAGTCCGGGGGCATGCACGTTTTCAGCCTGGAGGACCGTCGGGGCAGGACGCGATCGTTCGAACTCGGCTACGGCTTCCTGCTCGAGGGCCGCCCCGTGCGCCTTGCCCCCCCGGCCCCGCGCAGGACGCCGGCACCGGCCAAGCGGACAGCGTCCGGTTCGATCGCGGTCGACGGCGCCCGCGCGCGGGTCGCGCGAGCGAGCCGGATCTGGGTGGAGGGCAAGCATGACGCAGAACTCGTCGAAAAGGTCTGGGGGGACGACCTCCGCCTCGAGGGCATCGTCGTCGAGCCCCTCCACGGCGTCGACGACCTCGCCGCTGCCGTCGCCGACTTCCAGCCCGGACCCCAGCGGCGCCTCGGAATCCTCGTCGACCACCTCGTCGAGGGTTCGAAGGAGAGCCGGATCGCCGAACGGGCCCTCTCGGTACCCGGCGCGGCGGGCCACGTCCTGGTGGTCGGGCACCCGTACGTGGACGTGTGGCAGGCCATCCGGCCGCAGACGCTGGGGATCCCTGCGTGGCCGACGGTCCCCCGCGGGCTCGACTGGAAGACGGGCATCCTGCGTGCCTTCGGATGGCCTCACGAAACGCCCGAGGACCTCGGCCTGGGATGGCAGCGGCTCCTCGGCGCGGTCCATACCTACGCCGATCTCGAACCCTCTCTGCTGGGGCGGGTCGAGGAAGTCATCGACTTCCTGACCGCCTGAGTTCGGTATTCTGGGGCCAAGACCCTGTCCGCGAACAATGCAAGGAAGTGCTGTGTCCCAGAACTGGCAGGATCACCGTGAACCCGGAGAGGGACGGCTCGGGAAGGTCGGCGGCACCGAGCCTTTCACGGCCAGCGAGGACCGCCAGTGGGCGACGCTCGCACACTTCGGCGGCATTCTGGGCTGTGTTCCGTCCTTGCTCGTGTACCTCTGCTTCAAGGACCGCGGGCCGTTCACAGCCCAGGAGTCGAAGGAAGCGCTCAACTTCACCCTGCCGCCCACCCTTGCCGCGCTCGTGCTGAACCTCTTCGCGTTCATCCCAGTGATCGGCGTGTATTTCGAGGTGCTCGCAACCCTCATCTGGGTCGGGCTCGCGATCCTGTCCGTCACCGCGGGCATCGAAGTCAACCGCGGCCAGCCGTTCCGCTACCGGTTCAATCTGCGCTGGATCAAGTAGGGCTGATCCACCGAGGTCACCGACCGTTCAGGGCATGAGGCGCCGCACGACGGCGTCCGCGAGGAGCCTGCCCGAGAGCGTGAGCACGAGGCGCCCGTGGAAAGCAGACGGTCCGTCCACGAGGCCCTCGGCGATGAGACCCGCGACCTCGCGTCGGGAGGACGGCGGGAGGGCGTCAGTCGGGAGACCAGAGGCAAGCCGCAGCTCGAGGATGATGCGCTCCTCGAGGCGCGTCGCGTCGTCGAGCGTCTCGCGCCCCGCGGCAGGCGACTCGCCCTGGGCTAGCCGCGCCGCGTACGCGCGAGGATGCTTGACGTTCCACCAGCGCACCCCGCCGACGTGGGAATGCGCGCCCGGACCGATCCCCCACCAGTCTCCGCCCCGCCAGTAGGCGAGGTTGTGGCGGCACTCGAAGCGGCCGTCCCCTCGGAGTCCGTCCCCGCCGCCCTCAGGGGCACCGGCCGCTGCCCCACGCGCCCAGTTGCTGACCTCGTACCAGTGGAAGCCAGCCCCACCGAGCACCTCGTCCGCGAGCTCGTACTTCGTCGCGTGGTCGTCGTCGTCCACGTCCGGGACCTGGCCGCGACGGATCTGGGCCGCAAGCCGCGTGCCCTCCTCGACGATGAGCGCGTAGGCGCTCACGTGGTCCGGCTCACAGGCGAGGGCGGCGTCGAGGGAGGCACGCCAGTCGTCCAGGCTCTCACCGGGGGTGCCGTAGATGAGGTCGAGGCTCACGTCGAGGCCCGCGTCCCGGGCCCAGCGGACAGCCTCGGGGACACGGCTGGGAGTATGGGTGCGGTCCAGGACGCGCAGGACGTGCGGGACCGCGGACTGCATGCCGAAGGAGACCCGGGTGAACCCGGCCTCCCGCAGCGCGGCCAAGGACTCGGGCGAGACGGAGTCTGGGTTCGCCTCGGTCGTCACCTCTGCCCCCGGCTCGAGACCCCACTCGTCGACCGCCGCCGCGAGGATCGCGGTCAGATCCCCGGCAGGAAGCAGCGTCGGCGTGCCGCCTCCGAAGAAGAGAGTGGACAGACGACGGCGCGGCACTCCCGAGGCGTCGAGCGCCCGGGCTGCGAGGCGTACCTCCTCCACGGCCGTCCCGGCGTACTCAGCCTGGGAAGCGCCGCCGCCGAGTTCGGCCGACGTGTACGTGTTGAAATCGCAATAGCCGCAGCGGACCGAGCAGAACGGGATGTGCGCGTAGAGCGAGAAGCCGCGTCCTTCGGCACCGACGGCCGCCTGGGCCGGCAGGACGCCGTCGGCCGGCGCGGGGTCCCCCAGGGGAAGCGTGCTCGGCACCTACGCCACCGCCGTCCGGATGGGTTCACCCACTGCCCGGCGGGCACCCGCCGATGGAACCTGCATTACTTCTTGGCCTTGTCCTTCGACTCGTCGGTATTCAGGGCGGCGATGAAGGCCTCCTGGGGCACCTCGACACGGCCCACCATCTTCATGCGCTTCTTGCCCTCTTTCTGCTTCTCCAAGAGCTTGCGCTTGCGGGTGATGTCACCGCCGTAGCACTTCGCGAGGACGTCCTTGCGGATGGCACGGATGTTCTCGCGCGCAATGATGCGGGAGCCGATCGCCGCCTGGATCGGCACCTCGAACTGCTGACGCGGAATGAGCTCGCGCAGCTTCGACGTCATCATGACCCCGTACGAGTACGCCTTGTCGCGGTGGGTGATCGCGCTGAAGGCGTCGACCTGCTCGCCTTGGAGGAGGATGTCGACCTTGACCAGATCCGCGGCCTGTTCGCCGTCGGCCTTCCAGTCGAGCGAGGCGTACCCCCGGGTCTTCGACTTGAGCTGGTCGAAGAAGTCGAACACGATCTCGGCGAGCGGAATCCAGTAGCGGAGCTCGACACGGTCCTCCGACAGGTAGTCCATGCCCTTCATCTGACCCCGGCGCCCCTGGCAGAGCTCCATGATCGCCCCGACGAATTCGTTCGGCGCGAGGATGGTCGCCGAGACCATCGGCTCGCGCACTTCCTTCACCTTGCCGGTCGGGAACTCGCTCGGGTTCGTGACCGTCACGACAGACTTGTCCTCGAGCGTGACCTCGTAGATGACGTTCGGGGCTGTCGAGATGAGGTCGAGGTTGAATTCGCGCTCGAGGCGCTCGCGCACGATCTCGAGATGGAGCAGGCCGAGGAAGCCGACGCGGAAGCCGAAGCCGAGCGCCGCAGAGGTCTCGGGCTCGTAGACGAGCGCGGCGTCGTTGAGCTTGAGCTTGTCGAGCGCCTCGCGGAGGTCCGGGTAGTCCGAGCCGTCCAGCGGGTAGAGGCCCGAGAACACCATGGGCTTGGGATCCTCGTAGCCGCCGAGGGACTCGGAAGCCGGACGGGACAGGTTCGTGACCGTGTCGCCGACCTTGGACTGCCGGACGTCCTTCACTCCGGTGATGAGGTAGCCGACCTCGCCGACCCCGAGGCCCTTGCTCGGGATGGGCTCGGGAGAGATGACGCCGATTTCCAGGAGCTCGTGGCTCGCCTTCGTCGACATCATCTGGATGCGCTCACGCGGCGAGAGGGCGCCATCGACGACGCGCACGTACGTCACGACTCCCCGGTACGTGTCGTAGACCGAGTCGAAGATCATCGCCCGTGCTGGCGCGGAGGCGTTGCCCACGGGCGCGGGGATGTCGCGCACGATGCGGTCGAGGAGACCTTCCACGCCGACGCCGGTCTTCCCCGAGACCTTCATGACGTCCGCGGGGTCGCCGCCGATGAGGTTCGCCAGTTCCTCGGCGTACTTCTCGGGCTGGGCGGCGGGGAGGTCTATCTTGTTCAGGACTGGGATGATCTGGAGGTCGTTCTCCATCGCGAGGTACAGGTTCGCGAGCGTCTGGGCTTCGATGCCCTGTGCTGCGTCGACGAGCAGGACGGCGCCCTCGCACGCCGCCAGCGACCGTGACACCTCGTACGTGAAGTCGACGTGGCCCGGGGTGTCGATCATGTTGAGCGCATACGGGACGTCGTCGACCTCCCAGGGCATGCGCACTGCCTGGGACTTGATCGTGATGCCGCGTTCACGCTCGATGTCCATCCGATCGAGGTACTGGGCCTTCATGTCGCGGGCCTGCACAACGCCCGTGAACTGCAGCATGCGGTCGGCGAGCGTCGACTTGCCGTGGTCGATGTGGGCGATGATGCAGAAGTTGCGGATGATCGACGGATCGGTCGCGGCGGGCACCGGCGCGGTGCGGGCCTGTGGAGACACCTGTACGTCCTCTACTGCTCTGTGCGGCTGTGCTGTGCCAGCGGGCAATCCTTGTGCCAGCGGGGCAATGCTGACTTCCCAGTCTCCCACGGATCCAGCCCTCCCGCCGAGCCCGGCCCGGGGTGGCCGCCCGGCCACGGACACCGCCGCGCCGGACGGACCGCACGGCCGGCAAGGGAAGCAGTCTGCTAGTATGGTCTGCTGTGTGTCCGTGCAGGTCGACGGGCACTGATGGTCGGCTGCCAAAGGCATCCCCACGCCGCTCAGTCGAGGCCGACCTGAAAGCCCTCTAGACCCTGTAAGCGAAACAAGAAAGTTCACACGTGGCGAACATCAAGTCCCAGAAGAAGCGGATTCTCACCAACGAGAAGGCCCGCCAGCGCAACATGGCTGTGAAGTCCGAGCTCAAGACCCTCATCCGCTCGGTCAACTCCGCCATCGAGGCGTCCGACAAGGACGCCGCCAGCTCGGCGCTGCTTCGTGCGACCAAGAAGCTCGACAAGGCTGTGAGCAAGGGCGTGATCCACAAGAACCAGGCGGCGAACCGCAAGTCTGCGATCGCCAAGAAGGTCAACGCGCTCTGACACACCCGTCAGGCAACGGCTGGGGCCGGGCATCCGCAGGGATGCCCGGCCCCAGCCGGTTTAAGTCCCCGGCTCCCTGCCCGCCCGTCCCCTGACCAAGGGTCCCGCCTGACCAGGGTTCCCCTCAGCGGGCGCGGGCGGACGCGCTGACGACGGCAAGGGCCCGCTCGACGGCGTACGCGGGGTCCCGCGCGAGTCCCTTCACCTCGGCGTCGGCCTCCGCGACAGCCCGGATGGCTGCTGCAAGGCTCTGCGGCGTCCAACCCCGGATGTCACGCTGGGCCTGCTCGACAAGCCAGGGCTGCATGCCGAGGGTACGCGCGACACTCTGTGCCGAACCGCGCTCCCCCGCCACCTTGGCGAGCGTGCGCAGCTTGGACCCGATGGCCGCCACGATCGGAACCGGGTCCACCCCGGTCTCGACTGCATGGCGGAAGGCGGAGAGGGCAAGGGCGCTCCGTCCGGCAATCGCGGCGTCCGCCACCTTGAACGCCGTCGCCTCGACGCGGCCCCCGAAGTACTTCTCCACCGTTGCGACGTCCACGGTCGACGTCGCATCGAGTTGGAGCTGGCTGCAGGCGGCCCCCAGCTCGGCCAGGCTGCTGCCGACGGCGGCCACGAGCGCGTCCACGGCCTCGCGCTCGATGCGACGCCCAGATCCCTTGAACTCGGCTGCAACAAATGCAGCCTTGTCCGCGTCCTTCTTGAGCGGCTGACAGTCGACTACTGGCGCCCCGGCGCCCCGGACCGCATCGAGAAGCTTCTTGCCTCGCGTTCCTCCCGCATGACGCAGAACCAGGACGATGTCCGGCTCCGGGGCCGAGACGTAGGCCAGGGCATCCTTGAGGAAATCCTCGTTCATCGATTCGAGACCGCTCGCCTCGATGTACTTCTGCTCGCCGAAGAGCGACGGAGACGCGGCCAGCAGGAGCGATCCGGGAGCGTAGGTCTGGGCGTCGAGCCGTGTGACCTCGAGGTCGGGACTCGCGGAGCGGGCCTGCCGCCGGATGGAGTCCATGGCGCGCGCCGCAAGATAGTCCTCGGGGCCGGATACGAGGACGATCGGCGCCGGAGCCGCGTTCCTGAAGTCGACCCCACCGCCAGGGGCGCCTGACCGGCTCGCGTTCGGGGCCCGCCGTGTGGCCGCTGCCATCATGGTCCTGTTCCGGGCGCCGTAGGTTTCACGCATCAACCTTGCCACGCGGCGGTGCTTCGGCCAACTCGCGGACGCAGGATCGAGGCTGGTGTCCCAGGCCCCACACGAGGGCCGCCGAGGCGACGGAGACGAGTGCCATCGCGATTACGCCGGCGGGTCCGTCCGCCCATGGGAGCCGGGCTCCCGGCAGGGCCGCGAATCCTTGGGCTGCGGTCGCGAGAACCTCTGCGGGAATCCCCGCCGTCGCCGTCGCGGCCCACCCCAGGGGTGGGCACAGCGGCCCGACCGCAAGGGCCAAGGTGGCAGCGACGGTGATGGGTGGGACCAGCGGAGCCACAACAAGGTTGGCAGCGAGCGACCACGTCTGGAAGGACGGCTCGAGGAGCACGACGACGGGCCCGCACCTGCGCGCCCCGACGCCAGCGCCACGAGCGACCCCAGTCCCATCGCGCCCGCGGTTCGGAGCGCGTCGACGAGCTGGTCAGCGATCTCATCGGGGTGAGGCCCGGGCCCTCGTCGCACTGCTCCAGGTCCCCCCGCCGCAAGACGCATGGCCTGCCGGAGGTGGCCACATCACAGCATCTGGTGTTCCTCGGAAACCCGGGCACGGGAAAGACCACGGTGGCGCGGCTCCTGGCCGAGATGTACCGCGCCGTCGGTCTCCTGCAGAAAGGCCACCTGGTCGAGGTCGACCGTTCGGGCCTGGTGGGGCAGCACGTCGGTGCGGCCGCCATCGCCCCATGCCGGCGAAGCCGCGTCCTCCCCTCCGGAGTCATTCCCGTGGAGGGCTGGGACAATAGGTCTAGGAGCGTCATGGTGCCAGAGAGGCACTGGGAGCGTCCGCAACCTAAGGAGGGGATCCTCATGGACCCCACCACCCTCATCATCTGGATAGTCGTCGTAGT
>NZ_SSNH01000019.1:3037-29211 GCF_005877005.1 Sinomonas susongensis | reverse complement strand
GACTATCCAGATGATGAGGGTGGTGGGGTCCATGAGGATCCCCTCCTTAGGTTGCGGACGCTCCCAGTGCCTCTCTGGCACCATGACGCTCCTAGACCTATTGTCCCAGCCCTCCACGGAAATGACTCCGGAGGGGAGGACGCGGCTTCGCCGGCATGGGGCGATGGCGGCCGCACCGACGTGCTGCCCCACCAGGCCCGAACGGTCGACCTCGACCAGGTGGCCTTTCTGCAGGAGACCGACCGCGCGGTACATCTCGGCCAGGAGCCGCGCCACGGTGGTCTTTCCCGTGCCCGGGTTTCCGAGGAACACCAGATGCTGTGATGTGGCCACCTCCGGCAGGCCATGCGTCTTGCGGCGGAGGGCCCGCACCTGTTCCTTCGGTCTCCAGTCCGACCAGCGAGTCGAGCTCGGCCTGAACCTCGGACAGCGGCCGGGCCAGCCCGGGCCTCACCCCGATGAGATCGCTGACCAGCTCGTCGACGCGCTCCGAACCGGGCAGCTTGAGCTGATCGGCCAGGTGTGTGATGGTTCCGCGGAGGTCGTCGAGCGGCTCGCAAGTAGGCGGGCCGCGTCTTCGCCGCTGACCCAGCGATACTCAGGGAGGAGCGCCTAAGTGCGGGCGATGGGGACATCCGGTGAGCGTCCCCATTCTGCCCATGAGCCGTCGTAGACGCGGACCCGGTCGTGACCGAGCAGATGGCGCAGGACGAACCAGGCGGTGGCCGCACGGCCGCCGACAGTGCAGTAGGTGATCAACTGCGCGTCGCCGCCGAGGCCGTTCACGTCCTCGAGTTTGGTGAAGATCCTGGCGAGCTCTTCGCAGGAGCGGAAGGATCCGTCGTCGCGGTAGAGGCCGTCGAGGGGCTGGTGAATGGCCGTGGGCACGTGGCCGGCCCGCCCGGCCGGGTCCATGGCGCCGGAGGGCCAAAACCTTTCCCCGCGGTATTCGGCCGCAGTGCGCACGTCTAGCAGTACCGTGCCCTGCTGACTGAGGGCGGCCAGCACCTCGGGACGGTCGGCCCGGACCGTGGCGTCCGCAGTGACACGGAAATCCGTGGCAACAGGCTGGGGCATATCGGTGCTCATGGGGTGGCCGGCGGCGCGCCAGGTGTCGCGAGAGCAATCCAGGACGCGCAGGTGGAGATGCCCGAGGTGCGTCATCAGCCAGAACCCGAAGCACGGCGCGTATCCGTAGAAGACCACGGTGGTGTCCGGTCCGACGCCGGAGCGTCGGGTGAGGTCTTCGAGCGCGGCGTGCCCTACCGTGTGGTACTCGGGGTCCTTGAGGTCGGTGTAGATGTTCCAAAGCACGGCGCCGGGAATATGCCAGTCGTTGTAGGCGGCTGGGTCGACATCGACCTCCACGACGCGGACCTTCGGATCCTGCAAGTGGCGCTCCAGCCATTGCGGGTCGACGAGCGCCCGAGAGCGGACGACTGCCTCAGACTCGTCAGCCATGCTCCTTGAAGTCTTCATCGGAACCCCTTTCCGGTCCGTATGGATCTGGTAGAACCAGTTCTACGACGGAAGGGCTGTCACGCTCTTGCGTCCAGGTTGGCGGAACCTTGGACATCCGCCGAGCAGGCGTGTTCAGGTTTCTGTCAGCAGGGACTCATAGACGGCACGGGACGCCGTGCTGGGGGAGACTCCGAGCTGCTCTCGCAGTCGATCGCACAGCTCGCCGTACACCGTGAGCGCCTCGGCCACATTGCCCTTGACCGCCAGTGCGCGCATCAAATACCGGTAGCCGCTTTCGCGCAGCGGCGCGAGCCTCGTCAGCTGCTTGCCTGCACGGACGGACGCCGCCAGTTCGGTCCCGCCCAAATTCAGGGCGGTGGCCGCATAGCACTCCAGAGCCCGAACCTGGGTCTCAGCCAACTCGTCGCGGACGGCCTCTATCCATGGCACGTCTTCCCCTGGCAGGAAGCCACGCTGTGAGACGAATAGCGCCGTCAGCGCAGGGCCCCACGCCGCTGTCCAGTCGCCCTGCGCCACACAGGATTCAGCACGGTGGATCGCCGCGGCCGCGGCCTCGAGATCGACCCAGGCATCGTCTAGGTGCAGCCGGACCGTGGAGCGCCCACCCAGGGCCGTGCTGCCGACCGAACGGCGCACCTTCGACAGCAGCGGATTGAGCCTGGCCTCCACGGCGGCCGGATCCGGGTCGCGCCACAATGCCTCCGCGAGCTCGTCCCGTTCGACGCTACGATGCCGGTTCACCACCAGGTAGGCGAACAGCAGCCGGCCCTGCCTGCCTGGTAGGGCATCTTCCAGATGATGGCCGTCACGCTCCACCGCCATCCTCCCGCACAATTGGATGCGGAGCCGAGGAACCGGCGACGCTGATGTCACACCGAAATTCTGGCACTGCACTCCTGAGGCAGGCTAGGTTGGGAGGTTACGATGGGAAAGCTCATCCGGTGCGAATGCGGCTTCACCGCGCGAGGCGACGATGAAAACCAGCTCATAGACGTACTTCAAAGCCACCTCGCTGCAGACCACCCCACACTGGCCAACGCCGTCACCCGCGAAGACATCCAAAGCTGGATCCAAATCGAGTAGTCGCCTCACGATGTGCCGCGCGCAACCAATCCCCGTGCCGGGAGATCATCTGGCCGTGCCGATCCTCCAGACCCCGCGCTCACCGCCGGCCTTCCTTGAGGGTTTGGACCTTGCTTGCGGAGACCTGCCACTTCCCGGCGCAGCAACTCCGCCCGGTAGGCGGTGCCGCCCTAGATGCTGGTCGGGGTGGCCTCCAGGAAGTGGCGCACGGCCTCCCATCCGGCGTGGATGGGGCACTGGTCTCGTGCCCGGTGGGGCGGCACCGAGCAAGTGCGTGAGTGCGCTGGCGGCGGGGGAGAGCGTGAGTGCGCTGGCGGCGGGGCACGATGGCGTTCGCAGCGCGTTCCCCTACAGCGCAGACGGAGAGCGTTTCATCAAGCCGACGCTCGCGGCCACCATTGGACGGCCACCGACCCCCTCATCACCGACTCCTCGGCCTCGGAGCGCCAGCTCCACTCCTTCCGGGACAGCCCCCGCGTCACTGTCGTCCCAGCGGAGGCCGATCGCTGAGACCGCGCCCGGGAAGGACCTAGCGGACCAGGGCAGCCTGCGGCCGGTGCGCCGTCTTCGAGTCTGGGGCGGCTCGGATTCCGCGGAGGCCGGGCCGGCGCCATAACTCCTCCGCCCTCTTCTGACGAAGGCCGTCCGCGACTTCGCAACGCGCCCGCGCGCGGTTCAGGCCGAGGCTTTGGCTCCGGTGGAGTCCTGGCCGGCCGCGCCGTCTGCTGCCAGGGCCGGGGCTACTCCCTCGGTGTCGCGGCTGATGCCGACGGTCAGGCGCAGCCTGCGCTGGTATTCGTCGAGGTACACGGCGAGGATGATCAGCGCGCCGACCACCACGAGCTGCCAGAAGGAGGCGATGCCCATCAGGACGAAGCCGTTGTCCAGGAGGGTGTAGATCAGGGCGCCGATGACGGTCCCCCAGATTTTGCCCTCGCCGCCGGAGATCGGCGTCCCGCCGATGACGACTGCCGCGATGGCCACCAGCAGGGCGTTCGCGCCGGCGGAGCTGCTGGCGCTGGAGAAGTGGGCAGCGTTAAGCATTCCTGCCAGTCCTGCCAGGGCCCCGGAGATGCCGTAGAGCATGATCGTGTGCCGGTTCAGGTTCACCCCTGCCCGTCGGACGGATTCCTGGCTGGCGCCGATGGCGTAGCAGTACCTCCCGAAGCGGGTCTTGCGGGCGACGAAGGACAGGACTGCTGCGAAGCCGAGGGCGATGATCGCCACGTAGGGCACGTGGAGGAACTGGCCGTTGCCCAGGGTGAAGGCGGCAGGGGGGAGGTCCCCGACCGGCAGGCCGTTGGAGATCAGGTCGGCGATGCCGAGGAAGATACCCAGGGTGCCCAGGGTCACGATCAGCGGGTCGAGCTTCATGTAGGCGATGACCACGCCGTTGAGCACGCCGCCGAGGAGTCCGACGGCGCATGCGATGAGGATTCCCACGACGGTGGTAAGGACCCCGTCGTCCCCCGCGGCGAAGCGCTCGGACATGTAGGAGGCCGAGGCGACTCCGCCGAGGCTGAGCATCGACCCGACGGAGAGGTCAATGCCTCCGGCGAAGATCACGAAGGTCTCCCCGAGGGCCAGCAGCAGGAACACCGAGGTGGAGTCCAGGATGTTGCTGAAGGAGACGAGGCTGAGGAAGCCCGGGGCGGAAAGGGCGAAGAAGACGAGCAGGATGAGCAGGACTGCGAGGTTGGTGAACCGCAGGCCGAAGAGCACGGCCTTGTTCGGGGTCCTCTCCAGCGGGCCACCGCCGGCGCCGAAGAGGCGTTGGAGCATGTTTGCTTGTTGCATGGGGAAGGGGACCTCGTTCTGTACGCGCTGTTGGTGCGCGGCGGCGGGATGGGCCTTTCGCCAGGCCGCGGGGGTTGGTGGTGTGTGCGCCCCTGAGGGCGCCGCGTTCAGGTGCGGGAGCCGACCATGTAGGCCAGGAGCTCCTCCTGGTTCGTCTGCCGGGGGTCGACCTCGCGCACGATCCGCCCTGCCCGCATGACGATGAGGTGGTCGGCCATGCCGACGATGGCCGGGATGTCGTGGGTGACGATGATGACCATGCGGCCCGAGTCGACGAGGCGGCCGATGATGTCGTTGACCGCGGCTGTCTCGCGTGGGCCGAGGGCCGCTGTGGGCTCGTCGAGGAGGACCACGGGAGCGTTGAAGCGCACCGCCCGGGCCAGGGCGACGGCCTGGCGCTGGCCTCCGGAGAGGGCCCGGACCGGGACGGCGACGTCGGGGATGCGGATGTTGACCTGGCTGAGGGTCTCCCGGGCCGCCTTGGCCATCGCCCGGTCCTGCAGGACCCTGAGCCCGGCGAAGCTGCGGGTCATCTCCCTGCCGAGGAAGATGTTCGAGGTGATGTCCAGCGTGTCGGCCAGGGCGAGGTCCTGGTAGAGGGACTCGATGCCGCTGAGCCGGGCGTCCACGGGGGAGGTAAGGTGCAGGGCCTTCTCGCCCAGGGTGATGGTGCCCGTGTCGGGGCGGGTGACCCCGGAGAGGATCTTCATCATGGTGGACTTGCCCGCGCCGTTGTCGCCGATGATCCCGGTGAGCCCGCTCCTGAAGGTCGTGTTGATCTCCTGGAGGGCCCTCACCCCGCCGTAGGACTTGGAGACCCCCTCGAGGCGGAGCTCGGTCGGGGCGGCCCCGGAGTTCCCTGCCGGCTGGGAAGGCGCTGTCTTGCTCTGCATGCTGGGCTCCTATCCCTGGGGCTTGTTGGCGGCGTAGACGACGGTGTTCTTGATCTCGGGGCTGTCCATGTTCTGGGGGGTCACTGCGATGGGGCCAAGGATCACGGACCGCTGGACCTGGGAGGCCTTGCCCTGGATGGACAGGACGAGGTCGTCCACGGCCTGGACGCCCATCTGGTAGGGCTGCTGGGCGATCAGGGCCTGGATGACGCCGTCCTTCATCAGCTGCATCTCCTGCGGCTCGGCGTCGATCGCAACCAGCTTCACGGTCCCGGCCTTGCCGAGGCTCTTGATGGCGTTGCCGACGCCCTGGCCGGTGAAGCTGTCCACCGCGTAGATGCCCTTGAGGTCCGGGTTGGCCTGGATCTCGTCGCGGGCCATGCTGTTGGCCTTGGAGATGTCGTCCAGGTCGTACTGCCCGGGAAGGAGCTTCATCTGCGGATCGTTCTGCTTGATGGTGTCCATGAAGCCGCTGCCGCGCATCTGGCTCCCGACCGAGCCGGCGACCGAGTTGATCACGCTCACGAGCCCGTTCTGGTTCACCAGGGGCTCCATCTGCTTCGCCGCGAGCTGGCCCAGCAGGACCGGGTCGCTGCCGAGGAAGGCGAGCACGTTCGGGTTGTCGCTCTGGTTCTTCTGGGTCGTGTTGACGTCCACGACCGGGACGTTCGCCTGGTGCGCGGTATCGTATGCGGCCTTGTAGGCGGTGTTGCTGTCGGGGGAGAGGATGATCCCCGCGACCTGCTTGGCGACCTCGTCGTTGAACAGGGGCACCTGCTGGGTGTAGTCGTAGGTGGTCGGTGCCTGCTCGACGAGGTTGATGCCCTTCTTCTTGGCCTCGGCCTGGGCCCCTGCCCAGATGGAGAAGAAGAAGGGGTCGGAGTTGTCCCCGTTCACCAGGGCGATGGTCTTGCCCGCCAGGGGGTTCGAGGTGGAGCCCGAGCCGGCCTGTGAGGAGGCGCCGCACGCGGCCAGGGGCAGGGTCAGGGCCAGGGCCGCCGTGGCGACTCCGAGGCTTTTCTTCACGAGATTCTCCTTTGAATGCCGATTCCCTCAGCGCTTGGGGCCGGGCTGTCCGGTGCGCCCAATCTAGGGCGCTGCTATTATGCGTGTCAAGGTGTCTTACAGGTTCTCTCACTGATAGGGGCAGCGGGTGCGCATTGGCGGGGAATCCTTCAGCCGGGAAGAGGTCGAGGCGCTGGTCGGGGACATCCGCCAGGTCGCCTCGGCGGTGCCGGTGTCCTTCGAGGAGGGCCGAGCCCGGGGGATGCGTGCGGTGCTGCTGCGGGTCGCGGGCGGGATCTGCGCGGAGGTCCTCCCGGACAGGGGCATGGACCTCGGCTGGGCCTCCTCCGGCGGAGTGCCCTTGGCCTGGGCCGCGCCCCAGGGGCATGCTGCCCCGGCCTTCGCCGAGCACGGGGGGAACGGCTGGGCCAGGACGTTCGGAGGGGGACTGATGGCGACCTGCGGGATGATGACGATCGGTGCGCCCTCGGAGGACGACGGCGAGCAGCTGGGGATGCATGGCAGGGTCGCCAGCATCCCCGCAGAGCGGGTCGCCTGCCGGCTCGAATGGGACGGCGACGAGCTCGACGCCGTGGTGGAGGGCAGGGTGGTCGAGGCGGGCCCGGGCGGACGGGTGCTCGAACGCGTCCGGGCCGTCCGGGCCAGGGTCGGGGAGCAGGTGCTCGAGGTCCGGGACACGGTGTCGAACATCGGCGCCGTGCCCGCGCCGCACATGTACCGGTTCCACTTCAACCTCGGATTCCCCCTGGTCCGCCCCGGGGACACGATCGGCTTCGACGGGGCCCTCCTCGGCCACAGGCCGGGTGCCGGGCCCCGAGGGGACTGGGGGACTCTGGCATCCCCCGTGCCGGACGCGGCCGAGGAGGTCCTGTACCTCGGCCCGGGAGGACCGGAGGGCAGGGTGTGCGTGCTCCGTCCGGGTCCGGGCGGGGGGAAGGTCCTCGAGCTGGAGTGGGACGCCTCCGCCATGCCCGTGCTCGTGGTGTGGAAGCACCAGCGCAGCCGCAGGAACGTCCTGGGCCTCGAGCCCTCCACGGCCGGGGACGAGGGACGGGCCCGGGCCAGGGAGACCGGCGAGCTGCTCACCCTGGACCCGGGGCAGTCGCGCGAGTACACGGCGAGGATCCGCTGCCACCGGCCCTGACCCTGCGCCGCCACCGGTGCGGAATGCGGGTCAGACGACGACGCTCATCCCGCCGTCGATGAAGACGACCTGGCCGTTGACGTAGTCCGATCCGTCCGAGGCGAGCCAGACGGCGGGCCCCACCAGGTCCTGGACGCGCCCCCACCTGCCCGCCGGGGTGCGCCCCCGGACCCAGGCGTTGAACGCCTCGTCCTCGACCAGGCCCCGGGTCATCTCGGTGTCGATGTACCCGGGTGCGAGCCCGTTGACCTGGAGGCCGCGGCCGGCCCACTCGGCCGTCATGGCCCTCGTGAGGTTCCTCAGGCCTCCCTTCGCCGCGGTGTACGGGGCAATGCCGGGCCTGGCCAGGTCCGACTGAACGGAGCAGACGTTGATGATCTTCCCGGCGCCCCTGGGCACCATCCGGAGTGCTGCCTCGCGCCCGACGAGGAAGGCGCTGGTCAGGTCTGCGGCGATCACCCGGTCCCAGTCTTCGGTGGCGAGGTCCAGGAGGGGCACGCGGTGCTGGATGCCGGCATTGTTCACCAGGATGCGCAGGGGTCCCACGGAGTCCTCGATCCACGCCACCCCCCTCCGGACCTCCTCGGGGCTGGTGACGTCGAACGCGGCGGCGTGGACGCGGTCCTCGCCGAAGCGGTCGGCGAGCCTGCGCCGCGAGGCCTCCAGCCGGTCCGCGCCCAGACCGTTCAGCACAACCGTCGCGCCTGCCTCGGCCAGCCCGGAGGCCAGGGCGAGGCCGATTCCGCGGCTGCTGCCGGTCACGAGCGCCACGCGTCCGTCCAGGTCGAAGAGCGCCCTGCCGCGGGTGCTCTCCTCGGGAACCCCTCCGGGGTCCCGCCCCGCGCCTGCGCCGATGGTCGTTTGCATCTCTTGTCCTCTCGGTGGGCGAATGGAGCCCGGCTCCATCGATTGACGCCTGTCATACAGGCAGATAGTCTATGACGCAGATCAGGGCCTCCGGGCCAACTAGGACCACCAGAGAGGCTGGAACCGTGCTGGAATTGGCTGAAATGCTCCCTCCCCGCCTTGCGGGCACGCCGCTGTGGCCGCTGATGCGCCAGGCGGGCGTCACCAGGGCCGTGGGGCAGTTCTACCTCCCCCATCAGCTGATCCAGGGCGAGAAGCCGTGGGACTACATGCCCCTGCTGCGCCTGAAGAACCAGTACGAGGACGCGGGCTTCGCATTGGATGTCATCGAGGACCGGCCTCCGCTTAACCTGGCCAAGAGGGGCCTGCCCGGCAGGGACGAGGAGATCACCGAGGTCCTGACGCTGATCGAGAACATGGGCCGGCTCGGGATCGGCGTGTGGTGCTACCAGTGGATGGCGGACTTCACATGGATGCGGACCTCCACCAGCCGGCCCTCCCGCGGCGGATCCACGGTCAGCGCCTTCGACGCCGCTCTCCTGGACGGAGCGCCGCCCACGGAGTGCGGGCCGCTTGCCGAGGAGACCCTCTGGGAGAGCCTGGAGTACTTCCTGTCCAAGGTCGTGCCGGTGGCCGAAAGGTGGGGGGTGAAGCTGGCCATGCATCCCGATGACCCGCCGCTCTCGCCGGTGCGCGGGGTGGGGCGCATCATGAGCACCATCGAGGGCTTCCAGCGGCTGGTGGACACGGTCCCCAGCCCCGTGAACGGCATCACCCTCTGCCAGGGGAACTTCCGCCTCATGACCGAGGATCTTGTGGGAGTGATCCACAAGTTCGGGGAGCAGGGGAAGGTCTTCTTCGTCCACATGCGCGACGTGCGCGGGACCAGGGAGAACTTCGAGGAGACCTGGCACGACGACGGGCCTACCGATATGTACGCCTGCTTCCAGGCCTACCGCGACATCGGATTTGACGGAGTCATGCGCCCCGACCATGTACCGTCCCTGACCGGCGAGGAGGACCTGGAGGCAGGGTACGCCACGCTCGGGCGCCTGTTCGCCGTCGGCTACCTCAGGGGGCTCCAGCATGCCGTCTACCGCTGAGCCGGGAGGCCGTGCGGTCGTCGTCACCGGTGCGGGCGGGGGAATCGGGTCCAGCATCGCCCTGCACCTGGCCCGCGCCGGGTACAGGGTCGTCGCCGCGGACATCAGCGCTGAGGGACTCGCCGCCCTGGAGGGCAGGGCGGACGGACTGGGCATCGAGGCCGTCAGCGCCGACACCTCCGAGGAGGCGGACGTGCACGGGCTCTTCGAGCGCGCACAGGACGGCTCCGGGAAGCTGCACGGCGCCGTCCTGTGCGCAGGCCTCACCCGTCGCAGGTCCCTCACGGAGACCACGCTGGAGGAGTTCGGCGAACTCGTCCGGGCGAACCTCCAGGGCACCTTCCTGGGCCTGCGGGAGGCAGGAAGGCGGCTCGAAGCCGGCGGCGCCGGAGGGTCGATCGTTGCGGTGACCTCGATCAACGCCTTCCGAGCGCTCCCGTCCCAGGCCGTCTACAGCGCAGCGAAGGCCGCCATCCAGTCCCTCGTGGCCTCCGCGGCGGTCGAGCTGGGCCCGTCCGGGACCAGGGTCAACGCCCTCGCCCCGGGTGCCGTCCTTACCCCGATGAACCCCGGGCTGGACGCCGGGGACCCGCTGCGCGAACGGATCCCGGCGCGCCGCATCGGCCTCCCGGAGGACCTTGACGGCGCCGCGGAATTCCTCCTTGGCGACCAGTCCCGCTACATCACCGGGACCAGCCTCGTCGTGGACGGCGGCATGATGGCCTACCGCTAGGGCCCTGCCACTGTCCGACACCCCCAAGAGACCTAGCAGAAGGAACACGAGACCCATGAGAATCCAGCCCTCCCGCGAGGACCTCCTCGCCATGACCGCCGAGTGGACCGGAGAGCGCTTCGAGGACGGGCGTCCCCGGGTGCCGGACGAGGTCCTGGAAGAGCTGCGCCTGGCCACCACCGAGCACGTCTGGTCGGTCCTGTGGGCCGAAGGGTACGAACGGCAGTTCGAGGGCCAATGGCGTGAAACCCACCCCGGCACTCCGCTGGTCGGGCGCGCCGTGACCGCCCAGTTCCTGCCGATGCGGCCCGACTACGACGGCATCGTCGTCGCCACCGCCAACCGCGAAGGCCGGCCGACCCGGTCGAACAACCAGAACTGGATGGTCGTGGAGTCCCTGGTCGAGAACGACGTCATGGTCGTGGACATCTTCGGCAAGGTCTACGAGGGGACCGTCGTCGGGGACAACCTCGGCACTGCCGTGGCCTCCCGCACCGGGGCGGGCGCCGTCATCCACGGCGGCATCCGAGACCTGCAGGGCATCAGGCGGCTGGAGAACGTGAACATCTTCCACCGGGGCGTTGATCCCACCCCCATCCGCAACGTCACCCTCGGCGGGATGAACATCCCCGTCCGCATCGGCGGTGCCACCGTCCTGCCCGGGGACGTCGTCCTGGGCACCCCGACGGGCGTGATCTTCATTCCCCCGCAGCTCGCCGCCAAGGCCGCGGCCGCCAGCGCCGACACACGGAACCGGGACAGGTTCGGCAAGCTGCGACTGGCCGAACGCCGGTACACCAGCTCCCAGATCGACGTCGCGACCTGGGAGGACGGGGTCGAAGCCGACTACCAGGCCTGGCTCGCGGCGGAGGACGGCCGAGTCTCCCAGCCCACCCCCTGACCGGGCGGAGCAGGCAGCAGGCCAAGGCAGTGAAGATCCGCAGGATCCCGGCACCCGAGGTCGCGATCCGATCAGAGGCCCTCGTGGGGGAGGGGCCTGTCTGGGACCACCGCTCCGGCCGCCTGGCCTGGGTGGACCTCGACCCGGGAATCCTGCACATCAGCGACCCCTCGACCGGAGCCGACACGGAAATCCCGACGGGCCGGCCGCTCGGAGCCGTCGCCCCGCGCCGCCGCGAGGGGTGGGCCGCGGCCACCGAGGACGGATTCGGCCACATCGAGGGCACCTGCCTGGTGCTGGACGACCTGGCACTGCCGGGGCGACGACGGCGCATGAACGACGCCAAGTGCGACCCGGCCGGCAGGCTCTGGGCGGGAAGCACGGCCCACAGCCACACAGCCGGCGGCGGAGCCCTGCACGTTTGGGACGGCGAATCGCCCAGCCGGGTCACCCGTAGGGGGCTCACTCTTCCCAACGGACTCGGATGGAGCCCCGACGGGAGGACCATGTACCTTGCGGAGAGCGCCCACCGTACCCTCTACAGCGCCCCCTTCGACCCCCCCGAAGGGCACCTGGGCGCGTTGGAGCCCTTGGCCATGTTCGACCACGGACTCCCCGACGGGCTCTGCATCGATGCCGAGGGCTGCATCTGGCTCGCGCTCTGGGGAGCTGGCGAGGTCTGGAGGCTCGCACCGGACGGAACCCATCTGGCGACCGTCACAGTTCCCGCCCCCAAGCCCTCCAGCTGTGCCATCGGACCGGACGGAACCCTCTACATCACCAGCGCACGGCGAGGGCTCGAGGAAGCACAGCTGCGCTCAGCCCCACTCTCCGGATCAGTCTTTGCCCTCGACTCCGGCACCCGGCCCGTGCCGATCCCGCCGTTCCGGGCTTGATCGGCAAGGCCGCAGAGGCGCCGGGGCACTGGGGCCGGTGCCTCAGAGCAAGGACTGCGGCGTCATCCCGATGCAGTTGACCTCCACCAGGCACCTGCCAGCACGTGGGTAAGCGACATCAGCACGTTTGGAGTGAGCAGCTAGAATAAAACCGTCGCCTGTCTTACAGTGTGACACCGGACGGAGGGAGCTGAGCACGATGACCAGCAGTGCACGTGAGGCCGAGAGCGCCAAGGCGGAAGACCGCCTGCTCGCGCTGGCTGACCATCCTGTTCAGAGGATGACCCTTTCCAGCCAGGTCGCAGAACGACTCATACAGCAGATCGGCCGGGACGGCCTCAGGGCCGGGGATGACCTGCCCTCCGAGACCCGTCTGGCTGCCGCTTTCAGCGTAAGCCGTCCCGTGGTCCGCGAGGCCCTCCGCCACCTCGCGGCATTGAGGATGGTCGAACTGAGCAACGGCAAGCCCGCCAAGGTGATGCCCGTTACCCCGGACCTCCTCGGCGTCTACTTCGAGTGGGCCGTCCGTCAGGACATAGACAACACGGTCGAGCTCCACGAACTGCGCCAAGGGGTAGAGGGCATGTGCGCAGAGCTGGCCGCGAGTCGGGCCACGGAAGAGGAACGGGAGCAGCTCCGGGCGCTGGCGGCCGAGATGCGCACCGTTCTTCACGACACCGACCAATACGCGGAACTCGACGCCCGCCTGCACCTGTCGATCATCGACTGTGCGCACAACTCGCTTCTCCGCCATCTGGCCGGCTCAATCCGCGGTCCACTCCGGACAAGCATCCAGACCGGTCTTGCACTGCTCGCTGGGAACCCCGAGAGGCTCGAGCGCATGCAGCACCAGCACGAAGACATCGTTCAGGCAATCATCGCCCGCGACCCTGCAACAGCCCGTACGCTGATGGATCGGCATATCGGGGGAGCATCACGACGGATAGCCGATGAAGCAGCCCGCAACAAGGCCCACATGCAATCTGAGGCGACCGGAGGGGACCCGGCCTAAGGAAGCGCGACCCCGAGAGTGCGCTGGCCTTCGGGCTCCTGCCCGGCATCGCCGCGGCGTTCGTTGGAACCCAGCAGGGCCGGCGTCTGAGGCCCCTACATGGAGGCGGGAAGGTCTCTGGTCGGGGTCGCTTGTCATGAAGAAATCAGGGAACCGCCACGGGTAGCAGTTAGGGGGCTCCAGATCCCCAAGACAAGAGTAGCGGCTACAAGATTGTTTACCCACGGCAACCAGCACCCGATTCAGCTCAGCGTTCCGCCGTCAGGCTCGAACGACCATAGGGGCGACTCTGAGCGCACCGTTCGCGCTTGCGCAGAGCACGACATTCCCCGCCCAGGAGGTGTCATCGTTGAGGACGTGGACCTCCGTGAATGAGCCGTCTGGCCAGATCATCTTGTCGGCGCGTCTTTGGTGCCAGTGCCCGCAGAACACGAGGCGCGGCTTCAGTTCGTTGACGACGTCTTGGAGGAGGTGCCGGGTGCTGTCCGCCTCGTTGCGGATTCTCTCGGGGAGGTCGAGGCCGCTTCTGAGCCCTACCAATCTGGCTGGGGCGTCGTGGAGGAGGAGGATGTCGCAGGGCCCGCTCTGGACCAGGAGCCGTGCTTCTTCGACGGTGGGTTCTTCGAGGTCGGCCCATAGGTCTCTGCCCTCGGTCCTGTGGCGTCGGTCGATGCTGTACGCGCCGCCGAGGCCCCCGATTCTCAGGCCTGCTCGTTCGACGACCGTGCCGCGGGGGATGTAGGCGGCATGGGGGGAGAGTTGCCGGGTTCCGTCGGGTTGGAGGGGAGCTCGCGGAGTTCTGGGTGGTTGTCGCCCAGGTGCTGGGCGGGGGGCGAACTCGACAAGGATTTCTCGGCGTTCTGCTTTCGCAGCTCGCTCCTTTTCTCCATGGGAGGCCAGCCGGCTGCGAACCACCCGGTCTCATCCGGAGGGCTTGAGCGCGCCGTTCCGCCGGTCCTTGCTGGGCCCGGCTTGGTAGCCGCGTCCTCGCTCCCATGCGGAGGTCAGTGCCCGCAGGGGATCGACCAAGCCCTCGACGGCCCAGGCCGGGGCTTCGGCGAGTAGGGCATCTTCGAGGGCGAGCTGGGCGGGAACCACCTCGTCCACGAGCGCGGCGCCAGTGTCGGTGAGGGCGAGCAGGGACGAGCGGCGGTCGGCCGGGTTGGCCGTCCGACTCAGCAGTCCCCGAGCCTGGAGGGCGTTCAGCCGCATGGTGATCGCGGAGCGCGGGGCAAGCAGCGTCTGGGCCAGCGTCGTTGGGCTCAGAGGTTCGCCCGTACGGCGCAGCGCGGAAAGCACGTCCAGCTCGCCGCGGGTCAGCCCGTAGTCGGCGAGGAAGGCGTCGCTGGCTTCCAGGATGAGGCGGGAAGCGCGCAGCACGCGGTGGATCACCCCGAGGCTGGCGAAGCTCAGGTCCGGGCGCAGCCCGGCCCACTCACGCTGCATCCGGTCCACGACGTCGCCGTGAGGGGGCAGGCCGTCTGCGTTTTCATCCATCCGGCTCCTCCGCGCCCCGGGGCCGTCGCCCCGGTCAACCACAATAGTAGTTCATAGGTGTAGTAACCTCGGAGTACTTCATTTCTGTACGACCTTGGGAAGGTTAAAAATGACGCAGGCCACCGCCACGCGGTCCTGGTGGGCGGCAGTCTTCGACCTGGGCCCGCATGCCGGCGCCCATTGGACCGCCCTGCGCGCAAGCCTGGCGATCTTCGTGCCGCTGGTGGCCTGCTTGGAGTCCGGCCGCGGCGACCTGCTGCTGTATGCGGCGATCGGCGCCTTCACCGCCCTGTACGGCCGACACGAGCCGGCTCGGGTACGCCTAGCCATGCAGGCGCAGGCAGGCGTCGTGCTGGTGGTCGGCGTCGTCGTAGGCGCCCTGGTGGCGACCGTCCCGTTCCGGCTCTGGCTGCTCGTCCCGGTCGCGGCCGCCTGGGCCGCCGTCGCGGTAGTGCTAGCGGAGCTGGGCCGATGGCATCCGGCCGGGGCGCTCAACCCGGTCTTCGCCCTCACGGCCTCGGCCACGGTCCCGATCGCGCCGAGCACGGTCCCCGCAGCCGCCCTCGCTGCGGCTGGTGCGGCCGCCTTCGCGCTGCTGCTCGCTCTCCCGGGCCGCACCGCCCGCGACGGCGGCGAGCCGGTGCGGTATCGGCTGTCGTGGCGCGGCCTACGCCCGTCCGACGCGGTGGGCCGCCACGCCGCCCGCTATCTGCTCGGTATCGGCGCCGCCGGCCTCGCCGTCGCGACCAGCGGCATCGGCCACCCCTACTGGACCTTCGTCACGGCATCCGTGCCCATGTCGGCACCCGACCTCCACGCCCGCCTCACGCGCGCTGCCCAGCGGGTGATCGGCACCGCCGTCGGCCTCGGCGT
Source organism: Sinomonas susongensis (assembly GCF_005877005.1). Lineage (GTDB taxonomy): Bacteria > Actinomycetota > Actinomycetes > Actinomycetales > Micrococcaceae > Sinomonas > Sinomonas susongensis. Next base: position 13,904 of record NZ_SSNH01000019.1, on the reverse strand, counting down.
CGCCGCCCTCGTCCTGGCCGCCCACCCCAGCAGCTATGCCGCGATCATCGTGATCGCCGTGCTCCAGGCGTGCACCGAGCTGACGACCGGGCGCAACTACAGCCTCGGCCTGGTCTTCTTCACCCCGATGGCCCTTCTGCTCGGCGATCTCATGCTGCCAGCCTCGATCGTCACCCTCCTGACTCAGCGCGCCCTCGAGACCGTCATTGGCCTCACCATCGCCCTAGCCGCCACTGTCATCACCCACGAAAGGCGCACTCCTACGAGCCGGACCCCACCGGCGGGATCAAACGGTCCGGCTACGGGCGCGAACCGTCCATGGAAGGAATCCGGCAGTTCTGCAACCTGAAGACGGTGTGGGTGGCATGACCTCCGGGTGGTCCGGCCGCAAAAGGGGTGATGTTCCGGCGCTGCTCCAGGCGGGTTTAAAGGCCACCACCGACGATCGCGTGGAGACACAGGCAACGGGCGAGTGAGGGAGACCCTGAAGATGCCGAGGCCCGGCTCCGGTCCGCCGAGCGGCGCGTGGAGTTCCCCCGGGGACCCAGAGGTGCTGGGGCCCGAGCGCGACGCCTGAAGCCAAGAAGCCCAGCCCGCACACCATCCTGGCGCGGATAGGCGCCGACGCGGCCCACGCACAGACATGGGCAAGTGGGCTGCCTTCACGGCGGCCCACTCGCTCACGTCGAAGTTGCAGGGGAGTGACAAGGCGGAGGGGTCCTCACTGAGAACCCCTCCCTAACTCCTGACTCTTTGCCCGGGCGTTGCCCGGACATCAGACCCTCTCCTTGGTCCCTTCGGCGGAGGGGGTGCGGGGCGCAGGCGTCCTGCGCCACTTGGGGAAGGCCAAGAACGTGAAATCCTGTGCCTTGACCGGCTTCTCCGGGGTTTCCGGCTCCGCTTCAGGCCGGCGCCCGGTTTCCTTCCTGGCGCCCCACCCGAAGTCCTTGTTCGATGCGTAGCACATCACAGACCTCCTCTTGGTGACTGCCCTTCAATCCTCCTCCTGCCTGCTGCGGGAGTCGATAGCTCAGCCTTGGGACCCTAGTTGACCCATGAGACGCCGCCATCAGATGCTTGAGCCCGGGACGGCGGCGAGGGCCGTGACGGCCTGGGCACCCAGGTCGGCGCCTTGGCCGAGCGGGCTGTAGGCCTCGACGGCGATGCCGCGTGAGCGGGTCAGGGCTGCCAGCTCGCGCTGCTGGAACATGCTGAGGAGCAGCCCCCAGGGGGAGCGGTGGAGCTTGTGGGCGCCGGCGTCCTCAAAGGGGTCGAGGGCGTCTTCGGGGTCCACGTGATGAACCAGAAGGCGGGTGCGGTCGCCATTGCACGAGGCGCGGCGTCGACCGCTGTCGGCGGCGGGTTCTTCACCATTCAGGGGAGGGGATCACACGGCTCGATGCCCCAGCACGGCATCGATTCCGTGGTGGTGGCCTCCGAGGTGGTGATGGCGCTCCAGACGGTCGTGTCCCATTCGATGGCCCCGGACCGTTTCGCGGTCGTGACGGTCGGCAGCCTCAAGGCGGGTGAGGCGCCGAACGTCATTGCGGACAGCGCTCGGCTGGGCCTTCGCTGCGGACCAAGGAGGCCGATGACCGGGCGACGCTGAAGCGGCGTGTCGAGGAGGTCGTCGCCGGGATCTGCGCGGCCCATGGGGCGGGCTTCAGCTTCGACTGGCAGTCCGGCTACGACGCGGTCCGCAACGACGACACGATGGCCGAGCTTGCGTTCGGCTCTGCGGCGAAGGCGGTCGGGGACGACAGGGTCTCGTGGGGTCCTGCGACGAGTGCGAGCGAGGACTTCACCGCCTACACCGCCGCAGTCCCGGGGTGCTTCCTCTTCTTGGGCAGCGGGGACGCTTCCGAGGGGTTCCCATTCCAGAACCATCACCCCTACTTCGACATCAAGGAGGCAGCGCTCATTCCGGGCGCGCGCCTCGAAGCGCAGCTGGCCGGATGGCCGAAGAGTCGTGTCCTGGCCGAGGGAGGAGGGCTTTCCGATCGGGAGGCCCTCCTTCTTTCGTGGCTGGCATACTGCCCCGCACATTCCTGATACCTCTTGGCAGGAGCTTGACTAGAACTGTCACGGCTATTACTCGGTCTGGAATGAAACGGCTAGTATCAGATTGTTCCTGCCTTGGGAACAACCCAAGGCGGTGGGGCAGGGAAAGCGCCGGCTCCGAGCGCTTCGTCCCACCGGAATCAATACGAACCGGAAAAGGTCTCGAACATGCAAAAGAAGTCCTTCAAGACAGTCGCTGCTGCCGGTGTTCTGGCCGGCATGCTCGGCGCAGGCCTGATCGGGTCAGGCATCGCCTCTGCTGCGACGCCGACCCCCGCGGGTACTGTCTCCACTGCGGGACGCCCCCAGTTTGGCGACATCAGGGGCAGCATCTTTGCCTCGGACATCGAGTGGGTGCAAGGGGCCGGCATCTCTACCGGCTACCCAGGGGGCACTTTCCGTCCGAATCAGACGGTGTCCCGCGAGGCGATGGCGGCCTTCATGTACCGGCTTGCGGGATCCCCGGCCTTCACCCCACCTGCTGTTTCCCCTTTCAGCGATGTCACCACCACCGACCAGTTCTACAAGGAGATCACCTGGCTGGCCTCCACGAAGATCACCACCGGATACGCCGACGGAACCTTCCGCCCCACCGCACCGGTGGCCCGCGACGCGATGGCGGTCTTCATGTACCGCTTCGTGGCGGAATTCTGCCCCAGCGCTCCCGCAGTCCAAGGCTTCCGGCCGCCGGTCAAGAGCACGTTCGGCGACGTGAACTCGGGCACCGCCTTCTACAGGGAAATCTCCTGGGCCAAGGCGTCGGGCATCAGCACCGGCTACCCGGACGGAACCTTCCAGATCCACGGCTCGGTCTCCCGGGAGGCCATGGCAGCATTCCTGCACCGTCTGTTCAACTTCGTCCAGTCGCACGGCTGCGCGGGTTCCGGTACATCCTCGCCCTCTCCGACGGCCACGGCAACCTCGGCTCCCACGGCTTCCTCGGCTCCCACGGCTTCCTCGACGGCAACGCCCACCAGCACTGACACGGCAACCTCAGCCCCGACAGTTTCGCCGACCGCAACGCCCACTGACACGGGGACTCCTGCTCCCTGATTCTTCCCTCGGGTAGGGCCGCATCCCTCGGATGCGGCCCTACTCCTTCCGAGGTGGTTGGACTGGAGGCCCGCAATGTTAGGAACAACGGCCAAGGCCCGAGTAGGCGTAGGCCGTAGTGGTCCGCAACGAAGTTGAAGTCCGGGTCGGGACCGACGTTCTCGGGACGCCAAATGGTGCAGGTCGTTGCTGCCCGGTCCAAGCCCCTCGTCAGTGCGTCGATCCCAGTATGCCCAGCACCTGCCGAACATGGTCTTGGGTGCGTACCGTTTTCTGAGAGCTGTCCTGGCCTCCAGTGCCCGCGCGCCCCGAGGTCCTTCAGGAACGCGACCTGCACCCGAAGGCAATAACGATAAGCACGGAAGCCGTACAGGACTAGATGCCACCGTGGTCGTGACTCAGCTACCGCTGCAGGCAAAAGACGACCCTGCTCGCCAACGTCGTCGCGCAGCTGACCGCCCGTGCCCAGCGGGGGGTCGTCGTCTGTCCGACCTGACGCGCCGCGGCCGACATCGCCGGGTCCCGCTCCAGGTGTGGAACAGCACCCTCGCCATGGGGGAGTCCTCCGGGGGCGACCGGGGTCTGCGACCGGGCCTTCCGATGGACCGGTAGCGGAGGCGTCGTCGGTCTGGACAGAGCCGAGTCCGAGATCGCTGAGGTCGTTCTGATGGCCATGCAGGACATGTCTGAAAGGGGCACGGAGGTTGTGTCCGGAAGCTGTTTCCACTCGTCCTTCGCCCCGAGCTACGGCTGCGGGATCGCACCCACCTGCTCCATCATCCCCATCCGGTCGAAGACGCCCCAATGCTCCACGAGCTTTCCCGCCTCGAATCGGCACAGGTCGATTGCGTCTACGCGAACAGGCTTCCCGGTCGGCGGTATCCCGAGCAAGTCGCCGGTGTGGGTCCCCTCGAACACGACACGGGCCCACAGCTTGTCCCCGTCGGCGCTCATCTCCTCGATCGTCGCCCGTACGTCCGGGAAGGCGGTGTGCAGCATCGTGACGATCGCCTTGACTCCCTCCAGCCCCCGTCCCTCGCCGGGCCCCGCCTCATGCTCGATGAAATCCGGGGACATCAGCTCGTCCAAAACGTCGAGGTTGCCCTGCCCGAACCCCTCCTCCATCACTCGCCGGAAGGTCGCCTGATTGTCCGCGGGTGCCATGGGAAGCCTCCTCTGCGCGCACCGACACATCGATGTTGCGATAGTAATCCTGGCGCCGCGCCGCCGCACCGGGCCCCATGTGCCACGGTGGCGAGCGTCCCCGGCAGGGACGCTGGGAGGGTTCGATCCCCTCTGGCTCCACGGACCCTCATGGGTCTCCTGATGGCGGGCTGGCCGATCGGCCAGGCGCGCGACTGCAACAGCAACAACTTTGTAGGGGACTCGGAAAACTGACAACAGGAATCCTTCGGTATATCGCCTTAGTGTGTCTCGCAGAGCCCGTCTCAACGATCGTCGGCCAGATCGAGCGCTCAGGGGGCGGACGTCTCCTTCACGAGGAAGCTATCGGCCTCTACGACCCACCCGCCGAAGGGGTCCTTTCCCAAGGCGACCTGGCCGCTGTTGGGCACGATCAGCCAGGCCTCCTCATGGTCCGGGGGATTCCCCGTCCGGAGCCCGTAGTTCCCGAACCCCTTGATCTGGCCGCACCCCATGGACTTGCCGGCTCCGTCCGGGCCGACGGGGATCATGCAGATCAGATTGGTGCCCTTGGAGACGGCGTAGTAGCTCAGGCTCATCCCCTTGCCGAGATACCGAGAACTACCGAGGTCTATCCCCGTCGTTCCGAAAGCATTGGCCGCCGGGGCGGGCAGCCGGTCACCGAGCAAGCCGGGACCGTCCTCCGCGTTCTGGAGGAGAGTGGCGTCGTCCCGGTAGACCGGGCAGCGCGCGACCGTACAGGCAAACGCCTCGGGTGAAGGTTGGCCGTTGGTTGCGGGATCCCTTATCGAATCTCCCGGCGGCGGTCGATCTGCGGTCGGTGTGGAAAGGACCATCTTCGATGACAGAACCGACCCTTGCCGCGAGATGAAATCCGCGGAATGGCGGGGCCCGCAAGTTGGTCCCGAGGACCAAGATGCGTGGCAATCTACAACAGCTGTTGATCGACAGGCGACTTGGACCTTCTGACAAACTACATGGTCCTCTTACGGCGAACTTGGTCTTTTGATCCTCTTCTGTTTTCTCCTCTCTCTGTGAGAACCAGGTCTACTTGGATGAACCGGGCCTGTCTGCGAGAGAACAGTCGCCTACTTCGGGGTCTTCCTAGTAGGCGACCGTTTCGCTTCAGTGCAGAGAATCGCAGGGGGCTTTGACTTCCGGTTGGACGGGAACCAAGCAACTATTCGGGCATTCTCTTAGGAATTTTGTTTCGAGGCTGGTTCGGTTCCTTTATGAATAACGTCGGTACGCTTGGGCGCACGTCAGGGAGACGAGTTTCCGAAACGTCAGATCTCGGGAAGCTGTGGGATTGCCAGCAGTGACAATGCGGCAAGCTGCAGTGTTTCCGAATCGGTTCAGCATGGGTGTAGCCTGCACGCCTCACATTCCTTGCCTTGGAAATGTCACCAAGGGCGTCCTCATAGACGTCCGGGACGGTCTGAGCAGTGGTCCCCATGTGAAGGAGTGTGTAGCCGGATCAGCGTCGACGATGGTTGGCTGATCTTCCGCTTCGCATAGCTGGCCCGTTGTGCTTTCATCCGCTCAGGGTCGTAATGGGCATTGGCCTGGCAGCGCCGTCGCAGATCCGGTCAGACCAGCCATCGGCTCCACCAGCGTGGCTGCTCCGGTTCCGGCGCGGGTTCCGGCTCCGGCACCTCGCCCAGGGCCAGCGCGGCCTCCACGAGGTCGTCCGCGGTGAGCGTCATGACGGCCTCACGATCGAGCGCGTCGAGGCTTTGTTCCTCGTCGCGCGACAGCCGCAGCGCCTGGCGGTTGAGCGCCTGCTCGAACAGCGTGCGGGCAAATCGTGCGTTGCCAGAGTCCTCGCCCGCGTGGAGCCCAGTGAGGATCCGGCGTAGCATCTGGTCCGCATCCGGCCCCAGTGTGTACTCGTGCTGGCTCAGCATCTGGTGGAAGATCGTCTGGAGTGCGTCGACCGAGTAGTCGGGGAACGTGATCTCGCGGGCGAACCGGGAGCGCAGTCCGGGGTTCGAGAGCAAGAAGGACTCCATCAGCCGCGGGTACCCGGCCACGATCACGACCAGGCGGTGGCGGTGGTCCTCCATCCGCTTGAGCAGGACCTCGATCGCCTCGGGGCCGAAGTCCATCCGGCCGTCCTCCGGGGCCAGCGCGTAGGCCTCGTCAATGAACAGGACGCCGTCCAGCGCACGCCGGATCACCCGGTCCGTCTTGATGGCGGTCGCACCGACGTACTGCCCCACCAGGCCCGAGCGGTCGACCTCGACCAGGTGGCCTTTCTGCAGGAGACCGACCGCGCGGTACATCTCGGCCAGGAGCCGCGCCACGGTGGTCTTTCCCGTGCCCGGGTTTCCGAGGAACACCAGATGCTGTGATGTGGCCACCTCCGGCAGGCCATGCGTCTTGCGGCGGGCCTGGACCTGGAGCAGTGCGACGAGGGCCCGCACCTGTTCCTTCACGGTCTCCAGTCCGACCAGCGAGTCGAGCTCTGCCTGCACCTCGGACAGCGGCCGGGCCGGCCCGGGCCTCACACCGATGAGATCGCTGACCAGCTCGTCGACGCGCTCCGAACCGGGCAGCTTGAGCTGATCGGCCAGATGTGTGATGGTTCCGCGGAGGTCGTCGAGCGGATTGCGGCTGGCAGCCATGGATCCATGGTAGTGCTCAACTCGCGACTGGGCGTCCCAGTCATCCTGGGTGGCATCTTCGTGAGCGATCCGTGTTGTTCCAGTAGCCGCACTCCTCGGCCCTCCATGGATTCAAGGGCTTCCTTGTACTCGGGCCGGTCCGCGAAGACGAGCTGGTGCAGCCTCCGGTGTCGGGCCGGAGTGATAGACAAGTTGGTCCTGGGTCGGTCTCCTTAAGGTGCGGCGCCGAGTACAGGTGGCACAAAGGGAACCAGGACGCCACCCGGTACTGCAGCCCGGCGAACACGCCCTTTGGTCTCCGTTCAAGCCGTGCAGCTGGAGCCGCCGGTTCAGTAGGCAGCCAGCAACTGCTCGAGCAGCGCCGATGCTGCCGCTCCCGGGGAGCTGCGGGTTACGACGTTGAATTCCCAGTCGATGTGCTCGGCGAGTGGGACAGCCACGATGGCGTCGTTGGGTGGGATGAGAAGTGCGGGAAGGAGAGCGATGCCCAGGCCTGTGGCGACGAAGACGGGAATCGCACTTGTCTCCGCCACTTCCGTGCGGACATCGCGGACATAGCCGCGGGTGGCCAGTTCCGAGTCCAGGACGTCCCGGTTCCCGAAACCGGTAGGTGCATCTACGAAGCGTTCGTTCGTCAGGTCCTTCAGCCGGAGCTCCCTGCGCTGCGCCAGCTCGTGATTGGTCGGGAGGATGACCTGGTAGGGCGTTGTTGCAAGACGGTGCACCGCCAGGCCGGGCGCGGCTGCGGCGGGAAGCCCGAAAAGGCTGAGGTCGAGTCGGCCGCGTCGGACCGCCTCCGCGAGCTCACCCGAGCCGCCCGGCGCCGCGCGCAGTCGCAGCTCGACGAGGGGGTGTTCCCGGTGGAAGGCGCCTATGACGCGTGGGATCGCGAGGTAGCTCACGCTTGCGAAGACCCCGATGCGCAGCTCGCCACGCAGCTCGCCGCGTGGGTCTGCGGCGGTTCTGGCGCGGGCTTCGGCCTCGGCAAGCTCGCGGAGCGCGGGAAGTACGGCCTCGCCCGCGGGAGTGATCCGCACGCCGCGCTGGTCTCGCTCGAAGAGCGCAGTGCCGAGTTCCTTCTCGAGTGCGCGGACGCCAGCGGAGACGGTCGACTGCCCCGCATAGACGCGTTGCGCGGCGCGGGTGAAGCTCAGCTCGTCGGCAACGGCGATCGCGTACTCGACCTGTCGTGTGTCCATGCGACCCTCACCCTCTCCATCGATGAGAACGATCACTATGATCAAGACTATTCGTTAGACGCGATCATACTTTCGCTGGAACATGGTTGTGTGACTACCACTGCTCCCGCCGCGACATCCACCCGCAGACGGCTGCCTCACGGGCCGGGGTTCTGGATGATCGCGCTCGCCTTTCTGACCGAGATGGCATTCTGCGCCGTTCCGACGCCGCTTTATGCGATCTACCAACAGCGCGATGGCTTCCCAACCATCGTCCTCACGTTGATTTTCGCGGTGTACGCAGTCGGGGTCATGCTGAGTCTGTATCTCGCCGGCCACGTTTCCGACTGGCTCGGTCGCCGTCGCGTCATCGTGGTCTCGCTGCTCGTGAACCTGCTGGCGGCGATCCTCTTCCTTGTCTGGAGTGACGCTGCCGGCCTCATCGTCGCACGCTTCGTCAGCGGCCTTGGGATCGGCATACTCACCGCTACGGCCACAGCGCACCTGTCGGAACTCGGCGCCGCGGCCAACCACGCCAAGGGTCGTGCGGCCCTCGTAGCGACGTTTGCCAACCTCGGCGGCATCGGTTTCGGGGCGCTCGTAGGGGGCCTTATCGCCACCTGGTCTGGACATCCGCTCGTCCTCCCGTATGCCGTGTTCGCCGCCCTTCTTGTCGCCGAGGTGATCCTCGTCGCCTTCGTACCCGAGACAGTCGAGCGTCGAGGCGGGCGACCCGCCTACCGCCCTCAGAGGGTGGCGGTCCCGACGGCGGGACGGGGGGCGTTCTGGGCCGCCGGCGTGACTGCGTTCGGGACGTTCGCGGTCTTCGGAACCTTCATGGGGCTCTCCTCGACCTTCCTCGGAGGCATCCTCGATCTGCACTCGCACTTGCTCGCCGGCCTGGGGCCGTTCATTGTGTTCATGGCAGCGGCGGGCGCCCAGACCCTCACGGCAACGGTTCCGCTTCGAGCGCAGATCACTGTCGCCATCGTGCTGGCGGCGCTCGGTCTCATCAGCGTTGGCACCAGCGCTGTCATCGCCTCGCTCCTGCTGTTCCTGATCGGCGGCGGAATCGCAGGCGCCGGCATCGGCATCCTGTTCCGAGGTGCGCTCAGTACTGCGGCAGCGGTTGCCGACCCCGCGCGCCGTGGAGAAGCGCTCGCAGGCATCTTCCTCATCGCCTACGCCGGGATGACGGTGCCGCCGCTGCTCACAGCCGCCGCACTCAGCATCTGGCCCGCTACCGCCGTGCTCGTCGGCCTCACTGGGCTGGCGACGATCCTCGTCGCTGTTTCCGGTTCCCGGATGCTGCGCCGTTGAACGAGCGGAGGCTCAGTCGGGCGCACGATCTGGATCATGCCGAACAGCGGTGCGTCGCCGTCCACGCGCTCGTGTTCGCCGGACAGGCGCTCCTGCTCTACACGACTGAAGAGTTCGCAGCGTGAACCAGGTCCGGTGCGAACTAGTCGCGACAATATAGGTCTCCTAGTCCTAGGAAGGGCCGGGTGCGGCTGACCCGCTGACACTGCCATTTCGACTCCGTAGCGTGGTTGATGTACCGCTCCGGGATGATCCATCCGCTGCCGTCGAGCAGTACTTCATGAAGACAAAGAAAAGGACCATGGAACACCTCGCGTTGATCGCCCTTGCGCTCATCACCCCAGCACAGCATCAGGAAAGTCGAAGCGCGCTCCCCGGCGCGCCGGTCGTGGACGACGGTCGAGGCCGGCGCGGATCGAAGCTCGCATCGGCCCGCGGCTGGTCGGCCAGCATCCTGCATCGGGCGGCCGGGGCGCTCGAACCGCCGCCTACCAGCTGCACGACGTCGGCCTGCGTCGCCTCGTCCACTGCCGCGAGCTGAACTGACGCCCGAACCTCACGCACACTGAACGCCAAGGAAGAAGAAGAATCATGACCCACAGACCCGAAATCACCGTCCCCGCCACCACGCTCAACAACGGCGTCGAAATCCCTCAACTGGGCTTCGGTGTCTTCCAAGTCCCCGAGGACGAGACCCAACGGGTCGTCGAGGAAGCCCTCGAGGCCGGCTACCGCCACATCGACACCGCCGCCGCGTACCGCAACGAGGCTGGCGTCGGGGCGGCCATCGCAGCCTCCGGCATCCCTCGCGAGCAGCTCTTCATCACCACGAAGCTGCGCAACGGCGAGCAGGGAAAGCCCTTCGATGCGTTCGAAGCCAGCCGCCGCGCCCTCGGACTGGATTACGTGGATCTCTACCTGATCCACTGGCCCGTTCCGTCCCAGGGGCTCTTCGTCACCGCATGGCAGGCGATGGAGAAGATCTACCAAAACCAGCTCGTCCGCTCCATCGGCGTCTCGAACTTCCTGGCCGAGCACCTTGAGACGCTGCTCGAATCAGCGCAGGTCGTGCCAGCCGTCAACCAGATCGAAATCCACCCGACATTCCAGCAGGGCGAACTGGCCGCGCTGAGCCGCTCACGGGGCATCGCCGTCGAGGCCTACAGCCCGCTCGGCCAAGGCGCCGACCTGGGTGCCGAGGCCGTCACGGCCCTCGCCGCCGTCCACGGGGCCACCCCGGCGCAGATCGTGCTGGCGTGGCATCTGAAGCAGGGCACCATCGTGATCCCGAAGACCACCAGGGCAGCTCGGATGCGAGAGAACCTCGCCGCAGCAACCCTTGAGCTCACCGCCGCGCAAGTCGACGAAATTGGCGCCCTCGACTCCGGGGCTCGAATCGGCGGCGATCCGGCTACCGCCGCCCACACCCAGCTCTGAAGGCCATTTCTTGCGGGAAAGTGGGAG
>NZ_SSNH01000019.1:0-3027 GCF_005877005.1 Sinomonas susongensis | reverse complement strand
GGAGGCCGGCGGGATCGGCGCATGTAGATTTCGAGCGGTTCGGGGGCCCGGGGACCCGGAGCGACCATAGGTGCTCCGGGTCCCCGGCGGCCTACTCGCTGGTCAGGGGCAGTTGGCGGACCAGCGCGACGACGGGCGGCCGCTGAGCCTCGTCGCAGCGTCAGCGCGGCACGCGGACCGTGAGCGCTCCAGGGTCGACGCGGATGGAGAGGAGCTTGCCCTTCCCGAGATGGTCTCCGTCGAGCTGGATGTCATGCGGACGGCTCGCTTCAATCCGCACCGTCGCTCCCTTGAAATGGCCTAGCTCCGGTGGGGAATGGCGCCGGAACCGGCTCAGCAGCGTTCCGGCGACCCGGAACCAACCCAGAACCCCGTGGGGTGCGACGCTCAGAACGTCCAAGATTCCGTCATCAGGCTCCGCTCCCGGGAAGACCTCAACATTGCCCTGTATCCGCCCGCAGTTGCCGACCATGACTCCCCGTTGGCGACGTTCCGTGGCGAGGCGGCCGTCTACATCGACACGCATCCGGTAAGAGCTGCCTATGATGCTCTGCCCTGCGGAAACGATGTAGGCGAGCCAGCCGGCCTTCGCCTTGAGGTCATCGCTGGTGTTCGCCATGACGGTCGCGTCGAGACCCATTCCAGCCATCACGACGAAGGCGAGCTCCTCGTCGTCGCCCGCAGCTGCCCAAGCGACATCGATGAGCTGTTCCGCCCCCGACATCGCCACGGCGAAAGCGTCCGCGGGGGCATCGACGGGAATGCCGAGATTCCGGGCCAGAAGATTCCCCGTGCCGAGCGGCACGACACCCAGCGGGACCCCTGTTCCCGCGAGTTCACCGGCCACAGCTCGGACCGTGCCGTCGCCTCCGGCGACCACGACGGACTCGGCGCCTCCTTCGAGTGCCTTGCGGGCCATGCCGCCACCCGGGTCCTCCGCCGAGGTCTCCAGCACGGCGGCCTGTGCTCCCTGCTCTGCGCAGTACCGGCGGAACAGCGCCCTGATCTCCTCAGCCCCCTGCTTGATCGGGTTAACGATCAGTACTGCCACATGCCCTCCCGGTGTTCGGCCGTCCTGCCTGCGACACTACAGGCCTGACACTCACGACTTGGCCGGAGCTCGACTGCTTCGGGCCTCCGAGGGCGGTAGAGAGCAACGTGCCGCTCTGCCATGCGCCTGCCTCTGGCAAGCCCGTCCGTTTCCCCCTTCGACGGCGGCGACCAGAACTCCCTTGATGACGACCTGGGATGCCGCGCGAACTCGCCCGGATCGAGGAGTTTGGCGGGGTCGGAGGTAGTCACCCACCCGGGTTACCCTCTCCCGCCCACTGTGTGTGCGGGACAGCCGGCCCGAGCACGGCTGACGTCAGCAACCGGGTCAAGGGCTATTACGACGGACTCGCGGCCGCCGGACTGAGCCCGCTCCCACTGCTGCGCGCACTCCGCCTGCTAATCGACCAGATCCGCGGCACGAAGACGACGCCCAGGGGCGCCCGTGGCCAGCTCACTGTCCGTACGGTCTTCCACGGCGCCCAATCCCAAGGAATGACCCCGACGATTGTGGAGGATGTTCTTGACGGGTGCTGAGATCAGCCGTGCTCGCGCAGGTATTGGTGCGGGTCCACGTCGTGTGCGGAGATGCCGCCCGCGTGCTCGGCCTCGAACGCCGCGAACGCCACGGCCATCGTGTGGCGTTCCTCCAGACCGACGTGGCGGCGGAAATCGGTCAGACCCTGGCGCTCTTCTTCGGCCATGTGATCGCTGTTGACTTCGTTGACCTCGGCCACGGCGCGCAGCCATTCAATCGAGCCCACCGGGTGATCCTCGACCGAGGCGATCGCGTCCCGGATCTCGTTGTGATCGTGGACGGCATCCTCGGTCTCCTCGCCGGGCGACTCGCGAGCGATGCGGTCCTGCTGCAGCTTCAGCAGCCGCGGGTAGAAGAGCTTCTCCTCTGCGGCGGCATGCACTTCCAGGAGGATGCGCAGGCGCTTCCAGACCGATCCGAGCGCTTCCGTATCATCCGGGGAGACTTCTTCGAGGATGCCGAACATGCGGCGCTGCTCGTGATGATCATTCAAAATGACCTCGGTGATGTCCACAGTTTCCCTCTCCTTCTGTCACAGTCACTCTTGCAGGCGTACCCCCACCCAGCAACCGAGGGGAGCACACTCACGAGGTCAGTCCATCTTGCTGTCGGCTCAGCGATGGGGAACCAGAACAGATTCCGTTTGATCCAGCCGATACGGAATAACGGAATTGCGGATCCCGGGCGGTAGAAGTTTCTTCGACTCGCTCGGGACGTCAGCCGTTGATGATCTGGGGTTGGGCGAGGTGCTTGAGGCCTTCGACGCCGAATTCGAGGCCGTAGCCGGAGTGCTTGGCGCCGCCGAAGGGGACCATGGGGTGGACGACGCCGTGGGCGTTGATCCAGACGGTGCCGGCCTCGAGGCGGGAGGCGACCTCGCGGGCCTTGTCCCTGTCGGCGGACCAGACGGAGGCGCCGAGGCCGACCTCGAGGCCGTTGGCCATCTCCACGGCCTCCTCCACGGTGGAGTACTTCACGATGGGCAGGGCGGGGCCGAACTGCTCCTGGGCCACGAGGGGGTTCGCGTTGTCGATGTGGGCCACCAGGGTGGTGGGGTAGAAGTAGCCGGGCTGGTCCTCGTCGGGGTTCCCGCCCAGGAGCACTTCCGCGCCGGAGGCCTTGGCGGCCTCGACGAGGCGGGCGACGATCTCGTACTGGGCCCTGTTCTGCAGCGGGCCGAGCAGGTTCTGCTCCTGGAGCCCGACGCCCATGGGCACGGCCGCGGCGTACTGGGCCAGGGCCCGGCACACGTCCTCGTAGATGTCCTCGTGGACGTAGAGGCGCTTGAGGGCGGCGCAGGTCTGGCCGGTGTTGATGAACGCGCCCCAGAACAGGCCCTCGGCGATCGCCTCGGGGTCGGCGTCGGGCAGGACGATGCCGGCGTCGTTGCCGCCGAGCTCGAGGGTCAGGCGCTTCACCGTCTCGGCGGAGGAGCGGAT
>NZ_SSNH01000018.1 GCF_005877005.1 Sinomonas susongensis | reverse complement strand
CTTTCCAATCCCCGCCTGGATCATCAGCCGATCCTCAGCAGTCAGCTCCCTACGCGCCATGCGACTCCTCAGCTCATGCCCCCGAAATCATCGCAAGCGTTGCTTCGAAGTCCTGAACTCAAGGAACAAGTGGGCGGGAGGAACGCTACTGCTCCTCGAGGGTCTGCCTGAGCTCCCGATACTGCTCGGGCGTGATCTCGCCGCTCACCAGCCGTTCGTCCAGCATCCGTCGGGCCCGGCTGCGAACCTGAGGGGCCGGGATCGGCTGGAAGGCGGCCTGCGGGTTGGATCCGAACGCGCCGGCGCTCGAGGCGTCGGTGCTGGACGCGCCGGTACTGGACGCGCCCGTACTGAACTCGCCCGTACTGGACGACTCGGTATCGGACCCGTCAGTACTGCGCCCGTCAGTACTGCGCCCGTCACTACTGTGCCCGTTAGTACTGCGCCCGTCAGCACTGGCATCCGCACCGGCCCCTCCGATACCGGCCCCTCCGGTATTGGCAGTCTGGCCGGGCTCCATTGCAGTCGACCCGACCGGCCCCCGTTCACCAGGGTCGTGATGGCCGGGGCCGTCGGAATAACCGGTCGGCGGGTACTGAGTCGGCGGATACTGAGCCGGAGCATGCGGATACTGGCCGGAAGGATACTGGCCCGGAGGGAACTGGCCCGGAGGGTGGCCGGGCATCGGCGGGGCGCCCCCGGGCGGGGCGGCCCCGGGGGGAACGCGCCCGGAATGGTGCCACGGCTCATGCATGAACAGCCTCACGGCAATCACGACGAGCAGGGCAATGACGATCAGGAGCAGGATGATGACGAACAGTCCGCCCATCCCGACTCCGCCCCAGCGAAGCATCGAAACCTCCAGGCTCGAACCAGATCGCGGGGCGTCCGCCAGCGGGAAGGTGCTGCCGTGACGCCGAAGCGCCGTGATCAAAGGGTAAGGCTCTCGGCCGTTAGCCCCTAGCCCCCAGCACGCGGACAGGCTGAGAATGATGCAACCGGCTCCGAGGACGGGACCGGCTGGGCGGCAGACGGAGGAACGCGGTGGAATTGCGTGCAGCGAGGGATACGTCGGGGACGGGGCCTGCGACGAGGCTGCGAGTCTTCATCCTCGACGACCACGAACTCGTGCGCCGCGGGCTTCAGGAGCTCCTCGAGGACGAGGGCTTCGAGGTCGTGGGGACGTCCGGGAGCGCGGTCGAGGCAGCGGGGCGCATCCCAGCGCTCCGCCCGGACGTCTCCGTCCTCGACGTGCGGCTTCCCGACGGCACCGGCATCGAGGTCTGCCGCGACGTGCACGCCGTCGACCCATCGCTCCCCTGCGTGATGCTCACGAGCTACGACGACGACCAGTCGCTCCGCGGCGCGATCCTCGCGGGGGCGAGCGGATACGTGCTCAAGGAGATCCGCGGCACCGAGCTCATCTCCGCCCTCCGGCGCGCAGCCGCCGGCCAATCGCTGTTCAGCGAGGAGGACAAGGCGAAGGTCATCGGCAGGCTGGCCCCCGCCCGGGACGAGGAACCGCGGCTGGCCCTGCTGAGCCCCCAGGAACGGCGGGTGCTCGAGCTGATCGGCCGCGGGCTCACGAACCGAGAGATCGGAAGTGAACTGTTCCTTGCCGAGAAGACGGTGAAGAACTACGTCTCCTCGCTCCTCGCGAAGCTCGGCTTCGAGCGGCGCACGCAGGCAGCACTGTTCATTGCGCGTCACCACCCCGCAACGCACTAGCCACCGCATCTTCGGGCAGGGCCGAGCAGCCGGCAGTCGCGATCGCGGCAGCGCCAGGCAGAAACGGGAGCCAAGCCCCCCAACGGACCTGGCTCCCGCAGCTGGGTCAGCCGCGCTTGACCTCGATCTTGTTCGAGAGCCGCGCAGACTTCTGCTCCGGTATCGGTACGCGGACCTCGAGCACGCCGTCGGTGTACGTCGCAGTGACGTCGTCGGCGGAGGCACCTTCGGGAAGCTTGAGCGTCCGGGTGAAGGAGCCGTAGCGGAACTCGGTCCGGTAGCCGCCCTTCTCCTTCTCCTCCTGCCGCTCCTCGCGGTGGGCCTCGATGCGCAGCTGCCCTTCCGAGATGCTGACGTCGACGTCCCGTTCGGGATCGATTCCGGGGAGCTCGGCGCGCACGACGAGCTTTCCGTCGTCGACCAGTTCCTCGACCTTGATCCCGGTTGACGCGACTTCCTCGCCCTCGAACATCCTCTGGAACAGCTCAAACGGCGATCGCCGGGAATCGAACCACCTGGTCAGGTCTGACATGACGGCATTACCTCTCTTTCCCTCACTGTCGGAGCCGCCCTCTCGGGCACGGGCGCAAGAGCCCGCTGCACACCAGCTTGGGGGAGAGCGCCGGGGATGTTAAGAGCCCAAGTACCCTAGGAGAGCGCTACCCGGCCCACGACTGCCGCACCGGTCAGCCGGTGTTGCGCAGCCCGGCCGCCACACCGTTGATCGTGATGAGCAGTGCGCGCTGGAGCCGTTCGTCGATCTCCCGCTCGCCGGGCTGGCCGTCTGGCGTGCTCTCACGGATGCGCCGCAGGAGCTCGACCTGCAGGTAGCTGATGGGGTCGAGGTACTGGTCGCGGATCTCGAGGGTCCGCTTGAGGGTCGGTGCCGCCTCGAGGAGGTCCCGCTCGCCGGTCAGGCGCTCGACCTCGGCGACTGTCAGCTCGTACTCGTCCCGGATGTCCTCGAAGATGTGGTGCAGTTCCTTGGGGACGAGCGAGGAGACGTAGTGCGAGGCGATCTCGAGATCGGTCTTGGCGAGCGTCATCTCCACGTTGGAGAGGACTGACTGGAAGAACGGCCACCGCTCCTGGAGCTCGCGCAGCTCGGCGTCCTTCCCCGCCCGCCTCGCGGCCCGGAGCCCGGAGCCCACCCCGAACCAGCCCGGGATGATCTGACGGGACTGGGTCCATCCGAACACCCATGGGATGGCCCGAAGGCCGCCCAGGCCGGCACCGGAGTCGGGGCGCTTCGAGGGGCGGGACCCGATGTTGAGCTGCCCGAGCTGCTCGACGGGCGTCGAGGCGACGAAGTACGCGGGCAGGTCGGGATCGTCGATGAGCTTCCGGTAGCGCTCGAACGCTGCGTCGGAGATCAGGTCCATGAGCTCGCCGTAGCGCTCGCGCTCGTCCACGGTCGTGCGCGGGGCACGGTGCAGGGCAGACGCGCGCATGACGGCGGCAAGGGACAGCTCGAGGTTTTCCCTCGCGAGTTCGGGCAGCGAATACTTGTCGCTGATGACCTCGCCCTGCTCCGTGAACTTGATCTCGCCCTCGAGGACGCCGTTGGGCTGGGCCATGATCGCGTCGTAGGTCGGGCCACCGCCGCGGCCCACCGAGCCCCCGCGCCCGTGGAAGAGGCGGAGCCGAACGCCGTGCCGCGCGGCCACGTCGCGGAGCTTTCGCTGGGTCTTGTGGATCTCCCACTGGCTCGTGAAAACCCCGGACTCCTTGTTCGAGTCGGAGTACCCGAGCATGACCTCCTGCACGTCGCCGCGGAGCCGCACGATCTCCCGGTACGCGGGCTCGGAGAGGAGCTGGTCGATGATCTCGGCCGACGCGCGGAGCTCGTCGACCGTCTCGAGGAGCGGAGCGAACCCTATGTGGGCGTAGGGCGCGTCGCCGAACAGCCGGACCAGTCCGGCCTCGCGGGCGAGCAGGGCGGGCGCAAGGACGTCGTCGGCGCCCCTGGTCATCGACACGATGTACGTCTCGATGACGTCCGGTCCGTAGATGCGGCGGGCCTGCCGGATGACGCGCATCGTCTCGTACACGCGCGCGGCGTGCCCGGGAAGCTCGACGGGGTGGCCCGAGAGGGGACGGCGGCTTCCGAGCTCGAGCGAGAGGATGCGCCTCCGCTCGGCGCGCGGAAGCTCGAGGTACGGCCGCGAGAGCTCGCCGAGCGGGTCGAGGAGCAGCCCGACGGCGTCGTGGTGGTAGTCCGCGTGCTCGCGGATGTCGACCGTCGCGAGATGCAGCCCGAAGGAGGCGACGACGCGGCGTACGGTGGCCAGCGCGCCGTCGGCCGCCAGCTGGGCCGCGTGCTCCCGGAGCGAACGGTCCAGCACGGAGAGGTCCTCGGCGAGCTGCGAGGTCGCGGCGTAGTCGCGGCCGGGCTCGTGGGGGGTGCCGGCGGCAATGCGGCGGCCGGTGTTGAGGAGCTTCGCCTTGATGCAGGTGAGCTTGAGCCGGTACGGCTCCTGGGCGTTGAGTTCGAGAACGCGCTTGTCGAGGCCGGGCAGCTTCGCGAGGTCTGCGTCGATCGAGTCGAGCAGCTCCGGCTCGACGCCGGCGATCGCCGCCGAGTTCGAGAGGATGCTGATGAGCTCGTCGACGAGCTGGACGGCGATGCGGACGGCCTGCTGGCTCTGCAGGGCGAGGATCTCGCGCGTCACCTCGGGAGTGACATTGGGGTTGCCGTCGCGGTCGCCGCCGATCCACGAGCCGAAGCGCAGCGGCGACGAGGTCGAGGGCAGCGTCACCCCGTGCTCCGCGAGGAGGCCCGAGAGCTCGTCGAGCACCTCGGGGAGCGGGCCGCCCAGGATCTGGCCCAGGTAGTACACGGCGTTGCGGGCCTCGTCCAGCGGCGTCGGGCGGACCTGGCGGAGCTCGTCGGTCTGCCACATCTGGTCGATGATCTCGGCCAGGTGGCGATCCTGCCGGCGGCGCAGCTCGGTCCCCTCCGTCGATGGCACCGAGAGGACCTTGGACACCGCGCGCAGCTTGTCGAGCACCGAGCGGCGCGAGGCCTCAGTCGGGTGGGCGGTGAAGACCGGGCGCACGTCGAGCGACGCGGCGACCTCCTGGAGCACCTCGGGCCCCGCCTGGTCTGCGATGTCGCGGACCGCGGCGGCGAGCCACCCGGAGTTCTCGGCGCGCTTCCCGAGTTCACGGACGCGGTGCAGCTGCTCCGCCGCGTTGGAGAGGTGGAAGTAGAAGGCGAACGCCCGCACGAGCTCGGTAGCCTCGTCGATCGGCAGGGAGGCGAGGAGTTCGCGGACCTGGGCTGCGACGTCGGCCGCATTCCACGGGCCGAGAGCGCCCGCGCCGCCGCGGGCCGCCTCCTTGGACTCCTTGGTCAGGAGCCGCACCTCCTCCACGAGGCGCAGCAGTTCCGGGCCGTGCTGCCGGACGAGCGAGGCGCCGAGCAGCGTCGAGACGCGCCGCACGTCGGCGCGGAGCTCCGCGGCAGGTCCCGTGGGACCGGCGGGGCCGCCTGCCTCTGACGTCAGGTCGTGTTCGGTGGGGGAAAACGGTGGCATGCGGGCACTCCACAGGGATCGGGGCTCGTACGCGACGCCGGATACTGTGAGCCGGGGGGAACTTCCTCAGCGCCAGACAATACCGCAGGCCGTGCCTCCACCACTCCTCGGGTCCGGATGCTGGGAGGCCGAGCTCGACCGCGACAGACCGAAGTCAGCGCTTCCTCCGCCGCTGGACCACGCGGGCGACCCACTTGCCCGGGCTGGACCGGACGGCGGCCCGCCGGATCCGGGACATGTCCACGAAATCACCCTTCTCGGACCCTGACGGTCCAGGTGTGCTGGGGGAACCGGCTTCGGCTGACGAGCGGCGAGTGAACAACGCCTCGGGATCGGACTCCTCAGGATCCACCAGGAGCAGGACCTCGTCCCCGGCGCTGAGCACAGTCGAGGCGTGCACTTGAAGCGGTTGGCCCTGCCGGAGGACCAAACTGACCCAGATGCCCTCGGCAAGCCCGAGGTCCTCGATGGCGCGGCCTTCCGCCGTTGCTCCGGGCGCCACGCGATACCGCCGCAGGCCTTCCGGCGGCTCCCGGAACCGCAAGCCCAGCCCCCAGGGAGTGGGCTCCACCTTTCTCATGGGCACCCCGCAGAACGCGGCGACCGATGGCACCAGGCCGCCCTGGACAAGCACCGAGAAGGCGACGACGACGAAGATCACGTCGTAGATCCGAGTGGTCCCCGCGAGCCCGGACCCGAACACGAAAGTGCCGAGGAGGATCGGCACAGCTCCCTTCAAGCCTGACCACAGCACGAAGATCCGCTCGCCCCACCTGAGCTTCACCGGAAGAAGCACGAGACCCACGAACAGCGGTCGGATCACCAAGGCCAACAGGACGGCGAGGCCGAGGCCGATCAGCCAGGCGTCTCCGTCGGCCATCGTCCGGAGGTTGACGGTCAGGCCAAGTACAACGAACACGACAATCTCGGCGATGCTCGAAAGGGAGGAGTGGAAGCGTCTGATGTCCGCCTTGTAGGGCGCCCCTTCGTCGCCGATGATGATGCCGGCAATGAACACAGCCAGGAACCCGGAACCGTGGGCGACGGTGGCCACGCCGTAGAGCGCGAGCGCCCCGGCCAGCGTCCGCAGGGCGTAGAGGCCCTCGCTGGGGAGTTGGACGCGCCGCATGAAACTCAGAAGGAGCACCCCGCCGACGATCCCGACTGCGGCGCCCACACCCATCTGGAGCACGAAGTTGCCGATGACACCGGGAACGTCAATGCCACTGATGCCGCCGCCGGCGAGCAGGCTCACCATGAGGGCGATGCCGACCGGGTCATTCGCCCCGGACTCGCCCTCCAGGATCACCCCGGTGCGGCCGATGACTTCCCGGCTGCCCAAGACCGAGAACACGACGGCGGGGTCGGTCGGGGACAGCGCTGTCCCGAGCACCAGCGCTGTGGGCCAGTCGAGTCCGAACAGGGCGTGCGCAGCCAGCGCAAGCCCCGCGGCAGTGGCGAACGTCCCGATGGTCCCCGTCAGCAGCACCGGCCACCCGGCGGACCGGAACCGCTCCCAGCCGATGTGCATGCCCCCGTCGAACAGCACCACCACCAAAGCCACTGTCACCACTCGCTGCACGGTGGTGGTGGAGAGCCCCCCGAACTGCGGGAACACGTCCGAGACGGCAGCAGCGCACACGAGGAAGATCACCGGGGCCGGGATCCGCAGCCGCCCGCTGATTCGATTGGACAGCACCGCCGCCAGGGCCGCGAGGGCGACGACCAGGATGACAAGCCCGAACTGAGCGACATCGTCCAATTCGCGATCTCCTTCGACGCCGCACCGAGGACCCCTGTCCTGCGGATTCTACGACCGGCCGGACGGGCATGATCCGCAGTGGCCCCCGCTACCCTTGAAAGGTGATGAAATCCCCCCTCCCGGTGCGCGACGGCGTCAACGCGACGCGCCTTCGCCTGCCCTCGGAGGGGCCGTGGAAGACGGCGCTCGGCTACATGCTCCACCGCTGGGGCCACGTCGACCCGGAGGGAATCCTCCGAAGGTTCGACGACGGCGAGATCGTCGGGGCGGACGGCTCGCCCCTCCACCGGGGCACCGCGCTCGACGAGCACACCTTCATCTGGTACTACCGCACGCTTCCCGCGGAGGAGCGGCTCCCCGTGGAGCTCTCGGTCCTCCACCAGGACGAACATGTCGTCGTCGTGGACAAGCCGCATTTCCTCCCGACCACGCCCGGCGGGACCTACATCCAGGAGTCCGCGCTCGTCCGGCTCCGCAACGAGCTCGGGCTCCCCGACCTCGTCCCGATGCACCGGCTCGACCGGATGACCGCGGGGGTCCTCCTCTTCGCCGTGAATCCTGAGACGCGCGGCCGCTATCAGGTGCTGTTCGAGCGGCGCAAGGTGCAGAAGGAGTACGAATGCGTCTCGCTGGTCCCGGCCGGCGACGAGGACCGGTTCCTTGAGCAGTTCGCGGAACCCGTCACGGTGCGGAACCGGATGGTCAAGTCCCGGGACTACCTGCTCGCGAACGTCGTCGAGGGCGAGCCCAACACCGAGACGCGGATCAGCCTGCTCCGACTCGACCCCACTCCCGACCCGCCGCGGGCCCTGTTCCGCCTCGAGCCGCACACCGGCAAGACGCATCAGCTGCGCGTCCACATGGCAGGGCTCGGCGCCGGGATCATGCACGACCCGTTCTATCCCGTGCTGCTCGACAAGGCGCCGGACGACTTCGCCCGCCCCCTCCAGCTGCTCGCGCGCACGATCCGCTTCCGCGACCCCATCTCGGGCCGAGAGGTGGAATTCCGCAGCCGGCTCGAGCTGCAGGAGGCTCCGCCTCCCCGCACCGCTTGACGGGATCCGTCACAGGCCATCCAGGATTGTCATTTCCCGTTCCCCGGATGGATCTGGGGGCATTGGCTCACTTCCACTTCTGGTCCACACTGTTCCCATGAGGATCGACATCGTCACCGGTGACATCACGACCCGTCCCGTCGACGCGATTGTGAACGCCGCCAACAGCTCCCTGCTCGGGGGCGGCGGCGTCGACGGCGCCATCCACCTCGCGGCCGGCCCGGAACTCCTCGAGGCCTGCCAGGAACTGCGTCGCAGGGACTACCGCGATGGGCTGCCCGTCGGGCATGCGGTGGCAACCCCGGCCTTCCGCCTCCCGGCGCGCTGGGTGATCCACACGGTCGGTCCGAACTGGCACGCAGGCCAGCGGGACCCGGACCTCCTGCGCTCCGCCTTCCACGAGAGCCTCACCCTCGCCGACAAGCTCGGCGCCACGTCAGTGGCCTTCCCGGCCATCTCCGCGGGAATCTACGGCTGGGACCCGCGCGTCGTCGCCCGCACCGCGGTCGACACCGTCCGCGAGGCCGACACCCAGACAGTCGAGCTCGTCGAGTTCGTCCTCTTCAACGACGATATGGCCAACGTCTTCGTCGCCGCGGCCTGACGGCGGGCGGGGGCCGGGGACCTAGACCGGAAGCCACTTCCCCCGCCGCTGCCGCAGGACCCGCAGCCGGCCCGTCGTCGCGACCTCGTCCACCGCCTCGTGCATCGCCAGAGCCGACGCCCAGGCGGCGGCCGTCTCGTCGTCGTCGGACGCCGCCTCGACGAGGAAGCGGAGCGTGATCTGGGGGATGCCGCGCACGACGTCTAGCTGTGCCGCCTCGACGAGGTGGCGCGACCCCAGTGCCTCCTGAGCGGCCTCCATGACCCTCTCGGGAGGGTACCCGGGGCGGAGCCCTGTGATCTGCAGGACTGCGCGATAGCTTGGCATGCCGCCAACGTATCCTGTGTGGGTGACCCTCCAGAATTCCTTGCTGGGTTTCGCCGCGCTCGCTGCGCTCATCACGGTGATCCCCGGTACCGATACCGCTCTCGTCCTCCGCTACACCCTGAGCCAGGGCCGCCGCCACGCGTACATTGCGGCGCTCGGGATGATCTCGGGCGCCTTCGTGTGGGGCGTCGCCGCGGCGACGGGCGTCTCGGCGCTCCTGACGGTCTCGACCGTCGCATACGACGTCCTTCGGCTCGCCGGCGCCGTCTACATGGTCTGGCTCGCAGTCGGCCTGTGGCGCGCCTCGTTCAGGAAGGCGGCACCGGGCACCGCGGACGACGGCGAGGGGTCGCCTCTCGCGGCTGGCCTCCCGCGCCTCGGGCAGGAGCCGCTGGGCCGGACCTGGGCCAAGGGCCTCGTATCGAACCTCCTCAACCCGAAGTACGGGATGTTCTGCATCGCCGTCATCCCCCAGTTCCTCGTGCCCGGGGTCCCGTCCGTGTGGATGGGGCTCATGCTCACGGTGGTCAGCAACATCGAGGCGGTCGTGTGGTTCGTCGCGATAGTCGGCGCGGCCCACTTCTTCCGGAAATGGCTGGAAGGGCCGAAGTTCAGGGCGTGGATCGACCGCGTCACCGGGACGGTGCTCGGCGCGTTCGGGGTCGCAGCGGTGCTGGAGACGAAGATTTCCTGACCGTCGACGCGCCCCTTGCCCGGACGCGGCGGGCAGGGTCAAGGTGGGTGCATGACGGACACACTTGAGGGCTCCCCCAAGGAAGCTGAACGGCTCGCCCGCTGGCAGCGGTTCCGCGAGAACCGGAACCGCGCCCTCGCCGAAGAGCACGGGTGGCTCACTCTCACGTCGCTCCAATGGCTCACGCCCGAGCCGTCACCGGTCGAGCTCGTGCCGGGCCTCTGGTCCACCTCCGAAGCCGTCGGCCTCGAGACGGCAGTTCTCACTGCCCGCGCCGACGAAGGCCTTGTCTTCGACGAGGAGGGCGACCCGGTGGACGGAACGTTCAGCGCCCACCTGTCCAACGAGGAGTCGCTGAACTGGGTGCGCTACGGGACGATCGTGGTCGAGCTCGCGATGCGGGGAGGCCGCTACGCGATCCGCACCCGGGATTCGGAGGCGCCCACGCGGACCGAGTTCCGCGGCGTGCCGGTCTTCGACTATGACCCCGAGTGGGTCATCGAGGCCAAGTGGGAGCCGTACCCCGTGCCGAGGGAAGTACCGATCTCGACGGCGAACCCACTCGTCGACGGCGTCCACCTCTCGGCCGGCGAGGTCGTGTTCCACCGCAACGGCCACGAGTACCGGCTCCAGGCCGAGCAGGGCAAGCTCGGCGACCTCACGATCACGTTCCACGACGAGACCAACGGCCGCACCACCGAAGACTGGCGCAAGGTCACAACCGCGCGCCCCCGGCCGGACGGCGGCGTGACACTCGACTTCAACCGCACCATCAACTACCCGAGCGCCTTCACGCCCTACGGGACGTGCCCCATGCCCGTGCGGGACAATTCGCTCGACCTGGCCGTCGAGGCCGGCGAGAAGCTGCTCGAGGAAGACTAGGCCCGAGGAAGACTGGGGCGGTCTACTTCGGCGCCATCCGGATCGCGCCGTCGAGCCTGATCGTCTCGCCGTTGAGCATCGTGTTGTCGACGATGTGGGCCACGAGGTTCGCGTACTCCCCCGGCCGCCCGAGCCGCGCCGGGTGCGGCACCTGCTGCCCGAGCGACGCCTGAGCCTCCTGCGAGAGCCCCGCCATCATGGGGGTCTCGAAGATCCCGGGGGCGATCGTGACGACGCGGATGAGCGAGCGCGCGAGCTCCCGTGCGATCGGCAGCGTCATGGCATGCACTGCGCCCTTCGAGGCCGAGTAGGCGGGCTGGCCGATCTGCCCCTCGAAGGCGGCCACCGACGCCGTGTTGACGATGACGCCCCGCTCCGGCCCGCCGAGCTCGGTGCTCACAGGCTCGGCCTGCACCATCGCGGCGGCGGCGAGCCGAAGCACGTTGAACGTCCCGAAGAGATTGACCCGGACGACCCGTTCGAACTGCTCGAGCGGGATCACCCCGTCCCGCCCGAGGACCTTGCCCGGCGTCGCGATGCCCGCGCAGTTCACGACGATCCGGAGCGGCCCCGGCCCGGAGGCTTCGGACATGGCGAGGTCGACGGCGGCGGCCACCTGAGCCTCGTCGGTCACGTCGGCCGGGGCGAAGAGCACGGGCGGGCCGCCCCGGCGCGACGCGTTCAGCCCCTCGGCGAACTCCGCGCCACGGCTTCCCGGAAGGTCGACGACGACGACGCCGGCCCCGCCGTCGTGCAGGCGGCGTGCGGTGGCGGCGCCGAGACCTGAGGCGCCGCCCGTGACGAGCGCCGTAGCACCAGCGAGATCCATGGATCCTCCCGATTGCGAGTTGAAGGCACGATTCGCAGCTGAACAGGCAGTTGAGTTAACGCCCGCTAACCGCCGCCATCCTAACGGGCCCCGTGACCCCCGTCACCTGTCCGGCCTCCGTTAGCGTGGTGGCGTGAGCACTCCCGAGACTGCCGCCGCCCGCGCGAGCGTGGCCGCAAAGAGCGTCACCGCAACCTTCGGCCATGCGCCCCTTCGCGTCGGCGGCGCATGGCTCGCGTGGGTGCAGGACCCGCACCGGCGCCCTCAGCTCCCGTGGAGCGAGTGGCACTACTGGTGGCAGGCCCACCTGCTCGACTGCCTCGTCGACGCTGCAGAACGCGAGGCGGCAGGGGCCGAACGCGAGGCGGCAGGGGACGAAGGTGAGGCCACAGGGGCCGGGGACGCCGAGTGGGCCGGCGACCCCTCGTGGCTCCTCCTCGGGCAGAGGCATCTGCGGGGGATCCGACTGCGGAATTTCGGCCGCTTCCCCAACATGTTCTTCGACGACATGGCCTGGCTCGCCCTTGCCTCCCAGCGGGCAGAAGCCCTCGCCCGGAAGCTCACCGGCCAGGGCCTCCCTCCCGCCGGCACTGCCGTCCGGGAGCTCAAGCGCCGCCTCGTGGCGGCGCAGACGGACGACCTCGGCGGAGGCATGTTCTGGAACACCCGCCGCCGCTACAAGAACACCGCGACGGCAGGCCCGGCCGCCGTCTTCTTCGCGCGGGCAGGCGATCATGATCGGGCCCAGTCGCTCGTCGACTGGCTCTGCGAGACGCTCTTCGACCCGGCGCAGGGCCTCTTCCTGGACGGCATCGACGTGCCCCGCAATGGCGGGGAACCGAGCCTGACGCGCGATGTCTGGGCGTACAACCAGGGGACGGTCCTCGGCGCGCTCGTCGAGCTCGGCGACTATCGGCCCGCAAACCTGGAGCGCGCCGCCGCACTCGTCGATGCCGTCGACCGCGGGCTCACCGTCCCCGTTCCGCGGCTACCGGGGGCGGCGGAGAGGGAATCCCGCGCCCTCAAGGCGCACGGGGACGGGGACGGCGGGCTGTTCATGGGCATCCTCGCGCGCTATCTCGCCCTCGCCGCCCGTGACCCCCGGCTTCCGGGGCCGACGCGGGACACGGCCCGGCGGCTCGTCGTCGAGACGGCGGACGCCATCTGGGCAGGTCGCGAGGAGCGGGCCGGCGAAGGGGCCGCCCGCGGGCTCGGCCTGGGGCATTCGAATCGGCCGAGCGTCGTCTTCCCAGCCCACCCCGGCGAGCTCGCGTCGTCGTCGTACCCCGAGCGGGACGGGCAACTCGTCCCCGTCGAATTGGGCACGCAGGTGCAGGCTTGGACCCTCTTCGAGGCCTCCTACAGGGTGCTCCGGACCAATTAGGGCACACCAAAATTGCGTAATTGAAGTGATTTGCATCACAATTGGGGCGGAATCGCACTGAGGTTAGGTGTGGCTAACCTACAGTCGTTCTCGGAGGCAGCGGCCTCCACCCTCGACGTCGAAGCCTCACCGCGCCCTTCGGGCTGGCCCTCGCGTGCCGGTCCCCAAAAGCTACGAAAGGACCTTCTGTGAAGATCCGCTCCCAGGCCCTTGTGGGCATCGCGATCGCCGCGATGGCCGCCACCGGCCTCTCAGCGTGTGGCAGCACCCCCGGCTCGTCGTCAGGTTCGGCGGGGGCCAGCGGCGGCCCGACCGACACCATCACCGTCTACAACGCCCAGCACCAGGAACTCACGCAGGCCTGGGTCGACGCGTTCACGAAGCAGACCGGCATCAAGGTCAACATGCGCAACGGCGACGACACCGAGATGGGCCAGCAGATCATCCAGGAGGGGAAGAACTCCCCCGCCGATGTCTTCCTCACCGAGAACTCCCCGGCCATGAGCGCCGTCGAGAACGCGGGCCTCCTCGGGGACCCGGGCTCGCAGGCCATCGCGAACGTGCCACAGGCCTACCGCCCTTCGACCGGCAAGTGGGTCGGCATCGCCGCCCGCTCGACCGTCCTCGCCTACAACAAGACCAAGCTCAAGGCGAGCGACCTCCCCAAGTCGCTCATGGACCTTGCCGACGCCTCGTGGAAGGGCCGCTGGGGCGGGGCTCCCTCGGGCGCCGACTTCCAGGCCATCGTCTCCGCGATGCTCCAGCTCAAGGGCGAGAGCGCCACGCTCGACTGGCTCAAGGCCATGAAGAGCAACGCGAAGGCCTATCAGGGGAACACGACCGCGATGAAGGCCGTCAACTCGGGCGAGATCGACGCCGCGGTCATCTACCACTACTACTGGTTCGGGGACCAGTCGAAGACCGGCGAGAACTCGAACAACGTCGGCCTGTACTACTTCAAGAACCAGGACCCGGGCGCCTTCGTCTCGGTCTCGGGCGGCGCCGTGCTCGCCTCGAGCAAGCACCAGACGGCCGCGCAGAAGTTCCTCGAGTTTGTCACGGGCGCAGACGGGCAGAAGATCCTCCAGACGGGCTCGTCGTTCGAGTACCCGGTCGGCTCCGGCGTGGCCGCGAACCCCAAGCTCACCCCGCTGCAGGAACTGCAGGCGCCGACCATCGACCCCGCGAAGCTCAACTCCCAGAAGGTCACCGACCTCATGACCCAGGCAGGACTGCTCTAGACCTTGTTGCAGACCACAGCGTCGCCAGCACAGCACACACCCCCAGTGGACGGAGGCAAGGGCCTCCGTCCACTGGGGGCTTTCCGCGCTGCGTTCCGCAAGGTGCGCTCGATGCCGTGGACTGTCCTGGTCCTCAGCGTCCTGATCGGCGCCCTCTCCCTCGTGCCGCTCGGCTTCGTCGTCGCCATGACGGTCGCGACGGGCTGGGACACCGCGGTTGCGCTCATCGTGCGGCCCCGCGTCCTCGAACTGCTGGGCAACACGATCTGGCTCGTGCTCATCACGGTGCCGCTCTGCCTCGTGATCGGGGTTGGCGGCGCGTGGCTCGTGGAACGGACGAGGCTGCGGGCACACCGGGTCTGGGCAGTGCTGCTCGCGGCCCCGCTCGCGATCCCGGCGTTCGTGAACGCCTACGCGTGGGTCTCGGTCGTCCCCTCCATGGCAGGCCTGGGATGGGGCGTCTTCATCGCGACGCTCTCCTACTACCCGTTGGTCTACATCCCGGCCGCGGCGACCCTGGCCCGCCTTGACCCGGCGCTCGAACAGTCCGCGGCCTCCCTCGGCCAGGGACCGTGGAAGGTCTTCTTCCGCGTCGTCCTGCCGCAGCTGCGCATCGCCGTCACCGGAGGCGCCCTCTTGGTCGGCCTGCACCTCCTCTCCGAATACGGCGCCTTCGCGATGATGCGCTTCGACACATTCACGACGGCGATCATGCAGCAGTACCGCTCGACCTTCAACGGCTCAGCGGGCAACATGCTCGCGAGCGTCCTCGTCGCCCTGTGCCTCGTCATGCTCGTCGTCGAGGCCCGGGCCCGCGGCAATGCGCGCTACGCCAAGCTGGGTTCGGGCGCCCAGGCCGCGCCGTCCCGCGCCCCACTGGGGGCTTGGGAAGTGCCTGCCCAGGCGGTGCTCCTCGGCCTCGCCGTCATAGCGCTCGGCGTCCCGCTCGCCGTCATCGGCCGCTGGCTCGTCGACGGCGGCGCCCAGATCTGGGAGACGGCAGACCTCGCCTCGGCCCTCGGCCAGAGCCTGTGGCTCGGCCTCCTCGGCGCGATCGCGACGACGGCCGCGGCGTTCCCGCTCTCGTGGCTTGCGGTCAGGTACCCGGGGTGGCTCAGCAAGACGCTCGAGCTCGCGAACTACGTCACGAGCTCGATGCCGGGCATCGTCCTGGCCCTCGCGTTCGTGACCGTCGCGCTCCACGCGCTCCCGAGCATCTACCAGACCACCCCCCTGCTCGTCATCGCGTACGTCCTGCTGTTCCTCCCCCGGGCGCTCGTGAGCCTTCGCGCCGGGCTCGCCCAGGCGCCGAAGGAGCTCGAGGAGGCCGCAAGAGCCCTCGGACGGCGCCCGGCCGCCGCCTTCTTCCGGGTAACCCTCCGCCTCGCAGCGCCCGCCGCGGCCGGGGGCGCGGCTTTGGTCTTCCTCGCCGTCCTCAACGAGCTCACGGCCACCCTCCTGCTGGCCCCGACCGGCACGTCCACGCTCGCGACCCAGTTCTGGAACCTCTCGAGCGGCATCGACTACACCGGCGCCGCCCCGTACGCGCTGCTCATGATCCTGCTCTCCGCACCCATGACCTACCTGTTGTTCCAGCAGTCGAAGAAGGCGGCCGGCCAGTGACCGAACAGAGCCCCACCCCCACCTCGGCCTCGCGCCTTCCCGAGCCCCGCGTGTCGCGGTCCATCGCGGACACCGCGGACCACCACCTCGAGATCGACGAGGTCACCAAGACGTTCGGGCGGCAGCAGGTCCTCAAGGGCATCAACCTGCACGTCGCAAGAGGAGGCACGACGGCGATCGTCGGGCCGTCCGGCTCGGGCAAGACAACGCTCCTGCGCCTCATCGCGGGCTTCGAGGCCCCCGACACGGGGCAGATCAGGCTCGACGGGCGCGTCGTCGCGGGTGACACGTGGGTGCCCGCCCATCGGCGCAACGTCGGGTACGTGGCGCAGGACGGCGCGCTGTTCCCCCACCTGACAGTGGGCCAGAACATCGCGTTCGGGCTCGATCGGGCCCACGGCGGCTCGCGGAAGGCCATCGCGGCACGCGTCGAAGAACTCCTCGACATGGTCGCGCTCGACGGCTCCTACGCGAAACGCCGCCCGAACGAGCTCTCGGGCGGCCAGCAGCAGCGCATCGCGCTCGCACGGGCCATGGCCCGGAAGCCGGAGGTCATGCTCCTCGATGAGCCGTTCTCCGCGCTCGACGCCGGGCTGCGGGTTGCCACCCGCCGCGCGGTCTCGAAGGTGCTCGGGAAGGCCGGGGTGACCACGATCCTCGTGACCCACGACCAGGCCGAGGCCCTAAGCTTCGCCGACCAGGTCGCCGTCATGCGCGGAGGGAAGCTCGCCCAGATCGGCAACCCCTTCGTCGTCTACACGCGGCCCGCGGACCGCGCGACGGCAGAGTTCCTCGGCGACGCCGTGATCCTCGACGCGTGGCTCGAGGGCAGCCTCGCAATGTGCTCGCTGGGGCCGGTCCCCGTCCGGCACCCCACGACGCAGGGACACGTGCAGATCATGCTGCGGCCCGAGCAGATCCGGATCGCCGCGGAGTCGCCCATCCACGGAACCGTGCTCGACTGGGACTATTTCGGCCCCGAGTCCTCGGTGCGGATCAAGCTGGCGGACCGGCCGCCGGCCCAGTCCGTCGACCCGAGGATCCCCGGCGGCGGCGAAATCATCACGATCCGGCATTGGAACGCTGCGATGGCGCGCAAGGGCATGGACCTCGCGCTCAGGGTCATCGGCGAGGGCGTTGCCTTCCCGCTCGGGGAACCCTCGGCGGGCCTCAGCACGCTCGCCGAATGAGGTGACCCGGCCCTAGCCGCCCCAGACGTCTCCGGCGAGGAGCCGCGCGGCCTCGGCCCGGGCGTGCTCGTCGGCGAGTCCCGCCTTCCGCAGGTCCGCCACGAGGTGCTCCCACTGACGCAGTGACGAAAGCTCGTGCCTCTCGGGCCGCAGGACCCGGAGGCGCCCGCGCTCGGCAGCGGCGCGCGGAGGCTTTCGTTCGGAGTGCGTCTGGGAGGGGTCGGGGGCGTGGGCTTTGGAGTGCATGATTGCTGACTGTCCCGTCAATAGCGACGCATGGCACACCTTTGTGCCAGTCCCACTGCTTGAGATGTTCATCAATCATTACGCAGAATTGGGTTTCTGAGAACTGCGATCTGAGCTTTTCCCGCTCGCTAGTCTGGTCATGTGACTGAATCGCAGCCCACGCGTTGGGTCCAGAGCTCCGAGCTCACCCGTTATCGTCTGGCGCCCAACCCCGGGCCGATGAGCCTCGAGGGAACGAATTCCTACGTCATCTCGGGCGGCTCCTCGGGCCAAGGGGCGACGGCGGACGGCGGACGGCCGGGCGTCGTCGTCGTCGATCCCGGCCCGCTCGACGCGACCCACCTCCAGGAACTCGCCGCGGCGGGCCGCGTGGAGCTCGTGCTGATCACACACCACCATTCGGATCACACCGAGGGGGCAGAGGAATTCCACCGGATCACGGGGGCGCCCGTCCGTGCGCTCGACAGGTCCCTGTGCTTCGAGGCCCCGCAGCTCGCGGACGGCGAGGTCATCGAGGCCGCCGGAGTCCGGATCGAGGTGCTCGCGACCCCGGGCCACACCGCCGACTCCGTCTCACTGCTGCTCCCCGACGACGGCGACCACGGCTCAGTCCTGACGGGCGACACGATCCTGGGCCGCGGCACAACCGTGATTGCCTATCCTGACGGCCGGCTCGGCGACTACCTCGGGTCGCTGCACCGGCTCGAGACCCTCGGGCCGAAGACGGTGCTCCCCGCGCACGGACCCGTCCTGCCGGACCTCGGGGAGATCGTCCGCGCCTACGCGGCGCACCGCGAGGAGCGGCTTGCCCAGATCCGGGCGGCGCTCGAGCGCCTTGGGGCAGAGGCCCCGGTGGGCGCGGTCACGGACCTCGTGTACGCCGACGTCGACACCTCGGTCCGAACCGCCGCGGAGACGTCGGTCGCGGCCCAGCTCGATTACCTCCGCGGCTGGGCCTGAGGCCCTTGGGCCTGGGTCACCACACCGAGAAGCCGTGGAACTCCCCGGTGGCGGGCCCGATCGAGGCCTCGACCCCCTCGACGTGCCCCGGCGTCTCACCGGACTGCAGCCACCTGAGGAAATGCTCGACGTCGTCGAGATTCCCCTCGGCCACGATCTCGACGGTTCCGTCCAGCCTGTTGCCCGCGCTGCCGACGAGACCGAGCCTGTCCGCCTCGCCCCGGGTCCAGTAGCGGAACCCCACCCCCTGGACCATGCCCTTGACCGTCGCGTGCAGCCGCGCCTCGGGTACCTGTGACATGGGACCAGTCTAGTTTTTCGGGGAGCGGCGCTTCTGCGGGTGGATCGTCTCGCCACGGGCCAGCATGTCCACGAACTCCGCGATCTTCCTGGCCCTCGTCTCGGGCTTCTTCACGGAGCCCGTCCGGTAGATGAGCGCGTAGCGGTTCACCGCGGTGAGCTGCTCGAAGAGCTCCTGGGCCGCGGGGTTGGCAGCGATGGCGGCGGCGAGGTCGTCCGGGACCTCGGCGGAGGCCTGCCCCGCGTACGCCTGCTCCCAGCGGCCGTCCTTTTTGGCGGCCTGGACGACGGCGCGGCCCGCCTCCGTCATCAGGCCCGCGCTCTCGAGCCGCTCGACATTGGCCACGTTGAGCCTCGACCACCGGCTCTTCGGCCCCCGCGGGGTGAAGCGCGTGACGTAGCTGCCCTCGTCGCGGCGGCCGATCTGGCCGTCGACCCATCCGAAGCACAGCGCGTGGTCGAGGGCCTGCCCGAAGGTCAGCTCGGTCACCGAGCCGCCCTTCTTGTGCTGAACGAGCCACACGCCCGGGCTCGTGGCGTGGTTCTCCTCGAGCCACGCCCGCCACGCATCGGCGTCGGGAAGCAGCAGTTCAGGCAACTCTGGGGCCATGGTGCAAGGGTAGCGGGATCGGCCTGACCCAGAGCCCGGGTCAGCAGGGACATCGTGGACCGGATGCTGTAGAAACTTATCTATGGCAGTGCGCACACCCGACCCCTACCCTGGCTGGCTCTCTCCTGAGGATCTCTACGAGGCCAGGAACCGGCTGCCGATGCTCTACGTCGAGGCAGTGCCCGTGCGCCTCGACCCTCTGGGCTACGTCAACGAGGTCGGCCTGCTCCTCCAGGCCGACGACGAGGGCAACATGATGCGCACGCTCGTCTCGGGCCGCGTCCTCTACAAGGAGACCATCCGGGCCGCCCTCCTCCGGCACCTCGAGAAGGATCTCGGGCCCCTCGCCCTCCCGCAGCTTCCCGTGAGCCCTGTTCCGTTCACCGTGGTCGAGTACTTCCCGTCACCGTCGCAGACGGGCTTCACGGACGAGCGGCAGCACGCCGTCGCCCTCGCCTACGTCATCCCGGTCGCGGGCGAATGCCAGCCCCGTCAGGACGCCCTCGAACTCACGTGGATGTCACCCGCGGACGTGCTGAGCGGGGGCGTCCAGGCCGAGTTCATGGGCGGTCGAGGCGAGCTCGTGCGGCAGGCGCTCGCGTTCGCCGGCGTCGCGGCCTGACGACTATTCGCACGGGGCGAACCTTGGCGCGCCTCGAGGGGACCGTTACCGGACCTTTATAGACTGGGCCGCGGACCGACAGCGACTTGGAGGACTCCGCCATGCAGTACCGCCCCGATTCCGAGCAGGGTGGGTCGAACCCCCACACGCTCGAGCACTTCCGATCCATCGACGCATCGGAGCTGCGCCCCGGGCACCGGCTTGTCCTTCCCGACGGCGAGGGCACGGCCGAGATCATCGAGATCGACACTGTCCTCGACGACTACGGCAACCCGGCCCTCTACTTCACGGTGCTCGAGAACCACCTCAATCTGCGCGTGGCCCACGGGACGTCGGCCCGGATCGCTTCAGCGCGGCCCAGCCGCCCCGCCGACCTCCTGTTCTCGGGCTCCCCGGCGGCGTCCGAGCACCATGATCTCGAGCCGCAGGGTGGCCCCCGCGGCACCGCTGGCGACGCGGACGGCCCCTTCGATCCGGCCTACCCGGCGATCCGGGGCGGCGCGGCGGACGACGACGGCGCCTCCGCGGCGGCCGAGCCGGCGGAACCCGAGCGGCCCGGGACGACGATCACGCTCGACACGGGCGACGTCGTCGTCGTTCCCGGCAAGGCCCGCGCCTCGACCGGGGGCCCCACCCAGGCGCAGCTCCGGCTCATCCCCGTGTACGACGGGCACCCTGAGGACCTCATCCGGCACATCGACGCCGTGCACCCGGGAAGGCACGCGATCCACGAGATGTGCGAACGCCTCGTGAAGGGCATCAACACGAAGTCCGGGGCGTGCCTTCAGGACCTCCGCGACCTCGCGTTCGAACTCTACGTGGGCCAGAACGACCCCGAGAACGCGCAGAAGGTGGCCGACCTTCTCGCGGTCGTCCCGTTCGACGGCAACCCGGGCCGGTGGGCGTCCGTCGAGGCGGGCCTCGCCCTCGCCGCCCACCTCGCACGGGAGCGCGGCGAGGACGCCCGCTCAGCCGTGTACTCGGAACTGCTCCACGCCCCCGACACTGCCGAGACCGACCCGTTCCGGGCCCAGATGGCCGCCCGGGTCCGGCAGCGTACCCTGAACGAGCCGAACCTCTACGAAAAAGAGGTCTCACGCGCGGCCGAGACGGGCGACGAGGCCGAGGAGCGCAGCTGGCGCGTCCTGCGGCTCGCCACCCTGCTCCACCTCCGCGCACACGGCGGCTCGGAAGCGTTCGACCGCGCCGAGCTCGACCGTCGGATCCGGATCGAGCTCGACGCCGTCAGGCGCTGAGGAGCGCCTCGCCGCCCCCGCCGCTGCTCACGGCACGGGCGAGGGGCCTCCCGGCTCCACGAACCCGTGCAGCCGCTCCTCGATCTGGGCCACCCTGGGATCCGTCTCGTCGGCACCGTAGTCGGAGGGCCGCGTCATGTCGGCTCCCTGCGGAAGCTTGAACGCGCGGAACACGAGCGTGAGGACGACGGCGACGAGCAGGTTCAGCACGAACGCCGAGATCGCGATGTACACGCTGACATTCGTGCCGGGGACATTGGCCACCGAGCCGCCGAAGTGCGCGTGCGTCGCCGGGTTCACGACGTTGTACGCCGACACCGTTCCGAAGACGATGCCCACGGCCCACCCGATGAGCAGCGCCCAACGGTCGAACCAGCGCGTGTAGAGGCCCGCGACGACGGCCGGGAACGTCTGCAGGATCCAGATGCCGCCGAGGAGCTGCATGTTGATGGCCGTCGACTGGTCCATCGCGATCACGAACACGAGCGCGCCGACCTTCACGAGGAGCGAGACGATCTTCGAGACGTTGGCCTCCGTCCTCGGATTGACGTCCGGACGGAAGAAGTCCCGGTAGATGTTGCGCGTGAACATGTTGGCGGCCGCAATGGACATGATCGCGGCGGGCACGAGCGCCCCGATCGCGATGGCCGCGAGCGCGATGCCCGCGAACCACGACGGGAAGTGGTCGATGAACAGCTGCGGGACCACGAGCTGCGGGTTCACCGAGCCGTCGAGGTCGATCGGCTTCGTCCCCGCCTTGATCGCCACGAAGCCGAGGAGCGCGAGGAACCCCAGCATGAGCGAGTAGAGCGGGAGGACGGCGGCGTTGCGGCGGATTGTGTTGCGCCCCTTCGACGCGAGCACGCCCGTCACCGAGTGCGGGTACATGAACAGCGCCATGGCCGAGCCGAGCGCGAGCGTCCAGTACGCCGAGTAGTTGCCCGGACTCGGGATGAACACGCCCGCGGCCTTGCCGGTCGCGGGGCTGATCGCGCTCATCTTCGTCTGGGCCGCACCGAAGATCGCGTCCCAGCCGCCGAATTTTATGGGCAGGTAGATGACAGCGACGATCACTGCGAGGTAGATGAGCAGATCCTTGACGACGGCGATCATCGCCGGTGCGCGGAGGCCCGACGTGTACGTGTAGGCGGCGAGGACAACGAACGCGATGATGAGCGGGAGGTCCGTCAGGAACGCATTCTGCGAGCTGCCGAGGCCGAGCACGGTGAGGACGGCCTTGATGCCGACGAGCTGCAGGGCGATGTACGGCATCGTTGCGACGATGCCCGTGACGGCGACCGCGAGAGAGAGCCAGCGGCTCCCGTAGCGGCCGCCGACGAAGTCCGCCGCCGTGACGTACCCGTGCCGGTGGGAAACCGACCAGAGTCGGCTCATGATGATGAAGATGATGGGGTACAGCACGACCGTGTACGGGACCGCGAAGAATCCGCTCACCGCGCCCGTGGCCCACATTGCTGCCGGAACGGCGACGAACGTGTAGGCGGTGTAGAGGTCGCCGCCGAGCAGGAACCAGGTGATCCAGGTGCCGAAGCCACGGCCGCCCAGGCCCCATTCGTCAAGGGTGTGCAGGCCCTCGACTTCCGTGCTGCGCCGCCACCGGGCCGCCATGAAGCCCATGACGGCGACGATCACGAACAGCAGGATCACGATGATGAGGGCGACCCAGTCGATGCTGCGCGTGTTCATAGCCGATCACCTCCCTCGAGGCCGACGTTGGCTGCCCGTGCTTCCCGTCGACGTCGTCTGTCCTCGGTAGTGACGAGCCAGTACGAGAAGCCGCTGAGGATGGCCGAGATCGGCACCCACAGAAGCTGGTACCAGTAGAAGAACGGCATTCCGCCGAGACGCGGCGCGTCGAAGGAATACAGCTGTGGCAGGAGCGGCAGCACAATCGCCGCCGCCAGCAGGATTCCTGCGATGACGTACGGGAGCGGTCGGGCCGGACCTCGTGTCGGAGTATCCCTGGTCAACGAGTCGCGGCGTGGGCCCCCGTCTGCTCCGGGGACTGCAGGGATGGGGCGCTGGTCGGGCGCGGGAGTTTCTTGACCGGACATCAGGACCTCCTTGTCAGCCCGTCCGGCCGTCTTCCCGGGTGCTCGGGAAATCAGCAGGGCGGAGGCGCATATGTCTGTTCCCCCGCCGTCTTTGTACCGCAGTTTGAAGTGGTCGGGAAGGGGCCGCGCTGTTTCCGCGGCGCAGCGCCTGCTGAGGCCGTCAGCCGAGCGAGCTGAGGGAAGCCTCGATCTGCCTGAAGAGAATGGCCGGACCGTTCGGGTTGGGCAGCTGGGTGTTGAGGAGGATGGCCACGGTGGTGCCGGTGCTCGGCTGGTACATCGTGAGCGACTCGTAGCCGAGACCGGTCCCCGTGTGACCCCACCAGCCGTCGAGCTCGCCCGCCGCGAGGCCGTACGCGTCGTACTCGGGGCTCTGCGGGTCGTCCGAGCCGGGACTCGAGACAGCCGTGAACCGCTGCTGCTGGAGGGAGGCGGGGAGGAACTGGCCCGAGCCGAGAGCGGTTCCCCAGCGGAGCAGATCGCCGATGTTGCCGAACAGCCCACCGGACGCGCCGTAGAGCGAGGGGCTCACCTGGGCAAGGCTCTCGAGGTTCGAGGCGCTGTCGATTTCGTAGGGCGTCGCGACGGGCGGCGTCGGATCGCTCGAGCCCGAGTATCCGACGGATGCGAGGCCGAGGGGCGAGAGGAGCCGCGACTGGACCTCTTGGTCCCAGGAGTTGCCCGTGACGGCCTGGATGACCTTGCCGAGCAGCACGAAATTGGTGTTGCTGTACTCGTACTGGCTCCCTGGGGCGAAGTCGAGGGGCTGCGCGAACGCGTAGCCGAGCAGCTGGTCGTCCGTGAAGGGTGCCGTGTAGTCCGTGTTGAGCTGGTCCGAGAAGCCTTGGGTCGCCGAGAACTCGGGCAGCCCTGTCCGCATCTCGAGGGCCATGCGGACGGTGATCGAACTGCCGACCCCGGACCCGTCGTACTGCACCGACGCCACGTCCGGGACGTAGCGGGAAACCGGATCGTCGAGACCGAGCTTGCCCTCTGACACGAGTTGGAGGACCACAGTCCCGACGAAGCTCTTGGTGATGCTCCGGAACGCCGAGCGAGTGTCAGTGGACCAAGCCACTCCGTCGGACGCGTTGCCTTGGGTCGTGACATAGCGCGCACTGCCGCCGGAGGACGCGGAGCCGCCCGTGGAGACGGCAACGGCAACGCCCGCTGCGCCCTGGTCGGAGAGGAACTGCGAGACGACGTCGGAGATCTGGGAGGGCATCTGCTGCCACGCAGGCTGGTCTGACGTGTTTGCCTGGTTTCCCTGGGCCGAGCCCTGTGGGGCTGCCGGACTGGCTATGGGGCTGGGATGAGCAGGCGTCGCTGCGGACGGGGGCGGCGCCGGGAGACGGTTGGGTGCGTGGCCCCGCACCGCGCTCGCGCTCGTGATGCCGGCTGTTCCCACCGCGATCAAGAGGACGCAGCCCGCGGCTCCGACTAGGACTCGGCGGCGCCGGACCCGGATGGACCGGCCGAGGATGCTCTCGAACGGAAGCCGCGCACGGCGTGCTCCGCCATCGTGCTTCATCCGTCCTCCTGCCGCATCCCCCGCTGGGGTCCGTCTGTTAACTTCCATGAGGCTAGCTGTTAATGTCCATGAGGCTAGGAGAAGACTCTGTGCGGGCACTGTGCAAACGCCCAGCCTCCTGCAAGCCGGAGGTTCTACGCAGCGTACGGCAGACTGGTGGGGTGCCGAATTCCCATCCACGCCAGTCCGAGTTCTCCTTCCGCGTCGACACCCCCTTGAGGGCGCGCGACGGCGCGCGCACCCTGGGCAGGACCGGCACCATCACGACCCCACACGGAGAGATCAGGACGCCGGCGTTCATTGCCGTCGGCACGAAGGCGACCGTGAAAGCGGTTCTCCCCGAGTCGGTGCGGGATCTCGGCGCGCAGGCTGTGCTGGCGAACGCCTACCACCTGTACCTTCAGCCGGGTCCCGAGATCCTCGACGAAGCGGGCGGCCTCGGCAGGTTCATGAACTGGCACCGCCCGACTTTCACCGATTCCGGTGGTTTCCAGGTCATGAGCCTCGGCTCGGGCTTCAAGAAGGTCATCGACATGATGGCCGTTGACGCCTCGGGCGCTGACGATCCGGCGAGGGACACGGCCGTCGCCCCCGGAAAGGAGCGCCTCGCCCACATCGACGAGGACGGCGTCTGGTTCACGAGCCACCTCAATGGCGATCGGCACCGCTTTTCGCCTGAGATCTCGATGAACGTCCAGCACCAGATCGGTGCGGACATCATGTTCGCCTTCGACGAGCTGACAACGCTCCAGAATTCCCGCGCCTATCAGGAGGAATCCCTAGAGCGGACGCGTCGGTGGGCCGAGCGCTGCGTTGCGGAGCACTTCCGCCTCACAGACGAGCGGGAGCACCGCCCGTACCAAGCCCTGTTCGGGGTGATCCAGGGGGCGCAGTACGAGGACCTGCGGCGGAAGGCTTGCCAAGATCTGGGGGCCATGCCGTTCGACGGCTTCGGCATCGGAGGCGCGCTCGAGAAGGAGAACCTCGGCACGATCGTCGCGTGGTGCTCGGAGGAACTCCCCGAGGACAAGCCGCGCCACCTCCTCGGGATCTCCGAGCCCGACGACATCTTCGCCGCGATAGAGGCCGGAGCCGACACGTTCGACTGCGTCTCCCCCACCCGCGTCGCACGCAACTCGGCGTTCTATACCGCGGAAGGCCGATTCAACCTCTCGGGCGCCAAGTACCGCCAGGACTGGGGCCCGCTCCAGGACGGGTGCGACTGCTACACGTGCCAGAACTATACGCGCGCCTACATCCGCCACCTCTACAAGGCCAAGGAAATGCTCTCCCACACTCTCATTTCGATCCACAACGAGCGCTTCGTGGTGCGAATGGTCGACGACGCACGCAAGGCCATCGAGGACGGCACCTTCTGGGACTTCAAGGCGGAGACGCTGGGGCGCTACTACACCCAGAGGTGACTCGCCCCACCCCCGCCTGAAGCCACCCGCAGCGCCGTGAGCAGAACTGCCCGTGACCCGCTGGGCTGCGGTCAAGGAACAGCAGGCGGCACATGCCATCGGCGCAGCGTCGGATTCGGCCGAGGAGATTCTCGGAGACAAGGGCGAGGGCAGCCGGAAGGAGGACCGCTGCGAGGCGGTATGCCGTGCCGTCCCTGCCAGAGCGGACAATCGGCGCATCGCCCGAGCTGAGGCACGGGAAGAGCCCGAATTCGAGGCTAACCCTCCCGACGAGGCTCCGCCGTTCGTCAGCCGTCGCCTCGATGAGGACCACGATGAGCTGATCGCGAAGCCGCCCTAACGCGTCGACGTCGGCCTGGACCGGGGGTGGGCACACTGTGCCACTGCCCGAGCCACGCAGCCCCAGCACCACGCACTCACGCGCCGGAATGGGCTTCCAAGAAGGCGTACACCTCGGTTTCGTCGACACCGGGGAAAGCGCCGGGAGGCATGGCGGCGAGGAGGTGGGAGTGGGCGCGGGCCGAGGGCCACGCATTGCCGGCCCAGTTTTCACTGAGCTGAACAGGAGGCCGCCGGCAGCAGGCCGGATCGGGGCAGTGCGAGGTGGCCCGCGCCGTCGTCTCCCGCCCCCGGAACCATTTGACGTGCTGATAGGGCACACCGACGCTGAGGGAGAACTCACCACTTGCGCTGCGCTCAGTGCGGGCCGTGCACCAGAAGGTGCCGTTGACCGTGTCGGTGTACTGGCTGTAGGAGCTGAACTTGTCCGGGACGTCGAAGACCGCGCGGCTCGTCCAGGCCTTGCACGCAGGTTGGCCCTCGATGGCGCCGGTGTGGTCCATGGGAAAGTTCACGCCGTCGTTCTCGTAGGCCTTGTAGATGATGCCGCTCTGGTGAGTCTTCTGGAAGTGGGTCGTGATGCCGAGGTGCTGGGTCGCAAGGTTCGTGAACCGGTGGGCGGCCGTCTCGTAGCTGACGGCGAAGGCGTCGCGGAGGTCCTCCACCGAGATCGCCTTGCGCGCCTTCGCCTGCTGGAGGAAGTCCACGGTCGTGTGCTCGGGCAGCAGGAGCGCAGCGGCGAAGTAGTTGGTGGCCACGCGCTGGGCGAGGAAATCACCGTAGCTGCCCGGAGTCTCGTGGCCCAGGACATAGTGGCCGAGCGCCTGAAGGAGCACTGAACGCGGGTCATGGTCCGAGCGCTGGTTCTGCGTGAGGTAAATCCTGCGGTTCTTCAGATCGGTCACCGACCGGGTCGAATGCGGCAGATCCCCCACATGGTAGAGGGTGAAGCCGAGGTGGTCCGCGATGTCGGCGATGAGGTGCTGGCTGAGTGGACCGCCGGAGTAGCCGACGGCCTTGAGCACCTTCTGGGCCTCGGCCTCGTACTCCGGGAAGTAGTTGCCCCGCTCGCGCATCATACGGCGGAGCTCGCCGTTCGCACGGCGCGCCTCCTCCGGCGTGGCGACCTGCTCATTGAGCTTTCGCTCGAGCTCACGGAGGAGCCCGATCTGGGACTCGAGCACGTCCAGCGGAGTCCGCGAACTGATGCGGATCTTCGGGAGATTGAGGGACTCGTAGAGCGGGCTGCGCTGGTACCGCTCCAGTTCGATCTCCAGCGCGGCCCGCCGGCTCGGGGGCTCCGCGCCGAGCAGCACGTCCACACCTACGCCGAGCGCTCCCGCGAGCTGCTGCAGGAGGCCGAGCTTGGGTTCGCGCTTGCCGTTCTCGATAAGGCTCAGCTGGCTCGCGGCGGCGCCCACGGCGGCCCCCAGCTCGCCCAGCGTGAGGCCTGCCGCTTTACGCAGGTGGCGCACCCGGCGTCCGAGGCTGATGGCATCCGCCCCGCCCCCGGAACCCGCTTCGGGGCCCGTTCGTGGCGCGGCTGACGGTCCCGAGGGGAGGCTCCATGAGGCTGCAGGCGGCATTTCTTGAGAATACGTGAAAATGTGCATTTCTTTCCAGCACTTTTCTCTACCGGGGTGCTTGCGAACCCGGAAAAGTTGGTGCCACGAAGAATTCCTTCCGGCGCTGAAGCCGGGAAACCCGTCGAAGGAGACAGCGATGAGCGCACAGGCCAACGGTGCAGAGCAGCCCCGGACCCCTCAGCAGCAGGCCGAGGCCCTCGAGCTCGAGTGGTCCGCAGACCCCCGCTGGCAGGGTGTCCAGCGGGACTATTCCGCCGAAGACGTCGTCCGGCTCCGGGGCCGCGTGATGGAAGAGCACACCCTCGCCCGCCGGGGCGCGGAGAAGCTGTGGAAGGCCGTGACCGAGGGACGCGCGGACGGCACCGGCTACATCAACGCCCTCGGCGCACTCACCGGCAACCAGGCCGTGCAGCAGGTCAAGGCGGGCCTGAAGGCCATCTACCTCTCCGGCTGGCAGGTCGCCGCGGACGCGAACCTCTCCGGCCACACCTACCCCGACCAGTCCCTCTACCCCGCGAACTCCGTGCCCGCCGTCGTGCGCAGGATCAACAACGCCCTCCTCCGCGCGGACCAGATCGAGTTCTCCGAGGGGAAGTCGACCGTGGTCAACGGCCAGGAGATCGACTGGCTGGTCCCGATCGTCGCCGATGCCGAGGCCGGCTTCGGCGGCCCGCTCAACGCGTACGAGCTCATGAAGTCCATGATCCAGGCAGGCGCCGCCGGC
This sequence comes from Sinomonas susongensis, assembly GCF_005877005.1. GTDB lineage: Bacteria > Actinomycetota > Actinomycetes > Actinomycetales > Micrococcaceae > Sinomonas > Sinomonas susongensis. The sequence continues at coordinate 14,385 of NZ_SSNH01000018.1, read as the reverse complement.
GTTCACTGGGAAGACCAGCTGGCGTCGGAGAAGAAGTGCGGCCACCTCGGCGGCAAGGTCCTCATCCCGACCCAGCAGCACGTCCGCACCCTCAACGCCGCCCGGCTCGCCGCCGACGTCGCCGGCGTGCCGAGCGTCATCATTGCCCGCACGGACGCTGAGGCCGCAACGCTCATCACCTCCGACGTCGACGAGCGGGACCGGGAATTCCTCCTCACCGAGGACGGCCAGCCCGTGCGCACGCCGGAAGGCTTCTACAAGGTACGCAACGGCGTCGAGCCCTGCATCGCCCGAGCCAAGGCCTACGCCCCGTACTCGGACCTCATCTGGATGGAGACCGGCACCCCGGACCTCGCCCTCGCGCGGAAGTTCGCCGAGGCGGTCAAGGCCGAGTTCCCCGACCAGATCCTCGCCTACAACTGCTCACCGTCGTTCAACTGGAAGAAGCACCTCGACGACGCCACGATCGCCAGCTTCCAGCGCGAGCTCGGGGCCATGGGCTTCAAGTTCCAGTTCATCACCCTCGCCGGCTTCCATGCCCTCAACTACTCGATGTTCGACCTCGCCCACGGCTACGCCCGCGACGGGATGAGCGCCTACGTCGAGCTCCAGGAGCGCGAATTCGCCTCCGAGGACCGCGGCTACACCGCAACCAAGCACCAGCGCGAAGTGGGCACCGGCTACTTCGACCTGGTCTCCACGGCGCTGAACCCGAACGCCAGCACCCTTGCCCTGGTGGGATCCACCGAAGAGGGCCAATTCCACTGATGAATCAGTCCCACTGATTGAAGGAAGCGCCTCTCATGAACACGTACCACCACTCCGACGGCTTGACCATCAACGGCATCACGCTCGCTGCGCAGCCCCTCGCGCGGCAGCACGAGATCCTCACCTCCGGCGCGCTCGAGTTCATCGCCCAGCTCCACCGTGCGACGGCGGGACGCCGCCAGGAACTGCTCGAACGTCGGCACGAGCGCCGCGCCGCGATCCGCAAGGGCCAGGATCCCCGCTTCCTGCCCCAGACGTCGCAGATCCGGAACGACCCCTCGTGGCGGGTCGCCCCTCCCGCACCCGGGCTCGAGGACCGCCGCGTGGAGATCACGGGCCCCGTGGAGCGCAAGATGACCGTCAACGCCCTGAACTCGGGGGCGAAGGTCTGGCTCGCCGACTTCGAGGACTCGCTCACGCCGTCGTGGCGGAACGTCATCCAAGGCCAGATCAACCTCATCGACGCACTCACGGACCGCATCGACTTCGTCTCCCCGGAGGGCAAGGAGTATCGGCTCCGCCCCGCCGAGGAGCGGCCCACCATCGTGGTGCGGCCCCGCGCGTGGCACCTCCCGGAGAAGAACATGCTCGTCGACGGGAAGCCCGTGGCCGGCGGGATCGTGGACTTCGGCCTGTACTTCTACCACAACGCCGCCCGGCTCATCGCCCAGGGCAAGGGCCCCTACTTCTACCTGCCGAAAATCGAGAACCACCTCGAAGCCCGGCTCTGGAACGACGTGTTCGTCTTCGCGCAGGATCTCCTCGGCATCCCGCAGGGCACGATCCGCGCTACCGTCCTGATCGAGACGATCACGGCCGCATTCGAAATGGAGGAGATCCTCTACGAGCTCCGCGACCACGCTGCGGGCCTGAACGCCGGCCGGTGGGACTACATCTTCTCGATCATCAAGAACTTCCGCACCCGCGGACCGCGCTTCGTACTCCCGGACCGGGCCCAGGTCACCATGACCCAGCCGTTCATGCGGGCCTACACCGAGCAGCTCGTCCGCGCGTGCCACCGCCGGGGAGCCATGGCGATCGGCGGCATGGCCGCCTTCGTGCCCAACCGCAAGGACCCCAGAGCCAACGCCCTCGCGTTCGAGAAGGTCCGCGCAGACAAGACCCGGGAGGCCCGCGACGGGTTCGACGGTTCGTGGGTTGCGCACCCTGACCTCGTTCCCGTGGCCCGCGAAGTGTTCGACTCGGTGCTCGGCGGCCGCCCGAACCAGCTCGACCGCCTCCGCGAGGACGTCACCCCGGACGACCGTGCGCTCATCGACGTCGCGGCCTGCACCGGGACCATCACGGAGGCCGGCATCCGCAACAACATCGAGGTCGGCGTCCGCTACATCGAGGCGTGGCTGCGGGGCTCCGGCGCCGTCGCCATCCACAACCTCATGGAGGACGCCGCCACCGCGGAGATCTCCCGTTCCCAGATCTGGCAGTGGATCCACTCCCAGGCCATCACGGACGAGGGCGAGGTCATCACGCGCGAATGGGTCAAGGAGCTCTTCGAAGAGGAGTTCACAAAGCTCGAGCGCTTCGACGGCGACCGGTTCCGCGATGCCCACGAAATCTTCGAGGAGGTCGCCCTCGCACCCGAGTTCCCCACCTTCCTCACCCTCCCCGCCTACGCCCGCTACCTGTGCGAGACGGCGGGCAAGGAGGACGAGTACGAGGCCGGGCTCCCCGAGCCCGATCGGGCCTTGGCGGGGGTCTCCTGACCCGCCGGTCCAGACCTGCCCACCCATAGCTTCCCGACGCCGGCACGCGACACTCGCAACACGCACCCCGAAGGCCGGGGGCCGGCGATCGGGAACCAGAGTTGAGGGGTCGATCCGCGTAGTGGTGCTGCGCGGGTCGGCCCCTCGACGCCTTCCCCGGTCCCTGCTCAGCGTTCCACGAGCAGGCGGCCCACAATCAGGCGCATGATCTCGTTGGTCCCTTCGAGGATCTGGTGGACTCGGAGGTCCCGCGCAATCTTCTCCACCCCGTACTCATGCAGGTAGCCGTAGCCGCCATGGAGCTGGATGGCCATGTTCGCCACCTCGAATCCGGCGTCGGTGGCGACGCGCTTCGCCATCGCGCACAGGCGCAGCGCGTCGGGGTCGTTTCGGTCGAGGGCTACGGCGGCGCGCCAGAGGAGGCTCCGGGCGGCCTCGAGCTTCATCTCCATGTCCGCGAGATCGAACATGAGCGCCTCCTTGTCGGCCAGCCGCCCGCCGAAGGCCGTGCGGTCCTTGAGGTACGCAACCGTCTTGTCGAGCGCGGACTGCCCCCCTCCCAGCGAGCATGCGCCGATGTTCAGACGGCCTCCGTTGAGGCCCTTCATCGCGATGGCGAACCCCTGGCCCTCCTCGCCGAGCAGGTCCGAAGCCTGTACGCGGACATCCCTGAGGACGACCTGGCCCGTCGGCTGGGCATTCCAGCCCATCTTCTTCTCGCCGCGCCCGAAGGAAAGCCCAGGGGCATCTCCCGGCACGAGGAAGGCGCTGATGCCATGGTGGCCCGTTTCGGCGGTGCGGGCCATGACAATGTAGAGCGCGGACGTGCCCGCGCCCGAGATGAACTGTTTGACTCCGTTGAGGACGTAGCCCGCGCCGTCGGCCTTCGCCCTCGTGATGAGAGCCGCGGCGTCGGAACCCGCCCCGGGCTCGGTGAGGCAGTAGCTGCCGAGGGCCTCCATGGAGGCAAGCTTGGGGATCCACTCGGCGCGCTGGGCGTCGGTGCCGAACGTGTCGACCATCCACACGACCATGTTCTGGATGGAGATGTAGGCGGCGATGGTCGGGTCGGCCTTCGCGAGTTCCTCGAAGATCAGCGCCGCGTCCGCGCGTGAGAGGCCGGACCCCCCGTATTCCTCGGCGACGTAGATCCCACCCAGCCCGAGCTTTCCCGCCTCGCGGAGAACGTCCACCGGGAAATGCTTGGCTGCGTCCCACTCCAATGCATGGGGAGCGATCTTCTCGGTCGCAAAGTCGCGGACCATTCCTACGAGGTCCTGCTGGTCCTCCGTCAGTTCGAACATCGTCATCTCCCCTGCAGCCTTGCCTGTGCTGTCAGTCTCGGACACGACCGCCGTCAGGGGAATAGAGCCCGACGTCCGCGGCTTTGCACAGAAGTGAACGTTGACATTTGGTCGGACATCGCCTGCCCCTGGTGCTTCATCGGAAAGCGCCGCTTCGAGAAGGCTCTCGCCGCATTCCCGCACAAGGACCAGGTGACGGTCACCTGGCACAGCTTCCAGCTCGACCCGTCCCTCCCGGAGCACTATGACGGGACCAAGCTCGAGTACCTGAGCCAGCGGAAGGGCATGCCCGCGGACCGCGTCGCCCAGATGTTCGAGCAGGTCGCCCAGGTCGCGGCCGGCGAAGGGCTCGCGTACGACTTCAGTGCCATCGTCGTCGCCAATTCGTTCCCGGGGCACGAGCTGCTGCACCTCGCCAAAGCACGCGGAAGCGAGGGAGCGGCCGACGCCGTGAAGGAGGCGCTCCTGTCGGCCCACTTCGAGCAGGGGAAGGACATCGGGAGCCGGGAGGTCCTCGTCGAGATCGGCACCGCTGCCGGGCTGGCCGAGGCGGAGATCACGCAGGCGCTCGACGCCGGCTCCTACCGCGAGGCCGTCGACGCCGACATCCGCGAGGCACAGATGCTCGGCATCCAGGGTGTGCCGTTCTTCGTCTTGGACCGCAAGTACGGAGTGTCCGGCGCCCAGCCCTCGGAGGTCTTCGCCCAGGCGCTCGACACCGCGTGGCGCGAGTCCAACCCGCTCGTGATGGTAGCCGCCGACGCCGCGGGGCCCGATTCCGGTACGGGCGACGACGAGCTCAACGGTCAGGCCTGCGGACCCGACGGCTGCTGACCCGCGCCTCCTTCGATCTCCCTGGATCGTCGATCTCCCTGATCGCGCCCGCGGATTCCGACCAGCTTTGAAGCGGGCCGCGCCCCCCCTCAGGCGTGTCCCGTCTCGACACGCCTAGTTGCCGGCTCAATCGCGGTCGGAATCCGAAGCGCGATTCATCCACATAGGGCCGAGAGCGCGTTCGACGGCGGGTGGCTGGCCCCGAGGATAGCTTCATGGGGGATCGCTCAGGCCGGCCGGGCCAGGTCATGCAGCCGGGCCACGTCATGCGGCTTGGCCAGGTCATGCAGCCGGGCCACGTCATGCGGCTTGGCCAGGTCATGCACTTGTTCCATGGGGTCTGCCGCCTGCGGGACCTGCTCCTCAGGGGAGTCTCTGAGCCTGAGGTGAGGGCCGCCGTCGTGCGGGGAGACCTTGTTCGCGTCCGCAAGGGGCTCTACGCCCTCTCGGATGCCGATCCTGTGTTCGTTGCCGCCAAACGCACGCGCTCACTGCTCACGTGCGCCTCCGCGGCCGGTTTCTACGGACTCTGGACCCTCGCAGAGCCAGGGCAGCGAGCGGACAGATTCCATCTGCTCCGGAAGACCGGCGAGGACCCGCCCAACGCCGTCATCCACCGGGACACGCGCGTGCCGCCGGACCCGTACGCGCCCGTGGCGGGTCTGGCCGACGTCGTCCTCCACGCGGTGCGGTGCCTCCCGGAACTCGAAGCGCTCCTCCTTGCCGAGTCCGCGATGCGCAAGGGACTCTCCATGGACTTCATCCGCGAGCGGCTGCCCGGCAACCGGAACGGGCCGGCGCGGGCCGTCCTCGACCTCGTGGACAGCGGCTCGGAATCGCCGATCGAAACCCTTGCACGAGTGCATCTGCGGCGTGCGGGCTTCCATGTCGAGACACAGGTGGAGATCGAGGGTGTCGGATGGGTCGACTCCCTCGTCGAGGGATGGCTGATCCTCGAGCTCGACGGCAAGACCCACGAGGAGCGCGCTCAGCGCGAGAAGGACAGACGCCGTGACCGGGCGGCGCAGCTGCGCGGCCACCCGGTGTTCCGCTACGGCTATGCCGACGTCGTCCACCGGCCCGAGGCCTTCGTCGCCGAGGTGGCGCGAATGCTCGCGTTTCCGACCGGGATCGCAACGAGGCTCGTCTGAACGGCGGCGTGTCTGCGAGACACGCCGCCGTTCAGCTCTCAAACCCGGTCGGAATCATGGGGCCAGACTCCGATCGAATCCGGCCCGGGGCCGGAAGCCCAGACGGTCGAACCCGGCAGGCTCGCGAGGCGTGTAGGCCTCCTCGAGCTCCGCGGCCTCCGCGTCGTCGAGCTCGACCTCGAGCGCAGCGATCGCGTCCTCGAGGTGCGAGCTCTTCGTAGCGCCGACAATCGGCGCGGCGACGACCGGGTTCCGCAGCACCCACGCGAGGGCGACCTGCGCCCGCGGGATCCTGCGGCGCTCCGCGACCCGGCCGACGGCGTCGACGATCGCCTTGTCGCTCTCCTGGTACAGCGTGCGGCCGAACTCGTCGGTCTCGGTGCGCGCCGTCGTCGTACCCCACTCGCGGGCGAGCCGACCGCGCGCGAGGGGGCTCCACGGGATGGCCCCGACGCCCTCGTCCGCGCACAGCGGGTACATCTCCCGCTCCTCCTCGCGGTTGAGGAGGTTGTAGTGGTCCTGCATGGAGATGAAGGGCGTCCACCCGTTCGCGCGCGCAATGTGCTGCGCCTTCGAGAACTGCCACGCCCACATTGAGGAGGCCCCGATGTAGCGGGCCTTCCCCGCCTTGACGACGTCGTGCAGCGCCTCGAGCGTCTCCTCGATCGGGGTGTAGGGGTCCCACCGGTGGATCTGGTAGAGGTCCACGTAGTCCGTGCCGAGACGGCGCAGGCTCGCGTCGATCTCGCTCATGATCGCCTTGCGGGACAGGCCGCCGCCGTTTGCCCCCTCGTGCATGCGGCCGTGCACCTTCGTCGCAAGGACGATCCAGTCGCGGTCCGCGAAGTCGGCGAGCGCGCGGCCCACGATCTCCTCGCTGCTGCCCGCCGAGTAGACGTTCGCCGTGTCGAAGAAGTTGATGCCCGCCTCGACCGCCTGCTTGATGAGCGTGCGGCTCTCCTCCTCCGGGAGGCTCCACGGATGGTTGCCCCGCTGCGGGTCGCCGAAGCTCATGCAGCCGACGGCGAGACGAGAGACTTCGAGGCCGGTGTTGCCGAGACGCGTGTACTGCACAGTTCTCCCTTGTCGTGCGTTCTTGAGCTTTCCTGAACCAGTCTTACCACCGCAGGAGCGCGGCCGCCGCCTCGCCGTTGTCGAGCGCGCCACGCGGGAACAGCACGGTGTCCGCCTTCGTGAGCACGGCTGCGCGGAGGAGCGCGGAGGACGCATCGACCGTGCCGAGCACGGGTGCGCCGAGGGACTCGGATTCGTCGGTTGCGATCCACGGCTCGGCCCCCAGCGCGAGGAGCGTGCGCCCTTCTGCGACCTCCGGTGAGAGGAGCAGCGTGTCGACGCGCGCCTGCTGGAGCGCCCTGAGGGTCTCGGTCCAGTCGCCCGCCGCGACGCTGCCCAGGCCTCCCACGAGGCGCTCGAGGATCTCGTGCTGCCGCCTCGCCGCGACGCCCGCGACGACGGCTTCGACCTCTTGCTCGAAGCGCTCGCGGTCCGCGCCCGCCGCGGACGAATTCATGTCCACCGTCTCGGCGAGGGACCCCGCGCGCTCGCTCAGGGCATCGAGCACCATCTGCCGTGCGCGTTCGTCGCCCGAGATGACGACGAGCTGCACGTCGCCCTCCTCGACGATCCTGTTGATCTCGGATGCGACGTCAGCACCGTTGCGCCGCCAGATCTCCTCCGTGCGGTGCTGGTACTTGCCTTGCGACCAACCGCCTACCGGAACCTTCCGCAGGTTCTCGGTCTCGCCCGTCATCTCCTGCTGGTCGAGTGGCCCCCGGCCGGAGGCCCGGTAGCGGCCGATCTTCGCTTCGGCCCGTTCGACCTCGACGACGAGGTATTCGAGGTCCGAGCCTCGCACAGCGGCGAGCGGGAGGAGGTTCGGGATCGGCCCGCACTCGACCACGGTCTGCGTCGGGACGCCGGGCAGCACCTCGTTCACGACAGCTTCCCCGTCGCGGATCAGCACGAACCGCGAGACCGGCCCGGCGACACCCTTCGCCGACCAGACCAGCTGTCCGGCTGCCTTCGCGTCCTCGGGAGTGGCTCCCGCATCGGCCAGCTGACGGGCGATGTTGTCTCCCAGCACCTCGGTCGCTTCGAGGCTGCTCACGGTCCCCGTGCTCACGTCGGCGTGGACGGTGCACCAGGGCCCGGATTCACGGAGGGCTTCGGCGAAATCCCTGAGGGCATGCATGAGGTTCCTCCTCGACTCGATTCCAACTCGATTCGGTCGGCTCAGTACGCCCTACCCGCCTCGACGGATTTCACGCGCGAGGGCCGAAATTGGGGAGCAGGTCAGCTGCTCGGCTTCTCGATCGAGAAGTCCCCGCCCGGGAACACCACCGACTCGTGCCCGTCGTCGAAGCGGACCACATATGGCGGATCCCCGTGGGGCCCCTTGACTTCGACGATCTCCCCGTGCCGGTCCCTGGAGTCCACGGTCCGGCCGTGGATGATGATGCGGTCTCCCTGCACAGCGTTCATCGCGGATCACCTCCTAGTCCCCGAGGGTACGTAGCGGCCCCGTCTGGTGGAAGGGGCTGCGAAGGCCTCTCGGTCTCGACCCTGCTCTTGCGCGGAGGGGCCGCCCCCGGATAGGAGTGGTGGATGGACACCGAGACGACTGAGGGCCCCTCCGGGTTCTGGGACAGCTTCTACAGCGAGCGCGAGCGCATCTGGAGCGGCAAGCCCAACGCGGCGCTCGTCCGCGAGGCCGAGACCGTGGCCCCGGCGCGTGCCCTCGACCTCGGCTGCGGCGAAGGCGCCGACGCGATCTGGCTCGCGCAGCGCGGGTGGACGGTCACAGGCGTGGACATCTCCGCCGTCGCACTCTCCCGGGCCCAGCAGCACGCCGAGGAGGCAGGCGTGGCGGATCGGGTCCACTGGCTCGAACGTGACCTTGCCCTGTGGGAGCCGGAGGGCGAATACGAGCTCGTCTCCGCCCAGTTCCTGCACTCCCCCATCGAGCTTCCGCGGGAACGCATCCTGCGCCGTGCCGCGGAGGCCGTTGCGCCGGGCGGCCTGCTGCTCGTGGTCGGGCATACGGCGTTCCCGCCATGGGGGCGGCACCGCCACGCCGACGAGGCCGAGCTTCCGACCGCGGAGGAGCTCGCCATGACGCTCGGGCTGCGGGCCGGCGGGTGGCAGGTCGAGACGACGACGTCGGAGGGACGGGAGGTCACGGGACCGGAGGGCCAGGTCGCGGTGATGACGGACGCGGTCCTCAGGGCGCGGCGGGTAGGGACGGCCTGAGCCCCTCGAATCCGGGGCTACCCTCGGAACGGAAGAGTCGACCCCTTCGCTTCGAGGTGGACAGGTGACAGTGGCATGAGGGCCGAGGTGCGGGAGGCGACCGTCGCTGAACTGGTCGAGGCCGCCGCCGAGCTTGCGTCCGGCCCGCAGCGGGCCATCCTCGGCATTACGGGGCCGCCGGGAGCAGGGAAGTCGACCCTCGGCGGCCAGATCGTCGAGGCCCTCGGCCCCGACCGGGCCGTGCTCGTGCCGATGGACGGCTTCCACCTCGCCGACGCCGTCTTGGCCGCGCATGGCCTTCGCGACGTCAAGGGCGCCATCCACACCTTCGACGCCGCCGGGTACGCGGCCCTCGTCGAACGGATCCGGCATCAGCGCCTGGGCGAGACCGTCTACGCGCCGCACTTCGACCGCACGCTCGAGGAGCCGATCGCCGGAAGCATCGAAGTGCGCCCCGAGGTCCCGCTCGTGGTCACCGAGGGGAACTACCTCCTCGCGGACGACGGCGCGTGGCCCCGCGTGCGGGCCTGCCTCACCGAGTGCTGGTTCCTCGACCCGCCGCCGGACGTGCGGCGCGAGCGGCTCGTCGCGAGGCACGTCGCGTTCGGCAAGGACCCGGACGCGGCCCGGGCGTGGGCCCTTGGCACGGACGAGGCGAACGCCGCGCTGATTGCGGCGACGGCGGACCGTGCGGACCGCGTGTTCAGGCTCGCCGAGGAGTAAGGCCGGATCAGCCGACTCGTGCGGCGCCCATGAGGGCCGCCTCGATGCCCGCCGGCGAGAGGACATACTCGGACACGAGCTGGCTCGCACCCATGACCGCGGCTCGCTCGCCGGCGCGCGAGAGCACGATCCGGAGGTTCGTCGTCGCGAGCGGCGGCGAACGGTGGTAGACGACCTCGCGCACCCCGGCCATGACGTGGTCGCCCGCGGCGGCTACGGAGCCTCCCATCACGATCACGCTCGGATTGAGCAGGTTCACGCACGTCGCGATCACCTCGCCGATGTCTCGGCCGGCCTGTCGGAGCGCCTGGATGGCGGGGACGTTCCCGTGCGCGGCGAGCGCCAGCACATCGGCGCCCGACGGCGCCGCGACCCCGCGCGCGCTCAACGCCTTCGCGATCGCCGCCCCGGACGCAACGGCCTCGAGGCAGCCGACGTTGCCGCAGCGGCACACGATCCCTTCGCCGCGGGCGACCCGGACGTGGCCGAGGTCCCCAGCCGTTCCGTCCGCGCCCCGCTGGAGCTGCCCGCTGCTGATGATGCCGGAGCCGATCCCGGTGGCGACCTTGATGAAAAGGAGGTCGTCGACGTCGGCCCAGAAGTGGGCCCTCTCGCCGAGCGCCATGATGTTGACGTCGTTGTCCACGAGGACTGGGACGGGCAGCGTGCGCTGCACGAAGCCGACGACGTCGAAACCGTCCCAGCCAGGCATGATCGGGGGCTTCACGGGCCGCCCTGTCGCGTGTTCAACTGGCCCCGGGAGGCCGATGCCGACCCCCGCGAGCAGCGTCAGCGGCTCGTGGATCTCGGCGAGGAGCCGCCGTCCGCATTCGACGACGTGGCCGAGGACCGCCTCCGGGCCGGACGAGACGGGCAAGGGGTTCCGATCCTCGGCGAGCGCCTCGCCGTTGAGGTCGGTGACGGCAACGCGGACGTGGGTCGCGCCGACGTCGGCCGCGAGGACCAGCCGCGCCCGGGCGTGGAAGGCGAAGCGCGACGGCGGCCGCCCGCCGCTTGAGAGCGCCTCGCCGACGGAGACGACGAGGCCCGAGTTCAGGAGGAGGTCGACCTTGCCGGCAACGGTCGATCGGGCGAGCCCCGTGGTCATCGCGAGCTGGGCGCGGGTCCAGGGCTTGCCGTCACGGAGGAGCTGAAAGAGGTCCCCGGCGCGGGACAGTGCGGGCGGAACCTGCTCGGCTGGGCTGCTGTCGAGGGGCACGCGCAGCCCAATCCGTCGATCCTCCGCCATGCAGGTCAGTGTCGCACAGGGACTTCCGCAAATCCATCGGCAAGAAGTTCGACGACTATCTACCAACTTTTGCTTGTGGTTCGTCAAAAGCAGACCTAGGCTCCAAGTACGCTGCAGACGAGAGAGGAAAGCGTTCCCCCATGGCCTATTCAGTCCAGCTCTACACCGTCCGGGATGCCATCGAGCAGGACCTGCCGGGGACGATCCGGCGGCTCGCCGAGATCGGCTACACCCAGGTCGAGCCCTACAAGTTCGCCGAGCGCGCCGAGGAATTCGCGAAGGCGTTCGCCGAGAACGGCATCGTCGCCCCCACCGGGCATGCCCCGTTGCTCTCCTCCGACCAGGACGAGATCTTCTCTGCGGCGAAGCGGCTCGGCATCGGCACCGTGATCGACCCGTTCGTCCCCGCCGAGAAGTGGCAGGATGCCGAAACGATCCGCGACACCGCCACCCGCCTTAACGCGGCCGCGAAGAAGGGCGCCGAATACGGCATCCGAGTCGGCTACCACAACCACTGGTGGGAGCTCGAGTCCAAGGTCGAGGGCACGAACGCCCTCGAATACTTCGCATCGCTGCTCGATCCCGAGGTCGTCCTCGAGGTCGACGCCTACTGGGTGGCCGTCGGCGGCGAGAACCCCCTTGCCGTCCTCAAGCGCTTGGGCGACCGCGTCGTCGCGGTCCACCTCAAGGACGGGCCCGTCAACGAGGACCGCAAGGCCCAGCAGCCCGCGGGCCAGGGCAAGGTGGACATCTGGGGAGTCATCGGCGCGGTGAAGAACCTCGAGGTCGGCGTGGTCGAGTTCGACGACTACTCCGGGGACATCTTCGAGGGCGTCGCGCAGTCGCTGCGCTACCTCGAGGCGGGCGCACCCGAGGCGAGCGAGACGGGGGCCTCCAAGTGAGCCGCGGGCCTGTCGGCGTCGCCGTCATCGGCGCCGGCGTCATCAGCAAGCAGTACCTCGACAACCTCACGAAGTTCCCGGACCTCAAGGTCCACGCCATCGCGGACCTGTTCCCGCAGGCTGCGAAAGCGCGCGCGGAGGAGTACGGGATCGCCGAGCACGGTTCCCCGGAGCTCGCGCTCAACCATCCCGACGTGGACATCATCGTGAACCTCACGATCCCGGCCGCGCACGTGGAGGTCGCCACGGCCGCCGTGCGCGCGGGCAAGCACGTCTGGAGCGAGAAGCCCTTCTCCCTCGACCGCGAGAGCGGCCTGGCTCTGCTCAAGGAGGCGGACGACGCCGGGCTGCGGCTCGGGTGCGCCCCCGACACGTTCCTCGGCGCTGGCATCCAGACCGCCCTGCGCGTGATCCAGCGTGGCGACATCGGCGCCCCCCTGACCGCGCAGACCGTATTCCAGAACCCCGGTCCGGAGTCGTGGCACCCGAACCCGGCCTTCCTGTTCCAGCGCGGGGCAGGCCCACTGTTCGACATGGGCCCGTACTACTTCACGACCCTCGTCCAGATGTTCGGCAGCATCCGCCGGGTCGCCGCGCTCGGCTCCATGGCGAAGGCCACCCGGATCATCGGTTCCGGACCGAAGGCGGGCGAGGAGTTCGAGGTCGAGGTCCCCACGCATGTGAGCGCGCTGGCCGAGTTCGAATCCGGGGCCTCCTCGCACAGCATCTTCAGCTTCCAGTCCCCGTACAAGCGCGTCGGCTACGTCGAGATCACCGGCAGCGAGGCGACCCTCTCGGTGCCGGATCCGAACTACTTCGACGGGCCTCTCGAAATCCACCGCAACGGGGAAGACGAGTGGACCACGATCCCGACGACCGGCCCGGCGAACGGCCGCGGCATGGGCGTGCTGGACATGGCCCGCTCCATCCGCGCAGGCGAGCCCCATCGGGCCACGGGACAGCTCGCCTACCACGTCCTGGACACCATGGTCTCGGTCTCCGAGTCCATCGACTCGGGTGCGTTCACCGACGTCGCCAGCTCGGCGCCGTCGTCCTCCCCGCTGCCCGAGGACTGGGCCCCGGGAGAAGCGACCCTCGACGGGGTCGCCGCATGAGCGCACCCAGCAGCCCCGAAGGGGCCGCGTCGGAACGCCCCGCCGCACGGCCGCTCGGCGTCGCCGCCATCGGCTACGCCTTCATGGGCAAGGCACACTCCCAGGCTTGGCGGAACGTGGGGGCGTACTTCGACGTCCCCGCGGTCGCCCAGCGGGTTCTCGTGGGCCGCGACGCCGAGGCCGCGGCCGAGGCCGCAGCCAGATACGGTTGGGCGGAGTCCGCGACGGACTGGCGCGAGGTGATCGCGCGGGACGACGTCGACATCGTGGACATCTGCGCCCCGGGGTGGCTGCACGCCGAGATCGCGATCGCGGCGCTCGAGGCCGGCAAGCACGTCCTCGTGGAGAAGCCCCTCTCCAACACCCTGCCCGAGTCCGAGGCAATGGTGGCCGCGGCCAAGTCCGCTCGGGAGCGCGGGATCCAGTCCATGGTCGGTTTCAACTACCGCCGGGTACCGGCCCTCGCGTATGCACGGCAGCTGATCGCGGACGGCAGGCTCGGAAGCGTGCGGGAGGTGCGCGCCTCCTACCTGCAGGACTGGCTCGCCGACCCCGCCTCGCCCATGACGTGGCGGCTGCGGAAGGAGACCGCCGGCTCCGGCGCGCTGGGGGACATCGCCTCGCACGCGATCGACCAGGTCCAGTACCTGCTCTCGGACACCGTGAGCGAGGCCTCCGGTCGCCTGCACACCTTCGTCACCAGGCGCCCCGGGCGCGACGGGGCGGAGGAGGAGGTCACAGTCGATGACGCCGCGTGGGGCACGCTCGTCCTCTCGGGCGGCGCGATCGCCTCGGTCGAGGCCTCCCGCGTAGCGCTCGGGCGGAAGAACTCGCTCCGGATCGAGGTCTACGGCTCGGAGGGCTCGCTCGCGTTCGACCTCGAGCGGCTCAACGAGCTCGACTTCCTCGACGCCTCAGGGCCGGCGGCGGAGCAGGGGTTCCGGCGGATCGTCGTCACCGAGCCCGAGCATCCCTACATCGGCGCGTGGTGGCCACAGGGCCACGTGATCGGGTGGGAGCACACCTTCACGCACCAGATCCGCGACTTCCTCCTCGCAGTCCGCGACGGCACCGCGCCCTCGCCCTCCTTCGAGGATGGCCTGCAGGTCCAGCGCGTCCTGGCCGCGATCGAGGAATCCGCCGCCGCGAAATCCGCGAGCGTCCAGCTCTAGCCACGGCTGCCGCTGGGCTCCTGCCGCGCTTCCTGACCGGTTGATGCTTGAGTTCAGGACTTCGAAGCAACGCTTGCGATGATTTCGGGGGCATGAGCTGAGGAGTCGCATGGCGCGTAGGGAGCTGACTGCTGAGGATCGGCTGATGATCCAGGCGGGGATTGGAAAGCGGA
>NZ_SSNH01000017.1 GCF_005877005.1 Sinomonas susongensis | reverse complement strand
CGCTTTCCAATCCCCGCCTGGATCATCAGCCGATCCTCAGCAGTCAGCTCCCTACGCGCCATGCGACTCCTCAGCTCATGCCCCCGAAATCATCGCAAGCGTTGCTTCGAAGTCCTGAACTCAAGGAACCCCCGAAGGCCAGGACCGCTGCCCAGGAGGTCAGGACCGCTGGGGGAACTTGCCCTCCTCGGCGATCTTCTTGTTCAGCAGGGCGAGGAATTCGTCCTCATCGAAGTCCATCGGCACTTCTTTGCCAGTCCAGGCCGAGAGGTGGATCGCGTTCGCGAGGCGCACGCCGAGGATCCCGTCGCTGCCCGGCGCGATGAGCGGCGTGCCGTCCAGGATGTTGGCCGCGAAGTTCTCGAACACCGTGGCGTGCTGCCCGCCCCACGCCGAGTCGAACTCGACGGTCTCCTGCGTGTAGTACTCGTCGGGGTTGAACTCCGCGCTGGTCATCTTCCAGATGTCCTCGGTGGGGATGCTCGCGTTGATCTCCTGCTCGGAGCTGCGGTAGCGCGTCACGACGGCCGTCTTCGAGCCCTCGACGACGATCTTGCCCTTGTCGCCTGAAATCTCGAAGCGGTCCGTGCCGACGATCTCGTGCGTCGCCGTCGTGAAGGTCCCGGTGGCGCCGTCGCCGTAGTCGACGACGGCGACAACCTCGTCCTCGACGTCGATGTCCCGGCGGAAGCCGAAGCCGGCCTTCGCGAAGACGCTCTTCGGGACGCCGCAGATCCATTGCCACAGGTCGAGGTTGTGCGGGGCCTGGTTCACGAGGACGCCGCCGCCCTCTCCACCCCACGTGGCACGCCACGCGCTCTGGTTGTAGTACGCCTGCGGGCGGTACCACGTGGTGATGAGCCAGTTGGTCCGGCGGATCGCACCGATCTCGCCCGACGAGACGATCTCCTTGAGGCGGCGGAACAGGGGGTTCGTGCGCTGGTTGAACATGATCGCGAACGTCAGCTCGGGCTTGGAGGCTGCGAACTCGTTGAGCTCGCGGACCTGCTTCGTGTACACCCCGGCGGGCTTCTCGATGAGCACGTGGATGCCGCGCTCGAGGGCTTGGATGCCCATCTGGGGGTGGAGGTAATGCGGGACCGTGGTCACCACGGCTTCGACGTCGCCGGAATCGAGCATCGTGAGGTAGTCGTCGAAGACTGTGAGGTCCGGGTGCCGCTCTGCGATGAGCTCCCGACGGGACGGATCCGTGTCCGTGATCGCCACAAGTTCGATGTTCGGGACCTTGCCCTCGGCGAGGAACCGTGCGTAGTTGCTGCCCTGGTTGCCGAATCCGACGATGCCGAGGCGGACTTTCCTGCTCATGCTTCTCTGCTGCTCCTGTCGGGGTTGCTGGTGGTGCTCTAGAAGAGGTCCCGGAAACCGAGAGCCACGAGGTTGTCGTAGGAGGTCTGGAGCGCCTCGAAGACGGTGCGTCCGTACAGCTGGTCCTGCTCGACGAGCAGGTACTGCGCCCCGGCGTCGATCGAAGCAGGGATGATCGCCGCGAAGTCGAGGTTGCCCTCTCCGACTTCGGCGAACTGGACGGTGTCCCAGAAGTGGCGTTGGAAGGTGGCGTGGTCGCCTGTCCCGTGGGCCTTGATGCCCTCCTCGGAGAGGGCACCGATCCGGTAGTCCTTCAGGTGGACCATCGCTGTGCGTCCCGCGTATTTGGCGAGCGCACGGACAGGATCGAGGCCTCCGCGCTGGACCCAGTGGACGTCGATCTCGAGGCCCATGCTCGGCGCCTCGGCGGCGAGGATATCGAGGATGTGACGGCCACCCATCTTCGCGAATTCGACGTGGTGGTTGTGGTAGTAGAGGGAGATCCCCTCGCCGTCGAGGCTGCGGGCCGCCTTCTCGGCGCGCTTCGCGTAGTCCACGACGCTCGCCTCGCTGCGGAGCTCGCCCATCGGCGCCATGCCGACACGGAGCATCCGGCTGCCCAGCCGCCGGCAGTCGGCGACGGCGCGCTCGACGTCGACGGCGAGCGGGTACGGCGTCGCGCCTTTATCCCCGTCGAGCTGAGCCGACAAGGCAGCGAACTCGATCCCCAGCTCCCCTCGCGCCCGCTCGAGTTCCGCGACGTTCCCCTCATTCATGGGGATCTGCGACACTTCGACCGCCCGGTACCCGATGTCCGCGACCTTGCGGAGGGTCTCGAAAGGGCCGATTTCTGCGAAGCTCTCCCTGAGCATCATCGCCTGGACGCCGATCTTGGCCATCGCTGCGCTCCCCTCGTTGGAATTGCCGGCCGTACTCGTGACGGCCATCACACGCTTTTCACCGTAGGCAGGGATGGCACGCAATGGAAACCGTTTGCCATGACTTGCCAATGGGCGGTTTCTGTACCCGAGATCAGGACAGGCGCGCTTTTCTGTACCCAAGATGGGAAATGGAGGGACGTTTCCGTACCCGAGACGGAACGCTAGAGCCAGCCGCCCTCCGGGAAGGACCGCGCGTAGACGTCCTTGATGAGCCGCAGCGCCCCGGTCGCCTCGTCGGCACCGATCCAGAACGGCACGCCGGAGTCGAGCGACGCGTAGAAGTCCGCGATGAGCAGTCGGTGGGACGCGCCCCAGTAGCTCCGTTCGCCGGGCAGGGCGCCGGACTCCTCGACGATGTCGATCGTCCCGTCGGCGTACCGCACCGTGAGGACTCCCCGCAGGCTCAGCTCGGCCCGCTCCGTGACGATGTCGAGGGTCACCGGGGAATTCACGGCGTTCGCGTTCGTCGCGTAGAAGACCGACCGGAGAGACTCCCCGTCCTCTCTCGTGTGCTCGAGGAGGATGTCCGCGGTGTCCTCGACCTCGATCACACCCTCCAGCGCGCGCCTCGAGGCTCCCCCGCCCACGACCGTGGCGGGGCCGACGAGCCACTGGAGGAGGTCGAGGGTGTGGATCGCCTGATTCATGAGGAGCCCCCCGCCGCTACCCTCCCAAGTCCCCCGCCATGGCCGGGCGGCGTAGTAGTCGGCAGTGCGGTGCCACATGACCGTCGCGTTCGCGGCGAGGACCCGGCCGAGGCTTCCGCCCTCGAGCAGGTCCCGGAGCGCGCGAATGGTCGCGTTGTACCGATTCTGGAAGCACACGCCGAACTGCACCCCCCGCTCGGCGAATGCCTTGCGGGTCGCAGGGACGAGCGCCTCCGCGTCGGCGAGCGTATGCGCGACGGGCTTCTCCGTGAGCACGTGGACCCCCCGCGCGAGGGCTTCGAGCGCGAGCGGGGCGTGCTCGCTATGGGGCGTGCAGAGGTGGACGACGTCGACCTCCCCCGCGTCGAGGAGCTCACCGAGAGTCGCGTACCCCGGCACGCCGTGGGCGTCTGCCGCTTTGGCGAGGCGCTCCGGGTCGGGGTCGACGACGGCGGCCAGCCTGGCGCCGTCGACCGCTTCAATCGCGGCGAAGTGCTGGGCCGAGATGTCGCCGCAGCCTACGACAGCGGCGCGCCTCACGACGGGCGGCGGCGCGGCGGACTCCGTCGGGACGGACTGCGTCACGGCGGATTGGGGGGACTCGGCGGGCGCATCAGGTGCCATCGTCCCAACCTAGTGACGAGCGCCAGCGTGGGGCAACCGTTTGCCTAGCTTGGCGCGCCACAGCCCGAGCGACCCCTGCTCGAGTCGTCAGGCCGTCGGCTCAGGATTCGTCGATGCGCTTGAGCAGGTCGCCGAGCGCCTCGCGGATCTCATCGTGGCCGTACTGGCTCGCCCGGCTCTCCCCCGAGATCACAGCGCAGCGGTGCACCTTGCTGAGATCACCGAACGGGAACTTGTAGTGCGCCTTGCTCTCGTCCGACGCCTCGTCGTCGAGACCCAGGAACCACTGCGAGTACTCCCCCGGGCCTTTCCTGTCGAGGAAGTCGCTCAGCTCCTTGGTGCTCGGGGCGTGCTCGCTCCAGTCGTCACGGCTGTCGCGCGCGACCTTGCCCTCCCGGACCAGCGACTTGGCGTGTTCGAAAGCCTTCTTGTTCAGCTTAACCGTCACGTGGGTAGGCTATGCCCATGCGCGAACTCCAGGCGAAGATCATCGACGAAATGGGCGTCAAGCCCGAGATCGACCCGGCCCAGGAAGTCACGGCGAGGGTTGGCTTCCTCAAGGACTATGTCAAGGCCACCGGCGCCAAGGGCTTCGTCCTCGGCATCAGCGGGGGCTTGGATTCCTCCCTTGCGGGACGCCTCGCCCAGCTCGCGGTCGAGTCCCTCGAGGAGGACGGCGTCGAGGCGGACTTCATCGCAGTTCGCCTGCCGCATGGGGTGCAGCACGACGAGGACGACGCCCGCGCCGCCCTCGAGTTCGTGAAGGCGAAGACGGAGTGGACGTTCAACGTCAAGCCGGCCGTGGACGGGTTCGAGCAGGAGTACGAGCGGAGCTCGGACAAGGAGCTGAGCGACTTCACGCGTGGCAACACGAAGGCGCGCGCGCGGATGATCGCCCAGTACATGATTGCCGGTGAGCGCAACCTGCTCGTCGTCGGCACTGACCACGGCGCGGAGTCGGTGACCGGCTTCTTCACGAAGTACGGCGACGGCGGCGCCGACATCCTGCCGCTCTTCGGGCTCAACAAGCGGCAGAACCGACAGGTCCTCCAGTACCTCGGCGCGCCCGAACGCATCTGGCAGAAGATCCCCACGGCGGACCTCCTGGACCTCGAGCCGGGCCGACAGGACGAGCACGAGCTCGGCATCACGTACGAGGAGATCGACGACTACCTCGAGGGACGCGACGTCCCGGACGAGGTCGCGGAGTCCATCGAGAAGCGCTATCTCCTGACCCGGCACAAGCGCTCGACCCCAGTCACCCGATTCGACACGTGGTGGCAGGAGGGTGCGGCAGCCTGGGCCAAGTAGTGGTCCGTCGCGCCGACGGCGCGGCGTTGATAGCGTGGTCTGCGTGAAGATCGCCACCTGGAACGTGAACTCCCTCCGTGCCCGCGCTGACCGCGTGGAGAGCTGGCTGCTGCGCAGCGGAGTAGACGTGGTCGCCCTCCAGGAGACGAAGTGCCGGGACGAGAACTTCCCATGGGAGCTCTTCGAGCGCAACGGCTACGAGGTGGCGCACTTCGGCCTCAGCCAGTGGAACGGTGTCGCCATCGCGTCCCGCGTGGGACTCGAGGACGTCGAGCGGACCTTCCCCGACCAGCCGACGTTCGGCAAGGGCGGCACGGACGGGGAGCAGGAGGCCCGGGCGATCGGGGCGACGTGCAACGGCGTGCGCGTCTGGAGCCTCTACGTCCCCAACGGCCGGGCCCTCGACGACGAGCACATGCCGTACAAGCTGGAATGGCTTGCCACCCTCAACAAGCACGCATCCGAGTGGATCGCCCAGGATCCGCTCGCGCAGATCGCCCTTGTCGGGGACTGGAACATCGCGCCGCAGGACGAGGACGTGTGGGACATCGACTACTTCCGCAATGAGGGCCTCACGCACGTGAGCGAGCCCGAGCGCGAGGCCTTCCGCGCCTTCGAGCGAAGCGGCTTCACCGACGCGGCGCGCGCCTACACGCCGGGCCCGGGCGTCTACACGTACTGGGACTACAAGCAGCTGCGCTTCCCCAAGAAGGAGGGCATGCGCATCGACTTCGTCCTGGCGTCTCCCGCCCTCGAAGCCCGGGTCACCGGGGCCCACATCGACCGCGAGGAACGGAAGGGCAAGGGCGCTTCCGACCACGCTCCCGTGGTGGTGGAGCTTGCTGACGGCGCGTGAGCCGCGCCCCGAGACTGGCGGCTGGGCATGAGTGATCCGCACAGCCGCGCCTCGAGGCCTCTGTCATCCCACCTCCGCATCTATGAACCCCTCGATGCCTTCGGCCCGAAGGAGCGCAAGCGGATCGAGGCGGGCCTGCTCGGAAAGGGCGGCCGGGAGGATCTCGACTCCGCGGAAACAGAAGCGACGCTGGGTCGCATCGTGCGTGGAACGGGGGACCCCTTCCCGCCCGATGGGGCGGAGTTCACTCGGGCCCTGACGGTCAACGGCACGACTCTCTACTGTCCGAGCCAGCTCGTCCTGCGTTCGGGCCTCGCGGCGGAATCGGTCATCAGCAGCGCTCCCCGGATCCTTGCCGAGCTCATGCTCCCCGAGGAGGCCCGCGAGCGGCACCAGCGCCGGGTGGATCGGATTGCGGCCGAGACCGCCGCCCCTCGGATCAACACCCGCGAGTCCCTGTGGGGAATCCCGTTCAGCTGGTTCGTCCTCTTCCAGGAATCGGATCCCACGGAGGTCGTCGAGGACGGCGACCACGTCCGGACCGTGCGCATCGTCGCACCTTGGGCCAAGGCGATCGGCCGGGCGCGCTTCGCCGTTGCGAACCTCGCCCTCGCGGCCCCGGACATGAGCATGCTCGACGAGCTCACTTCGCTCACGGAATGGCTCGAGCAGTTCCACCCTGACTCGGTGATCGAGCTCGACTATGGGCGCGTTGCAGACAGGGTGTTCCCCGACGAGTCGTGCCTCGACGTCCGGCTCGGCATCGAGTGCCTCGCCGAGGGTGACCTCACCGGAGCGGCCGCCGCGTACCGGCGGCTCGCGTCCCGTTGGATCCCGATCCGTCAGCTCGCCCGCGCGTCCTGACTCCCGGTAGAGCCTCAGCGACGGGGCGGCGCCGTCGACTCGCGCACGATGAGCCGCTGTTCCGCCTTCTCAGGACGGACGGCGCCTTCGTCTCCGCCCAGCTCCGAGAGCAGCATTCGGGTGCCGCGGCGGGCCTGCGCCGTCGGGTCCTGCCACACGGTCGTGAGCCCGACCGCGGCGCCCATCTCGTGGCCGTCGATGCCGACCACGGAGAGGTCCTCGGGGATGCGGATTCCGCGGCGGCGTGCTTCGAACATGACGCCCAGCGCCATCTCGTCGCTCGCGCACACGATGGCTGTCGGCCGCGGTTCGGGCAGCTCCAGGAACCTCCGAAGGGCCTCGACCCCGCTCTTGACCGTGAAATCGCCGAACAGCGCCGTGTCCGGGTCGAACTCGAGGCCCGCATGATGAACGGCGTCGTAGAAGCCCTCTCCCCTGATGCGGGGGACGCTGAAGTTCAGGTCGGAGTCGTCTTGGCCGTGCAGCAGCGCGATGTGCCGGTGCCCTAGGTCGATAAGGTGCTCGGTGATCGTCCGCGAGGCCTGGTAGTCGTCGATTCCGACGTTCGAGAGCCCGGGAACCGGGCCGCCCACAACGACGAGCGGCATGTCGATCGCGTGGAGGTCCTCGATCTCCTCCTCGTTCAGATACATGCAGAGCAGGAGGAGCGCGTCGATCTGCTTCTGCACCATGGCCTTGCTGAACAGCCGTTCGCGAGGCTGGGTGCGGCCGCCGAGGTTGAAGAGCGAGAGGTTGTACCCCCGCCCGTGCAGCTCGCGGTCGACGCCGTCGATCGCCTTCCCGAAGAACCAGCGGTCGACGTAGGGCGCCAGCACGCCGATGGTCCGAGTCTTGCCGCTCGCGAGCCGGGACGCCGCCGACGACGGCACGTACCCGAGTTCCTTCGCGGTCGCCAGGATCTTCGCGCGGGTCCGCGGGGAGACCCGGGGAAGTCCCCGGATCGCCCTCGAGACCGTCGCCGTGGACACCCCTGCCGCGGCAGCCACGTCCTCGATCCCCACCATTTTCCCCTCCGTGTCCGCCCAGCCCCAGCGCTGGCGAGGGCACCCTGGTGCATGGCGTCTACCGCTCGGCGTCGTGCGTGTGCCCTCGCAGCACCTTACGCCTCAGCCCCCACACGCCCGCCATTGCTACGAGCACGGCAGCAAGCCCGAGCGCCCACCACAGGGCAGGCTGCCCCGTGACCTCGAGCCACACCGTGACCACGAGCAGGACCAGGGCCCAGAACCCCAGGATGCCGATGAAGAGTTCGAATTGTTCGACCACGGCCTTCCGCGGGCCGGAGGAGCGGCGGTATGCCTCTCCTCCGACCGCGAAAGGATCCCAGGGCCGGTTGCGATCCTCCGTCACTTCACGGCGCCGGCCGTGAGGCCAGCGACGATCTTCCGCTGGAAGACGAGCACGAGCACGACGAGCGGGATCGTGACGATGGTTCCGGCGGCCATGACAGCGGTGTAGGGCTCGACGTGCGGCTGCGATCCGGCGAACGAGGCGATCGCAACGGTCACCGTCTTCGTCTGGTCCGAGGAGAGCTGGCTCGCGATGAGGAACTCGTTCCAGGCCGAGATGAAGGCGAGGATCGCGGTGGTGAACGTCGCCGGTGCGGCGAGGGGCAGGATGACCTTGCGGAAGGCCTGGCCCTGCGTGCAACCGTCGATGCGTGCCGACTCCTCGAGCTCCCACGGCATTTCGCGGAAGAACGAGGTGAGGGTGTACACCGTGAGCGGAAGGGCGAAGGAGATGTCCGGGATGATGAGCGCCTGGTACGTGCCCATCCAGCCGATGTTCGTGAACAGCTGGAAGAGCGGAGTGACGAGCGCGACACCGGGGAACATCGAGGCCCCGAGGATGAAGCCCATGACCGCGAACTTGAACCGGAAGTTCAGGCGCGCGAGGGCATAGGCCGCGAAGACCCCGACGAGGAGGGCCACGACGGTCGTGACGCCCGCGACGATGAAGCTGTTGAGCAGGTTCTGGGCGAAGTGGTTGCCCAGGCTCGTGTCGAACACCGTGCGGAAGTTGTCCATCGTGACGTGGGTGAAGAAGAACGTCGGATCGAACGTGTACCCGACATCGCGGAAGGCCGTGACGACCATCCAGTAGAACGGGGCGAGGCACCACGCGAGGATGATGACCGCGGCAATGTACGTCCTGGTGAGGGCCCAGTCGTACTTCTTGGGGCGACGCTCCGGAACCGAGACAGTTCGGGAGGTGGTTGCGGTTGCGGCGCTCATGACGTCACTTCTTTCCCGAGGAGGTCGCCGCGCCGACGGCGTTCGCGCCGAGGAAGCGGACGAAGATGAACGCGACGATGAAGATCACGAGGAATGTGATCGTCGAGAGGGCCGCCGCGCTGTTGAAGCCCTGGCGGATCTGGTCGACCACGAGGATCGAGAGGGTCGTCGTGTTGTTCGCGCCCTGGGTCATGATGGCCGGCAGGTCGTACATGCGGAGCGCGTCGAGGACGCGGAACAGGATCGCGACCATGAGCGCCGGGCGGACGAGCGGCAGGGTGATCTGCGTGAAGCGCTGGAAGGATGACGCGCCGTCGACCTTTGCTGCCTCGTAGACCTCGTCGGGGATGAGCTGCAGACCGGCGAGGATGAGCAGTGCCATGAACGGCGTCGTCTTCCACGTGTCGGAGATGATGATCGCCCAGCGCGCTGGCCATTCGGACCCGGTCCAGAGTATGTGCGTGTTGAAGAGGGTGTTGGCAATGCCCTGGAACGCGAAGATGAAGAACCAGAGCTTCGCGGTGACGGCCGTTGGGATGGCCCAGGGCACGAGGACTGCCGCGCGGATCACGCTGCGGCCCCTGAAGCTGCGGGCCATGATGATGGCCATCCAGAAGCCGAGGACCGTCTCGAGCACGACGGTGGCGACGGTGAAGAGGAAGGTCGTGGCCATCGCGCCCCAGAATTGCGATCCCAGGGTTCCGGGGGGGCAGGAGACGCCGTTGCACTGCTGGGCGAGCCAGTGGACGTAGTTGTCGACGCCGGCGAAGCCGCCCTGGACGAAGAATCCTGATGAGGACAGACCCGCGTCGTTCTGGAACGACATGATGATGGCGTTGACGACCGGGTAGATGATGACGACGGCGAGCAGGATCAGGGTGGGGAGCAGGAGGACGGACGCCCAGCGGCCTTGGGTGACCAGCTTGCGGTCGGCGCTCTCCCTCCCCGGCATTTGACGTGGCGATTTCGGGGCGGCCTTGGCCCGAGTCCTCGCCGGAACCTCAGTGGACATGGTGACTCCTTTTCTCCCCCTGGGGCCGGGATGAAGGCGGTCCGGCACCGGGCCGGCGCCGGACCGCCCTAGATCACTCCGCGGCTATTTCGCTCCAGCCGCTTGGAGTGCGGATTGCATATCGCTCAAGGCCTGGTCAACCGACTTGTCCCCCTTGAGGGCGGCGTACGCGTTGTCCTGGACAGCCTTCGTGACCGCCGGGTAGTACGGCGTGACAGGACGCGGTACCGCGTTCTGGATCGACGTCAGCAGGGTCGGCAGGTACGGGAGCTTCTGCGTGAGGGTCGCGTCGGAGTACAGGCTCGAGAGGACCGGCGCGAGCGAGCCCTGAGTCGCGTAGAACTGCTCGGTCTCCGAGCTCGTCATGAACTTCATGAAGTCAAGGGCTGTCGCCTTGTGCTTCGAGTAGACGCTCATCGCGACGTTGTGGCCACCGAGCGAGGACGCGCCCGGCTTTCCGTCCGTCATGCCCGGGAGCGGCGCAATGCCGAACGTGTCCTTGACGACCGACGTGCCGTCAGTCTTGGCCAGGTTGTAGACGTACGGCCAGTTCCTCAGGAACAGGAGCTGGCCGGCCTCGAACGCCTGCCGTCCCTGCTCTTCCTGGTACGTGATGGCCTGCTGTGGGATGTTTCCGTCCTTGTAGGCCTGCACGAGGTTGCTGAGGCCCGTCTTCGCCTCCGGGGTGTTCACGTTGGCCTTGCCGGACGAGTCCACGATCTGGCCTCCGGCCGAATTGATCGCCTCGGACGCGTTGACCGTGAGGCCCTCGTACTGGGCGAACTGGCCCGCGTAGCAGCCCATGTTGTGCTGCTTGGCGATGGAACACATGCTCATCATGTCCGCCCAGGTCTTGGGCGGGGTCGGGACGAGGTCCTTGCGGTAGTAGAGCAGGCCGCCGTCGGAGGTCTGCGGAGCGGCGTACAGCGTGTTGTTGTACGTCGCGGTCTTGACGGTCGCGGGCAGCATCTGCGAGGTGTCGAAGGCCATCGAGCCCGTGAGCGGCTGGAGCCAGCCCTTGGCCGCGAACTCCGCCGTCCAGACGACGTCGACGTCGACGACGTCGTAGTTGGAGTCCTGCGCCTGGAAGTGCTGGACGAGATCGTCGTGCTGCTGGTCGGCCTGGTCGGACTGCTCCTTGAAGGTGACCTGTTCGTTCGGATGGGCCGCGTTCCACTTGTCGACGAGCGGGCGGACGACGTTCGAGTTGTCCTTGCCCTGAACGTAAGTGATGGGGCCCCGGGCGTCGGTGTTCTGGGTCGCCGCGTTGTTGCCTCCGCCGCCGCCGCCTGAACTGCCGCCGCAGGCAGAGAGTGCCAGGGCCAGCACGCTTGCCGTTGCCAACGGCACTGCGTACTTGGAGAACGTCTTTCTCATGCTCGACTCCCTTGTCTGTCGGGGCAGCCTCTCGCCGCCCCCGGGGGGTGTGTGACGCACCTCACCATAGGCTGTGCAACACCTGTGTGCAAGCGCTTACGCATGACGTTTCCATTCCGTGATCAAACGTACGGAAAACTGCAGAACGTCCCGCCCGCGGTGTGGGTCAGCGCACGCGTTCGGCGCGGCTGAACCGCGCTCGGGGACCCGACGAGATGTGCAGCAGGACCGGGCACTCATGGCCGAACAGCAAGTCCATTCCCGTGACCAGCCGCTCGACTTCTCTCGCGATGCCCTGGGGATCGGCGCCCTGGCGGCTCACGACGCGGACCCGCAGGGCCACCTTGCCCTCGAACTCGACCGCGGCGACCGAAGTGGCGAGCAGGTCCTTCCGTGAGGCGAGGGCGGCTCGGAGGGCCTGGTCGGCAGCCGAGGCCGCGATGGCAACCCTGCCGGGAGCTTCTCCCGTAGCGGGAAGTCCGTGTTCGGCTGGCGGGTTCGACCAGGCGATGAGGTCTCGCCGCCCGGTTCCCTGCAGCGCCATCCAGCCGATCATGGCCAGGATGACCACCACGAGCAGGGCCATCGCGAGGAGCCACAGCCAGCTCACGCGCGTGCCGGGGATCAATGTGGAGCCGAAGGCACGGCCCGCATCGAGCGAGGCTGAGGGCGCCCAGACCCTCCACCATTCCCCCACCGCAGGCACGGCTGCGAGCAGGAGCATGAGGACGCCGAGCGCGAGCACGAGCAGCCCGAACACGAGGATGAGGATGCGGTTGAGAGCGCGCGGTGTGCCGTTCATGCGCCTACCACCCCCGTGCCCGCGACGCGTACGCGAAGAAGCGGATAGGGCTGGGGCCGGAGCCGGCGGAGCTCGTCCTCCACGGCCGCCAGCACAGCTTCGGCGCTGACCGGCACCCCCGAGGTCGGGCGCACGTTGACGATCGCCTCGTTCCGGGACAGCACGACGGTCACCTGCTCGGGGCGCACCGTCGCCGCGCCCCGAGCGCGGCGCGCGAGCGCCGAGGCGAGAACCTCGTCGTCGAGCACGACGGCGATCCGGTCGCCGGGCAGCGATCGGCGCCCAGAGCGGCCTCGGCGGAGTGCGACGAGAACGAAGATGAGCCCCACGATGGCGACGACGAGGCCGAGAAGCCCGAGGATGCCCCGGTCGGCATCATCCGGCAGGCCCGCGACGAAGCGGGCCGCGCTCTCCGGGTCGATGAGCCATGCAGGCTGGTTGATAGCCTGCAGCGTGGACTCGAGGAGGGCGTAGACACACAGCACCGTGACGATGAGCGCGACGATCGCCGACGCGAGCGCTCGGCCCGAGCCGGTTTCCCTGCGGAGTGCCGAATCGAGGCCGTGGCGCGATCGGGGGCTGCCGACCGCCGTGCTTCCCGATCCCGCGGCCCTCCGCCGAGGTCCTTTCGGCTGGCCCTGGGCGCCGTCGCCTTCTGGACCGCTGCCCTGCTCTGTTCCCGGAGCGTCAACGCTCATGCGACCCGCGCCTTCCGCGCGAATCGCGGCCGGACCCCCGCAATCCGTATGTCCACGCGGCTCAATTGGGCACCGCTCAGCCCCGAGACGCGGTGCAGGATCGCGGCCTTCGCCGCCGTCGCCCGTTCCCAGACGCTGCCACCCGCCGCCTCCACATCCTCGGGGCCGGAGACCTCGCCCAGATCAGGCACGGCGATCGGCGAGACGATGCTCAGGGCCAGGAGCCCGGCGTCGTCCGCCCACGACGCGCGGACATCGCCGGGGCGCACACCGAACTGCTCGGCGGCCGCAGCCTGGGCCAGGCTTGTGAGGGCTTGAGTGCTCACGCGGTTGTGGCCCACGAGCGCGCGAGCGGCGAGGGCGCTTTCGCTCACGACGACGAGCGCCTTCCGCTCAGCGCGTCCCACACGCGGCGAAGGTCCACCTTGCCCTCGAGCACCCGGCCGAGGATCGCACCGATGGCCATGAAGATGAGGGATCCGATGAAGCCCCAAGCCCCGAACTGGAAGGACATGAAGGCGACGAAGGCCCCTATGGCGATACCGACGACGGTGAGATTCACAGCACCTCGATTCCGGCCGGACCGGCCGAGCGCGGAGCCGCGGGGGCCTCCGCCTGGCGCGCGTCGCCCGGCCTGCTCTCGCCGATGAACACATCGGCGATCTCAACGTTGACCTCGATGACCGTCAGGCCCGTGAGCTCCTCGACGGCAAGGTAGACGGCCGCGCGAACGGAGTCCGCGAGCTTCTGCAGCGGGACCCCATACTTGGCGACGAGCGTGACATCCACGGCAGCCTGCGTTTCGCCGACCTCGGCCCGTACGCCGGCCGCATGATCAGCCCCTACGGCATCGCGGATCGCACCGAGTGCTCGGGAGGGGGCGGTGCCGAGCGAGTGGACGCCGGGGACGGAACGGGCAGCTGCCGCCGCGACCTTGGCCACCGCCTGCTCCTGGATGACGGTCCGCCCGGTGGCCTCGGAAGGAACTCCGGAGACGGGAGGACCACCGGACTCGGGGGGATCCACGGCGTACGCGGGCGGGCCCGGTCGCACCTCTGGGTATTGCTCCATTCCGTTCCCCTCGCCGTCGCCCTCGCAGGTCAGTGAGCCTGATCCCACCTTAGTACGGCTTAAAACACGAAACCCCCGATTTCTCGGGGGTTTCCGTTGTGGCTCCGACCGGCGTCGATCCGGTGACCTTTCGATTTTCAGTCGAACGCTCTACCAACTGAGCTACAGAGCCCCGGTGAGTCAATCACCGTTGACAACTTGACCAGAGTCAGTCGTCGAAGCGACCCTGACGGGACTTGAACCCGCGACCTCCGCCGTGACAGGGCGGCGCGCTAACCAACTGCGCTACAGGGCCTTGAAATGTCCGAGGTCTCCCTCGCTCACAAGATCTAAATCCTAGCAGACCCGCAGGTCGTGATCCAAAACCAGATCTTGTACCCCCAACGGGATTCGAACCCGTGCCGCCGCCGTGAAAGGGCGGTGTCCTAGGCCGCTAGACGATGGGGGCCTGAGAACCTCACGAGACTCCCCCTGCGGGGCATCCCAGTCGAAGTGGACGCAGAAAACTATACGGGGTGCCACCGTCGCCCACAAATCGCCGCGTCCAGATCGCGCCGGGCCCGGCTAGCATGGCGCCCATGCGCGCGTGGATGGACGAGGACGAGTTCGAGGCGGCCGTCGACGCGGCCCTCGCCCGGATCCCGCGACGGCTGGCATCTCGAATGGACAACGTGGCCGTCTTCATCGAGGACCGCTATCACCCCGGGCCCCACGACGACCCACACACCACGCTGCTCGGCCTGTACGAGGGGATCCCGCTCACGGAACGGGACTCATGGTACGGGGCGGGGTCCCTGCCGGACCGGATCACCATCTTCCGCGAACCGATCCTGGCGATCTGCCGCAGCCGGGAGGAGGTCGAGCGCGAGGTGCTCGTGACCGTCGTCCACGAGGTGGCGCACCACTTCGGCATCAGCGACGCGAGACTCCACGAACTCGGCTGGGACTGACGGCCCTCTCCTTCGTGCGACACGCCATCCTTCTTGAGACGAAATGACACTCTTGTTGTTTAAGCTACGTCTGTGACCATTGTTGCAATTGTGACAATTGGTCCGTAGCCTCGACTGGGGAAACATCGAGGCTACGAGGTATGCATGGAGATGAACGTGAAGTCCGCTGGCCGAGCGCTGGCCGCCATCGGCGCTGCCGCAGGACTTGTCCTCACCCTCGCAGCCGGCCCTGCAACCGCAGACGATCCGAGCATCCCGACGCCGCAGGAGATCAACGCGGCCAAGGCGAACGCCGACGCGACTGCCTCCGAGGTCAGCCGCGTCGAGGGACTGATCCTCACCGCCCAGGACGCGTTGGCCCGCAGCAGTACCGATGCGATGCGCGCCAACGATGCCTACAGCATCTCCCTCGTCACCCTCGACCAGCGCCGGACCCAGGCCCAGCAGGCGCGCGCCAAGGCCGACTCCGCGGCAGCCGCGGACCAGGCCGCTCGCAAGGCTGTCGGGGCGCTCGCCGCCGAGCTCTACCGGAGCGGCGGCCTCAATCCGAACGTCCAGGCTTTCGTCGCTGACAACGGCGGGGCGGTGCTCGACCGGGCGGCCGCGCTGCAGTCCATCGACGAGCGGCGCAGCGCCGCCTTCAGTTCTGCCCAGCAGGCTGCCGAGATATCGAAGCAGCTCCGGGACCAGGCGGACCAGGCCGCGCAGGCAGCGGACGACGCCGCCAAGGCCGCCCAGCAGGCGAAGTCAGCGGCGGACGCCGCCAACACCTCGCATCAGCAGGCCGTCCAGCAGGCGACGGCCCAACGCGCGACGCTCGTGGGGCAACTCGCAACCCTCCAGAACACGACGGTCGCCCTCGAGCAGGAGCGTGTGGCAGGGCTCGAACGCCAACGGCAGCAGCAGCAGTACGCCGCCCTCCTCGCCGCGTCGACCAGCGCGGCGAACAGCCAGTCGCAGGCTCAGAGCCAGACGGGCCAGACACAGGCAGGCCAGACGACGGCGGGTGGCAGCACCGCGGCGGGCGCTGCGGGTACCTCGTCCACCGGCAATGCATCCAGCGGCAACACGGTCCAGTCGACGTCGACGCTTCAGCCTGCGTCCAACGGGCAGCCCTCTTCACTTGCGCCCGCCCCAGCACCTGCTCCTGCGCCGGCCCCAGCTCCCGCGCCAGCCCCCGCTCCGGCGCCAGCCCCGGCTCCCGCTCCCGCGCCAGCCCCGGCTCCCGCGCCGGCCCCGGCCCCAGCGCCGACCCCAGATCCTGCACCGGCACCTGCTCCACAGCCCACCGGATCAGGCATCCAGGCGGCCATCAACGTCGCAATGTCCAAGGTCGGGCCCCCCTACTACTACCTGTGGGGCGGAACAGGGCCGACGGGCTTCGACTGCTCGGGCCTCGTCTGGTACTCGTTCAACGCGGCAGGCATCTGGGTCCCCCGCACGGCAACGGCGCAGTATGACTCGGCGCCCGTCCACGTCCCCCTGTCCGCGGCACAGCCCGGCGACCTCGTGGTCTTCGGCACGCCCGGCAACTTCTACCACGTAGGCATCTACATCGGGAACGGGCAGATCGTGAACGCCCTCAACCCGACCGACGGCATCACCGTCACGCCGCTCG
Organism: Sinomonas susongensis; assembly: GCF_005877005.1. Taxonomy (GTDB): domain Bacteria; phylum Actinomycetota; class Actinomycetes; order Actinomycetales; family Micrococcaceae; genus Sinomonas; species Sinomonas susongensis. The sequence goes on along the minus strand of NZ_SSNH01000017.1, from coordinate 26,783 downwards.
CCTGGATGTCGGGCGTCTGGCCGACCGTCGCCCGCTACTAGGGGCCCAGCCCCGCTGCTACTAGAGGCTAGCCCGGCTGCCGGGCGTCCGGAGAGGCCGGAGAGGCTACGTAGTGGTCAGCATCGGCCCGAACTGCGGCCGATCGGCGAGCCGCGGATCCTCGTGGTCCGGCACGACCATGACCGGGCCCCTCGCATGGTGGAGGACGCCGTCGGTCGTCGAGCCCAAGAGCATGCCGGCGAAGCCGCCGTGCCCGCGGGTTCCGAGGACCAGCAGCTCGACCGAGCTGCTCGCGTTCACGAGGACGTCGACCGGCGCGCCGTCCACGAGGCTCGTCTGCACCTCGAGATCGGGGAAGTGGCTCTGGAGCCACGCGGTTCCTGCCTTGAGCTGAGTCTGGATGTCGCGGAAGAGCTGTTCACGGTCTACGGGCGCAGGAACCCAGGCGAGGCTCCCGCTGAACTGGGGCACCGCGCACACGACCCGCAGCGGCACACCCAGCAGCATGGCTTCTTCCGCGGCCACCAGGACCGCGGCTCGAGCCTGCTCCGAGCCGTCCACGCCGACGGCGACGACGGGCTCGACGGCCTTCGCGCCTCCCCCCGCCTCCTCACGGGTCCGTCGGCCGCCGACCCGCTCACCCAGCCGCTCGGCGGACCGGAGCGGGACGGTCACGGTGGTGCACTTGGCGTGGGCCGGGAGGGCGCTGCTCACCGAGCCCAGGAGCCGGCCCACGAAGCCTCCCCGGCCGCGGGTTCCGAAGACCAGGAGTTCGGCGTTCTCAGAGAACTGCAGGAGGACCCCAGCGGCGTCGCCGCTCTCGACCGACGAGGTGATCTCGACGTCGTCGTACGCGCCCAAGGAGTCAAGGGCCTCCTGGAGGACTGCTTTCGCGCCTTCCTGGATGACGTTGTCGTCGATCGTCGAGTAGCCGCCGTCGAGCCCCGAGGCCGCGAAGATGGGGACGCTGTAGGCCGTGACGACGTGGAGCGGACGACGGCGCCGCTGCGCCTCCTTCGCCGCCCAGGCGAGCGCGCAGCGCCCGTGGTCCGAGCCGTCCACTCCGACGACGATGCCGGTCGGAAGCGCGGCGTCTCCACCCAGGCTCTGGCCGGTCTCCCGGTCGCGCTGGTCTGCCATGGCGTCCTCCTTGTCCGCGAACCCGCTTGGGGCTCTGGGGCGAAATCGCCCCCCAGCTGAGGCGAAACTGCCCCTTAAATGACAATGGTGGCCTGTTTACAGGGCTGGTCAAGCTCCGACGACGGCGGGCCGCGCTGGCGGGTGTGCGGGTGGGACGGCCTACCGGTCCGTCGGGAATCCGGGTAGTCTTCCGAGGGTGCTTCCCCGGGGGACGACGCACGCGAGACCTTTTGCCCGACAAACGGAGGAGAGTCGACCTGTGTCCACGTCGCTGCCGGCCACGTCGGAATCGACCACCGCGGTGGTGATCGGCACCGGGCTCTCCGGTCTTGCCGTGGCGGGCGAGCTCAGCCGGCGGGGCATCCAGACGGTGACGGTGCACGGCCTCGAGTCCGGCGCTCCGAGCACGATGACCACCGCCCTGCGCGTCACGGACCTGTCCTCGGACGACTCTGCGGAGTACCTCCAGGTCATGCGCCACCTGCGCAACCACGTCACGAGCCTCGGCCTCGACGTCAGGGCCACGGTGAGCGCCCAGCACCTTGCCCTCGTCGAGCGGCCCGAGGCCAAGGCCAAATTCCGGTGGGCAGTCCGGACCGAGAACGGCGTCATCTTCGCCGATGCCGTCGTGCTCACCCGGTGTGCGCACAACCAGTTCCGCCGGTTCCTCGCGGAACTGGGGTTCTCGCTCGGGGAGACCCTCGTGCAGGAGCTCGCCGGGATCGGCCTCTTCCTCATCGGCGTCGCGGACCTGTCGTCGCCGTCGACGCGCGAGCTGCTTCGGCAGGCGAAGGCCGTCGGCAAGGCGGTCGCGGCCGTTGCGGGCCGTCCGTCAAACGGCCTTGTCGCCGCCCGCTGAATCCTCAGGCTCGCCGTCGGCCGCTCGACGCGCGAGCACGGCCCAACCGATGAGAAGCGCGACGCCGAGCACCCCGAACACGATGAAGACCCAGGTCATCGGGTCGCCCGGTGCCGGCGGCGCTGCAGGAGGGGTCTGGGACGCCCCCGGAGCCGCTGGCTGCATCCCGGGGACGGCGGGGCTGTTTCCGGGCGCCGAGGGCGTGATCGGCGACTGGGCCACGGCCGACGGCGCGGTCCGGCCGGCGTCTGCAGCGTGGCCGGGGTCAGCCGCGCTCGTGCTCGCGGTGGCGAGCACGAGCAGCAAAGCCAGAAGTGCACCCGAGAAGAAAGCCGGGGCTACCCCCCGAAGCAATCTTCTCCACCCTGCAGTTTCAGAGTTGTCCATCACATTTGCCGCGGGTTCGCGCAGGGACACGTGCACAAGGCGCTACCATATCCACAAATTCCTCCCACCGAGCCAAGGGGACCCCTATGTCGACAACCACCACTGTGTCGACCAGTGCGATTGACCGGTACTTCAAGATAACGGACCGCGGATCGAGCGTGGGCCGCGAGATCCGCGGCGGCCTCGCGACTTTCTTCGCGCTGAGCTACATCGTCGTCCTCAACCCCCTGATCCTGTCAGGGGCAGACTCTGCCGGCCACACGCTCGGGATTCCCCGCGTCGCCGCCGCTACGGCTCTGGTCGCCGGCGTCCTCACGATCCTCATGGGCGTGTGGGCCAAGCACCCGTTCGCGCTCGCGACCGGCCTCGGCGTCAACGCCTTCGTTGCTGTCACGATCGCCACCCATCCCGGGGTCACGTGGCCGGACATGATGGGCATCGTCGTCGTCGCCGGCATCGTGATGTTCATCCTCGTCCTCACGGGCTTCCGCACCGCGGTGTTCAGGGCGGTCCCCGAAGGGCTCAAGACGGCGATCGTCGTGGGCATCGGCCTCTTCATCGCGCTCATCGGCCTCGTCGACGCGGGCTTCGTGCGACGCCTCCCCGACGCGGCCGGCACCACGGTCCCGCTCGGCCTCGGGGTCGACAGCCGCCTCATCGGCTGGCCCACCCTCGTGTTCGTCGTCGGCCTCATCCTGACGATCGCCCTCATGGTCCGCCGCGTGCGCGGCGCGATCCTCATCGGCATCATCGGCGCGACCATCCTCGCCAACATCCTCGAGCTCGTCTTCCATATCGGCCCGAGCGTAGCGCCGGGCCAGAAGGCGAACCCTGCCGGCTGGTCGCTCGTCGTCCCCGGCCTCGGGAACGTGCAGCCGATCGACCTCAGCCTCATCGGCCAGGCCAACCCCATCGGCGCCTTCGCGCACCTCGGTCCGCTCGCCGCGATCCTCATGGCCTTCGTGATCCTGCTGAGCATCTTCTTCGACGCGATGGGCACCATGGTCGGACTCGCCCGCGAGGCCGGCACCATCGACGCCGAGGGCAACATCCCCAACGTCGACCGGGTCCTCCTCGTCGACGCCTTCGGTGCGATCGCGGGCGGCGGCTCCTCGATCTCGTCCAACCAGATCTTCGTCGAGTCCGGCGCGGGCATCGGGGAGGGCGCCCGCACGGGCCTCGCCTCGGTCGTCACCGGCGTCATGCTCCTCATTGCCATGTTCCTGACGCCGCTCATCAACCTCGTCCCGTTCGAGGCTGTCGCCCCTGCGCTCGTCGTGGTCGGCTTCCTCATGTTCCAGCAGGTCACGAAGATCGACTGGGCGGACGTCGGGATCTCCATCCCCGCGTTCCTCACGATCGCCCTCATGCCGTTCACGTACTCGATCGCGAATGGCCTGGGCGCCGGCTTCATCAGCTACGTGCTGGTGCGGATGTTCCAGGGCCGGGCCAAGGAGATCCACCCCCTCATGTGGGCGGTCGCCGCGGCATTCCTCCTGTTCTTCGCGCTGGGGCCCATCGAGCAGGCGCTCGGGTTCTGATCTAGCTGGGGCCGGGGCCTCCGACGGCCCCGCCGAGCCACTGTGTCCGGCGGTCGAGACATCTCTTCCGCCGAACACTGGCGTATTGGGCGCCGGGTGCGATGTGCTGTTGGGATGAACGACACCTCCTCCCTCGCCCTGCCCATAGACCTCGAGCCCGCCCCATGGTCCGGGCGCCATGACGGCGAGGGCCCGGAGCATCGCCGCTGGTGGCAGGCTGTTCGGCCCTGCACGGGGCCTGGACTCGCCGACGCGGTGTCGGCCGCGGAGGCGAGCGGACGGAGGCCCGGCGTGCTGCTCGGCTTCCGTTCCGACGAGGGCGTCCGCCGCAACAAGGGGAGGGTCGGGGCTGCGAAGGCGCCGGCGGCCATTCGCGCTGCCCTCGGACCGCTCGCCTTCCACCTCGAACGGGAGGTGTTCGACGCGGGCGACGTCGTGGTCGAGACCGGACGGGAAGGCGCGCCTGGCGACCTCGAGGGCGGACAGGAGCGCTGCGGGGAGGCGATTGCGTCCCTTCTCGACGCCGGTGCCCTCACCGTGACGCTCGGCGGCGGGCACGAGACGGCTTTCGCGAGCTACCTCGGCGTCGCCGACACCGAACGCACGTCCGACGTCCGGGTCGGCGTCCTGAACCTCGACGCCCACTTCGACCTTCGAGCCGAGGACCGGGCGAGTTCCGGCACTCCGTTCCTCCAGATGGCCCGAGCGGAAGCGGCCGCCGGCCGCACGCTCGAGTACGCCGTGGTCGGCATCTCCCGCCCCAACAACACGCTCGCCCTGTTCCGACGCGCAGAAGAGCTGGGTGTGCGCTACCTCCTCGACGAGTACGCGACGCGCGAGACGGCCGAATCCTTCGTCGAGGACTTCCTCGAGGGACTCGACGCGGTCTACCTCACGATCGACCTGGACGTCCTGCCGGCCGCCGTCGCCCCCGGTGTGTCCGCACCCGCCGCGCTGGGCGTGCCGCTCGAGGTGATCATCGCCGTCGTCAGGCGTGTCGCGGCAAGCGGGAAGCTCCTGCACGCGGACCTCGCCGAGCTCAATCCGACCTACGATCTGGACGCCCGCACCGCCCGGGTCGCCGCACGCCTCGTGGACACCATCCTGGCCTGAGCCTCGCCCGGTTGGGGCACCGAGCAGCCTGAGCGCTGCCGGCGCGCGGATCGGCGTCTGACGCACTGGGGCCCCGCACCGTCATCGGTGCGGGGCCCCAGTGTTCGCCGGCGGTGCCGGCATTCCCTGTTGCGAGCGAGGGAACTCTAGGCTCGGCGTACGAGAACGCCGTCAGACTTGAGGAAGAGCCGGCGCGCCTCTGCGCCCTCGGCCATGAGCCACAGCACGTTCCCACTGAGCGAGACCTCTTCGACCCGCCCGGTGGCCACGACCTGGGCGTGCTTCACGATTTCGACTGGATCCTCGGCGCGCAGTTCCGTCCAGTCCGCGAGCGGCGCCTGGTGTGCGCTCCGCCTGGTGAGTACTGCCCCGCGTGCCTTCATTTTCCCTAACCCCTTCGTGAAATCTGGCCCTGTTCTAGTGCCATTGTGATCCGCGCCATTGCGGACTCTATGTTTCTATCGGTTCCCTTGGCGCGTCGCTATGTGGACTCCGCCGATGTTTCGAGGTAGCTGTTGTGCACTTCTCCAACGCTGTGGTCGGACCACCTCTCCGGACCGGGGGAGGCCTTTGCAGGCCGCCCCCGGTGCGGAGGCGCGCTGGCCTAGCGGAGGCCCCCGACCGCGGCTTCCACAGCCGCGAGCAGCTCGCCGTCTGCCAGCACCCGGTACGCCTCCTCGAGCTCGGGAGACATGAAACGGTCGACGCCGGGGCCCGGCACCGTGCGCCGGAGCACCTCGATCGCGGCCGCGCCGCCCGGGCCCGGGACGAGCGCGCCGTCGGACGACACCGTCCTGATGTCGATCGCGCGAGCCGCCGTCACGAGCTCGATGGCGAGGACCCGGCGCAGGTTCTCGACCGCCTTGCGGAGCTTCCGGGCCGCGTGCCAGCCCATCGAGACGTGGTCCTCCTGCATCGCGGAGCTCGGGATCGAATCGACCGACGCCGGGACCGCGAGCCGCTTGAGGTCGGAGACGAGGCCGGCCTGCGTGTACTGCGCGATCATGAGGCCGGAATCGACACCGGGATCGTCCGCGAGGAACGCCGGGAGCCCGTGCGAGCGGGCAGGATCGAGCATGCGGTCGGTACGCCGCTCGGCCATCGAGGCGAGGTCGGCCGCGGCGATCGCGAGGAAGTCGAGCACATACGCGACCGGGGCGCCGTGGAAGTTGCCGTTCGAGCTCACGCGCCCGTCCGGCAGGACCACGGGATTGTCGATAGCCGCAGCAAGCTCGCGCTCGGCGACGGTCCGTGCGTGCGCAATCGTGTCCCGCACGGCGCCCGCGACCTGCGGCGCGCAGCGCAGCGAGTACGCGTCCTGGACGCGGCTGTCGCCGACCTTGTGCGACTCGACGATCTTGGAATCCCGCAGGACGGCGAGAATATTCGCCGCCGAGGCGACCTGGCCCGGATGCGGCCGGAGCGGCTCGTGAAGCTCGGGCAGGAAGACCTGGTCGGTTCCCATGAGACCGTCCACCGACAGGGCCGCCGTGACGTCCGCGGTCTTCACGAGCGCATCGAGATCGTGGAGTGCCATGAGCAGCATGCCGAGCATGCCCTCAGTGCCGTTGACGAGCGCGAGGCCCTCCTTCTCGGCCAGGGTCACCGGCTCGATGCCGTGCTCGGCGAGCAGCTGGGCTGTCGGCCGCTGGCCCTGGCCGCCGAACTGCTCACCGTCCGGGCCCACCGCCTCGCCCTCGCCCATGAGCACAAGGGCGACATGGCTGAGCGGCGCAAGGTCGCCCGAGCAGCCCAGCGAACCGAACTCGCGGACCACCGGGGCGATCCCGGCATTGAGGAGCTTGACGAAGGTCTCAAGGACCACTGGGCGCACACCGGTCCGACCGGAGGCCAGTGTCTTGGCCCGGAGCAGCATGAGCGCACGCACGACTTCCGGCTCCACGGCAGGACCCATCCCAGCAGCGTGGCTGCGGATGAGCGACTTCTGCAGCTGCGTCCGCAGCTCCTGCGGGATATGGCGGTTCGCGAGGGCGCCGAAGCCGGTCGAGATGCCGTAGGCGGGGGTCTCACTCGCCGCGAGCTCCTCGACGTGGGCGCGGACGCGCGCAACCTCGGCTAGCGCCTCGGGAGCGATGGAGACGGCCGCACCGTGGCGGGCGACCGCTACGACGTCCGCCGCCGTGAGGCCGCGCGTCGAGAGGGTGACTTGGGTGGGGAGGCCGGTTTCGGCAGCGGTAAGAGTCATGTCGTTTCCTGGGGTACGGTCCGATCCGCCACAACTCGCGGCGCCTTTCGACTCGTTGAGGGTCGAGGCGGCGCTGAGTTGTGGCGAATGGGAAGGCGAGAGTCGTTACGGTCGATGGGCCATGGGGATGCGGACGCCGCGCTCGGCCGCGACCTCGACGGCGCGGTCGTAGCCGGCGTCGACGTGCCGGATGACACCCATGCCCGGGTCGTTCGTGAGCAGTGCGGTGAGCTTGGCGGCGGCCAGCTCGGTTCCGTCGGCCACGGAAACCTGGCCGGCGTGGATGGAGCGGCCGATGCCGACGCCGCCGCCGTGGTGGATCGAGACCCAGGTCGCCCCGGAGGACGCGGCGGTGAGAGCGTTGAGCAGGGGCCAGTCGGCGATGGCGTCGGAGCCGTCCTTCATGCCCTCGGTCTCGCGATAGGGCGAGGCGACGGAGCCGGAGTCGAGGTGGTCGCGTCCGATGACGATTGGGGCCTTGACCTTGCCCTCGGCCACGAGCCGGTTGAACAGCAGGCCGGCCTTGTGGCGCTCGCCGTAGCCGAGCCAGCAGATCCTGGCTGGCAGGCCCTCGAACTCGACGAACTCCTCGGCGGCGTCGATCCACCGGTGCAGGTGCTCGTTCTCGGGGAAGAGTTCCTTGATCGCCTGGTCGGTGACCCTGATGTCCTCGGGGTCCCCGGAGAGGGCCACCCAGCGGAACGGCCCGAGGCCCTCGCAGAACAGGGGCCGGATGTACGCGGGGACGAACCCGGGGAACGCGAACGCGCGCTCGTAGCCGCCCTTGCGGGCCTCGTCGCGGATCGAGTTGCCGTAGTCGAACACCTCGGCGCCCTCGTCCTGGAACTCGACCATGGCCTGGACGTGGCGGGCCATCGCGTTCTGGGCCTTCTTCGTGAACCCGTCGGGGTCCGCCTCGGCCTCCGCCCGCCACTGGTCCACGGTGTACTCGCTCGGGAGATAGGAGAGCGGATCGTGCGCCGAGGTCTGGTCCGTCACGATGTCCACGGCGAGCTCGCCCGCCCGGTGGCGGCGCAGGATCTCGGGGAAGACCTCGGCGGCGTTGCCGACGTATCCGACAGAGAGCGCCCGGCCCTCGGCCTTGGCCTCGACGACCTTGGCGAGCGCGGCATCCAGATCGGTCTCGACCTCGTCCAAGTAGCGCTTGCCGGCGCGGCGGCGGAGGCGCGCCTCGTCCACGTCCACGATCAGCACGGCGCCGCCGTTGAGGGTCACGGCCAGTGGCTGGGCCCCGCCCATGCCGCCGCACCCGCCGGTGAGGGTCAGCGTGCCCTTGAGCGTCGGGGTGGCCGTCCTGCCCTCGGCGTGCAGCTTGGCCGCGACCGCGGCGAAGGTCTCGTAGGTGCCCTGCAGGATGCCCTGGGTGCCGATGTAGATCCACGAACCCGCGGTCATCTGCCCGTACATCGTCAGGCCCTCGGCCTCGAGGCGGCGGAACTCGGGCCAGTTCGCCCAGTCACCCACGAGGTTCGAGTTCGCGATGAGCACCCGGGGCGCCCACTTGTTGGTGCGGAACACGCCCACCGGCTTGCCGGATTGCACGAGGAGTGTCTCGTCGTCTTCCATGTCCTTCAGCGTGTCGACGATCGCGTCGAAAGCCTGCCACGAGCGCGCGGCGCGGCCCGTGCCGCCGTAGACGACGAGCTCGTCCGGGCGCTCCGCGACCTCGGGGTCGAGGTTGTTCATGAGCATCCGCATCGGCGCCTCGGTCTGCCAGGATTTCGCGGTGATCTCAGTGCCGCGGGGGGCGCGGACCGGGCGCGCGCCGGTGGTGAAGTCGGCTTTGCGGGCCGGGTCGGTGGTGGACATCGTGACTCCTGCGTCGGTGATGGAGGCTGGCCCGTTTCGGACCTTCTTCCACCATGAGACCTCGTGCGGCATCCCCCGGGACAGGGGTTTGGGAGGGGAGCCGTCTGGGATTGCAGACTTGGTCCACCCCGCAGATCAGGCCCGCCCGTAGATGCGGTGCGAGAGCTCGGCCGCCACCTCCAGGACCTGTTGTGCGAGCTCGTCGCGCTCGTCCGTCGGCACCTTCTCGCCGAGGAACGTGACGGCGACCGCGGCCGTCGGCCAGCCGGCATGATCCTTCACCGCGGCGGCTACGGACGCGAATCCGGACGTCACCTCGCCGTCCTCCGTGGCGTAGCCGCGCTGGCGCACCTGGTCGAGCGCGGACTGGAGCGCGGCGTAGCTCCGGATGTGCTCTCCCTCCTCCGTCCGTTCGCTGAACGCCGCGGCGTTGGGGTAGAGCGCTCGGACCTGCGACTTCGGAAGCGCAGCGAGGATCGCGCGGCCGCTCGCGGTGAGGTGGCTCGGGAGGCGGACGCCGACGTCGGTCACGAGGGATGGGCGGTTCTTGGCGCGCTCCTCCACGATGTAGAGGACATCCCTCCCGTGGAGGACGGCGAGGTGGGAGCTCTCGCCGATCGTGTCGACGAGCGAGGCGAGCATGGGCCGCCCGAGGCGCGAGAGCGGCTCCTGGCGCGAATAGGCGCTTGAAAGCTCGAAGGCCCCGATCCCGAGCCCGTACCGCCGCTCCTCGGGCAGGTGCATGACGAAGCCGTTCTCCTCCATGACGGCCAAGAGGTGGTAGACGGTCGATCGTGGGAGCCCGAGCGCGGCCGCGATGCTCGCGGCGGGCTGGGGGCCCCGACGGGAGGCGAGCAGGCGCAGGATGCGCAGCGTGCTCTCGGCAGCGGGGACTTTGGACTTCGGGCCGGTTTCGGCGGGCATGGGGGGCACCTCGGGTCGGGGCCGGCACGTGGGCCGTGTCTGGAATACCGAACTCCAGTGTGCACGCGGACGACGACGAGACACACCACCGGCCGGAGCCGCACCGTCCGGGATTCCGGACATTAGGCGTCTGCGGTTGGAGACACAAGCTCCCGTGATGCCACTCACAGGCTCAGAGCCGCCCGGCAGAGTGGAAGGAATCCTTCCCAGAGACGTGAGGAATCCCCCATGCAACCTTCACCTGCCGTGCTCAGTCGCGGCCTCAACGTCCGCCACATCCGGTTCATGGCCTTGGGGTCGGCCATCGGCACGGGACTGTTCTACGGCTCGGCCGACGCCATCCAATCCGCGGGACCCGCTGTCCTCGTCGCCTACATGATCGCGGGCGCCGCGGTCTTCATGGTCATGCGCGCACTGGGCGAGATGGCGGTCCGCCACCCTGTTGCGGGATCGTTCAGCCAGTACGCGGGGCGTTACCTCGGCCCGCTGGCAGGCTTCGTGACCGGCTGGACGTATGTGTTCGAGATGGCGATCGTCGCGATCGCAGACGTCACGGCCTTCTCCATCTACATGGGCTTCTGGTTCCCAGGCACCCCGCGCTGGATCTGGATCCTCGCGGTCATCCTCATCCTCACGGGCGTGAACCTGCTGAGCGTCAAGGTGTTCGGCGAGCTCGAGTTCTGGTTCACGCTCGTCAAGGTCGTCGCGATCGGCGCCATGATCGTCGGCGGCGGAGCCCTCATCGTCTTCGGCGTGCAGCTCGGCACCCAGCACCCCGGGTTCGGGCACCTCGTGGACCACGGAGGCTTCCTCCCCCACGGCTACGGAGGACTGCTCGCAGCGTTCTCAGTGGTCGTCTTCGCGTTCGGTGGGGTCGAGACGATCGGCGTCACCGCAGGAGAGGCCGAGGACCCGAAGCGGGCCATCCCGCAGGCCGTCAACACGGTGCCCGTTCGCGTGCTCCTGTTCTACGTGCTCACGCTCACCGTGCTCATGAGCCTGTTCCCCTGGTCCGAGGTGGGCAGCCAGGGCAGCCCCTTCGTCCAGATCTTCGACGGGCTCGGGATCCCGGGTGCCGCGAACGTCCTCAACGCCGTCGTCATCACCGCCGCCCTCTCCGCCATCAACTCCGACATCTTCGGCGCAGGCCGCGTACTGTTCGGGCTCGCCCAGCAGGGGCACGCGCCGTCGTCCTTCGGGAAGGTCTCGAAGCGGGGCGTGCCGTGGCTGACCGTGGTGGTCATGACGGGCGTCCTGCTCGTGGGGGTCGTGCTCAACGCCGTGATCCCGGAGGACGTGTTCACGATCATCGCCTCGATCGCGACTTTCGCGACAGTCTGGGTGTGGGTCATGATCCTCGCTAGCCACGTCGCGATGAAGCGCGAGATCCGCCGCTTCGCGCTCGCCCCGTCCGAGTTCCCGTCGCCGCTGTGGCCGGTAGCATCGATCGCCGCGATCGCGTTCCTCGCCCTCGTCATCGGCGTGCTGGGCTGGTTCGAGGACACGCGCGTCGCGCTCGTGGTCGGTGCCGTGTGGCTTGCGCTGCTCGGCGCCGCCTACGCACTGTGGGTCCGGGGCGACGGGCGGCGCCGTCCCGCCCTGCTGGACGAGACGGCACCGCTTCCAGTGGTCGCCCCGGGCGAGCGGGCGGGCGAGGCGGCGGCCGCGAGCCGCTAGGCCTACCTCGCCGACCAGCCGCCGTCCATCGTGTAGCTCGCGCCCGTGACCATCGCGGCGTCGTCCGACGCGAGCCAGCCCGCGAGCGAGGCGACCTCCGCCGGCTCGACGAGCCGCTTGATGGCCATGTCGGTGAGCATGACCTCCTCGAGGACCTCGCCCTCGGAAATGCCGTGGGTCGCGGCCTGGTCAGCGATCTGCCGCTCGACGAGCGCTGTCCGGACGTACCCGGGGTTGATGCAGTTCGAGGTCACGCCGTGCTCGGCACCCTCGAGCGCGGTGACCTTCGACAGGCCTTCGAGGGCGTGCTTCGCCGTCACATAAGCGCTCTTGAACGCCGAGGCGCGGATCCCGTGGACCGAGCTGAGGTTGATGATCCTCCCCCAGCCGCGCTCGTACATGTGCGGGAGCGCGGCCCGGATCAGGAGGAACGGGGCCTCGACCATGAGCTTCTGGATCCGGCGGAACGCCCCGGGCTCGAACTCCTGGATCGGGGCGACCTTCTGGATCCCGGCGTTGTTCACGAGGATGTCGCAGTCGAGGCGCAGGGACTCGAGCGGCGCGGTGTCGAGGAGGTCGACCGCCCACGCCTCGCCGCCCAGTTCGGCGGCGAGCTTCTGGGCGCCATCGCCGTCGAGGTCGGCGATGACGACGGCGGCTCCCCGCTCCGCGAGCACCCTCGCCACGGCGGCGCCGATGCCGGCGGCACCTCCGGTGACGAGTGCCTTGCGTCCCGCGAGCCCGCTCATGCGCGGATCCCGGCGCCGGCAGCCCCGACGCGGGCCGCGTCCGCGGCGTCCAGCGCGCGGAGCGAGGCCCCCTTCGTCTCGCGGAGCGCAATGACGGCGGCGATGGTGATGAGGGACGCGATGGCGAGGTACACGGCCGTCGGCCACCACGAACCCGTGGACTTGAGCCATGCGGTCGCGAAGACCGGGGCGAGGGAGCCCGCGACGATCGAGGTGACCTGATAGCAGATGGACACGCCGGAGTACCGCATGCGGGTCGGGAACATTTCGGCCATGATGGCCGGCTGGCCAGAGTACATGAGGGCATGGAAGACGAGGCCCACGATGATCGTCAAGAGGATGACGCCTGTGTTCTTCGTCCCGAAGGCCGGGAAGGCCCAGAAACCCCACGTCGCCGTGAGGATCGCTCCGGCGAGGTAGAGGGGCTTGCGGCCGACGCGGTCCGCGAGGCGGCCGACCGTGAGGATCGCCACGAAATGGCACACGTGTGCTATCGCGATCACCCCGAGGATGGAGCCGGTGTTCATCTTGAGCCCGGTACCGAGGTAGACGATCGAGAACGTCACGACGAGGTAGTACATGATGTTCTCCGCGAAGCGGAGGCCCATTCCCACGAGGATCCCACGCGGGTAGCGGCGGAGCACCTCGAGGACGCCGTATCCGGCGGCCTTCTCTGCCTCGAGCTCGGCCTTGGCAGCCTCGAAGATGGGAGCCTCGGTGATCCTGGTCCTGATCACGTAGCCCACGAGGACGACGACGGCGGAGAGCCAGAACGCGACCCGCCAGCCCCACGCGAGGAACGCCCCCGAGGGGAGAGCCGTCGTCATGATCCAGAGGACGACGGTGGCCAGGACGTTGCCGACGGGAACCGCCGCCTGCGGCCACGACGCCCAGTACGCGCGGTCCTTGTCCGGCGCATGCTCCGCGACGAGGAGCACCGCGCCGCCCCATTCGCCGCCGAGGGCGAGGCCTTGGACGAAGCGGAGCAGGACGAGCAGGGTGGGGGCCCAGAGGCCGATCTGCGCGTAGGTAGGGAGGCACCCCATGAGCACGGTCGCGGCGCCGATGAGGATGATGGTGATCTGGAGCGTCCGCTTCCGGCCGAGCCGGTCGCCGATCTGGCCGAACACAACGCCGCCGAGCGGGCGGGCGATGAAGCCCACCGCGTACGTGAGGAACGCGGCGATGATCCCGTCGTACTCGTTGCCCATCTTGGGCAGGAGGATCTTGTCGAAGACGATCGTCGACGCGGTCGCGTAGAGGAAGAAGTCGTACCACTCGACGACCGTCCCGGCCATCGAGGCGGAGACGATCCTGGTCAGAAGCGGTCGGTCGGCTGCTGTGCCGACCGGGCGCTGGGTTGGGCTCATGGTTCCCTCCGGTGTCTGCTCCGACACTGCTGTCTGTCGGCCCTGCGCGGCTTTGCTGGCTGGGCCTTGCTGGTCTCGCCGTCGCTGGCCCCTGTGATGTGGGCCACGCGAACCCTGCCAGTATTCCTGCGCGATTTTGGTGCTTCAATGACCAGTACCGCAGAGTAACTGTGCGAATCTGCAGATGCGCCCTCCGACGCCCACTAGAGTGAGCGGCATGGCGTCCCCCTCCCCCGACCAGCTCCTCGTCCTCCTCGAGGTCTCCCGGGCCGGCAAGTTCACGACGGCGGGTGCGAGCCTCGGCCTCAACCACACGACGATCGCCCGCAAGATCGCCGCCTTGGAGAAGTCACTGGGGGGCCGCGTCCTCGCGAAAGCGGCCGGAGGCTGGGAGCTCACTCCCCTCGGGGCGCGGGCAGTGGGCGTCGCCGAACAGGTCGCCGACGCTGTGGCGCGCCTCGCGCCGGGGGCCGACGATCCGGTCACGGGCGTCGTGCGCATGACGGCGACGGACGGCTTCAGCGCCTACATCGCTTCCCCGGCCGTCGCGGAGCTCCGGCGCGACCACCCGAATCTCGCCGTCGAGCTCATCACGGTGACGCGCCGCGCCCTCCAGCAGCGGTCCGGTGTCGACATCGAGGTCGTGGTGGGCGAGCCGCAGGTCCACCGGGCCGAGGCGGTACGGCTCGGCGAGTACACGCTCGGCATGTACGCCTCGCGTGACTACCTCGAGCGGCACGGCGCCCCGGAGACCCCCGAGGAGCTCGCCGCGCATGGTCTCGTCTACTTCGTCGACTCCATGCTCCAGGTCGACGACCTCGATGCTCCCCGCCGCCTCGCCCCCGAGATGCGGGACGGCCTCACGTCGACCAACGTGTTCGTGCACGTCGAGGCGACCCGCGCGGGTGCGGGAATCGGCTTCCTGCCATGCTTCATGGCAGACCGCCACGACGATCTCGTCCGGCTCCTCCCGGGCTACTTCCAGGAGCAGCTTCCGTACTGGATGGTCCTGCGGCCGGACTCGATGCGGAAGCCCGCGGTCGCCGCCGTCGTTGACGCGCTCAAGCGCAAGGTGGCGGAGGCGCGGCCCGTCCTCATGGGCGCCGGCTGAGCTCGGGCGTCACGCCGGATCGTGGCGGGGGGTCGCTCTGCCGATCCAGCTTCTTGCCTCTGCGTCGTCCCAGAACTGCGCAGGCACTCCTCCGCCGAGGAGACGACGACGCAGCGCAGCCGAGCCTTCGAGAGGCGAATCGCTCCCCGCGAGGATGATGTTGCCGTACCGGCGCCCCTTGAGCATCGCGGGGTCCGCGACCACGGCGACGTAGGGGAAGACCTCGGCGATCGAGGCGGCCTCTTCCCGGGCTGTGACCTGGTCGGGCGCGCTGCCGATGTTGGCGACGAAGAGTCCGCGACCGTCGAGGAGCCGGGCCGAGGCGCGGGTGAATTCCACGGTGGTGAGGGGGTACGGGGTGCGGGAGCCGGAGAAGACGTCGCGGACGATGAGGTCCCTTGTGCCGGGAGTGAGCGACTCCGTGACCTCGCGCGCCTCCCCGACCCGGAGCCGCATGAGCGGAGCCTTCGGGAGATCGAACCAGTTCCGCACGTACTCGGCCAGCTGGCCGTCGAGTTCGACGACGACCTGCCGCGCGTGCGGGTAGCGTGCCGCGAGGTATCGCGGCATCGAGCAGCCGCCCCCGCCCTGATGGAGTGCGCGGAGCCGGTCTGTTGTCTCTGGCGGGAAGTGCTCCTCGACGAGCGCGACGATCCAGCGCATGTACTCGAAGTCGAGGCGCAGCGGATCGCTCAGGACGACGTGGGAGCTCTGGACGCCATTGATCTTGAGGAGCCAGCCGTCCGACGAGTCCCCGTCGCGCTGCAGCTCCGCCGTGCCCGTGTCGATCGGGTAGAGGCCGGGAACCGGACGGGCATTCATGGGTCCACGCTAGCTCTAGATCGCCTCAGCCGCCGCGACTGGTGCGTCGCCAGCCTCCGGCGCGGTTGTTCGCGATGACCGCGCGGAACATCGCCAGGAGGGCGCCCCGGTTGATCTCGTCGTCCCGGTAGATCTGGACGGCCCGAGCCGTGGAGTTCCCCTGGCCCTGGTTGATGATGCCGTCCGGATCGGGGACCGTGGGGTCGTAGATGAAGACATTGACGTGGTCTTTCGCGGCCAGCAGAGCGCAGATGTTGCCCTGGAGCACGAAGTACGGCTGCACCGTCCGCTTGATGGTCTCCTCGACCTCGGCGTCGGCCTCGCGCACCACGGCGCGCACCTCGCGGCAGATCGCCTGCTGCCACTCGGGCAGCCGGTCGATGTACTCGTCGACGCGGGGGTCGGGTTGAGTGGGTGCCATCAGCGATTGCCGAACCTACTTCACGACGGCGAGCGCGAAGCCGTCCCAGCCCTTCGAGCCCACGGTCTGGACGACGGTCGAGTCGAACGGCGGGCTGCCGAGGAGCTCAAGGGCCGCGATGATCCCTGGGGCGTTCGTCTCGTCCATCTGCGGGTCGAGCAGCGCCCCCTCCCACACCGCGTTGTCCAAGACGACGACCGTCCCGGGTCGCCCCAGTCGCACGGCCCATTGGAGGTAGTTCGTGTCGTTCTGCTTGTCGGCGTCGACGAAGACGAAGTCGTACGGTCCCTCGAGAGTGGGCAGCGTCTCGAGGGCGGGCCCGACGTGGATCTCGACTCGGTCCTGCAGGCCGGCGGCGGCGACGTTGGCGCGGGCCACCTCGGCATGCTCGGGAAGGTACTCGAGCGAGTCCAGTCGGCCCCCTTCGGGGAGCGCCTGGGCCATCCAGATCGTGCTGTAGCCCGCGAGGGTGCCGATCTCGAGGACTCGCCTCGCCTGGCTCATCCGGACGAGGAGGTGGAGCATCTTTCCCGCCGTCGGCTGCACCTCGATCGTCGGCATCCCTCGCTCCGCAGCGGTGCGCAGCGCCCGTTCGTGCTCGGGCCCCGGCTTCACGACAGTCGAGGTGAGCCAGCGTTCGACGTCGATCCATTTGGACTGGGGTGCGTGCTCGGCCATGTCGCTCAGTCTGGCCCCGCGGGAGGACCGGCGCAACGCTCAGGAAGACTGTTCGGCGATCGCCCGCTCGAGCCGCTCCACCTTGCCCTCGATCTCCCCCGTGTGCCCGGGGCGGATGTCCGCCTTGAGGACGAGCGAGACGCGCGTCCCGTAGCGGCCGACGGCCTCGGTCGCCCGCCTGACGACGTCCATGACCTCGTCCCACTCGCCCTCGATCTCGGTGAACATCGAGCTCGTGCGGTTCGGCAGCCCGGACTCCCGCACGACCCTCACGGCCGCGGCGACGGCCTCGTGGACAGAGTCGGAGGGAACGTCCGACGGCGCGCGTCCGGCTTGGGAAGGCCGGTCACCGGAGGGCGAGACAGAGAATGCGACGATCATGGGCCCAGTCTTCCACGCTCGGGCGGAGCAGCGGCGGGGGGCCAAGCTGGCTATTCCGTGCGAAACAGGCGAGATTTCCCTGAGAGTTCAGCTTCACATAGACGACACTCCCACTCTCGATAGCTACCGTGGAGGAATGCAGTACGAAGGCGCCTGGCGGAAGCCCATGCGGGCGGACGCGGCCCGCAATATCGAGAAGATCATCACGGCCGCGCTCGAGTGCTTCCGGGAGGACGGCCCCAACGTCTCCCTCAAGTCGGTTGCCGACCGGGCGGGCGTCGGGCCCGCCACCCTGTTCCGGAACTTCGCGGACAAGGAGGAGCTTGTCCTCGCGGCGATCGAGCGGCAGATCAAGGTCAAGGTTGAACCCGTGGCGGAAGAGGCCCTCGACAACCCGGACGCCGCCGCGGGACTCGTGGAGGTCCTGAGCGCCGTCATGCAGGTGGCGAACGACGAGCACCACCTGCTCTCCGCCGTCGCCGGCCGGCGCCAGCTCCTCGTAGGGCTCGCCGGAAAGCTCATCGAGTCCCTGGGTGTCCTGCTCAACCGGGGACAGGAACAGGGCACCCTGCGCGAGGAGCTCCGCCTGCTCGATATGGTCCGCCTCGTCGCGATGCTCATCGGAGTCGGCGACACTGTGGCTCCTGGTTCCATGGCATGGCTCCGATACGTGGCCCTCGTCGAAGACGCCATCCGCACGCGCCGTGAGCCACGGCCCCTCCCCCCGCTCGAGGCCATCCCCGAGGTGGATCTGCCGCTCTGATCCGCGCCTCCGCGTGGGGGCCCCGCACGCCTGCGGCGGCCGCGCGGGTCAGCCCCAGCCGAGCAGCCGGAGTCCCGCGGCGACTGCCGCTCCGACGATGACCACGACGAGGAACGGCGCCCGCAGGATGAGCGCCACCGCCGCAGCCACGAGCGATCCGACCCGCGCGTCGAACGCGAACGACTGGCCGCTCGCAAACGTGTTGACGGCCGTGAGCGAGGCCAGCAGTCCGATGGTCACCGTCCCCGCGACGCGGGTCATCCGCTCGTTCTCCATCCACCGCCGCGGCACGAGGTAGCCGAGAAGCTTGATGGCGTAGGCGGCCGCGCACGAGGCGACGACCCAGAACCACAGGTTCATTCGCCGCCCTCCTGTCCCGGCTCCTTCTTCGTCCGCTTCTGGGGCCTCGTCCGGTTCTGTGTCTTCGTCGGGTCTGCGGGCTCCCGATGGCCGCCCAGATGGTGCGCATACGGGTCGACGTCGGGCTCGAGGCCCTCCGTCTCGAGCGGGCGCCCTGGGCGCGTCCGCGAGTGGCTCATCCAGCCGAGGGCTGCTGCCACGAGCGCGGCGACCAGGATCGGGACGCCGGGCGGCAGGAACGGCACGGCCAGCACCGTCGCGAGGGCGCAGACGACCGCAATCGCCGCGGGTTCGCGTCCCTTGAGACGGGGCCACAGGAGCCCCAGGAACGCCGCGACCGCGGCGCCGTCGAGGCCCCACTGCTTCGGGTCGCCCAACGCGTTGCCAGCGAACGCGCCAACGGCCGTGAACAGGTTCCAGAGCACGAAGACCCCGAGTCCCGCAGTCCAGAACCCCCGGCGCTGCTCGAGGCGGTCGCTCTGCCCCGACGCCGTCGCGGTCGACTCGTCGATCGTCACATGCGCCGCGGCGAATCGCCTCC
Organism: Sinomonas susongensis; assembly: GCF_005877005.1. Classification (GTDB taxonomy): domain Bacteria; phylum Actinomycetota; class Actinomycetes; order Actinomycetales; family Micrococcaceae; genus Sinomonas; species Sinomonas susongensis. The sequence goes on along the minus strand of NZ_SSNH01000017.1, from coordinate 7,910 downwards.
AGCCGCGGGGGCCGAAGATGGCATTGAGCTGCATCCCGTAGACGGCGTTGCGGATCCCGAGCAGTGTTGCCGCCGCGCCTGCCGCGGCGCCTGAGCCCCCACCGGCGATCACGCCGATGAACGCGAACTGGGAGCCGCCCGTGAACATGAGCAGGCTCAGGGCCATGGTCTGCAGAATGCTCAGGCCCGAGGCGACGCCGAGGGCGCCGAAGGAGATCCCGTAGAGGCCCGTGGCAACGGCGATGGACATTCCGATGCGGAACGCCGGCGAGCGCCGCAGCGGCACCGGGCCAGCGCCGTCGTCCGCTTCCCTTCCGTCAGCGAGCCCGTCATGCAACTGCCGTGACCACCTGTCGAAGCACCTCCGCGGGGCGGTTGGTCGTGATCTCCTGCACCCCGACGGACAGGCAGAGTTCGACGTCGTCGGGCTCGTCGACGGTCCAAACCCGGAAGCGCTGGCCGGCGGAGAGCCAGTCGCGGACCCGATTGGGGTGGGTGCGCACGTAGCCGATGCCGGGCCCTGCCATGCCCGTCCTGCCGCTGTCGATGATCGCTTCAGCCTCGGCCTGCGCGGCTTTGAGGACGTTCGCCACGGCCCCGCCCGTGAAGCGTCCCAAGGCCAGGTCGGTCCGGACGTCCTCGACCTGGACGTCGTCGACGAGCATGCACACGTGCTCTGCGGGGACGCGCTCGAGCAGATGCCGGATGGCGTCGGCGTCGAAGCTCATGAAGCTCACCCGGATATTGCCCAGACGGGACGAGCTCGGCTCCCAGCCGCGAGACTCGAGAAGGGCGAGCACGGTGTCCTCGAGCCGAAGCTGGTAGGGGCTGGGATGCTTGAGCTCGATCGCGAGCCCGATCTCACGGCCGGCGCCGGCGAGGAGCTCCAGCAGCTCGGGCAGCGTCAGGAGCTGCTGGCTCACCGCACCGAACTCGACCGGAATGCGGGCGCCCTTCCATGAGGAGAAGTCGAGGTCACGGAGCTCGTCCAGAGTGCGGTCCGCGACGGACCCGGTGCCGTTCGACGTGCGGTCCAGATTGGGGTCGTGGAGGAGGACGACGTGCTGGTCGCGGGTGAGGTGGACGTCGCATTCGACGCCGTCGGCGCCGTCCTCGAGGGCCTGGAGGTACGCGGCGCGGGTGTGTTCGGCGAACTGGGCGCTGGCCCCGCGGTGGGCATACACGAGAGGGCGCTCGTAAGTCATAGCCCTACGCTATCGGACCTGCCGGCTTGCGATTCCCCGAGTAGGGTTGGCCTATGGTGACGCTCAATCGGGCCGAGAGCCGGAAGACGGGCCGGACGGCCGAGCTCAGCCCCGCGGACGCCGAGCGCGCGGAAGCCCTGCGCAGCATGAAGACGCTGGCCCTGAGCCTCCTCATCGCCATGGCCGTCGTGTTCGCCGTCGCCTTCGCGCTCCAGCGCCAGTTCGCGTGGCTCGAGTACGTCCGCTCGGCGGCAGAGGGCGGCATGGTGGGCGCGCTGGCTGACTGGTTCGCCGTCACAGCGCTCTTCAGGCACCCGATGGGCCTCAAGATCCCCCACACGGCGATCATCCCCCGCCGAAAGGACCAGATCGGCTCGGCCCTCAGCGGGTTCGTCGAGGACAACTTCCTCTCCGCCGACGTCGTGCGGGACAAGCTGGACTCCGTCGACATCGCCCGCAAGGCCGGTTCGTGGCTCGCCACGCCCGCGGGCGCCGAGCGCGTGGCGAAAGAGGGTGCGGCGGCCATCCGCGGCGCGTTCACCGTCCTCAACGACGACGACGTCCAGGCGGTCATCGAGTCCCTCGTCCGCAAGCACCTGCTCGCGCCCCCGTGGGGGCCGCCGATCGGGCGCCTCGCGGAGCGGGTGTTCGACGCCGGCCACCACCACCGCCTCGTCGACCTCCTCGTGGACCGGGCAGCCGATTGGGTCGCAGCCAATTACGGGACCGTCACCCACGTCGTCACTGACCGCTCTCCCTCATGGGTCCCGAACTTCGCGAACGAGCTCGTGGGCGACAAGGTCTACATCGAACTCTCCAAGTTCGTCGCTGCGGTCCAGAGCGATCCGAACCACCAGGTGCGGGAGTCCATCGACAAGTACCTCAAGGACCTTGCCCGAGACCTGCAGTCCGACCCCGAGATGATTGCCCGCGCGGAGAACATCAAGGGCCAGATCCTCGGCGATCCCGAGGTGCGCGACCTCGCGCGGCGTACCTGGACCACCATCAAGCACGCGCTCCTGGACGCCGTCAACGACCCGCAGAGCGAGCTCTACCACCGCTTCACCACCGCCGTGCGGGACTTCGGCACGCGGCTGGTCTCGGACGAGGAGCTCGCGGGCAAGGTGAACAAGTGGATAGCTGACGCCGCGGGCTACGCGGTGGCGACGTACCGCTCGGACATAGCCGGCGTCATCGAGGACACGATTGCGCGCTGGGACGCCGAGGAGACCTCCCAGAAGATCGAGCTCCAGGTAGGCCGGGATCTCCAGTACATCCGGCTCAACGGCACCGTCGTGGGCGCCCTCGCGGGGCTCGTCATCTACACGATCGCCCACGCGATCTTTGGGGGCTAGCGGCGCGAGGGGACTGGACCCGCGAGGGGACTAGACCGCGAGCTCCCCCGGCAGCACGTCCGGTGCCGTGCCGAAGGCTGCGCGCGTCGAGCGGATGACGGCGCGCCCCATCGCACGGTTGCCGAAACCGCCGACGACTGCCCCGACCCCGAACGGCAGGGCCCGGCCGATCATCGCGCCGGTCTGGCGGCGCACGAGCCACTTGACGAAGCGTTTGCGCACCTGACGCTGCACGAGCCGGGCGGTGGGTCCAGGGATCGAGCGGTTGATCGCCGCCCCCCACGCGGCGTTGGGTGTACCGCGGTCCCCGACGGCATGGCCCGTGAGCTCGCTGAGGAGTGCGGTTCCCTCCTCGCCGAGCATGATCGCCATGACCGTCGTACGGGCGCGGTCGGGGTCGTCGAGGTGTACGCCGTGCAGCTCCGCGATCGAGGCGGCGTAGAAGGCGGTGGCCTCGAGGAAGCCGACGGTCGCCACCGCCGAGAGGCCCAGCGACGTGAGCGTGCCGATTCCGGGGACGGCGGCCGTGCCGCCGATCGCGGCCCCTCCGCCGACGACGGCGCGCAGGTAGTCCCGGTCGAGGCGCCGGCCGAGCTCGGCCGCCGTCAGGTGCGGGTAGCGTCGCCTGAGCCTTTGGAGGTTTGCCAGGACGAGCGGGCGCTGGACGTCCACAGCCCGCAGTATCGCCCGCTGGAGGCCCGGGCGGGCATTGCCCTCGCGGTCGAACATAGCGCCGCGGGCCGTCGTCCCGGCAATGCGGAGTGCTGAATTCTTCCTCGCCATCCACCCAGCGTAGCGGCGGGCACCGCACTCGGGAGAGACGCCGGAAGCGAACAGGGGTACCCCGTTTGAAAGCTTTCGCTGCGGGTAATGCACGATCATCGAGTGCAAGTTGCACCCGCCAACCAGAGGAGTGAATCATGCGAATTGGTTCATCGATCGTTCTCATCGCGCTGGGTGCCATCCTGGCGTTCGCGCTGGCCCCAGGGCTGATCCCCTACGTCAACCAAGTGGTGATCGGGTACATCCTCATGGTGGTCGGGGTGCTCGGACTCATCGTGTCGCTCATCATGGCGGCCTCGACGCGCCGCACCGTCGTGCATGGGCGCGCGGGTGTAGACGATTTGGACGTGTGACCCCCGAGACTGTTTCCCCAGAGCCCAGAGAAACCGTGGAGCCCGGCCCAGTGCCGGGCTCCACGTGTGTCTGGCCATCCCGTCCTCGTGCGCCTCGCTGCAGCTCATCTGTGTTTGTGTTGGAACCCATTGACAAAGCCACATAAACGCAGATAGAGTCAATCAAACCAAAGTTGTTGTGATGCACGCCACATCTGTTCGAGGATGGGTGCACGAGGACAAGGACGTTCGGATGCAGATGTTCGCCGAGGAACGGCAGCGGCTCGTGGCGGCGCGAGTCGCCGAAGCCGGCCGCGTGAGCGTGACAGAGCTTGCCGAGCGCTTCGCGGTCACGACGGAGACCGTCAGGCGGGACCTCGCCTCCCTCGAGCAGGCAGGCGTCCTGCGCCGTGTCCACGGAGGAGCCGTCCCGTCCGACAGCGTGTCGACGACCGAGACCACCCTCTCCGAACGCCTCGTCCAGCACCTCCACGAGAAGCACCTCATCGCAGAGGCCGCTGCAGAGCTCGTGGCCAGCAGCCGGCCGGGCAGCATCCTGCTCGATGCGGGCAGCTCTACAGAGGCACTCGTCGACGTCCTCCTCGCCCAGACGGGCCGGCGCAACCACGCCGCGGAGCAGGTCGTCATCACGAATGCCCTCCCCCTCGCGGACAAACTCGCGGGCAGTCCCTCCCACGCCGTCCATCTCCTCGGAGGCCGCATCCGCGGGCTCACGAGGGCCGCCGTCGGGCAGGAGACGGTCGACGCCGTCGAACGCCTCCGCCCGGATCTCGCCTTCATCGGGACCAACGGCGTGCACTCGGCCTTCGGGCTCAGCACCCCGGACAGCGAGGAAGCCGCGGTCAAGGAGGCCTTCGTGCGGGCGGCGCGTCGCGTCGTCGTCCTCGCCGACGCGAGCAAGCTCGGGGTCGAAACCCTCGTCCAGTTCGCGCGGCTCGACCAACTCGATGCGCTCGTGACCGACGCCGATCCGTCGCCGGAACTCGCGACGGCGCTCGAGCGGGCTGGAGTGGAAGTAGTGAAGGCAGGCAACCGATGATCGTGACACTGACCGCCAATCCGAGCCTCGACCGGACCGTCGAGCTCGGCGGCCCCCTCCTGCGGGGCGAGGTGCAGCGCGCCGTCGCCGTGCGGCAGGAGTCAGGCGGCAAGGGAGTGAACGTTTCGCGTGCCCTCGTCGCCTCGGGCCTCGAGACGCTCGCCGTGCTCCCCGGCGACCCGGGCGACCCGCTCCTCGCAGGCCTCGAGGCGACGGAAGTGCCGTTCGCGGCACTCCCCATCGACCAGGCCCTCCGTTCCAACGTGACCCTCACGGAACCCGGCGGCGTAACCACCAAGGTCAATGAGCCCGGACCGGAACTCAGCGCGGACCAGCAGGAGCAGCTCCTGAAGCTCCTCGTGGAGCAGTCGAGCGGGGCGGCCTGGGTCGTGCTCGCGGGGTCCCTGCCGCCGGGCGTCCCGGCCACCTTCTACACGTCGGCCGCCGAGCGCCTCCGCGCAGAATTCGGCGCCGACGCCCCCAAGATCGCCGTGGACTCCTCCGGGGCTCCGCTCGCCGCCTCGCTGGGCGGCCGTCCGGACCTCCTCAAGCCCAACGCGGACGAGCTCGCCGAGCTCGCAGAGCTCGTAGGCCTCCCCGACCCCGGCACCCCGGCGGAGCTCGAGGCCTCACCCGAGCGGGCGGCCACCGCCGCACGCTCCCTCGTCGACGCCGGTGTGGGGGCAGTGCTTGCCACGCTCGGCGCGAAAGGTGCCGTCCTTGTGACGGCCGACGGCGCGTGGCTCGCCACGCACGCCCCCATCCGGGCCGTCAGCACCGTGGGTGCCGGCGACTCCTCACTGGCCGGGTACCTCCTGGCCGACATCGGCGGAGCGGACGCCGAAGGCCGCCTCCGTCAGGCAGTCGCGCATGGCGCGGCCGCCGCCTCCCTGCCGGGATCCACCGTCCCGGCTGCCAACCAGACCGATCCCTCAGCCGTGACCGTCACGGCTCTCACGAAGGACTGACCATGACCGAACTCATCAGCCCGGAGCTGGTCCTGCTGGACGTCGCCCTCGGCGACGCTTCGGCCGACGTGATCCGGCAGCTCGCCCAGGCCGTCGTCGACGACGGCCGCGCGACCGGCGTCGACGGCCTCTTCGCGGACGCCTACGCCCGCGAGCAGAAGACGGCCACCGGTGTCCCCGGCGGCATTGCCATCCCCCACTGCCGGTCCGAGGCCGTCACGGTTGCGTCCCTCGCGATGGCCCGCCTCTCGCGGCCAGTCGACTTCGGCGCCAAGGACGGCCCCGCGGACATCGTCTTCTTCATTGCGGCCCCCTCGGGCGCTGACCAGGAGCACCTCAAGCTCCTCGCCAAGCTTGCCCGGAGCCTCATCAAGAAGGACTTCACGGCCTCCCTCCGCGCGGCCCGCACGCGGGAGGACGTCGTCGCCCTCGTGAACGAGGCGCTCGGCCTCGGCAGCTCGGATGCCGCCGCCGCGCCCGCCCAGGCCCCGGCGACCGATGCCACCCCGACCGCCGCGGCCGCGGCCCCCACCGCAGGCAAGCATCGCCAGCTGGTCGTCGCGGTCACCGCGTGCCCGACGGGCATCGCCCACACGTACATGGCGGCCGACTCGCTCGTCGCCGCAGGCAGGGAGAACGGCATCGACGTCATCGTCGAGACCCAGGGCTCCGCCGGCACGACGCCGATCCCCCAGACCGTCATCGACAACGCCGACGCTGTCGTGTTCGCTGTCGATGTCGACGTCCGCGGCAAGGATCGCTTTGCGAGCCTCCCCTACGTCCAGTCCCCTGTGAAGCGGGCCATCGACGAGCCGCTCGTCATGCTCCACGAAGCGCTTTCCACAGCGGCTGACCCGAACGGGCGGCGGCTCCCGGCAGCCGGCGGAGCCCGGGTCGAGGAGCCCGAGGGCCGTGAGTCGGTCGGAGGGAAGCTCAAGCGAGCCCTCCTCACCGGCGTGAGCTACATGATCCCGTTCGTCGCGGCCGGCGGCCTGCTCATCGCACTCGGCTTCCTCCTGGGCGGCTACGACATCACGAAGTACGCGGACACGATCGTCGTCAAGAACAACGTGTTCGACCTGCCGTCGCAGTTCGGCCCGCAGGCCTGGGGCCCGCTCGGCGCCTACCTTGGCGCGGTCCTGTTCAAGATCGGCAGCCTCTCGCTGGGCTTCCTGGTCCCGGCCCTGGCCGGCTACATCGGGTATGCCCTCGCCGATCGTCCCGGCATCGCCCCCGGCTTCACGGCCGGTGCGGTCGCTGGCTTCATGGGTGCAGGCTTCCTCGGCGGCATCGTCGGCGGTCTCCTCGCCGGCTACACGGCGCACTGGCTCGGGTCGTTCTCCGCGCCCAAGTGGCTCCGCGGCCTCATGCCCGTCGCGATCATCCCGCTCATCGCATCCATCATCGCGTCAGGCCTCATGTTCGTGGTGCTCGGCGGCCCCATCGCCTTCATCACGACCGCGCTCAACAACTGGCTCTCCGGAATGTCCGGCGCAGCAGCCGTCGTGCTCGGCATCATCCTCGGCCTCATGATGTGCTTCGATCTCGGAGGCCCGGTCAACAAGGTCGCCTACTCGTTCGCCGTCGCCGGCCTCGGCGCCGCGAGCGCAACGAACCAGGCTCCGTACCACATCATGGCTGCCGTGATGGCTGCCGGAATGGTGCCGCCCCTCGCCATGGCCCTCGCGACCGTCCTCTCACCGAAGACGTTCAACGCGGCCGAGCACGAGAACGGCAAGGCTGCCTGGCTTCTCGGCGCATCCTTCATCTCCGAGGGTGCCATCCCGTTCGCAGCGGCCGATCCCTTCCGGATCATCCCGGCCTCCATGCTCGGCGGCGCGGTGACGGGCGCACTCAGCATGGCGTTCAACGCGGGCTCGAAGGCTCCGCACGGCGGGATCTTCGTCTTCTTCGCGATCGACAACTTCATCATGTGGGTCATCTCGATCGCGGTCGGCGTCGCGGTGACGGCTCTGGCGACGGTGGGCCTCAAGCGCTACGTTGGCAAGAAGGCCCCCGCGGCCGCCGAAGCGCAGCCTGTCGCCGCCTGACAAGCGGAGAAAGTTCAAGGTCAAAGATGCAGCAGTTTCACGGTGTGGGTGTGACGGCGGGGCGTGTGGTGGGGCCGGTGCTGCAGATGCCGGCCCCGGTGCGGGAGCCCGCGGCGGGTCCGGTGCCGGGGGCCTCGGCCGAGGCCGAGGCGGAGC
>NZ_SSNH01000016.1 GCF_005877005.1 Sinomonas susongensis | reverse complement strand
GCCATCGCCTTCGAGATGAACAACCGGCCACGCAAGACACTAGGCTTCAAAACACCACGAGAAGTCTTCCTCGAAGACATCGAACAGGCCGTTGCCAACATGCCTTGAATCCGCCATCTATCCCAATCGGTCGGGAGCGCGGCGTGTCCGCGCGACGCGCTGCTGGGTCGGCGAATAAGTGGGCTGGAAGGACAGTGGCTAGAGGGACTTCACGGCCGAGAGGACCCTCGTGAGCGATTCCTTCGCGTCCCCGAACAGCAGGGTCGTCTGAGGCTGGTACAGGAGCTCGTTCTCGATGCCCGCGAACCCCGGCCGCATGGACCGCTTGAGGAACACCACCTGGCGCGCGTCTCCGGCCTCGAGAATCGGCATCCCGTAGATCGGAGATCCCGGAGTGGTCTTGGCCGCGGGATTGACGACGTCGTTGGCGCCCACCACGAGCGCGACGTCGGCCTGCTTGAAGTCGCCGTTGACCTCGCTCATCTCCATGAGCGACTCATAGGGGACGTTGGCCTCCGCGAGGAGCACATTCATGTGGCCGGGCATGCGGCCGGCCACGGGGTGGATCGCAAACTCGACGTCCACGCCCCGCGACTCGAGCGTCTGCGCGAGCTCTGCCGCCGCGTGCTGCCCCTGTGCCACCGCGAGCCCGTACCCCGGGACGATGATGACGCGCTGCGCGTACCCCAGCAGCACCGCGACGTCCTCGGGACTCGAGGACCGCACCGGCCGCTCGCTCACGGCAGTCGAACCCGCGGTCGAACCTCCGCGGAACGCGCCGAACATGACGCCCGCGACGCTCCGCCCCATCGCGGCGGCCATGAGACGGGTGAGGATCGTGCCGGACGCGCCCACGAGCGTGCCGGCGACGACGAGCAGGACGTTCCCGAGCACGAGCCCCGAGGCAGCGACAGCGAGGCCCGTGAACGCGTTGAGCAGTGAGATCACGATCGGCACGTCCGCCCCGCCCACGGGCAGGACGAGCAGCAGGCCCGCGATGAGCCCCACGGCAAGGACGGCGACGGCGAGCCCTGTCGAACCGGTGACGACGACTGCTGCCGCCGCACCTACCGCGCCAACGAGGACGGCACCCATGAGCACGGGCAGGCCTGCGAACACGACGGGCCGGGTCGTCATGAGCTCCTGGAGCTTCGCGAACGTCACGCCCGAGCCCGCGAACGAGATGGCGCCGACGAGCAGGGTGAAGACGATCGCGACGCGGAGCCAGCCGTCCTCCGCGTGGGGGAGTTCGAGCAGCGCCACGAGCGCGGCAGCCCCACCGCCCACGCCGTTGAACACCGCGACGAGCTGCGGCATCTGGGTCATCCTGACGCGGCGGGCCACGGGTGCGGCCAGCGCGGCGCCGAGCACCATGGCGGCCAGAATCCATGGGATGTTCTCGAGCCGGCTCGAGAGGAACACCGTCACGAGGGCGACGAAGGCCCCCAGCGCACCGAGCAGATTGCCCCGGCGCGCGTGCTTCGGCGAGCTGAGTCCCTTGAGGGCGAGGATGAAGCAGACCGCCGCGACAAGGTAGAGGAACGCTGTCCACGTGGGATCGAGGATCTCGGAGGAGAGGGTCACTTCGCCTCTCCCTTCGCCCCGCCCTGACCCGGGGTTGCGCGGCCGCGGAACATCTCGAGCATCCGGTCCGTCACGACGAACCCGCCGACGAGGTTCGCCGTCGCGAGGACGACGGCGAGCAGCGCCACCGCGAGCACCCAACCGTCCGTGGCCTGCCCTGCGACGGTGATGGCGCCCACGAGGATGATGCCGTGGATCGCGTTCGCCCCCGACATGAGCGGAGTGTGCAGGATGCTCGAGACCTTCGAGACCACCTCGAAGCCCACGAACACCGCCAGAACGGTGATCGTCAGAAGCTCAACTCCGCCCATCAGCCTGCCCCTCCCTCGATCTGCTCGCCCTGGTCAGAGGCCTCGCCCCAGGGCTCCGTCGCCGAGGCGAGCACTGCGAGGGCCTGCGCCGTGGGCTCGTGCAGCACGCCGCCGTCGTACGTGAGGCAGGCGCCGGCCACGACCTCATCGTCGAAGTCCGGGGCGACCTCGCCGTCCGAGGTGAGGAGCGCAATGAAGTTGGCGACGTTCTTGGCGTAGAGGCGCGAGGCATCGGACGCCATCGCGGAGGCGGCGTCCTTGAGGCCGACAACCGTGACCTCGCCTGCGCCGTCGGCGGTCGGCACGACGACGTTCTCGCCCGCAACCGATCCCTCGACGTTGCCTCCCGACTCCGCCGCCATGTCGACGACCACCGATCCCGGCCGCATGGCGGCCACCATGTCCCGGCTCACGAGGAGCGGCGCAGCCCGGCCAGGGACTGCGGCAGTGGTGATGAGCACGTCGGCTTCGGCCACGTGGGGCGCCAGCAGCTGCCGCTGGAGCGCGCCGCGGTCTGCGGTGAGCTCTCTGGCGTAGCCGCCAGCCCCCGCCGTTGCCTCGGGAGAGTCGAGGTCAAGCCGGATGAAGGTGCCGCCCATGGAGGCGACCTCGTCGGCCGAAGCGGGGCGGATGTCGTTCGCCGAGACGCGGGCGCCGAGGCGCTTTGCCGTACCGATGGCCTGAAGCCCTGCGACGCCCGCACCGAGGACGAGGACGCGGGCCGGCGGGACCGTCCCTGCGGCCGTCATGTACAGCGGGAAGAAGCGCGGGAGCCGGATCGCCGCTTCGAGCACGCAGCGGTACCCCGTCACGAGCGCCTGCGACGTGAGCGCGTCCATCGACTGCGCGCGTGAGATCCGCGGCACGAGTTCGAGCGCGAAGGAGGTGATCCGACCGTCGGCGAGCGCCCGGACCGTGGGGAGCTCGGTCGACGGCGAGGCAAGGCCCACGGTGATCGTCCCCGGCTTGAGGCGGGCTGCGGTTTCCGGCCCGAGCGGGCGGACGTGCGCGAGGACGTCGACCGTCGCGGCGTCGAGGGACTGGACGATGCGGGCGCCCGCTGCGGCATAGGCGCCGTCGGGGTAGCCGGCGGCCGTGCCCGCTCCCCCTTCGACCTGGACGCCGAGCCCGAGCCCCACGAGCTGCCGTGCCGAGTCCGGGGTCACCGCGACGCGCTTCTCCCCCGGAATGCGTTCGCGTGCGACGCCGACGTCCACCTTGGGCCTCCCTCAACGCTGAGTCTTAGGGTGCAGTGTATTGCGGTGCACCGGCACGCGGGGTGATCGGCGGCAGAAGCCCCGTTCGGCAAGCCCGGACGACCGCTGGCGGCCGGCTGGCGACGCTACGACGCGGCCGGCGAGGCCAGCTGACGTTCGGGTCCAACGCTGCGGACCGCCTCGGCGAAGCTTTCGAGGTAGGCCGCGCGGCGCGGGGACATGGCGCGGGATTCGACGGCGGGCGCGACGTCGGGCCTGTCCGGATAGTGCACGTCGAGGCCTTCGCGCAGGAGACGGATGGCTTCGCTTCGCTGCTGTGACACGGCAGACGAGCTGATGCCGAACCTCTCGGCGACCTCCTTGACGGAGCTGCCTTCGAGGTAGATCGCGGTCACCACGAGGCGAAGCCGTTCGGGCAGCGCCTCGACGGCTGCGCGGAGGTAGCGTGTCCGCTCCCCGGCGAGCGTCGCCTCCTCGGGTGCCACCGCATCCGCTACGAGCGTGTCCGCGACGCTCTCGTCGAGGGCGTTCACGGTGCGGGCGGCATCGGCAGCGGCTTCGTCGACGGCTTCGCGGGTCACCCCGAGGGCCGCAGCGATCTCGTCGTTCGTCGGCTTCCGGCCGAGGCTGGCTGTGAGCGTCTCGGTGACAGCACTCACTGCCTTCATGCGCTTGCGGGCCCCCCTCCCGGCCCAGTCGAGGGACCGGAGCTCGTCCATGAGCGCGCCCGTGATCCGACGCCGGGCGAAGGCCCCGAAGGGAACGCCCATGCTCGAGTCGAACGATTCGGCCGCGAGCACGAGACCGAGCGCCCCGGCGGAGGCCATGTCCTCACGCGAGAGGTGGGTCGCTCGCGCACACAGGTCGGAGACCAGGTAGCCCACGAGCGGGAGATGCTCCAGCACCAAGCGATTGCGTTCTTCGATCTTCACCTACACCCCTGCGAGACGTTTGTCTTCCACGGAGCCCAAGCGCGAGACCCGGCTCCCCCAGCCATGGGACCTCATTGGACATGTCCATTGTGCACGTAAAACTGGTATTTGGACATGTCTTTTTGTTTGGGCGTGTCGCAGTCGTGACAAATAGAGTCAAGAGAGGTGTCCAGAACGGAAACTCCGCGACAACTTGGAGCAAACACGGGCAGTTGTGCCGGACACGCTGCAGGCATAGCGTGGAATGGCACGCCCGGAACAGGTTCCCTGATCGGAGGAAGCATGCCCAAGGCAGACAAGAGCGGTCACGCCAAGAAGGACGAACTGCCGTCCACACTCCAGCGATCGGACCGGAAGGCGCAGGAGACCTTCGCCAAGGCCCACGACTCGGCCGAGGAGACCTACAACGACGAGCGGCGCGCCCACCAGGTCGCTTATTCGGCCCTCAAGCACACGCACGAGAAGGTCGGCGACCATTGGGAGCCCAAGGAGGGCAAGGGCCCCTCCGACAGGCAGGCTGAGGGCGGGAAGGACACCTCTCGTCCCACGGCCGGAGGCGTCGACGCGAACGCGTCGAAGAAGCACCTCTACGAGCTCGCCCAGAAGCTCGACGTCCCCCACCGCTCGACCATGTCGAAGGACGAATTGGTCGACGCACTGCAGAAGGCCAACGACCGGAAGACCGCCGAGAGCCGGAAGAAGTAGCAGACCGAGGATCTTGCGGCTCGTCGGCCCCCAGGATCCGTCCGCAGCCTTCTCGGCCCGGAGGCTCCTCAGCCCCCAGCCGGGCGGCGCTCTGCCAGCCGGTAGGCGGTGATGAGCAACGAGGTGCTGCCGCGCCAGGGCGCGCCATGCCCGGGGATGACCCAGTCGACGTCCAGGCCCGCGAGCCTGTCGATCGACTCTGACGAGCGCGCCTGGTCATCGGTGAACGGCGCCGGCTGCGGGCCCTCGGTGCCAGTCAGCACGTGGCGAGTCGTGAGCTCGTCGCCCACGAACACCGCGCGCACCGCTGGCATGTGGACCGCGACGCTTCCCGGCGAGTGGCCGGGCATCGCGATGATCCTGGGCGATCCGGGCAAGGGCAGCACGTCGCCGTCGTGCACCGGCGTGACCTCCTGCAGCGGCCGCGTGCGGAATCCCCCCTTGGCGATCGCATACGCGAAGAAGCGGATGACGGGCGCGATCCTCCGCGGGTCCTTCGGCGTGGGCGGCGGCTTGGCGCCCTTCGCCCGCTCGACATCCTCGGCGCCGATGTAGACCGGGATCCCCAGCTCGCTGCGCAGGCGCTCGGCGAAGCCGATGTGGTCGCTGTCGCCGTGGGTGAGCACGACGCCCTTGATGTCGGAGAGCGGGCGGCCGAGCGCCTTCAGCTCCCGCACCAGATCGCGGTAGTGGCCGGGCAGGCCCGTGTCGACGAGGGTTATCCCGTCGTCGGCAAGGACGAGGTGTGCGGCGATGGTGTCGTTGCCGATGCGGTGAAGCTGCGGTGCGAGTTCCACATTGCTGACCCTACCCCTCCCCGCCGAGGAGCCCCTTGAGGATCGCCTCGGCGTCCGACGGCGCGTGGGCGGCCTCCCGGTTCGCGTCAGCCACCGCTTCGAAGATCTCCTCGCGCTTGATGGCGAGGTGCCTCGGCGCATCGATGCCGATGCGGATGCCTTCGCTTCCACGGCTCTCGAGGAACGTGATGACGATCTCGTCGCCGATCATGATCTTCTCGCCGGGCTTCCGGGTGAGTACGAGCATGGCCTTCCTTCCGTGGAACCTTCAGAGCACCGTCCGTGGTGCGGGCGAACTGTCCACCCAGCCTACGGGGATTCCGAGACTGTTGACGGTCTGCGGCGAAAGGGTTTCGAGTGCGCCGACGACGGCGAGCGCGGTCACCGAGAAGCGCGACCTCGCTGCCTCCACCCATTCTGCCGTCTCGTCCGGCTTGTGCCGGGCGTCCACGGCGAGCCACACCTGGTCCGGCCTGAGCGCCGCGGCGCGCCCGAGCTGGGACCCGAGCCGGTCGAATGCCCGCAGACGGAGGGCCGCGAGCACTGCCGTGGAGGACTCGACGCCTTGGGCGCGGGCCGCCGTCGCGTCCCGGACGTCCTCGAGATGAGGCCAATCCTCCTCGAGCCGCTCCCCCGCGGGCGGCTCCCCCGCGGGCGTCTCCCCCGCGCTCACGGGCGAATACGCCCCAGGCTCGCGAGCGGCCATCGATCGCACCACCGAGAACGGGGTCTCCCCGGGTCCGATGACGAGCACCAGGTCCCCCGCGCCACCGAGCAGCACCGGCACGCGTTCCGCGGGTGCCTCCATTTCGCCGCGCAACCGCTCGAGGAGGGCGTCGAAGTCTTCGGCTTCGGTCGAGACGGCGGGTGCAGGGGAAGCTGCGGCGGGGAACGCGCTCGTGCGCAGCCGGTCCTCGGCGGTGTCGGCGTCGTCGAGGAGGGCCGCGATGCCTGCCCTGGCACCCAGGGCGTGCGGAATGTCGGGTTCCACCGCGGGCAGGAGCCGCACGACGGGGTCCGGGAGCACCACCGTCGCCTCGATGTGGCGCCGGCCTAGCAATCCCCCGAGGCCAGAATCCAGCACCCTGTCGGCGCTCACGATCCGGGCGTCGGATCCGTAGAGCTCCGCGGCCTGCCGGGTGATGTCCTCGAGGCTCGGGCCCCTAAGCAGAAACTGTTGCGGCGCCAAGGCGAACCACTCCGATCGTCTCGATGTTGACCGGCGTGGAGGTCACCTCGGCGTACGAGAGCACGGGAACCCCCGAGGGCGGCAGGGGGATCAGCTTGCGCAGGGCGGGGCGCAGCATGGGGGCGCACACGAGGGCCGGGCTCTTCCCCGCCGACTCCGCCGCGGCGACCGCGGAGCTGAGGGAGGCCGTGATCGCATCGAGCTTCGCCTGCTCCATGACGAGCTGCGTCCCGCCCTCGGCCGGCCGCAGGTCCTGCACGAGGCTCTGCTCGAGCACCGGTTCGATCGTGATGACCGTGAGCCGATCCGCATCCACGAGCCGCCGCACGAGAGCCGGCCCGATCGCGAGTCGTGCGGACTCGATGAGCCCCTCGGGATCGGTGGACGCCTTGGCACGGAGGGTGAGGGCCTCATAGATCCGTGTGAGGTCGTTGATCGGCACCTGCTCGGCGAGGAGGCCTTGGAGCACGCGGTGGATCTCGGCGAGGGAGAGCAGCCCGGGCGTGAGCTCCTCGACGGCGGCCGGGCTCACGGCCTTGACGCCCTCGGTGAGGACCCTGACGTCCTCACGCGAGAGCAGGCGTGCCGCGTTGGCCATCACGATCGAGGACAGGTGCGTGATGAGCACGCTCACGCGGTCGATCACCGTCGCGCCCGTCAGCTCGGCGCTGTGCCGCATCTCTGCGGGGATCCATTTGCCAGCGAGTCCGAAGACCGGTTCGACGACGTCCGGCCCCGGGAGGGCGTCGAGGAAATCGCCGAGGGCGAGGAGCTTGCCCGACGGCGCGGTCCCACGGCCCGCCTCGACGCCCGCGATCCGGATCGCGTAGGTCGACGGTGGGAGTTCGACGGAGTCGCGCGTCCGCACCGGTGGGATCACGATGCCGAGGTCCATTGCGACCTTGTGGCGAAGCGACTTGACGCGCGCGAGGAGGTCGTCCGCCGACCCCCCGACGAGGTCGACGAGGTCGGGGGACAGCAGGATCTCGAGCGGCTGCACCCGCATCTCCTCCATGAGCCGTCGGGTCGGGTCCTGCTCGGCGTCGGAACCCGCGGCCCCGGCGGCATCGGAGGCACCATCGGCCGCGCCCTCCTGCGAGGGCCGTATCCGGCGGGAGGCGATGATGAGCCCCGCCCCCACGCCGAGGAACGGGAGCGGAGGCATGCCGGGCATGAGCGCCATGACCACGGCGGCGAGGCCCGCGATGAGGAGGGCCGTCCGGGACTGCGAGAGCTGCGTCGAGGCGGCCTGTCCGAGATCCGCCTCTGCGTTCGATCGCGTAACGATCATGCCCGTCGAGACGGCCATGAGGAGCGCAGGGATCTGGGAGACGAGGCCGTCGCCCATGGTGAGGAGGCTGTACGTGTTGAGCGCGTCCGTGATGGAGAGCCCGCGCTGCAGCATCCCGACCCCGAGGCCGCCCACCATGTTGACGATGATGATGACGATGCCGGCGATCGCGTCGCCCTTGACGAATTTGGAGGCACCGTCCATGGCGCCGTAGAAGTCCGCTTCCGCGGAGACCTCGGCTCGGCGCTGCCGCGCAACGGCGTCGGTGATGAGGCCGGCATTGAGATCCGCGTCGATCGCCATCTGCTTGCCGGGCATGGCGTCGAGCGTGAAGCGTGCCCCGACCTCCGCCACCCGCTCGGCGCCCTTCGTCACGACGACGAATTGGATGACGACGAGGATCACGAACACGACCGCGCCGATGATCAGGGACCCGCCGACCGTGACCTTGCCGAAGGCCTCGATCACCTGGCCTGCGAAACCCTGCCCGAGCACGAGCCGCGTGGAGGCGACGTTGAGGCCGAGCCGGAACAGCGTCGCGACGAGGAGGAGCGACGGGAAGACCGAGAAGTCGAGCGGCTTCTTCACGAACATGCTGGTCAGGAGGATCACGAGTGCGAGCAGTACGTTGCACACGATCAGCACATCGAGCAGCGGCGCCGGGACGGGCACCACGAGCAGCAGGACAATGCCGACGATGCCGACCGGGACGGCGAGCCGGGCAAGGTTTCGGTTCACGCGTGCATTCCTTTCACACTGGCTGGTAGGGCGGCCCGATTCGGGATCCGGTGGAGGCCTCCGAGGGATCCCCCGCGGGCCTTGAGCGACATGACGAACGCGAGGACCCCCGCCACGGCGGTGTAGAACTCGACCGGGATCTCCTGGCCGAGATCGCATGCGGCGTGCAGGGCCCGGGCGAGCGGGATGTCCTGCACCATCGGGACGCGCTCCTTCTCGGCCTCCTCGCGGATCCGCGCAGCGACGTTGCCAGCGCCCTTCGCGACGATGCGCGGCGCGGACTTCCCCGGTTCGTACTTGAGCGCGACCGCGACGTGCGTGGGGTTGACGAGGACGACGTCGGCCCCTGCGACCGCGACGATCATGCGGTTGCGGGACATCGCGAGCTGGCGGGAACGGCGCTGGGAGCGGATGAGCGGATCGCCTTCGCTGTTCTTGTTCTCGTCCTTGACCTCGCGTTTCGTCATCCGCGTCTTGGTGCGGTTCCGGCGCATGACGACGAGCACGTCCGCGGCGGCGAGCACAAGCCCGGCCGCGACGGCGAAGCGGATGAGCGAGGCCGCGCCGTCGTTCGCTGCGGCCAGGACGCCTGAGATGGGCAGCCCGCCCGCCGACATGAGCACGGGGATCAGCCCTTGCACGACGCTCCAGAGCACAAGCCCGACGACGGCGGTCTTCGCGAGGGCCTTGACCCCGCCCCACAGCGCCTGCCTCCCGAACATGCGCGTGAGTCCCGCCACGAGGTTGAAGTGCTCGAACGAGGGCGTGAGGCGCTTCGGGTGCACGCCGCCCTGGGCCGCGGAGCCGGCGAGCACGGCGAGGAAGACCACCGCGGCGAGGGGTCCCAGCGTCGCGGCGATCGAGCCCAGTCCGTCCGAGAGCGCCTGCACGGCCTTCGCGGGGTCTGGGTTCGAGATGACCGAAGTGACCGTGAAGAGCTGTGACGTTCCACCCTTCGACGCCTCCGCGATGGTGGACGGGATCATGATCGCGCCGGCGCCGACTGCGAGCCAAGCCGTGAGGTCCTGCGACCTCGCGAGCTGTCCCTTCGACCGGACCTCGCGGAGTCGCTTGTCGGTGGCCTTCTCGGTGCGTTCCTGCGCATCGGCCATCACCCCACCCCCAGGACCGTGCTGACAGCCTGCTGCACCAGCGCAGAGACGACGCTCGGAAGCCCGAGGAACAGGACTCCCGCGAGGCTCAGGGTGATGAGGACCTTGAGTGGGAACCCCATCTGGAACGCGTTGAGTGCGGGGGCGACGCGGGTGAGCAGGCCTAGCCCGAGGTCCGCGAGGAACAGGACCACCATGAGCGGCCCCGCAATCTGGAGGGCCGAGACGAACATGCCGGTGGCTGCGGCCGCCATCGCCTGCCCGGGGTGGGAGAGGTCCAGGCCACCGGCGAGCGGAAGCGCGGAGAAGGAGCCGGTGAGGCCGCCGAGGACGAGCTGGTAGCCGTCCGAGGAGAACAGGAGTGCGAGCGCGGCCATCTGGAGGAGCCTCGTGAACTGGGCGCCGTTGACGAGGCTCTGCGGATCGTACCCCTGGGCCATCTGGAAGCCGCTGCCGAGGTCGATGAGCGAACCCGCCGACTGGATCGCTGCGAAGACAAGGTAGACGAGGAAGCCGAGGGCCAGACCCGTCACGAGCTCGAGCACGAGGCCGGTGACGAAGCCCGCCGTGTCGCGCGGGCTGTAGCCCGACTGCGGGCGGGTGGCCACGGCGAGCCCGAGGCCGACGCCGAGCATCCCCTTGATCTGGGCGGGGAACGCGTTGTGCGAGAACGGCGGTGCGACGAAGAGGAATGCGGTCATGCGCACTGCGGCGAGGATGACCGCCTCGATCCAGGCCTGGTCGACGGGGAGGTTCATGGCTTCGGCGCCCTCGTCACGGCGAATGGAGGAGCGACGGGATGCGGGCGAAGAGGTCGTTCGTGAAGCCGACCATCTCGGAGATCATCCAGTTCCCGCACACGACGAGCGCGATCGCCACGGCGACCGCCTTGGGCACGAAGGAGAGGGTGGCCTCCTGGAGCTGGGTGATCGACTGGACGAGCGAGATCGCGAGTCCCACCACGAGACTCGTCACGAGCACGGGCGCGGACAGCTTCGCGGCGGCAATGAGCGCCTGCATGCAGATGTCGAGGACGGCGGCCGTGTTCACGCTCAGCCTCCCTGGTAGCTCTTGATGAGCGACGTGATGATGAGGTCCCAGCCGTCCACGAGGACGAACAGCAGGATCTTGAACGGGAGGGAGATCATGACGGGCGGGAGCATCATCATGCCCATCGACATGAGCGCGGCGGAGACGACGAGGTCGATGATGAGGAACGGGACGAAGATGACGAACCCGATGATGAAGGCGGCCCGGAGCTCAGAGATCATGAACGCCGGGATGAGCGTCTGGAGCGGTGTCGCGTCCGGCGAAGCGGGGTTGGCGAGGCCGGCCGCGCGGGTCATGAGGGCGATGTCCTCCTGCCGCGTGTGGGCGGCCATGAACTTCGAGAGCGGCCCGGTCGCGGCGTTGAACGCGCCGCCGAAGTCGAGGTGGCCGTTGAGGTAGGGCTGCACGGCATGCGTGTTGATGTCGCTCACGACCGGCCACATGATGAACAGCGAGAGGAAGAGGGCGAGGCCCGCGATCACCTGGTTCGGCGGGACGGACTGCAGCCCGAGGGCGTTCCGGGTCATGGAGAGCACCACGAAGATCTTCGTGAACGAGGTCATCATGAGCAGGAGCGCGGGGGCGACAGAGAGCAGCGTGATGCCGATGAGGGTCACGACCGCCGACGAGGGCGCGTTGTCCGGCGCGTTGATCTGCAGGTTGAGGGTCCCGCTCCCCGTTGACGTGGGGGCCGGGGACGGCGTTGCCGGTGCGGTGGGCGCGGTGGGTCCCACGGGGTCGGTGGGCCCGAGCGGTGTGTGGAGGACGGCCGCGTGCCCGGCTGAGGACGCGAGGAGCAGCACGGCGTAGACCGTCACCGCGGCGAGGAGGACGACGACGGCGATCCGGCTGGCCCTGCGCGCGATGCCGCTGTGCGTCATGGCCTGCGACCGGCCCGGAGCACGCCGAGCGCTGCCCGCCACGTCGCCGGATCGAGGACCGAGCCCGCGAGCGGCTGCGCCGGAGCGCTCCCTGCCCCGAGCTGCCGCCGCAGCTCGCGGTCGAAGGCAGCGCCCCCTGCGGCCTGGCGTGCAGAGCGGCGCGTGAGCGGTTCCCCTGGCTCCGTGATGCCGAGGGGGGCGAGCGGCTCCCCGCGCCCCGAGATGACGAGGGGTTCGGCCGCGGGCGCGTCCCCGCTGTGCAGGACGCTGATCCCGTGCTCCGTGACGCCGAGCAGGAACCGGCGGCCGTCTGTGTCGACGAGCACGACCGAGGCCTTCGGCCCGACCGTCTGGCGCGAGACCACGGTCAGCGCCTTGGCCCTGCCGGGGGCCGACCCGCGCCGCAGCCGCCGGTGCAGGAGCCACATGAGACCGAGCACGGCGGCAAGCGAGACGAGGACCCGGAGCCCCAGGATGAGCGAGTCCATTCAGCGGGGAGCCTCGGCGACATCGAGGATGCGCGTGATCCGCACGCCATAGTCCTGGTCGACGACGACGACCTCGCCGAGGGCGATCTTCCGCCCGTTGAGCAGCACGTCGACCGGCGCTCCGGCGGATCGGTCCAGCTCGATGACCCGGCCGGGCTCCATCGCGAGCGCATCGCGGATGCTCATCCGCGTTCGGCCGATCTCCACCGTGAGGGCCATCTCGACGTCGTGGATTCGCCCCAGTCGCGCCACGAAGGAGGAATCGCTCTGATCGGACGGCGCCGCGACCCCTTCGTGCACGCGCACAGCGAACCACCCGAAGGGGGCCAGCCCGTCCGAGATCTCGTACACCGCCGTGGCGGGGTCCACGAAGAGCGCCGTGGCATCCCCCTCGAGGAGCTCGGAGAGGACTCCTCCCTCGAGTGCCTCGGCGGCGCGCTCGAAGGCAGGCCGCAGCACCGCCGTCGTCTGCGCCTCCGGGCCGCCGCCGGCCTCGGCGACGAAGTCAGTGCTGGCCAGGGCCAGCGCGAAGTCAGCGGTGAGCGCGCCTACGAACGACGCCGAGACCGCGAGCGCCGCGTGCGGAGCCGCGACGGCCGGCGCGACGGCTCCCGTGACCGCGAGACCCGGCACTGGGAGGGACGCGGCGAGACGGTCTGCGGCTGCGGCGTGGAGGGCCAGGTTGCTCAAAGGTGCTTCTCCTCAGCGGATAGGGGCGCGTTCTGGGGCGAGGGGACGATCCGGGCGGCGACGCGCGACCCTTTCCGCACGACCATCGCCTGGGCGAGGACCTTTCCGCCGACCGCGACATGGAAGGGGTGGTGCTCGGGGTGTGGAAGGGCGAGCGTGTCCCCGACCGCGAGGTTGAGGACCTGCGCCGGGGTGACGGCTGCGGGCTCGAGCCGGACCGCGACCTCGATCGGCACTTCGGCGATCTGGCCGCCGACGAGCTCGCGGGCGTTCGCGATGCTCGCCATGGGATTGACGGCGCCGAGCTGCGGGAGGAGCGCGTCCGCGGGGATCGCGAGCGTGACGGCGGCCGCCGAGTCGCCGACGTGCACCGTGAAGGCCACGACGATCATGAGGTCCGTGGTCGCAGCAGCCTGGGCGAACTGCGAGTTGTACTGGATGGCCTCGACCCGCGGGGGCACGGGAAGCAGCCCGCTCAGCGAGTAGGCCAGGACCTCGAGGGCTTCGTCGACCAGGCTCTTGATGAGCGCATATTCGAGCGGCGTGAATTTGCGCTCGACGCCGCTCCTGTCGCTGTGGCCGCCGAGCATCCGCGCGACCCACCCGAGCGCGGCCGGGGTCGGAAACTGGAGGACCGCCTTGGCGGGAGCGTCCTCGACAGCGCAGAGGACCATCGACGTCGTCGCGGGCAGCGATGCAACGTATTCGTCGTAGGTCTGCATGACGACCGATTCCGCGGTGACCGTCGACTTGGCGCGGACCTTCGCCGTCAGCTGCGTGCCCCATTGGCGGGAGAAGCTCTCGAAGCCCGCCTCGAGGATGCGGCTGTGCTCGCGTGCAAGGGTCGTGGGACGCCGGAAGTCGTAGGCCTCAACGAGTCTCGAGGCGATCGCTTCGCGGTCCTGCACCGTCACGGGGGCGACTATCGGCAGGGGCGGGCACGCGTTAAGCAAGGGCTTCGCCGTCCCCTGACCGCCGCGGCGACCGGCCCGAATTCGGTGGTTCGCGTCATAAACAAAAATTCATTCAGACGTCATGTTTTACATGTAAACCCGCCCATATGATGAGCGCGTCCGCAACCCGACCCTAGGGGAACCATGACCGCGCCGCAGTACCCCACATCTGCATCAACCACCACGACCGCTCCGCCGCTCGCGGCCCCCTACTACGGGGCCCCGTTCATGGAGGCCGTCAAGCGCTTCTTCAAGAAGTACGCGACCTTCTCGGGCCGCGCCAGCCGGAGCGAGTACTGGTGGTGGGTGCTGGCCAGCGTCATCATCACGCTTGTTCTTGAGATCCCGATCTGGACGGGCATGGTGACCACCACGGACGCCAACGGCGTCACGAGCACCGCCCCCGGCCCCCTCGCCGTGATCGGCTTCATCCTCATCGGAGTGTGGAGCCTGGCCATCATCGTCCCCACCCTCGCGCTGACCGTCCGTCGGCTTCACGATGTCAACCTGAGCGGTTGGATGATCCTCCTCGGGCTCGTCCCCTTCGTCGGAGGCATCATCGTCCTCATCATGACGCTTCTCGGCCCGAACCCGCAGGGGCAGCGCTTCGACCGTCCCACCGGTTCGGCCTACGGCGCCTGATACCGAGAACTGATCGGAAGGAACCCCCGGCCCGCTTCGGCGGCACCGGGGGTTCCTTCCGTCAGGGGGCGACGCCCCGCCGTCGGGCCTACTTCTGAGCCGCCCGCGCCTCGAGCGCCTCGGGAATGAGCGCCCGCACGGTCTCCGGCTGATCGGAGAGGACCACGATGTCCACGCGTCGGTTCTGCTCGTGCTCGGCCTCGGTCCTGTCGGCATTCACGGGACGGGACGAGCCGAATCCGGTCGCACCGACCCGGGGCCCAGGCAATCCGTCCTGCTCGACCATGTAGCGCAGGACCTTCGTGGCCCGCTCGGCTGAGAGCTCCCACACCGAGGGGTAGGCCGTGATGGCATTCGCGGCATGGCCTTCGATCGAGACGTCGAGGTTCGTCGGGACCATGACCGGTGTCAAGGCGTCGAGCACTTGGTGGGCGCGCTGGGTGAGCTCTGAACTGTCGGGCTGGAAGAAGGTCTCCGATCCCACGAGCTTGACGGTGAGGCCCCGCTGGTCGATCTGGAACTGCACGTCCTGCGCGAGTCCCCGAGCGGTCAGCCGGTCGTTCATCTGCTTCTCGAGCGCGCTCAGCCGATCGACCTCCTTCAACGCGAGGTCGAGGTTCGTGAAGCCCTGGGCATCCTTGTTCGCCTGGTCCGGCGGCACGACAGTGCCCGTTGCGGTGTCGATCTTCTGCGTGATGGTCGTCCCGAAGCCCGTCGCGAGCGAGTTCCGCAGTTTCTCGAACTTGTTCTGGTCGACCGTGGACATCGCGAACAGCACGACGAAAAGGCAGAAGAGGACCGTGATCATGTCCATGTAGGAGACGGCCCAGCGCTCGTCTGCGTGGAATTCGGCAGGCTTCCTGAGCGGACGACGGCGTCGGGGACTCATGCTGTCCCCCTCACGCCGCGGCCCTCACGTTCTCCTTCGCGTCCGCCTTCCCCTTGCCCTTGAAATGGTGGTCGGGGACCATCGCCCGGAGGCGGTCGGCGAGCAGCATCGGCTGGGCGCCTTCCTGCACCGCGAGAACGCCCTCCATGATGAGCGTCATCCGCTCGATCTCGAGTTCCGAGAGCCGCGTGATGCGGGAGGAGAAGGGCAGCCAGATGAAGTTGGCCGAGAGCAGGCCCCAGAGTGTCGCCACGAACGCACTCGCGATCATCGGGCCGAGGCTCGTCGGGTCCGAGAGGTTCTCGAGGACGTGGGTGAGCGAGACGACGGTGCCGATGATGCCGATCGTCGGGGCGTAGCCGCCGAGGGCCGCGAAGAACCGGGCGTTCGCGTGGTCGGCCCGCGAGCGCGTGCCGATCTCGTCCTCCATCATGACGCGGAGCTCCTCGCCGTCGGTGCCGTCCGCGACGTTCTGGAGTGCCCGTGCGAGGAACGGGTCGGTGGCATCTGTCGCCTCGGCTTCGAGCGAGAGGAGTCCCTCCGCACGGGCCTTCTCCGCAAGCCCGATGATCCGGTCGATGCTCTCCTGTGGTTTGGGAGCCTTGCCGAGGAGCGCTTTGGGCATGGCCTTGAACGCCTGCAGCGTGTCCTTGAGCGTGTTCCCTGCGAGGCCGACGGCGAGCGTTGCGCCGAACACGAGGATCATGGGCGGCGGCAGAAGGAGCGCCGAGACGCTCGCCCCCTCCATGGTCACGATCGCGACCACGGAGCCGAAGGCCAAGACCAGGCCGATGATGATTGAGGGATCCATGGGGCCTTCCTAGTGCTGTCCAGGCCGCAGGGGTGTGGCGGTCGAGGGGCCCGTCGCGCCGTCAGGAGGGGGCACGAGGCTCAGGTGCTGGCCTTCGACGGCGGGCAGGCCGCGGGCCGTCGCGAGAATGGTCGCGCGGTACCTCGCGACGAGGTCGATGACCTCGGCCAAGCTCTCCTGGACCACGTAGGTCGTCCCGCCGACCATCACGAGCGTGGTGTCGGGATTCTCCTGGACACGCTCGAGGAGGTCGGGGTTGACCGCGAAGCGGGACCCGTTGAGGCGGGTGACGACGATCATGTGGCCGTTTCTGGTGGGGCGGGTGGTGCAGTAGCGCTTTCCCCATCCCCTATCGGCCGGGACGGCCCCCCGGTAAGAGCTTCAAGGGAGCCCGGCCGGCGCACACGCGAACCGTCAGAGCGGCCCGTCGGGGTAGATGCTGCGGGTCTCCGAGCGCCGGTAGCGGCGGCGGAACGGGATCCGCACGCGCGGCAGCACCTTGAGGATCGAGAGCGCAACATACAGGAGCGTGTTGATCGCCACGAACGTCATGAGGACGTTGAACGTGTTCGTCTCGAGGATCGACTGCGGAAGGAGGACACCGAGCGGTGCTGTCACGCCCTGGGCGAGGGGCAGCTGCACGGGAGCAGTGATCATGCGATCTTCGCCTTCTCGTCTGTCGCCGTCGCGCGGGCGGCCGAGCCGGTCCCCTTGGCGAGGTGCTTCCACGTGGCCTGCCGCCCGCGGGTGATGTCCAGGATGCCCTTGACGTAGACGATGTTGAGGAACATGTCGAAGAGAAGTTCGGGCAGGATCGTCGCCGCGAGCAGGCGAGCGGCCCAGCCGCCCTTCCAGACGGTCACGACGCGCTCGACGATGAACAGCGATCCGAGTCCGATCCAGAACGGGAACCATACCCAGGAGTCCACGGCGAGGATCATGAGCGCGAACAGCACGAGGTACGCACCGAGCGCGATCACGCTGTAGCCGATCCCGACCTGCTGGGCCCAGTACCGGAGTGTCTGGGGCGTGACGCCGTACGCGCCGAGGTTCTCGAGTGCGCCGCGCTGCCACCGGAGCCGCTGCGCCCAGAGCATGCGCCACGTGGGCATGAGCTCGGTCGAGACGGTGCACTGCGACGGCGAGACCGTGAGGCCGCCGAGGGATTTGATAGCGAGCGTGAGCTCGTTGTCCTCCGTGAGGGCGGCGGTGTCGTAGACGTCGCCGTTGCGGCCGGGAAGCTGGACGCCCCGGCTCTCGGCCACGGCGCGCAGCGCGGCGGGACGGAAGACGGACGCCGTGCCGGTCAGCACGAAGACGCGCCCGCGCCGCCGCTGGATCTCCCTGCTGTACCGCGCGTACTCGTTGCGCTGGAACTGGCCGATGAGGCCGTGGCCGGGCTCCCCATAGAAGAGGCCGCCGACCGCCATGAGCGCACGATCGTCGGTGAAGTGACGCGATGCCTCGGCGAGGAAGCCGTCGTCGAGCGTGGTGTCGGCGTCCATGATCATGACGACGTCGTTGTCGCCCTGGGTGGGAAGCACCTCGCGGAGAGCCTGGTTCAGGGCCCCACCCTTCTTCGCAGTGTTGCCGGAAGTCTCGAAGACCTCCACGCCCGCGCTCCTCGCGACGTCGACCGTTCCGTCGGTGCAGTTGTCGGCGACGACGATGATGCGTTCAGGCGGCCGGTTCTGGGCGAGCAGCGATGCCAGGGTCGCCGGCAGCGACGCCTCTTCGTTGTGCGCCGGGATGAGGACCGTGAACGTCATGTGGCCTGCGAAGACCCCGCGGGTCGCAGCCATGATGGTCTTGGGCGCGATCGGGCGCGTCCTGACGTGGGCGGGAGTGCGCCGGGTGCGGTTCGCTATGAGGCGCTCCGTGAAGGCCACGGCGGCGCCGAGGAGGACGGCGACGGCGATCGCGGCGACGACGACGCGGGTGTCCGGCGCGTGGGCGTCGTACAGTATGGTCCAGGCTCCCGCGAGGGTGAGCTGAACGGGCGCCCAGAGGGTGGGTGGCTCGCTCGCGGCGACCCCCCACCAGAGGAGGGCGGCGGCGAGAGCCACGGCGGCCAGGATGAGAAGGCCGACGACGCGCTGGAACCATGGAGTGCGCACCACCATAATCTACCAGCGCGTAGCATTGAAGATGTACATGTCCAATTATCCGCCCAGTGGCAGGAGAGACGATACGTGGGCGCTGATCCCAGCGTTCCGAGCTGGCGAGCTACGCTCGAGAAGCGTCCTCCCGTCGATTGCATCGGGGAGCTCGGCGTACCGATCCCGGTCGTTCCGGCCGATGCCCCCGTCCAGTTCGTGGACGAGCTGTTCCGCCACGACCGGGGCCTCCGCGCGGTAGCCGTCTCGCGCTCCGAGGGAACTTGGGCGCTGCTCGCGCGGAGCCAAGTCGACTACCAGCTCTCGGGGCGCCTAGGCTACGGCCGGGCACTGAACGCGCGGAGCACCGTGGAGAAGCTCCTGCCGGAGTCCCAGCTCGTCGTGCAGGCCGACATCGGCCTCGATGCCGCAGCCGACCTCGCCCTCGCGCGCCCCGAGGCCGTCCGATACGACGACTTCCTGCTCGTGGACCAGGACGGCCCGCGCGCCGTCGCCGTATCCCGCGTCTTCGAAGAGCTCTCAGCGACGCTCCGCTACGCCGCCTGGCACGATGCGCTCACGGGTCTGCCGAACCGGCGCTGGCTCTCGGAGCAGGGGCCCTCGCTCCTGCAGATGTCCGATCCCGAGCGAACGGCCATCCTCTACGTCGACCTCGACAACTTCAAGACCGTCAACGACACCCACGGCCACGACGCGGGCAACGACATCCTGGTCCAGTTCAGCGAACGGCTGAAGGCCTCGCTGCGAACGAGTGACGTCGCGGTCCGGCTCGGCGGCGACGAGTTCATCGCCCTCCTGAGCGACATCTCCGAAGCCGACGCACAGAAGGTCGGCCAGAGGGTCCTCGACGCGATCCTCGAGCCGATGCCCTTCGGCGACCAGTCCCTCCAGCTCTCGGCCACCATCGGCTTGGCGATGGCGAAGGAGATCGACGACGACGACGAGCTCGGCCCACTCAACGCACTCCTGCGGCACGCGGACGGAGCCATGCTCGCCGGGAAGCAGCAGGGCAAGCAGCGCGTCCAGCGCCTCAATCGCCACGAGAGCGACCCCTTCGCGCGGCTCGCGCAGATCCGACGGCGCCTCGCCGAGGCGATCGAGGCCGACGCGTTCGACGTCTCCTTCGAACCGGTGCTCGACTTGGCCAGCGGCTCCTGCTCGAGCCTCCAGGCCCAGCTCAGCTGGGACGCCCCCGAGCTCGGCGCCCGAGCCTGATCGCGGTCAACGTCTCCCCCGCGTGGCTCTCAACCGGAAGCCTCGCGAAAGACGTCCTCGAGGCCCTCGAACGCCATGGCCTTCCCGGAACGTCCCTCCAGCTCTGCTTCGGCGGACGTGTCGCACTCGTGGACCCGGAGCATGCCGCTGCGCAGCTCAGGGAACTGCGCAGTGCGGGCGTCGCGATCGCCCTCGACTGCTACGGGAGCGAGCACGCCACGATGACGCTCCTCCGCAGCCTGCCCTTCAGCGTGCTCAACGCGGCCTCGTCGCTCACGGCCCGGATCGACGTCGATCCGACGGACGCCGTCATCCTGGGCGGCGTCGTCAACATGGGCCACGCCCTCGGAATGGCCGTGTGCGCGCCCGGGATCGAACGCCCGGGCCAGCTCGAGGTGCTCCGGGAGCTCGGCTGCGACAGGGCCCAGGGCACCCTCATCACGGACTCGCTCAACGTTTCCTTCACGCCGCTCACCCCCACGGACGGGCCCCAGACCCCTCTCGACACCGCCAGCGTTTGCATCGCTGGCGAGGACGCACCTAACGTGTCATAGCGGGTTGCCGGATTTGTGCGGCCTGTCGCGTGTCCCCGACAGCGTCGACCGTCGACTCAGCAAGTGAACGGAGAGAAGAGCGCCATGCCTCCGCTCGTCTGGCAGGACCGATCGCGCGAGGTGCTGCATGCTCTCGCCTCCGCCGTGGACGCGATCGGGCCCGGGCGCGAACCTCCGGCCATGCTGCTGGTGAGCCTCGACTCATTCAACTGGGTCACCTACAACCTCGGCCTCGGCGAAGGGGACCGGATCGTCGCCGAGGTCCTCCGCACACTTTCCGAGGCTGTAGGCCAGCGCGGTCTGGCCGCCCAACTCGACCGCGACGAGTTCGCCGTCCTCCTCGAGAACGCGACGGTCGCCGAAGCGCGGCGGCTCGCCGGAGCCATCCAGCGCGGGGTGCGCGGCATCGACGCCGGCCGCTCCGGCCCCATCCTGAGCGTGAGCATCGGGGTGCGGGGGGCCGAAGCCGGGCAGCCTGCCAACGAGATCATCCGTGAGGCGGGCGTCGCGCTCGACGCGGCGAAGGCCGAGGGCCGTGGGCTCATCAAGGTCTTCGAGCCCTTCATGCTCCACGCGCTCCAGATCCACCGGACGATCGTCACCGACCTCGCCGACGCGATCCGCGAGGGCAGGATCGGCGTTGTCTACCAGCCGATCGTCGACCTGCATTCGGGCCGCATCGAAGGCGTCGAAGTCCTCTCCCGGTGGACCCACCCGGCTCTTGGCCCCGTCCGCCCAGACGAGTTCATCCCCCTCGCCGAAAGCCTCGGCGTCGCCGGGGAGCTCGACCGGCATGTCCTGCGAAGGGCGCTTGCACAGCTCAAGGTCTGGCAGGAAAGCCTCGACCTGCCCGACGACTTCACGGTGAGCGTCAACATCACGCCCGCCGAACTGCAGCATTTCGAGTTCATCGAGCAGGTCCGGCACGCACTCGACGACGCGGGGGTCCAGCCGAAGAACCTGACCCTCGAGCTCACCGAGGCTTCGTTCGTCGCGGGCGACGACGTCGACGCCTACTCGCTCCACGGACTCCGAAGGCTCGGCGTGGGGCTCGACATCGACGACTTCGGGACCGGTTACTCCTCGATCAGCTACCTGCGTCGCCTTCCCGTCACCCGCGCGAAGATCGACCGCTCGCTCCTCGGGGATCTCGTCGAGGACGTGGGGCAGCGGAGGTTCCTCAACGCCGTCGTCAACCTCGTCGCGGCGTGCGGCCTGACGACCGTCATCGAAGGAATCGAGACGGCGGAGCAGGCCCAGATCCTGAGGCGCCTCGGGGCCACATCGGGCCAGGGCTACTACTTCAGCCGCCCTATCCCGGGCGAGGCCATGACCCAGCTCCTCGTCTCGGGGCTGCCCCCCGACCTGCTCGTCTGATCGGCGGCCCTTGCTTGCCGCGGCGGCCTGGAGGGTAATGGTCCTACCGGTATCGTCGAGAACGCAAAGGTCGCATGATGACAGAGACACTCACGAAGCCCGACCTCGAGACCGTCGCCGAAGTAGCCGCACAATTGCGCGTCGACTCCGTGCGTTCCAGCACGAGCGCTGGGTCCGGCCACCCGACGTCGTCCATGTCCGCCGCGGACCTGCTGGCCGTGCTCGTCAGCCGGCACCTCAGGTACGACTGGGACAATCCTGACGACGCCCGGAACGATCATCTGGTCTTCTCGAAGGGCCATGCCTCGCCGCTCGTGTACTCGGTCTTCCGGGCAGTCGGCGTCGTCTCGGAGGACGAGCTGCTCAACGGCTACCGCCGCTTCGGCGAGCGGCTCGAAGGCCATCCGACCCCCATCCTGCCGTGGGTCGACGTCGCCACAGGCTCGCTCGGGCAGGGCCTGCCCGACGGGGTCGGCATTGCCCTCGCCGGCAAGTACCTCGACAAGCTCCCGTACCGGGTGTGGGTGCTGTGCGGCGACAGCGAATTCGCGGAGGGCTCGATCTGGGAGGCCCTCGACAAGGCCTCGCACTACAAACTCTCGAACCTCGTCGCGATCGTCGACGTGAATCGCCTCGGCCAGCGCGGGGAAACCGACCTCGGCTGGGACACCGCCGCCTACGCGCGCCGCGCCGAGTCGTTCGGGGCGCGCGTCCTCGTGATCGACGGGCATGACCTCGCCGCGATCGACGAGGCGCTCACGACGGCGGAGGACACCTCGGGCGAGCAGCCCACCGTCATCATCGCGAAGACGGTCAAGGGCAAGGGCTTCTCCGAAGTCGAGGACAGCCCCGACTGGCATGGCAAACCGTTCCCCGAGGACATGGCCGAGAGGGCCATCAAGGAGCTCGGGGGCGAACGGGACGTACGGGTGCGGGGTCCCGTTCCCGAGGGCAGCGGCGGGGAAGGCGGCGTGGCGTCCGCCCGCGGGCAGGCAGGGAAGGCAGAGCTGCCGCAGTTCGACGTCGGCGAGAAGGTTGCGACGCGCAAGGCCTATGGCCAGGCCCTCGCCGCACTGGGGGCCGCAAACCCGGCTGTCGTCGCGCTCGATGCCGAGGTGAGCAACTCGACGTACGCCAACCAGTTCGCCCACGAGATCCCCGACCGCTACTTCGAGATGTACATCGCCGAGCAGCAGCTCATCGCCGCCGCGACGGGCATCAGCGTGCGCGGCTACACGGCGTTCGCCTCGACCTTTGCTGCGTTCCTCACCCGCGCCTACGACTTCATCCGCATGGGGGCGATCTCGAAGGCGGACCTGAGGCTCGTCGGCTCCCACGCCGGGATCGAGATCGGCGCGGACGGCCCCTCCCAGATGGCGCTCGAGGACCTCTCCATGATGCGCTCCGTGCACGGCTCGACCGTCCTGTACCCGAGCGACGCGACCAGCACGGCGGCGCTGGTGGAGCGCATGGCCGAGACGAGCGGCATCAGCTACCTTCGGACGACGCGCGGTGCCTACCCGGTGCTCTACGGGGCGGACGAGGACTTCGCCGTCGGCGGCTCGAAGACGCTCAAGGAGGGCGACGACGTCACCCTGGTCGGTGCTGGCGTCACGCTGCACGAGTGCCTCAAGGCCGCGGAGGCGCTGGAGAAGGACGGCATCCACGCCAGGGTCATCGACTGCTACTCGCTGAAGCCGATCGACGAGGGCGCCCTGCAGGCCGCCTGCGACGCGACCGGGGGTCGATTCGTCATCGTGGAGGACCATCATCCCGAGGGCGGCCTCGGCTCCGCCGTCGTCGAGGGTCTCCTCTCCCGCCGTCGCACGAGCCTCGAGGTCGAGCACCTTGCCGTGCGGGGCATGCCTGGCTCCGGCACCGGCGAGGAGCTCATGGCCTGGGCCCGGATCGATGCAGATGCGATCGCCGAAGCTGCACGGAGGCTCGTGGGCCGCAGCTGATGTCCGGGCCCTCGCCTGCACGGGCTCACGCGAAATAGTGGCCCTTGGCGAGGTCTTCGAGCAGTCCGGGCTGGACCGGCTCCCACGGGAGCACGTTTCGGGTGAGCGCGTTCGAGGCGGGCTGGTCCTGGGCTAGGATCCGGCCCAGGAAGCCGAACTGCTCGGCGGGGACGGACGCCGTCGGAAGCTCCAGACGGCGTCCGATCTCGGCGGCGATGTCACGGATCGCCACGCCCTCGTCCCCCACGGCGTGGAGGACCGACCCCGCTGGAGCCTGTTCCACGGCGAGTCGGAACAGGTGGGCCGCGTCGAGCACGTGGACGGCCGGCCAGCGGTTGGACCCGTCTCCGACGTAGCCCGCGACCCCCCGCTCACGGGCGATCGCGACGAGGCGGGCCACGAAACCGTGCGCGTCGCCTGCCCCGTGAACCGTCCGGGGAAGCCGCACGACGACGGGCCGCACGCCTCGCTCCGACATCCCCAGGAGCGCCCGGGCGTTGTTCTCCCGGCCCGCTGCGGGTGAGTCTGCGGCATTAGTGTCGCGTTCGGTGGCAGCCCGACCTGGGACCACAGGGGTTCCGGAGGCAATGACGAGCGGCCGGCCGGAGCCTTCGAGCGCGGCTCCGAGCGCCTCGATCGCGTTTGCGTCGGCCTGTACCGCAGCAGCGAAGTCAGAGAAGTCATGGATGAACGCGAGGTGTATGACGCCGTCGGAGGCCTCGGCGCCCGCGCGGAGGGCCCCGAGGTCGGACAGCTCGCCGCGAAGGGCTTGCCCGCCCAGTCGTTCAATGGTGGCGGCCGACTCCTCCGACCTCGCAAGGCCGACCACCTCGTGTCCGGCGCCGACAAGCTCGGGCACCACGTTCGAGCCGATCCACCCCGACGCTCCTGTGACGAAAACGCGCATGACGTCCCTCCCATTCGATCTGATGTCAGTTGCTGCCATCAGTGTAGGGCGGATGTCAGGCGCTGTCATCACCTATGATCTAGTACATGGGTCGATGGGAGCCGAACGCGAGAGGACGCCTTGCGCAGGCGGCTCTCGCGCTCTACGTCGAGCAGGGCTTCGACGAGACGACCGTCGCGCAGATCGCGGGAAAGGCGGGGCTGAGCGAGCGGACCTTCTTCCGTCATTTCCAGGACAAGCGCGAGGTCCTCTTCTACGGCACCGAGCACGCTCAGGAACTGCTGAAGAAGGCAGTCGCGGGGGCACCGCCGTCGGCCACTCCCATGAGCGCAGTCGGAACGGCGCTCGAGGCGGTGGGCGCGATGCTCGAGGAGGACCCCGAACGGGTCCGGCTGCGGGACGCCGTCGTCTCCTCGAAGGCGGAGCTGAGGGAGCGCGAGCTCATCAAGCTCGCAGCCTTCGCCGCGGCGGTGGCCGAGGCGCTGCGCGAGCGCGGGGTGCGTGAACCGGCCGCGAGCCTCGCGGCTGAGCAAGGCGTCGCCATCTTCAAGGTCGCCTTCACGCTCTGGGTCCGCGGCCGTGGGCAGAGCCTGGTGGAGATCCTCCGCCAGTCCATGCGCGACGCGAAGGCCGTCATCGCCGACCGGAGCCGCTGAGCGTCAGTCGCCTCGGAAGGTCAGACCGTGGACGCCGAAGGGACCTGGCTGGCCGCTTCCACCTGGGCCGCCTCCCCCTCCAGCCGGAGGGCCTCGGCGACTTCTTCGATCGATGGCTCGCGGCCCAGCATCTGCACGAGAGCCTCGCGGAGGCCGAGCGCCTGCATCCGGATCTCGTCCAAGCTCCGCGGCGGGCAGGTTGCCCACGCGCGGTCGCGATAGCGTTCGACGGCGAACCGCCCGGCTGCGGCCGCGTAGACGACCGTCTCGGGCGACGCGCCGACCGGCGGGTCGCCTCCGAGGGCCTCGGGGCAGTATCCGCTCTCGTCCATGGCTGGCTCCTCTCGGCGGGGGCTGGAGCCTCGCACTCGCAACGCTAGGGGTAGACAGACCGTTCTGTCCAGATCCTGCGTCCACCTCGGAGGAAAGCGGAACGGACCCGGCGAGCCGCGCCCGCTGGGTCCGTTCTGCCGGTTCACGAATGGGGGACCGGCGAATCCCCTGCCTGTCAGTTGGCCGGTTCGAGGGCGTCGGCCCAACCCGAACTTCGCGTCCAGCGCGAGGGCGGCGCCGTGGCTGGCCCCACGAGCATTGCCTCGTCGCCATGCGGCCCCTTGAAGCGGTCTTGCCTGATAATGCACTCCGCGAGCGTTCTGGCCGAGGAGAGATCCCTCGCCATGAAGCTGATTTCCGGAGCCGGTGACTTCCCAGGCGCGGAGCCTGCAGAGCGCAGAACTGTCAAGTGAAACTCTGGCACGTCCGAGTACCTCCTTCTTCCCCGAATGTTTACCCACCGTTCTCCAAGCGAATCAAGCAGCCCCCCTGGATCGCCGGCAGAAGCAGTCGCCATGCGACGGCGAGCCGCGAGAAGGCGGCCCGGGGAGAGAGATGCGTGGGAGCGGCGAGCGCGGGTAGTGGGTGCAGGTCCAAGGCCCGAGTGGAGTCTTCGTTGCAGAGTGTGTAAACTTGCAGGGTCTGCAAGTTTGAGGCGCATTCGCGACGCCTCGCTTAGTCCCCTTTGAGAGATTCGGATTGCCCTCCATGTCCAATGCAGCAGCCAGCCCCGGCTCAAGCACCGGTAGCGCCGCTCACCCCAACCCGGTGATGACGCACCGTCAGATCCTCCTCGTCATCTACGGCCTGATGGCCGGGATGTTCCTCTCCTCGCTGGACCAGACGATTGTCGGCACCGCGATCCGCACCATCGGAGACGATCTGCACGGCCTCGACCAGCAGGCGTGGGTGACGACGGCCTACCTCATCACGTCGACCATCGCCACGCCGATCTACGGCAAGCTCTCCGACCTGTTCGGGCGGCGCCCGCTCTACATCTTCGGCCTCGCCGTCTTCATCCTCGGCTCGATGATGTCGTCCTTCTCGACCTCGATGATCATGCTCGCGGCCTTCCGCGCGTTCCAGGGCATCGGCGCGGGCGCCCTCATGTCGCTTCCGCTCGCAATCATGGGCGACATCCTCGCCCCGCGCGAACGCGCCAAGTACCAGGGCTACTTCCTGGCCGTCTTCGCCGTTTCCTCCGTGGTCGGCCCGCTCATCGGCGGCCTCTTCTCCGGCGCGAGCCAGATCCTCTTCATCTCCGGCTGGCGCTGGGTCTTCCTAGTGAACGTGCCGATCGGCCTCATCGCGCTCGGCATGGTGCTCGCATTCCTGCATCTGCCGAAGTTCCACGACCGGTCCACGGCACGCATCGACTGGTGGGGCGCCACCGCCGTCATCGCGACGCTCGTCCCGCTGCTCCTCGTCGCGGAGCAGGGCCGCGGCTGGGGCTGGACCTCCGCCGCCTCGATCACGTGCTACGTCATCGGTTTCGTCGGCCTCGTCTCGTTCATCTTCGTCGAGCGGGCCATGGGGACCAATGCCATCATTCCGCTCCGCCTGTTCCACTCGGGCACGTTCTCGATGGCGACCGTCCTCGGCTTCCTCGTCGGCTTCGCGATGTTCGGCGCCATGCTGACGCTGCCGCTGTACCTTCAGCTCGTGACCGGCCTGACTCCTACGGAATCCGGCTTCGCCACGCTTCCCATGGTCGGCGGCCTCATGATCGCGTCGATCATCTCCGGCCAGATCGTCTCGCGGACGGGAAGGTACCGCATCTTCCCGATCACGGGCACGCTCGTCACCGCGGGCGGCTACCTCGTGCTGACGTTCATGTCGATCGACAAGCCGCTGTGGTTCCTCATGATCGCGATGTTCCTCATCGGCCTCGGCCTCGGCCAGCTCATGCAGTCGCTCACGCTCGCGTCCCAGAACTCGGTGCCGCCGCAGGACATGGGCGTCGCCACGAGCTCGGCAACGTTCTTCCGCCAGATCGGCGGCACCCTCGGAACGGCCGTCCTGCTCTCGGTCCTGTTCGCCCTCATGCCCAACAACATCACGACCGCGATGTCGAACAAGGCTGATCTGACGAATGCCCTCGATGCGGCCCTCACGCCGTCCGTCGCGAGCGACCCCTCGAACGCCGGAGTGATGCAGCAGCTCTGGAACCCGATCGTGACGCCCATCAAGACCCAGATGCAGTCCGGGCTCGACCAG
This sequence comes from Sinomonas susongensis, assembly GCF_005877005.1. Taxonomy (GTDB): domain Bacteria; phylum Actinomycetota; class Actinomycetes; order Actinomycetales; family Micrococcaceae; genus Sinomonas; species Sinomonas susongensis. The sequence continues at coordinate 38,190 of NZ_SSNH01000016.1, read as the reverse complement.
GGCACCGCCGCGGCCAAGCAGGCGGCTGACCAGGCCGTCACCCAGAAGGTGACCGCGGCTGTGCAGCAGCAGGTGTCCGCCGGCGTCGTTCCTGCCGCCGCAGCGCCGTCGATCATCGACCAGCAGGTCGCCGCGGCCAAGCCGGCCGCGGAGCAGCAGGCGCTGACTATGGCAGCTCAGAAGGCGGGCGTCTCCGTCGTCGACGGCCACCTGGCGGTGGACTTCTCGAACCAGGCCCAGCGCACCGCGGTCGTCGACAAGGTGGTGCCGACGATGATCAGCCAGCTCCAGAACGCGAAGCAGTCGCAGTCCTCCAACTCGTCGACCACGTCGGACACGTCCTTCCTCAAGGGGGCTGACGCTCGCCTGACGCGGCCGTTCATGGTGGGCTTCAACTCATCGGCTGTGAGCATCTACTGGGTCGGACTCGGAGTGATCCTGCTCGCGTTCGTCCTCAGCTGGTTCTTCAAGGTCCCGCCGCTGCGCCAGCGCTCTGCCCTTCAGGAGCAGGCCGACAAGCAGCAGTCGGCCGAGGATCTCGAGGTGTACGTCGGCGCTGCCGCGGCCGAGACGGGCGCGCAGGCTGCGCCAGCAACCGGAACCATCCGCGTCCACCGTCCGTAGTCTCTCGCCGGGGTCCCGCGCTCAGCGCGGGGCCCCGGCACCCGTCGCACTTCTCAGGAATTCCCGTGACAACGAACCCGTCCCTCGACGACAAGCAGTGCTCGCTCCGCGAGCGCAAGAAGCAGAGGACGTGGCACGCCATCCATGACGCAGCCTTCGATCTCGTGACGCAACGCGGACTCGCGCACGTCACGATCGCCGACATCTGCGCGAGTGCCACGATCTCCGAGCGGACGTTCTTCAACTACTTCCCCTCGAAGGCCGCCGCCGCGCTCGGCCTGCCCGCGACCGCCATTGCCGAGGATGACGAACGCCGTTTCCTCGAGGGCCGGGGGCCCTTGCTGGACGACCTGTGCGAGCTCATCGCAAGCGTCTCGAGCGGACATGACAATCTCCCCCGCGTGCGGGAGCTCATCCGGCTCGAGCCGGACCTGCTTGCCGCCCTCCATCAGTGGACGTCAGGTCTACGCAAGCAGGTCATCCAACTTGCAGAGAAGCGGACCTCAGAGCCCGTCCGGGCCCACCTCGCCGTAGCGCTCGTTTTCGCAGCGCTGTTCCTGCACGCGGACAGCGGCTACACCAACAGGCCCGGAAAGGCCAGGGCGAGCGCGGCAGACCTACGGGCTACCGTGTCCCGGCTCGGCGAACTCGCTGCGGAGTAACCGTCCGCTGCTGCTTCCTCGGGTGGGTCGATGCGAGGTTCTCGTTGATCTCGTCCGGATCCTTCCACGCCGTGAAATGGCGTGGGGCCGGAGAGGGCTTCTTCTCGTGGTGCTCCTCGATGAGGAGCCGTGCCATCGTGAGGGCACGTGCGGCGGCCTGCGTGTCGCCTTCGGAGTCGGCCACCATCGCACCCTTGATGAGGATGTGGCACGACCAGGCGAACCCCTCGGGGTCCGAGAGGCCGGCGGCTGCCGCGAGGTCCGCGAGCTGCTCCCGCGTGCGCGTGAGGTACTCGATGCTCGCCTGGCCCAGCGGGTGGTCCGGACCCATCTCAATCATGACGTGCAGGAAGGCACTGGCCTCCGCCGTCCCGTGCCTGAACCAGTCGTTGAGGACTCCGAAGACGGCCAGCACGGCCTCGTCGGTGCTCTCAATCCCCTTGGTCGCTGCTTCGATCGCGGCACTCCGCGCGGTGAACCAGCGGTCCAGATAGGCGAGGACAAGGGCGTCCTTGGACGGGAAATGGCGGTAGAAAGTGGCCTTGGCCACACCTGACCGCGAGATGATCTCGTCCACTCCAACGTCTCGGATGCCGCGATGAGCGAACAGCTCATACGACGTATCCAGAATCTTGTCGCGCGCACCGGGCCGGAGACTCACGGTCGCGCGAGTCTCAACTCGGGCTTCCACGAAGTTGATCTTAACGCGTGCAGACAGCCCTTTCTGTCTTTCTCAGATCCTCCGTTACCAATTTGTAATCCTCCGATGTGGACAGACCGGTCTGTTCACTTGTAATAATCGAGAACAAGACAGACTTGTCTGTCTCATGGACGGATAGGCACGAGAAGGGCACGGCGATGACTGATCTCTATGATCTAGCAGCAGACGAACCCGTCGAGCTGCAGTCCACAGCGGACGAGCGCGGCGAGGAAGACTTGGCCCTCAAGTACCTAGGCGTGGCGGACGCGCTGGCGAACCGGCACCGGTACCCCGGACACGATCCGGAGGACCTGCGCCAGGTCGCGCGGCTGGGCCTCATGGTGGCCATCCGCCGCTACCGTGAGGGCGCTGGGCAGGGCTTCGTCCCCTACGCGGTGCCCACGATTACGGGAACCATCAAGCGCTACATCCGTGACCACTCGTGGGCCGTCCGGCCCCCGCGCTCGGTCCAGGAGCTTCGTCTCGACGTCAATGCAGCGAGGCGGCAGCTCATCCAGGAGCTGGGACGCGAACCGAGCGCTGCCGAGCTCGCTGAGGTGGCCGGCGTCCCGGAGGAGAAGATCGCCGAAGCCCAGCTCGCCGACGCCGCCATGGTCGGCGTTTCGATCGAACCGCCGAGCGCCGAGGATTCGCGGCCCGATCCGGCCGCGCGGGCACTCTCCGTCGTCGAACCCGGCTTCGAGGAAGTCGAGTCCCACCAGCTCCTCGCCGCCGCCCTCGAGGGCGTCACCGAAGAAGAGCGCCGCCTGCTCCACCTGCGCTTCGTCGAGGAGATGAGCCAGAGCGAAATCGCCGAGATCCTTGGCGTAAGCCAGATGCAGGTCTCACGGCTCCTCAAGCGCCTCCTCGACCGCATGCGCCGGAAGGTGGCTGCCTGAGGGGCCTTCGCACGGCTGCTGGGGAGGCGTACGGTTAGCCACACCAGCGGCCGGAAGGACAGCAATGTCGCGCTTCCTCATCACCTACCATGGCATGCCCTACCCGCAGACCGACGTCATCACCGCAACTCGGAATACGCTCCGGAAGTGGGCTGAGAGATCGCTCGGCGAAGCCCTCGTCGATTTCGGGGCCCCGGTTCTCCTCGGCGGCCAGATAGCCTCGAGCCAGCCCGTGGACGCCGTGGAGATCGACGGCTACACGATCATCGACGCACCCTCCCTGGCCGAGGCTCGGAGCCTGCTCTCCGACCACCCCTACATCGCCCTCGGCGGGACGATCCAGATCAACGAATGCCTCGAGCTGTGATCGCGCGCCCGGGGCAGAAGCAGTCGACGACGGCGGAAGCTGCCTTCCGCCGTCGTCCGCGCCCGGGTCGGGATTACTGCTTCTGGAGCGAAGGTGGGGTGTCTCCTCTTGTTTCATAAGAAACAGCCGTCTCCTCGGAATGAATCAATTCAATTCGTCATAGTCGGCGAGACTGTCTCCTCTGGGAAGAGGGTGCGAGTTCGAAGTCGGGTGCATCCCGCCGAGGGGTGGGGGCCGCCTAGATTTTGCGGGCCTTCTAGGGCGACGGTCGGTTGAGTGGTTGGGCAGACGCGGGCGTTCATCGCCGATCGGGACCAGTTATCCGCGAACTTCTCGCCTGAACACCCGGAAAGTCCTTTCTCGCTCCCATCGCGACCCGTGTCTACTCTGGTGCTGTGCGGTCTCTGACGCTGCGGGACCTGAGCGAACACGACAGGGGCACTTCACGCCGTGTTCGTTGCGGCGCCACCGGAATGGGGCTTCGCGAAGGACCAGCTAGCGGGGCGAGGGCGATGAGAGCCTGGTTGCGCCGTTGTACTGCGCTCCTGGCGGTCGCGAAGGAGCAGAGCCCGGTGTGAGGCGAGAGGCTCCACGCGAAGTTCGTAGTGTTGACGCCGTGTGTGGCCGCGCTGCCCCAAGTGGAGTAGTTCCTCTCGCTCGAGCCCCGGGGCTTAGGGAATTCCAGCGTGTTCCGCTCTTGCCGCTGACCCTTCTGGCTAGACTAGACGTCGAAATCGAGAGTGGCCTGTTGCTGGTTCCCGTATGTCTGTATCGTCCTGCGGTATTGCACATTCTTGCTCTGGGGGCTGGCTGCTCCAGTGAATTCCACGTAGCCCTCGTCCCTCAGAATGCGCAGCCAGCGTCGGACCACTTGGTCGCCTAGTCCTGTTCGCTCCACCAGAGCGGCCCGGGACAGTGTCTCATCCGGTTGGAATGCGGCGAGGATCTCGTCGCGGCGGTCCGCGGGCGGTAGGCGCTCACCTTTGGGGAGCGCGACGTTGGCGTCATGGAGCCGGGGCGCCAGACGGTAAGTCGCCCCGCGGCCCTTGCCGTCTTGCTCGGTCAACTCGCGTGCTACGAGGTCCTGCAGTTCCTGGGTGGCAACACGAGAGTCGACGGCCGCGATCTCCCGATAATGCCCGTTGTCCAGTGCGTCGCCATCTCGCAGGTGGGCCAGGGCAAGGATCTGCGACTCCGTCAGACCGGGCTCGTTCAGGGAGGCGATCCACTCCACGAGGTCCGAGTTCAAAAGGCTGTGGTTGGGGAAGGTCACGGAGAAGGAGGAGACGTTGTCGCGGAAGATCGGGGTGGACATCCCGGCGGCGCGCAGGGCGCTGATCATCGTCCGGATCCCAGATCCTCGGTTTTCGCAGACGGTCCTGTCCTCGCCGGGGATCTGGACATCTTCGAGCATTCGGAGGAGAGCGGCGTTGCGGGAGGAGGACAGCGGGTCGGTCCCGAGAGCGTTGACATGCACGGGACCGAAGAGGCCCCCCGGGTTGCGGATCTCCAGACGGTCCGGGTACATCTCCACCTGCACCTGAGTGCCATGGCTCTCAGGAGAGAGGTCCCTGTGGACGAGTGCGTTGACTATTGCTTCCCGGAGCGCGGGCTCGGGGTAGTCCCAGAGGTCTCGCCTCCCGGCGCCGGAAACGACCGCCCTGCGGCTCATGTTGCGGCGGATTACCTTGAGGGCCTCCGTGACCATTTCAGGGATGGGTCCCTCGATCGAGACGTTGTCAAGGAACCGGGTGCCTTCGGGTTCCGGCCCCTCGACTGTCGGGTAGCTGACGAAGGTGAGCATGAGCTGGGGATACCGCTGCTGCGGGAACCGCCCGAGGGCCAGGAGCCCGGCGAGGCTTGGAACTAGCTTCCCGTTCGCTTCCACCAGAACGTTGGAGAGCCGAAGGACCTCCTTGGATTCCAGGCTTCCGAACACGTTGGGACGCAGAGTGCGCAGACGGTTCACGTAGACGCTCACCCCTTCCGGCCTCAGGTCCTCGATGTTCGAACCGTCTGCTGGGGCTACGTCGTCGCGGGGCTGGCCCTGATTGGCGAGCATGAGCTGGATCTCGTAGCTGGTCATCTTCTGATCCGCGTCGTTGACGCGGATATAGCTGCCGCGGTTCATGCCGACGGAACGGATGTAGCATGGTTTGGAGCGACGGTCGGCTTCCGGGATCTCCGCCACGATGATCGGCTTGCCTTCGAGTTCGGCAACCTTGATGTCCGCCCGGAGGGGAGGCTCCATCTCGGCGCAGGCGGAAGCCAGGTCGGCGGCCATTTTCCCAGGATCGGCAATGTCGACCACTGTGAAGCCGGACTGCTCGTCCAGGCCGAGCAGCAGAAGGCCGCCGTGAGTGTTGGCGAACGCCGAAAGGGTCTCCCTGACGCTCTTGGGCAGGCCGCCGTCGGCTCTCTTGGCCTCGACGTCTTCGAGATCGCTGCCCACTCGCCTGAGGGTGAAAGCCACCTCGCGCAGTTCTTCGACGTCCAATGCCGCTCCTGTGATTCATCCGGGAGGGCTGGAGGGCGGTCAGGTGCCTGTCCTCGTGCTGGTCTCCCACCCATGATCATGTTTATCGCGAGATGATCATGATCATAGCGACATGATCATGATGACGCACGCCAGAGACCAGTGACGGCAGGGCCCGAGCACCAGGCGCTAAGGAGCGCGGTCAGTCCCAGACCCCAAGCGGCCGGGGCGGGGGTCGCGGATCCCCAGCCCGTGCACGACGGTACGCCAGCCGGCGACTGCGCCGGCAGGGGTCTGGGGAATGAGAGGCGTCGACGAGGAGGGCGGCCTGAAATCCCGGCTGCCTGGGACGCGCTCTTACCGCAGGATGTCAGATCTTCAGTGACCTGAACTGTGTTGTTGCCTGGGCGCGGCGCATGGCTCGGTCAACCTCAACGAGGCCAGGACCACGGGGACGCCTTGTCTGTGACTCTGATGTTGCCGTTGTCGTACGTTCAAGGGGCATTCCATCGTGCTGGGTAAACGCACCTCGGGCTATCCCGAGCCCTCGGACGAGGCCGGACGGTGCTGAGTGGCACGTTGTCCGGCCGGCTTACGGGCATACGCAATGGGTCCCCCTGTGGAGCCCGGAATCCCATTCCGTCACGGCAGCGACAGCCTCGAAGGGCAGGAAGTCACGCGCGAGCCGAGCTCACGGACCACATATGGTTAGTTTCTAGACGAAATTTTCACGCCAGGGAGTAGCTTCAATGACCTCAACGCGACCTTTTCGACTCCTCCGCGCCGAGTTGTGGGATCAAGAGGCCGTAGACGTCGAGGTCGATGTCGACGTCGCACCGCCGGCAGGCAAAGGCTCTTGGACAACGCTCGTCACGGGTCGGAACGGATCTGGGAAGTCACGGCTTCTTTCAGCAATCGCAGGGGCTTTCGATGCGCTAGACGGCAGACATATTCGCAATAGGCAGCCGATCGCACTGGAGTATCTACTCGGTGAGCGGGAGTGCGCCTTCCGAGCGTCAGGCACGAAGGTCGCGGCGTTCATCGATGGTAGGCCTGCGGCGGCGGAGGAGTTGCCTCGCCCGGGCGCCGTGGTCGCCGCGACTGCAAGCGCATTCGACAAGTTCCACTTGCCTCGAGAGGCGCGATTGCTTGATGCCAACGTAACCGAGTCGAGCTATCGATACCTGGGATTGAAGGATGGGCGAGGGCGTGTATCCGCCCGCGCAGGCGTCTTCAGGGCACTAGAGCAACTGTTCGACGCCAGCGACGAGGAGCTATACCGTCGCCAACGAGTCGCAGATGTCTTCCGATATCTCGGCTACAGCCCGACCGTGGAGGTCACCTACGCCTGGACTTATCGCGGAAAGGACCTCGCGAGGGAAGCTGGGACCGATTCGACACGTGCAGTCGGGCGCTATCTTGAGGATGCAAAAAGTCGAGGGATTGGTGCCGTCCGAGCCGCGATCCCTAAATATTTCTTTGAGGACGATCGGGCTGCGGGGGAACTCGCGGCATCTATTGATTTATTGCGAGGGTTTAGCGACGGTCGCAAGGTGCGATTGGTGGCCGACTACAGGAGGCAGAACTCTGGGGTCGAAGACCAGTTGCGAATGGCGAGGCAGCTCACGCGCGCAGGAATCATCCAGATGGTGGAGGTGACTCTGCGGCAAGAGACTTCGGGTCGCCGCGTTGAGATCACCGACGCCAGCTCCGGCGAACTGTCCTTGGTCGTAACGCTACTCGGCCTCGCTTCATCGATCGAGGATGGCAGCCTGATACTCATCGACGAGCCTGAGATCAGCCTCCATCCACAATGGCAGTCTGAGTACCTCGGTCGACTGACGGAAGCATTTTCAGCTTTTCGAGGCTGCCATTTCATGATTGCCACGCACTCTCCAACACTCGTGGCTGGCGCGGGTCATGAGCTGACAAATATTGTCGATCTTGAAAAGCCGGCCGCAGGTACGAGTGAACCATCGTCCGGTCGATCGGTCGATGAAGTGCTGTTCAGCACCTTTGGGGTCGTAACGAAAAATAGTCTGCACCTCAGAGATCTCCTAGTAACCGCCTTGCGGGGTGCCGAGGACGGCGAACTCGCCCTGGCCAAGTACGACGAAGAAATGGCCGCACTGCAAGAAGCCCGACCCGAACTGCCTGTGGACGACCCGACTGGCAAAGTCATCGACAGCCTTGTCCGCATGCGACGCCAACTCGCCCAGAAGAGCATGCCGTGGTCTTGAACCCAGTCGTGTACTGCGAATCGTCTGCTGCACTCGTGGCGCGGTACGACGCTGAGCCTGACAAGGTCTCAACGTATTGGAGTGATGAGGAGGTGAATCCCGTCCGCCTGGAGATCAAGGCGCACTATATCAAGGAGCAACAGCATCTTTGTTGCTACTGCCGTTTACCAGACCCGTCAACTCATGGGCTCGATTGGGATGTCGAACACGTCGTGTCGAAGAAACGGCGCCCGGAATTTATGTTCACGCAGGTGAACCTCGGAGTCGCCTGCAAGGAATGTAACGGAAGTAAGCGCGACAAAGAAACTCTCGTAGATCCTTCGGCCGCCACATATCCATCATCGTCGGATGCGTTTCTTGTCGTTCATCCGCACTTTGACGAGTGGTCGGATCACATCCTGCGTGACGATCTCACGTACGCTTCGTTCACAGTTAAGGGGAAGTGGACGATCGAAGCATGCAGGCTCAACCGCTTCAATGAGCGAGTAATCGGCCTACGGTTTCCGCTCTCAGACAGTCGTTACGAGGACCAAGTGCGAAGTCTCCTGGCTGACGGTTCTACCCTGCAAGAGATCGCCAACCACATCCAGCTCTCAGTTCCCACCGACACTGCAGAGGGTTCTGACCACCTCGCAAGCTGACTTAACCCTTATGACTTCGGCTTCGCGCCTGACGAAAGTCAACAACTCGCTCAAATGCCGGTGGCATTGGTGGCCGCAAACCTTAGTCTGGACGCTCCTCGGGCCCAGCCGCCGGTAGAGGATCCCCCAGCGGGGCTGGAGGTTCGAACGATGATCGCCGATACTGTCATCTTGCGAGAATTCGCAAGGAGGACAGATGGGAATCAGTGCCGGAGCCTTAGTCGCGGTCTTCAGAGCACTGTTCGTTGTCCTGGTCGTAGTGTTCCTGATCGCTCGGCGCAAGCGGTAGATTCCTCGGCGTTCGCAAGCCGATCGTTCATCGGACATTGTTGAGGGATATTGGCGACTGAATCGCTGGTGTGTCGACGGCCTTCTTACTTTTTCGCAGGGATCGGCCCCTGCACGCTGCACCCCTTGACCGTGAAAGTTCCGACGACGGTCACCCCGTCTTGGGCGAAGAGAGGGACTTCCTTGTCGCCGACTCTCCCGGTTCGATCGCTACGTCCCGACCCGCTGCGTCCTCGATAACAAGCTCTGCGGCGCCTGATGAGCCATCCCTCCAGAGTCAGGGGCTCGACCACGGTCTGCACGTCGCTTGCGTATCGATTTGCTGTCTCATGAAGAGCACTACGCTCTCACCATGAGTGATCCTGATATTTGGGGAGCCGTGGTCCCGGCGTGGATCGGAGGCGTAGGCAGCCTGATCGCAGCAGCAGTGAGTGCCGTCGCGCTCATCAAATCCCTCAAGACACAGGGAGGGGTGGAGACCCTAAAGGGTGCAGCGAACGCGGGGATCACCGCTGGGACAGGGCAAGGTTCTCAAAAGGAACCCTTCGACGGAACGGGAACGGCGACCCCGGCGGACACCCAGAGCCCCGTGAGTTGGACCGCCTGGCACGAGGCTCGCAGCCAATACAGGCTTCGCAATGATTCAACGCACACCGGCGCCTCAGCAAAGCTGACCCAACTTAAGGACGTCACACCTGGCGGCGATGGAGCGGCGAGCTTCCACGGCACCTTGCCGGTTCAACTCGCGCCCAACGAATCAATCCCGTTCACGATCGACAAGTCCTTGGTGAGTCCGAGCGTGACTGCAATCGAGCTGGGATGGGAAGACAGCGATGGCACCGAGCGCACACGCACGCTCTACATCTAGGCCCCGGCTCGCGAACCCGCTGTCGCAACCTCCGAGAGCCTGTGCCCGTTAGCGAACGCTTCGCACCTAAACCGGAGCGTCCGGAAATGGATCCGCCCATGGGCCTTGGGATCACGGCCGGATCTTGGGCATGGGTTTGGTGCGGCGGTGTTCTTCACGGTAGATCGTCGTGCGGGAGACGCTGAAGAGTTCGGCGAGTTCGGCCTGGGTGAAGCGGTGACTGTCCACAAGCTCGTACAGGTGCGCCCGCTGGGTGCGGCTGAGTTTGGGCTGCTTGCCCTTCAGCTTGCCCTTCGCACGTGCCACGGCCATGCCCTCCCTGGTGCGCATCCGGATCAGGTCTGTTTCGAACTCGGCAACCATGCCCAGGACGTTGAACAGCAGCTTCCCGACCGGGTCGCTCGGGTCGTAGAGACTGCCGCCCAGACTGAGCACGACACCTTTGGCTGTGAGCTCGTCCGCGATGTCCCTCGCGTCCCGCAGTGATCGGGCGAGCCGGTCGAGCTTAGTGACCACGAAGGTGTCACCAGCCCTGACCGATGCCAGCGCCTCCCGCAGCCCTGGCCGGGCTCGGTTTGTGCCCGTGAGACCGTGGTCCACGAAGATCCGTTCCTCTTCGACGCCGAGCCGCACGAGGGCGTCGCGCTGGGCGGTCAGGTCCTGCTCGGCGGTCGAGACCCGCGCATAGCCGACCTTGATGTCATTCATCGTTGCCTCCAAAGAGTTGTTGCCAGCGGCCTTCTATGACCGCACGACGAGCTTCTGCCCACGCCTCAGCCGTTTGAGCCGAGCCCGGCCGAGGTGGCGAACAGGAGGGGTGTGCGCTGCCGGGTCCGGCTGGACCGTCGGTCGATCCTTTGCTGCAACAACCCATTCGCCTCGTGAAGCCGTCTCCAGCTTTCTGTGTCGGCTATCCTCGGCCCAGGCCGCAGTACATCGGCTGCGCCTCACTGGCCATTCAGAACGGGTAGGGTGTTCCCCGACCCGGCGAAGGCGGAGGAACGCGGAGCAAGGCTATGGCAACGAACTTGGTTCACGCTCTTGTGGACGACATCCGAGACCTCTTGCGCACCTCAGCCGTTGGACTCTACGAATTCATCTGGCCTCTCCAAGCCAGGGACGCCAGCTTGAGTCTCGAAGCCAAGCGCGAGCAGGCGTCTTTGGCGTTGGAGTGCCTGCTCGCCGACGGGCAAGGCCGGCTAGTGCTCCTCATGTTGCCATTTGAAGACGCCGTTGAGACCTACCCGACTAAACTGCGTGGGACCACACAGTTGGAAAGACCCTGTCCTGGCGGAGCCGTACATTGCGATCACTCGTAACTAATGCGCCTCCATGCCGCGGCCGCCTTCCGCTGCACAGAGGTGGATCCTCCACCGGTCAGCTGTCGTTTTCGATCCGAGTGGGCCTCATCTGAGGGCCGCCGACCGTACCCTCTCGAGTTGGCGTTTCGCTTCGTCGAATTCGGCGCCGGCCAGAATCGAGGCGTCGTCGGCGCAGAGGTACAGTTCGAGGCGATCGGGAAGATCGGTTCCCTGGGAGTCCAAGTCGAGGGCGAGCACCTTCGTTCCAGGCTTGTCCGCCGCCCCCTTAGAAGGGACGTCCCCCACCGAACGAACGCTGCCCCACGGCAACTGTCCGGCAAGGACGTACCCCTTGCGGAACCGCTGGCGGTGAACAGCCAGATGCTGTTCATGGGCCACTAGGAGAAAGGCGAGGTAGCCCCTAGGCTCGACGGGCTTGTTCGGCCACGAGCGCAGCGGGGGCACCATGAACGATGCCCAGCCGGCGGGCAGGACCAGCAACCCGGGAAACGCTGCTCGAGTCCGGGCCATGTGGGACCTGTTGAAGCGCTTGGTGCCGACAGCCAGCGCCCAGATAAGAAGTGGGAGGAAGACGAACACGGCAACTCCGGAGATGTTCGCTCCGGTCAGACCATGCTGCATGATGTCGCGAACGAGCCGATAGAGCGCGAACCCCGCGTAGACCAAGAAGAGGAACGCGAAGGCGACGACCTTACCCCAGCCCTTCATAGATCCCCTCGCAGTCGAGATGAGCGCTCTCGCACAAGAAGCAGCCTACGAGCAACCGGGCCCAATCCCCACGCCCCCATAATTCGGAAGGCTACCCGACCGGCGGAGAGACAGACTGCATCAGTCGAACACCCCGCTGGATGATCCGTTATGGTCGGCATGGCGGGAACCATGGGAGGGGGTGGCGGCGTGGCAGGCATTCATGAGCCGAACCTGATTGATCTACTGCTTGATGTCGATCAGGCTCTGCAGCACCTGATCGCTCGTCGTGATGACGCGCGCGTTCGCCTGGAAGCCTCGCTGCGCGACGATCAGGTTCGTGAATTCCTGCGAAAGATCCACGTTCGACATCTCCAGAGCGCCGCCCGCCAGAGTGCCGAACCCCGGGTCCCCAGCCTGACCGATCTGCGGGCTCCCTGAGTTCGCCGTGGTCGTGTAGGAGGAGTCGCCGGACTTCTCGAGGCCAGCCGGGTTGGTGAACTTCGCGAGGGCTACACGGCCCACGACCTGCTTCAGCCCGTTGCTGAAGGCCCCGACGAGCGAGCCGTCGTTGCCGAGGCTGAACGATTCGAGGGTTCCGGCGGCCGCACCGTTCTGCCCGCTCGCCGCGACTGTCGTCATCCCTGCGTACCCGGTGACTTTGCCCAGATCGACCGTGATCCCGCCGACGTTCACGGAGCCGCCCGAGGTGAGCTTCCCGTTCGTGAAGCCGAGCGAACCGGTCCCTGTGGTCCCGTCGGCGTCCGCGGCGGCAACGTCCCAGCCCGTCGCCGAACGGGTGAACGTCAGCGCGAGGTTGCGCGCCACCCCATTGCCGTCGAAGACCTGGAGGTCGCGTTCGAGCGACGTTCCGGTCCCGGCGTCGGACGGCAGGTTCCCGTCCACGGTCGCCTGGGTCGTCGCGACGGCGGGGATCGTCGTCGTCGGCGAAAGGGTGATGTTCCCGATTGCCGACCCGGTGTTGACGACTCCGGCGGCGTTCGCCGTCCAGCCTTGGAGGAGCGCGCCGTCGGGCGTCACGAGCCGCCCCGAAGCGTCGAAGTCGAAGGAGCCCGCACGGGTGTAGAGCTGCTGCCCGCCTCTGCTCGTGACGAAGAAGCCGTCACCCGAGATCATCATGTCGGTGGCCTTGCCCGTCGATTCCGCCGAGCCCTGGTTGAAGTTGGTGGTGATCGCCGCGACCTTGACGCCGAGGCCCACCTGGGCGGGGTTGGTGCCGCCAGTCTGGCCCTGCGGCCCCGAGGCGCCCTGGGTCAACTGCGAGAGCGTGTCCTCGAACTCGGTGGACGAGCCCTTGAAGCCGACCGTGTTCACGTTCGCGATGTTGTTACCCGTGACGTCGAGCATGGTCTGGTGGGCGCGGAGGCCCGAGATGCCGGAGTAGAGGGAGCGGAGCATGGTGGCTTCCCTTTCTTGTTCTTGGTTTCGTGCGTTCGGGCGCTAGGCGCCGGTGACGCCGGTGATCGAGCCGAGCGGGACGGATGCGCCGCCGACGGTGACGGTAGGAGCCGAGCCGCTGTAGGAGACGGAACTTGCAGTGCCGCTGCCGGTCGTCCCGTCCGCGGCGAGGTACGTGACGGCCTTCCCGATCAGGTCGGCCGCGGCAGCGCGCTGCTGGACGCTGAGGCCTTGGCCGCTGTCCGTCGCGAGCTGCGTGAGCTGCTCGACCATGGAGAGCTGGCTCGTCTGCTGGATCATCGCGTTGGTGTCCATGGGCGAGCTGGGGTCCTGGTTCTTGAGCTGCGTGACGAGGAGGTCCATGAAGACACTCGAATCGAGAGTCTTCTGCGGTGCGCGCGTGGGGGCGGACGAAGTCAAGGCCGTGCCGCCGACGGCGGTGCTTGCGTCCACGGTGCCGACGGGGCTGCTGACGGGGCTGATGGTCATGGTCTGCTTTCTCTAGGCGAGGATGTCGAGGCGGGCGTTGGTGCCGGGAAGGCCGGGCGATGCCCGTGAGATCGGGCGTGCGGCGTCGAGGCCGGCGGTGGGCGGAGTCCGCTTTCCGCGCCCGGGGGCCTCACCGCTGCCGCCCCCCTCGGGGCTGTTCCTGCCACCGGCTCCCCCGCCGTCCTGCGGCGCGCTGCGCGCCGAGAGGTCGAGGCTCGCCCCGAGCCCCGAGGCTGCAAGGTCGCGCCGCAGCTCGGGCAGGGCGGCCTGCACGGCGGCTCGGCCGGCGTCGGTGGGCGCGAAGAGCTCGACCTTGACGCCGTCCGCTGCAATGTGCGCCTGCACCGTGACCGGGCCCAGGTCTTCCGGGGTGACCTTGACCGTCAGGACGTGTTCCCCCGGCCCGGCCGCGGCGAGCGTGAACACCGGTTTCGCAAGCTGCGCGGAGAAGGGCTGCCGAGAGCTGGGGGTGGGGGCGTCCGGGGCTGCAGCCCTCGCCGGGTACGGCACCGGCGTGACGGCGGACGACGACGGCACGACTGCGAGCGCGGGATCGGCCGTTTTCGGGGCACGCGCGCCCGGGACGACGGAATCCGCTGGCCCCGAAGGAGCCGCGGAAGGCGCAGGACTCCGCCCTGGGCGAGCTGGCCCCGGTGTTGGAATCCCAGCGGTGGACGGCGTGGGCGCTGCCAGCGCGGTCGGAGCACTCGCGTGGGAGGGCGCGGCCGGTGAACCCGCCACGAGCGGGCCAGCCGACGGACTGGCGGCGGCTGGTACATTCGCCGGACGGCCGTCGGGCGCCGCAGCTGCGGGGCTCGCAGCGCCTGCCACCGTCATCGGGCGCCCTTCGGACGCAACGTCACCCGGCGGATCTTGGTCGGCCGAGGCCTCCCCCCGCCCGGCGAACGGGACGACAAGCGCCGGTACGACGCCGACTGCAAGCGGGTTGAGCGTCGCGGTGGAGCTGGCGTCGCCCTTCGGATCGGTTTCGGTGCCGCGTTCTGCGTCAGCCTTTGCGCGGGCCTTGGGGTCGGCCCCTGCAGCCAGCGCCGTGGCAGGCGCGGCCGGCACCGACACGTTGGCTCCCGGCGACGCGGCCGCAAGCGCGGCCGCGAACAGTTCGGGCGCGGCGGCCTTGAGGCCCGTCGGGTCAGAGGCGTTCCCTGTGGCGGCTGCGATGGCCTTCCCGGGGGCGGGCTGCGCAGTGGGAAGCGGCAAGAGGAGGGCTGTCATCAAGCTCCCATCGGTGAGAGTGCAGAGACGATGTGGCGGGCCTCCGCCTCCCATTTCGCGTACGCGTCGGGGTAGGCGGAGCCTTGGACTGCCTGGTCTGCCGCGGTGACGGGCATGCTCTGCCAGCCCGGGTTGGCCGTGAGCCGGTTGAGGAACGCGTCCGTGGACGCGACCGGGTCCATCGCATCGGAGACGGTGCCCCACGAGAACGCGTTCCCGTTGACCTGCTGCTGGAAGAGGCCCACCGAGTATCCATCGGTTCCCTCGGCCGACTGGTCGGGGGCGAGGGCCTTCGACCCCGCGACCTTCGGGTTCCAGTACATGCGCAGGGATGATTCCTGGAGCGCGGTCGAGATCGCGTCCACCGCGGCCTGGGTCGGAAGCCCGCGCTCGGCCACCCGGTTCACAATGGCCTGGGCGTACTGCTGTTGGGATGCGTCGAGTCCCGCCACGCCCGTCCCGCCTGAGGCGCTGGCCGTGGAGATCGATCCGCCCGCGGATACAGCCGGAGCCACCGTAGAGTCGGCCATCGTGCCGTCCGGCACGACGCGCCGTATCGCGGTCAGGTTCCCGTACTTCTCCCACGCGTCGCGGACCTGGATCGTCTGCCCGGGCACGGGCGCATCGATCGCCTTGCCGTTCCCGAGGTAGATCGCCACGTGCTCTCCGCCGAAGCTGATCAGCAGATCGCCGGGCTTGGCGTCCGCGAGCGAGGACACCGGCGTCCCTGCCTGCATCTGGTCGTGCACGACGCGCGGAAGCGAGATCCCGAGGTCCTGGTACACGCGCTGGACGAAGCCCGAACAGTCGAGGCCCTTCGACGGGTCTGTTCCGCCCCACAGGTAGGGGACGCCGACGTACTTCTGCGCGTCGGCAGCGATCTGGTCGCCAGTGGTGACCCCGCTCGTTGCGAGGAGCGTGCCAGCCGAGGGCGGCGCCGTCGTCGGCGTCGAGCCGAGCGCCCCGGCGAGCGCCTGCCCGAATGATGCGAGGGCAGCCGAAGTCGAGCCGGAGGCGCCCGCCGTGGAAGCGGAAGACGTCGGCGAGGCCGCCGAGGCGGCGAGCCTCGGGTGGACGAGCTGGACGAGGGTCGTCTGGATCTCCTGCACGCGGCCGAGGGCGGCGTCCATGCTCACGTCGTCGACCCTCCTCGCCCCGCCGCGGCGGCCGGGGCCTGGCGAAGCCGCGCGGACGAACCGAGGTCGTCGAGGACGCCCTGCTCGGCGGCGAGTTCGGCCGCGTCCACGAGCGCATCGTGCCGCGCCTCGAGCTTCTCGAGCCCCACGGTCCGGGCCCGCGCGGAGGTGAGGTCGTGCTGCGCCTTGCCGCGCTCGGCCTCGGCAGCGGCCGCGAGAGCGTCCAGCTCCGCGAGGAGGCTCGCCGAGGCGGCGCGGGCCGCGGCAACTGCGAGGAGCGCTGCCGAGCTGTCGACGTCGGACGGGATCTCCTCGGCGTCTGCCCGGGCCGAGGCCTGCTGCGCGCCGACGGCTCGGAGCTGCGCATTGACGGCGCCGAACCTGGCCGCGGCCTGGTCCTGCTCGAGCCGGCGCAGCCGCAGGAGCCCGGCGAGGGGAAACTGACGGTTCATCGTGGACCTCCGAGGGTCGCGGCGAGCCCAGCGAGGTGCGCCCACGCCTCCGGACCCGGGGTCTGATCGTCGAGGTCCTGCCGCAGGAACCCCTCGATCTCCTGCTCATGGGCGAGTGCGGCGTCGACGAGCGGGTTGCTTCCCCGCTGGTAGGCACCGACGTCGATGAGGTCCTGGGCCGCTTTTCGAGCCGCGAGGACGCGTCGCAGCTCGGCCGCGAGCGCGGTGCGCTCGGCTGGGTTCACCTTCGACGCGACCCGGGACACCGAACCGAGGACGTCGATGGGCGGGTAGTGCCCGCTCACAGCAAGCCGACGGTCCAGGACAACGTGGCCGTCGAGGATCGAACGGGCGGCGTCGGCGACGGGCTCGTTGTGATCGTCGCCGTCGACGAGCACCGTGTAGATGCCCGTCACGGAACCGGTTTCCCCAGTCCCAGCGCGTTCGAGGAGGCGCGCGAGGAGGGCGAAGGTCGACGGCGGGTAGCCGCGGGTCGCCGGGGGCTCCCCGGCCGAAAGGCCGATCTCTCTCTGGGCCATCGCGACGCGCGTCAGCGAGTCCATCATGAGCAGGACGTGGGCACCCTGTTCGCGGAACGACTCGGCGATCCGGGTGGCCGTGAACGCGGCGCGGAGCCGCACGAGCGCGGGTTCGTCCGAGGTCGCGACGACGACGATCGAACGGGCGAGACCTTGCGGCCCGAGGTCGTCGTCGAGGAACTCGCGGACCTCTCGGCCACGCTCCCCCACGAGGGCGATGACGGATACTTCGGCCTCGGTGCCGCGTGCAACCATCGACAGGAGCGAAGACTTGCCGACACCCGAGCCGGCGAAGAGGCCGAGGCGCTGCCCCCGCCCCACCGTGGTGAGCGTGTCGAGGACGCGGACGCCGGTCTGGAGCGGGGTGTCGATGCGGGCGCGCTGCATGGCCGAGGGGGCTGCGTGCTCGAGGGGAACACGGTTGCCGCCGAGGGGTCCCCGCCCGTCGATCGGCCGGCCGAGGCCGTCGAGGACGCGGCCGAAGAGCTGCGGGCCAGTGGGAACCGTACTGCCGCCGCGGCGCGAGCGGACGGACTGGCCTGGGCGGACCCCGGCGATGCGCCCGAGCGGCATGCAGCGCAGGGTCCCCCGCGCCGTGGCGACGACTTCGGCCTCGCTCGTGCCGCCGTCGTCGGTCGTCACCGCCACGGTGTCGCCGACGGCGCACGCGAGCCCGGCCACCTCGAGCGCGAGCCCGAGCACGGAGGTCACGACGCCGACGCGTTCGGGTGCCGCCGCCTCGACCGCCGCCGCGACGTCCATCATGCCTCCTCGCCGGCGAGCGCGGCGGCAGCGCGGGCGAGCGCGGTGGAGATGCGCGCGTCGAGCTCGCCGTCCGGATAGTCCGCGACGGCGTCGCCCGGTTCGAGTCCCGGATCGGCGACGAGGTCGACGCCAGCCGGCGCGGCTCCCGCAACGAGCGCAAGGTCGGAGGGGTGGAGGCGGACGGCGACGACGGGCGCGGAATCCGGGCCGGAGAACGCCCTGGCGAGGGCAGCCTTGGCGCCGACCTCGGCGTCCGAGAGCTCGCGCCCGAGGACTGCCCCGGCGATCGCGAGGGCCGCGGCCGCGAGCTCCGTCTCGGCCTCGGCGAGGACCGGGGCCGTGCGCTGGTGCAGGGCACGGGCGGCCGCTTCCAGGACGGCGACTCCCCTCTCGATGCGGTGCCGGCCTTCCTCGAGGGCAGCCGCGCGCTCGGCCTCGCACTCCGCGCGGCGCGTCCGCACCTCGGCCTCGGCCTTCCTCAGTCCGGCCGCGTAGCCCGCGGCGTGGCCTCGCGTGAAACCCTCGGCGTCGCCCGGGTTCTGGAGTGACGGGAACACGACGCGCCGTGGGGCCAAGGGCTCGGCGGGCGCCTCAGTGGTCCGCGCCTCAGTGGTCCGCGCTTCAGTGGTCCGCGCCTCAGTGGTCCACGCTTCAGTGGTCCGCGCCTCAGTGGTCCGCGCCTCAGTGGTCCGCGCCTCAATAGACAAGGTCGTCCTCCTCGCCGCGGCGCACGGTGATGTCGCCCGACGCTTCGAGCTCGCGGATCGTGCGGACGATCGAGGCGCGCGCCTCCTGGACCTCGGATGCCCGTACGGGCCCGACGGCGGCGATCTCGGACTGCAGGATCTCCCGGTTGCGGTCCGAGACGTTGCTGTTGATGGCCTCGAGCACCGGGGCCGCGGCGCCCTTCATGGCGCGGGCGAGCACCCCGGCGTCGATGCCGCGCAGGATCTGCTGGATGTCGCGGCGCTCGAGCTTCACGATGTCCGCGAAGGTGAGCATCTTCGAGCGGACCTCTTCGGCGAGCTCGGGATCCCGTTCCTGCAGTCCGTCCAGGACGGTGCGCTCCGTCGTGATGTCGGAGCGGTTGATGATGTCCACGAGCGGCTGGATCCCGCCGATGACCTCTGCCTGCCTGCGCCCCGACGGAACGGCGGCGCTCGTGCGCGCTTTGAGGCTCTCGGCGATGATCGTCACGGCCTCGGGGGTCGCGGAACCCATGGTCGCGAGCGCTTGCGCGACGTCGATCGCCTGGGATTCGCCGAGGCCCGCCATTACCTCGGAGGCCTTCGCCGGGCGCAGGTGCGCGAGCACGAGGGCAATGGTCTCGGGGAGCTCGCCGTCGAGCAGGGTCATGAGCTGGGACGCGTCGACGGTGTCGAGGAATTCGAAGGACTTTCCGGCCATCGTCGAGGCGAGGCGGTCCATGACCCCGGCGGCGCGGTCAGGCCCGAACGAGGACTCGAGGAGGCCGACGGCGAGATCCCGGCCGCCGCGCGTCGTGCGTCGCCCGGACACCGCGATCTCGTGGAACTCGGCGATGACCTGTTCCGAAACGGCCGCTTCGACGCGGCTGAGCCGCACGATCTCCGCGGCGACCTCCTCGGCCTCCGACTCGCTGAAGTGCGTCATGACCCTCGAGGCGTTCTCGGGGCTCATCTGCATGAGCACGATTGCGACCTTCTGAGTGCCAGTGAGCGCGGAGGTGAGCGCCGGCGTCATACTCCTGCCCTCGTCTCGTCCATGAGGCCCCGCAGGAATTCCGCAGTCTTCTGCGGCTCAGTTGCTCCGAGCCGGTCCACCTGCGCCCGCCGGCGCTCGGCGTCGAGCACTTCGGCGCCGGGATCGGGCAGCGCGGGGAGCGGCTCGGGGACCGCCGGGAGCGCGACGGTGGCCGGGGCCTCGATGACCGCGGGCTCGGGCAGCTCGTCGAACATGATGCTCCCGCCGAGGTCGAGCGGCTCCCGCACCGCGCGGCGCCGTGCTCGCATCCACACGAACAGCGCGACGGCGATGAGCGCGAGGAGCGCGATTCCGGCCCACATGATGTTGGTCCACATGGCCTGCTGCGCCTTGGCAGCGTCATCCGCCTGCTGCTGGGCGAGCGCGGCCTTGGCCTGGTCTGCCGCCGCGGTGCTGAAGGGCACGACCTGCACGGAGAGGACGTCGCCGCGCTTCGCGTCGATCCCGGCGGCCGCAGAGACGAGCGAGTTGATGTTCTGGAGGTTGAGGCCCTGTGCCGCCGCCTGGTTGATCGCGACGGACACCGACTGCTTCTTGAGCGCGCCGGCCGGAATCGTCCGGTTCTCCGTGACCTTGTCGACCGCGTTGTCCTTGGTGTCGGTGCTCGAGTCGTACGTGCCGTTGCCCCCCGCGCCGGCGGCCGAGGTGCTCGTCCCCGACGGAACGGCGATGTTGTCCGGCCCGAGTACCCCTGAGACTCCCGACGCTCCGGTGCCCGTGTACTTCTCGGTGGTCGTCGACTGGCTCAGCGGCGCGGTGTTGTTGGCGCTCGAGAACGTCTCGGACGTCTGCTGTGCGGACTGCTGGTCGACGTCGGGGATGACGGCGACGGTCGCGTTCCCGGGTCCGAGGACCCGGTCGAGGACGGCCTGCACGGCGGCTTGGGTCTGCTGCTGGTAGCCGGAGGCGAGCTTCGTGCTGGTGCCCGTGGTCCCGGTCCCGACGGCGGAGAGCACGTTGCCCTGCGCATCCACCACTGAGACGTCGGTTGCCTTCATGCCCGGCATCGACGCGGACGTGAGGTGGACGATCGCGTCCACCTTGTCGCTCGTGAGAGTCACGCCCGGCTGCGTCTGGACGAACACCGAGGCGGTCGGGTCGGTCTGCTGGGAGGTGAACACCGTCTTGTCCGGGATGCCGAGCTGGACGCTTGCCGACTTGACGCCGTCGAGGTGGGAGATCGTCGTCGCCAGCTCGCCCTCGATCGCACGCTTGTAGGTCACGTCCTGCTGGAACTGCGACGAGGTCACGCCCATCTTGTCGAGCAGCGAGTAGCCGGTTGCCGGGGCAGACGGGAGCCCCGCCGATGCCGCCTTGAGCCGCTCGTCGTACACCTTGTCCTGCGGCACGAGGATCGTCGAGCCCCCGTCGGTGAGCTGGTAGGGGACGTTGTCCTTGCCGAGCTGCTGGACGACGGCGCTCGCGTCCGAGCTCTGCAGGCCCGTGAAGAGCGGGGTGTAGCTGGGCTTCGTGAGCCACGAGGCGAGCGCGAACGCGCCGAGGGCGAGCACCGCGAGTCCGATGATCGCGATGGTGCGCTGCCCGACCGTGAAGCCCTTCACGGTATCGGAGAAGCGGCGGAAGGCGAGGGCGACGAACGGGGGCATCAGGCCTGCATCCTCATGATCTCGTTGAACGCGTCGACACCCTGGTTGCGGATCGTGGACGCGAGCTCGAGCGTGACCTGGGCACGCGCCGCGGCAATGGTCGCGCTGTGGATGTCGTCAAGGCTGCCCGTGACGGCCTTGACGGCGAGCTGGTTCGACGTCGACTGGAGCTGCTGGAGATTGTCGACGGCTCCGGCGAGGCTCGCTGCGAAGCCCGAGCCACCCGTAGTGGCGGGCTGGGAGACGGGGGTGACGTAGCCAGTGCCCGTGACGGCCTGGACAGGGGGAATGATCATGACGACTTTCCGATCTGCAGCGCGGCCTCGTAGATGTCCTTCGCCCGGTTCACGACCTCGGTGTTCGCCTGATAGCCCCTCTGGGCCATGATGAGCGAGCCCATCTGCTCACTGAGGTCGATGTCGGGGTAGCGCACGTACCCGTTCTTGTCCGCGATCGGATTGTCCGGCTGGTAGACGAGGCGCCCTGTCGCACTGCCCTCGGGCGTGCCCGTGACGTAGACGCCGGTGTTCCCGGGACCGGCCTGTGCCTCGATGTAGCGGGCCTGGAAGGCGGGCCCGCTTGTCGGGGCCGCGGTGTTGATGTTCGCGAGGTTGTCGGAGACGGCGTCGAGCCATTTCCGGTTCACGGTGAGGGCCGTGCCCGCGATTCCGATCGTGTCGAAGGTCATAGCCAGCTTCCCTATGCCGTCTTCATCGCCGTGCGGAGTTCCGTGAACTCGCTGTTGAGTGCCTGGGACGCGAACTGGTAGCGGAGCACGGTGTCGACGTTCGAGAGCGTCTCGCTGTCGAGGTTCACGTTGTTCCCGTTGAGCTGCGTCGGCTCCTCGGAGATCGACGTCGTCGCCTGCACGTTGCCGTTCCCGGCCGCGACGGACGCGGCGAGGGCGTTCTCGAACTGGACGCGCTTCGCGTGGTAGCCGGGCGTGTTGACGTTCGCGATGTTGTCCGCGATGGCCTGCTGACGCAGCGAGAGTCCGTTGAGCGCGCTTGTGAGCGCGGCAGAGGTCACGGAATCGAGCACACTGTCCTGCCTGGGTAGGGGATGGTGAGGCCGATCCGTGGCCGGGTCACAACGAGCAGTCCGTGCTCGCTGTTGCCTATCGGCAGCGTGCAGCGAGGCGTTAGCACGGCTTTCCCTGTCGGCGCGGCTTTCCCATAAGCGCAGGCTTTCGCAAGGAAGGCCCAAGGATCTGCTGAGAAGCAATGTGCGGCGCTGCGTGTCTTGGAACGATGGTAGGGTGATCGATTCTGTGGTGCAGGCTGACGCGGCGCCCCGGCTCCTGCCGACTGCTGACGCGACCTCCCGTCCCGTGGGGCGCATCCGGCGGTGGTGGCTGGCCGAGTCCATCGGGCTGCTCGTCGCGGTGGCCTTCGCCCTGGTGACCGTGTGGCACATCGACGCCACGGACCGTTCCTGGCTGCTGTACTACGACGGCGACTCGGTGCTGCCCGCGCTCGTTCGCGGGTCCGTCCTGTCAGGGCAGCCGCAGGACTGGGCCCTCTCCGCCGTGCTCTTCATCCCCGAGATGGGCCTGTATTTCGCTCTTTCGGTGCTGGGCCTCGGCTTCAAGGGCACCTTCGCCCTGAACGCCGTCGTCAATCTCCTGCTGTTCTACGGAGTGCTCAGATTCCTGAGCGGAGTCGTGCAGCGCGAGCGGCCGCGAGCGCACCGCGTCGTCGGCGCACTCGTCGCCTTCGGCACGATGACGGGCTTTGCGCTCTTGGAGAGCTCCTCGGGCTACAACGACTTCCAACTCGCCTCGCTCCTCGCGACCACGACGTACTACAGCATGACCGTGCTCGCGTCGATCGCCACGACGGCGCTCACGGTGCGGCTCCTGAAGGCCCGAGGTCTGAGCCGCTGGCGCTGGCTGGAACTCGTCCTCGTGGGGGTAGCTGCGCTCTCGAGCCTCACGAACCCACTGTTCCTTGCTTGGGAGGTACTGCCGCTCGGCGTCGTGCTCGCCTTGGTCGCGTGGAAGCGTGTCATCCGCTGGCGACGCTCTGCACTTGCGGCTGCTCTCCTGGCCCTCGGCAGCTGCCTCGGCCTCCTGGCGAGGATTCCGTTCGGGTCCCTCATCCTCAGGGACGGTCCTTCCTACGTCAACCCCGGGAAGGCCAGCGTGGCGGCCATCTTCTACCCGCACATGCTGGCAGAAAGAGCCTCGACGATCGAGGGCGCCGTGTCTCTGACAGCTGTCATCGCACTGATCCTCATCTCGGTGATCGTGTTCCGCGGTTCCCTCGCCACCCGAGACGCCGGGACCGCCGTCCTCAGCGGGTTGGCCTGGCTCGCTCCGTTGGCAGTCATGGGCGGAATGATCCTCCTCGGCCAATTCTGGGTCCGCTACCTCCAGCCCCTGTACTTCGCTCCCGTGTGCACCCTGGTGCTGGCCCCGAGACTCTTCACCCAGGGCGGCGCACTGTTCCGCCGGCTTCCCGACAAGGCCGTCAAGGGGCTACTCGCGGGCCTCGTCGTCGCCTGCCTCGCCGTATCGACGGCGGCAGCCGGAGCGCTCGGCAGGTCTGCAGCCGCCGTCGACCCGGATCTCACTTGCGTAAAAGCCTGGGTCAGCGCGAGCCACGAGACCGGGGCGGGGAGGTTCTGGGCGGTCCGTGCCGCCAAGGCCCTTCTCCCCGAACCCAGTCAGCTGGTGCAGGTGGACAGCCAGTTCGGTGAGTACGCATGGCTCACCAACCGCACGGACTACTCGAGCACGAAGGTCTCGTTCGTGGTGACCGACGCCGAGCCCACACCGCTCGTCCTGCCCTCGGCAGCCCGCACCGCCCCATCAAGCAACGTCCACTGCGGCCGGTACACCATCACCGACTTCGGTGCGCCGATCCTTCCGATCGGGCCGTCCTCTCCCGACCCGGTGCCGTGATGCGGCGTCCGTTCGGACTTCAGCCCTTGAGATCCAGGTAGATCGGGGCTCCCTCGGCCCTGGGGGACGGGACCGAGCGGACGACGGCGAGGTGCCGCGCGGACTTGGCCTTCGCCTCTTCGAGGAGATTGGCGAGGACCTCCTGGCGGTCGCTCAGCGCGAGCGCCCGCCGGACCAGTCGCTCCGGGATCGGCCCGAGCCCGAGGGGGAGCGGCCATGCCTCGACGGCGCCCGCGGCGGGGTCCTTGAGCTGGTGCTCGACGGCGTCCAGGTCTGCCTCAAGGCGACCGAGCACTTCGTCCCACGAGTCAGCCAACGTAGCCCCCGAGTGCTGCGGTTGCCTCCGGGCGTTCGGCAGGAAGCGAGGCCGCTGCCTGGTGCCACGATTGGCGCAGCGGCTCGACGAGGGCGATGGCCTCGCGGGTGAGCGAGGGATTGCGGTTGATGTTCGCGTTGACGAGCGCGCGGCGCACGTAGTCGTAGAGGCTGCGGAGACTCTCCGCTCCGTCCCAGATGCCGGACTTGAGGGTCGCGCTGAGCTCCGCGATGATGTCCTGCGCGTGCAGGAGGGAGTCGCTCGCAGCCTGCCAGTCCGCGGCCTCCTGTGCCTTCTCGGCGCGGTGGAGGTCGAGCATGAGCCGGTCGTAGATCATCGTGAGGAGCCGGACAGGGCTCGCGGAGAGGATCGCGTCACGGTTGTACAGCTGCCGCGCGCGGGCTGGCTGGAGGGTCATGGGAGTTCCTAACCTTTGGAGCTGCTGGACGAGTAGGTGGGCAGGCCGGCGATCTGGCTCGTGAGCCAGGACTGCTGGGACTTGAGCGTGCCCATCGACGTGTCCATCGCGTTGTAGAGGGCGGTCAGCGTGGCCTTGCGGTCCGCGAGGCGTGTCCCCCAGTCGCTGATCTGGTTGGCCAGGTCGGCAACGTCGGCCTGCTGGCCTGAGATGAGGGACGTGATCGACCCTGTGACGGGGTCGGACGCGTTCTTCGCTGCAGTGGAGACCCGCGAGGCGATCTCCTGGAGTGCCGACTGCGTGCCCGCCGGATCCGCGGTGAGCGCTGCTTGGAGCTTGGTCGAGTCGAAGACGAAGCTGCCGTCCTGCTGGATGCTGATGCCGAATTCCGACGGTGAGTGGCCGTTGCTCGTCGGCATGTAGAGGGCGTCCGTGATGGCGTCCGCGACCCCCCTCACGGCCGAGTCCCCCGTGAACAGGCCCCCGGCGGCTGACGAGCCGCTCGTGGCGTTGATGGTCGTGGTGACCTTCGTGTTGTCCGCGATGTTGCCCAGCAGGTCGTTGATCGAGCTCACGAGATCGCTGGCCTGCTTCGTGATGCCCGCGTTGTCGCTCGCGACGGTGATGGTCGCCGTCGTGCCGGCCGCCGCAGACGTCGCGGTGACGTCGACCCCCGGGAAGAGGTTCTTGAAGGTGTTCGACGACGACGTGATGGTCTGCTGCGCGGCCGTTCCCGCGTAGAGGGTCGCCGAGGCGTCCTGCGCTGCGGTGACGACGGCGGCACCTGACTGGGACATGAGGTCCGTCGCGGTGCCGGCGGTGACCGCGGACGACGACCCTTGGTAGACCTTGAATGCACCCGTGGCCCCAGACTGCGCGGCCGTCAGCTGGAGGCGGTACAGCGGGTTGCCGCTTGCATCAGTCCCAGCGGCGACCTTCATGGCCGTTGCCGGGCCGCCGGCCGCGTTGACCGCGCTCACGACGTCGTCGAGCGAGGTGCTCGCGGGGGTGATCTGGGTCTGCTTGCCGGTCGAGTCGACCAGAGTGAGGGCCGACGGCGCCCCGGTGGAGTCCGTCGGCCAGCCCGACATGGGCGCAGTGACGTCGACCTGGGTCTGGGCGGTCTGGTTGATCTGCACGCTGAAGGTGCCCGCGGTCGCCGTCGTGCCCGCCGTCGCCGTGACGGCGGTGCTGCTCGACGACGCGGTGAAGAGATTGAGCGCCCCAGGGAACGCCATCTTGTCGGCGAGCGTGGCGAGCGACGAGGCCTTCCCGTTGACCGCCTGCAGCGCGCTGATCATGCTCTGATCGTTGGCCTGCGTCTGCTGGAGCTGCTGCTGCGGCAGGGCTTCGACCTGCATGAGGGAATTGATGATCGACGTGATGTCGAGCCCGCTGCCGAGCCCGTTGATCGACACTCCGGTCATGCTCTGACTCCTTAGCGTCAGTCAGACGCCAATGGCGGTCAGGAGCAGGTTGGCCACCCTGACCGCCATCAGCGTTTGATCGGTTTTCTAGCCGAGGAGCTTGAGGATGCCCTGGCCGGACTGGTTGGCCTGCGCGAGCATCGCCGTGCCAGCCTGCGACAGGATGGAGTCCTTGGTGTAGTTGACCATCTCGGACGCCATGTCGGTGTCGGTGATGTGCGACTTCGCCGCGGTGAGGTTCTGAGCCGAGGTGTTCAGCACGTTGACCGCGTGGCCCAGGCGGTTCTGCGCAGCGCCGAGGCCCGACCGCTGGGCGGAGACCGCCGCGATCGCCGTGTCGAGGTTCGTGATCGTGGTCGCGGCGTTCGCAGCCGTGTCCACGAGGAACCCGCTCGCACCCGTCGTACCGGAGAAGCTGTTCGCACCTGCCGCCAAAGAGGTCGTCAGGTTGCCGAAGTCGACCTTGATCTGGCTGTTGGCGGAGCCGTCGGCGCCGACCTGGAAGCTGAGGGCCGTTGCGCCCGAAGCGGAACCGTCGAGGAGCTTGATGCCGTTGAAGTTGGTGGAGTTCGTGATGCGGTTGAGCTCCTGGCCGAGGGCGTCGCCTTCGGACTTGATCGCCGTGCGGGAGGCGGGGTTGTTCGAGTCGTTGCCCGCCTGGACCGCGAGGTCGCGCATGCGCTGGAGGATCGAGTGGACCTCGCCGAGGGCGCCGTCGGCCGTCTGGATGACGTTGATGCCGTCCTGCGCGTTGCGGGAGGCGATCTGGGAGCCGTCGACCTGGGACTGCAGGCCCTGGGAGATCGAGAGGCCGGCGGCGTCGTCCGCCGCGGTGTTGATCCGCAGGCCGCTCGAGAGCTTCGCCATCGAGCTGGCCATATCAGCCGAGGTCTTGTTGAGGTTGAGGTAGGCCTGCTGGGCCATGAGGTTGGTGTTGACGCTGAGAGCCATCTGAGTCCTCCGTGAATGAGTTGTGGTTCATGCTCCGGGCCCGTCCGTGGGCCCTCACTGCCACCAATCGGCCGCTGCGGGTTGCACGTAAGTGACCGAGGAAGAATTCTTCTCGGGACCTCAACACCAAGTGGTGGTCGGATCGAGAATTGGCAGCGGACCCTACGCCGCAAGAAGGGAGCGCTGTGGCAATCCAGCGGATGGACCATGTAGGCGTCGTCGTCGACGACCTTGAGGCCGCTGTCACGTTCTTCGTCGAGCTCGGTATGGAGCTCGAGGGCGAGGCGCCGGTCGAGGGACCCTGGGTCGACCGCGTCGTCGGCCTCGACGGTGTCCGGGTCGACATCGCGATGATGCGCACCCCGGACGGCCACGGCCGGCTCGAACTGACGAAGTTCCACACCCCGGCAGCGGTTGGCGGCGGGCAGCAGAACCCACCCGGAAACACGCTCGGCCTCCGCAGCGTCATGTTCGCCGTCGACGACCTCGACGTGGCCGTCGCGGGCCTGCGGGCGCGCGGCGTGGAACTCGTCGCAGAGGTCTCGCAGTACCAGGACAGCTACCGACTGTGCTACGTCCGCGGCCCGGAGGGGATCATCGTTGCGCTGGCGGAGGAGCTCGGCTGATATGGGGTGCTCATGGGTGTACGGCGAGGAGGAATTCCGATGCGGAGGGTGACCTATTCGATGGCGGTCTCCCTCGACGGCTACATCGTCGGCCCAGATGGAGGCGTCGGGTGGACTGCTCCCGACGAGGAGGTCTTCCGCCTCGCGACCGACGAAGTCCGTGGCACGGGCGTCCACCTGCTGGGACGGAAGCTGTACGAGACGATGCTGTACTGGGAGACTGCCGAGCAGAATCCCTCGCTCGGCTTCTCGACGGTCGAGTTCGCGGCGATCTGGAGGGCGCTCCCCAAGGTGGTGTTCTCCACCACGCTGTCGGGGCTCCAGGGCAACGCCCGGCTTGCCTCGGGCGGCCTGGCTGAGGAGATCGAGCGGTTGCGAGTGCAGCCGGGGAACGGGGACATCGCGATCGGCGGGGCGGCTCTCGCTGCCGAGGCCGCCGATCTGGGTCTCATCGACGAGTACCGGGCCCGGGTCTACCCGGTGCTGCTCGGCGGTGGCATCCCTTACTTTCCGCGACACGAGCTCCGGGTGGATCTCGAACTCGTCGAGACCCGCACCATGAGCTCAAATGTGGTCTACCTCCGCTACCGCGTTCTGCGATAGCCCGATCGGTCGCCGGCCCGGGGAAGGCGGCTCCGGGAGGCGGCGTGCTTACGAAGGCCCCCGCCGCGCCGATAAGGGTCTACAACGTGGCGCCGATCGCCGCGTACGCGTCCTGCAAGGCCCACGGATGAGGAGTTGGCCACTGAATGGCGATCCATGACCTCTCGGCCCAGCTCTGGCATGAGCGCGAGCTGCTGGACCTCCTGACCTTCAAGCTCGAGGAGGAGCAGCTCCTCCTCACGGCAGGCAAGACCCGCTGGATCTCCCACGCGACCCGCGAGGTCGAGCAGGTCCTCGAACGCCTGTCCGCGGCAGGGCTCGCCCGCGCGGTGACTGCCGCCGCCACAGCCAAGGAATGGGGCCTGCCCGAGGAGGCAACGCTGCGGGAGCTCGCGGCTGGCGCGCCGGAGGGGCCGTGGGGCGAGATCCTCACCGCGCACCTCAAGGCGATGACGGAACAGACCGCCGTCATCCGCCAGCTCCGCGACGCCAACGCCCAGTTCCTCCGCGCCGCCTCGCGCTCCACGCAGGAGACGCTCGCGGACGTCACGTCGATGGCCAAGACCTACGACGACCACGGCCGGGCCGCTGGCACGAACGAGTCCCGGTTCTTCGCCCGAGACCTCTGACCGAAGGACGACTGTGAGCACATTCGGCGCCCTCAACGCGGCCTACCGCGGCCTCTCGGCCGCGCAGCAGGCCATCGACGTCGCGGGCCAGAACATCGACAACGTCGGGACCGACGGCTATACCCGGCAGCGCCTCGAGCAGTCCGCCATGGGGCCGCTCGCCAGGACAATGGGCTCGGCCGCGGTATCTCAGGTCGGCCAGGGCGTCTCCGTAGACTCGATTGCCCGGCTCGGCAACGCGCTGCTCGACGCCTCGGTGAGGTCGACGTCGTCGTCCGCCGGCTACGCAGCTCAGCGCTCGACGGCGTACCAAGCCATCGAGACGACCCTCCAGGAGCCCGGGGCGAACGGGATCTCAGCGCAGCTGCAGTCGTTCTGGTCGTCCTGGCAGGACCTCGCGAACCAGCCGAACGACGCCTCGGCCGCAGCAACGGTGGTCCAGAACGGCAAGCAGCTCGCGGCCGAACTCTCAAGCGGGTACTCGGCGCTTGCCGCCCAGTGGTCCTCCACGCAGTCGGAGGCGCAGGGCATGGTCACCTCGCTCAACGACGCCGCAGCCCAGGTCGCGAAACTGAACACGAGCATCCGCTCGACCTTGGCCGCGGGCGGCAACGCGAACGAGCTCATCGACCAGCGGTCGAAGCTCACCGAGACGATTGCATCGCTCGCCGGCGGATCCGTCCGCCAGCAGTCCGACGGAACGGTCGCCGTCTTCCTCGGAGGCAACGCGCTTGTCACAGGGGGCACCTCACGCGCCGTCCAGCTCACGGGTCCTCAGAGCCTGGCTGACACGTCGTCGGGTGCCCCGACCCTCGTGTGGGCGGACCGCCCGAGCGTCCCGGTGGGGCTCGACGGCGGGACGGTCGCCGGCGACCTCTCCGTCCTGGCTCCCGCTAATGCCTCCGGGACCGGCGGACCCATCGCCGAGGCCGCCGCGCAGTACAACGAGTTCACGGTATCCCTCGCGCAGGCGGTCAATAGCGTGCACAGCCAGGGCAAGACGCCGTCCGGCGCGACTGGCCTGGACTTCTTCGCCATCAACCCCTCCCTCCCTGCGGCCCAGGGCCTGAGCGTGGTGCCCGGCGACGCGAGCGGAATCGCCTCCGGAGCATTGAGCACCGGGACGAACGACGGCTCGAACGCGGATGCAGTCGCCCAGCTCAGCACTCAGGCAGGCTCCCCCGACAGCAAGTGGGCCGCTTTCGTCTCGCGCGTCGGCAGCTCGTCCCAGACCGCACAGCAGCAGGAGACGATGACGGCGACCGCGGCGACGACGGCGAAAACGGCCCAGACGTCCGGCGCCTCGGTCAGCCTCGACGAGGAGAACGTGAACCTGCTTGCGGGCCAGCACGCGTATCAGGCGGCAGCGCGCGTCCTGACGGCGCTCGACCAGACCCTCGACACCCTCATCAACCACATGGGAACGGTAGGACTCTGAGATGCTCCGCGTGACCGACCAGACCATGCTGAGCGCGGCCGAGCGCCGGCTCGGCGCGAGCCAAGCCCGCCTCTCGTCGGCCCAGGACGCCGCGAGCTCGGGTCAGAGGATCACGCGGCCTTCCGACGATCCGGTCGGAACGGCCGCTTCCCTGGGCATCCGCGCCCAGATTGCCGCCAACGCCCAGTACAAGCGGAACATCGACGACGGGACGGCGTGGCTCACGACGCTCGACTCGACGCTGGGCAACGTGACCGATTACCTCCGCAAGGCGCGCGACCTCGCCGTCCAGGGCGGTAACGGCTCCCTCAACCAGGACGGGAAGAACGCACTCGCCACGCAGATCGACTCCCTGCGGGGCGATCTGCTGGCCGCCGCGAACACGAAGTACCTCGGCCGCAACGTCTTCGCAGGGACATCCGACGCCGCCGCGGCCTTCACCGACGGCACGCCGCCCTCCTTCAACGGGATGACGGGCGACACTGTCCAACGCCGGATCGGCCCAGACCAGACCGTCCAAGTGGACGCCAACGGCGCCGCGATCTTCGGCACGGGCTCAAACTCGGTCTTCAGCATCATCGACGCGATATCCTCCGACCTACGGAAGGGCAGCGATCCCTCGCCGCGGCTGCAATCGCTCGACACGGCGATGAGTGCCGTGGTCAGTGGGCGCGCCGACGTCGGGACCCGGCTCGCCCAACTCCAACGCGCAGGATCGGAGAACATGACAGAGCAGAATGCGCTCGAGACGAGGCGTTCGGGCATAGAGGACCTGGACCTCGGCAAGGCCGCCCTGGACCTGCAGCTCCAGCAGACGAATTACCAGGCGGCCCTCGCAGTCACCGCGCGGACGCTCCAGCCGAGCCTCATGGACTTCCTCAAGTGAGCACGCTGACCTTCGCCGAGCCGCTGCCCGGGCTCGCCCCGCACACCGACTTCACGCTCGAAGCGGTCGACGGCGCCGCCGGCCTTTTCAGCCTCCGCCCCGACGCGGCTCCCGACATCCGGCTCTTCCTGCTCGACGCCGCCGTGTACGTCCCCGGCTATGAGCCGGAGATCTCCGCACCATGCCGCAGCCTTGGACTCGGTTCCCCGGAGGAAGCCCGCGTGCTGGTCGTCGCAACCCCGGGCGAAGGTGGCACCACGGTGAACCTCATGGCTCCCGTGATCGTGAACGAGGCGACGGGCCAGAGCGCGCAGGCGATCCTCGACGGACAGGGCTGGCCGCTCCGCATGCCCCTGGGCTAGCTACCCGCCTGCGGAGCCCGCCTGCCCTTGCGAGGCTCTGCCCGCCAAACCGTGGCCCTGGCCTTGGCCCTTCCCATCGCC
Organism: Sinomonas susongensis; assembly: GCF_005877005.1. Lineage (GTDB taxonomy): Bacteria > Actinomycetota > Actinomycetes > Actinomycetales > Micrococcaceae > Sinomonas > Sinomonas susongensis. The sequence goes on along the minus strand of NZ_SSNH01000016.1, from coordinate 6,391 downwards.
ATGAGCGGTCAGGCCGAGCCATCTGCTGAGGTCCTGGCTCAGCTGCTCCTCCCTCGCTGAGGCGGCCGCACCGGCGGACGCGGCCGCCGAGGAGAGACCACTTGAGAGAGCGCCGCCGGCCCCAGGAAGACCACCGTCCGAAGCCGACGCGGCAGCCCCGGCTTGGTTCGAAGACCCGAGGCCTCGGGTTCCGCGGGCCTCGTCGGCGGAACCGGCCACAGCGCCGACTTGACCCGCAGCAGCCTGCACCACGCCAGCCTGCGAGCCGCTTCCCTGGGCAGCGCCGTCCTGAGAGCCGGAATCTTGGCTTCCGGCGTTCTCGCTCCCGTGCCCTTGACCGCTCACGCCACTCTGGCCGCTTCCGCCGGCGCCGGCCTCGGCCAGTGCTCCCCCTGTCCCCGCGCCGCCATCGGCCTTGGGCGACGACGAGCCGCCGTCGCTCGTTGCCTGGGGCTGCGGCGAAGGAGTGACCAGGGCACCCGCGGCCTCAACGCTCGTCGGCTCGGCGCTGGCCTCGGCGCCCGAGGAGGCATGGACGGGTGCGCCCGCCGCGACGGAGAGGGCGCCCGCGCTGGGCGAAGCGCTCGCTCGGGCTGCCTCAACGCTCGCGCCGAAGGCGTGGAGCGGACCGTTCATGCTGGCTTGGAGTGCGGTTACGCCACAGAATGTCAGCAGCGCAGTCCCGCTGATGACAGCGGGGAACTGCCACAACCGTTTGATCACTTGCCAGCCTTGACGACACAGGGGAAATCGACCGGCCGAGCGGCCGTCACGCGAGTGACTCTACTGAGCGGGACGAGGGTGTGTCCATCACTTTCGTGCATATAGTGTGTGCTTCTTGTGACATTTTGGACGAGTCGTGATAAATGGACGTGTCCAAGCCCTGATATTCTGGGCTCAGTCCGCAGGTGAGACCGAGGATGGCGTCATGGACATGGAACAGCTTCGCGGCCAAGCGGCCGCGGCGTTTCGCGACCTCGACGTCCCCGAGCGCCTCACGCTCGAAGCCCTCCGCCAGCTCCTCGAGGACGATCGCGGCAAGGAAATCGTGATCCGCGAGGTCAGCGAACTCGGGCGCAACCAGATTTCCGGGCTCTGGCTGTCGTTCCCTGCCACTGACCTCATCCTGCACGCCGAGACGGCGTCGCCGCTGCACCGCGAGCAGATCATCCTCCACGAATTCGCACACATGGCGCTCAACCACGAGCGGCTCATGGACGAGGAAGATCACCTCGCTACCCTCCTGCCCGACCTGAGCCCGGACCTCGTCTCCAAGTGCCTCGCCCGCTGCCAGCGTCACACGGAACCCGAGATCGTCGCGGAGTCGCTCGCCGACCTCTTCGCGGATGCCCTGGCGCGGACCCGGCGCGCCGGTCGCGTCGAGCCGCGGAACTTCCGAGGGATCTTCGGATGAGCATCACGATTGCGTCGACCGTGGCTCTGTGGCTGCTCGTGCTCTCCCGCCTGCCCTCCTGTGTACGGCAGCGAGGGGATCTCGTCTTCTTCGTCGCGCTGCCCGCCGCTCTGGCGACGACCATCAGCGGCGTTCCGGTCTCCCATGCGATCGATGCGGGCCTCCGCTTCCCGGGCATCGCGAGCCTCATGAGCGGCTGCCTTGTCATGCTCTCCTTCGGCTTGTTCCGCACCGCAATCGTGAAGGCCGTCGTCGCCCCCGCGGAGCAGGAACCCGTCCTGCGCCGCGGCCTCCTGCAGACGACGGCGGCCATGACGGTGTACTGCGTGGCGTTCGCATGCGCGTCAATGGCCGGCGCCGTTAGCTCGGACCAGCCGCTCGGTCGCCTGGCGCTCGATGCCGGGTCGCAGAGCGACGTCGGCGTCTTCGTCTTCATGGCGACTCTCTGCGCATTCCTCGCGGCGGTGTCCGTCGAAGTGACGATCGTCTGCCTGCGCTATCTCCCACAGATGGCTTCCGCGATGTTCCGCACGGGCTTCAGTGCGGTCGCCCTGGGCTGCGTCGTCACCGTGGTCGCGTTCGCCGCGAAGTTCGCGCGGCAGATCATCGTCCTGACCTATGTCGGCCTGGACTACGAGCCGGTGCTGCAGAACGCGTTCCACGCCCTCGAGGGAATCGCGGCGCTCCTGCTCTCCTTCGGGCTCATGCTGCCTTCGGTTTCCGAGCGCGTGGCACAGTGGCAGCTCAACGAGCGCTACCACCTCGTGCGGCTCCACCCCGTGTGGCGCCGCACGGCCCACGCCAGTGTCGTCATAGACTCGGTATCCGTTCCTCTCAAGGGCGTACTCAGCCGCAACCCACGCGCGCGGCTTCATCGCGCTCTCGTGGAAATTCTCGACAGCGATCTCGCCGCTGGCGGGAACCTGCTGAGCGAGTCGGAAACGAAGCTTGTCCAGAAATCGGAGGGGGCCCTCTATGCCTGAGCACGAATCCCAGAAGCCCGAGGAGGTTCTGGCTGAGCGTCTCAACACGCTTCTCGACGTAGTCGCGGCCGAGGGGGGCCGCCGGTACACGTTCCCGGACATCAAGAAGGCCGTCGAGGGCCGCGGCCTTCACATCTCCCGGCAGCGGTGGCACTACATGCGCGCTGGTACGGGACCGATGACGCCCGACACGGACCTCCTCGAAGCCCTCGCGGACTTCTTCGGAGTTCCGTCGGCGTTCCTCACGAACGCCGACGCCGAAACGCCTGCCCGCGTGGCCGCCCAGCTCGATCTTCTCCGCGCCATGCGGGAGGCCGAGGTGAAGAGCTTCGCAGCCCGCAGCCTTACGAGCGATCTGTCGCCGGAACTGCTGCTGGAGATCCGCAACATCATCGACGAGACGCTGACGAAGCAGAAGCGCGAGGACCGCCCCGCCTCGTAAGCGCCCCGCCGAGGGCGGCCGCAGCGAACCAGGTGGCGGGCTACACCTGGGGGGTTGCGGCGGCGGCCGATCCCTCGCCCGACTGGTCCTCAGGCTGCCCAGCGACGTTCACGAGCCACGGGATCCCGAACTTGTCGACGAGCATGCCGAACGTGTCGCCCCATACGGCCTTCTCGAGCGGCATCGTGATGGTGGCGCCATCGGTGAGCTTGTCCCAATAGCCCCGCAGCTCTTCCTCGTCGTCCCCGCTGAGCGAGATCGAGAAGTTGGTGCCCGGCTGGTACTCCATTCGCTCCGGAGTATCAGAGGCCATGAGCGTGATCCCGCTTGGGGTCGTCAGCATCGAGTGCATGACGAGCTGGCCCTCGGACTCGTCCTGAGCCGCGTGCAAGTCCTCGAAGGTAGAGATGGTGAGGTCACCGCCGAGCACGGACTGGTAGAAGTTCATCGCGTCGCGGGCGTTGTCCTTGAAGCTGAGGTAAGGGTTGAGAATCGTTGGCATGACAGATCTCCTTGGTCAGGCGGGGAACCCGGATGCTTCTAACATCTGGAGCCTACGTTCCGGCACCGTCAGAACTCCAGACCCCCAGCGTCAGATGGGCTTCGTCATGTCGACAACGAGCCCCATTGCGGCGCTCTCCCGCACGCAGGCAATCACACGCTTGACGGCATCAAGGGACTGGAGTCCCTGGGCGACCGCAACTACCACCCCTTCGGCCGACCTCAGCTGGACCCGGTAGAGCCTCGCCTCGTCCTTGAGCACCTCGAACCTTGCTGCCACAGCACGCCCCTTCACCTGTCGACCAGGCAACTGCTCCTGTACCCAGCCTCGTTGCTGGGTCCGGTGACAGACGCTATCGTCCACGGCTGGCTCTTGGTACCCCTACTCGAGAGTACTGGGAGCACTCACAGCTTAATTTCACATTGTGACTACCGGTTTAGCGGCAATCTGCCTCCAAGGACGGCTTGCCGCGCGACGTACGTGAGAGTGACGGGCATTACGTCGCTGATCTGCGGAAACGCTGACGCCACTGGATCCTTACTGCCCGCTCATGCCGTCGAAACGGGCCGGAAACGCCCGTGACAGAGACTGAAGCAGTCGGAACACCACTGACGCTTGAAGGAGCACCAGATGACCAGCGAGACCCACCGCCGCATCCGGAAGCTCAGCGAACTCCGCCGCGGGGACCTCATCGAGGCCCGCAGCGGCGTCACTGTCCTCCGGGGAACCGTCTACGACACTGCGCCAGGCATCGGCCTCGTCTGGATCCGGGACGAGGACACCCGTTACCGCCGCGCCATCCAGGAGGAGGACTTCTCCCTCTGGCACGTGCAGGCGGATGTCACGTACAAGGGCGGAGATCTGGTCGCCTGACCTCAGCCTCCAGCGACCGACTGGATGACGAGGATCTCCTGCCCTTCCGTGACGGCGGTGTCGAGCCCTTGGCGCCGCCGCACATCGTCACCGTCTACATACACGTTGACGTACCGCCGGAGCTGACCCCGCTCGTCGCGCAGCCTGCGCCCGAGGATGGGGTATCGGTCGGCCAGATTGTCGAAGGCGGCCCGCACGGAGGTCACCCCATCCAGGGCGAACTCCGTGCGGCCGCCTGCCACCTCTGCCAAGATCGTGGGCAGCAAGAGCGTCACCACTGCTTCAGGCCTCCGCTCCCAGCACGGTCGCGCGCACGCAGAGGACGTCGGGCAACCGCGAGGCCACCTCGACGAAGGTCTCTCCCTCGTCCCCGCTCGCATATACAGAGCCGCCACGCGTCCCGAAGTACACGCCGACCGGGTCACCCCCGTCGACCGCAGCGGCGTCACGCAGCACCGCATTGAAGTCGGACGCCGGCAGGCCGCCGTCGTACTTGTGCCACGTCGTGCCGGCATCGTCGGTCCGGTGTACGGCGAGATGCCCCTCCGGGGCGATCCGCTCGTAGTCCGAGACCAGCGGAATGACCCACGCCGTACCGCCCCTGCGCGGATGCGTCAGCATCACGAAGCCGAAGTCCGCCGGGAGACCCTCCGCGATCGAGACCCATTGATCGCCCTGATTGTCGCTGCGGAAGACCCCTCTGTGATTCTGCGCGTACAGCCGTCCGTCCGCGTCGGCTGCGATCTTGTGGACGCACTGCCCCATCTCGGGTTCCGGATCGGGCAGGAAATACGCAGAGATCCCCCTGCTTGCCCGCTCCCAGCTGTCGCCGCCGTTCCTGCTGCGGTAGACCCCACCCGTGCTCATCGCGACGTGGACAAGCTGCGGGTCCCGCCGGTCCGGCACGATGGAATGCGCGGCAGCGCCACCATAGCCAGCCCCCCAGTCGCCCTTGTCGGGATGCTCCCAGAGGGCCCGGTTGAGCTCGAACGTCGCGCCGCCGTCCGTCGACTTCCAGACGGAGATGGGCTGAACACCTGCCCAGACGACCCCGGGGCGGTCCTCGGCGTCCGGGAGAATCTGCCAGATGCGTTCGACGGCGGCGTCGTCACCTTCCCCGAAGGCGATTGACGCGCGCTCCGGTTCAGTCCAGGTCGAGCCCAGATCGTCGGAGTGGACGACAGTGGGCCCGAAATGCTCAGACCGTACTCCGACGAGCAGGCGCGTACGTCCATCGCGGGTGTCGATGCCGATGGCAGGGATCTCCTGCATCAGAAAGTGCGGTTCGGAAAGCTCCCAGGTCCGCCGATCGGTGCTCGTCGCCAGCCACAGGCCCTTCTTCGTGCCGATGGCCAAGAGGTATCGAGGGGTGTCCATGAGCAATATCGGAGCACGGCACGAAGAGCTGGGCAAGGGGACGGCACGAGGAAGCGTTCAGGAGACATTTCTGGGCCCTTCGACCCATGGCGTAGGAGTCGGCTCCCGGCTGCTTGACCGAAAACGATGGTCAATCCACGGCTCCTGTCTACGCTGGGCTGCAGACCTCGCGCTGGACTCCTGCCTTGGCGAGGTATCGAGAACCGCCCCGGAGCGCGCACCCCCTCATCGTCGCTCCGGGGCTTTTTCGTGTGGCGGCGGCGCACTGTCGGCCGAGGGGCCGTGCGCGGTGCGGCGGTCCGGTGCTGATGGTGTTGGCGGCGCGGTGCTCGCGTTGCGGTGCTCGCGTTGAAATGCTGTTAAATGCGTCGAGGGCCCCACGGTCGTTGTGGGGCCCTCGGCGGGTGGTGTTGTCCGGCGGTGTCCTACTCTCCCACACCCTCGCGGGTGCAGTACCATCGGCGCTGTGGGGCTTAGCTTCCGGGTTCGGGATGGGTCCGGGCGTTTCCCCCACGCTATGGCCGCCGTAACCTTCTCTCCTCGCGCCCCCGGGTGGCGGGGGTGGGGAAGCGTGTCGGGTTGCGGTGGGCCGGCCCTGGGGGCCGGCGCGCGGTGCTGTATTCGGTTGTGGTGTTCCCCGGTGGCCCCGCCCGGTCCCCGGCCCCGTGGGGGGGTGGGGGTGGGGTGGGGTTTGTTGTCTGGGGACCGTAGAGTGGACGCGGGCAGTGTTCCGTGTGTGTGTGAGGCTGTCGGCCTATTAGTACCGGTCGGCTTCGCAGGTCTTCAGTCCCTGCTTCCAC
>NZ_SSNH01000015.1 GCF_005877005.1 Sinomonas susongensis | reverse complement strand
AGCTCGGACTCTGAAAGGAAACCCCCACCATGGCAGAACGCACCGCCACCATCGCCTCCCGCGTCGGACTCCACGCCCGCCCCGCCGCGATCTTCGCCGAAGCCGCCGCCAACACCGGCATCGAGATCACCATCGCCAAAGAAGGCGAACCCGCCGACGAAGCCCTCGACGCCTCCAGCATCCTCTCCCTCATGTCCCTCGGCGCCGAACACGGCCAGAAAGTCACCCTCCGCGCCCAAGGCCCCAACGCCGAAACCCACCTCGACCACCTCGTCACCATCCTCGAAACCGACCACGACGCCGAATAACCCACCGGGACACAACGCCGAGGGCGGGGCTGCACACCATGTGCGGCCCCGCCCTCGTGGTCCCCGGCTTCAGTCCTGAACGGCGATGCCGAGCTGCTCAGCCATCGCCTCGGCGAGCTCGGCCGCCTGGATTCCGCTCACGATCGCGCCGCGGAGCCCGGTGATCCCCGCGACCCGGCCCAGCCGGGAGCCCCGGAGGTCCACGTGCCGGAGTTCGGCGCCGGTGACGTCGAGCGTCTCGAGGGTGCACCCCTCGAAGGCCACGCGCGTCGCCTTGGCCCGGCCGAGGTCCAGCTCCTCGATGACGCAGTCCTCGAAGAGCACGTCAGTGAGCTCGGCCGCGCGGAAATTGACGAACCCGAGCTTGCAGCCGCGGACGACGACGCCGGACCAGTTCGTGTCGTAGAACTCCGCCGAACCGATGCGGGACGCACCGAGCTCTAAGTCGCGGAAGCGCGAGCGCGGGGCCGAGAGGGTCGGCGCTCCGAGGCGCCCGATCCGGGTCTCGACGAATGATGCTCCGGTGAGGTCCGCGCCGTCGAACGTCACGTCGTCGAGCGTGCATTCGACGAAGGCGATCCCGGCCAGCTGGAGCCCGCTGAGGTCGACGCCTTCGAGCGAGAGTCCCTCGGCGCGCCCCCCTGGGTCGAGGTCGCCGGCGTACCCCGGCACGAGGTCATTGAGGCGCAGTTCGGTCAACCGTGGGCGGATGGACTCGGCACGGGGGCTCACCCGCCGATCGTAGCCCGCCGTAGGCTTGGGCCATGAGGATCGCCGTGCTCGATGACTATCAGGGCGTTGCCGCCGGGTTCGCGGACTGGGCCTCGCTCGACGCAGAGGTCGCCTTCTTCTCGGAGCACTTGGGGCACGACGACGACGCGGTTGTCGCCGCGCTCGAGGACTTCGACGTCGTCGTGGCGATGCGGGAGCGCACGCCGCTGCGTGCCGAGCGCCTCGAGCGCCTCCCGAAACTGCGGCTGATCGTCTCGACGGGGCGCCGGAACGCGTCAATAGACCTCAAGGCCGCGGCGGCCCGGGGGATCACGGTCTGCTGCACCGGCTACGTCCCGGCCCCGGCCGCCGAGCTCACGTGGGCACTCATCCATGCCGCGACCCGCAGGCTCGACGTCGAGCTCGGGGCAATCCGCTCTGGCGGATGGCAGACGACCGTGGGCCGCGGGCTCGAGGGAAGGCGTCTGAGCGTGCTCGGGCTTGGCAACCTCGGCTCGAGAGTCGCCCGGGTGGGCCTCGCGTTCGGCATGGACGTCGTTGCCTGGAGCCAGAACCTCACCGACGAGCACGCAGCCGAGGTCGGAGTGCGGCGTGTCGAGAAGGACGAATTGTTCCGCACGGCGGACATCCTCACCATCCATCTCGTGCTCTCGAAGCGTTCCCGCGGACTCGTGGGGCGGGACGAGCTCGCCCTCATGCGGCCGGACTCGATCCTCGTCAACACTTCCCGGGGCCCCATCGTCGACGAGACCGCGCTCCTCGACGCCCTTGCCCACGACCGCCTCGGGCTCGCGGCCCTCGACGTGTTCGATGTCGAACCGCTCCCGGCCGACCACCCGCTCCGCCGCGAGCCGAGGGCGATCCTCACGCCGCACATCGGCTACGTGACCCAGGAGCAGTACGAGATCTTCTACAAGGATGCGGTCGAGGACATCGCCGCCTTCGCGGCGGGGTCGCCCATCCGGATCATGGAGCTCGCCTAGCTCCGGCGGACGAGCCGGGCATCGAGCCTGGGGGCCAGCCCGGGCGCCAGGCCCGGGCGGTGGAGGGCCGAGCCGCCAGTGGATCAGGCGCCAATGGCTCCCCGGCGTGGGCGCCGCCGGGGGCCGACCAGGAGCCGCCGCGGCAGCACGTGGCTCGCGAGAGCCACGGTCTTGTAGCGTCTCGAGGGGATCGAGACAGCCTTCCCCCGGAGGTTGTCGAGCAGACCCTCACGCACGACGCGGGGCGCGTGCAGCCAGAGGAAGGGCGGGATGAACATCTTGGTCATGCCCATGCGCTCGTGGAACTCGGTGTGCACGAAGCCCGGGCAGAGCGCCGTGACGAGGATTCCCTCGCGCCGGTAGTGGAGGTTGGCCCAACGGCTGAAGGAGAGGGTCCAAGCCTTCGCGGCCGAATAGGAGCCCCGGGGGAGGTACGCCGCAATCGAGGCGACGTTGACGATCCGTCCCTCTCGTCTCCCGCTCATCGCGCTGAGGGCGGCATGGCACAGGCTCATCGTCGCCTCGACGTGCAGTCGCAGGTGCCTGACCTCGTCCTCGAGGGGGTTCCGGTCGAAGTCGTGGAGGAGGCCGATCCCTGCGTTGTTGACGAGGATCCCGATGGGGTGCGTGGGTTCCGAGACGCGGCCGACGACGGCGGAGAGCTGGTCCTGGTCGGTGAGGTCGGCGGGCAGCACCTCGACTTCGACGCCGGCCTGGGAGCGCAGCTCCGCCGCCAGGCGCTCGAGCCGCTCGCGGTCGCGCGCGACCAGTACGAGGCCGTGGCCCTGGGCAGCGAGCTGGCGCGCGAATTCGGCTCCGAGGCCTGAACTCGCGCCCGTGATGAGCGCCGTCGTCATGCTGCCCAGCCTAGTCGCGCACTGGGACCGGACGTCGCGTTTGTCGGACTGGCACAAAGATGGCGGCCTCATCAACGGGCCTCGTGGCGTTCGTCTGTAGGTTTCCGCTAAATCGAGGGCACAGCCGTTGACGGCTCCAGCACCGCGGAAGACGTGCCTCTACAGGAATACTTGAAGCATGGACCGCATTGCTATCACCGGCTTCGGCGCAGTCAGCCCCCTCGGAACCGATGCGCCGTCGACTTGGGAATCCCTGCGGGAGGGCCGGTCGGGCGTGTCTGTCCTCGAGGCTGAATGGGCCTCTGACCTCACCACCCGAATCGCCGGGACCGTCCCCTCCTCGTTCACGGAGGCACTCGCCGTACGCGAGCTCAAGCGGCTCGACCGCTGCGAGCAGTTCGCGCTCGTCGCGGGCCGCGAGGCGTGGGAGATGGCCGGGCGCCCCGAGGTCGAAGGCGATCGGCTGGGCGTCGCGGTCGGGACCGGGATCGGCGGCATCACGACGACGGTCGCCCAGACCCAGGTGCTCGACGCCTCGGGTCCCCGCCGGGTCTCACCCCATACCGTGACGATGCTCATGGGCAATGGTGCGGCGGCGTGGCTCTCGATCGACTTGGGCGCGAAGGCTGGCGCAAGGACGCCGACCAGCGCGTGCGCGTCTGGAGCGGAGGCCATCGCGATGGGACGGGAGATGATCCTTTCGGGCAGCGCGGACATCGTCGTCGCCGGGGGAAGCGAGGCCGCCATCACTGGGCTCACCCTTGCCGCCTTCGGCCAGATCCGCGCCCTCTCGAAGCGGAACGACGATCCGGAGGCCGCCTCGCGTCCGTTCGACGTCGACCGTGACGGCTTCGTGCTCGGCGAGGGCGCCGCGCTCCTTGTCCTCGAGCGCGAAGCGCACGCCCGCGCCCGCGGAGCCGAGATCTACGCGTACCTTGACGGCGCTGCCGTCACCTCGGACGCGTTCGACATCGTCGGCGCCGACCCTTCGAACCAGGCTCGCACGATGAACCTCGCCCTGCGTGCCGCCGACTTCGCGCCCGGCGACATCGATTTCGTGCACGCCCACGCCACCGCGACGCCAACGGGCGACATCAACGAGTCCGAGGCACTCGCCGAGACGGGTATCGATGCCCCCGTCACCTCGACCAAGTCGATGACGGGCCACCTGCTCGGTGCTTCAGGCTCCCTCAGCGCGATTGCGTCGGTCATGGCGCTCCGCGAGGGCGTCGTGCCGCCTACGACCAACGTCGGGACGATCGACCCTGCCATCAAGCTCGACGTGGTGGCAAACGTCAAGCGCGAGGTCGATGCGCGCGCCGCGATCGTGAACTCCTTCGGCTTCGGCGGCCACAACGCGGCGCTCGTCCTGAGCCGCCCCTAGCCGCCGGCGGCGGCCGGCCAAGGCGCCGCTAGGGCTTGGTCGCCCGCCGCGCCCGGCGGGCCAGCATGCGCAGCTGCAGGATACGGACCGCCCCGGCAACGGCGACCAGGACGCCGCCCGCAACAGCTGCGATGAAGAGCGCGAGACCGAGGGGAACGTACCCGTCGAGGCCGAGGAACTGCACTCGCACCGTGTCCTGGTTCTGCAGGAAGAACACGATCAGCAGGATGAGGACGACGAGCGCGACGACGACCGCGGCCCAGACCACTCCTGCCCGCGTCACAGGAGGCTCCGTGCCTGTCGTCTGCGGTGTCGCCGTCCGGCCAGTGTCTCGAGGCGGCTGGCTCGGGCGAGGGGTCGGATTCTGACCGGGGATCGGTTCCTGGGGCGAAGACGGAGACGGAGGCTGCTGGCTCATGGGGCTCCTTGCATCGGGTGTCCTTTTACTATCGTTCCCCCGATCTCGGCATCTCGCACGATTCGGGCGGTGAGGCCGGCGGCACCGAACAGAGCTGCCGTGGCGGGCGACTGGTGCTGGCTTGTCTCGATCATGAGTGTGCCCCCTGGCGCGAGCCATTCCGCCGCACCCCTGACGACGCGGCGCTGGACCGAGAGGCCGTCCTCGCCGCCGTCGAGCGCCGCGAGCGGCTCGTAGTCGCGCGCTTCGGGCGGCATGAGGGCGATTGCCTCGTGGGGCACGTAGGGCGCATTGACGGCGAGGATGTCGATGCGTCCCCTGATCTCGCGTGGAAGCGCGTCGTAGAGGTCTCCGGCGAAGGCCCGCCCTCCGTAGGGGGCAATGTTCGCCGAAGCGACGTCGACCGCAATCGGGTCGAGGTCTGCCGCGTAGAGCGCAGTGCCGGGGACGGCGTGGGCCACGAACGCCCCGATCGCGCCGCTCCCGCAGCAGAGGTCGACGACGACGGCGGGCCGGCCCGATACTGCTCCCGCAAGAGTTGCCGCCTCCCGCGCGAGAAGCCCGCTTCGCCGCCTGGGCACGAAGACGCCTTGCGCCACGCCGATGCGGAGGCCCCCGAACTCCGCCCACCCGAGGACGTACTCGAGCGGCTCTCCCCCAGCGCGCCGCTGTACCATCGCCTCGAGTCGGGCGTCGTCGTCGCCCCCAGCCTCCCGCAGAAGGCGCGCCTCGTCTTCCGCGAAAACGCATCCGGCGGCGCGGAGCCGCGCGACAAGCGGGTCCGGAGAGTCCCCCCCGGACGGCTGGGCCGGCTCTGGCCATGGCATGGTCACGGCGATAGTCTGCCATCACCCGTCGGGCCATCGTGGCCCCTCAACGTCAGGAGGAATCATGGCAGGGCACACCTATAGCGTTTCCGAGATCGTCGGGACCTCCCCTGACGGCGTCGACCAGGCGGTCCGCAACGCCATCGAAACCGCATCCCAAACGCTGCGGAACCTGGACTGGTTCGAGATCAAGTCGGTTCGCGGCCACATCGAGGACGGCGGCGTTGCCGACTGGCAGGTCACCATCAAGATCGGCTTCCGCCTCGAGCGCTAGGGGCCGCCTTCCAAGGAGACGCTCGCCACGGGGGGCGGGGCCTGCGCGGTGTCCAGCCGGGCGCGTCGCCTGGCCCCGCGGCTGAGCCTCTCATTCTCCTCGAGCTCGAAAAGCTCGTCCCATGGCCGCTTGAGCCGTACCGCGAGCGCGATGGCGAGCCCTTCGCTCAGCCTGCACATGCCGCCCGTCTCGAGCAGATGGATCGTGGTCTGCGAGCGATTCACCAGGAACGCGAGCTGCGCCTGGGAGAGATTCTCCTGCCTCCGCCATCTCCGCAGCATCGCCGGGTCCTTCACCTTCATGCGGCTCTCCTTCCGGATGGTCGCCGGGACCCAACGGCAGGGTCCCCACACCCGGGACTCATCCTACAAGTTAAATTAAGCGAACTGTCAACTACTTGTTGAGTATACAAGCGGTTCAGCCCGCTCCATTCCGGGCAGGATGAGTGTGTAGGTTGTTGCCTATTGGTGTGTCGCACGCATGAGGAGAGAGCCGAGCCCGTGAACGAGCCGTTGAGCCTGCGCGACTTGGTCGAGGCCGCCGCAGCGAAGCGCGATGCCTCCGGCCTGCGCCTCGCGGAGATCGCGGAAGCGGAGGGCTTCAAGATCACTGTCACGACCATCAATGCGATCCGGCAGGGCACGTACAAGTCGAAGCCGCGCCCGAGTACGATCCGGGCGATCGCCTGGCTCGCAGGCGTGACCGACGACGTCGCGTTCACCGCGGCCGGCCAACCAGTTCCCGGACCCCCGTTCGCGGACGAGCTCCCGCCCGGTGTCGACAACCTCCCGCCCAAGGCTCGCCGCGCGGCGATCGAGATGCTGCGCGCCCTCGTCGACCTCAACCGGAGGGCGTTGGAGCCGCTCGCCGTGACGAACGACGGCGAGGCCCTCCCGCCGTCGTGGCAGCGCCTCGCGGCCTACAGCGGACCGGACGGGCACCTCGAACGCGAGCGCGAGTGGTCAGAACGGGGCGAAGAGCCGCAGGGGCCCGGCGAAAAGGAGTGAGCGGCCGAGGGGGAATGATCGACCGGAAGAGAGTGGGCGGTCTCCCGGCTGGGAATGTCGGCCCCGGTCTCTAGTCTGGCCTCGTGTTCAGTCCTTGGGGGGCACTGCGCGAACTGACTCACGTAACCCTGCACTTCATCGTCATGCCGGACGGCGCCCCGGCCCGCACCGATGGACGCCGCCGAATCTGGCTCGACAAGCGCCTCCAGCAGGCAGAGCGCCGCTGTGCGCTCACGCATGAGCTCGTGCACCTCGAGCACGGGCACACGAGCTGTCAGGGCCCGCGTGTCGAGCGGAGGGTGAGGGAGGAAACCGCGCGGCGGCTCGTTCCGTTCGAGCTCCTCGTCGAGGCCTACCGCTGGACCCAGCACCCCGACGAACTCGCGGAGGAGCTCTGGGTGACGGTCGACGTCGTGCGCGACCTTCTCGCAGCCCTTACCGACGTCGAGCGCACCGCCCTTGCCGCCTCGACCTCGAGGCTCCCGTGAACCGGCACGTGCTGACCGTCAGCCTCGCAGGAGTGCGAGCGCCTCCTCCTGCGTGAGCTTGGCCTGCCGGTATTCCTTGAGCAGGACGTCGAGCATGGCGTCTGCGCGGTCGGGAGACTCGGCTCCCATCGCGTCCCCCGCGAAGGCCACACGGAAGTTGTGCGCGTAGGCGTCGGAAGCCGTCTGGGCGAGGCACAGATGCGTCGAGACGCCCGCAAGGAGCAGCTGCTCCACCTCCCACGTGTGCAGCCGCTGGAAGAGGTCAGTGCCCCAGAAGGCACTGTCTCGTCGCTTGACGAGCTGCGGAAGTCCCGCCGTGTCGAGTTCGGGAAGCAGCTCCGCCTGCTCCGTGCCGTGGAAGGCGAAGCCCTGTTCGTCGTCGAGCATCGAAAGCGTCCACGTCGAGCGATCCCGCTCGTGCTCCGTCCGCAGCAGGAGGATCCGCGCGTCACTCTCGCGCGCCGCGGCGATGAGCTCGTTGCACGCCCCCACGAGGCGGTCCCGCTGTGCAGCCAGGGCAGCGTTCTCGAAGAAGGCGTTCTCCATGTCGATGACGAGTAAGGCAGTCTTCATGGGTGGGTTCTACCCCACGCGTTGACGTCTCACGCGGGGATTCTCAGACCCCACTGGATTCTCTCAGTCCGGGTTTTCACAAGAGCGGTCTGGTGGGCCCTGTGGGGCTCGAACCCACGACCCGCGGATTAAAAGTCCGCTGCTCTACCAACTGAGCTAAAGGCCCCTACCGTCACAGACCGTGCACTCAGTACTCTAGCGCAGCGGCGCGCACAGCACTCTTCGCTGCAGGGGGCCAGCGTGGGCACCCGCAGGCAACAGGAGTACCGTACTTGGCATGAGCGAGCATCCAGGAGGTCCCGGAAACGGCACTGGTCCAGTGAGGCCGCACAAGCCGAAGCCCTTCGCACCCCTCGACTTCGAGCCTTTTGCAGGTGGAGCGGACCCCGCGCGCGTCTCGGAGGCTGCGCACCTCGCCGCGCAGGCCCTCGTCCGGCGCGGACGCGAGAGCGACGACCCCGAGATCACCCGGCGGCTCGTCCGGCTCGCGGACGAGCAGGGCCTCGACGCCATCGCTGAGATGTGGGCCGAGAGCCCTGCCCGATCGCTTCCCGGCGCCCTATGGCGCCTGTATGCGCTCCGAGCCGCGACGCGCAGCGACCCCGAGCGCATCTCGGTCTACTTCAAGGCGGGGAAGGACACGGCGCAGGTCTCGCACGCTGTTGCCGGCGTCGCGGAGCCGCCCGGAGCCGATGAGCTGACGGTCATGGCGGATGCCATCCTCTCGGGTGCGTTCGACGGCGACTTCGACGTCGCGCTCGAACGCTCGGCAGCCTTCTGCCGCGTGGTTGCCCTCGGCCAGGCGAAGCTGGCCGACAGCGCCGAATGGGGCAACGCCCAGCAGGCGACGAAGCTCACCAGGAACGCCCACCAGCTCGTCAAGACCGCCGAGGACCTCGAGGCCTCGGCGAAGGCGTGGCGGCGGGGCCAGCTCGACTAGCCGAGGGGCGCTAGCTCCTGCTCCCCGGCCGAGTCAAGGTTGACTCCCGCGAAGGCCCGTAGAAGACTGGGTCGTGGCGTCGGACCGCGGTAGCCCCGGGCTCCAACTTTTAGCCGCTTCGAGCGGCCTTCCGCCGAGAGGCGCTCCCGGTTCGGCGCTCCTAACTTGTTCAGGAAGATCTGATCCTCGTGAAGGCTCCGCGGCATCGCCGCGGGGCCTTCACGCTTTCAGGAGCCGAGGCGTCCCGCTCGCATGAGCGGACCTTCCACTTCTGGAGGTCCAGCAATGGAAGCGCGCCCGGGTGCCTTGATCTTCGTCCCCCAACGAGGCACCTCGGGCGCGCATCCGGCCGTGCTGCTTCCCCCGGCGTCGCGGAGCGCGACGGGCACCCCCTGCCCGTACCAGCGCCAATCCGCAACAAGTAGCCACGGCCTTCAGTCAGGCTAGACGCGGTGAGGAGCGGGTCCGTGGTCGACAAGTAACGTCTCCGTGCCGACGGTCTGGCACCCCTCAGTGCGCGCCGTTGGACGCGGCCTACTGGTCCCCACGGACGAGCTCGAAGAGCGCCTTGCGTGATGCAGCGTTGGTCTTGCGCAGCGCATTCGAAATGTGGCTCTCGACGGTCCGGATGCTCAGGCCGAGCTGGTCGGCGATCTCCTGGTTGCTGCGGCTGCCCGCGAGCAGGGCAATCTCCCGTTCCCGATCGGTGAGGCTCAGGTATGGAACCCCCGGCTCGAACGCGATGAACTGGCCCGGCGGCCGCTGCTGCATCATGAATTGCTCGGCGGCCCGCTCGATCGCCGCGACGACCGGTCCTCCGTGACTGCTCACGCGGTGCTTCCGCACGGCCCCGCGCAAGAGCATGGCGATCTGGTAGGCGTCTCCGTCGGGCTCGTACTCATCAGGGAACCGGTCGAGCGCCGCGATGTCGCCCTCGAGGACGGCGCCGGCGACGCGGAGGAGCTGGTCGTGGGAAGTGATCCCCTGTTCCCGCAGGATCCTCTCGAGCCGGTTCTTCACTCCCGGCGTCGGGAGGAGGCATAGCGCAAAGAGACCCGAGTAGACGGCCTCGAGGACGAATCCGTGGGCCTCCTGGTCGGCGAGCAGTGCGCTCGCGCGCTGGTCGAAGGCTTCGGCGCTCGCCGGCTTCCGCGCAACCAGCTCGTAGACACCCTTGCCGACCCCCGGCATGGGCCCGACGTCCGGTGCCGCGGCGGCCTGCTCTCCGAGGGACGACGACGCCGCATCCGCCCGAAGCGCCGAGAGGCGCAGCATCGCGTTGTACAGCGAGCCGAGGAGGAAGCCCGGACGCCTGAGCGAGAAGGCCCACCCCATGAGGTATTCGGCCTCGTCGAACAGGCCCCGGTACAGGAGCGCGAGCGAGGCCACGTAGCTCTGCGTGACGAGGGTGAACTGGTCCACGGTGCGGAGAGCGGCACGCCGCCGCTCGAGCGAGTACGCGATCGCCTCGTCGACGCGTCCGCTTGCGAAGAGGGCCAGACCCCGGATGAGGGGCTCGAAGCGGGGCAGGGTCTCGAATCCCTCCGCTTCGTCCACGGCCGCCAGGGCTGCGTCGGGTTTGAGCCTGAAGAGCTCGAGCAGGCCGCGCGCCACAGCGATGACGCCGCTCCTGGACTGACGCACCGGCAGCCGGGCGAATTCCGCATCGAGGTCTTCGGGCATCCTCGTGTGCTGGGCCCGGACCAGCAGGCTGAAGGCGCGGGCCTCCTCGGCCCAGTCGGGCTCGGCCTCCGCGAACTCCTCCAGGACCGCGAGGCCGCCGGCGACGTCACTGCGGTGTATGACCATCCAGAGGGCCCGCGTCATGGTGAAGAACAGGCGGTCCGCGGGGGCGCTCCCCGTGGGATCAGTGAGCTCGAAGACTCGGTGGATGCGGTTCCGGTCGATCGCGCCTCCCCAGTAGACGCGGAGGAACGCCACCGCGTTGCACATCGTCCGCTCGGCCTCCCAGGCGGTGTAGTAGAGCTGCTCGACCGCTTCGAGCCGCTTGTGGAAGTAGCGCACGGTCGCGGCGTGGCTTCCGCTCTGCTCCTCCCTCAGAGCGGCGAGCTCTGACGCCGCGGAGCCGTCCGACGACGGGAACTCGTCGTCGGGCCGGACCGCCTCGAGCCCGGCCCTCAACGAGTCCCGGAGGATCTTGCGGGAGCTCAGCACATGGCCCGCAAGATAGTCTTCGATGACCGGGGGGAAGACGGACGCGAAGAGCTGCCCGTCCGCGCCGGGCACGGCCGAGACGAGGCGGCGGTGCTCAAGGCTGTCGAGGACGTTCGCGCCCACGGAGGCAACAAGCTCCGACACGGGTGTGGGCCCGAGCACGGCCATGGTCGTGAGGGCCCGGAACTCGTCCGGGCCCAAGCCGTGGAGCATCGCCTCGACGGCGGGGTGGAGGTGCTCGTTCATGAGCGAGGCGCCCGTCATCGCGTACTTCCCGTCGCGGAGGACGAGCCGCTCGCTCAGCACTGCCGTCTCGATGATGCGCACGGCGAGGCGCAGGTTGCCGCCGGACTTCGCCAGGATGCGGGCGGCGACGTCCACCTCGGCAGGAGAACCCAGCATCTGGAGCACGAGCGCGTTGATCTGCTCATAGCGCAGCGGCGCGAGCCTCACCGTCGCTTCGGGCCACCGGCCGAGGACGACGGCGGGTGTCCGGGACTCGAACGGCACGTCGCCCATGGTGACAACGAGCGGCACCTCGGTCCGCCTCTGCACGATGTCGATGACGGCGAGGGACTCGCGGTCCAGGCTCTCGATGTCATCGACCACGATGAGCCGCTGGCCGATGCGTGAGACATGCTCTGAGAGCAGGTCCGCGATGCCGAGGATCCCCGCGGCCCGGGGGCGGAGGTCGATCCCCATCGAGACGATCCCGGCGAACGGGACGTTGGCCAGCGACGGCGTGGTGAAGACTGTGTACACCCGCGTCCCGTGACCCTCGAGCTCGTCGACGACTCTCTTGGCAACGGAGGTCCGGCCGCTTCCCGGCGCCCCCACGATCCGAACTCCGAGATCGCGCGCGACATAGCGCAGCACGCGGTCGGTGACCTGCTCAAACAAGACTAGAAGACCTTTCGCTGTTGTCTGCCCCCCAGCAGCCTTCGCCTTCGAGCCGAAGAGTTGGACCGTCGTCGTGCTCGAAAGGAGAAGGATGACGCAAACGCCGCGCGCACTGCCTTTGGATGAAGGTAAGGGTCAGACCGGTCGTCTCGGTGTCACCACAGGCGCCTCTCCGTGGAAATACTCGGTTCACTCCGTGGTGGCGCAGGCTCGGCATCAGTGCTCAGCTCTCCCAGATCAGAAATCGCTCTCCCCCTGCTACTGAGTACAAGCTGCCGAAGCCATGACGCCGTTTTCCCCATCGGCCTCGATTCCCGGCCGTTCCCGCGGCAATTCACCTTGTTCGCGTACCATGCGTCATGCCGGCCGCCGCCGGAACGATGACCCGCCGTACGGCCTGGCCCCCGGAGAATCCATGAAGCTGCGCCTCTTCCCCCAGGAGACGGCCGCGCTCGAACTCCTCGCGGACCTCGCGCAGCAGTCGGTGCTCGCCGTGCAGGTGCTCTCCGAGATGTTCGGAGCCCGGATCGAGGAGCACGAGCGGATCTACGAGGAGCTCCTGCGGATCGATCGTCGGGCGACCGAGCTCCAGCGCACGCTCCTGACCCAGCTGCGCACGAGCTTCGTCAACCCGCTCCCCCGCGAAGACCTCCTCGACCTCTCCGAGGGACTCGGCAACGCCATGGAGCAGCTCGTAGGCGTCGCGGAGATCACGCTCGTGAACCGGCTCGACAGGATCGCACGGGAGGCATCCGACCAGCTCGAGATCGTGAACCGCCAGGCGGAGCTCACGGTGGGGGCGATGAGGGGCCTCGGGCATCTCGACGATCTCGAGGACTACTGGATCGAGATGATCCGCCTCGCCAAGAGGGCGAACCACACGCATCGCCTGTGGGGCGCCAACGCGATGCGCGAGCTCTCCCTCAACACCTATGCCCGGACCATCGAGATGGCGAGGGCGCTTCTCGGTGCGGCCCATGCGCTCAGGGACGTCGGTGCCAACGTAGGCCGGATCATCGTCAAGGAGTCGTGAGGTGACCATCGCGCTCCTTGTCGCGGTGGTCGTGTTCACGTGCCTCTTCGGATTCCTCAACGGCTTCCGCGACGCCTCGAACGCCGTAGGCCTGACCGTCCGCACGCGCGCGCTCACGCCGAGCATCGCCGTCGTCCTCGCCGCCGTCTTCAACGTCATCGGGACGGTCACGAGCGCGTGGCTCCTCGACTACTTCGGCGGCCAGTGGCTCACGGCGCCGAGCGGCACGCGGGGCCTCGTCGTGCTGCTCGCCACCGTGGTGGGCGCGAGCCTGTGGAACGTCTACCTCTGGTGGCGGGGCTATCCGTCGTCGTCCACCCACGCCCTTGTCGGGGGCCTCGTCGGCGCGACTCTCGCGGAGGTGATCCGCGGGCAGGCGTTCCAGCACGGCCTCGCGGACCTCCTGTGGCTCCAGGTGTGGCTTCCGCTGCTCGTCTCACCGCTCCTCGCCTTCGGAGCGGCGTTCTTCCTCACGAGCTTCACCACGTGGATCGCGCGCCACAGCCAGCCGAGTCAGGCCCACGCGACCCTGCGCGCGGCACAGTCGGTGGGAACCGCCGCCGTCGCGTTCGGCCACGGCCTCCAGGACGGGCAGCGCATCATCGCGGTCCTTGTCGTCGCCGCGATCGGGAACCAGGGCGACTGGGCGGGGGTCCCAGGGTGGATCGTGACGTTGGCCGCCCTGGCCCTCGGCCTCGGGACCCTCGCAGGTGGGTGGCGCGTCACCTACACCCTGAGCCACCGCCTGATCCGCACGGACCCCCTGCGCGGCTTCGTCTCACAGCTCGTGACCACGCTCATGCTGTTCTTCGGCGCCCTGTGGCTCAGGTGGCCGCTCTCGACGACCCACACCGTGGCCGCCTCGATCCTCGGCGCAGGAAGCAACCAAGGATATGCCGCCATCCACCGGCGGCTGCTCACCCGGCTCGTGGCCTTCTGGATCGCGACGCCGCTCGCTACCGCGCTCCTCGGGCTCGTCCTCGCGCTAGCGCTCGACCCGCTCGTGCGCTAGGGCACGCCTTCCCCGCGCCAGCGCGCCGATCGAGAGTGGTCTACCCGAAGCGGCCCGAGACGTAGTCCTCGGTCGCCTTCTCCTTCGGGTTGTTGAAGATCGTCGCCGTCTCCGCGTACTCGATGAGCTTGCCCGGCTTTCCCGTGCCCGCGATGTTGAAGAACGCGGTCTTGTCGGACACGCGCGCGGCCTGCTGCATGTTGTGCGTCACGATGACGACCGTGTACTGCTCCTTGAGCTCGTTGATGAGGTCCTCGACCGCGAGCGTGGAGATCGGGTCGAGGGCCGAGCAGGGCTCGTCCATGAGGATGACGTCCGGCTTCACCGCAATCGCCCGGGCAATGCACAGGCGCTGCTGCTGGCCGCCCGAGAGACCGGAACCCGGCTTGTCGAGGCGGTCCTTGACCTCGTTCCAGAGGTTGGCGCCCAGGAGCGAGGACTCGACGATCTCCTGCGCCTCCGACCTCGAGAGACGACCGCCGTTGAGCTTCACTCCCGCGAGGACGTTGTCGCGGATCGACATCGTCGGGAACGGGTTGGGACGCTGGAACACCATGCCCACATGGCTCCGCACGGCCACGGGATCGACCCCGGGGGCGTACAGGTTGTCCCCGTCGAGGAGCACCTCTCCCTCGACCCGCGCATTCGGAATGACCTCGTGCATGCGGTTGAGCGTGCGGAGGAAGGTCGACTTGCCGCAGCCCGAAGGGCCGATGAACGCGGTGACGGAGCGCGGGGCAATGTTGATGGAGACGCCCTCGACGGCGAGGAAGTTGCCGTAGTAGACGTTCAGGTCCTTGACGTCGATTCGCTTGGACATGCTTTCCTTCGGTTCGAAAGGGGTCGATCTGGGGCGGCGCTCAGCGGCCGGTCTTCGGGGCGAAGATCCGGGCCACGAGGCGCGCGACGAGGTTGAGGACCATCACGAAGATGATGAGGACGAGGGCGGCGCCCCACGCCCGCTGGATGCTCGGCCCCGGGTTCGACGGCGAAGCCGGGTTGAGGATCTGGAAGTAGATGTAGGTCGGAAGCGATGCCATCCAGTCCGAGAACACGTTGAAGTTGATCTTCGTCGCGAAGCCCGCCGTGAGCAGGATCGGCGCAGTCTCGCCGATCACTCGCGCGATCGCGAGCGTGATGCCGGACGCGATGCCCGAGATCGCGGTGGGGATGACGACCATGAGGATCGTGCGCCACTTCCGCACTCCGAGCGCGTACGCGGCCTCGCGGAGCTCGTTGGGGACGATGCGCAGCATCTCCTCGCTCGAGCGGACGACGACGGGGATCATGAGGACCGTGAGCGCGATGGACGCGACGAAGCCGGTTTCCGTACCCGGGCCGAAGATCGTGGCGAAGAGGGCTGCGGCGAAGAGGCCGGCCACGATCGACGGGATGCCGGTCATGACGTCGACGAACAGCGTGATCGCCCTCGCCAGACGGCGGCCCTCCCCGTACTCCACGAGGTAGATCGAGGTGAGCAGGCCGATGGGCACCGAGATGACCGTCGCCCACAGCGTGATGAGCAGCGTACCGATGATTGCGTGGTAGATGCCGCCCAGGACCCGACCGCCCGTGTTCACGGACATGTTGTCCTGGATGCCGCTCACGCCGTTCATCGACGTATTGAGGAAGCCGGGCGTCAGGAAGCCCTTTATCCCACCTTCGAGCACAGTCCAGATGACGGAGAAGAGCGGCAGGACAACGATGATGAACGCGCCGATCACCAGAGACGTGGCGAGTTTGTCCCGTGCCTTCCGACCGCCCTCGACCGCGCCGCTCCACGAGACGTAGACGAGCGTGTAGACGATCGCCGCGAAGAGGCCCCATCCGAACAGACTGAAGCCGACGAGGGTCGAGAGCGCCGCGCCGACGATGAGGCCGACGGCGAGAGAAGCCCAAGGGGCATAGCGCGGGAGCCGGTTGCGGGTGAGGGCACTGCGGCGCCCAGAGGTCGCGATCGCTGTCATGTCAGTTCGCTCCCGAGAATTCCTTGTGGCGGCTGATGACCCAGCGGGCCAGGATGTTGACCGCGAGGGTGAAGAGGAAGAGGACGAGGCCGGCAGCGATGAGTGTGTTGAGGCTCAAGCCGCTCGCCTCGGGGAAGTTGAGGGCGATCTCCGCGGCGATCGTCTGGTTCCCGGACCGGATGAGGCTCGCGATGAGCGGCCCCGAGGAGAGCACGAGGGCGACGGCCATCGTCTCGCCGAGGGCGCGGCCGAGGCCCAGCATGACGGCGCTGATGATGCCGGGCCGCGCGAACGGCAGAACGGTCATCCGGATCATCTCCCAGCGGGTTGCGCCGAGGGCCAGTGCGGCCTCCTCGTGCAGCTTGGGCGTCTGGAGGAAGATCTCTCGGCAGACCGACGTGATGATGGGGATGACCATGACGGCAAGCACGATGGAGGCCGTCAGAAGCGTCTTGCCGGTGGCGGAGGGAGGCCCGGCGAAGATCGGAATCCAGCCGAGGGCGTTGGAGAGCCACGTGTATCCGGGCACGAGCGCGGGCGCGAGGAACGAGATGCCCCATGCGCCGAAGATGACGGAAGGAATGGCCGCGAGCAGGTCGATGACGTATCCGAGGATCTGCGCGAGGCGACGCGGCGCGTAGTGCGAGATGAAGAGGGCGACACCGATCGAGATGGGCGTGGCGATGAGCAGCGCGATGGCGGCAGCGATGACCGTGCCGACCACGAGAGGGAAGATGTAGGGCCAGAAGCCCTGCCCGTTCGCGATCTGGCTCTGCGGTGCGACGAACGCGGGCAGTGCCTGGACGACGAGGAAGACGGCGACGGCGACGAGCGCTACGAGGATGAGCACACCAGCCGCGAGGGCCGCACCCGAGAAGATCCTGTCTCCTGCGGCGCCACGACCGGAGGACATCTCCCGGAGCTCCTTCGGGCTCTCCGGAGTCTTTGTCTGGGTTGCAGTCACATCTCGTCCCTTGGTCACGCTGGGGGTCTCATGGAGGGTTTTCGCCATCTTGGCACGTCCTCTCTCACTCAGCGCAAGGCCCGCCCCAGCCGAAACGGCCGGAGCGGGCTGGCGCCATCATCAAGAAGCTATCAGGACTTGACCTTGATCGAGGCGATCGCGGTCTTGGCCTTGGAGGCGAGGGCCGAGGAGAGCGGGGCGCTCTTCGCGGCGGCAGCGGCGGTCTGCTGGCCGGAGTCAGAGACCACGTAGTTCTCCCACGCCTTCACGAGGTCCACGGTCGCCTGATCCTTGTAGGTCGAGCAGACGATGTGGTACGAGACGAGCACGATCGGGTAGGCCGAGGTGTCCGTCGGGGTGCGGTCGAGGTTGAGCGCGAGGTCGTTCGCGGAGCGGCCCGTGGCCGGCTGCGAGAGCTCGACGGCCTTGGCGGCACCCTGAGCCGAGAGGGCGACCCACGAGCTGCCGACCTTGACCTTGGCCTTGCCGAGGCTGCCGCTCACGGCGGAGTCGTCCGAGTAGGCGATGGCGCCCTGGGTGTTGGTGACGGTCGTGACGACGCCCGACGTGCCCTTGGCGTTCTCACCCGGGAGCGAGGCCGGCCAGGTCTGGTTCGACTTGTCGGTCCAGACCGACGGGGCGGCCTTGTTGAGGTAGTCGGTGAAGTTCTGCGTCGTGCCCGAGTCGTCCGAACGGTGGACGGGCGTGATCTTCATGCTCGGCAGGCTCACGCCGGAGTTGTCCGCCGCGATGGCCGGATCGTTCCAGGTGGTGATCGTGCCGCGGAAGATCTTCGCGATCGTGTCAGGCGAGAGGTTCAGGGTCGTGACACCCGGGAGGTTGAAGGCCACAGCGATCGGGGAGATGTAGACCGGCAGGTCGAGCGCGCCGTCGGTGCCGCACACGGCGTTCGACTGGGTGAGCTCATCGCTGGTCATCGCGGCGTCCGAGCCGGCGAACTGGCCGGCACCCGAGATGAACGTCTTGCGGCCGGCGCCAGAGCCGACCGGGTTGTACTGGACCGTGACGCCCGGGTTGGCGGCGGTGAAGCCCTGCTTCCAGGCGTCGATGGCCGCCGACTGGGCGGTCGAGCCTGCACCGGTGAGAGTGCCGGTGACCTTCGGGCCGGCGGAAGTGGCGGAGCCGGTCGCGGTTGCGGAGCTGCCGGTCCCGTTGTCGGAACCGCACGCGGACAGGGCAAGCGCGCCAGCGGCGACGACAGCAACGGCCGAGACACGGCCGAAACGGAGAGCCTTCACGAAGTGACCCCTTCCAGGGTGATCTGAGGTGTGCGCCGTGCGAATGGCGCGGACCATCGGGTGCGTACGAGTCGTACTGACCTCGAACGTAAGAGCCTCAGGTAACGAGATTCCTCGCCGATGGTTAACACAAGGTGAACGGGTGGGGGAGGAACGGTGACATCTGGTGCGGGGGCCTTGCACATCACAGTCTTGCCTGAGTATTGGAACGTCTCCCAAGCGGAAAGCGTCGCCGAGGTGACGGGAGGCAACGTCGAGATGAACGCGGGTGCGCCGCCCCGGCGTCGTCCGGCGCCCAGCAGGCCTCCCTAGACTGCCTCTATGGAGATCGCTCGACGAGGGGAAGGACCGCGGCGAGAGCCGCCGCGCGCTTCGGGGCGAGCCAAGCTCGCCCCCGTGACGTGGGCAGCGAGGGACCGGGCGCGCGCAGGCTGGGCGCGCACGCGTGCCTCGATCATGCCCGTGCTCCTCATGACGTTCGGCGCGGTCTCGGCCTACCTCATCGCCCAGCATCTCCTGGGCCACGTCGGCCCCATCTTCGCAGCGACTTCCGCCCTCATCTCACTGGGCTTCGGGCGCGACCTCACACTGCGCAAGGTGCTCGAAGTCTCCGGCGGCTGCACACTCGGAATCGTGCTGGGCGACCTCATGGTGACGTTCTTCGGGTCGGGGATCGCCCAGACGGCGGTCGTGCTCGTCGTCTCGCTTCTGCTGGCACGCTTCCTCGACCGCGGCGTGATCTTCGCGACGCAGCTGGGCATCCAGTCGCTCTTCGTCGTCTTGCTCCCGGCCCCCGTGGGCGGTCCGTTCACGCGGAGCATCGACGCCGTCGTCGGCGGCCTCGTCTCCCTCCTCATCACGGCGCTCCTCCCGCGGGACCCCCGCGTCCAGCCCCGGCACGACCTTCAACAGCTCGTCGGCGCGTTCTCGGAGATGCTCCGCGAGTGCTCGGAGGCGCTCACGGAGGCCGATTCGACCCGCGCGTGGCACGCGCTCGTGCGAGGCCGCGGCTCGCAGGCCCTTGTCGACGCCATCCGGACGACCCTCAAGACCTCGAGCGAGGTCACCCGGCTCGCACCTGCCTATCGCCGCTACCGGGAGGAGATCGAGAACTACGAGCATGCGGTCGAATACCTCGACCTCGCACTGCGGAACGGGCGCGTGGTCGCGCGCAGGATCGCGAGCGCGATCAACAACGCGGCCCTTTCCGAGTTGGCCGCAGAGAGCATCGCGGAACTTCTCGAGGACACCGCCGAGGCGCTCGACCTCGTCGCGGCAGGTCTCTCGACGACCGACCGCGAGGAGCGGCGCGTCAACCGCCGCTCAGCCGGTCTCATGCTGGAGGAGATCGCGGCCCGGGCACACCCCCGCAAGCTCCACGTCGAACGGCTCGAGGGCGAGGCCCTCGTGATCCTCCTCCGGCCCATGCTCGTCGACCTCCTCGAAGCCTCCGGCTACGACCACGACGAGGCCGTCGAACTGCTCCCGGCCCTCTGATGGCCCGCAGGAATGTCGTGGGCTCCGACTAGCCTTGGGGCATGCCTTCCAAGACCTCCTCGCGCTCGTCCCGGCCCGCCGCCAGCTACCGCTGCGCCGAATGCGGCTGGACGACGGCGAAATGGGTCGGACGCTGCGGCGAATGCCAGTCCTGGGGCACCGTCGAGGAGGTCGGCGCGCCGGTAGCGCGGACGACGGCGGCCGTCACCGTGCGCGAACCTGCGCGCCTGATCGCCGACGTCGATGCGACCCAGGCGGCCTTCCTGCCGACCGGGGTCGGGGAGCTCGACCGGGTCCTCGGCGGCGGACTCGTGCCCGGCGCTGTCATCCTGCTCGCGGGAGAACCGGGCGTCGGCAAGTCGACGCTCCTGCTCGACGTCGCGGCCAGAGTCGCGTCGGCCGGCTCCTCGGCTGCCGCTTCGGGAGTTCTCTACGTGACGGGCGAGGAGTCGGCCGCACAGGTCAAGCTCCGCGCCGAGCGCATCGGAGCGGTTTCCCCCGGGCTGTACATCTCTGCCGAGACGGACCTCGGCCAGGCGCTCGGGCAGGTCGAGAAGCTCGAGCCGCGGCTCCTCGTCGTCGATTCGGTCCAGACGCTCTCGAGCGCGGAGGTCGAGGGCAGCGCGGGCGGGGTATCCCAGGTCCGGGAGGTCGCGGCATCGCTCATCGCGGCAGCCAAGCGGCGCAACATGACCACGCTCCTCGTCGGGCATGTGACGAAGGACGGGTCCATCGCAGGCCCGCGCCTGCTCGAGCACCTCGTCGACGTCGTGTGCCAGTTCGAGGGTGAGCGGCATTCGAGGCTCCGACTCATCCGGGCCGTCAAGAACCGCTATGGCCCCACGGACGAGGTCGGCTGCTTCGACCTCGGCGAGGACGGGATCGCGAGCGTCACGGACCCGTCGGGGCTCTTCCTGTCCCGCACTAAGGAACCCGTCTCGGGCACCTGCATCACCGTCACGCTCGAGGGCCGCCGGCCGCTGCTCGCGGAGGTGCAGTCGCTCCTGGCCGAAAGCACGAACGCCCAGCCGCGCCGCGCGACGAGCGGACTCGATTCATCGCGGGTCGCGATGCTGCTCGCGGTGCTGCAGCAGCGCGCCGGCTGCCTTCTGCACAAGGACGACAGCTACGTCGCGACGGTCGGGGGCGTCAAGCTCAGCGAGCCGGCCACCGATCTGGCGGTCGCCCTCGCCGTCGCGTCCGCCAAGAGCCGCCAGGCGCTCCCGCAGCGGCTCATCGCGTTCGGCGAGGTCGGCCTCGCGGGCGAGGTGAGGCCGGTGCCCGGGATCAACCAGCGGATCCAGGAGGCGCACCGTCTGGGCTTCACCCACGCGGTCGTTCCCGCCAGCCCCACCGGCCCGGGTGAGATCCCGGCGGGTTTCTCGGTGCGCGAGGTGAGTCACGTCGCCGAGGCCCTCGGGCTGCTCATCGCCGGCAAGTGAGCGCGGAATGGTCGCCGAATCGTTGCCGTAGGCGAACATCACGCGCCTGTACGCGCATATAGCATGGGAGTCGTGCCCGCGTGGGTGCCTTTGCTGTGCCGCGAAAGGGAATGACATATGGCTCGGAGTCCCGAGGAAGTGCTAGCCGCCACCTTGGGTCGGGTAGCACCGGGAACGGGTCTCCGCGACGGTCTGGAGCGGATCCTCAGGGGCCGCACGGGTGCGCTCATCGTCCTCGGCTTCGACCGCACGGTCGAATCCATCTGCTCGGGCGGCTTCGAGATCGGCATCGACTTCTCCCCCACCCGGCTCCGTGAGCTCGCCAAGATGGACGGGGCGATCGTCACCGACCGCGAAGCGCGGACGATCCTGCGCGCAGGCGTCCACCTCGTTCCCGACCCGACGCTTCCGACCTCCGAATCCGGCACCCGGCACCGGACGGCCGAACGGGTCGCGATCCAGACGGGGCTCCCCGTGATCTCGGTGAGCCAGTCGATGCAGATCATCGCGCTCTACGTACGTGGCCTGCGCTACGTGCTCGAGGGCTCGGAGAAGGTCCTCGCCCGCGCCAACCAGGCGCTAGCGACGCTCGAACGCTACCGCGCGCGCCTCGACCAGGTCACGAACTCCCTGTCGGCGCTCGAGATCGAGGCGATGGTGACGGTCCGCGACGTCACGCAGACCCTCCAGCGCCAGGAAATGGTGCGCCGCATCTCGGACGAGATCGGGCAGTACGTCCTCGAGCTCGGGGAGGACGGGCGCCTGCTGTCCCTTCAGCTCGAGGAGCTCACGGTCGGCCGGGGCCCGGGCAGCGACGTCGTCATCCGCGACTACGCCGGGGACGACGCGACAGCCGAGACGATCGACGCCGCCGTCCTCGCCCTCACCGAGCTCTCCTCGACGGATCTCATCGACCTCAACCGCATTGCCGGCATCCTTGGCTACGCCGGGGGCGAGAGCACGCTCGACGCGGTTGTCGAACCCCGCGGCTATCGGCTCATCTCGGGGCTCAAGCCCGTGCCCCGCGCCGTTGCCGAGCGGCTCGTGGACCACTTCGGCGGACTGCAGAACCTCATGGCCGCGACCATCGAGGACCTCATGACGGTGGACGGCATCGGCGAGCAGCGGGCACGGACCGTCCGCGAGGGGCTCAGCCGCATGGCTGAGGCGAGCCTTCTCGACCGGTTCCTCTGAGACAGCTTCCCTCAGGTCGTTTGCGCGGTACGAGCGGGTCCCGCGCGCCGGAAGAGGCCTAGGCTAGAGGACAGGCCGGGTCTCTGGCCTCCTGCGAAAGGCCGCGAAGCACATGGTCGAGAATCAAGAACAGACGAGTGTCGCCGAGTTACAGAACCTGCTTCTGGACAGCGCCGACATCAGGACATTCCTCGACGGGCTCTCGTCGGCGGCCGCGCGCAGCATTTCGGGGGAGACGCCGGTTCAGTGCAGCGTGACCGTCTCCCGCGAACGCAGGCCGGCGACCATGGGGGTGAGCGCGGAGCTCGCTGGCGAGCTCGACCAGATTCAGTACGCCGCCCTCGAGGGGCCTTGCATTGACGCGCTGCGCACGGGCCATGTCGTGGACGTGCGAGACGTCGGTCAGGAGGAACGGTGGCCGCGGTACACGGCCGGACTCCGTCCCACTGGCATCCGATCGGTCCTCGCGGTGCCGATCCCGCTTGCGGGCGGTGCTTCCGCGGCGCTCAACTGCTACTCCGAGACTCCCGGGGCCTTCGGAGGCGAGGCTCGCCAGGAGGTCCTCGAGTTCGCCCAGCTCGCCTCGACCTCTGTCGCGCTTGCCGTACGTCTCACCTCGGAGTCGGACCGTGCGGCCGACCTCGCAACGGCTCTGGAATCCCGGACCTCGATCAATCTCGCCGCTGGGATCATCATGGCCCAGTCCCGCTGTACCTCGGACGAGGCGATCGAGATCCTCAAGCGGGCGTCGAACCAGCGAAACGTCAAGCTGCGCGACGTCGCCTCCTCGATCCTCGCCCGCTTCGACGATGCGGACCCCAACACCCACTTCAGCTGAGGCCGGCACCTGCGGCTACTGGAGTGTGAACACGGCCTTCGGGCTGTCCAACGGACCGAGGGACGTGGTGAGGACGTAGGTCCCCGGAAGGGGCTTGACCGGGACGGGCTTGCAGCCCTCGGATGAACGCACGCGCGGCCACGGGAAGTTCGCGGTCTCGCTCGCGCCGGGAGCGAGGGTCTTGAGGAGGTCCGACGAGCCGTCCTGGCAGTCCTTGGAGTCGAAGATGCGGTCGGCGCCGCTCACGATGAGGTACTCCATCTGGGACGTGCCCACGTTCAGGGTGCACGGCATGCTGTTCTGGTTGGTGACCTTGAGCGTCAGCACAGGGTCCTCCGTGGGGCCGTACTCCCGCTTGTCGGTCGAGGCCGTGAGCGCGAATTTCGCGGGGTCGCAGGTTGCGGTCGGCGTGGGGCTCGGCGAGCTAGACGCCGCGGTGCTTGCCGACGCGGGCATTCCCGTTCCCGCGTCGGACGGGGTGGTCGGGGACGTTGGGCTGGCGCCGGTTGACGCGGGCGGCGCCGAGGCCGTTGGGAGCGCAACGGGACCCGCATCGGCGGACGTCCTGCCTGGCGCCGCCTGATGAGCTGAGCCGCGCACGAGCGCCCAGGCGCCGCCGGCGAAGGCGACCAGCACGAGGGCGAGCAGCGTGCCCACAACGAGGCGCCGCCGGCGGTAGACGGCAGGACTGTGGCGACGGGGTGCGGGGCGAGGGGATGCCGGGCGGGACGCGCCCGGCCCGCCCGTGCCCGGTCCTTCACCCTGTGTTCCGCGCGCTGCCATGCTTCTAGGCTAGGAAACCTTGGGGCGCCCGCGGCCACGCCGCGCCGCGCAGCTAGAGTGGAATCGCCCACGAGCCGGCCATCAATACCGCACCGGCGACCATACCCGGAGGAGGAGCCCTGACCGCGAAACTGCATGGCGCCGTCGTCCGCTGGTTCGCCGCCGAGGCGCGGGACCTCCCTTGGCGGCACCCGGAGTGCAGCCCGTGGGGTGTGCTCGTGAGCGAGGTCATGCTCCAGCAGACGCCGGTCGTGCGGGTGCTCCCGGTGTGGAGCGCGTGGATGGAACGCTGGCCCAAGCCCGGCGACCTGGCCGCCGAGCCGTCTGGGGAGGCGGTCCGGGCCTGGGGGCGGCTCGGCTATCCGCGCCGGGCGCTGCGCCTTCACGCCGCCGCGACGGTCATCGCCACCGCGCACGACGGCGAGCTCCCCGATTCCGAGGACGGCCTCCTCGCGCTGCCCGGAGTGGGCGGCTACACCGCGGCCGCCGTCGCGGCGTTCGCGTTCGGGCGCCGGGCATCCGTGGTCGACACCAACATCCGGCGGGTGCACGCGAGGCTGATCCGTGGCGAGGCCCTTCCCGCTCCGGCCCTCACGGCCGCGGAGCGACGGCTCGCCGAGACGCTCCTCCCGGACGACGACGAGACGTCCGTCCGCTGGAACGCGGGCGTCATGGAGCTGGGAGCCATGGTCTGCACGGCCCGGGCGCCGAAATGCCTGATCTGCCCGGTAGCGGACGCGTGTGCGTGGCGGGCGGCAGGTGAGCCCCCGCCGTCATACGTCCCGAAGGGCCAGGCCTGGCACGGGACGGACCGGCAGGTGCGGGGCGCCGTCATGGCCGTGCTCCGTGGGGCCTCGCACCCGGTTCCTCGCGTCGTCCTGGAAGGCCCGGCGATGGCGGTCGCCGAACGGGAGAGCACGAATCCCGAGCTCGCACGCCTCCACACGCTCGCGCCCGCCCCGGAACAGCTCGAACGCTGCATCGCCGGGCTCCTCGCGGACGGACTCGCGGTAGAGCTCCCCGCGGGGCTCTCACTCCCCCACTAGGCGCGGCTACTCCCGGGCGCGCCCCGCGAGCCACTTGATCATGCGCGTGTTGCCGAGCGTGTTCGGCTTGACCCTGGCCAGGTCGAGGAATTCGGCAACGCCCTCGTCGGCCGACCGCAGGAGCTCCGAGTAGACCTCGGGGTCCACGGCCGTCTGGTCGGCCATGACCTCGAAGCCGTGCCGCTCGAAGAACCGCACCTCGAACGTGAGGCAGAAGACCCGCTGCACACCGATCTCGGCCGCGTCGTCAAGGAGCCGCTCGACGAGCGCATGGCCCACCCCGTGCCCCCGCCAGCTGTCGGCGGCGGCAAGAGTGCGGACCTCGGCGAGGTCTTCCCACATGACGTGGAGCGCCCCGCAGCCGATGACTTCGCCGTCGTCCGTCTCCGCGACCCGGAACTCCTGGATGGATTCGAAGTAGGCGACGGACTCCTTGGATATGAGGATCCTGCGCTCTGCGAGCGGGGCCACGAGCCGCCTGATGGCGGCGACATCGCTCGTCCGCGCGCGTCGAACCCTGAAGGGCGGGGCAGCGGTGGGCTCGGTCGTGGCTTCCGCGGCTGTCATGCAGCCATCCTAGAGCCCGAGTTCCTCCGGCAGCTCACGCTCCTCCCCGAGGACATGCTGCGCGAGGAACGCATTCACGACGCCGTACCAGACCTTCGTGTGCTGCGGCTTGAGGATCCAATGGTTCTCGTCCGGGAAATAGAGGAAGCGGTGCGGCGTGCGGCCCGACTCGTCGATGGAGAGCTGCGACTTGCTGAGGAGCTCGTACCAGAGGCGCAGGCCCTCCCCGATCGGGACGCGGTAGTCCTTGTCGCCGTGGATGACGAGCATGGGTGTGCGGATGTCGCCGACCGAGCGGTGCGGCGAGTAGGCCTCCTGCATGGCCTCGTCCATTTCCTTCGCCCAGTAGTGGGCCATGTCCGTTGTCATGCCGAAGCCCTCGAGCGCCCAGAGGCTCGCGTGGGTGACGATCGCCCGGAAGCGGTCTGTGTGGCCCGCCACCCAGTTGGCCATGTACCCGCCGAACGAGCCGCCCATCGCGGCCGTCCGCTCGGGGTCGAGGTCGGGCCGTTCGAGCGCGGCGTCCGTGATCGCCATGAGGTCGGTGAAGGGCTCCGCGCCCCACCGTCCCCAGCCCCGCTGGATGAAGTCCTGCCCGTAGCCGGTCGAGAGGGCCGGGTCCGGGAGCAGGACGGCGTAGCCCTGCGCTGTCATGAGCCAGGGGTTCCAGCGCCAGGTCCACGCGTTCCAGGAGCCGATGGGGCCGCCGTGGATCCACAGGAGCAGCGGGTGGCGGGTCCCCTCCCCGCCCGGAGGAAGGGCAAGCCACGCACGCAGCGGCGTCCCGTCCTCGGCCGTGGCAGTGACCTCCTCGAGGCGGCCCGGGATCTCGGGGCGCTCCACCGGATTCGACAGCCGGGTCACGTCCCCGCTCGCGAGATCGATGCGGACGGCCTCTGGCGGGAACAGGTACGAGCTGCGCAGGGCGTAGGCGAGGGAAGCGTCGGGGCCGACGACGACGTCGCTGTACGTCGCGTCGTCGTCCGTCACCCGGCTGACGCCGGCGCTCTCCTGGTCGATGCGGAAGACGGGCGAGCGGCCGGCGTCGTCCGCTGTGACGAGGAGCGCGGAGCCGTCCGGAAGCCACGCGTGGGGGTGCGCCTGGCGGTCCCAGTCGGGGGCGACGCGGCGCAGCTCGCCGCTCTCGAGGTCCAGGAGGTGGAGCTCGCTCCGATAGGACTCGGTCGGCGTCGTGTGCGGCTCGACGACGACGGCGAGCGTGCGGCCGTCGGGGCTCGCCGGGCCGGGGAAGAAGTCCTTGCCCTCCTCGGCGAGGAGCGTGCGGCGGGCGCCTGTCGCGGCGTCGACCGCGACGAGCTCGCTCCGCTGGTCCGCCTTCGCGAGCGGCTTGAGGACCGCAGCGTACAGCGTCGTGCCGTCGGGGCTTACATGGGTTTCTCCGAAGCGGAGGCCGCCACCGATGTCGGGGGTGAGGTTCCGGAGCTCGAGCGCTGGCCCCTCGTCGACTGTGGTGGGCCTGCCGGGCTCGGGCTCCTTCGAGGAGCGTTCGACGGCGAAGAGCCGCGGCTCGTCGGGGCCGAGATCGGCGTCCCAGAAGCGGACCGGGTAGCCCGAGTGCAGGATCGCTGCGACCTTGCCGTCCTTGCGGGCCTTGCGGCGCTTCTCGTCGTCCTCCTCGTCCGAGCTTCCCGGGAGGACGGAGGCCTGAAGGAAGGCGGCGTCGGCCGCGCGCGCCGTGAGCACCGTGCCGACCCCGCCCGCCCGGCTCTGCACTACCCTCGCCTCGCCGCCGTCCCGCGGGAGCAGCCACAGGGCGGTGACGGGGTCCTCGTCGGGCTTCTCCGGATCGGGCCGGGCCGATGTGAAGAACAGGTCCCCGTTCGCCGTGAACGCCGCGCCCGCCTCGCCCTTCGCACTGCGCGTGATGCGCCGGGCGGGGCGGTCTCCTGAGGGGTCGATCTCCCAGAGCGCCGAACCGTACTCGGTGCCCTTGCCGTTGAGGGTCGCGACAGTCGTGACGAGCCGGGAACCGTCTGGGCTCAGGACCAGGCCGCTCAGTCGCGGGAGGGCGACGTAGTGTTCGAGGTCGTGGAACGGGGTCTCGGGGCTGGCCTTCGGCGCGGCTTGGGAGGTCTGCGGTTCTTGGTTCTGGACGTCGGCGCTCATGGCACCGATTCAACCCTGTTCTGTGGCCCGGAGCACAGAGGCGTTCACTTATGGTGAAACACTTCTTTCACACCTCGCCGAAGCCCTGCTCGACCTGTTCCCGCACGAGGCTCACTGCCCGAGCGGCATCCGCCCCCGATGCCTCCACGACGAGCTGCTCGCCCTTCTTCGCTCCCAGCGCCATGAGCGCCATGACGGACTGGGCGTCGACGCCGTTGATCGTCACCTCGGCATCGAGCTGCGAGAGCCTCCCCGCGAGGACAGCGGCAGGGCGGGCGTGCAGGCCCGTGCGATTCGAGAGCGTGAGGACGGCCGACTCCGAGGGTTCGGCAGCCTCCGGCGCCTCCTCCGGCTCGGCACCGGCCACCGCCTCCTCGGCAGCGCGCACGACGGCGTCGAGCCCCGCCCCCGACTCGGCGGCCACGGCTGCGGCCACGGCCCCCTCCACGATCGCAGCGTCGGCGATCCGTACCCGCGAGCGCTGCTCGTCGTCGAGGAACTCGAGCACCGACTCCGCTGTCATGATCGCGGAGCCAAGATCGGCGATGACGACCACCCCGGCACCGTGATCGGCCTCGGCGATCCCCTTCATGACCTTCTCGAAACTCGTGCCCACGCCGCCGTCGTCCGTCCCCCCGGCCGCGACGAGCGGCACGGAACGGGCCATCTGCTCCGCAAGCTCGACGACCCCCTCGGCGAGCCGCGCGCTGTGCGAGACGATCAGCAGGCCGACCGGGCTCATGCAACTCCCCCCGCGCTGATCTCGGACATCGCCGCGGTCACGGCCGCCCGAAGGATGTACGACGTCGACACCGCCCCCGGGTCGAGGTGCCCCACGCTGCGGCTCCCGAGGTAGCTGGCCCTGCCCTTCCGGGCCACGAGCGGCTTGGTCGCCTGGGCGCCGGCCTCGGCAGCGGAGGCCGCGGCCTCGAGGGCCGCTTCGCCGTCGGCGGGCGCCGCAGCCGCTTTGACCGCCGGGGTCCACGCGTCGACCATCGTCTTGTCGCCCGGTTCTGCCTTGCCGCGGGCCACGATCCCATCCCGCGCCGCGGCGAGCAGCGCCTCGACGGCCGGCCCGTTGAGGCGGTCCCGGTCGCCGGCGGCCACGGACGCGCGCAGGAACGCCGTCCCGTACAAGGGCCCGGCCGCCCCGCCGACCGTGCTCATGAGCGTCATCGCAGCGAGCTTGAGGGCCGCTGCGATGGAATCGCTGCGCGCCTCGTCGAGCTTCGCGACCACGGCACGGAAGCCGCGGTCCATGTTCTCTCCGTGGTCCCCGTCCCCGATCGCGCGGTCGAGGTCGATGAGCTCCTCGCGGCGCTCCGCGAGGACTCGGGCGCACTCCCGGAGCCAGCGGTCCGCCCAGGCAGCGTCCAAAGCCGTCATGCTCACACTCCCCATCGCAGCGCCGCAGTCTTGACCGGCGCGTCCCACCATGTTGTCAGCTCGTCGTCGAGCCGCAGGACGGTGACAGAGCAGCCCTGCATCTCGAGCGATGTGGTGTAGTTACCCACAAGGCTCCGTTCAACAATCGCGCCGCGATCGGCGAGGAGCTGCGCGGCGCGCCGGTACACGATGTACAGCTCCGAGAGCGGTGTCCCGCCCATGCCGTTGACGAACAGGAGCACCTTGTCTCCCCCTCGGACGCCGAGGTCCTCGACGACCGGGGTGAGCAGGTGCTCCGTGAGGGCGTCGGCCGGCTCGAGGCCCACGCGCCTCCTGCCGGGCTCTCCGTGGATCCCGATGCCGACCTCGATCTCGCCCTCCTCGAGCTCGAAGCTCGGCCTCCCGACGTGCGGGACTGTGCCGGGGGCCAGCGCGAGGCCCATCGAACGGACGTTTGCGACGACCTTCCGCGCCACCGCCTCGACCGCGTCGAGCGACTCCCCCCGTTCGGCGGCTGCGCCCGCGATCTTCTCCACGAGCACCGTCCCCGCGACTCCCCGCCGACCGGCCGTGTAGAGCGAGTCCTCGACCGCGACGTCGTCGTTCACGAGGACGGTGCGCACCTCGATGCCCTCGGCTTCGCACAGCTCCGCAGCAGTCTCGAAGTTGAGCACGTCGCCCGTGTAGTTCTTCACGATGTGGACGACGCCGACGCCGCCGTCCGCCGCCCGGGTCGCCGGAAGGATCTGGTCCGGCGTCGGCGAGGTGAAGACCGGCCCTGGGACCGCGGCGTCGAGCATGCCCTGCCCGACGTAACCCGCGTGGAGCGGCTCGTGCCCGCTCCCGCCGCCCGAGACGAGCCCGACCTTGCCCTGCACGGCCCCGCCCCTTCGCGCGACGTAGAGGGGATCCCGGTGCACCTCGACGAGATCGGCGTGGGCCAGGCCGAACCCGTCGACTGACTCCTCTACCACCGCGCGCGGGTCGTTGATGAGCTTCTTCACCTTGCTCCTCTGCCCCCGTCAGTCGACGTCGTGCTCGCCCTGGTCCTCGTCATCGTCTTCGCTCGGCCCGGGTGCCTGGCTGCCCTGGCTGCCTTGGCTGTCCTGGCTTTTCTGGCCCGTCAGGCCGCCCGCCTCCTGTTCGGGGGTCGGGCTGCCGTAGCCGCCCTGCTCCTCGGCGCGCTCGACTCCCTCGTCCTCAGACCCGCTCGTGCTCGTCATGGCTCTCCCCTTCCGTCGTAGGCCGCCGGCCACGCCGACGGCGCCCGGCAGGGCCGGGCACCTCCGACCGTAAGCAGAGGTGCCCGCACAACTCCAGAGCCCGCAGACAATTTCGAGCTCAGGCGGAGAGGACCGCGCGCCGAGTTCGACAGCAGACGACGGCGGCCCCCCACCTCGGGAGGTGGGGGCCGCGTCGTCAATCAGCCTGTGTGCAGGATCAGCGGATCAGGCGCCGAGCTCCTTCGAGCCGCCCTTGCCCGCCGTGACCACCTCGGGGAGGTGCGGGCGCGCCGTGCCGACGAACGTGAACTTCGCGAGATCACCTTCGCCCTCGACATCGACGAGCACGATGTCGCCCGCGGAGATGTCCCCGAAGAGGATCCTCTCCGAGAGCTGGTCCTCGATCTCGCTCTGGATCACCCGGCGCAGCGGCCGGGCACCCATGGCGGGATCGTAGCCGCGGGTCGCCAGCAGGACCTTCGCCTTCTGGGTGAGCTCGATGCCCATGTCCTTGTCCTTGAGCCGCCGCTCGAGCCGCTCGATCATGAGATCGACGATCTCGATGATCTCGTCCTGCGTGAGCTGCGGGAACACGACGATGTCGTCGACGCGGTTGAGGAACTCGGGGCGGAAGTGCTGCTTGAGCTCCTCCGTCACGCGGGCCTTCATGCGGTCGTAGGTCGTCTTCGTGTCCGTGCCCGACTGGAAGCCGGTCATGACGCCCTTCGAGATGTCCCGGGTACCCAGGTTGGTCGTCATGATGATGATCGTGTTCTTGAAGTCCACGACCCGGCCCTGGCTGTCCGTGAGGCGTCCGTCCTCGAGGATCTGCAGGAGGGAGTTGAAGAGGTCCGCGTGGGCCTTCTCAACCTCGTCGAACAGCACGACCGAGAACGGCCGCCGGCGCACCTTCTCGGTGAGCTGGCCGCCCTCTTCGTAGCCGACGTAGCCCGGAGGGGCACCGAAGAGCCGCGAGACGGTGTGCTTCTCCGAGAACTCGGACATGTCGAGCGTGATGAGCGCGTCTTCCTCGCCGAAGAGGAACTCCGCGAGGGCCTTCGCCAGCTCCGTCTTGCCGACGCCGGTCGGGCCCGCGAAGATGAACGACCCACCGGGGCGCTTCGGGTCCTTGAGGCCGGCCCGCGTGCGGCGGATGGAGCGGGAGAGCGCCTTGATGGCGTCGTCCTGGCCGACGACACGCTTGTGGAGCTCGTCCTCCATGTGCAGGAGCCGCGAAGACTCCTCCTCGGTGAGCTTGAAGACCGGGATGCCCGTCGAATTGGCGAGCACCTCGGCGACGAGCTCCTCGTCCACCTCGGCCACGCCGTCCATGTCGCCGGACTTCCACGCACGCTCGCGCTCGGCGCGCTCCGAAATGAGCTTCTGCTCCTTGTCCCGCAGCGCCGCCGCGCCCTCGAAGTCCTGCGCGTCGATCGCAGATTCCTTCTCGAGCTTGAGGCTCGCGATGCGCTCGTCGAGCGCCTTGAGCTCCGGCGGCGCCGTCATCCGACGGATCCGCAGGCGGGCGCCAGCCTCGTCGATCAGGTCGATGGCCTTGTCCGGGAGGAAGCGGTCGCTGATGTACCGCTCCGACAGATTGGCCGCAGCAGCGAGCGCGCTGTCCGTGATCGTGACACGGTGGTGCGCCTCGTAGCGATCGCGGAGCCCCTTGAGGATCTCGATCGTGAGCGCCACCGTCGGCTCCGCAACCTGGATCGGCTGGAAGCGCCGCTCGAGCGCCGCATCCTTCTCGATGTGCTTGCGGTACTCGTCGAGCGTCGTCGCGCCGATCGTCTGGAGCTCGCCGCGCGCGAGCATCGGCTTCAGGATGCTCGCGGCGTCGATCGCGCCCTCAGCGGCACCGGCACCGACGAGCGTGTGGATCTCGTCGATGAAGAGGATGATGTCGCCGCGGGTGCGGATCTCCTTGAGGACCTTCTTGAGGCGCTCCTCGAAGTCGCCGCGGTAGCGGGAGCCGGCCACGAGGGAACCGAGGTCGAGCGTGTAGAGCTGCTTGTCCTTGATCGTCTCGGGGACGTCGCCGCGCACGATCGCCTGCGCGAGGCCCTCGACGACGGCGGTCTTGCCGACGCCGGGCTCGCCGATGAGCACGGGGTTGTTCTTGGTGCGGCGCGAGAGGACCTGCATGACGCGTTCCATCTCGTGCTCGCGCCCGATCACGGGATCGAGCTTGTTCTCGCGGGCGGCCTGCGTGAGGTTGCGGCCGAACTGGTCGAGCACCACGGAACCCGCGGGGCTCCCCTCCGGCTGGCCCGAGCCGGAGCCGGGCGACGCCGTCTCCTTGCCCTGGTAGCCCGAGAGCAGCTGGATGACCTGCTGGCGGACGCGATTGAGGTCGGCGCCGAGCTTGACGAGGACCTGGGCCGCGACGCCTTCGCCCTCGCGGATCAGGCCCAGCAGGATGTGCTCGGTGCCGATGTAGTTGTGGCCGAGCTGCAGCGCCTCGCGCAGGGACAGCTCGAGCACCTTCTTGGCGCGCGGCGTGAACGGAATGTGACCAGAAGGCGCCTGCTGGCCTTGGCCGATGATCTCCTGCACCTGCTCCCGCACACCGTCCAAGGAGATACCAAGGGATTCGAGCGCCTTCGCGGCCACTCCCTCCCCCTCGTGGATAAGACCCAGGAGGATGTGCTCGGTGCCGATGTAGTTGTGGTTGAGCATGCGGGCCTCTTCTTGGGCCAGCACGACCACGCGACGGGCGCGGTCTGTGAATCTCTCGAACATCGCTCGAACTCCCCGGTGTTGCTGATTGGGTGCAGAGCTGCCAAAGACAGCACTGGCAAGTAGTTCGATGCTACGTGGCGGCTGCTGCCCGCACAGCGCTGTTCGCCACGGGGTGAACCGCGCCGTGGTCACGGAAGTTCCCGGAGTGCGCCCTGGAGTCGTCCGCGGGCCGTTTCATCCGCCGTCGCACTTCCCGTAATTTCGAAATTAGCCCAACAAATGCAGAAAACCCGGCGCCGTTGCGGCGCCGGGTTTCGCGATCAATCAGGGAAAGTCAGAATCAGGCGTTTGCCTTGCGGTATGCTTCCTGAATCTCGGCCTGAATGCGGCCGCGGCTGTTCACGTTGTAACCGTTGTCACGAGCCCACTGGCGGATCTTGGCGGAATCAGAATTGCGTGAACCCGTGCTGCCCGAAGCAGAACGGGCGCGGGGGGCCTGCTGCCCACGGGCAGACGACTTGCGGGCCGCCGACACGTACCCCTGGAGGGAGTCACGAAGCTTCGTCGCATTCTCATGGGAGAGATCGATCTCATAGCTCGAGCCGTCGATGCCGAAACGGACGGTCTCGTCCGCGGAACCCCCGTCGAGGTCGTCAACGAGGATGATCTTGACTTTCTGTGCCATGGCATTCTCTCTCTGTCGGTGCTTGATCGACGGCCTGCCTGGCAGGCGCTGCACTTGCAGACGGCACAATTCGTGCTGGCGTCGCTATTGCACTGCCATTATGCTGCCGCGCCACCATGGCGTCAAAACGAATCACTCGCCAGAGGGAGAACTTTTTCCTTGCTCACGGAGGTCCGCTTCCCTTTCGGCGGCAGCGAGAGCCTCACGCTCCGACTTGTCCGCATTGAAAATTGCGCGGATTGCGAACCAGAATATGAGTCCGACCACGATCGGCGGGAGCAGGACTTCTACGTAATCCATGTCAGTTGGCCTCCGGCTTGAGCAAGGGGAACAGGATGGTCTCGCGGATGCCCGCCTGCGTGAACAGCATGACAAGGCGGTCGATCCCGAGGCCGATGCCCCCCATGGGGGGTGCACCGTATTCGAGCGCGCGCAGGAAGTCCTCGTCGAGCTGCATCGCCTCGTCGTCGCCCTCCGCGGCAAGGCGCGACTGCTCCGTGAGCCGCTCGCGCTGGATGACGGGGTCAATGAGCTCGGAGAATGCTGTACCGCGCTCCATTCCGCCGATAATCAGGTCCCAAGCCTCAATGAGACGTGGGTCGTCACGGTGGGGACGCGCCAACGGCTGCGCCGAAGGCGGGTAATCATAGACGAAAGTCGGATGGATCAGTGTCGGCTCCACGATGTCTCCGAAGAGCTCGACCACGGCCTTTTCCGCCGTCCACAGCGGGTCGGTCCTGACGCCATGGCGGTCGCCGATCTCGAGGAGCTTTTCGAGGGGCGTATCGGGCGTGATCTCTTCGCCCACCGCCTCGGACAGGCCCGGATACACCCCGAGCCAGCGCCATTCGCCGTCGAGGTCGATCGTTCCCTGCGGCGTCTCAATCTGCCGGCTGCCCACAACATCCGCGACGTTGAGGATGATCTCCTTCATCCGCTCGGCCATCGTGAATTGGTCGGCGTACGCCTCGTAGCATTCGAGCGTCGTGAATTCGGGGCTGTGCGTCGAATCCACACCCTCGTTGCGGAACACCCTGCCGATCTCGTAGACCCGCTCGATTCCGCCCACGACAGCGCGCTTGAGATACAGTTCCGTCGCAATGCGCAGCGTCATCCGCTGGTCGAATGCATTGAGGTGCGTTTCGAACGGCCGAGCCGCTGCGCCGCCATGGATGAGATTGAGCATAGGTGTCTCGACCTCCACATATCCGTGGGAATCGAGGGTGTCACGGACGGACTTCGTGATCTTGGCCCGCGTATAGACCATCTGCCGCGCCTCCTCCCGGATCAGGAGGTCGACATAACGCTGGCGAACCCGGGTCTCCTCATTGAGCTCAGCGTGCAGGGTCGGGAGCGGCCGGAGGGCCTTCGACGCCATCTTCCAGTCGTCCGCCATGACCGAGAGCTCGCCGCGCTTGGACGAGATGACTTCGCCGTGGACGTAGACATGATCACCGAGGTCGACAAGGGACTTCCAGTCGGCCAAACGCTCCTCGCCGACGTTCGCGAGGCTCAGCATGGCCTGGAGACGCGTCCCGTCCCCCTCCTGGAGGGTCGCGAAGCACAGCTTGCCCGTGTTGCGCACGAAGACGACACGACCCACGACACCCACGACTTCGCCCGTGGCGGTATCCGGCTCGAGATCAGGAAACTTCTCGCGGATCTGGGCGAGTGAGTGGCTGCGCTCGAGCATCACCGGATAGGGCTCCTCGCCCCGCGCGATGAGCTTGCCGCGCTTGTCCAGGCGAACGTGCATCTGCTCGCTGGCGTCGGCGGGCTCTGTTCCGGACGGAAGGGCCTGCTCGGCTCCAGGGGCGGTGTTCTGCGCAGTCACAGTGTTCAATTCTAGGCCAGCAGCCTGTGGGCTAGGCTCGTCGTATGGCAGCCTCCCAGTTTGTCGCCTCCACCGTCCCGACTCCGGACGGCGCTGTTCTCGAGCTGTTCACCGCCGCGACCGGCGAGGCTCGGGCGGAAGGCGGGGTCGTCGTCGTCCACGGCTCGATGGTGACGGCGGAACTGTACCGAGACCTCGCGCAACGGCTGGCCGAGGCGCTCGACGCCCCAGTCCATGTCTACAACCGCCGCGGCCGTGGGGCATCGTCGCCCCAGCCGGACGACTATTCGCTCACCGTCGAGGTGAACGATCTGGGGGCGGTCCTCGCGCAGACGCGGTCGCAGTCGGTGTTCGGGCACAACTACGGAGGGTGCATCGCGCTCAACGCGGGCCGGACGCTCGACATCACGCAGCTCGCCG
The DNA here is from genome assembly GCF_005877005.1 of Sinomonas susongensis. Classification (GTDB taxonomy): domain Bacteria; phylum Actinomycetota; class Actinomycetes; order Actinomycetales; family Micrococcaceae; genus Sinomonas; species Sinomonas susongensis. Next base: position 30,521 of record NZ_SSNH01000015.1, on the reverse strand, counting down.
TCTACGACCCCATCATCTCCTTCAACGGGAACTTCAACGCCGACTGGCTCGAGGACTACGAGTCAGCGCTCGGCAGGGGCGACGAGGAGAAGGCCCTCGCCGTCCTCCTGCGCGGGCTCCAGACGGCTGGTCCGATCGCGAAGCTGCCGCTGCCGATCCTCACCGTCCTGAATCGCATCGGCAGCCGGACGCAGCCCGGCAAGGTGCTCACGAGCCTCCTGCCGACCGGCCCTCGCGAAATCCGTGCCGTCGTCGCCGCCGATTCGAAGGCCAAGCCGTTCGAGCAGCTCCCGCTCGAGACGCTGCTCCTGGTCGGCGGCGCGAGTCCGGAGTACTTCGCCGAAGCCGCGGAAGCGCTCGACGGCGTGCTGCCCGCTTCCGACTTCGGAGTCCTTCCGCGTCTGGCCCACGACGCCCCCGAGCGGCCCGCGAAGGCCCTCGTGGACCGCCTCGCGGACTTCTTCGCGAGCTAGCCCACCCGTCTCGGGTACACCAACTCCCCCTCGACCCGTCTCGGGTACACCAACTCCCCCCACCACCCCATCTCGGGTACACCAACTCCCCCCACCACCCCATTTCGGGTACACCAACTGCCTCGTCTCAGAATGTTGCCGGGCGGGTTTCTGTACCCGAAACGCCAGAAGCCGGCGGGTTTCTGTACCCGAAACGCCAGAAGCCGGCGGGTTTCTGTACCCGAAACGGCAAAGGGGCCGGGCGGGGTCAGCGGGCGGCGAGGGGCATGTTGTCGATGAGTCGAACGCCGCCGACGCGGGCTGCCACGATCGCGAGGGCCTCACCCGTGAAGGGCGTCTCGCGGCAGTTGAAGGCCAACGGCTCGAGGGTGTCCGGGTCCACGACCTCGAAATAGTCGAGGTCGACGCCGGGCTGCGACTTGATGAGGGCGACGGCGTCGTCCGGCTCGAGCGGCTCGCGGGCTGCGGCCCGCTCATCCATGAGACGCAGGGCGCGCGAGAGCACGAGTGCCGCCTCGCGGTCCTGCTCATCGAGGAACTGGTTGCGGCTCGAGAGGGCGAGACCATCCTCGGCCCGCACAATCGGGACCCCCACCACCTCGACCGGGAAGTCGAGGTCCTTCACCATGCGCCGCACGATCGCGACCTGCTGCGCATCCTTCTGCCCGAAGTACGCGCGGAACACCGCGGGACGCCCCGCCGCAGGTCCCGGCAGGGCGAGGTGGAACAGCTTCGACACGACCGTGAGGACACCGTCGAAGTGACCCGGACGCGAAGCGCCCTCCCACTTCTCGGCAAGCGGGCCCGCGGTCACCCGCACGAGCGGGTCGCCGCCGGGATACATCTCCTCCACGGAGGGGGCGAAAACGAGGTCGACGCCGATGGAGTCGAGGAGCGCCACGTCCGCCTCGAGCGTTCGGGGGTACCGCTCGAGGTCCTCGGGGTCGCCGAACTGGAGCGGATTGACGAAGATGCTCACCACGACGACGTCGTTCGCCGCGACGGCTGCCTCGGCCAGACTCCGGTGGCCGTCGTGGAGGGCGCCCATGGTCGGCACGAGTCCCAGGGATGGTCTGGCCGCTGAGGCGTCGCCCAGCCCGAGTGACGCCCCTCCACCCCGCCGGCCCGCATGCTCCTCCATGAGGCGCGCGATCTCAGACCGCAGCTCGGCCTTCGTCCCGACGGTGATGGGCATCTCTACGGTTCCTCTCCTGGGTCCTCCGCCCCGGGCTCGTCCTCGGGTCTGAGGGCGGCCTCGAGCCTGGCCCGGACGTCGGCACCGAAGAGGCCGCGCCGCTCTGCGCGGCGGGCTGTGGCAAGGGCCATCGCCCGGTAGGCCTCAAGGATATCGGCGGTGCCGCCGTCGCCCGGGCCGCTGGTCTCCTGCGCGAGCTCGACGAGCGCCTCGGCGTGCGCGCCGACGGTGCCGACATCCCCGCGGGCGACAGGTCCAGTGAGCGCCGACTCGCCCGCGGCCAGCGCATTGTCGAGCGACGCGCGCAGAAGCGGCCCGAGGAGCTGGTCCGGCTCGTCCACCCCGATCCGGCCGAGGACCTCCGCCGCCTGCGCGACAAGGGTGACGAGATGGTTCGATCCGTGCGCGAGTGCCGCATGGTAGGTGACCCGGTCGCCCTCTGCTATGACGACGGGCTCCGCACCCATCTCGACCACGAGGGCCTGGGCGATCGGCAGCATCGCCGGATCCGCAGTCACCCCGAAGCGGCAGTCGAGGAGCCTGCGGAGGTCAAGGCTCATGCCCGTGAACGTCATCGCCGGGTGGATGGCGAGCGGGATCGCCCCAGCGGAGCGGACCGGTGCGAGAACGCCGACGCCATGGCGGCCGGACGTGTGCGCGACGAGCTGGCCAGCCTGCCACGCCCCGAGCTTCGCGAGCCCCTCGACGAGTGGTCCCAGTGCGTCGTCCGGGACGGCGAGGAGCACGAGCTCGGAGCGCTCCACGATGTCCGGTATCTCGAGGACCGGAACGCCGGGGAGAAGGGCCTCCGCACGGTCGCGGCTAGCCTCCGAGACAGCGGAAACGCCGACGACGGCGTGCTCGGCCGCGCGCAGGGCCGCACCGAGTACGGCACCCACCTTTCCCGCGCCGATGACGCCGACCCCCAAGCGCCCGGGACGAGTCACCACCGCTCGCCCCCTCCAGTCAGGGCATCCATCACGAGCGTGGACCTCTTACGCATAGCCGCCCTCGGCGTCGCCCGTCCGCGGCGCGCCCTTGCCGCCCCCCTCGCCCTCGTCGGTGTCCTCGGGAGGGATCCTGCAGAAGCGCTCCACGAGCAGGCCGATCGCGACCATGACGACGCCGCCTCCCATCATCGCTACCGCCTGCAGCACGACGGGGCTCGTGGCGCGTGCGATCCACACGGGGATCTGGTCCGCCACGATCCCGGCGTGCCAGCCGAGCAGTACAGCGCCGGCATACGCGCAGGCATGCGCGAGGACGAGGGTTCGCGCCGCGAAGATCGGGTCGATCATCCGCTTCCTGGTCTCCTCGTTGCGCCAGCGCAGCACGCGGATTCCGAGCGCGAGCGTGAAGACCGCGATGATCGCCACGCTCCCGAGTGCGCTGTACGGCAGCACCGGAGTCGCCGCTGAGGCCCGGTCCGAGAGCTGGGTGGCGGCGAAGCCGAGGAGGCCGAGGACTATGCCGATGAGACCGAGAACCGTGATGCGCAGTGGCTTCATGCGAGGCCCTCGTCGAGCAGCATGTCGTAGTCCTCGATGTCGCTCGTGTCGCCGCAGTCCTCGAGGAGCTCCACGATGGGGTGGCCCTCGAGAACGGCCGTCGGATCGATGAGCAGCCACGGGAACAGCACGAACGCCCGCTCGGCCGCGCGAGGATGCGGGAGGGTCAGGACCGGGTCGTCCTGGACCAGGTCACCGTAGGTGATGATGTCGATGTCGAGCGTCCGCGGACCCCATCGCACCTCACGGGTGCGGAGGTGCTTGGCCTCGACGGCCTGGCAATGGGCGAGGAGCTCGTAGGGGCCGAGGCTCGTCTGCACGATCATCACCATGTTGAGGAAGTCGGGCTGGCCGTCGGGGCCGCCCACAGCCTTCGTCTGGACCACGGGCGAGACGTCGACGAGCCGGACCTCCGGGCGGTCGACGAGGTCCGAGACCGCCTCCGCAAGCGTCTCGGCCCGTTCGCCGAGGTTGCTCCCGAGCGCGAGGACGGCGCGGGTGTACTCGGACTGGATGGCGGGAGTCTCGGCGTCCACGTCAGCGCTCCCGGAAGACCGTGACAGCGACGTCGTCGAATGGAACCGCGATGGGCGCCTGCGGCTTGTGGACCGTCACCTCGGCGGCGTCGACCGCGGCGAACTCACCGAGGATGGCGTTCGCGATCCGGACTGCAAGCGTCTCGATGAGGCTCACGGGTTCGCCGGAGACGATCTGCGTGATCCGCTCCGCGATCTCCGCGTAGCTCGCCGTCTTGGTCAGGTCGTCCCCTGCGGCAGCCTCCGCGAAATCGCAGTGCAGGACGGCGTCGACCACGAAGGGCTGCCCGTCGCGGCGCTCGAAGTCGAGGACGCCGTGGTAGCCGACGGCGGAGACGCCGCGAAGCTTGATCAGATCGGCTCGGGTGCCCACGCGCGCCGCCTCAGGTCCGTGCCCGGGCGACGACCTTGACCGCGTCGAGGTTCGGGGCGACGTCGTGCACGCGCACTCCCCACACGCCCTTCGACGCAACGAGTGCCGTGATGGCGGCCGTCGCCGCGTCCCGCTGCTCCGGTTCGGCGGCCTTCCCCGCCGTCGTGAGCAGCTCGCCGAGGAAGCGCTTGCGGGAGGCCGCGACGAGGACACGGTGGCCGAGCTCGACGAAGCGGTCGATGCCCGCGACCAGCTCCCAGTTCTGCTCGCCGTTCTTCGCGAATCCGAGTCCGGGGTCGACGATGATCTTCTCGTCGGCCACCCCGGCGGCCCGGAGGCGGTCGCGGACAGAGACCGTCTCCGCGAGGACGTCCTCGAGCACGTTGTCGTAGTCCGCGAGGGTGGTCATGGTGCGCGAATTGCCGCGGTTGTGCATGAGCACGTAGTGGGCTCCGCGGTCTGCGACGAGGTCGATCATGTCCTGGCCCACTTCGAGCCCCGACACGTCGTTGACGATGAGGGCCCCGGCGTCGAGCGCCTTGGCGGCCGTGGTGGCACGCCGCGTGTCCACGGAAACGAGTGCGCCCGCCTTGACGAGCGCCTCGACGACGGGGAGGACCCGGCGCTGCTCCTCGTCTTCGGGCACCTCCTCGGCACCCGGACGCGTCGACTCGCCGCCCACGTCGATGATGTCAGCACCCGCGTAGAACATCCGGAGGCCCGCGGCGATGGCGGTATCGGCCGAGTCGTGCTGGCCGCCGTCGCTGAAGGAGTCGGGGGTGACGTTGAGGATGCCCATGACCACCGTGCGGTCCGTCGGGAGCGACTCGAAGGTGGCCCTGGGGCGGGGCTTGCGGAGAACAGGCAGCGGGGTGGTGTTGGGCCCGGTCCCGGGTGGGGCGGCGAGGGTGTCCATAGTCGGGGTTACCTTCCGAGGATGAGGCTCATGGCTTCGGCGCGGGTGGCAGGATCGTGCAGCTGCCCGCGGACCGCACTCGTGACCGTCTTCGCACCGGGCTTGCGGACCCCGCGCATCGACATGCACATATGCTCGCACTCGACGACGACGATCACGCCACGCGGCTTGAGGTGCTTCACGAGCGCCTCGGCCACATCGGTCGTGAGGCGCTCCTGCACCTGGGGCCGGCGCGCGTAGACGTCGACCAGGCGTGCAAGCTTGCTCAACCCGGTGACGCGGCCGTCGTGCGACGGGATGTACCCGACGTGGGCAACCCCATGGAACGGGACGAGATGGTGCTCGCAAGTCGAGTAGAACGGGATGTCCTTCACGAGCACGAGCTCTTCGTGGTCGAGGTCGAAGGTCACGCCGAGGACGTCCTCGGGGGTCTGGTGGAGCCCCGCAAACGTCTCGGCATACGCCCTGGCCACCCGCTTGGGGGTATCGCGCAGCCCGTGCCGCTCCGGATCCTCTCCTACCGCGAGCAGGATCTCGCGGACAGCAGCCTCGATCCGCGGCAAGTCGATGTGCGGGTCGAAGTCGGCGGCGGCGGCAACGTCGTCGTCGTCAATGTGGGTCACGGAATGATCCTATCGGGGGCAGCTCACGCCCCGTGTCGGGGGCCTCGGGGCTGACCGTCGTGCGGCGGCTGGCCGTTGCCCGAGGAGAAGTCCTGCTCGCCCCCGGTGTGCACATGCGGATGCTGCGCGTCGAGCGGCTGGTTGCGCCGCGCGTCGTTCGCCTCCTCCTGGGCCTTGATCTCGGCGTCGGTCTCATCGTGATCGTGGTTGGCCTTGGCCTCGAGCTCCGCGCGCAGCCGGCGCTCGTTCTCGGTCTCGACCGGCGGAATGTGCTGCACGGGCCGTGACGCTTTGGAGAGCCACACCTCGCGGAAGTCCCGCTTGCGCACGTCGGTGAAGATAGCGGCGATCTCGCGCTGATTGAGGGTTTCGTGCTCGAGCAGCGCGCCGGCCAGCCGGTCGAGGATGTCGCGGTTCTCCGTGAGGATCGCATATGCCTCGTCATGGGCCTGGTCCATGAGGCGGCGCACCTCCTCGTCCACGACGTACGCGACCTGGTCGGAGTAGTTGCGCTCGTGGGCAGCGTCACGGCCGAGGAACGGCTCGCCGCCGCCCTGGCCGAGCTTCACCGCACCCACGCGCTCGCTCATGCCGAACTGGGTCACCATCTTGCGGGCCGTCGACGTTGCCTTCTCGATGTCATTGGACGCACCGGTGGAGGGATCGTGGAAGACGATCTCCTCGGCGACGCGCCCGCCCATCGCGTAAGCGAGCTGATCGAGCAGCTCGTTGCGCGTCACGGAGTACTTGTCGTCCTCCGGGACCACCATCGTGTAGCCGAGGGCACGCCCGCGCGGAAGGATCGTGATCTTGGTGACCGGCGCCGAGTTCCGCAGCGCTGCCGCCACGAGGGCGTGGCCGCCTTCGTGGTACGCCGTGATCTTGCGCTCGAGGTCCTTCATGACCCGGCTGCGCTTCTGCGGGCCGGCCATGACGCGGTCGATCGCCTCGTCGAGAGCGCGGTCATCGATGAGCTGCGCGTTGGAGCGCGCGGTGAGCAGGGCTGCCTCGTTGAGCACGTTGGCGAGGTCCGCACCCGTGTAGCCCGGGGTCTTCTTCGCGACGGCCTTGAGATCGACGTTGCCCGCCATCGGCTTGCCCTTCGCGTGCACGGAGAGGATCTGCTCGCGGCCCACGAGGTCGGGGGCCTCCACGGGAATCTGGCGGTCGAAGCGGCCGGGGCGCAGGAGGGCGGGGTCGAGGACGTCAGGACGGTTGGTCGCCGCGATGAGGATCACATTGGTCTTCGGGTCGAACCCGTCCATCTCGACGAGGAGCTGGTTCAGGGTCTGCTCGCGCTCGTCGTTGCCGCCGCCGATGCCCGCGCCACGATGGCGGCCGACGGCGTCGATCTCATCGACGAAGACGATGGACGGCGAGTTCGACTTCGCCTGCTCGAAGAGGTCCCGGACACGCGAGGCACCCACGCCGACGAACATCTCGACGAAGTCCGAGCCGGAGATCGAGAAGAAGGGGACACCCGCCTCGCCCGCGACAGCCCGAGCGAGGAGGGTCTTGCCGGTACCGGGAGGGCCGTAGAGCAGGACGCCCTTGGGGATCTTGGCGCCCACGGCCTGGAACTTGCCGGGCTCCTGCAGGAACTCCTTGATCTCCTGGAGCTCCTCCACCGCCTCGTCCGCGCCGGCGACGTCGGCGAAGGTGACCTGCGGCATGTCCTTGGTGATCATCTTGGCCCGGGACTTGCCGAACTTCATGACCTGGGAACCGCCACCCTGCATGCGGGAGAGCAGGAACCAGAACAGGGCGCCGAGCAGGAGGACGGGAATGATGAGGGAGAGGATCGAGCCGAACCAGTTGTTCCCCGTGGGGACGTCGTTGTAGCCGCCCGGGAGGTTGGCGTTGTCGATCGCCTGGACGACCTCGTTGCCGCGGGGGTCGACGTAGTAGAACTGGACGTTCTTGCCCTTGTCCGACCCACTGGGATCCACGTAGTCGTTCTTCAGCGTCAGGTCAACGCGCTCTTCGCCGTTGTTGATCTTGGCGGACTGGACCTTGCCGTCCTTGATGAGCTGGATGCCCACATTCGTGTCGACCGTCGCGCTCCCGCCCGGAGCCAGGGTTCCGAAGGCGATGAGGAGGAGTGCGATCACGACGAGGATCCAGATCCCCGGACCCTTGACGAAGCTTTTGACGTTCATGAACTCGGGGCCGAGCCCCGTCCCTTCTGTTGTGCCGCGGCGCCAGTAACTGCTGGGGTCCCCTGCCCCTGCTGCCTTCTGCTGTCGAGCAGTACCGCAACAAGCTATACCGTTCGGAGACCTTCACGCACAGCGGCGGACAAAAGTTCCCCCAGCGTGCGCCCGAGGGCAACTCCTCGATGAAGGGTGCCGGAAGAGCTCCTGTCCGACTACTCGTAGACGTGCGGAGCGAGAGTACCCACGAAATCAAGGTTCCGGTACTTCTCGGCGTAGTCGAGCCCGTAGCCGACCACGAACTCGTTGGGAATGTCGAAGCCCACATACTTGACATCGATATTGACCTTGGCGGCACCCGGCTTCCGGAATGCCGTGCAGATCTCGACCGACGCGGTCCCGCGCGACTCGAGGTTCGTCTTGAGCCACGAGAGGGTGAGGCCGGAGTCGATGATGTCCTCGACGATCAGCACGTGCTTGCCCATGAGGTCCGTGTCGAGGTCCTTGAGGATCCGGACCACGCCGGAGGACTGCGTCCCGGACCCGTACGAGGAGACCGCCATCCAGTCCATCGTGACGTGGCTGTGGAGGGCGCGCGCGAGGTCTGCCATGACCATCACGGCTCCCTTGAGCACTCCGACGATCAGAAGGTCTCGCCCTGCGTAGTCCTCGTCGATCTGGGCGGCGAGCTCGGAGATCCGCTGCTGGATCTGCTCCCTGCCGTAGAGGACGTGCTTGAGGTCTGCCTGGACGTCTTGAGAATCCACCTGGGCTCCTGGGACTCGGTCTCGGCTGCGGCTCGGCCAGTGCCAGAAAGGGCCGGTGACGAGCTCAGCGTCGGGGATGCGATACAAACACTAGCTTCCCATACTCCGTTCCGGGCGCCGCATCCTTCCTCCGCGGCTGCCGGCGGACGCTCACGTGCCCCGGAACCTCGATCGGCCCGGCGGATCCGCGGCGGTCGAGGAGGCGCTCGACTGCCGCGAGCCGCTCGAATGTCGGCTGCCCGCCGAGCTCGACGACCGCGAGCCAGAGGACGCGGCTGCGGATAGCGGCCGGGAGGGCACGGACCTCGGGGCCCGGAAGGAGCAGCGTGCCCGGCTCCGCCCGCTCGACGAGCGATGCATAGGCCCGGCCAGCCTCGGCATCGAGGTAGTCGGCGTCCCGGCCGAGGATGGTGGCCGTCCGGGCCAGGCCTTCCGCCACCCCCGGCCCCAGCTCCGCCTCGAGGAACGGCATGATGCCGACCCGTACGCGGGAGCGCATGTACCGGGGGTCTTCATTCGTGGGGTCGTACCAGGGCTCGATGCCTTCGGCCGCACACACCGCGACCGTGTCCGCGCGGCGGAGCCCGAGGAAAGGACGCACGTACAGTCCACGGACGGGACGCATGCCCCCGAGCGAGCGCGTGCCGGAGCCGCGGGCGAGCCCGAGCAGGACCTGTTCCGCCTGGTCGTCGAGCGTGTGTCCGAGCAGCACGCCGCGCGCACCCCACTCCGCAGCCGCGGCCTCGAGGGCCGCGAACCTCGCGGCCCGGGCCTCGGCCTCGGGCCCCTCCCCCGAGCGGCGCACCTCCACGGCGACCACCCGGACAGGCGAGAGCCCGAGCTCCCGCAGCACGCCCGCCGTCGTCCGGGCAACCTCCGCCGTGGCCTCCTGGAGCCCATGGTCGACGACGACGGCGCCCGCCTCGAGTGGGTGCCCGTCGACCTCGCCGCGACGGGCGAAATGGGCGACGGCGGCCGCGAGCGCAAGCGAATCGGCCCCTCCTGAGCAGGCGACGAGCACGCGTAGGGGCCACCCGGCCTCTTCGAGTGCCGCCTTGACCGCGTTGCGCGCCCGCCCCACCGCGGGATCCAGCCTGCGCCTCGAGGGCGAAGCAGAGTCCCGGGAGCTCAACCCATCCTGGAGACCCACGACTCCGGGGCGTGGATCTCCTCCTCGGTCGGAAGGTTCTCGGGCTGCTCCCAGATGCGGTTGAAGCCTTCCATTCCGACCCGGTCGACGACGGCGTTCACGAACTTCGCGCCGTCCGTGTACTGCCGCATCTTGGCGTCGAGGCCGAGGAGCCGCCGGACGAACGACTCGAGCGCCCCCCTGTTCTCGCTGCGCGCGTTGTAGCGCTGGCGGATGGTGCGCACGCTGGGGACGACGGCGTCGTCGATTGCGTCCATGACTACGCTCGCGTGCCCCTCGAGAAGACTCATGATCGCCGTCATCCGCGAGATCGCGGCCTTCTCCGAAGGGTCCTGGAGGAGGTCGAGGATCGCGCCCCTGCTCGGAACGGGCTGGCCGACGCCCGCCCACGGACGGTCGCGGAGCGACTTCGCCGCGGCCGTGGCGCGCTCCATGAGCGAATCCATGTTGCCGATGAGGCTGTCCGAGAGCTGGGCGACCTGATCCAGGATGTGGTTGCGCAGCCACGGGGCCGAAGCGAACTGGACCCGGTGGGTCTGCTCGTGGAGGCACACCCAGAGCCGGAAGTCCTCCGGGTCGACGTTGAGCTCGCGCTCGATCTGCACGATGTTCGGCGCGACGAGGAGGAGGCGGCCGGCTTCGGGGACCGTCGAACCGGGAGCGAGCGCGGAGTAGGGCTCGTACTGGCCCAGCACCTTGTTCGAGAGGAATGCGAGGACCGCGCCGAGCTGGGCACCCGTGATCGCGCCGCCCATCCGGGCAGCGGACGGCGTGATATCGCTCGCCCTCTTCTCCAGGAGATGCGTGAGGACCGGCCCGAGCATGACCTGGAAGCCCTGCGTGTTCGCCTTCGCCCAGGACCCGCGGTCGACGACGAGCACCTGGGAATCGCGCAGGTCCTCGGCGGCCGCGAGGCCCGTGATGCGGTGCACGTGGGGCACGGCGGCGTCGGCGAGCCGGTGGAGGCTCGCGACGGCGTCGGCGGCCTCCCACGGCTCGAGCTGCGGCCCGGGAGGGCTCAGACGCGCTGCCGTGGCGGCCGCGAGGTCCCACTTGATGAGCTGCGGGGCCGTCTCATGGACATCCATACACCCCATCAGACCACACGGACGCGACGCAGCACATGGGCTCCGGGCAGGCGCAGGACCGCGTTCGCTGAGGGCTGTTGCTCGCCGCGGGGCGGATTCCTACCGGCAGCCGCAGCCGGCAAGGGCCGAGGCGGCGGCGTCGACGGCTGAGACGTTGGCCGTGCTGCCGGGGGTGAGCCCGTTTCCTACGAACGAGAACACGAGCAGTCGCCCGTCGGCGTCGACGACGTACCCGGTGAGGCCTATGACGGTGTTGAGGGTCCCCGTCTTGGCCCGCACGAAGCCGGCCCCCGGCGAGTTGTCCGGGTAGCGCTTGGCCAGCGTTCCCGTCAGACCTGCGACGGGGAGGCCGTCGAGGGCGCTCCGGAGCCGCGCGTCGTCGCCCGTCGTCATGGCGCGCATGAGCGCGGCAAGGTCGGCGGGCGAGATCCGGTCCGAGATGGCAAGGCCGGACGCGTCGTCGAGCTGGAGCCCCGCCGTCGTCCCCAGGATGCGCTGGGCGGTGGCCTCCAGGACGGCGCGGGCGCCGGCGATGCTTGCCTCCTTGCCGCTTGCCGCGGCCGCGAGACGAGCGAGCGTCTCGGCCGCGTAGTTGTCCGACTCACGGAGCGTGTAGGCGAGCTGGTCCGCGATCGGCGATGAGGCGACGCTCGCAAGCTGCTGCGCCCCCTGCCCCGCGGAACCGAGGGCGACGCCGTCGGCCACGTTCGCTCCCGGACCGAGCGCGGCGGCGAGCGCGTCCCGGAAGGCATTCCCCGCGGCCATGGCCGGGTCGGAGGGCCGAGGGGCCGTGTCGCCGGGCTGGGCGCCGGCAACGTTGAGCGCGATCGGCGCGATGGGAGCGATCTCGCCCGCGTCGACGTCGCCCGTGGCCCACGCGGGATTGAGCGGGGCCCCCGTGAAGAGCGACGTGTCGAGCTGTACCGAGACCTGCCCGTGGACCGGACCGAGCGCGGCTGCCGTTTCGCGCGCGAGCGTGGCCAGGCCTGCGTGGCCCACGACCTGCCCGGGCTGCGAGTCGCCCGCGCCGAGGAAGACGTCGCCGCCCGCCACGAGCACGACGCTGCCGGGCGTGCTCCCCCGCATGACCCGTGTCTGGAGGACGGCGTCCGGGCCGAGGGTCGTGAGCACGGCCGCGGCGGTGAGGAGCTTGAGGTTCGACGCGGGGGCCACCGGCTGGTTGCCCGCCCGGCTGTAGAGGCTCTGCCCGGTCACCCCATCGACCACCTCCCCCGAAAAGCTCCCGCCGTCCGCGACGAGCAGGCCGTCGAGCTGCTTCGCGACCGAGGCGGGGACGGGCTCGGGCGCGGTGGTCGCGAGCGGCGTCGCCCCTGCGAGCGGCGCGTCGGACGACGGCGGGAGCAGCCACGGCGGCACGCTCGCCGAGGGCGTCGGGGGGGCGAGGAGCGAGGCCGGGAAGACCGGGGCGATGACCGGTCCGAGGACCGCCCCGACGAGTGCCGAGACCACGAGGACGAGGAAGGAGACGAGGCCCCATGTCACGGCTCGATGGGCGCGCTCGGGCGACGAAATCATGCGTTGTGGTCCTGGGGTCGGGCTTTACGGCGGGCTGCGCGGTTCTCTGCGCAGTGGGAGGGCGCGCCCCCAGTGCAGATATCCTCAATACTAGTTGCCGCCCAAGACACTGATTGCCGCACCGGCACGACCTCAAGGAGCACTATGAAGCACGACGTCACCATCGAGATCCCCCGCGGGTCCCGCGTCAAGTACGAGGTGGACCACGAGACCGGCCGAGTCCGCCTGGACCGCGTCCTGTTCACCTCGATGCAGTACCCGACGCACTACGGCTACTTCGAGAACACCCTCGGCGAGGACGGCGACCCGCTCGACGCCCTCGTCTTCTACCCCGACGTCGACCTCTTCCCGGGCATCGTCCTCGAGGCGCGCCCGATCGCCGTCTTCAACATGGAGGACGAGTCCGGCGGAGACGCCAAGCTCGTGTGCGTCCCCGCGGACAAGCGGTTCGACCACATCCAGGAGGCCTCCGACCTCGACGAGTGGCTTGTGAAGGAGATCGAGCACTTCTTCAGCCGCTACAAGGACCTCGAGCCGGGCAAGTGGGTCAAGCCCGCCGGCTGGGCGGACCGCGCTGCCGCCGAGGCCGAACTCGAGGCCTCCATCAAGCGGTTCGGCGAAGGACACTAGCAACCCAGAATCACCCGGGACGGGACCCCGCAGCCGCAGGGTCCCGTCCTTCGTGTTGCGGCTCCGGCCTCCCGTGCCGGTAACCCCTCCCCCGCTAGGCTCGACCCCATGTACACGGTCACGATCAACCAGCGCGACCGCGCACCGGGCGACCGGGTTCCCCAGCTTCTCCGGGCGTTGGCCCGGCTCACGCCCGACGTGCCGCTCGCCCGGACCGTCGGCGACGAAGTCCAGGGCGTCTTCTCCGCTCCAGAGCCCGCAGTCGACGCCGCCCTGACCGCCATGCACGCCGACGCATGCGGTGGGGTCCGCTGGAACGTCGGCATCGGCGTCGGCCCCCTCGGGGAACCGCTGCCGAAGGAAATGCAGGACGTCACGGGCCTAGGGCTCGTCTACTCCCGCCGCGCCGTCGAGCGCGCCCAGCACATCAAGGACGAGGGTGCCGTCGCCGTCGACGGTCCGGACCGCGTGCTCGCCGCCGAGGCGGGGGCCGTCCTCCGGCTGCTCGCGCTCACCGTGGCGCGCCGCACGACGGCGGAATGGCGGGTCCTCGAGCTCCTCACGCCTGGGGTGCGGGGACAGCAGAAGGCGATTGCGGAGGCGCTCGGGATCACGGCGCAGGCGGTCTCGAAGGCGATCGCACGAGCGCATTGGAACGAGGAGTTCGATGCGCGGCCGGCCGTCGCGCACCTCCTGCGGCTCATGCTCGAGCCGCACTGAGAGTCTCGCAGCGAGCTGTTGGGCGCGAGCTGTTGGGCGGCGAGCCGCCGGGAGCGGACGGGTCAGATGCGCGCGGGGTCAGACGAGCGAGCGCAGGACGGAGACCAGCCCGTTCTGCTCCACCGTAGACGTGACCTCGTTGGCCGCGGCCTTGACCTCTTCGGGGGCCTGCCCCATCGCGACCCCGCGACCCGCCCACTGGAGCATCTCGATGTCGTTGCGCCCGTCGCCGACGGCCACGGTGTCGGCGGCGTCAATCCCCACCCGGCGGCGGACGAGCTCAAGGCCGCTCGCCTTCGTGACGCCTTGGGCGGCGATGTCGAGCCACGGCGTCCAGCCGACCGAGTAGGTGACCCCGTGGAGGCCGATCACCTCGACGGCGTCGCCGAACTCCTCCGCGGTCGCGTCTGTCGAGAACACCACGAGGCGGACGGCAGTGAGCTCGAGCAGCTCCTCGAAGGAGACGCCCCTGGCCTCGACGCCGAAGCTCGGGTCCTGGAACCGCTCCGTCGAGAAGAAGTTCCCCTCGGCGTCCTCGATCGCGTACTTGGCGCCGGGCAGGCGATGCCGCAGCGCGAGGAGCGCGGCCGATGGGTCGAAGAGGCGCCGGTCGATGACCGTGTAGCCACCGTTCGCCCCGGCGTCGATGCGGGTCACGACGCCGCCGTTCGAGGAGACGGCGTAGCCGTGCTCGATGCCGAGCAGCTCGACGATCGGGAGGGTCGCGCCCAGCGACCGGCCGGTTGCCACGACCAACTCGTGTCCGGCCGCGACGAGAGCCTGGCCGGCCTCCCGGACCTCGGGGCTCATGTGGCCGTCGTGGTCCACGAGGGTTCCGTCGACGTCGAGCGCGACGAGCTTTGGAAGTGCTGGAATCGGCTGGTCGTCGATGCCAGCCCTGATCGTTGTAGTCATGGGTCTAGTGAACCACTCCCCCCGGACAACCTCCGAGCAGTTTCGGAAGGCGGCGAGCCGGGATTGCCCCCGGTTTCGGACACTGCCCCGGGCCGTAGCGGGGTGCGAAGTCCAAAACCCGGGGCAGGATCAGGCCGCCCTGAGGACCCCCGCCCGGTGGAGGATTGCGCCCGAAACGCTGGGGGTGCATGAGGTCGTCCCAGCCCCATCTGACAACGCGTTCCCCCAAGGCCCTGATCTCGTCCTCGCGTCGCTTCTCCGCCACGAGCACCTCGGCCGGGGCCTGCCCGCTGAATTCCTTCGACCGCGTGTACTTCATCACTCCGTCGAATTCGCCCACGAGCCGGAGTCTCGGCCAGTAGAAGTCCACGCGCGCGATGCGTCGGCCATCCCGATCCAGCCAGACTTGGAGACGGGGAAGCTCGAAGCCGAGCTCCCGCATGAGGGCACGGCTGTACGACTCGCCCACCGACTCGGCGCCCTCGTCCGCGAAACTGACGACGGCGACCATGCGACGTCGTGCGGCGCCCGAGGGGAGACCCGACGCCAGCGCCAGCAGTGCGTCGCGCGACCTTGTGACCGAATGCAGGCCGCGGCCAGCGAGCACCGCGTCCGACAGGACCACGGCGTCGGCGAACGGAAGCCGGTGCAGCGTGTCGGGGAACGCAACGTCGAAGGGCTCGAGGAGCAGGCTGAGCCCGAGGTTCGGTATCCGCAGGGGAACAGACGAGGAAGTCAGTTCGAAGTGGCGGGCATCAGGGAACCCCGAGGGCAGCCTGCGCGCCCCCGAACTCGTTCCCGGAGTCGTCGCCGAGTGGGCGGCAAGGACTGCTGCCCGGTCGCCGTAGAGGGCGACGGGCGCCGCCGAACCGACCGCCGATCGCCGCGTCGTCCGGTAGTGCACATGGGAAGGAACTCGGGCGAACCCGAGGCCCCACGCTATGAGGGCAGTCTCCCGGCAGAGAACTGGCGCAGGCCCGCATACGGCGAGGGACGCCGTCGTCAAGGCGTAGCGGCTCAGCGCCGTCCCGTTCAGCCAGTCCGCGGTTGGGAGGTACACCCCACGGCGCAGCCTGACGAGGTCGCCGGCGGCGTAGGCCCGGCTCAGAGACCGGGGATCGCGCCCGGTTCGGGCTGCAGCTGCCGAACTGTGGAAGCGGACTGAGGGGAATTGCATCCCTCCAGCCAAACGCACGGGCCCGGCAGGAGACAGCGCGATCGGCTGCCATGTGGACAACTTCCGCGATTGCCCCGCGTTTCGGACACTGCCCCGGGCCGAAGCGGGGGGCGAAGTCCAAAACCGGGGCAGAACCGGGGGCGGGGCTCAGCGGACCGGGAGGACCTCGAGGCCGCCGAGGTAGGGGCGGAGCGCCGCTGGCACCGTGACGGAGCCGTCCGGGTTCTGGTGGTGCTCGAGGATCGCGACGAGCCAGCGGGTCGTGGCGAGGGTGCCGTTGAGCGTCGCGACGCTGCGCGTGCCCTTCGGGGCGCCGTCGCCGTCGAAGGTCCGTTCCCGGATGTTGAGGCGGCACGCCTGGAAACCCGTGCAGTTCGACGTGGACGTCAGCTCTCGGTAGCGACCCTGGGTCGGAACCCAGGCCTCGCAGTCGAACTTGCGCGCGGCGCTCATTCCGAGGTCACCCGCCGCCGTGTCGATGACCCGGTAGGGCAGCTCGACCTTCGCGAGCATCTCCTCCTCCCACGCAAGGAGACGGGCGTGCTCGGCCTCAGCCTCCTCGAGTGGGACGTACGAGAACATCTCGACCTTGTTGAACTGGTGGACCCGGATGATGCCGCGCGTGTCCTTGCCGTGCGACCCCGCCTCGCGGCGATAGCACGAGGACCAGCCCGCGTAGCGGATCGGACCGTCCGAGAGGTCGAGGATCTCGTCCCCGTGATAGCCGGCCAGCGCAACCTCGGAAGTGCCCACGAGGTAGAGGTCGTCTTCGGCGAGCCTGTAGATCTCGGCGTCGTGCTTGACGTCGAACCCCGTGCCCTGCATCGTCTCGGGGCGGACGAGCGTCGGCGTGATCATCGGGATGAAGCCAGCGGAAACCGCCTGGTCCAACGCCATCTGGAGCAGCGCGAGCTCGAGCCGTGCGCCCACGCCCTTGAGGAAGTAGAAGCGAGCCCCGGAGACCTTGGCGCCGCGCTCCATGTCGATCGCATCGAGCAGCTCGCCGATCTCGAGGTGGTCGCGGGGCTCGAAGCCCTCGGCGGCGAAGTCGCGGGGCGTCCCCACGGTCTTGACGACGACGAAGTCGTCCTCCCCACCTGACGGCACGCCGTCGACGACGAGGTTCGGGAACACCCTGAGCAGTTCGTCCTGCTCGGCCTGCGCGGCATCGGCGTCAGCGGAGGCCGACTTCACCTTGGCCGCGAGCTCCTTGACCTCCGCGAGCAGGGTCTGCTTCTCCTCGCCCTTGGCCGCCGCGACCTTCCGGCCGAAGGAGTTCTGCTCGGCGCGCAGCGTCTCGTACTGGGTTAGGGCAGCCCGCCGACGGGAATCAGCAGCAAGGAGCCGGTCCACGAGGGACTCGTCCGCGCCACGGGCACGCTGGCTGGACCGGAACTTCTCGGGGTTCTCGCTGAGCTCTCGAACGTCGATCACGCCCCCTAGCCTAACGGGAGGCGCCCGTACGTCCCGTCGACGCGGGATAGAGTGAGGAAACCATGCGCAATTGGATCATCGCGGGAGCCGTCACGACGGCTGGGGCCGTCGCGGTCACCAGCTGGTGGGGTGTGCGGCGGCTGCGTGAGCAGCACAGCCGTAGCGCCGTGGGGGAGCCCGCCCAGGCGCCGCCGCCCGGCCCCCAGCAGGTCGCCGTCATCCTCAACCCTACGAAGGCCCGGGCCGCTGAGGCCGAGATGCTCATCGAGGCCGCGTGCCGCGGTGCGGGCTGGCCGAAGCCCCTCGTCTTCGAGACGACGGCCGAGGACCCAGGTCACTCCATGACCCGCAAGGCGCTCGCGGCGGGGGCGGACGTCGTCATCCCCTGCGGAGGCGATGGGACAGTCAGGGTCGTCGCCGAAGCCCTCGCCGGCACGGATGTCCCGCTCGGTCTCGTACCGCTCGGGACGGGAAACCTCCTCGCGCGCAACCTGGATCTGGACATCACCCGGATCTCGCAGTGCGTCCACACGGCGCTCTTCGGCAGACAGCGGCGGATCGACACGGCAACGATGTCCCTCGAGGACCGCACCACCGGGAAGAAGTCGACGCACACGTTCCTCGTCATCGCAGGCGTGGGCTTGGACGCCGAGATCCTGAGCGATACCAACGAGGACCTCAAGCGGGCCGTCGGCTGGATCGCGTACACCGAGGCGGGAATCCGGCACATGCCGGGACGGAGACGCAAACGCGTCGAAATCTCGCTCAACGACAGCGACTTCCAGACGCGCCGCGTCCGAAGCGTGCTCTTCGCGAACTGCAGCAAGCTGCCGGGCGGGGTCGACTTCATCCCCGAGGCCTACATCGACGACGGCGTCCTCGACATCGTCGTCATGAGTCCCCGCAGCCTCATTGGCTGGGTGGCGATGTACATCAAGATCCTGTTCCAGCACAACGGGCCGCTCCCCGTCATGTCCTTCTACGGGGCGCAGAAGGTGCGCCTGCGCAGCGCGGAGCCGGTCGAGACGCAGGCTGACGGAGATCCCACCGGCCCCGCAACCGACATCGAGGTCGAGGTGCATCCGCTCTCGCTCCTCGTGCGCGTAGCGAGTTAGGCGCCAGAGCGAGAAGGCTGCCAGGGAGCTGCAGGCGAGGACCCGGCGGGCCTCAGAGGACGGTCGGCTGCTGGCCGTTCTCGGCCACGAGGGGACGTCCGGCTTCGAGCCAAGCGTCCATGCCTCCGACGACATTCATCGCCGAATAGCCCTGGGCAACGAGCCAGCTCGTGACCCTCGCAGAGCGTCCGCCCGTGCGGCAGACGACCAGCAGGTCCTCATCGGGGTCGAGTTCATGGAGCCGCGAAGGCAGCTGGTCCATGGGGATGTGCACGGCTCCTTCGGCGTGCCCGGCCTCCCACTCGTAGTCCTCACGGACGTCGAGCAGCGTGCCGGCGGGCAGGGCGTCGATGCGCACGGATTCGAAGTCGGCCATTGATTCCTCCAGTGGACTGCGAACGTATGGACCCGGAACGGAGAGCGGATTCCCTCCAGCCTATAGTGGTTAGGCCCCAGCGGACGCCCGGAGGGAGACGGCATGGACGACGGCGTGGCCAGCCTCTCGGCGCGTGGCCTCCGTGACGCGCTGCGCAGCGGTGAACTCTCGGCGAGGGACGCCGTCGCGCACTTCCTCGAGGCGATCAGCTCCCAGAACCCGCACCTCGGGGCCTTCGTGACGGTGACCGCCGAATCCGCGCTGGCCGAGGCCGCGACGGCCGACGAGGCCCACGCGGCGGCCCGCCGCGCGGGCAACCTCGAAACCCTGCCGCCGCTCCACGGCGTCCCGACAGCGTTCAAGGACCTCGTCGACGTCAAAGGTGTGCCGACGACCCACGGAAGCGCAACCGTCGAGGCCCGGGCCGCCCAGCACGACGGCCCGGTCGTGGCCCTCCTCAGGAGGGCGGGGGCTATCTCCCTCGGCAAGACGCAGGTGCCCGAATTCGGGCTCACCGCCTATTCCGAGAACCGCATCGCTCCGCCGTCCCGCAATCCGCACGGGCACGCCCTCAGCTCGGGTGGGTCCTCGGGAGGCTCGGCCGCGGCGGTCGCGGCCGGGATGCTCCCGTTCGCGCCCGGGAGCGACGGGGGCGGATCGATCCGGATCCCCGCCGCAGCCTGCGGGATAGTCGGGCTCAAGCCGGGCCGTGGGCTCGTAGCCCTGCCGCAGGGTACGGGCGATGCCGCGCGGCTCGTGGTATCCGGGCCGCTCGCCCGCACCGCGGAGGACGCCGCGGTGCTGCTCGATGCGCTCGTCGGCCCGCCGAACCGGAGCGGCGGGCACCCAGGCGAGGCCGAGGCGCACGGCCGGCACGCGGCGTCGTACGCGGACGCCGTGGTGCGCGACCCGGGGCGACTCCGCATCGGCGTGACCCTCGCAAGCCCTTGGGACCAGAGGTACCGCATCCAGCCAGAGCCCGAGGTGCTGGCGGCACTCGACGTCGCGGCCGCCAGGCTCGAGGCTCAGGGGCATCATGTCGGCGAGGCCGACGTCCGCTACGACAACCGCTACCCCGACGCCTTCACGGCCGCGTGGACAGCCGGAGTCGGGTTGCTGCGTCTCGCCTCTCACAGCGAGCCCCTCCTCACCCCGATCACGCGGGCCTTCCGGCGCCGCGCACAGCAGCGGACCCCGGCCAAGCTCGCCGAATCGCTCCACTTCCTCCGGCGCTTCGAGCGGGACACGATTGCCCAGTACTCCCGGTGGGACGTCATGCTCATGCCCGCCCTGGCGCAGACTCCGCGCCCCGTCGGGTGGTTCTCGGGGCCCGAGTGGCAGACGACGGCGGACGACGACTACGCGAGGCAGTGCGAGTTCGCGCCCTGGTCATCGATGGTCAACGTCTGCGGGCTTCCCGCGGTGAGCGTGCCGGTCGCGTGGACCGACCTCGGCCTGCCCTTGGCCGTGCAGATCATCGGGCCGACGGGCTCGGAGGCGCGGCTCCTCCAGCTCGCCCGGATCCTCGAGGCGCCGCAACCGCACAGGGCGGCACAGGCATCAGAAATTCGCGCCTGAGTAGCCCGAGTGGTACTGGCTGATCGAGGCGATGCCGATCACGATGAACGCGATCACGACCACCGTGATGAGCAGGCAGAAATAGCCGGTCGCGAGCCCGGCGATTGCCAAGCCCCGCCCCGCCGGCTCACGCGAAAGGGCGAGGTGGCCGAGCACGATCGCCGCGAGCTGCGGGAGGAGCAGAAAGCCGAAGCCGAGGAGCGACGCGATGCCGCACACCATCGAGACGATGCTGAGTGTGCGCGGCTCGGGCTGGGCGTAGGCGTACGGCTGCGGACACTGCTGGTAGCCGTACGACGGCGGGTACTGCTGTCCGTAGGGCGGCGGGGTGGGCTGGCTCTGGGAGCCCTGCCCGTACGGGCTGCTGCTGTAAGGGCCCTGCCCGTAGGAGCCCTGCCCGTAGGGGCTCTGGCTGTAGGGGCTGCTGCCCTGGGGCTGGCTGTAGGGGTTCTGGCCGTAGGGGTTCTGGCCGTAGGGGTTCTGGCCAGACGCGTTCTGCCCAGACGGATTCTGGCTGTGCGCGCCGGCCGCGCCGTACGGGGAGGCGGAGCCGCCGGGAACCGTGGGCGCCTGGGGAACCGGTGGGATGGGGCTCGTCGCGTGCCGATGCTCGCGGGAGATCGGCTCGGTTGGGCGCTCGTCGGCGGACGGCCGCGACGGCTCGGACTGATCGGGGCCCTCATTGGTCTCGGACACGTCTCCCCCTCGGTGTAGAAGAGCTTCCGCCCCGCGGGAAGGAATCCGGCGGGATGCTGGCACCAGCCTACTCGCGACGGCTGGACAGGCCACGAAAGGCCGGACCGATGGTTTCCCAGCGGGGATTCCCACCGGAAATCTTTACCCGGACGGCACCCAGCCTCCGTGTTCTCTGCAAAGCTATGAGCATGGCTAACCGAGCAGGCACCGTTGCCCTTCCCAGTGACCTCGTCGATATCACGGCACTCCTCGATGCCTATTACGACATTTCCCCGGACCTCAGCGACCCGGGCCAGCGAGTCGCCTTCGGCACGTCGGGCCATCGGGGCTCGAGCCTGAGGGCCTCCTTCAACGAGAAGCACATCGCCGCGATTACCCAGGCCATCGTGGAGTACAGGGCCGGGCAGGGGATCCGCGGCCCGCTCTTCCTCGCGAAGGACACCCACGGCCTGAGCGAACCCGCGACGAACACTGCCCTCGAAGTGCTCGCGGCGAACGGTGTGACGGTCTTGGTCGACGCTCGGCACGGCTACACCCCGACGCCCTCGCTCAGCCACGCCATCCTGAAGTACAACGCAGGCCGCGCCGAGGACGATCCTGCTCGGGCGGACGGCATCGTCGTGACGCCGAGCCACAACCCGCCCGCGGACGGCGGCTTCAAGTACAACCCGCCGCACGGCGGCCCCGCCGATACCGACGCGACCAGCTGGATCGCAAACAGGGCCAACGCACTCCTCGAGGCGAACCTCGAGGGCGTCAGGCGGGTCCAGCTCCAGGAGGCGCTCTCTGCCGACACGACCGGCCAGTACGACTTCCTCTCGAGCTACGTCGACGATCTTCCCCTCGTGCTCGACATCGCGGCCATCCGCGACGCCGGGGTGCGGATCGGAGCAGACCCGATGGGCGGCGCCTCCGTGGACTACTGGGGGGAGATCGGCGAGCGCCACCACCTCAACCTTACGGTCGTGAACCCGACCGTGGACCCGCAGTGGGCCTTCATGACCCTCGACTGGGACGAGAAGATCCGGATGGACTGCTCCTCCCCCTCGGCAATGGCCGGACTCATCTCGAAGGTCAACTCGGGAGACATGAAGTTCGACATCGCCACGGGCAACGACGCCGACGCCGACCGGCACGGCATCGTCACGCCGGATGCAGGTCTCATGAACCCGAACCACTACCTCTCCGTCGCGATCGACTACCTCTACCGCAACCGGTCCGGCTGGCGCCCCGATTCGGTCGTCGGCAAGACGCTCGTGAGCTCTACCATGATCGACCGGGTCGCGGAGGGTCTCGGCCGGAAGCTCGTCGAGGTGCCCGTGGGGTTCAAGTGGTTCGTGCCGGGCCTGCTGAGCGGGGAGGGTGCGTTCGGCGGCGAGGAGAGCGCGGGCGCAAGCTTCGTGAAGCTCGACGGCGGCGTCTGGACGACGGACAAGGACGGGATCCTCCTATGCCTCCTCGCCTCCGAGATCCAGGCCGTGACGGGGCAGAGCCCTTCCCAGCGCTACGCCGACCTCGCCGCGAAGTACGGATCGCCGTCGTACGCGCGGATCGACGCCGCAGCGAACCGGGAGCAGAAGGCGAAGCTCGGGAAGCTCTCGGCGGACGACGTCACGGCGACCGAGCTCGCGGGGGAAGCCATCACCGCGAAGCTGACCGAGGCGCCCGGCAACGGGGCGAAGATCGGCGGCCTCAAGGTGACCACGGAGAACGCCTGGTTCGCCGCCCGCCCGTCAGGGACCGAAGACGTCTACAAGATCTACGCAGAGTCCTTCAAGGGTGAGGAGCACCTCAAGCAGGTGCAGGCCGAGGCGAAGGCGCTCGTCGACTCAGTCATCGCCTAGGGACAGCCCACCTTGTGACCAAGGCACCGGGGCGAGGTGACCGGCCTCATATACTTAGCCAGAGTAATGAACTATGCTAAGTATCGATGATGACCCCACCAGCAACCTCAGATTTGGAAACCCTCCCGGGCCTCGGCGAGCTCGCCGTCGAACTGCGCGTCGCCGTCATGCGCACGTCCCGTGTGCTCCGCACGCAGGCGGGAAGCGACGTCGTCACTCCGGGTCAGACCACCGTGCTCGGCCTCCTTGCCAAGCGCGGCCCGCAGACCATGCGGCAGCTCGCCGACGCCGAGCGCGTCCAGGCGCCCAGCATGACGCGCACCGTCAATGCGCTGTCGGCGCAGAACCTGGTCGAGCGGAAGGAGAGCCCCACGGACGGCCGTCAGGTCGTCGTCTCCCTCACGCCCGAGGGCGCCGCCGTCCTCGAAGAGTCGCGGCGGCTGCGATCCGAGTGGCTCGCGAGCCGGCTCGAGGGGCTACCCGAGCAGGACAGGGCCGTCATGCACCGTGCCGCAGAGCTCCTCGTGGAGATGTGCGCCCGATGAACAAGACCTTCAGCGCCCTCCGCCACCCGAACTACCGCCTCTGGGCTGCTGGCGCCCTCGTGTCCAACGTGGGCACGTGGATGCAGCGCGTGGCCCAGGACTGGCTCGTCCTCACCCAGCTCACCCAGCACGACGGCGCAGCCGTCGGTGTCACGACTGGGCTCCAGTTCCTGCCCATCCTCGTGCTCGGCCCCTACGCCGGCGTCGTCGGCGACAGGCTCGACAAGCGCAAGCTCCTCATCGGCACGCAGTGCGCCATGGGCGCGCTCGCTCTCCTGCAGGCCGCGCTCGTGCTCTCCGGGACCGCGCAGCTGTGGCAGATCTACGCGATCGCGCTGCTCCTCGGCGTCGCGAGCGCCTTCGACGCCCCGGCGCGGCAGGCCTTCGTCTCCGAGCTCGTGGGCCGGCAGGACCTGCCCAATGCCGTCGCGCTCAACAGCGCGTCGTTCAACCTCGCCCGCCTCGCCGGGCCGGGCGTCGCGGGTGTCCTGATCGGCGTCATCGGCACCGGATGGGTGTTCTTCCTCAACGCGGTCTCCTTCGCGGCCGTCATCGCCTCCCTCATGAAGCTCCGGGTGGACCTCCTGGAGCGGTCCGCACCCGTGCCCCGTGGGAAGCATCAGATCATCGAGGGCATCCGCTATGTCCGCAGCCAGCCGAGGACGGTGCTCATCCTCGCCATGGCGGGCATCGTCGGCATGTTCACCCTCAACTTCCAGGTGACGAACGCGCTGATGGCGGCGAACGTCTTCCGCACCGGTCCCGATGCCTACGGTCTCCTCGGCTCCGTCATGGCCGTCGGAACGCTTCTCGGTGCTCTGCTCTCGGCCCGGCGCCGGAGCGCGCGGATGAGCCTGCTCGTCGCCGCGGCGATCCTGCTCGGTGTTGCGACCATCGTCGCCGCCGCCATGCCGAGCTACCTGTGGTTTGCGATCCTGCTCATCCCGGTCGGGCTCTGTTCGATCACGTTCCTCAATCTGTGCAACACGATCGTCCAGCTCAGCACGGACGCCCGGTACCGCGGGCGAGTACTCGCGCTGTACATGGCGGTGATCCAGGGCGGAACCCCGATCGGCGCACCGATCATCGGCTGGATCGCCAATTCCGCCGGCGCGCGCTGGTCGATCGTCATCGGGGGGTTCGCCGCGCTCGTAGCGGGCGTCCTCGGCGTCGTCGCCCTCACGCGCTGGGGCGAGGGAACGCTGCGCGACCAGCTGCGGGCCGTCTGGACGGCGAGGCACGACGAGGAGCTGGCCCGGAAGACGAATGACGGCGCGGGGTCGGCCGCAGCGGCCGCCGAGCGGCCCACCGTGCTCAACACCCCCGTCACGGCGCCGGTCCCCGAGCCTGGGAAGAGTGGCACGGTCGACACCGGCGACTCCGCGGCGGCCGCGCGGGAGCCGCTCAAGAACTGACCTAAAGCACTGATCCCCCGCTGCCGAGGTGGCAACGGGGGATCAGCCTGCGTGACGCGGGGGTCAGACCCGAAGGTCAGAGGACCCGTCAGAGGACCTCGACGACGTCCTCGTACGCGAACTTCGGCTTTGCGGGGCCGAAGGCGTCCGCACCCGGGAGGCCGATGTTCACCACGAGGAAGCTCTTGCGGCCACCCTCGGGGAAGAACTCGGCATCGATCGCCTCGAAGTCGGCACCCGTCATCGGGCCGGCGGCGAAGCCGAGGGCGCGGACGGCG
This sequence comes from Sinomonas susongensis, assembly GCF_005877005.1. Taxonomy (GTDB): domain Bacteria; phylum Actinomycetota; class Actinomycetes; order Actinomycetales; family Micrococcaceae; genus Sinomonas; species Sinomonas susongensis. The sequence continues at coordinate 5,480 of NZ_SSNH01000015.1, read as the reverse complement.
AGGATGAAGTAGCCCGCCTGGAGGTGCGCGTTGTCACGGCCCGTGCCGTAGCGCAGGGACTCGTCGGCGTCGTACATGGCCTTGACGCGGAGTGCCGCCGGGAGGAACTCCTCCCACTTCTCATGCCACTCGGTGTCGAACGCGAGGACCGCGACGAGCGGGGCGTTGCGCGTCTTCTCCTGGTTGCCCGGCATCATGCGGGCCACGAGCCGCTCGCGGGCCTCGGCCGAGCGCACGTACGTGACGCGGAGAGGCTGGTTGTTGAAGGCGGTCGGGCCGAACTTGGTCAGCTCGTAGATGGCCTGTGCCTGCTCCTCGGTCACCTCTCCGGTGAACGAGTTGGCCGTGCGCGCCTCGACGAACAGGGCGTCGACGGCGGCGGCATCCAGTGCGGCTTCCTGGTGGGCGATGCTCAAGGGGTCTCCTTCTCCACATTCACGACGGCGGCCGAGCGGCCGTCCTCTCAAGGGGTCAAACCCGCCGTCGTCCGTTAGGCTTCCGACATCCGTGGTGAGGTTCGACACACGGAGAGCGTCCCTCCCGGCCCGGACGTCGCAGCCCACGGGTAAGATTTCTCCGGCATCCCCACATCCCCCGCATCGGAAGGGCCCTGCATGAGCCTGCTCGGAACCAGATGGAAGCTTCACGGAGACGGTCGTTCCGTCCGTCCCGGCGAGGTCGTCGCACCGCACGAGCGGCTCGCATGGCCCCTCACGATCGGGATCGGCCTCCAGCACGTGGTGGCGATGTTCGGGGCGACGTTCCTGGTCCCGATCCTCACGCACATGCCGCCGGCCACGACGCTCTTCTTCTCCGGCATCGGGACACTGCTGTTCCTCGTCATCACGAGGGGACGCGTGCCGAGCTACCTCGGCTCGTCGTTCGCGTTCATCGCCCCGATCCTCGCCTCCCAGCAGCAGTTCGGCGTCGCGGGCGCGCTCGGCGGGGTGGTCGCCGCGGGGATCGTCCTCGCGCTCGTCGGCGGCGTCGTCCAGGCGTTCGGCGCGCACTGGATCAACGTCGTCATGCCGCCCGTCGTGACGGGGTCGATCGTCGCGCTCATCGGCCTCAACCTCGCGCCCTCGGCCAAGCAGAACTTCGTGGCGGCCCCCCTCACGGCCTTCGTGACGCTTCTCGCCATCATCCTCGCGAGCGTCCTCTTCCGGGGGATCCTCGGACGTCTCAGCATCCTCATCGGCGTCCTCGTGGGGTACGTCGTGGCGGTCGCGCGGGGCGAGATCAACTTCTCCAACGTCGACTCCGCGGCTTGGATCGGCCTCCCGCACTTCCAGACGCCCACCTTCCACCTCGGAGTCCTGGGCCTGTTCGTGCCCGTAGTGCTCGTGCTGGTGGCCGAGAACGTCGGGCACGTCAAGAGCGTCTCCGCGATGACCGGCCAGAACCTCGACGGCGTCGCGGGGCGCGCGCTCATCGCCGACGGGTTCGCGACCGTCCTTGCGGGTCTGGGCGGCGGCTCCGGCACCACAACGTACGCCGAGAACATCGGGGTCATGGCGGCGACAAAGGTGTATTCGACCGCGGCCTACTGGGTCGCGGGCCTCTGCGCGCTCGTGCTGAGCTTCTCGCCGAAGTTCGGCGCGCTCATCGCGACCGTCCCGCCGGGCGTGCTCGGGGGTGCGGCGACGATGCTCTACGGCATGATCGGCGTCCTCGGCGTCAAGATCTGGGTCCAGGGCAGGGTCAACTTCTCGAACCAGATCAACATCACGACGGCGGCGGTGGCGCTCATCGTCGGCGTCGCCGACTACACGTGGAACGTGGGCCAGCTGAGCTTCGCCGGAATCGCGCTCGGTTCGGCTGCCGCGCTGCTGATCTACCACGGCATGACGGGGCTCGCGCGCTGGCGCGGCACGGTGCGGGAGCCCGAGACCGAGCGGGTCTAGCCGGCCGCCCTCAGCTCGCCCGTTCGCGGCAGGCCCCGGCGTAGAATGCCGCCCACCGATGCAAGAGCGAACGTGAGCAGGAGGGGTCCGATGACGCAGCAGTCCATACTCCGGCGGAAGCCGATCGGCGAGATCGAGGAAGAGCGCGGCGTCGGCCAGCTCTCCAAATCACTCGGGCTGTGGCAGCTCACGGCTATCGGCGTCGGCGGCATTATCGGCGCCGGGATCTTCTCCCTCGCGGGCGCCGTCGCCCACGCGACAGCGGGCCCCGCCGTCCTCATCTCCTTCCTTGTGGCAGGTGTGGCGAGCGCCGCGGCGGCGCTCTCCTATGCAGAGTTCGCAGGCATGATCCCGAAGGCCGGCTCTGCGTACACCTACGGCTACGCGGCGCTCGGCGAGATCGTCGGCTGGTTCATCGGCTGGGACCTCCTCCTCGAGTACACGGCCATCGTCGCCGTCGTCGCCATCGGCATCTCGGGCTACTTCGGCTTCCTCCTCGGGCAGTTCGGCGTCAACCTCCCAGCCTGGATGCTCGGAGCGTCCGGCACCGGGCCGGGCCACGTCGTGGATCTCTTCGCGATCATCCTGTGCCTCCTCACCGCGTGGATCCTCACGCGGGGAATCCGCAGCACGGGGCGCTTCGAGCTCGTGATCGTCGCGCTCAAGGTGGTGCTCGTCGTCGCGATCGTGGTGCTCGGCGTGTTCCACATCAACAGTGCGAACTACCACCCCTACTTCCCGTTCGGCTTCGGGGGCGTCATGACGGGGGCCGCGACGGTGTTCTTCGCCGTGTTCGGCTACGACGCAATGAGCACGGCCGCTGAGGAGTCGCGCGATGCGACGAGGCACATGCCGAAGGCCATCATCTACTCGCTCGCGATCGCGATGGCCCTCTACGTGCTCGCAACCCTCGTGCTGACGGGGATGCAGAAGTACACCGAGATCGACCCCAAGTCCGGCTTCTCGAGCGCCTTCTCAGCCGTCGGGCTGCCGGCCGTCGCGGACGTGATCGCCGTGGGCGCGATCATCTCGATCCTCACCGTGATGCTCACGTTCATGCTCGGCGTCACGCGGGTCTGGTTCTCGATGAGCCGCGACGGGCTCCTGCCGAAGTGGTTCGCGAAGACGCACCCGGAACGGCACGTCCCCACGCGGGTGACGTGGATCGTCGGCATCGGATCCGCCGTCCTCGCGGGCGTCCTGCCCATCAACACCGTTGCCGAGCTGACCAACATCGGCATCCTGTCCGCGTTCGTCGTGGTCTGCGTGGCGGTCATCGTGCTCCGGTACCGGAGCCCGGAGATCCCCCGCACGTTCCGGACGCCGTGGATGCCGGTGGTGCCCGCCGTCGGTGTGCTCTTCTCCCTCTGGCTCATCATTTCGCTGCCGTGGGAGACCTGGGTGCGCTTCGCCGTCTGGCTCGTGATCGGGCTCGCGATCTACTTCGGCTACTCGCGTCGGCACTCTCTGCTGAACCCGGAAAGCCCGCGGCACGAGACGACGACGGCCAGCGGCACGCCCGACTGACGACCTGCCTGCGGGCAGGCGGCCCTCCCTGAACAGCCCGGGGTCAGGCGCCGGCCAGGAGCTCCGCGACCGCGCGCCGGACATAGGCGGCGCCCTCGGCAATAGCCTCCGCCGGGCTCGGGGCGAGGTCGACGAGGGCGCCCGCGACCTCGATCCCGTGCGCGGCCAGCTCCTCCGGCGCCACGAGGATGCGCCCCGCGACGGCGACGACGGGGACTCCGCGTTCCCGGGCGCGGTCCGCAAGCGCGATAGGCGCCTTGCCCGTGAGCGACTGCCCGTCGAGGGAGCCCTCACCGGTGATGACGAGGTCGGCCGCGTCCAGCTGGGCATCAAGGCCGACGAGGTCGGCCACGAGCTCGAACCCGCTCTCGAGCTCAGCATCGGTGTAAGCGAGGAAGGCCGCGGGGAAGCCGCCGGCGGCGCCGGACCCGGGGACGTCGACGTCGCGTCCCCCGGCCTCGGCGAGGACCCGCGCCCACGTCCGGAGGCCTGCGTCGAGCGCCTCGGCGGCCTCCGCGTCGGCTCCCTTCTGTGGCCCGAAGACGTACGCCGCGCCGTCCGGCCCGGTCAGGGGGTTGCGGACGTCGACGGCGATCCGGAACCGCGTGCGCGCGAGCCGGGGGTCGAGGGCCGAGGCGTCGACGGCGACGACTTCCGCGAGCGCGGCGCCCCCGAGCGGAACGACGTTGCCGGCGGCATCGAGGGGCGTGAGCCCGAGCGCTCGGAGGGCGCCAGAGCCCCCGTCGGTCATGGCCGAACCCCCGAGGCCGAGGATGATCTCAGTTGCGCCGGCGTCGAGCGCGGCGGCGATGAGCTGGCCTGCGCCGTACGAATGGGCGCGCCGGGCCGTTTCGGGAGTGGGCTCGCTGCCGAGGGCGGCAAGGCCCGAGGACTGTGCGGTCTCGATGACGGCGGTCGTGCCCTTGAGCGCCCACGAGGCGCCCACGGGCCGCAGGATCGGTCCGACGACGGCGTTGTTCCGCTCCTCGAAGCCCGCGGCGACGGCCGCCTCGAGGGTTCCCTCGCCGCCGTCGGCGATCGGAACCCGGCTGATCTGCGCGTCCGGGTAGACGCTCATGGCGCCCTCGGCCATAGCGTCGGCGGCCTCGGCGGCGGTGAGGGAGCCCTTGAACTTGTCCGGGGCGATCAGGATGCGCATTCCACCATCCTGCCAGCCCGGGCCAGCGACACGGGGTGTCTTGGCCGGCTCGTGGTGATTGAATCGTCTGCGTGGAGACCAACCGGGTCGAGGCCTTCAGCGACGGCGTCATGGCCATCGCGCTCACCATCATGGTGCTCGAACTCAAGACGCCTGACACCCCTGACCTGCGCGGCGTACTGCAGATCCTCCCGACGTTCCTCACGTACGTGCTGAGCTTCGTCTACATCGGCATCTACTGGAACAACCACCACCACCTCATGCACCTGAGCGAGCGGGTCGACGGTGGTGCGCTCTGGGCCAACCTCAACCTGCTGTTCTGGCTTTCGATCGTTCCGTTCACGACCCGGTGGATGGACGAGAGCAGCCTCAGCCCCCTCCCCGTGCTCGTCTACGGGATCAACCTCCTGCTCGCGGCGATCGCCTACACGATCCTGCAGACGAGGCTCATCAGGATCCAGGGCGCGGACAGCCGGCTCGCGCGTGCGATCCAGAACGACGCGAAGGGCAAGTGGTCTCTGGCCCTCTATGCGATCGGGTGCCTGGGAGCCTACCTCTCGGTGTGGATCAGCGCGGCAGCGTACGTCGCGGTCGCGGCCGTCTGGATCGTGCCGGACCGGCGGATCGAGCGGGCCGTGGCTGGTGACGAGTAGGCGCGCACGCGTCGGTGCTGCCGGATCGGCGCCGCGTCCAGCCCGTTTCTACGACTGTGCCTCGGCGCGCCGTGAACGACGCGCCGAGGCACAGTGGCGTCAGCGAAGATAGGCGGATTCAAGGCATGTTGGCAACGGCCTGTTCGATGTCTTCGAGGAAGACTTCTCGTGGTGTTTTGAAGCCTAGTGTCTTGCGTGGCCGGTTGTTCATCTCGAAGGCGATGGCCTCGAGGTAGG
>NZ_SSNH01000014.1 GCF_005877005.1 Sinomonas susongensis | reverse complement strand
CCGCTTTCCAATCCCCGCCTGGATCATCAGCCGATCCTCAGCAGTCAGCTCCCTACGCGCCATGCGACTCCTCAGCTCATGCCCCCGAAATCATCGCAAGCGTTGCTTCGAAGTCCTGAACTCAAGGATCAACTGGGCGGGAGGGGAGCGGTCCCGGTGGCTCCGGGGGCGGGAGACAGACCGTTCTGTTAGCTGCGGGGTCTCGGACTTCCACTTAGTATGTCGCCGTGACGAACGGCCTTCTCCCCACCTCGGCGGGCGCGCCCGAGGGGTCCCGCGAGACGATCATCTTGGCGTCTTGCGAACTCTTCCGTCTCCGCGGTGTCGACAGGGTGAGCGTCGAGGACATCATCGACCGGGCCGGAGTTGCGAAGAGCACTTTCTACAGCTGCTTCCATTCCAAGGAGGAGCTGGCCGTTGCGTGCCTTCGGCTCCGGCACGAGGCGCGCATGTCGAGCCTCCGGGAGACGGTCCAGCGGCATGGGGGCGGGAGGGCTGACACCCTTCGGGGCATCCTCTCGGACCTGATGGACCAGTGGTTCCTCGACCCCGTCGCAGAGGTGCGTGTGCTCAGCCACGCGCTCGGTCCCCACGGAGAGGAGGACGGGGTGGTGGGGCGCACGGTGGCCGGGCAGCTGCGTGAGTTTCGCGACGCGATAGCCGCACTCAGCCGGGATGCTGGCCTCCTGGATCCCGAGGGCTTCGCCTGGTCATGGGAGATCGCCGTCAAGGGCGCCCTCATCTCGGCCTTCGAAGGCGACACCGACGCGCTCCAGCAGGCCGAGTCCATGACGGGGCTCCTCTTGGCTGAGCACGCGGAGGACCTCTTCGAAGACGGCCTCTGACGGCGCGATCCGGCTTCTTCTGCAACACATAAACATATTGCAAGACTCCTATATGTGACCTACGTTGGAGTCGTGGGTGAATCGTCCGCGCTGGAGGCCACGGCGCTGCTGTTCAAGGTGCTCGGCAATGCCTCGCGCCTCAGGCTCCTGATGATCCTCGGGCGCGAGCCCCGGACAGTGGGGGCCTTGGCCGAGGACGCCGGGATGTCACAGCCGCTCGTCTCCCAGCACCTGCGCACGCTGCGGCAGGCGGGACTCGCCAAGGCGGTCCGGCGCGGCCGCGAGGTTGTCTACCACGTGGCGGACCAGCACATCGTGCACGTGGTTGCCGATGCCTTCGCCCACGTCCAAGAGGCACCGGAGAACGGTGCTGCAGCCGATACCGAAGGAGCCCTCCATGTCTGAGACCGAACTGCACGCCGAGCATTCCGTCGGCGAGCACCAGCACGGCGCCGACTGCGGTCACGAGGCCGTCCAGCACGGCGACCACACGGACTACGTCCACGGAACGCACCACCACGCCCTGCACGGCGACCACTACGATGAGCACGAGTCGGTCGCCGAGCACTCCTCCGCCGAGCATGTCCACGGCCGCGACTGCGGTCACGAGGCCGTTCAGCACGGCGACCACACTGACTACGTCCACGACGGCCACAAGCACGCCGCGCACGGTGACCACTACGACGAGCACTGATTCACCGACCCTGCCCGCAGTGGCAGCTAGGCCGACTCGGCGTCCGGTGCGGTGTAGGTGTGCATCCGGGCGCCGGCGTCGTTGAAGATGCTGAGCACCTGCGCGGGCTTTCCGCCGGCAGCGGAGACGGAGTGCGGGATCCGGGTGTCGAACTCGGCGGCCTCGCCGCGTCCGAGGACGAGGTCCCGCTCGCCCAGGATGAGCCTGAGCTTGCCGGCGAGGACGTAGAGCCATTCATAGCCGTCGTGGATCCGGGGCTCAGGGAGGCTCGTGGGGGGCGGGTAGGTGATCCGGTAGGTGTGCACCGGCGACCCTTCTGGTGCGAGTGGCGTGATGACCAGACCGTCGCGGTGGATGACCGGGCGTCGTACGCGCGGGTCTGGGGTCTCGGTCTGGACGAGGTCGTCGAGCCGGATGCCGAGCTGCCGAGTCAGCGGGACCAGGAGCTCGAGGCTTGCCTGCCGCTTTCCCGATTCCAGCCGCGAAAGCGTGCTGGTCGACATTCCCGCGCGTCGGGCCAGTTCCTCGAGGGTCCATCCTCGTGAGTGCCGAACCGCACGGAGCCGCGGACCGATGAGCTGCAATTCCTCCGGCACGGGTCCTCCCTTGCTGTTTCCGCAAGTATTCTTGCTACTCCATCCATTCTGCCCTCAGGGTGGGGGCATGGGCGAAACATGGGATGTGATCGTGGTTGGCGGCGGACCCGCGGGCCTGTCTGCGGCGTTGATGCTGGGGCGGGCGCGGCGACGGGTCCTGGTGGTCGATGCGGGAAGCCCGCGCAACCGCTTTGCTGCACACATGCACGGCGTGCTCGGCAATGAGGGTGTGCCGCCGTCGGAATTGCTCCAGAGGGGTCGCGGCGAGGCCGCGGAGTACGGGGTCCAGTTCCTCGGCGCCACCGTGACCCGCGTCGCTCAAGAGGAGAGCGGTCTGCTCGTCGAGTTCGCGGGCGCCGGTGCCCAGAAGGCTCGGGCTGTTGTGGTGGCGTCCGGCGTCTGGGACGAGCTGCCCGCTATCCCGGGTCTTGCCGAGCGGTGGGGGCGGGGCGTGCTCCACTGCCCGTACTGCCATGGCTGGGAGGTGCGGGGCCAGCGCCTCGGGGTTCTGGTCACCTCGCCGACAGGCGTCCACGGGGCGCAGCTGATCCGGCAGTGGAGCGACCGCGTGACCGTCTTCGCGGCCGATGGTCTCGCCCCTGGGATCGAGAGCCGGCTGCGCTCCCGTGGCATCGATATCGTTCCCGAGCGGGTCGTCGAGGTGACCGGCGACGCCGACCGGGTCACCGGCGTGCGGACGGCGGATGGGTGCGTGATCCCAGTGGATGCGATCTTCACCGCCGGCGCGCCCCGGCCGAACGATGCCTTCCTCGTCGGTCTCGGACTGGAGCGGTCGGAGGCTCCTTTCGGCCTGGGCTCATTCCTCACGGTCGACCCGTCGGGCAGGACGAGCAACCCGCGGGTGTGGGCGGTGGGCAACGTCGCCAACCCCGCCGCGAACGTCCCCATGTCCATCGGCGCCGGCGCCTCGGCCGGCGGAGCCGTCAACGGCGCCTTGGTGGAGGAGGATTTCGACCTCGCACTCGCCTCTGAGGCGGCGGAAGCCTGACGCGGCGGGGGCGTGACGCCCTCGGCTGATCAGCCCTGGCGGGCCTTCAGCCGAGGGTTCTTCCTGTTGATCACGAAGAGCTTGCCCCTGCGCCTGACAACCTGGGAACCGGGCTGGCTCTTGAGCGACCTGATCGATGCGCGAACCTTCACGCGTGCCTCCTTCGATTAATGTGAACGATTATCAATAGCGTAGGCTGATCCGCACTTATTCCCGTCACCAGGCGCGGCTAGGGCTCTGGGCTGGGTGCGGCTAGGGCGTTGCGCTGGCCGTCGGCGCGAGTCCCCCGGGCGCGGAAGAGCGGGTTTCCCCGGACATGTCGCACTCGACGCAGGTCCCGAGGACGTCCCACGCAAGGCCCGAGGCCGCGAATCCTTTCTCCATTGCGAGGCGTCCGACGGCGCGCTCGGCTTCGCCTGCCTCAATCTCCACCGCCCGGCCGCAGGCACGGCAGACGAGATGGTGGTGGGTCCGGGTTCGGGCGGGCGTGCGGCAGGCGTGATACCTGCCCGCTCCGTCGGGTCCGCGCAAGACGTCCGCGCGCCCTTCCTCGGCAAGGCCCGCGAGGATGCGGTAGACGGTCGAGAGGCCGACAGGGGTGCCCGCGACGAGAAGCCGTGCGTGGAGCTCCTGGGCGCTGACGTAACCGCCCGCTTCCTCCAGCGCGGCGAATACGGCCTTCCGCTGACGGGTCATCCGTCTGACCACGCAACCCCGCCTTCCGGGACTTCCCTCCCCGCGACCGGGAAGGGGCTACGATTGACAATGATAATCGTTCTCAGATAAATCTTGCTAGGCGCCCAGTTGCAACGCCCCCCGCCTTGAAGAAACGGATCCTCCCATGTCTCCTCGGTTCCTCCCCGCCGCCCTCGTCGGCGCTGTCCTTGCGGCGACCGCGCTCGCGGGCTGCGGCACCTCCTCGTCCACCTCGTCATCGTCGACCGGCTCGGCGGGTGCTCAGGTCATCCCTGTCGCGGCGTCCACGGACGCGTGGGGCAGCATCCTCTCCTCGCTGGGCGGGTCCCATGTGAAGGCCACCTCGATCATCAGCAACCCGGACACCGATCCGCACGCGTACGAGCCAACCCCAGCCGACGGGCGCACGATCGCCGGTGCGAAGCTGTTCGTCGAGAACGGCATCGGCTACGACAGCTGGGCCGCCAAGTCGCTCTCCGCGAACCCGAACCCGGACCGACAGGTTGTCGAAGTCGGCTCGGTGACCGGAACGCCGGATGACGGGAACCCGCACCAGTGGTATTCGCCCGCGAGCGTGGACAAGGTCGCCGACGCCATCACCGCCGCGCTGAAGAAGCTCGACCCCTCCAGCGCAAGCTACTTCGATGCGCAGCGGGCCGACTTCGACTCGAAGACGCTTGCGGACTATCATGCGACGATCAATGAGATCAAGGCCAAGTACGCCGGGACCCCGGTCGGGGCAAGTGAGAGCATCTTCGCCCCGATGGCAACGGCGCTCGGACTGAACCTCGTCACTCCCCCCAGCTTCCTGAAGGCCATCAGCGAGGGCACCGATCCCTCGGCCGCCGACCTCGCCACGATCAACGCCCAGATCAAGGACAAGCAGATCAAGGTGTACGTGTTCAACAGCCAGAACTCCACCCCCGACGTCTCGGCCCAGGTGGACGCTGCAAAGGCAGCAGGCATCCCTGTCAGCGCGGTCACCGAGACCCTCAGCCCCAAGGGAGCGTCCTTCCAGGATTGGCAGACGACCCAGCTGAAGAGCCTCGAAGCGGCCCTTGGGCAGGCGACCGGCAAGTGAGCAACGACTCCGCAGTCCGCTTCCGTGGCGTTTCAGCCACGGTGGGCGGACGCACGGTCTGGTCCGGCGTCGACTTCACGGTCGACGCCGGCCAGTTCGCCGCAGTCCTAGGCCCCAACGGTGTTGGGAAGACGACGCTTTTGAAGGCGATCCTCGGCCTGGTGCCGACCAGCGCCGGGACGATCTCGGTTTTCGGCCACCGGCCCGGTGCCGACCGCTCGAGGATCGGATACCTGCCCCAGCGGCACGCGTTCGGCCCCTCGGTGCGCATCCGTGGAATCGACATCGTCCGGCTCGGCCTCGACGGCGAGCGGTGGGGCACCCCGCTGCCCAGCTGGCTCCAGGGGTCGAAGGGCAGGGCCGCGGCGGAGCGCGTCCGCGAGGTGATCCGCCTTGTGGGCGCCGAGAGCTATGCCCACCGGCCGGTGGGGCAGTGCTCCGGCGGCGAGCAGCAGCGCCTCCTGATCGCCCAGGCTCTCGTGCGCCGACCGGACCTGCTCATCCTCGATGAGCCGCTCGATTCCCTGGACGTGACGAATCAGCGCTCAGTGAGCGCGCTGATCCAGAGCGTGTGCCGCCGAGAGGGCATCGCCGTGGTCATGGTCGCGCACGACGTGAACCCGATCCTGCCCTACCTGGACCGGGTGATCTACCTCGGGCACGGAGGCGCGGTCACGGGAGCCCCCGAACAGGTGATCACCCCTGAGGCCCTCACGGCCCTCTACGGCACACCGGTCGACGTGCTCAGAGACCGGATGGGGCGGCTCGTGGTCGTCGGCCAGCCCGACGCCCCGCCCGAGCACCCCCACGATCCGGAGGCCCATGCATGAGCCCGACCAGTCTCCTGGAGGACCTCTTCGCCTATCCGTTCATGGTCAACGCCTTCCAGGCAGGAACTATCGTCGCGGTTGCAGCCGGTGCGATCGGATGGTTCATGGTGCAGAGGCGCCAGTCGTTTGCAGGCCACACGCTGGCCGTCATCGGGTTTCCCGGAGCGGCGGCGGCCACGTGGCTCGGATCCAACCCCGCCGTCGGGTACTTCGTCGCGTGCATCGGCGGGGCCCTGATCATCGCCGCACTCCCGCACGCCGGACACATCGGTGGCGAAACGGGCGGCGTCGGCGAGGAGTCGGCCGTGATCGGCACGGTCCAGGCCTTCGCCTTGGCGGCAGGCTTCCTCTTCGTCAGCCTCTACCAGGGATTCCTCTCCGGTTTGAACAACCTGCTCTTCGGAACCATCACCGGGGTGACGACATCGCAGGTGCAGATGCTCGCCGTCGCCGGCATCGCCAGTCTGACGCTCCTGGCCGTGATCGCCCGCCCACTGCTCTTCGCCACGATTGATCCCGCGGTCGCCGCTTCCCGCGGGATTCCGGTCCGTGCCGTGTCCGGCGCCTTCCTCGTGCTCCTGGGCGTCGCCGCAGCCGGCACCAGCCAGGTCACGGGCAGCCTGCTCGTCTTCGCCCTGCTCGTGGCACCCGCGGCCACCGCGGTCCGCCTGACCGCCCGCCCCGACCTCGGGATCGCCCTGTCCGTTGCGATCGCCTTGATGGTGACCTGGGCCGGCGAGGCGATCGCGTACTTTTCGCCCTATCCGATCGGCTTCTGGGTCACCTCGATCGCATTCGCGGCCTTCCTGGCCGCGTCCGCGGTGAGCGCCCTGCGCGAACGCCGCGGGCGACGTCGTCAGCGCCGGACGAAGGAGGCGGTCGCGTGACGGCCCCCGCAGCCTCCGTTCCCGCGGCTGCGTGGATCCTTTCCCAGCCCTACATGCAGAACGCCTTCCTCGCTGGCACGGCGGTGGCGCTGCTGGCCGGCCTCGTGGGGTACTTCGTCGTCCTGCGCGGCCAAGTGTTCGCCGGCGACGCACTCTCCCACGCCGCCTACACCGGGGCACTGGCCGCCCTCGCGGCCGGCGTGGACATCCGTCTCGGCCTCTTCGCCGCGACGGTCGGGATCGGATTCGCCCTCGGTTTCTTCGGCGGCCGAGGCGCCGCGGACGACGTCGTCATCGGGACGACCTTCTCGTGGATCCTGGGGCTTGGCGTGTTCTTCCTCTCCATCTTCACTTCGAACAGTGCCACCGGGAACGGCGCGGCGAACGTCAGGGTCCTGTTCGGTTCCATCCTCGGGATCAGCACCGCGACTGCCCAGGCAGAGGCGTGGACTGCCGCGGGGCTGATCCTGGTCCTGCTCGCCATCGCGAGACCGCTCCTGTATGCGTCGATCGACCCTGCGGGAGCGGCGGCGAGGGGGGTGCCCGTACGGATCCTGGGGCCGTTCTTCCTCGCCCTCGTCGGCGCCGTGGCGGCGACGGCGAGCCAGCTCGTCGGGGCCCTTCTCGTCTTCGGCCTCCTAGCTGCGCCGCCGGCCGCCGCCCGTCGGCTCACTTCCCGTCCGTGGACGGCGTTCTGGCTCGCCGGCGCCTTCGCCGTCGCGGCCGTCTGGGCCGGCCTGCTGGCCACGTACTACGTGCCAGTCCTCCCGGCGAGCTTCACCCTCGTGGCCGCCGCCACCGTCGAGTACGCGGCCGCAGCGGCGGCGGGGCCCCTCGTGCGGGCGGCGGCGCGGAGGCCAGCCCGCGCCGCGCGGCAGTCTGAGTCGCTGGCTCCGGCGAAGATCCGTGGATCCGATCCCGTGACGCGACGGGACCGACCGGCCGCCGTCGAGCGCGAGGCCGACTAGGCCTGGAGCGTGTGGGCCGTCGGGGCAGAGGCTGGCGGCGCGCTCAGGGCTGGGCAGGGCTTGCCGTGGCGAGGGCGCGGCGTCGTCGGCTCAGCAGGCCGGCGGCGGCGTGCTCGGCGGCGAGGGCCATCTCGGGCAGTCCTGCCCGGAGGAATCCGGCCCGGGCCTCATGGTAGAGCGCGCGCGCTCTGTCGGGTCGGCCGACGGCGGTGAGTGCTCGGCCGAGCAGTAGGGCGGCCTCGGCGGCAGTGTGATGGCCGAGCAGATGGCTTTCGCTGCGGATCTGCTCAAGCTGTGCGGCGGCTTCGGCGTGCTGGGCGTTCAAGTGAAGCCAGCGTGCGCGGACGAGAGCGAGCTCGAGCTGCTCAGCACGCCGCCCGCCCACGATGGAGTAGGCGATTTCCGCACGCTCGAGCGCCGCCAGGGTCGCTGGCTCGATGATGCCGCCTGACAGGCGGGTTGCCGCAGAGGCCTTGTTGAAGCGGGCCCACAGCAGCAGGTCGTTGGCGGGAGAGAGCAGCGCTGCAGCGTGTTCGTGGGCTCGCGTACCCTGCTCGCCGTCGCCCCGCAGGAAGGCGACGTTGCCGATCACCCATTCTGCCTCGCCGGCGATCTGCCCGGGGGTCTCTTCGCTGATCTGCTCGCCGAGGACCAGGCAGTGTTCCCAGGCCTCGTCGAGGCATCCGCTCTCGGCCAGGGCGGCGACCAGGGAACGCAGCGCGGCGATGCGGAGCGTCGAGCCGACTGGCAGCACCGCCGCAGCTTGGACGGCCTCCCGGGCATGCGCGAGCGCCGGGACGAGTTCCCCGAGGCCGAGGCAGACCGCCGAGAGGAACTGGCGGGTGCGCACCGCGAGGGCGTCCGAGGAGGCGGCGAGGGGGTGGCAGAGGAGGTCCTCGGCGATGGCCCGGGCCTGGGCGAACTCACCGAGCCCGGCCAGGCTCTCAATCTGAAGGTAGGTGGCGTCCCACCAGGAGCCGTATCTGCCTGCGGCCCACGCGTTCTCTGCTGCAGTCCGCGCCTGATGCGAGGCCTGGGCGTAGTCCCGCATGTCCCAGGCCTGGCGGGCAGCCAGGCTGGCCAGGACCCAGCCCACATCCTCCGGTTCGGTCCCGTAGTCCCACGACTCCAAGACCTCCGCTGCGGTGCCGAGCCGGCTGGCGATCTCCTCGATCACCTTGGCGGTGGGTTCTCGCCGTCCGATCTCCAGCAGGGAGATGTAGCTGGGCGAATAAGCATGGCCGCCGACCTCGGCCTGCGTGAGTCCGCGTGCGATCCGCTGTGCACGCAGGTGGGCTCCGAAGTTCACGCCCACGGGCGTCTCCTCTCCTTTCTCCTTCTAGGAAATGGCGCCGCCTGCGGGGGACGGCATCGGCCCAGTTCTCGCGTTGAAAGTAGCAGCGTTGAGCGGCAGTCCCCAGAAAGGGGATCAAGAAGTGCACGATATCCGGTCAAATCCTCACATGGTGCAACCCGTGCCGCCAACCGAGCGCACTCTGTCGGCAAGCTCGGCGAGCCGAGCTGGTCTATCAGCCGAGCTCACCCGTCAGCCGGGCTCAGTCTTGCTGAAGGAGGCTCTGCCTGAGCCGAACCAGGCTGGACCTGGCCAGCGCTCCGTCCTGCTGCGTATCCCTCACCGTGAGGCCTGTGGCATCCTTGAGGGCTCGGCGCAGGCTCTGGGCGTTCGAGAATCCCGCGGCGCATGCGACGGCGGCTGCAGGCAGCCGTGAGGCGGCGGGATCGACCAGTATCTCGAGCGCCTTCACAGTCCTCAGCGCCCGGATGTGCTCCGCGAGATGCAGCCGTTCCCGCGCGAACAGGCAGAACAGCGAGCGGCGCGACATGTCGAAGTGCGCCGCGACTGCATCGATGTCCAGGGACGGGTCCCGGTAGTTCTTCGCGATGAAATCGAGGATTGCGCGCCTCCGGGTGGGCCGGAGGAGCTCATCGCGCACGGAGGTCGAGAGGACGGAGCCCACGAGAGACGCCATCGCCGAGACGAGCACGTTTCCCATCCCTTCCGTCTCGCGGGCGATCCCAGGCCGCCTCCAGTTTGCGAGGGCTGGGATGACGAGCGCGGCGACGAGCGGGTGGGAGTTCAGCCCTTCCGTGGAGACGAGACGGCGCAGGTCCGCGGGGGTGACTCCGAGCGCCGCTCGCGAGACATTGATCTGGACGGCGCGCATTCCGGCAGGCGCATGGAAGCTGCCCGCCCGCGAGGCGTCGAGGAACCTGACGTGGCCGGACGAGATGGGCCTGTCGCCGCCCGGGACGCCGAGCCGGACGGAGGGCGCCTCCTGGAAGTAGACGAGCCGGACATCGTCGCATCCCGGATTGTTTCCCCAATAGCCGGCCGACGGCCCGTTGGAGATCTCGATGAGGCTGAAGCATCGGCCGGAGAGGCTCTCGGCGCGGGGTTCGAAGACGTCGGTCACGGGGTGCGAGACGGGCTCCAGGCGCATGGGCGTCTCGACAGCGGAGCTGTACCACGTGCGCCAATGGTCGAACATCTCCTGACGGCTGAGCCCGGGTGGGACCGTGTAGCGACGGAGCACGCCTTCCTGCCTCCCCATAATGCTTCTCGATGCGGTGCTTCTTGACGCCGATCGGAAGCGTTGTAGAGAGCTTTGCTCTTACATTTTCCCATAGGCGGGACCGGCAGGTTCTACCTGGTCGCCAAGGGCCAGAGTGCCCCGCATCCGCTGGAAGGAATCGGCGCCCAGTACCTGATGTGGGCCGTGGACACTCCGGAAGGCCTGCAGCAGTTCGAGGACACCCTGAAGTCGGCCGGCAGCTATGCGGACACGCATTCCTCGGACGGCGTGACCTTCGTGGAGGGACGGGACCCAGACGGGATCCGCGTCGTCATCGCCCACCCGAGCCCCCTGCAGCAGCCTCGTTCGTCGCTGGACAGCCGCATCTACAGCTGAAACCGCGCCCGCAGTTCAGCCCAGCAGGCCGGCTCAGTTGGCCCGCCTGCTTCGCTGCAGTCCCGCCGCGTCGTAGCCCATCGCCTCGCTCGCCTCCCGGGCGGCGACGGCGACGGCGGGACCCAGCCTCGCGACGTCGTCCGGGTGGACCCGCTGGAGTGGGAAGCCGAGGCCGAGGACGGCAGCCAGCTCTCCGGTGTAGTCGAACACTGGGGCGCTGATCGAGCCGACATCGACGTTCCGCTCGCCGAACGCGGCGAAGTACCCCTGCTCGCGGGCTTGGGCTGCCTGCTCGTCGAGGGCGCCCCACGTGACCGGGGTCGCGGGGGTGAAGCGGGTCAGTTCCTGGCCCTGCAGTTCAGCGCGGGCACCGGGGTCGAAGGCGAGGAAGATCTTCCCCGGCGCACCAGCGTGGATCGGCATCACCTGGCCGACGTGGAAGGGGCGCATGACGACGTGCCGCGTATCGGCCACGGCGACCACGGTGCGGTGGATCCCGTCCCTGATATAGAGGCATGCCGTCTCGCCGGTCTCGTCGCGCAGCCGCTGGAGGATGGGTCGGACTGTACGGACGATGTCGAGCCCTATGGTGCCGGGCGCGGACCAGCGTACGAGCCGGATCCCAATCCGGTACTTGTCGCCGTCCCGGTCGAGGAAGCCCTCTCGCACCATGTTCTGGACGAGGCGCTGGCACGTGCTCGCGGGCAGGCCGGTGGTACGGACGATCTGCTGAAGGGTGGGTTCGGGATCCTCGAGGGAGAAGCAGTCGAGGATATCGCTGACCTTGCTCAGCACGAGGAGCGGGGCGGACCCGCCCGAGGCTTCCCTTGCCATGGAATGCTCACCGTCCGTTCGCGGGGACCGCACAATCTGACGCACACGGTCTTCGAGGGCGCCGGAAGGCGGCTTCGTGACCCATTGACAGTCTACGGCAACCCCCGGATTATGGGTCGCGAACCCACGATGCGGGTTCCGGAAAGTCCGTACGAGGATGTGGAGGACTCCAGTGATCCAACCTCAGCCGCACAGTCCACCCGGGAACAGCTCCAGAATCGGGCTGATCGTCCCCAGCTCCAACATCACGATGGAAACCGAGCTGCCAGAGCTCTTCCGCAGGCAGACCGCGGCGACGGGCCACCGCTACACCTTCCATTCCGCGCGGGCCGGCCTGAAGAACGTCACCCCGGAAGAACTCGCCGCCATGGTCTCGAAGGCCGCGGACTGTGCGGTCGCCGTGTCCGACGCCGCCGTCGAGGTCATCGCCTATGCGTGCCTCGTCGCCGTCATGGCGCAGGGGCCAGGCGCCCACGCCGAGTCGGAGTCCGTCATCGCCGAAGCCGCACGCTCGAACGGCCACCCCGCGGCAGTGGCGAGCAGCGCGGGCGCCCTCGTGCGAACCCTCACAGGCCTCGGTGCCCGAAGGGTCGTCATGGTCACGCCCTACATGCCCGAACTGACAAGGATGGTCTGCGACTACATCGAGGGGGCTGGCATCGCGGTCCACGACGTCATCGGCCTCGAAGTCGCAGACAACCTGGAGGTCGGCCGGCTGGACCCCGAGCAGCTGCCGGGCATCGCGAGGCGACTCGACCGCGAAGGCGTGGACGCCGTCGTGCTCTCGGCCTGCGTCCAGATGCCCTCGCTCGTCTCGGTCCAACCGGTGGAGGACGAGCTCGGCCTCCCCGTCATCACGGCTGCCACGGCCACGGCGTACGAAATCCTCAAAGCCCTCGGCCACGGCCCCGCCATCGAGGGGGCGGGCAGGCTCCTCGCCGGCGCGCTCGTCCCCGACCTCAGCAGATAGTCCCATCAGCTGCAGCGCACCCGATCCACCCCGATCACATCAGGCCAATGGAGGAATGATGAGTGTTCAAGGCATAACCCGAGAGCAGGCCGCGCGGCGCGCGACGGTCGCGAGCGTCGTCGGCACCACCATCGAGTGGTACGACTTCTTCCTCTACGGAACCGCAGCCGCCCTCGTCTTCCCGCAGCTGTTCTTCCCAGGAGGGGAGAGCTCGCTCACCGGAACGATCGCGGCGTTCGGCACCCAGTTCGTCGGGTTCGTCGCGCGGCCCATCGGAGCCGCGCTCTTCGGCCACTACGGCGACAGGATCGGCCGCAAGACCACGCTCATGGCGACCCTGCTCCTCATGGCCATCGGAACCGTGCTCATCGGGCTCCTCCCCACATACCAGTCCATCGGTCTGTGGGCTGCAGTCCTGCTGACCGTGCTGCGCGTCGTCCAGGGCATCGGCGTGGGCGGCGAGTGGGGCGGCTCGGTGCTCATCGCCATGGAGTGGGGCCAGAAGCACCGCCGGGGCCTCTCGGCGAGCTGGCCGCAGCTGGGCGTTCCGCTCGGCCTCATCCTCTCCACCGGACTCGTCCGCCTCACGACGGCGGCGACGGGGAAGGACTTCGTCACCTACGGATGGCGGATCCCCTTCCTTGCGAGCATCATCCTGATCGGCGTCGCGGTCTTCGTCCGGCTCCGCGTCGTCGAGAGCCCCGAGTTCCAGACCCTCCGCAAGGAGGAGAAGGTGGTGGTCGCGCCGATCATCGAGGCGATCCGGCGGCAGCCGAAGGAGATCCTCCTCTCGGCCCTCGTCCGCATGTCGGAGCAGGCGCCCTTCTACCTCTTCATCACGTTCGTCATCACGTACGCCACGAAGCATGTCAAGTTCAACAGCGACGCCATCCTCGTGGACACCCTCATCGCCGCAGCGCTGGGCCTCATCAGCATCCCGGTGTTCGGCATCCTCTCGGACCGGTTCGGCCGGAGGCTGGTCTACGGCGTCGGAATCGTCCTGACGGGTCTGTACGCCTTCCCGTACTTCGGGCTCCTCAATACCGGCAACGCGTTGGTCATCGGTATTGCCGTCGTGGTCAGCCTCATCTTCCATGACATCCAGTACGGGCCACAGGCGGCGCTCATCGCGGAGAGCTTCGACGCCGACATCCGGTACACGGGAGCCGGCCTCGGGTACCAGCTCGCGAGCGTCATCGCGGGCGGTCCCGCCCCGCTCATCGCCGCAGAGATCCTCCAGGGCACGGGCAGCTCGACCTGGATCTCGATCTACATCATCTTCTGCGCGGTTGTGAGCATGGTGTCCCTCCTCCTTCTCAGGAGGTCGACGGCGGGCGGCGGCCTGGCCTCGAGGGCGGCCCGAAGCAGGGGGACGGCCCGCAACAACCGGGGAACGACGACGGTATGACGGTGAGCGAGACGGCCCCGCAGTCCCGCGAGCCCGACCCTGGGACCTTGTCTTGGGCTCCTTTGGCCGAGGGTCCCCTGCGGGGCCTGCTCGTCCTGGACCTCAGCCGTATCCTTTCCGGTCCCTTCGCGACGATGACGCTCGCGGACCTCGGCGCCGACGTGATCAAGGTCGAGCAGCCGGGCCAAGGCGACGACACCCGGCACTGGGGGCCGCCCTTCCAAGGGGGCGAGGCGGCCTACTTCCTCTCGGTCAACCGCAACAAGCGGAGTCTCGCCGTCGACCTCAAATCGCCGGAAGGGCTCGCGGCCGTCAGGCGGCTCGCCCTCAAGGCCGATGTGATCGTGGAGAACTTCCGGCCGGGCACCGCGCAGCGCCTCGGACTCGGCTACGAAGAGCTCTCGGCGGCGAATCCGGGTCTGGTCTACGCCTCGATCAGCGGCTACGGCCAGACGGGACCGGAAGCGGGCCGGGCCGGATACGACGCGATCGCGCAGGCTCGGAGCGGGATCATGAGCGTGACGGGTGAGGCGGACGGCCCCCCTGTCCGCGTCGGTATCAGCAGCGCTGACCTGATTGCGGGGACGTGGGCCGTCATCGGGATCCTCGCGGCCCTGCACGAGAAGGCGCGCACCGGCCAGGGCCAGTGGGTCGACATCAGCCTGCTCGACGGCTCGGTCTCGTGGCTGACGTACGTCGCGAGCGGCTTCTTCGCGAACGGCGAGACTCCGCGCCGCTATGGATCTGCCCACCCGACCATCGCGCCCTACCAGGCATTCCCCACCTCCGACGGCTTCGTGATGATCGCGGTCGGAAACGACAGCCTGTGGAGGAAATTCGCCGTGGCCCTCGGACGGCCCGAGCTTGCGGACGACGAGCGCTTCGCGACCAACCCCTTGCGGGTGGCCCACCGCGACGAGCTCATCCCCCTGCTCGAGCAGGAGCTGCAGCGGTCGACGACGGCGGAATGGGTCGCAGGCCTCGATGCGGCGGGGGTGCCGGTCGGCCCAATCCAGACCGTGGACGAGGCGCTCGCGGACCCGCAGGTGCTCGCGAGGGGCATGGTCGCCGAGGTGGAGCATCCCGAGGCGGGCACGTTGAAAGTCCTCAACTGCCCGGTCCGGCTGACGCGAACCCCCGCGTCCGTGCGGATGCCGCCGCCACTGCTCGGCCAGCACAGCGACCAGATCCTGGCCGGAGCCGGGCTGTCTCCCTCGGACATCGACCGCCTCCACGCGCAAGGTGCCGTTCAATCGCAAGGTGCCGTTCAATGACGGGAAGCGGAGCCGGGGTGAGGGAGGGAGTGTCGGTCGACGTCGTGCACGACGTCGCGACGGTCGCCTTCGGCAACGGGGAGCGGCTCAATGCCCTCGGCATGGAGCAGTGGGGGGAGGTGGGACGTGCCGCGCGGAAGCTCGCGTCCGCGGAGTCGCTGCGCGCCGTCGTCGTCCGCGGCCGGGGAGGCGTGTTCAGTGCGGGGTCGGACCTGCGGGAGTGGGCAGCAGCAGATCCGGAGGAGGTGAACCAGCGCTTCTGGCGGATGGAGCAGGCGCTCCGTGCGGTCGAGGACCTTCCCGTGCCCACCGTCGCCGTCGTCGAGGGCGTCGCGGCGGGTGGCGGATTCCAGCTCGCGCTCGCTTGCGATCTGCAGCTCACAGCCGCTTCTGCGCGGGTGGGGATGCCGATATCGCGGCTGGGAATCCTCGTGCCGCCGTCGTTCGCCGCTCGGCTCTCCCTGCGCGTTGGGCCGGCTCGGGCAAAGGACCTGCTCTACGGCGGCCGCATCCTGACGGGTGAAGAGGCGCACGACGCCGGCCTCGTCACCACCTTGGCCGACGACGGCGAACTCGACGCCGAGTTGGGCCGACTGCTCGAGGCTTGGGCGGGCTCGGCGCCGGGGTCGCTGCGGGCCGCCAAGGCGGCCGTCGACTTTGGCCTGCGGCCGCTTGTCGGGCCGATCCGCGAGGAGCCCCCCGGACTCGCAACCGACCCGGACGAGTTCCCGGAGAGGGTCGCGGCGTTCCTGCATCGGCACCGCCGCTGACCCTCTCCCGGTTGCCGTCGACCTACTTCGAGCCGCGGACCTGGTTGCCGAGCTCGTGGATCGGCGTGCGGAACGTCTCTCGACCCCACACGGCACCGATGAGCGCGAGCACGGAGGAACCGGCCACGATCCAGGCGGCCGGGCCCCAGTTGGAGGGAACCCCGCCGACGAGCGCGGTGCCGAGCAGCGGTGTGAAGCCCGCGCAGAGGATGCCGATCTGCAGGCCGATCGCCATGCCCGAGTAGCGGACGCGGACGTTGAAGAGCTCTGCGAACCAGGCCGGGTAGATCGCGTTCGACATCGCATAGGTGCCTGCGGTGATGAGCGTGCTCGTGAGGAAGACGAGGGGCACGTTCTTCGTCGAGATCGACGAGAAGTAGATGAAGATGAGGACAGCCGAGCCGATGATGCCCGTGATGAAGAGCGGCTTGCGGCCGAAGCGGTCGGAGAGCATGGCCGCGAGCGGCTGGGTCGCGATCGCGATCACGTTGCCCACGATGCTCACCCACAGCATGGTCGACGTCGGGATGCCGACCGAGACGGCGTAGGCGAGCCCGAACGACTGCATGAAGGTGTTCGTCACCGTCTCGAAGGACATGAGTGCGACCTGGATGAACTGGGGTGTGTGCGTCTTGAACATGTCGGCGACCGGCAGCTTCACGAGCTCGCCGTGCTCCGCCTTCTGCTCGAAGACCTCGGGCTCCTCGAGCGAGCGGCGCACGATGTATGCGACGACGAGGACCACGAGCGAGCACCAGAACGGGATGCGCCAGCCCCAGGCGAGGCGCTCGGCCTCGCTCATCGCCGCGACCGGGAGGAACACGAGCGACGCGAGCACGATTCCGGTCGAGATCCCGCTCATCGAGAACGAGGGGAAGAAGGCGCGTCGGCCGACGGGGGATTCCTCCATGGTGAGCGCCGAGGCGCCCGCCGTCTCGGCGCCGGCCGAGAGGCCCTGGCAGAGGCGGAGCAGCACGAGGAGGACCGGGGCGATGTAGCCGGCCGTGCGGAAGTCGGGGAGCACGCCGATGAGGAACGTTGCGCCCCCCATGAGCACGAGGGTGAGGACCAGGGTGTTCTTGCGGCCGATGCGGTCGCCGAGGTGGCCGAAGACGACGGCGCCGAACGGCCGCGCGACGTAGGCGACGCCGAATGTCGCGAAGGAGGAGATCAGCGCGATCGTGGGGTCGCCGGAGGGGAAGAAGATCTTCGAGAACACGAGCGACGCTGCTGTCGCGTAGACGAAGAAGTCGTAGTACTCGAGCGCACCGCCGAGGAAGGCTGCGAGGGCTGCCTTCTTGGCGCGCTTGAGGCGGCGCGCCTGTTCCTCGGGGGTCCTGACGTCGGGGTCGGTGATGCCGCTGAACTCGGGCATGGGCTCTCGCCTTTCGTGGGAACAGGTGGAGTGGGACAGGTGGACGGGGTTGGGGTCAGGCAAGGGAGACGTGGGCGGGCGCGGTGCTGTTGCGCACGATGAGGTCTCCGGAGAGGTGGACTAGGCTGGCTGGCCGCGTTGGGTCGGCGATCCGCTCGGTGAGGAGCCGGAGGGCGACGGCGCCACCACGTTCGTACGGGGTGTTGACCGTGGTGAGCGCGGGCCGTGAGGCGGACGCGAGCCAGATGTCGTCGAAGCCGATGACGCTGATGTCGGTCCCGGCCGTGACCCCGCGGTCGGCGAGGCGGTTGATGCAGCCGAATGCCATGAGGTCGTTGTGCGCGATCACCGCTGTGACGGATTCCGCCAGGACGAGGTCCGCTGCGCGGACGCCGGCGGCGTACGTCGGCTCCGCGTGAGTGAGGACGATGAGGGTGCAGCCGAGGTGATGGGCCGCCTCCTCTGCCGCGGCAAGGCGCACTCGGCTCGAATAGTTGTCTTCGAGGCTGGCGAGGTACGCGATCGAGCGGTGCCCCAGGGCTGCGAGGTGTTCGACTGCCTGACGGGCGCCTTCAGGAGCGGAGAGGATGACCGAGGGCAGCCCTTCCGCAACGTGGTTGATGAGGACGACGGGGGAGACCGCGTCGAGCGCGCGGAGCCTCTCGGCGTCCATGCGCGGCGCGAAGATGATGGCGCCGTCGACACGGCCGATGACGCGCTCGAGCTCCTCGGCGTCAGCCTCCGGGTCGTTCTCGCCGTCGACGACGAGCAGCGAGATCGACTGTCGGCGGCACGCCGCCTGGATCGCCTTGACGAGCGGCGGGTAGTACGGGTTTGCGATGTCCGGGATGAAGAGCGCGATGGTCCCGGTGGCCTCGGCCCTCGCGGGGGCCGGGTTGTAGCCGAGCTCGGAGGCGACGCTGAGGATGCGGTCACGGGTCTCGCCGTTGACCGAATCGGGGCGCGTGAACGACCTCGACACTGTCGACTTCGACACGCCCGCGGCCTTCGCGATGTCGGCGATCGTGGTCATCCCCACCTCCTCGTGTGTTTGGCGTCACAGCCGTTTCACAGGATGACACCGTTTCTGCAACGCGTCAAGCTGTTGCTGAAACACACTGCATCGGTCTCATCGGCCTCCGGCTGGCTAGCCCACGGGGGAGCGGGTAAACCCGGGTTGCCGGAGTCGCCGAGGAGGGAGCAGCCGTGCGACGAGAAGGGTGCCGAGAGCGCCAGGGGCCGTTGCGGATCGGCTTGGTCTGCGGGTGGCCGCGCGCGGACCTCGACGGAGTCGCCGGCTACGTCGCAAGGCTCGCACACGAGCTCGAAGCCAGAGGCGTGGAACCGGTCGTCGTCGGGAGCGGCACCGAGACGGCAGGCAGTACTTCCATCACCGAGCGCTGGGACCTTGGCGGAACAGCCACGGCAGGCAGGGCCCTCCACAGGTTGGGCCTCGACGCCGTGCACGTCCAGTTCGCCCCCTCCATGTACGGCTTCCAGGGGTCGATAGGCCTTCTGCCCCTCCTCATCCCGCGGTCGCTGCCACTCCTGACGACCCTGCACGAGTACGGCTCGTGGGAGCTCCCGGTCGCCCGGGCCCGCGCGTCGCGCCGGCTCTGGCCCTTCGCGGAGCGGCGCAGAATCGCCGACCGCGAAACCGGCTTCCTCGTTCCCCGGAGCCGCGCCGTCGTCGTCACCAATCCCGCCCATCTCAGCACGCTCCGCGAACGCTTCCAGGGTCGGATCGAGGCGCACCACATACCAATCGGCGCCAACGTCCAGTCACCGCAGGACCGAGACCGCCACCAGTGCCGGCGCGAGATCCGTGGACGTCTGGGCCTCGGGCCGGGCACGAGGCTCCTAGCCTTCTTCGGCTTCGTGCATCCGGTCAAGGGGATCCGATACCTCCTCGAAGCCACGGCGCGGCTGCGTTCGGAGGGCGAGGACCTCCACGTGGTCGTCGTCGGCGGCTTCGAATCCCTTGCCCTGCCGGGGCAGGAGGCGCGGGACTTCCGTGCCGAGCTGCTGGGACAAGTGTGTCGCCTCGACATCGAGAGCCACGTGACCTTCACGGGATTCGAGCCCCCCTCCGAGGTCTCGCGGTGGCTTCTCGCGAGCGACGTCGGCGTCCTGCCCTTCACTGGCGGGGTCACCACCAAGAGCGGGTCCCTTCTCACGATGCTCGACCATGGGCTTCCGGTCGTGGTGACCGCTGGTGCGGACGCCGCGATCGAGGATGGCCGCAACTGTGTCGTGGTCCGCACTGTCCGGGACAGCGAGGCCTTGGCGGTTGGGCTGCGCCGCGTCCTGCACGACGACGGTCTCCGGGCGCGCGTTTCCCGGGCCGGCAAGGCGCTCGCGGAGGAGCACTCGTGGCGGGACATCGCGCGTCGTCACGCGGACCTCTACCGGGAGGTCCTCGCGTGAGCGGCGTCCGGAGCATTCTCATCGTGGACGTCATGGGCGGGCTCGGCGACGTCGTCCTCGCCCTCCCGGCGATCCACGCCCTCGCGCTGTCCCACCAGGACGCGGCCGTCCACGTCGTCACCCTCGAGCCTTGGGACGTGCTGCTCGAGCGGGACGCGCTCATCGACGAGGTCATTCCCGTTTCAGGCCGGGAGACGGAGGACATACACCGGGCGGTGGAGAAGGCGCTGGACCGGATCCGCCCGGACCTGAGCATCACGACCAATCGCGGCCATGGGCTGCCCAGGCTTCTCGAGGCTGCCGGTGGCGTCGCGATCACCAATCTCTGGCGGTCCCCGCCGCCGGACGAGCTCGTGGACCAGAGGTACCTCGGGCTGCTCGCCCGCGACGGCGTCATCGACCTGCAGTTCCTCGGCCAGCCGCCGCGCGTTGCCCTCGGCTCGGACGAACTCGCCGAGGGCCGGGAGCTGCTCTCGGCCCTGGTCCCCGATGGGTGCCCCGCAGTGATCCTGGTCCCGGACTCGGGGATGGCCGTCAAGCGGTGGCCCCAGCAGCACTGGGTTCGCCTCACGACCCGCCTCCTGGCGGCTGGTCGAGCCCCCGTGCTGGTCGCGGAGGAGCCCGGACGCTGGTCTGGGCTGACCGACGCGGGGGCCCTGCAGGCCCCTCGGCTCACCCTGCGGCAGCTTGCCGCGCTGTGTGCAGCGGCCGGGGAAGCGGGTGGCAGCTGCGTCGGCGGCGACACGGGGCCGGTGCGCCTGGCGACCGCCGTCGGCCTGCGGGCGGTAGGACTGTATGGCCCGACCGTTGCGAGCCGCTACGGGCTGCACCCCCTGCTCGGCGTCAGCCTCCAGGGGTTGCCGGAGTGCCCGGAACGCCGCCCGGCCAACTTCACCGAGCAGGTGTGCTGGTGGGATGCTCAGTGCCCGTTCGCTCGCGGAGACGGTCCCGCCTGCATGGCTGACATCAGCCCGGAGCAGGTGGAGGCGGCCCTCGGAGTCGAGTGAGGACGTGTGTTCACATCGTGGTGATGATTGCCACTATGTGAAAGCTATGTCAGTATCGGGATATGACCCCCGCCACTTCCGACGAGCGGCCCGGCGTGCACGGAAGGCCCACCGACGTCGAACGGCCCCCGAAGACCGACATGGTCGGCAAGGCGCTGAGCCTTCTCGTCATGCTCGGCGACGCCCCGGGCGCGACCACGGCCGCGGACCTCTCGCGCCGGGCCGAGCTGCCGTTCAGCACGGCGTACCGGCTCCTCCAGTCGCTCCAGCGCGCGGGGTTCGTGGACTTCGATCCCGTGGGCAAGAAGTACAGCCTCGGTCTCCGGGTCTTCCAGCTCGGCCTGTACGTCGCGAACAGCCTCGGCTTTGCCGGGACCGCGACACCGGTCCTCTCGCGCCTCACGGAGAAGACCCAAGAGGCGAGCATCCTCGCCGTCCAGGACGACGACCGCTTCCTGACTGTCGCGAAGGTCGAGGGCCCCAGCACGCTCCGGGTCACGAGCGACCCCGGCTACCGCGGCTACCTCCACTGCTCGGCTGTCGGCAAGGCACTCGTCGCCTTCGCCCCCGAGGAGGAGCGCGAGCAGCTCATCCGCTCTGTTGAGCTTGTGCCGGTCGCACCCCGGACCATCACCGACCGCGACGAGTTCAGGGCCGAGCTCGAGCGAGTCCGAGCCCAGGGCTACTCGCTCATGGACGAGGAGAACGAGGTCGGGATGCGGGCCATCGCCGTGCCCGTGCTCGTCGATTCTGGGCCCGGGGAGCCGGGGGTGGCCATCGGGTCCATCGCCTGCTCTGCCCCGACGGTCCGCATGACCGTCGACGACCTCGTCAGCCAGCTTCCAGCCCTCCGCGAGGCCGCCGAGGAGCTCGCGGCCCGCCTGCCCCGCCACTGAACAGAACCCCCTGAAAGGACTCCGAGTGAGCCTCCCCGCCGAGTCGTACCTGATCGGACTGATCGGTGACGGCGTCGTCCCCTCCCTCACGCCGCCGATGCACGAGCGCGAGGGTGCCGCCCACGGGCTGCTGTACCTCTACCGGCCGATCGACCTCGCCGTCCTGGGCCTCCCCCCGGAGCGCGTTGGCGAACTGGTGCGCGCGGCGCGCAGCCTCGGCTACAACGGCCTCAACATCACCCATCCCTGCAAGCAGCTCGTGATCCCGCACCTCGACGAGATCGACGACGACGCGGTCCGGCTCGGTGCCGTCAACACGATCGTCATCGACGAGGGTGGCCGCACCGTCGGCCACAACACGGATTGGTCCGGCTTCCTGAGCGCGTTCCGTTCCGGGCTCCCGGAGGCGGAGCTCGGTCGTGTCGTCCAGCTCGGCGCGGGCGGCGCCGGCTCGGCCGTCGCGTATGCGCTGCTCACCGCCGGGGTGGAGCACCTGAGCATCGTCGACCTCGACTCCCAGCGGGCGGTCGAGCGCGCTGCCGAGCTCGCTGCGATGTTCCCGCTGGCGTCCATCGAGGGGCGCACGACGGCGGAGCTCGCCTCCCTGCTCGAGGCGGCGGACGGCGTCGTCCACTGCACGCCCGTGGGCATGGCCGCCCATCCCGGGACCCCGTTCGACACCTCGGTGCTCGATCCCGGGCAGTGGGTGGCCGACATCGTGTACCGGCCCATCGAGACCCAGCTCGTGCGGGAGGCGCGTGCCCGCGGCTGCCGCGTGCTCGACGGCGGCCGCATGGCCGTCGGCCAGGCGGTGGACGCGTTCCGGATCTTCACGGGCCGGGAGCCCGACGGGGAGCGCATGCGCGCTCACTTCCTTGAGCTCGTCGAGCGTGAGGAGCAGGCCCGGTCCGAGGCTCGGGGTCCGGTCGGCCCCGGCGTGACGGCCGGGGCGCAGGCAGGTGCCCACTGATGCGCACCGGAATCGCGACCGTCTGCCTCTCCGGGACGCTCGAACAGAAGCTCCGTGCTGCCGCGAGGGCCGGATTCGGGGGTGCTGAGATCTTCGAGGCCGACCTCGTCGCCTCGTCCCTCAGCCCCGAGGCCGTCCGAGCCCTTGCCGAGGACCTCGGCCTCGGGCTGGACCTCTACCAGCCCTTCCGCGACTTCGACTCCGTCTCCGACGAGCTGTTCCGGGCCAACCTCCGTCGCGCCGAGGCGAAGTTCAAGCTCATGGGCCGGCTCGGCATCGACACGATCCTCGTGTGCAGTACCGTGGCCGCTGCCGGCGCAGAATACCGGGACGACGACGGCCTGCGCGCCGAGCAGCTCCACAGCCTTGCCGAACTCGCGGCGGACCATGGTGTGAAGGTCGCCTACGAGGCCCTCGCGTGGGGCACCTTCGTGAACGACTTCGAGCACGCATGGCGCCTCGTCGCTGACGCCGACCACCCGAACCTCGGGGCGTGCCTCGACACGTTCCACATCCTCTCCCGCGGCTGGAATACCGAGCCGATCGAGGGGATCCCGGGGGAGAAGATCTTCTTCGTGCAGGTTGCGGACGCCCCCAAGCTGTCCATGGATGTCCTGAGCTGGAGCCGCCACTACCGAGTATTCCCGGGGGAGGGCCAGTTCGACCTGCCGAAGTTCCTCGGCCATGTGGCACGCACGGGCTACAACGGTCCGGTCTCGCTCGAGGTCTTCAACGACACGTTCCGGCAGTCGGACGTCGAGCGCACGGCCGTCGACGCGATGCGCTCCCTCATCTGGCTCGAGGAGCGGACGGCGAAGCACTTGGCCGCAGAGGCAGCAGGAGCCTCCGCACAAGCCGACGGCGCAGCGCCCACTCCCGCCCAGCTCGCCGCCGCTTCGCGCGCCCACCCGATGCCGCTCACGACCCTTCCGCAGGTCGCGCCGCCGACAGGCATCAACTTCGCCGAGGTCAAGTCGGCGGACGCCGCGGCAAGCACCGTCGAACTCGAGAGGCTGCTGGTGCAGCTGGGCTTCGAGCCGCAGGGCGAGCATCGGACCAAGCCCGTGAGCCTCTGGACTCTCGGCGATGCGCGCATCATCGTCAACCGCCAGCAGGCCAGCGGTGTCGCCCCGGCGATCTCGGCGCTGGGCTTCGACGTCGAGAACTCCGTGAGCGCCGTCGCCCGCGCGCTACAGCTCAAAGCGGTCGCCGTCCCGCGCACCTCGCAGGCGAACGAGGAGGTGCTGCAGGCGGTCCAGGCGCCGGACAGCACCGAAGTCTTCCTGTGCCAGGACACGCTCTGGGTGGGGGAGTTCGGTGCCGCGTCGGCCCAAGAGGACGACGGCGCGATCACCCCGCCAGCCGCTTCCACGGCTCCGGCCACCTCGTCGGCGCGGATCGACCACATCAACCTGGCCCAGCCCTGGCAGCACTATGACGAGGGCGTGCTGTTCTACTCGTCCGTGCTCGCCCTGACCCCGCAGCCGTCACAGGAGGTCTCGAGCCCCACGGGACTCGTGCGCTCGCAGGTCATGCAGACCGAGCTCGCACAGGGCGGACGGGCCGTGCGACTCGCCCTCAACCTCGCCCCGTGGGTTCAGGCCGACACCGTGCGGGGCACGGTCGAGGACACGTTCCAGGAGCACATCGCGATCTCGGTGCCGGACCTCGTGGCGACTGCCCGCGGCTGCCGGGCGCGGAACCTGCCCTTCCTCGAGATCCCGGAGAACTACTACGAGGACCTCGACGCCAGATTCGCCCTGGAGCCCGAGTTCCTCGCGACGCTCCGCGAACTCGACCTCATGTACGACCGCGACGAGAACGGCGCGTTCCTGCACTTCTACACCGCCACCGTAGGCAGCGTGTTCTTCGAGATGGTGCAGCGGATCGACGGCTACGACGGATTCGGCGCCCCCAACGCCCCCATCCGGCACGCGGTCCAGCATTCCATGCAGCCCGCGGGGCGGCTCAGGGCCTGAAGGAGCAGGTTCACTCCGGGAAGGACGGGTAACCCCTCCACACCTGACAGCGGGGAAGTGGAGGAAACCGTGGACTTGAAGCGCATCGCGGCCGTGGGGATGATGGGCGTCACCGGACTGGCCCTCGCGGGGTGCACGGGTGGGGGAGGGACGACGGCGCCGTCCACCTCGGCGACCCCCTCGACGAGCGCCTCGGCTCACGTCTACAGCGACTCGGAGCTTCGGAACCTCATCTCGGGGCTCAAGGATTCGGACGGGAACCCCCTCAATCTCTATTCGCAGGAGCAGGTGAGCGCGGGGAAGAACCTGGGAAGCCTCCTCTTGAGCACCGCCACCGTCGATCCGGCCGACTGCAAGTCGATCGCGACGGCGGGCCTCGTGAACAGCGTCGACAACGGTTCGGTCGCGGTCGCCATCTCGGACAGCCAGAAGCCCAGAACCGTCTCCGCGCAGTCTGGCTCGCAAGGCCCGGACGCCGAGCAGCTCGTCAAGGACATCAG
Organism: Sinomonas susongensis; assembly: GCF_005877005.1. GTDB lineage: Bacteria > Actinomycetota > Actinomycetes > Actinomycetales > Micrococcaceae > Sinomonas > Sinomonas susongensis. The sequence continues at coordinate 44,082 of NZ_SSNH01000014.1, read as the reverse complement.
CGGCAAGATGACACAGTGCTCGACCTTCACGGTCTCAGCAGTCGGCCAGAAGGTCACGGTTTCGAGCAGGCAGCTGCAGGCCAAGACGAGCGCGGACGAGACATTCGGCACGGTCAGCACTCGGGGCGGCAACTCCTCCGACATGCTCATGCAGGTCTCGGCAGGGCAGGGCCGGCTGCTCGTCGTCGCGACCAAGAGCGGCGGGAATCTCGGCGACACCGATCAGCAGGAGCTCGAGGGCCTCGTGAACAGCGTCCTCCAGAACGCCTCATCGCCCGCGACCACAGGAGCCACGTCCTCGTCTGGATCCACCTCTGGCTCCAGCCCGAGCAGCGGGACCAGCACGCCGACGGCTACCGTGACCGTCACGGCCACGCCGTTGGGCAGCAGCACCCTGAGCTCGAGCGGAGCCACCGCCACCAGCACGACGGGCCAGTAGCCCGGAACACTCTCGGCTGCCCTACGGGGCGAGCTGGGATGGAACCCTACTTTCCGAGGATGATGGCAGCGATCGTGGCCCCGGCCAAGGCGATGATCGCCGTCGTCGCTGACAGCAGGAGCCAGGCCGGGGGCGCCGTCGTGCGTCTGAGCGCCCAAGTGCGGTAGAGGACGCAGCCGCCGAGGACTGCCGTCGCGGCGGCCGCGACGGCGGCTGCGATCCCGAGCCCGAGCGCGGAGCCCTCGATCTGGCCGCTGTGGTGCGCGATGGAGGCGGTCCATGAGCGCCAGATCAAGAAGTCCGAGACGAGGAGGGCCAAGAGCGTGCGCCGCCACGCCAGGGAGGTCCGCTCGGGCTGCAGGCCGGGATCGCGGGTCTCGTCCATGCTGCCCGGAGGAGACGTCATCGCACGAGGAGGATGAGCAGGGCAACCACTGCTCCCGCCGTCGCCACGACGATCGTCATGGCAACAAGGAGCCACGCGTGCGGAAGCTCGCGGCCCTGGCGCATCGCCTGCTCCTGAAGCGACCAGCGCCGGTAGGCCTCGATCGCCAGGAACGCGCCGATGACTGCGAGCACGAGGCACAGGACGATCCGGACCGGCGTCGGGGCGATCTGGGGGGTGAGCTGGTCGACGGCGATGGCACCGGCGAGAATCGCCATGGCCGTGCGGATCCATGCGAGGAACGTGCGCTCGTTGGCCAGCGAGAACCGGTAGTCCGGCATCTCTCCTTCGCGCCGCCACTGCGGCTCCCTGAGCTTCACTGGGTCCGGCTCATTTTCGGTGCGAGCGGTTCCATCGTTCCTTTTTCCGGCGTCGGCGCACTTCTTTTCGAATCTATCACCGCTCTTCTCGCCACCCTGCCTGATCCCCGCGCAGGTTCCGCCGCCGACCGTCAGAGCCGGTCCTTCCTCACGCGCCCTGAGCGCGTCCCGCTGCCTGCAGCCGGCGCAGCGCCGCGAGCGATGCAGCGACCGAGTGGTCCGGGGCCTTGCTGGGAGGGGAGTACGTACGGAGGACCACGACGGACTTCTCCATGACCTTGAGCTCCTCGCTCGCACTGCAACGGGAATTGCCGGGCAGTTCACCTGCTGTGTCCAGCACGAGCTCCCATTCGGGGTTGTACTCCTCGGGAGGGAGGACGAACGTGGCGGGGTGGCTGTTCGAATTGAAGCAGAGGAGGAAACTTGCATCCTCGATCGGGCGCCCGCGGTGGTCCTTGCCGATCCCCGCACCGTTGTAGAAGACGGCCACGGCACGGGCCAGCTCCTCATCCCAGTTGCTCGGGAGCATCGGAGAGGCATCCAGGTTCAGCCAGACGATATCGGGCAGAGGATCCCCGACCCCGCGCTCGACGGGCCGCCCCTCGAAGAAGCGATTTCGCCGGAAGGTCGGATGCTCCTTCCGAAGCCGGCTGGCCTCCGCGGTGAATTCGACGAGGGGAGTGTCCGCCGCGCTCCAGTCGACCCAAGTGAGGTCCGAGTCCTGGCAGTAGGCGTTGTTGTTCCCCGACTGGGAGCGGCCCAGCTCGTCTCCGTGCAGGAGCATGGGGACACCCTGGGAGAGCATGAGGGTCGCGATGAAGTTCCGCTGCTGGCGGGAACGCAGGGCCAGGATCGCCTCGTCGTCGGTCTCCCCCTCGGCACCGCAGTTCCAGGAGCGATTGAACGACTCTCCGTCGTTGTTCCCCTCACCGTTCGCCTCATTGTGCTTCTCGTTGTAGGAGACGAGGTCGCGGAGGGTGAAGCCGTCGTGCGCCGTGACGAAGTTGATGGACGCCACCGGCCGGCGCCCCGACGACTCGTAGAGGTCCGCTGATCCTGCCAGACGCGAGGCGAATTCCCCCAGAGTGGCGGGAGCCCCGCGCCAGAAGTCCCTCACCGCGTCACGGTACTTCCCGTTCCATTCCGTCCACAGGGGCGGGAAGTTTCCCACCTGATAGCCGCCCGGTCCCACGTCCCAGGGCTCCGCGATGAGCTTCACCTGCGACACCACAGGGTCCTGCTGGACGAGGTCGAAGAAGCTCGAGAGGCGGTCCACGTCGTAGAACTCCCGGGCGAGGGTCGCCGCGAGGTCGAAGCGGAAGCCGTCCACGTGCATTTCCGTCACCCAGTACCGCAGCGAATCCATGAGGAGCTGCAGCGTGTGCGGGTGGCGCACGTTGACGGTGTTCCCGGTGCCCGTGTAGTCCGCGTAGAACGCCGGGTCCTCGGCGAGTCGGTAGTACGCGTGGTTGTCGATCCCCCTGAAGGAGAGGGTCGGGCCGAGGTGGTTCCCCTCAGCGGTGTGGTTGTACACGACGTCGAGGATGACCTCTATCCCGGCCGCGTGGAGGGACCGCACCATCGCCTTGAATTCCTGCACCTGCAGGCCGGGTTCGCGGGTCGAGCTGTAGCCGCTGTGGGGCGCCAGGAACCCGATCGTGCTGTAGCCCCAGTAGTTGGAGAGCCCTCGCTCGAGGAGCAGGCCGTCCTGCGCGAACTGGTGGACGGGCATGAGCTCCACGGCCGTGACGCCCAAGCGGAGGAGGTGGTCGATCACGGCGGGGTGCGCGATGCCTGCGTACGTGCCCCGCTCCTCCTCGGGGACGTCGGGGTGCAGCTTGGTGAGGCCCTTGACGTGGGCTTCGTAGATGAAGGTCTGGTTGTACGGGATGTTGGGCGCCTTGTCGCCCTGCCAATCGAAGAAGGGGCTGATGACGACGGAACGCATCGTGAAAGCGGCGGAATCCAGGCTGTTCAGCGAATTGGGGTCGCCGAAGTTGTAGGAGAAAAGGGCCTGATCCCACTTGATGTCGCCGTGGAGCGCCTTGGCGTAGGGATCCAGGAGCAATTTGGCGGGATTGCAGCGGAGGCCCGCGGAGGGCTCATAGGGACCGTGGACCCTGTACCCGTACAACTGGCCCGGGAGCACGTGGGGCAGATAGCAGTGCCATACGAACGCGTCGACTGATTCGAGGGGAATCCGCGTCTCGTTCCCGCGGTCGTCGAAGAGGCACAGCTCGACGGCAGTCGCGACTTCGCTGAATACCGCGAAATTGGTTCCACTGCCGTCATAGGTCGCCCCGAACGGGTACGGACTGCCAGCCCAGACTTCCACGATGTACCTCTTCTCGATTTCTCCTGAGATCCGCGATCGGCCGGAAGGCCTCAGCGCGTCGGATCGATCATGGTCATGCCTGCGACGTTCGCGGTGTCGAAGCCAGGCAGCATGCGGGCCGCCTCCTCGAGCCCGATGACGCGCTCGATGAGCTTCTGCGGTTCGAGCGCACCGGACGCGATCAGGGCGAGCATCCCGGGGTAGTCCCTCGCCGCCATTCCGTGGCTGCCGAACACGTCGAGCTCCCACGCGATCACGCGCGCCATCGGCACACGAGGGTGGCCCTCCACTGGCGGCAGGAGGCCGATCTGCACGTGCCGGCCCCTACGGCGCAGGCTGAGGATCGCGCTGGCGCTCGTCTGTTCGCTTCCGACGGCGTCGACGGAGACATGGCTGCCGCCTCCCGTCAGGGCATGGACCTGTGCGGGGATGTCGGTGCCGTCGGCCGTGACGGTGCCGTCGGCCAGTAGGACGTGGTCAGCCCCGAGGGAGGCGGCGACGTCCAGGGCTGCTGAGTTCCGGTCGACTGCGATGACCCTGCCGCCGAGCGCCTTCGCGATCATGACGGCGCTGAGCCCGACGCCGCCCGCGCCGACGACCGTGGTCCACTCGCCCTCCCTGAGGCGCGCCCGCCCTGTCAGTGCGCGGTAGGCGGTCGCGAACCGGCAGCCCAGGCTCGCGGCGGCCTCGAAGCTGACCCCCTCGGGGATCGCGACGAGATTAGTGTCCGCCGCGTGGATCACGACGCGCTCGGCGAAGGAACCCCAATGGGTGAAGCCGGGCTGCTGCTGGTCCGGGCAGACCTGGGCGTCGCCTGCGCGGCACCACTCGCATTTCCCGCAGCCCTCCACGAACGGAGCGGTGACGCGGTCGCCGACCGACCACTTCGCCACGCCGGGCCCGACGCGCGTGATGACGCCGGCGAGCTCGTGCCCGGGAACGTGGGGCAGCGCGATGTCGTCGTGGCCGGCCCAGGCGTGCCAGTCGCTCCGGCAGAGCCCGGTCGCGACGACGGTGATCGCCACTCCGCCCTCGGGCACCTCCGGCTCTGCGACTTCCCGGACGGCGAGCGGCGCGGCGATCTGGTCCATGACGATCGCGCGCACGGGCTCAGGTCTGCGGGTTCAGGGAGCCGAGAGCGGTGGCTGCAATGCGATCGAAGGCCGCGTCCAGCTCCTCGTCGAGGACCTGCAGTTCGGGGTGCGCCTCGTAGTGGGCCACGAGGCGCCGCGCGCCTTCGTCGAACGTGATGGTCGTGCGGAACTCGGGGACGAGCGCCCGCAGCTTGGCCGTGTCGAACACGACCGAGTGGGAACGGTCTCCCAGGAGCCCTGGCCCGAGGGCAGGGTGCAGCCGAGCGATGGTCTCGGACGCGACATGGACGAAGTCGGGGCTTTCCACCCCCGCAGCATTGGCGAGCCAACGGTAGACCTGGTTCCACGTCGGCACGTGGTCACCTGTGATGGTGAAGGCCTCCCCGATCGCGTCGGGGTGGCCGAGGAGCCCGGTGAAGCCGACTGCGAAGTCTTCGCTGTGGGTCAGAGTCCACAGGCTGGTCCCGTCGCCGTGGATCAGGACGGGCTTCCCCGCACGCATGCGGGCGACGTCGGTCCACCCGCCGAGGGTCGGGAGCAGCCGGTGATCGTAGGTGTGGGACGGCCGGACGATGGTGATGGGGAGTTCACGCTCCCTGAAGGCGCTCATGAGAAGGTCTTCGCAGGCGATCTTGTCCCGGGAGTACTGCCAGAACGGGTTGCGCAGGGGAGTGGACTCCGTGATCGGCAGGCGCCGGGGTGGCTTCTCGTAGGCCGAGGCGGAGCTGATGAAGACGTACTGTCCCGTCCGCCCCTCGTAGAGGTCGATGTCGGTCGCAACCTGCGCCGGGGTGAAGGCGACGAACTGTGCGACGACGTCGAACTCTCGGTCCCCCAAGGCGTCCCGCACGGACTGGCGGTCCCGCGCGTCGGCGACAACGCTCTCCGCCCCGTCTGGAATGGGCTGCCTTCCCGTGCCCCGGTTGAGCACCGTGACCGAGTCGCCTCGCTCAAGGGAGCGGGCGACGCAGGCCGCGCTGATGGTGCCGGTCCCCCCGATGTAGAGGATGCTCTTTCCGGACATGGGTTTCCTCCTGATTGAGCGAACGAGTGTGCCGGTCTCCATGGCGGGAGCGGGAACGATCTGGGCCGCCGAGATGGCCGTACCGTATCGCCGAATTGGAGAGTCTGTCCAGATGTTGTTAGCCTTGCTAACAATGCGTCTATCTGCAGGAGTGTCATGACCGACCACCCGCGCAAGGGGCTCGTGCTCGCCATCTGCTGCATGAGCCTGCTCATCGTCTCTTTGGACGCCACCGTGGTGAACGTGGCGCTGCCCTCGATTCGGCGCGACCTCGACACCACTGTCTCAACGCTGCAGTGGACCATCGACGGGTACACAGTGGCCATCGCCAGCTTCCTGCTCCTCGCCGGCTCCGCCGCGGACCGGATAGGCCGGCGCCGGGTCTTCCAGACCGGGCTGGTGACATTCGGCGTCGCCTCGCTGCTGTGCAGCCTCGCCCCCACGATCCACCTGCTCATCCTGTTCCGCATCCTGCAGGGCATCGGCGGCTCGATGCTCAACCCTGTCGCGATGTCGATCATCACCAACACCTTCACCGATCGCCGCGAGCGGGCTCGCGCAGTCGGCGTCTGGGGCGCCGTCGTCGGTGTCTCACAGGCCTTCGGGCCGCTCGTCGGCGGGTACCTCACCGAGCACGTCGGGTGGCGCTCGATCTTCTGGATCAACGTCCCCATCGCGATCCTTGCTGTTGTCCTGACCTCGCTGTTCGTGCCGGAGTCGAAGGCTCCGCGCGCCCGCAGCATTGACCCAGTGGGGCAGGTGCTCGTCATCGTCGGGCTCGCCTCACTGGTCTATGCCCTCATTGAGGGACCCGGCCAGGGGTGGGGCTCGCCCATCATCGTTGCGCTCATCGTGGTTGCAGCAGCCGCAGTTGCGGGGCTCATCGGCTACGAGCGCCGGCTCGAGGAGCCATTCCTCGACATGCGGTTCTTCCATTCGGTGCCGTTCTCCTCGGCCACCCTGTGCGCGATCCTCGCCTTCGGAGCCTATGCCGCCTTCCTCTTCGTCAATGCGCTGTACCTGCAGCAGGTCCGCGGCTATTCTCCCTTCGCCACCGGGCTCTACATGCTGCCCCTCGCCGCCTGCACCCTGGCCGCCTCGCTCAATTCCGGGCGCATGGTCGCCCGATTCGGCACCCGTCCCTCGCTCATGATCGCCGGCGGCATGCTGTGTGCGAGCGGGATCAGCCTCACCTTCCTGCGCGCCGACACGCCGTACGCCGTGCTGTTGGTCTCCTATGTGCTGTTCGGCCTCGGGTTCGGCACGGTCAACGCTCCCATCACGACGACGGCAGTCGGGGGCATGCCGCTCTCCCAGAGCGGCGTGGCCGCGGGCGTCGCCTCGACAAGCCGCCAGGCGGGCACGTCCATCGGCGTCGCGCTCGCGGGCACACTGACCGGTGCGGGGGCGAGCGCCGTGATCGGCCCGTCCTTCACGGGCGACACCCACCCGTTGTGGTGGGCGGTCGCAGGCGCGGGGCTCGCCGTGCTCGTCATCGGCTACGTCTCCACGACGCGATGGGCGCACCGTTCGAGCGATGCAGTGCGGCTTCTCTTCGAGGGCAGAGGTGATCGGGCGTCGGTTTAGGGGTGGTCATGGTCGGGCATCAGGCCGACCCACCACGTGCGGCGCTCCCGCACCATTCGCTACTGTCGAAGCAGCCTGGGAAGGAGGCCTGACGTGGCCCGCATCTTCATCACCGGATCAACCCAAGGCCTCGGGCTCGCGGCCGCCAGGACGCTCATCGCGCAAGGGCACGACGTCGTCGTCCACGCCCGCAGCTCCCAGCGGGCCGCCGACCTCGGTGACGTGGCCGCGCAGGCGGCAGGCGTCGTCGTGGGCGACCTCGCCGTGCGCGCGGAGACGCTTGCCCTCGCCGACGAAGTCAACGAGCTGGGGCGCATGGACGCCGTCGTCCACAACGCGGGCGTGTACACCGAGTCCCGGCGGGTCGCGACGCCGGAAGGCCACCCGCGGGTGCTGGCCGTCAACGTCCTCGCGCCCTACCTCCTCACAGCGCGGCTCGCGCGGCCGTCCCGCCTGGTCTTCCTGACGAGCGGCATGCACCGCAGCGGCACCCCCTCGCTCGACGACATCGAGTGGCTCACGCGCCGCTGGGAGGCCTATCAGGCGTACTCGGACAGCAAGCTGCTCGTGACGGCGTTCGCGTTTGCGCTCTCCCGGCGCTGGCCTGCCGTCAGCAGCAACGTCGTCGACCCCGGCTGGGTCCCCACCCGCATGGGGGGCCCGGGTGCGCCCGACGACCTCGAGCAGGGCCACCTCACCCAGGCCTGGCTCGCGGCGGGGGAGGACGACGACGCCCGGACCAGCGGGGGCTACTGGTACCACCGGCGCCGCCGCGAGCCGGCAGCCTCGGTCCGCGACGTTGCCTTCCAGGACGCGGTGGTCGAGAAGCTTGCCCAGATCACCCGGGTGGCCCTTCCTGACTGATGTGCAGACGCCGTCAGTGGGTCACGAGTGGCCCGCGGCGCCCGAGCGCCCACACGGCAAGCGCCCAGCAGCTCATCACGATGCCGGCGATCGCGACCCCGGTCCATCCTCCCGAGGACCACAGGAGCGCAGAGACGCCCGAACCGATGGCCCCGCCGATGAAGTTCGAGGTCACGTACGCCGTGTTGAGACGGCTGCGCCCCTCGTGCGAGAGCGAGAGGAGGCGAGTCTGGTTGAGGACGTTCTGGCCTTGGATCGCGACGTCGAGGATGAAGACGACGAGGACGAGCATCCAGACCGACTGGCCAGAGAATGCCGCTAGCACGAAAGAGGCGAGGACGAGGACCCACGCGATGCCTGTGGCCGGAAGCGACCAGCCCCTGTCGTGTAGCCGGCCGGCGCGCTGGGCGGTCACGGCGCCGGCGATGCCCACGAGCCCGAACAGGCCGATGATCGAGACGGGGTAGTGGAACGGCGGCCCCGCGAGCAGGAACGTGAGCGACGTCCAGAACAGGGTGAACGCCGCGAATGCGGTCGTCGACAGTGCGAGCGTCCACCTCACGGCGCGCTCGCGGACGACGACGCCGGCCACCGAGGCGAGCAGCTTCGGGTAGGGGACGCGCGCCTTGCGGTGGAGTGGAGGAAGCGCCCGCCAGACGAACCCTGCGAGGACGACGACGGCGACGGCGGCCGCGGCGTAGACCGCGCGCCAGCCCCCGAACACGGCGACGAGGCCGCTGATGGCGCGGGACGCGAGGATCCCGGTGAGGATGCCCGCGACGACCGTCCCGACGATGTGGCCGCGATCCTTGTCGTCGGCGAGGTCCCCGGCGAGCGGCGTGAGGATCTGACCCGCGACGGTCGTGATGCCCAGGAGGCACAGGGCAGCCAGCAGGAACCCGAACGTCGGAGCGAGGGCGCACAGGACGAGCACGACCGCCGAGACGAGCATCATCGCGACGGTGAGCCGCCTCCGATCGAGCACGTCCCCGAGCGGGACGATGAAGAGGATGCCGACGGCGTAGCCGATCTGGGTCGAGGTGACGAGCCAGCCGGCTGCGGATGGAGTGGCGTGCAGCTGGCCCGCGATCGTGTCGAGGAGCGGCTGAGCCCAATACAGGTTGGCGACGGCGGCCCCCGACGCTATGGCGAAGAGGAGTGTCAGGCCGCGTGTCATCGAGGGCTGCTGGGGCCCCGCCTTGGCCTGCGTCCGGCTCATGCTTTTCCCTTCAGTGATGCCCCTCGGGCTTCGGCGGGTTCAATTCCAGTTCCCCGTGAGGACCTCGGACCTATCGGTAGCGGGGGGCGGTGTCGGCGAGAGCTCGGAGATCCGGTGCCGCAGTTCGGGGGTCATCTCGATGTCGAGCGCCGCGAGCGATCCTTCGAGCTGTTCCGGGTTCCGCGCCCCGATGATCGGAGCAGTTACGGCCGGGTGGGCCATCGCCCAGGCGACGGCGAGCCCGGCAGGCGCGATTCCGGCGTCGTCCGCGAAGGCGACGAAGCGGTCAGCGGTGGCGTGGTCGCTCTCGAGGCCGTAGCGGTCCGCGTACCGGGCATTCTCGACGAGCCGCCCGCCCTCGGGCTGTGCGCCGCCACGGTACCTCCCCGTGAGGAGGCCGCCGCCGAGGGGGCTGTAGGTGATGACCCCCATGTTCTCCGCCTGCGCGAGGGGCAGGATCTCGACTTCCGCCTGCCGTTTCACGAGGTTGTACATGGGCTCGACGAGCTCGAACCGGGCGAGGCCCTCCCGGTCGGAGATGCCGAGCGCCGTGGCGATCTGCCACGCCGCCCAGTTGCTCACGGCCGGGTACAGGATCTTGCCCTGCTGCTGGAGGTCGTCTAGCGCGCGGAGGGTCTGCTCGATCGGCGTGCGCGGGTCGAGGGTGTGCAGGAGGTAGAAGTCGATCCGGTCCGTCCCGAGCCGCGTGAGGCTCGCTTCGACCGACTGCATGATGTGGCGGCGTGAGAGGCCCTGGCCGTTCGGATCGCCCTTCATCGGGAAGCCGACCTTCGACGCGATGACGATATCGTCTCGCTCGCCGACCGCGAGCTTGCCGAGGATCTCCTCCGAACGGCCGCCGCCATAGACGTTGGCTGTGTCGAAGAAGTTGATGCCTGCGTCGCGGACCCGGCGGTACATCTTCGCCGAAGTCTCCTCGTCGGCCTCCGATCCGAACGACATGGTGCCGAAGCACAAGGGCGAAACCTGCACGCCGGTGGCACCGACTGTCCTGTAGTCCATGCGTCTCCTTCCTCCGGAGGCTCTGTTGCCCCATTCCTTCGTGCCGAACCCGTTCGGGCTCGCACCGCGTGAGTTCGCGGTCATCCCGGCGCCACTACTGAGTCTGGGCGGCGGCCGGACCCGGAGACAAACGTGTATCTACGGAGTACCACCTCGGGTCATGGCCGCGCGCGGGACGGAGATGGCGCCCGAGCGCCACTGAGTTCACCTCGTAGCGCACTGACGTCGGACGGCCCGAGCCTAGTCTCACTGAGGACGCGGCTCCGGCTGTACATGCGAGCAGCGGCGGCACGGCCGCCTGGACTCGCGCCTTTGGGGGGCAGCCGGTTCCGCGGCCGCAACGTGCAGGGGGACTCGCAAGGATGGACATGACCTCGGATCTGATCGCTCGCCTCGCTGAAGCCTCGGGCAACCGCTGGGGACTCGTGACCACCGCGCAGGCAGAGAGGGCGGGCGTCAGCCGCAAGCAGATGTCGCGCCTGGCCTCGCTGGGCGCCGTCGTGCGGGTCGCCCAGGGCGTCTACCGGATGGCCCCCGCCGGCGACCCGCGGCTCGAAGGGATCGCTGCACGCTGGCTCATGCTCGCGGCCCCGGTGGAGCCGACGACGGCGACAGGTGCCCCTTCCGTCGTCGCCGCCGGCGAGAGCGCCGTCGTCCTGCACGGGATCGGTGGCGTCCGTACGGGAAACTACGAGTTCATCGTGCCGGAGCGCCGCCGGACGCGGCTTCCCGCCGTCGTCCTGCGTGCGGACGCCCTCACCCCCGGCGAGGTGGCCGTCCTCGACCGCATCCCAGTGCTCACGGTCGAGCGCACTGTCGCCGACCTCCTCAGGACCAGGACGCCGCTCGCCGTCGTCGACAGGGTCCTGCGCGAAGCGGTCCGGCAGAAGAAGCTCGTCTCGACGGACAAGTTCGCCCAGTACCTCGCACCGCAGGCTTCGGACCACGGCCTCCCGCTCGGGGACGGCCGCGGTCTTGCCAAACTCCTCTTCCAGCGGGCAGGGGTGATTACCCTCCCGCCGAAGAATTCCGTCGGGAAAGCCTTCTCCCGCGTCTGATTGCTGAATAGGCTGGAACGCGGCCCACTCAGCAACCTCATACGGAGGATCGTGATGGAATACCGCAATCTGGGCGCCAGTGGCGCTGTCGTCTCAGCCTTCTGCCTCGGGACGATGACCTTCGGCCATGAAGCCGACGAAGCGACTTCGCACGCCATTCTCGACGACTTCGTCGCCGCGGGAGGCAACTTCATCGACACCGCCGACGTCTACACCGCGGGGGCATCCGAGGAGATTATCGGCCGGTGGCTCGCCGCTGACTCTGCCCGACGCGACCGGCTCGTCATCGCCACGAAGGGCCGCTTCCCGATGGGCGAGGGGCCCAACGACCTCGGCACGTCGCGCCGTCACCTGCGGACTGCACTCGATGCCTCGCTGCGTCGCCTCGGCGTCGACCATATCGACCTGTACCAGATGCACGCGTGGGATCCGCTGACTCCCATCGAGGAGACGCTGCGCTTCCTCGATGACGCCGTCGCCTCGGGCAAGATCGGGTACTACGGCTTCTCGAACTTCCTTGGGTGGCAGCTCACGAAGGCGGTGTACGAGGCGAAGGCCCACGGCTGGGCACCTCCCGTCACGCTCCAGCCGCAGTACAGCCTCCTCGTCCGCGGCATCGAGTCCGAGATCGTGCCCGCGTCGCTCGACGCCGGCATCGGCCTCCTGCCGTGGTCCCCGCTCGGCGGCGGCTGGCTGAGCGGCAAGTACCAGCGGGACACCGCGCCCACGGGAGCGACCCGGCTGGGCGAGAACCCGCAGCGCGGCATGGAGGCGTGGGAGCCCCGCAATGCGAAGTCCCGGACGTGGGACGTCATCGACGCCGTCCGCGAGATTGCGGACGCCCACGGGGTCTCCTCCGCCCAGGTCGCGCTGCGCTGGCTCGCGGACCGGCCCGCCGTCACGTCCGTGATCCTCGGCGCCCGGACGCAGGAGCAGCTCGCGGACAACCTCAAGGCCGATGCCCTCCAGCTCGAGCAGGAGGAGACGGAACGGCTCACGAAGGTCAGCGAGCCGGAGCTCGACGTCTACCCGTACGGTGAGCAGGCGGTCCAGCAGAGGAGCCGCAAGATCGAGGGCGGCCGCTAGAGGCAGCCGCTTCGCTTCCGGCGGGGGCCCGCGCCCGAGCGGCGCGGCCCCCGCCGACGTGCGTGGAGCCGGTCAGTCCGTCAGGAGCCCCACGACCATTGTCCGGTGGAGCGTTTCCACGTGTTCTCTGGAGACGGCGGCGGCGGCGACGACGTCCGAGGCCCGGAGCGCCGCGGTCAGCACCGCATGGTCGCGGTTGGCGAGGTGAAGCTCCTCGATCGGGTAGGGGACGAAGAAGGCGTACAGCTCGTCGAGGGAGTGCTGGTACTCCTCGACCGCAGCGCCCAGCCCTGAAGCCTGTCCCACCGCCGCATGGAACTCCGCGTCGCACTGGTGGTACTCCGCCCAGTCGGTTGCCGCGGCCATGCGCTCGGTGAGCGACTCGAGGCGGGCGAGCTGCTCGCCAGTCGCATTCAGCGCAGCAAAGTGCCCGACGGCGCTCTCAAGAAGCATGCGCCGGTCGATGAGCCGATGGATCTGCTTGAACTCCGAAGCCGGCATGGTGAGGCCGTGGAGGACTTCGGCCGGCGGCGCGTCCGCGACGAATGTTCCCCCGCTCCGTCCCCGCAGCCGGACGACGACGCCGTCGTCGGCGAGCGAGGCGAGGGCACGCCGCGCCGTCATGGGGCTCACGGAGAGCCCGAGTGCGACGTCGTCCTTGTCGGGCAGCCGCTCGCCGGGCTTGAGCAGCCCCAGGCGAATGGCCATGCCGATCCTCATCCGGACCGCGTCGATTGCGCTGCGCCTGCCGATGCCTGAGAGCGACACGTCCTCGGTGAGCGGGCTCCCGGGCTCGTGGGGGACGCCTGAAAGCTCCGGCTCTGCGTTGGTGTGGGTCACCCCGATCTCCTGTTCCTTTAATGGTTCAGCTTGATCTATTATGGCTGGCGTCACATCGAAAATCGAGGTCTACCTTGCAACGTCATCTTCCCCTCGTGGCCGTACAGGCGTCGCCGCAGCTCATCGGCGCTCCGCTCGCAAGCTTCGCCGATGAAGCGCGCCGGGCCCTCGAGCGGCATCCCGAGGCCAAACTTCTCGTCTTCCCCGAACTCCACCTCTTCGGGGACGGCATGCCCGACCTCCAGCGGAATGAGGCCCTCCGCGGGGCCGCGGAGCCCCTGGACGGCCCGCGGGTCGACGCCCTGGGCGCACTGGCGCGCGAGCTCGGCGTCTGGCTCGTGCCCGGAAGCGTCTGCGAACTCGGCCCCGCCGGCGAACTGTTCAACACGCAGATCGTCCTCTCCCCGGACGGCACGCTCGAGGGCAGCTACCGAAAGATCTTCCCGTGGCGCCCCCACGAGCCGTACGACCCGGGAAGCGGCTTCACCGTCGTCGACCTCGATGGGATCGGGCGGGTCGGGCTGAACATCTGCTACGACGCCTGGTTCCCCGAGACCGTCCGGCAGCTCGCCTGGATGGGTGCGGAGGTCATCCTCAACGTCGTCAAGACGACGACGGCGGACAGGGCCCAGGAGCTCGTCCTCGCCCGCGCCAACGCCATCGTCAACCAGGTCTTCATGGTGAGCGTCAACTGCGGCGGTCCGACCGGCATGGGCCGCAGCATCATCGTGGATCCCGAGGGAGATGTCATCGCCGAGGCCCCCGACGCTTCCGCCGTGCTCCTCGCCGCGGACCTCGACCTCAGCGCCGTCGATCGCGTGCGTACCCAAGGGACCGCCGGCGTCAACCGCATGTGGTCGCAGTTCAGGCCCGGCGAGCACCCCATAGAACTCCCCGTCTACCAGGGTCGGATCGATCCTGCGACGTGGGAGCCCTCGACCCCTTCATCCGAATCCACCCACCGGCCACGTTGACGTGGCTCCCCGCCCCAGTCAGGAGCACTCTATGACCGACTCGTCGGCAACCCTCACCCGGACGCTGCGGCTTCCGTCGCTCGTCCTCTTCGGGCTTGCGTACCTCGCGCCGCTCATCGTCCTCGGCATCTTCGGCGTCATCGCACAGACGACGGGCGGAGCGACGCCGTCCGCGTACCTCGTCGCCCTCGTCGCGATGTTGTTCACGGCGCACAGCTACGGCCGCATGTCGGTCGCGCATCCCGTCGCCGGGTCGGCCTACACCTACGTCCGGAAGACGATCGACTCTCGGGTGGGCTTCCTCGTCGGATGGGCGATGCTCCTCGACTATGTGTTCCTCCCCATGGTCATCTGGCTCATCGGCGCCTCATACCTCGGCTCCGCCTTCCCGAGCGTGCCGATGCCGGTCTGGATCATCTCCTACATCGTCCTGACCACTGCGCTCAACGTGCTCGGCATCAAGGTCGCGGACAAGGCCAACTTCCTCCTCATGGCGTTCCAGCTGCTCGTCATCCTGCTGTTTGTCGTGCTGTCCATCGCGTCGATCATGGGGCCGCACGGTTCCGGGAGCCTGTTCAGCGCGACGCCGTTCGCGAACCCGAGCACGGGCTTCGGTCCCATCACGGCGGGAGCGGCCATCGCGGCCTACTCCTTCCTCGGCTTCGACGCGGTCACGACGCTTACCGAGGAGACCTTCGAGCCGCAGAAGACCGTCCCGAGGGCGATCATGCTCGTTGCCCTCATCGGTGGCGGCATCTTCATCGTCGTCTCGTATGTTGCGCAGCTGGTCCACCCCGGCGGCGACTTCGCGAATGTCGACTCCGCGGCGACCGAGCTCGCCGTCCAGATCGGAGGGAACCTCTTCGCGGCGGTCTTCCTCGCGGGTCTTGTCGTCGCCCAGTTCGCGTCCGGCATCGCCGCCCAGGCGAGCGCGTCCCGTCTCATGTATGCGATGGGCCGCGACTCAGTCCTGCCGAAGAAGGTCTTCGGGCGCCTCAGCCCGCGCTTCCGCACGCCGGTCGTCAACATCGCCATCACCGGCGCTGTGGGCCTCATCGCCATGTTCCTCGACGTCTCGACCTCGACGTCGTTCATCAACTTCGGCGCCTTCACCGCCTTCACGCTCGTGAATGTCTTGGTGATCTTCCACTTCGTCCGGGAGACCAAGCGGGGTGCACGGCTCAACCGCGTGAGTTATCTTGTTGTGCCGGCTGTCGGAGCGATCATCTGCGCATACCTGCTCTCGCAGCTCGACTCGAACGCACTGACGCTCGGTCTCTCGTGGCTCGGGGTCGGCATCATCGTGCTCGCCACGATCACCCGCGGTTTCCGCAAGGCGCCGCCCGAGATGCAGACTGCTGAAGCAGCACTCGTCTGACCAGAAAGGACGCATAGTGCGTGTGGCCGTCGCCCAGCCCGCCTCGACCGACGACGTCGCGGCGAATCTCGCCGCGATAGACCGGATGACGGCGGAGGCGGCCGGCTCAGGCGCCGAGCTCGTGCTGTTCCCCGAATACGCGACGTACGAGAAGAAGCGTCTCGACGAGACCTTCGCGCGCGCTGCCCAGCCCCTTGACGGATCCGTCGGAACGAGGCTGGCCTCCATCGCCCGCAGCCAGGGGATTGCCCTGGTGGCGGGAGTGGTGGAGGCCAGCCCCGACCCGGCGCGGCCCTACAACACCCTCGCTGCCTTCTCCGCGGACGGCAGCCTTGCGGCGGCATACCGCAAGATCCACCTCTTCGACGCGCAAGGGCAGCGGGAGTCGGACTTCATCTCGCCGGCCCCCGTTGCCGATCCGGTGACGTTCGAGGCCAGCGGGGTCACCTTCGGGCTCCTGACCTGCTACGACCTGCGCTTCCCCGAGCTCGCGGGCGCATTGGCCGATGCCGGCGCCGAAGTGCTCGCACTCGGCGCGTCCTGGGTGCCGGGCGAGCTCAAGACAGAACAGTGGCGCACGCTCGCTGCCGCCCGGGCCATCGACAACGCGGTATTCCTGGCCGGGGCCTGCCAGGCGCCTCCCGTCTCGATCGGCAACAGCCTTGTCGTGGATCCGCAGGGCGGAGTGCTCGGACAGCTGGAAACGGCCCCAGGGCTCCTCGTTGCCGACCTCGACCCGGCCCGCATCGATCGGGCCCGCCGGGAATTCCCGATCGCCGGGCAGCGACGCGTCGGCGCCGGGCTGGGCGGCGATCCCGTTTCGCGGTCCGCTGCCCAGCCCTCTCCCGCTTAGACCGTCTGGGGCTTCCGCGCCCCGAGGATCGCCGCGAAGAACGCGCCGAGTTCGGCGGTGGCGGTGAGCGGCAGGATGTTCGCCACGTACTGATCGGGGCGGACGACGACGACCGCGCCCCCGCGGTCGACGCCGCGGAGATCGAAGATGTCGGCCTTCGGGTCGCTCCCGTAGACCTTCTCGAGGTAGGTGAGCTTGAACGGTCCGACCTCGGGCTTGAAGACGGCGGGCACAGCGTTGATGTCCACCCTCGTGTGGTCCTGCTGGTAGATGACCCTGACGTCGAACCACGCGTCACGGTCCAGGCCTGCCGGCGTTGCGGCCAGTGGCGAGTCCGCCGCGGTCTGGAGCCATTCCGCGAAGTCCGCTACCGATGACGGCTCACCGGCCGGGGCGGCGTCGGCGAAGACGTAGAGGCGCCAACGGCCGTCCGCGCTCGCCTGGTGGCCGAGCTGGAGCGGATTCGTGTCGCACACCCGGACGACAGGTGCGGACTTGAAGCGCTTGCCGATCGGGAAGCCCGCGGCCAGCTCCTGATGCGCCGGTTCTGCGACGAGCATCGACGGAGCGTATTGGGTCATGAATCCCGCGGGGAACTCCGCCGTCCGCACATAGAAGTCCTCGAGCTCCGAGGGATCCTCGAATTCCTCGGGCTTCTTGGCCATGAGCGTCGACCACTCCTTGTCGAAGTCGATGAGGTTCTTCGCGATGACCTGGCGTTCCTTCGAGTAGGTGGAGAGCAGGGTTTCCGGGCTGCGTCCTTCGAGGACGTGCCCGAGCTTCCAGCCGAGATTGAAGCCATCCTGCATGGAGACGTTCATGCCCTGGCCAGCCTTGGCGCTGTGGGTGTGGCACGCGTCGCCGGTGATGAACACGCGCGGCGTGCGGGCGCCGAGTTGCTCGGGGAGGACGTCGTCGAAGCGGTCGGTGAGCCGGTGCCCGACCTCGTACACGCTGTGCCACGCGACGTTGCGCACCTCGACGGTGTACGGGTGCATGATCTCGTTCGCCTTGGCAATGATCTGCTCGATCGTGGTTTTGCGGATTTCCCCGTGATCTTCGGGGGAGACCTCGCCGAGGTCCACGTACATGCGGAACAGGTGTCCACCCTCACGGGGGATCAGGAGGATGCTGCCGCTCTCGGCCTGGATGGCGCACTTGGTGCGGATGTCGGGGAAGTCCGTGACGGCAAGAACGTCCATGACACCCCAGGCGTGATTGGCCTGATCGCCAGCGAGGGTGCAGCCGATCGACTGCCGCACCTTGCTGCGGGCGCCATCGGCGCCGACCACGTATTTGGCCCGCACAACGCGCTCCTGGCCCTCATGCTCTCCCACGGTGTGGGCGACGGTGACCTTGACCGGATACTGGCTCTGTGCGCCGTCCTCGCCGTCCAGGACCTCGAGGCTGCGGAACTCGAGCCCGTAGTCCGGCTTCATCCGCGTGGGGGAGTTGGCCATGAATTCGGCGAAGTAGTCGAGCACGCGGGCCTGGTTGACGATGAGGTGCGGGAACTCGCTGATGCCCATCTCGTCGTCGACCGCTCGGGCCGCGCGGACGATCTTCGAGGGATCGGCGGGGTTGGGCTTCCAGAAGGCCATCTCGGTGATGCGGTAGGCCTCGGCGATGATCCTCTCGGCGAAGCCGAAGGCCTGGAACGTCTCGACGCTTCGCGCTTGGATGCCATCGGCTTGGCCAATGGCGAGCCGGCCTCCGCGCCGCTCGACGATCCGGGTCGTGACCCCGGGGAACTGGGAGAGCTGCGCGGCGGTGATCATGCCCGCGGGTCCCGTCCCCACGATGAGGACGTCGACCTCGTCGGGGAGCTCCTCGGGCCGGTCGAGGCCCACGCCGGCGGCGGGCTGGATGCGCGGGTCACCGGAGACGTATCCGTGGTGGTGGAACTGCACGGGCTTTCCTCACTTCGTTGTGGCTAGCTCTCGCCTAAAGGCTTGTTCGATAATAGAATTTCTTGTTCTAATATCGCTCAACCCATGGTAGGGCAGGTCACAGTGGCCCATCAAGCCCCTCCGAGGAGGACAAAAGAAGAGGAGGACGACGGCGGCGCCGCTGCGCCGTCGTCGTCCTCCCTTGGTTCGGCCCTCTAGCGGTGCCTGATCCCCAGCTGGGCGTTGTTGGCGGGGGTCTGACCCTTGACGGGGACGTCGCCGAGGGCCTCGTCGATGGCGCGCAGCACATCGTCGCTGAGCTCTACGCCGGAAGCGGCTGCGTTGGCGTGGACCTGCTCGGGGCGCGACGCGCCGATGATCGCCGAAGCGAGTTCGCTCCGCCTGAGCACCCACGCGAGTGCCATCGTCGTGAGGTCCATCCCGGCTCCCTCGGCGATGGGAACGAGTCGCTGCACGGCTTCGAGGATCGGCTCCTGAAGGAAGCGGTCCTTGAAGGCGTTCATGGCGTCGTTTGCGAAGCGGCTGTCGTCGGGCAGGGCCTGGCCCGGCTTGTACTTCCCGGTGAGCACGCCCTGCGCGAGCGGGGACCAGACGATCTGGGAGATGCCGTTCGCCGCGCACAGCGGGAAGACCTCTTCCTCCGGCGCCTGCCACAGCATGGAGTACTGCGGCTGGGAGGATACGAAGAGATCCGGACCGGCGATGTCGATCGCGGCCTGGATCTGCTCCGGCGTCCACTCGCTGAACCCGAGATAGCGGGCCTTGCCCTGCTCGACTACTTTCTGGAACGCCTCGATCGTCTCCTCGATCGGGACGGAAGCGTCGAAGCGGTGGGCCTGATACAGGTCCACGTGGTCGGTCTGGAGGCGGGTGAGCGACGCGTCGATCTGCTTCGCGATCTGCTCTCCCGAAAGCCCTGAGTCAGTGTCCGACATTTCGCCGAAGACCTTCGTGGCAAGGATGTACGAGCCCCTGGGGTGCTTCGAGAGGATTTCGCCCCATGCCGTCTCCGCGGCGCCCCGGCCGTAGACGTTGGCGGTGTCGAAGAAGTTGATCCCGGCATCGAAGGCGGCCTCCGTGCAGGCTCTCGTCTGCTCGGCCGCGACGCCGCCCGAGAACGTGAGCCACGAGCCGAGCGAGATCTCTGAGACTTCGAGGTCGGAACTGCCGAGTTTGCGGTAGCGCATGTGGATGTTCTCCTGATCGGTCTTGGCTGACTCTTCTATGAGTACGCCCCTTGGGCTGGGCGGAGGAAGGCTCTCTCAGACCTACGCACGGGCAGGCCTCAGACCTCGTGCCGGGCGAGCCGCACGCACTCGTCCCACAGCCGCTTCCGCGCCGCCTCGTCGGAGCCCATGCCCGGCGTCGGCAGCATTTTCCGATTCGCCCACAGCTTCCCGGTGAACACCGCTCCTTCGGCAGAGGTGGCGAGCCAGACTGCGGTGTCGGCAGCCTTCTCGGCGGGCTTGCCGAACGTATTGGTGACCCAACGGAATGGACCGCCGACATCGTGCAGGAGCGCCGTGTTCTTGACCAGACCGGGATGCACTGCGTTCACCACCACTCCCGTTCCGTGGAGCCTTTTGGCAAATTCCTGCGTCAAGAGAACGCGGGCAAGCATGGTCGGGGGAGTTGAGCGGAAATAGCTGTATCTGCTTCTCGAGGTCTGAAGGTCGGTGAAATCCAGTCTGGTCCTGCCGTATCGAGACGTCACGTTGACAACGCGGGGCACGAAACTTCCTGTCGCCGCCCGTTTGAGCGCGTCGAGGAGCAGGTTCGTCGTGAGGAAGTAGCCCATGACATTGGTCGCGAACGTGAGCTCGAGCCCATCGGCGGTGGTGTGGCGCTCCTTACGGAACACGCCAGCTGCATTGACGAGGACATCGAGCCTCTCGTGATGGGCCGAGAATTCCCGGGTGGCCGAGCGGATCGAAGCTTGAGACGAGAGGTCGCAGACGAGTGGCTCGAGTTCGGCGGAAGGGACGAGCGAGCGAATGTCCCGGATCGCATTCTCGGCGCGTCCCTGGGTTCGCCCGACGACGACGACCCTCAGGCCTTCGCGAGCAAGCGCCGCCGCTATCGCTCCGCCGATGCCTCCGGTCGCGCCTGTAACAAGAGCCAGCCGTCCATCTGTCGAGGGCATTGCCCGTCGCCTCCCGCGCGCCAGCCGTGAAGCTAGGCTTTCCCTCCACAGTAGGTCCGCCGTCGCCCCGCGATCTAGAGACGGCTGTCCCACGGTTGGCCATCCAGCCAATACCGTACTCGGTCTGGCCAGCCGAAAATGCTGGGGGTAAAGAGGTGAGGGTCTTTGGGGCGCAGATTCTCCAACCCGTCTTCTGGTGGCCGCAGGATCGCTATTCCGCCCAGCAGGGCGAAGAAGCCCGCTGTTCCACCCACCGAGGAAGGCATGCTGAGGATGCCGACGACGGACAGGGTAAGTGCTAGCACGACGCTCATCGACCGATTGACGATGAGCGCCGCTCGCGGGGCGCGCGATGAGAGCCAAGGCGCGATGACGAGCACCAGAGCCCCAGGGAGCGGCATGTAGACCATGAAGGCCACGGCCACGAACGCGGCGGCCGCGAGGCCGAGAGCCCGCAGAGCCAACACCTTCAGGGGCATCAGATTCGACCAACCGACAATCATGGCGAGCATTGCGGGAGGGAATACGAAGCCGAGGAAAATGAAGTTGGCGGCCGAGGCGTAGCCGAGGGCGGCGTACAGGAGGGTGATCGCGAAGCTCCCGACTAGGCCTTTCCACCTCGGCCTCACGGCCAGCATCATCACTGGCCAGGAGACGAAGGGGGTTACAAGGCCGCCGGTTTCGAAGGCGCCTTGGGTCCAGTCCAAAACGGCCAAGACGATCATTTCGCCGAGCGTGATAACGGTGGCAGCCCCAACGGAGGCGTGGAGCGGGGAGGTTTCCTTGCCAGCTTCGACGTCCTTTGCGTGGGTTCTCATACTTTGATGGTGAAGCCGACGCTGCAGAGACCGAGGAGGCCGTTGCCAAAGCCACATCTTCGGTCATGAAGCATGAAAGGAATGTATTCACCGGGGACGTATCCTCCCCAAATTTCGTGGGCAGGGGCACCGTCGTGAACACCTGAGAGGGTGAATCCCCCCGGACCGTACTTGTAGTGGACGCCATAGGTGATGGCGGGTGGGCTGATGAGACCCCAGATGAAGCTATGTGGCTTGATGGGTAGCGCAACCTCATGATTGATGAACCCAACATGGATTCCCCGAAGGGCTGACGCGGTCATACTAATGCCCGAATCGCTGGCCTGGGCTTGCTTGACAAACCTGCAGTCGGCGAATGTGTTCTTTGAGCAATGGTATTCAGTGGTGATTCCGACGAATTTGCGGAACGAGTAGCTCTGGACTCGCCAGTTCTGATCGAAGTAGTACGTTACGTCTGTGCGAGTCTTGTAGGGCGAGAGCCAGGCTCCGAATCCGCGGTTGTTCCCGTCGAAGACCTGGGTGTCCCAATTCGCGGGACGTATGTATAGGTCAGGAATGAAGGTTTGGTACCGGAAAGTCCATGGGAGGGGCGCGGGTGACGCCGCAGCCCGGATCTGCTGAGGGGTGCCAGCGGTGGCGGGAGGCCGACGGGAGCTAATCAGAGCTTGTTCGGCGATTGTCGGGGTGGGCGCGTTTGGGGGTCGGAGGACATTTTGGTTGGTTCTAGCCGTTCCGAACGTCGTCGACAATGACGGCTGCGCCAGTGAAAGCATGTTCGTGGCGGGTACGCGGGCAGAGGAAAGGGTGATGCTCTCTTCCCTTTGGGAGTGGTCGGGAGTGGAGGTGGAGCAAATGTTCCTTTCTGGGGTTCCGTCTTGGCTTATCTCATAGATGACTTCCGTGCCGACTGGCCTCCCTCGATCGATGTACTCGGTGCTGCAGGTCGTGCCGATCTGAGCTCGTCCCTTCATGGCCAGTCTCCCGTCCGAGTCACGCACGAGCTCGGATCGGACAACGGTTCGGGGGCGGGCATCCGCGGCTTGCTGTTTCCAATTGACGATGCTGACCTCTGTGTCCGAGGTGATGACGGCGGAGACGGTTGCCGTCGGCTTCTCCTCGTCGGCTACGACGACTCGGACGTCTCGCTGCGCGAGCAGGGCGCCTATGGGGTTATAAGCCTTCGCGCTGAACGTGGTCTGGCCACTGGGAAGCTTGAATATTGGAGTGGTCGACTCGGTCGAGAGTGCCCCCGAGAGGTCAAACAGGCGGTAGCGGGCCGCCCCGGGGTACGGAGACATCTCGAGCGTGTGTTGAGCGTCCGTGCCTGTCGATGATCCAACGACTTGAAAGCTCGTTTTCGGGGCTCGCTGTCTGGTGATGGCGTTCTCAAGACTGGCCAAGAACGTGTTCGGTATGGCGGTCGACGCGCCAAAGATCTTGCCGTCCAACGCTTCGATACCCCAGGCATTCGCCTCATCGGCCAAGTGTCCGGAGAAGGACGCTCCGGAATCGGTGAAGCGCACAAGGGTTCCACTGAGCGCCGCTTCATAGGCCGCGGGTGCCGCCGCTGCAGCTTCCTCCGGAACTGAGATGCGGAATTTTCGGGTATCGACGTTCTTGCCGCGTAGGAGGTTCACGACCTTGAGATTTCGCTCGACCGGGCTCGCGCCTTCGACTGCCATCGTGGGGTAGCCAAGGGCTTCAACCCGAGACAGTGCGGCGGAAGCCGCAGCGGCATTCCCCACAAAGACAATCCGTTTAGGTTTGAGCCGGGCCAGTTCGGACTCCTCCCAACTACCCAGAGAGTCCGCGATGGTGAAAAGAGGTGACTTCTGGAAGCTTGAAGCCGAGGAGGCTGTCACAAGATCTGCAGTGTGTCCTGCGTCAGTGATATAGAGCTCATCCACAGGGGCGCTGAACATTGTCGAAATCGGGACGTCAAGCTCAAGCGGGCCCGGACCGCTGATCCATTGCTGGAGCGCCGTGACTCCGTTGATCTGCTGACGGATCCCGCTTTTCGGGCTGAAGCCAGGACCCACCAGTACGGCTTCTCTCGCCCTGAGCTGCGCAATCACTTCGAGGACGAGGGCTGGGGCGGAAGGTTCCACGAGGAGAAGTGGAGCATTCTGGTTAAGCGCGGCAGGCGCCGCGACGGCGATGGCAATCGTGTCGTGCGCGTCCGCGATGAAGACCTTTGACGCTCCGGTGGGCCATTTGTTCTTCGCAATCTGAACCGAATACGCGCTGGGGTTGTCCATGGCTTCTCGCGTCACCTTCGTCAAGGTGGCCCCTTGGGCCAGAGCGGCGACGGGTGGCCCGACAAGTGTCGTGCTGGCCAAGGCGGCGGCGACAATAGCTCCCCTGATCGGCTTGTTCTTCAACGTGGCTCCCTCAGCCCGGTGGCCAGCGGTGTTGTCTGGCGTGAACACCCGCTCGCGAGCCTAGGGATTCCTGGAGACACTGAGTTGTGGAACACGGAGGGCGCTCGGCGAACCCTGATTCGTTCCGTTGATCGGAAGAACCTCTATCCCTTCGCATTCCCGGACCCTACGCTGGCAGCACCCCGCAGTCGATGTTCGTGTTCGCTCTGCGAACATTTGTACAGAATGCGAACAGCGGTTACCCTCGAAATGAGACGGTGCCGCTCGCGGGGCACTCGGCAAGGAAGCTAGAGGAGGAACCATGGGCGAACCCGTCAAATCGTCCGACGCCGCCGCTGACAATCAGGCGATCGTCAGCCGGGAGATCCGGGACATCGAAGAGGGATACAGGGCCGCGCTCTCAGCAGGGCAGCCCGCAGAAACCCAGCCCCGCATCGACTACGCGCCGTACCGCAGCTCGATCCTGCGGCACCCCACAAAGAGCCTGCACCACGCTGACCCGGAGACCATCGAGCTGTACAGCCCGGCCTTCGGCCATCAGGACGTGCACGCCCTCGAGTCGAATCTGACCATCCAGCACGGCGGGGAGCCTCTGGGCGAGCGGATGGTCCTGCGGGGCAAGGTGCTCGACGGCGACGGCAGGCCCGTTGCGGGCCAGCTAGTGGAGATCTGGCAGGCCAACTCCGCGGGCCGCTACATCCACAAGCGCGACCAGCACCCCGCGCCGCTCGATCCGAACTTCACGGGCGTGGGCCGCTGCATCACCGGCCCGGACGGCTCGTACGAGTTCCTGACGATCAAGCCCGGCGCGTACCCGTGGAAGAACCACCTCAATGCGTGGCGCCCGGCCCATATCCACTTCAGCCTCTTCGGCACCGAGTTCACCCAGCGCATCGTCACTCAGATGTACTTCCCCGGTGACCAGCTCTTCCCTCTCGACCCGATCTACCAGTCGATCGTCGACCAGGACGCGCGGGACCGCCTCGTGGCCCGCTACAACCATGACCTCACCTCGCCCGAG
Source organism: Sinomonas susongensis (assembly GCF_005877005.1). Classification (GTDB taxonomy): domain Bacteria; phylum Actinomycetota; class Actinomycetes; order Actinomycetales; family Micrococcaceae; genus Sinomonas; species Sinomonas susongensis. The sequence continues at coordinate 19,270 of NZ_SSNH01000014.1, read as the reverse complement.
TGGGCCTTGGGCTATGAATGGGACATCGTCCTCACGGGCCCGAAGCGGACCTGGACCGAGAACGAGGCGTACGGAGAGCAGGGTGACAATGAGTAGGTCCCTTATTCCCACCCCCGGCCAGACTGTCGGCCCGTTCTTCGGGTACGCCCTGCCCTTCGCGAAGGGCGGCGAGCTCGTTCCGCCGGGGAGCCCGAACAGCGTCCAGCTCCACGGAACGGTCTACGACGGCAACGGCACCCCGATCCCCGATGCGCTCATCGAGATCTGGCAGGCCGACGAGAACGGCAATGTCGTCTCTGAGACCGGCTCGCTCGTCCGCGACGGCTACACGTTCACGGGCTGGGGCCGCATCCCGGCCGGCAACACTGGCAAGTACGTGTTCACGACCGTGAACCCAGGTGCCACCGAGCCCGGCAAGGCGCCGTTCTTCGCCGTCGCCATCTTCGCGCGCGGCCTCATGAACCGGCTTTTCACGCGCGTCTACCTCCCCGAGGACTCGGAGGCGCTAGAGAAGGACGCGCTCCTGAGTTCGCTCGAACCAGCCCGCCGCAAGACGCTGATCGCAGAGCGCCTTGCCGACGGTTCGCTCCACTGGGACATCCGCCTCCAAGGCGAGGACGAGACCGTGTTCCTCGACTTCAACAGCGAGGCCTAGCCACATGAGCGACCCCACCGCTCCGGACCTGGACAGCTTCGATCCCGCGGACCGAGGCCTGCTCTCTCCGGTCTGGGCGAGCCCCGCCGTGTCGGGCGCGACCGGTGACGACGCGGTCGTCGCCGCGATGCTCGCGCTCGAGGCATCGTGGGCCGAGGCTCTCGAGGCGGCGGGCCTCGTCGAACCCGGCGCGGGCCATGCGGTCCGGCTCGCGGTCAGCGAGGGGATGACGGCGCACGCTTACGACGGCGCGCGTCTCGCCCAAGCTGCGCAGGTCGGAGGAAACCCCGTCATCCCCTTGGTGAAGGCGTTGCGGGAAGCCACGGCTGAGCCGGGCACGTCCGCCGTCCACAGGGGCCTCACAAGCCAGGACGTGCTCGACTCGGCCCTCATGCTCGTGGCGAAGCGCGCCGTCGCGGGCGTTCTCGCCGACCTGAGCCCGGCCGCGGAGGCGCTCGCGAAGCTCGCGGACTCCCACCGCGCCACGCCGCAGGTGGCGCGGACCCTCACGCAGCATTCCCTGCCTTCGAGCTTCGGTCTCAAGGCAGCGAACTGGCTGCAAGGAGTCGCGCACGCCGAGGCGCTCCTCGGTGGACTCCGGTTCCCAGTCCAGTGCGGCGGTGCCGCGGGGACGAACGCCTCGCTCGTCGCCCTCGGCGGCGAACCTGATGCACTCGCCGCCGACTGGGCCCAACGCAGCGGGCTCGACCGCGCCGTCGCGCCCTGGCAATCGTTCCGCGGCCCGGCCACCGACCTCGGCCACGCGCTCGCGGCGGCATGCGCCGCCGCCGCCCACGTGGCGAACGACATCATGCTGCTGGCCCGTCCCGAGATCGGCGAGCTCGGCGAGCCCCTCGCCCCGGGGCGAGGCGCCTCCTCGGCCATGCCGCAGAAGCAGAACCCGGCGCTCTCGGTGCTCATCCGCTCGGCCGCGCTCCAAGCACCAGCTCACGTCATGCAGCTCGAGCTCGCCTCCGCCCTGACCGAGGATGAGCGCACCGGTGGCGCGTGGCACAGCGAGTGGCCGGCCCTGCGCGAGCTCCTACGACTGGCGGGCGGGGCCGCGGCAGCCCTGCGCGAGCTCGTCGAGGGCCTCCGCGTCTTCCCGAGTCGCATGCGCCGCAACCTCGAGGCGAGTGGGCCGCTGCTCTTGGGCGAGAGGATCATGCTCGAGCTCTCCGGCGTTGCCGAGGGCGGCCGGGCAGGAATCCAGAAGGCGGTCGACGCCGCCCTGGCCGCGGCAGCGGACGGAGCCGACCCCGCCGAACAGGAGAGCGTCCTGCGGAACGAGCTGCGCGCCGTCGTGCCTGCCGACGCCGCGGGCGAAGACTTCGACGCGCGGCTCGACGATCTTCTCGACCCCGCCGGGTACCAGGGCGACGCCGCCGGAATCGTCGACCGGATTCTTGCGGCCTATGAGAATCGGCCGGCTCACCACCGCCATCGGGATTGAAGACAGCCACCATCAGGACTGAAGACATCGACATGAGGAAGTGATCAGCGCGTGAGCGTTCCACAGATCCGCGCCGTGCGGCTCTCTCCGCGAGAGCAGCTCGGCCAGAGGGAGCTCGTCGTCCTCGGGCCGTCCCTCGGGACGTCGACCGTCATGTGGGATGCCGTGGCGCGTCTCATCGGGGAGGACTACGACATCCTCGGCTGGGACCTCCCTGGCCACGGCGTCTCCCCGGCAGCCGCACCGGACGCCGCGTTCAGCGTGGCCGAGCTTGCCGATGCCGTCGTCGGCCTTGTCGACTCGATCCTGCCCGGCACCCCGTTCCACTACGCAGGCGACTCCGTCGGGGGTGCAACGGGCGCGGAGCTCGCGCTTCGCCATCAGGAGCGCCTCCTGAGCCTCGCAATGTTCTGCTCGTCACCGCGCTTCAACGGTGCAGAGGGCTACGCCGAGCGCGCCGAGCTCGTGGCTCGGCAGGGAACTGCCGTGCGGCTCCAGGCCTCGGCGGAGATCTGGTTCGCACCCGGTTTCCTCGCTGAGCACCCAACCGAGTCCTCGCGGCTCCTCCACGCACTCCGGGATGCCGACCGCTTCGGCTACGCCGCCGTGTGCCGCGCGATCGCCGAGTACGACGTCCGGGACCGCTTCGGCGAGATCGCGGTCCCCTTCCTTGCCGTCGCCGGCGAATTCGACTCCGTCTGCCCCTTCTCCGACGCTCAATGGATGGCCGAGCACGCTCAGCGCGGCAGCGCCGTCGAGCTTCCCGGCGTCGCCCATATCGCGCCCACCGAGGATCCGGCGGCCGTCGCACAGCTGCTGCGCGACCACTTCGCCCTGGCAGCCTCGGAAGCCAGTGGCGAGAAGGCAGCGGAGGGCGCCGAGTGAGCGGCCAGCAGGTGGGGGAGAACTGGGCCCACGACGAGCGGGCGGGTGCCGTCCAGCCCGACACCACGCAGCGCGAACTGTACGACGGCGGCATGGAGGTGCGCCGCGAGGTGCTCGGGGCCGCGCACGTCGACCGCGCAAACGCGAACTCGGACGAGTTCACGGCCGAGTTCCAGAACATGATCACCCGCATCGCGTGGGGCGGCATCTGGACCCGGCCCGGGCTCACGCGGCAGATGCGTTCGGTCGCGGTGCTGACCGCGATGATCGCGCACGGGCACTGGGACGAGTTCGCCATGCACGTCCGCGCGGCCCTTCGGAACGGGCTCACCCGTGACGAGATCAAGGAAGTGATCCTGCAGAGCGCCATCTACTGCGGGGTGCCGTCGGCCAATACGGCCTTCAAGGTCGCACAGCGGACCCTCGCCGAAGCAGACGCAGAAGACAGTGAGGAAGAGCAGTGACGGAAGCATTTGTCTACGACGCGGTCCGCACGCCGTTCGGCAAGTTCGGCGGAGGCCTCGCCGGCGTCCGACCCGACGACCTTGCCGCGCACATCGTCCGCGCCGTGGTTGACCGCGCGCCCGGGCTCACCGTGGAGGCCCTGGAGCACAGCGCCGTGGACGAGGTCATCTTCGGCAACGCGAACGGCGCGGGCGAGGAGAACCGCAACGTCGCCCGCATGGCGACGCTCCTCGCAGGCCTCCCGACGTCGATCCCCGGAACGACCGTGAACCGCCTGTGCGGCTCCTCGCTGGACGCGGCCATGATTGCCTCGCGTCAGATCGCGGTCGGCGACGCCGAGGTCGTCCTCGTCGGCGGCGTCGAATCGATGAGCCGCGCTCCGTGGGTGCTCCCGAAGACCGAGAAGCCCTACCCGGCCGGGGACCTGAAGCTCTCGTCCACGACGCTCGGCTGGCGGCTCGTGAACCCGCAGATGCCGTCGCAGTGGACCGTTTCCCTCGGCGAGGCCACCGAGCAGCTGCGCGAGCGCCACGCCATCGGGCGCGACCGGCAGGACGAGTTCGCCGCCCGCTCCCACAACCTCTCCGATAGGGCATGGAACGAGGGCTTCTACGACGACCTCGTCGTCCCCGTGCCCGGGACGGACCTCGCGCGGGACGAAGGCATCCGCCCCGGCTCGAGCGCCGAGAAGCTCGCGGGCCTGCGCACCTCCTTCCGTCCCGACAACGGCGACCGCTCCGGGACGACCTCGGGCGGTACCGTGACCGCGGGCAACGCGTCCCCGCTCTCCGACGGCGCGTCGGCCGTGCTGCTCGGCTCGGAGGATGCAGCCGGCGTGCTCGGGCTCGAGCCGATCGCCCGCATTGCGGGCCGCGGAGCCGCCGCCAACGAGCCCCAGTTCTTCGGCTTCGCGCCGGTCGAAGCCGCCAACCGGGCGCTCGCGAAGGCGGGCATCACGTGGGACCAGGTCGGCGCCGTCGAACTCAACGAAGCGTTCGCCGCCCAGTCCCTCGCGTGCCTCGACGCGTGGAAGATCGATCCCGAGATCGTGAACCGGCACGGCGGCGCCATCGCGATGGGACACCCGCTGGGCGCTTCCGGCGGACGCATCCTCGGCACGCTCGCTCGCGGACTGCAGCGCAGCGGCGAGAGGTGGGGCGTCGCGGCCATCTGCATCGGCGTCGGGCAGGGCCTCGCCGTGGTGCTCGAAAACGTCTCGGCCACGAAGTAGCCGAGACGGAACCGGCCGAGAGGGAACAGGAAAAGGGATGCTGGAATTCAAGGACACCGTCGCCGAAGCCGTCGCCGGCGTTCAGGACGGATCGACGGTCATGATCGGCGGCTTCGGCAACGCGGGGCAGCCGTTCGAGCTCATCGATGCACTGCTCGAGGGCGGTGCCCGTGATCTGACGGTCGTCAACAACAACGCGGGCCAAGCCGACGAGGGCCTCGCGCTCCTCATCAAGGAGGGGCGGGTGCGGAAGATGATCTGCTCGTTCCCGCGGCAGAGCGACTCGTGGCACTTCGACGCGAAGTACCGCGCGGGTGAGATCGAGCTCGAGCTCGTCCCGCAGGGCAACCTCGCCGAGCGCATCCGCGCGGCCGGCGCGGGAATCGGCGGCTTCTTCACGCCGACCGGCTACGGCACGATGCTCGCCGAGGGCAAGGAGACGCGTTTCCTCGACGGCAAGTGGCAGGTCTTCGAGACGCCGATCCACGCGGACGTCGCCCTCATCAAGGCGCTGAGGGCGGACGGCAAGGGCAACCTCGTGTACCGCAAGACCGCACGGAACTTCGGGCCCATTATGGCGGCCGCCGCGAAGCAGACCGTCGCGCAGGTGTCCGAGATCGTCCCCATCGGCGCGCTCGACCCGGAGAACGTCGTGACGCCGGGCATCTATGTCAACACGATCGTCAAGGTGGGCTGAGAGCATGAGTGAGATTTCGACGTCGGCCGTTTCCTCAGGGGCGGCCCCCAAGACCAGTGATGCCCCCCTCGGACGCGACGATCTCGCGCGGCTCGTCGCGCGCGACATCGCCCCTGGCTCGTTCGTGAACCTCGGCATCGGCCAGCCGACGCTCGTCTCGAACTACCTCACCGAGGAGCAGGACATCACCCTCCACACCGAGAACGGCATGCTCGGCATGGGGCCGGTCGCTGTGGGCGAGCAGATCGACCCCGACCTCATCAACGCCGGCAAGATCCCCGTGACGGAGCTGCCCGGGGCGAGCTACTTCCACCACGCGGATTCCTTCGCGATGATGCGCGGCGGCCACCTCGACGTGTGCGTGCTGGGTGCGTTCCAGGTGTCCGCGAAGGGGGACCTCGCGAACTGGCACACCGGCGCACCCGATGCGATCCCCGCCGTCGGCGGCGCGATGGACCTCGCGACGGGCGCCAAGGACGTGTATGTCATGATGACCCTGCTCACGAAGGACGGGAAGTCGAAGCTCGTCCCAGAGTGCACGTACCCCATCACGGGAGTCGGCTGCGTCACCCGGGTCTACACGGACAAGGCCGTCTTCCTCATCGCGGACGACGGCGTGCGCGTCCGTGAGACGTTCGGCGTGACCTTCGACGAGCTCGCCGGACTCATGGACGTCCCGCTGCTCGCGGGCTGAGACAGTAGCGTTGCTATGGCCGTCCCCAGAAGGCAGAACCGTCGCGGGTGTGGGACGGTTATGCCGCTGAGCGACGGTCGTGGCATGGAAAGGCGGAGCAGTGATGGGTGAGGCAGTGTCGGCGCCGAGCGACCAGTTCGTGCAGTCGCTCGCCCGCGGCCTCGCCGTGATCCGTGCCTTCGATGCCGACCACCAGGAGATGACCCTCTCCGAGGTGGCCACGAGGACCGAGCTGACGCGCGCCACGGCCCGGCGGTTCCTGCACACGCTCGTCGAGCTCGGGTACATGCGCACCGATGGACGCCTCTTCGCCCTCACCCCCCTCGTGCTGCAGCTCGGCTACTCGTATCTCTCTGCCCAGCGTCTGCCCGAGCTCGCGCAGCCGTTCCTCGAGGACCTCTCGCACCGCGAGGGAGAGTCCACGTCGATGGCGATCCTCGACGGGACCGACATCGTCTACCTGGCACGGATCCATACACGGCGCATCATCTCCGTGGGGATCTCGCCGGGCACCCGCTTCCCTGCCCACGCGACATCGATGGGCAGAGTCCTCCTCGCGGCCCTCCCCGGCGCCGACCTCGCAACGTACTTCGCCACCGCGCGCCTCGACCCGCTCACGCCCCGCACCCTCACATCGCGCGAGGCGATCGAAGCGGAGCTGACGCGGGTCCGGGGGCAGGGCTACGCCGTCGTCGACCAGGAGCTCGAGGTGGGCTTGCGCTCGCTCGCCGTGCCCGTGCTTGGCTCTGACGGGCGCACCCTCGCGGCGATCAACCTCGCGCTCTCGGCGAGACTCGAAGGCGACGGGGACAGGGAGGCCGAGGTGCAGCGACTCGTCCCCGAACTTCGGAAGGCCGCCGCTGGGATTGCCGACGCCGCGCGGGCCGCGGGGGTGGCGTAGGGCCCTTCCCGGCCGTCCGCCGTGGGTCCGAGGTTTGGGGGTGCGGCCGTCCACCCGCCCGGGTGGACGGGCTTACCCTTAATCATGACAAGCAACTATGTCCGGGGTGCCACCGTCAGCTGCTCCGCTTCTCAGGCAGAGATCCAGCTCATGCTCACCGATCACGGAGCCCACGGGTTCCGCTGCGCTTCCGAACATGGAAAGGCCGAGGTCGCCTTCAGCTCCGACGACCGCCGGTTCCGTCTCGCGTTGGCCCTCCCCAGTGCTTTGCCGTCGGGTCGGGGAAGCGACCCGCTCGTGCCTGATGCCACTCAGGGGTCGAGGACAACTCAGGACGTGGCGCGCCGGCGCTGGAGGCAGCTGTCCTCGCTCATCAAGGCCAAGCTCGAGGCTGTCGACGCCGGGATCGTGACGTTCGACGAGGAGTTCCTCGCCTACATGGTGATGCCCGGCGGCGAGACGGTGTTCGAGGCCTCGTTGCCAGGAATCGCAGCAGCCTATGCCGCTGACGGCGGCAGGCGATGAACGAGCTCGAAGCCTCGTTGATTCTGCGGGCCGGGGCCGACCTGCTCAATAGCGCTTCCGCCGATCCACGCTCTGAAGAGGGATACGCGGACGTGAAGGCGAACATCGCCTCCGCCTTGGAGTCCATCGCGGAGGCGCTTTCGAACTTCGAGGCGGCATCGCCCCAAGCCAATCGCTCGACCGGCTGGGTCCAGGACCTGCGCAGGGTTGCGGACGATCTGGGTGAGGGCTGACTCGAGCCGGGCGGCCACTGGGTACTGGCGAGGCGGGGTCGCGCGGCCTTCCGGCCCGCTTATCCTGCCCTCACGCGCGACACGCCGCCGGTTTTGCGCCGACACGGCTCAGGCGGACGGACAAACGGGCCGGACGGACGGCTTCGAGGAGTTCGGAAGCCCGCGCAGTGACCCCGTTGTCACCTGCGCGGGCCGTCTGTGGGCGTGCAGGATCACGTCAGACGCAGGAACGCCTCGAGGATCCTGAACGCGTGCTCGGCACGCCGCAGCGGGTTGGGCCGCTCCTGGAGCCGGTCGAGCAGACTGCCGTTGTGGCTGAGGCGGCGACGCGCGCGGTCCAACGCCGAGCGTGCTACCGAGACGTCGCCCGGGTGCCTCAGGATCGGCTGCGTCACGCCCTGCATCGAGCGGAGCCCGACGGCGACTGCATTCGCCTCCGTCTGGCGCCCGGCCGCACGGTGCCGGCGCAGTTCGTCGGCGAACTCGTCCCACACGTCTCCCGCCGCAATGCGTGCCACCTCAGTGCGGGCCTCGCAGTCGCTGAGCCCCTGTCCGATGAGCACGAGCCGGAGCCGGTCCCAGCGGGACATCAGGTCGTCGTCGACCGATTGCTGCGGCGGGGCGTCTGGGGAGGGCTGATGATTCGAAGGGTGGGCCCGGAGGGAGCGGGATCGTGAGTCTTCCGGCTCGGAGGGAATTGCTTGGAGTTGAGAACGAACAGTGGCGGGGGTGTCGGCGAGCATGCCGGCTCCTTTCCACGGTCGCGCTGCTGCGTTCGCAGCGCGGCCCAAAAGAAATACATCGGACTCTGTCCGCGGGAACCACTGCCTGATCCCCGGCTGAGCGACGCGCGTCCCGCGGCCTCGCGCTCTGAGGACCCTTGGGACAGCACCTCCACTAGGATCTCCCATGTGATGTGCGGCACTATAGGGCTGAAAGTCCCTATTTCGCCTCATTGAGGTTGAATTTCGGCGTGGCGCGGTCCTTCCCGCCGCGGCGGTCGACGCCGATCACCGACTTTGGTCCCTAGCGCGCGGCTCACGCCCGTCCGAGACTTAGAGTCTGCTGGTTCGGGCACAGGGCTTGGGGGCTCCTGGCTGCTCGCTCGCGAGTGGGGTGTCGCGAAGCAGGGCAGAGCATCAAAGCGATGGGAGACGGTCTCGGCATGACAACGCCAACTGCAGTAGAGAAGACGCGTGTCGACGCGATCCGGGTGTTCATCCTGGATGACCACGAGCTCGTTCGCCAGGGTCTCCGCGACCTGCTCGAGCACGAGGGGATGGAAGTTGTGGGGGAGAGCTACTCCGCCCACGAGGCGTCCCGCCGCATACCGGCTCTGAGGCCCGACGTCGCAGTCCTGGACGGGCGGCTGACAGACGGTACGGGGATCGAAGTCTGCCGGGACGTGCGGTCGGTGGACGCGCGCATCCGCTGCCTCATCCTCACGAGCTACGACGACGATCAGGCTCTCCGCGCAGCGATCCTCGCAGGCGCCTCCGGCTATGTGCTCAAGCAGATCCGCAGCCACGACCTTGCCAACGCCATTCGCCGCGCGGCCAACGGCGAATCCCTCTTCGACCCGATCCTGCGGGATGCGGCACTCAAGGGGATCGTGGCCGGCGCCGTCGCTGATCCGCGACTGGACGTCCTGAGCCCTCAAGAGCGCCGGGTCCTTGTGCTCATCGGGCAGGGCCTGACCAATCGTCAGATCGGCGAGGAATTGCGGCTCGCGGAGAAGACGGTCAAGAACTACGTCTCCTCGATGCTCGCCAAGCTCGGATTCGAGAGGCGGACGCAGGCCGCGCTGTACCTCGCCCAAGCAGGGCAGCGCTAGCCCTTCCGGCAAGCGATAGTCCTATTCCGCCAACGGGACCCGCCAGGTGATCTTCGTCCCTTCACCCGGAGCGCTCTCGAACACGCTCGTTCCGCCGAGCCTCTCGGCGCGGTGCTCGATGTTCGCGAGCCCGCTCAGGCGCTCGGGGTCGGAGAAGCCTCGGCCGTCGTCCTCGATGACCACCTCGAGCGAGGAGTCGTCGCTGGTCACCGCGACGCTGACCCCTTGGGCCCCCGAATGCCGCACTGCGTTGCTCACTGCCTCGGAGACGACCGCGAGGAGCTGGCGGGCTATCGGCCCGGGGACGTCGTCGATGCGCCCGGCCACGCTGATCCGGGGCCGGATCGGCGAGTTCAGCAGGCCTTCCCGTACGGTGTTGAGGAGGATCTGGGAGAAGGATTCGTCTGCCTCTTCCTCCGCCCGGAGCGAATAGATCGTGTTCCGGAGCTCCCGGATGGTCTCGTCCAGCTCCTCGGTGACCTTCGTGATGCGGGCCTCCGCGGTGGGGTCCGTCGTGAAGCGGCGCAGGTTCTGGACGCTCAGGCCGGCGGCGAAGAGCCGCTGGATGACCAGGTCGTGGAGATCCTGCGCGATGCGGTCGCGGTCGACCGAGAGGAGTGCGTGCTCGCGCTGGCGATTCGCACGGTTGAGATCGAGGGCAAGGCCGACGTGGGAGCCGAAGACGGCGGCGGAGTCGAGGTCCGACGACGGGTAGGGGCCACCGCCCTGGGCCCGCGCCAGGATGAGCAGCCGATTCCCGATTCCGCTGTGGCCGAGCGGAACGGCGAGAATCTCACCGAGCTTCTCGGCGGCCTCGGGTCCGAAGACCTCTGCGGCGTTGGTGATCATGACGGGCTTGCCCTGTTCGTCCACGTGCTTCAGGGCGGCCGAGAAGGGAAGGTCTTCTCCCGCGCTGAGGGCCAGAGTTCCGACCGCGGTGCGCACCTCCAGACGCTCCTCCTCAGGCCGGGCAATGACGGCGAGGACCGAGTCGCTCGCGTGAAGGGCCCGCTCCGCCACGAGGTCGAGATCGGAGGACGCATCAAGGTCGCCCGCGAGGCTGTCGAAGTCGGAACCCGCTCCTCCGGGAACGATGAGGGTCGTGCTGGCCTCCATGCTCGCTTCGAGCCACCGTTGACGGCGGCGGCTGTCGTCATAGAGGCGGGCATTCTGGATGGCGACGCCGGCCGCCGCGGCGAAGGCGACGGCGAGTTCCTCGTCCTCCACCGAGAAGTCCTCGCCGTCCTCCTTGTCGGTGAGGTACAGGGTCCCGAAGACGGAGTCCCGGACCCGGAGCGGAACCTCGAGGAGGGTGTGAAGAGGCGGATCGTCCGCGGGGAAGGCCATCGAGACCGGGAGGTCGCGGAGATCGTGGAGCCGGAGCGGTCGTGGGTTGCGCAGGAGTTCCCCCAGAGGGCCTTCCGGCGCGGTGAGCTCGCGCAGCAGCTGGGCGGTCTCCTCATCGGTGCCAGCGGTGACGAAGTGGCTGAGCGTATGCCCTTCGGCTATGACCCCGAGGGCACCGTACCGTGCGCCGACGAGGGTGCGGGCGGATTCGACGACGCGCTCGAGAACGGACTGGAGTGCCAGGTCCTCTGCGATCGAGACGACGGCGGAAAGCAGGCCATTCATGTGCTCCTGCAGGCGCATGAGCTCTTCAGCACGAGAAACGAACTCGCGGAGCAGGCCTTGGAGACGGCGAGGTAGACGATCCGGCATGGGTGCAACCTCCGATGATGAAGTTGTCAGCTCCCGCCTCCAGGAGCGGCGCCGGAACGGATCGGCACAGCACTTCGGGCGAGAGCAGGCGCTGATGAGGCGTCTGGGACGTCCAGCAACTGCCCGGCGGCTGCTTCACTGGGTGGCCCGAAGGCCATTGCTTTCAATCCTCGATGTACGAACGGATTTCGATTCTCGGTGGGCGGACGGAACAAGACCAGTCTCGCCGAAGGAGGGAACCTCGGGAAGAGGGATACTTCAGTTTTCAAACGATTGGAAAAAATGAGCCTTTGCTTGCATTTCGCGCAATTGAGCGGGCAAAGTAAAGGACCGGGCATTCCATTCAACAGAAGCCAGCCGACAGAAGGACGGTCTGTGGCCAACTCGAACTCTGGGGATTCGGTCGTCGATCGCGTGGTGCGGGTCCTCGAGGCATTTCCCGAAGGGGTCAGTTCTCTCCCGCTCACGGAGCTGGCGGAGCGTGCGGGGCTCCCGCTCACGAGTGCCCACCGGCTCGTCCGCCAGCTCGGGGACCACCGGCTGCTCGAACAGGCCCCGGGGGGCAAGGTGCAGCTCGGCCTGCGCCTGTGGGAGCTCGTGAACCGCAACTCGCCGATCCTCCTCCTGCGGCAGGCGGCGCTCCCGTTCATGGACGACATCCATCAGGTCCTCAATCAGAACGTCAACCTCGGGGTCCTCCAGGGCGACGACGTCCTGTTCGTCGAGCGCCTCTCGCGCCGCGGGTCGGTGGCGAACCGCGCGAAGGTCGCCGGACGGATGCCCGTCCATGTCTCCTCGGCGGGGGTCGCACTCATGTCCGGCCAGCCGCGCACAGCGCAGAACGCCTACCTCGAGCGCTTCCGGGATCCGACCGGGAAGGTCGACGCCGACCATGTCCGTCGGCTTCTGGCGACGGCGGCGGAGCGGGGCTATGCGGAGCTCGCCGGCGTCGTCGATCCGGAGACCTGGGGCATTGCCGTGCCCATCGAGGACCGCCAGCGCCGCACGGTCGCTGCGATCGGCGTCGTCGTCCCCCACGCCGAGGTGCGGATCCACCAGATTGTGCCCGCCCTCCGGACCGCGGCCCGAGGCATCGGGCGACAGCTGGGCTCCCTGTCCCCCAACTCCTGACGTTTCGGGTACAGCTATCGCGCCCCTCAGGTTGTCTCGGGTACAGCTTTCGCGCCCCTCAGGTTGTCTCGGGTACAGCTTTCGCGCCCCTCAGGTTGTCTCGGGTACAGCTTTCGCGCCCCTCAGGTGTCTCGGGTACAGCTAGCGCGCCCCTCAGGTCGTCTCGGGTACAGCACCGTCCCGGACTGATTCCGATGAACGGAAATGGATAGCACTCCTCGCTGTGATTCGGCGCACACTCGAAGGAGGCCCCGGAGCCGATCCCGAGGACGGGCGGCCCGCACAGGAAAGCGAGTGACGACGATGGCGCAGAGCAGGACGCAGAAGACCCAGGTGGCGATCATGGGAGCAGGGCCGGCAGGGCTCATGCTGTCCCACCTGCTGTACCGCGCGGGGATCGACAGCACTGTGGTGGAGATCCGCAGCCGGGACGCCATCTCCCACACGATCCGGGCCGGCATCCTCGAGGCCGGGTCCGTCGACCTCTTGGTCGGCTCGGGCGTGGACAATGTGCTCCGGAACGGCCACGAGCACGAGGGAACTGAGTTCCGCGTGAACGGCGAGGGCCACCGGATCGACTTCAAGGGGCTGACCGGCCAGTCCGTGTGGCTGTACCCCCAGAACGAGGTGTTCGACGACCTCGCCGCCCAGCGTGAGGCCGACGGCGGGGACGTGCGCTACTCGTGCTCGGACACCCAGATCACCGACCTCACGGGCAAGCCCAAGGTGACATTCAAGGACTCGGAGGGCCAGGACTGGGAGCTTGAAGCCGACGTCCTCGTCGGTGCAGACGGCTCGCGCTCGCACTGTCGCCAGCAGATTCCCGAAGCGGACCGCACCCGGTACTTCCAGGAGTACCCGTTCGCGTGGTTCGGCATCCTCACGGAGGCCCCTCGCAGCGCGCCCGAGCTCATCTACGCGAACTCGGCGCATGGCTTCGCGCTCATCAGCCAGCGGACGGACACGGTGCAGCGGATGTACTTCCAGTGCGACCCGAAGACCGACCCCGCGGGCTGGACCGACGAGCAGATCTGGGAGCAGCTGCGCCTTCGCGTGAACGGCAATGGTTTCGAGCTCAAGGAGGGGCCCGTCATCGACAAGGTCGTGCTGCCGTTCCGCTCGTTCGTGCACGCCCCCATGCGGCACGGCAACCTGTTCCTCGCCGGCGACGCCGCCCACACCGTCCCGCCCACCGGAGCGAAGGGCCTCAACCTCGCCTTCCACGACGTCCGGCTCCTGTTCGAAAGCCTCGATTCGTACTTCAAGACGGGCTCGACGGCGCTCGTCGACACGTACTCGGACCGCGCCCTCGACCGCGTGTGGAAGGCGCAGTACTTCTCGTACTGGATGACGACGCTCCTTCACACGGTGCCGGGGGAGGAGAACCACGCGTTCTTCCGCGCGCGCCAGCTGGGAGAACTCCGCTCGCTCCTCGAGTCCGAGCATGGGCGGGCGTACATCGCCGAGTGCTACACGGGCTGGCAGGGGAAGTAGCCCGGGAGCAGCCCCTGACTTACGTTAGCTCTTGTTCTTCGACAGTCAGCGATATATCGTTAACAGCGTCCGGATCATTTCGGGTCCGGACGCTGTTAACAACTGACGACCAGGAGAACACCGTGCGCGGACATCCAGAACACCATCATCACGAGGGACGCGGCTTCGGCCCCGGCGGTCCCGGCGGCTTCGGGCCAGGGTTTGGTCCCGGTTTCGGCCCGGGCTTCGGGCGCGGCCACGGCTTCCCGCCAGGCTTCGGACCCCGCGGCGGCCGGCGGGCGAGCCGCGGCGACGTGCGGGCCATGATCCTCTCGCTCCTCGCAGAACAGCCCCTCACCGGCTACGGCATCATTCAGGCCGCCAACGAGAGGACCGGCGGCGAGTGGCGCCCGAGCCCCGGGTCCGTCTACCCCACCCTTCAGCAGCTCGTGGACGAGGAACTCGTCGAGCCGGTCGGCCAGGGCAAGCGCACCGAGTACACACTGAGCGAAGCGGGCCGCGCCTACGTGGCGGATCATGCCGAGGAACTCCAGCGGTCCTGGGAGGCCGCCTCGGGCCGAAGCGAATCGACGGACGCCCTCATCGAAAGCGCCAAGAAGCTCATGGGGGTGCTGAACCAGTTCCGCATCGCCGCGAACGACGAACAGCGCGCGCAGGCCGCTGCAAAGCTCGACGAGGCACGCAAGGCGCTGTACCTGATCCTCGCCGACTAGCCAAGGAGGCCCATGTCCCAGAACGTGCCCGGGCGGCCGCCCGCCGTCGTCCGCGGGGGCCGCATCTCGAGCGGCGACGCGGCGCTGCAGAAGAAGCTCAACGCCGAAGCGCCGCGCATTCCGCACCTGTTCCGGCGAATCGCCGAGCTGTTCTCGCCCCACAGGTATGCGCTCGTCCTGACGGTTGTCCTCGTGCTGGCAGGGGCGGCGCTCTCCGTCGTCCCGCCGCTGCTCACCCAGAGGACGTTCGACGACGGCCTGTTCCCGCCGGGCGGGCACCCCAACCTCCCGCAGCTGGCCGAGCTGGTTGCCCTCATGATCGGCGTGTACGTCGTCTCCGCGCTGCTCGGCGTATGGCAGACCTATGTGACGTCGACGGTGGGCAACTCGGTCATGGGCTCACTGCGCGTGAAGCTGTTCAGCCACCTGCAGTCCATGGAGCTGAGCTTCTTCACGCGCACGAAGACCGGCACCATCCAATCGCGGCTTCAGAACGATGTCGGCGGGGTCGCGAGCGTCCTGGCGAATACGGTCTCGGGCGTCGTGGGGAACATCGTCACGGTCATCGCCGCGTTCGTGGCGATGCTCGCCCTCAACCCGCAGCTGACGCTCATCGCGGTCCTGCTCATGCCGTTCCTCGTCGTGGCCCAGCGGAGGGTCGGCCAGGTCCGGGCGCGGATCGCGACGAAGACGCAGGAATCCCTCTCCGACATGACCGCGATCACCCAGGAAACGCTGAGCGTTTCCGGGATCCTGCTCTCGAAGAGCTTCAACCGGCAACGGGACGAGATCGCGAAGTACTCGGCGGAGAACCGGAACCTCGTGGGCCTTCAGGTCAGGCAGGCCATGAGCGGGCAGTACTTCTTCGCGCTCGTGAGCATCTTCCTCTCCTCGATTCCCGCGATCGTCTACCTCGTGGCCGGCTGGCTCATTTCGGGGGGATCCGCGAGCATCACGGCCGGAACGATTGTCGCGTTCACGACGGTCCAGGCTCGGCTCCTGTTCCCCCTCATCGCGATCATGCGCGTCGCCCTCGACCTGCAGACCTCGGGTGCGCTGTTCGCCCGGATCTTCGAATACCTCGACCTGCGCCCCGCGATCGTCGACACCCCCAGCGCCGAGCCGCTCCCCGCGGGCTCCCCACGGCTCGGGGAAGTCGAGTTCGACAAGGTCTCGTTCCGCTACCCCGACGCACGCGGCGAGGAGCGGGCCACTCTCGACGACGTCTCCTTCTCCATCCAGCCGGGCCAGTTCGCAGCGTTCGTCGGGCCGAGCGGGGCGGGGAAGACGACCGTCTCCTACCTCATCCCCCGCTTCTACGAGGCCAGCTCCGGATCCGTGCGGTTCGCGGGCAGGGATGTGCGCGAGATCGATCACGAGTCCCTCGTGAGCCATATCGGGATCGTGAGCCAGGAGACGTACCTGTTCCACGCGACGATTGCCGAGAACCTGCGCTACGCGAAGGTGGACGCCACTCAGGAGGAGCTCGAAGCTGCGGCGCGCGCAGCCAACATCCACGACACCATCGCGTCCTTCCCCGACGGGTACGAGACGGTCGTCGGCGAACGCGGGTACCGGCTCTCCGGAGGCGAGAAGCAGCGGATCGCCATCGCCCGCGTGCTCCTCAAGGACCCGGAGGTGCTAGTCCTCGACGAGGCGACGAGTGCGCTCGACACGATCTCCGAGCGGGCCGTCCAGCAGGCCCTCGACACGGCCGCCCACGGCCGCACCACCATCGCCATCGCCCACAGGCTTTCGACGGTTGTGGGCGCCGACGTCATCTACGTGGTCGACCACGGTCGGATCGTCGAACACGGCTCGCACGCAGAGCTGCTCGTCGCGGGCGGCGCCTACGCGAGGCTGTACGCGGAACAGGCGGCCGAGCCTGTGGCTTCCGCAGCCCTCCCAGGGGCCGTGCTTCCCGAGAGAGCGGAATCATAGCCGTCCGATTGGGAATCACGAAAACCGGCGTGGGATGATGGATGAGATGACTTCCCCCACGCGAACCCCCGACACTGCCGTGAGCCCTGCAACGACCGGCCCCGCGGACCTTGACGCGCGCCCTCAGGTGCGCCCTGCGGCTGAGGGCTGGGAGCAGCAGCGCACCTCCGAGGGGCGCCCGCTGCTTCAGTTCGCGTCCCCGCGGGTGAAGCAGCCGCCGCAGCACCTCGCGGACCAGACGCTCGAGGAGCGGCAGGAGAGGCTCAAGGAGCTGGGACTCCCGGCGTTCCGCGCGAAGCAGCTCAGCACCCACTACTTCCAGCACTGGACGACCGATCCCGAGAGGATGAGCGACCTGCCGAAGGCGGGCCGCGAGGAGCTCGTCGCTGCGATGTTCCCGCCGCTCCTCACCGAGGTTCGCCGCCTTCGCACGGACGACGGCAACACCATCAAGTTCCTGTGGCGCCTCTTCGACGGCGCGCTCGTCGAGTCGGTCCTCATGCGCTACCCGGGCCGCATCACCCTGTGCGTGTCCTCGCAGGCCGGCTGCGGCATGAACTGCCCGTTCTGCGCGACGGGGCAGGCCGGCCTCACCCGAAACATGTCGACAGCCGAGATCGTCGACCAGGTCGTAGCAGCGAACCGCGTCATCGCGGCTGGTGAGCTGGGTGGGGCTGGGCACGCCCAGCAGAATTCAGCAGAGCGGGTCACGAACATCGTCTTCATGGGCATGGGCGAGCCGCTCGCCAACTACAAGCGCGTCATGGCCGCCGTCCACCGCTTCGTCGACCCCTCGCCCGAGGGCCTAGGGATGTCGGCGCGCAACATCACGGTCTCGACGGTCGGGCTCGTCCCCGCGATCCGGAAGCTCGCCGAAGAAGAGCTCCCGGTCACGTTCGCCCTGTCGCTCCACGCGCCCGACGACGAGCTCCGCGACGAGCTCATCCCGGTCAACAACCGCTGGAAGGTCGACGAGGCAATCGACGCCGCCTACGACTACTTCCGCAAGACGGGCCGCCGCGTGAGCATTGAATACGCGCTCATCAAGGACATGAACGACCACGCGTGGCGCGCGGCCCTGCTGGCCAAGAAGCTCAACCAACGCGGTCGCGGCTGGGTGCACGTCAACCCGATCCCGCTCAACCCCACCCCGGGGTCGATCTGGACCTCGTCCGAGCCAGAGGTGCAGGACGAGTTCGTCGAGACCCTCCGGGCGGCCGGAATACCGACAACGCTGCGGGACACGCGCGGCAAGGAGATCGACGGCGCCTGCGGCCAGCTTGCGGCGGCAGAGTAAGCGCTGGATGAGCCGCACTCGCATTTCGGGCACAGCTAGCGCCCGGGAGGGGGCTAGGGCGTACGACGCCGGCACGCGCCCACGCGGCCCGCTCGCCGTCGTCGGCCGCTTCCTGCACGAGCTCCTGTTCAGCATCGGGCCCGCCAAGAGCGACCACCATGCGGCGCTCCGGGTGGCCGCCGGGGTCTTCCTTCCGCTTGTGGCCCTCGTGCTCTTCAACCGGCTCGACCTCGCGATCTTCGCGACCTTCGCCGCGTTCACCGGCATCTACGGCCGGAACGAGCCGCATCGGGTCCGTTTCGTGGCTCAGGCCCGTGCGGGCCTCCTCATGCTCGTCGTCATCCTGGCGGCCGCCCTTTCCGCTGGCCTGCACCCGGGAGGGGTCCCCAATCCGTGGGAGATCGTCGCCGGGACCACCTTCGTGGCGTGGGTGTGCAGCCTCGTCGTGGGCCGGTGGAGGCTCCGCCCGGCCGGTTCCCTGTTCCATACCTTCGCGTTCGCGGCCGTCCTGTCGCTTCCGCATCAGCCGCCGCTGGGGGACGTGGCCGTCGTGGTGGTTTCGACGTTCGTGCTGTCCCTCGCGATCGGCCTCGCTGCGCGCGTGCTGCCGTCGCACCGCACCCCTCTCGGCTGGTCGGAGGTCTGGGCAGCTGGGCGGGTCCGGCTCAGCGGAGCGGAGCGGCGCGTGCTGTGGCTCGAGTCCGTTGGCTACATCGTGGCGCCCGCCGTGGCGGGGGCGGCCGCGACGGCGGTCGGCCAGGCGCTGGGCTTCGGGCACAACTACTGGGCGATGGTCGCCGCCGTCGTTCCGCTCGTGGGCCACTCGACCCGGCACCGCGTGAACCGAGGCCTCCAGCGTGTGCTGGGAACCGTCGTCGGCCTCGTGCTGCTCGCGGGGATCGCCGCGCTCCGGCCGGCCCCCTGGATCATGGTGGTGCTCATCGCGGCGTGCCAGTTCGGCGCGGAGATGCTCGTGACGCGGCAGTACTTCCTGGCTATGGTGTGCGTGACGCCGCTCGCCCTGCTTTCGACGCTTCTCGCGGCCCACACTGACCCCGCGGCCCTCGTTCACGACCGTTTCATCGACACCGCTATCGGTTCCGTCGTCGGCGTGCTCGTCGTGCTTGCCCCGTGTGCGTACGGGCGCCTCGCGCCGTCCCGCAGCTGACCTTCCTCCCCAACTTCCGCCCCGGTTTCCCCAGCTTCACGCGCACGACGACGCGACTCGCCGCTGCTTCCCGGCAACACGCCGCCTTGGGTCTCCAGAAGATGGGGAGGCGGATTCAAGGCATGTTGGCAACGGCCTGTTCGATGTCTTCGAGGAAGACTTCTCGTGGTGTTTTGAAGCCTAGTGTCTTGCGTGGCCGGTTGTTCATCTCGAAGGCGATGGCCTCGAGGTAGG
>NZ_SSNH01000013.1 GCF_005877005.1 Sinomonas susongensis | reverse complement strand
CCGACCTCGAAGCGGGCGTTGGGGCCGTTGAGCGGCTTGCCCTGCTCGCGGGAGAGGATCCGGGCGAGCTCCTCGGCGTTGGCCTCCACGGCCTCGGCCGCCGCGTTCAGCGCCGCGGAGCGGGCCTGGTGGCCGGCCGCTGCCCAGGCCGGCTGGGCTGCCCTCGCGGCCGCGATCGCCGCCTCGAGCTCCGCCAGCCCGTGCACCGGAGCCACCCCGACGAGCCCGCCGGTCGCCGGGTCGAGCACCTCGCGGCCGGGCTCGCCCGGCGCGGGAGCGATCGCCTCGAGCAGGGAATCCGTCTGCTGCAGGGTCGTGTCCATGAATCCTCCACGTTGAGTTGCGCTGTTCCACCCTGAGGTGGGCTGTTCGTTCAAGTCTCGGAGGGGAGGCCCGCGCGGGCTTGTCTCCGCGTGATCGTTGATTGTCTCCCGACGCAGAAAACCAGACGCAGAGGGAGCCGCCCGGGTGCGGCGAGGCGGTCGTGTCACCCGGGCCTCCTCCGGGTACGGACCCCAGTAGACCCTGCCGGGTGGGCGGGGCTCCACCCGGCTCAGAAAGGCGGATCCTTGGCACAGCAACCACTCGCCGGCATTCCCGCGGCCCAGCGCACCCTGCTCCTCGTCGCCTGCCCGGGGGCCGGCGTCGTCGACCTCCTCGAACTAGACCCGGGCTCGGGGCGCTCAAGCCCTTGGCCCGCGCGGAAGGCCTTCCCGGCGTCGCCGCGCTCGCGATGGATCGGCGCGGCACCGCATACGCCGCCTGCAGCGGCGGGGGCAGCGACGGAAGCGGTCCCCGCGCCGTCGCCCTCTCCCTCGACCCGGCCGGCGCGGTAGCCCAGGGAGCTGCCCGGGAGCTGCCCGCGTCGGCCTGCTTCGTGGCCCTCGGGCCGGACGGCCGCAGCCTCTTCAGCGCGTCCTACGGGGACGGCCGGCTCGACCGCGTGCCGCTTCCGGGCGCCGACGGCGCCGCCCCGGCACGGTACGAGACCGGGGCCAACACGCACTGCGTCGCCTTCAGCCCGGACGGACGCTTCGTCTACGCGACGTCCCTCGGCGACGACCGGGTGAGCTGGTTCGAGTCGGGCGGGGAGGCCGAGCCGGGAGCGGACGACGGCGCGATCGCCCCGAGCGGCCACGTCGCCGCCGAGCCCGGGTCGGGGCCCCGATACCTCCGGCTCAATGCGATCGGGGACCGCGCGTACGTGGTGCACGAGCTCACGGGAGAGGTCGCGGTGTACGGTCGGGACGCGGAATCGGGTGCCCTCGAGCTCCTGCAGCGGGTCTCGGCTGTCGAGGGCCTGGGCCTGGTGCCGGGACCGGTGCGGTCCGCGAGTACGCCGGACCCGGGAACGGGGGTCGTGTGGGCGGCCGACCTGCGGCTCACGCCCGACGGGCGCTTCCTCTTCACAACGGAGCGGTCCACGAGCACGATCTCCGCCTTCGCCGTGAAGGACGACGGGACGCTCGAGTTCCTGGCGAGGACGGCGACCGAGACGCAGCCCTGCGGGAGCGCGATCGACCCGTCCGGGCGATTCCTCCTCGTGTGCGGAGAGGGCTCGGACCACATCTCGTCCTATTGGATCGGCGACGACGGCTCGCTCACGCCGGCCTCGCGCGCGGAGACGAGCGCGGGGCCGCTCGCGATCGAGTGCTGGAGCGCCCAGGCCGGGGCTCCGGTGCTCTAGGCAAGCCAAGAGCCGAAGAGCCCAGGAGCCCAGGAGAAGGGGGCGTGCGGGAACGGCGAGGCCGCTCCCGCACGCGTGCCCGGGCTATCCGAGCTTGTAGTCCTCTGCCGCGGCCCGGAGGCGGCTGTGGACGCCGCCGTAGGCCTCGGCCGACTTCAACGACCACTTGGGCAGCTTCGCGAGCATCGTGTAGTTCGGGTCGCAGACGTTGGCCGCGGGGGCGAGGCCGAGCTGGCTGACCAGCTGGTAGGCGTCGAGGGTGTCCATGCCCGTCAGGTCGGACGCCCACGCCACCAGGTCTCGCTGACTGATCCGGTACGCGTCCTCGAGCGGACGGACGGACCCGGTGCTCATGATGTAGTCGTCGTCTTCGAGCCGGGGCCACTCCAGGGCTCCGCCCTTGACGACGTCCACCGCGATCGCGCTGTTCATAGCCGATTCCAGACCGGTGCCGCACACCTCGCCCTCCCCCTGCCGCGCGTGGCCGTCGCCGAGCGAGAGCATCGCCCCCGGGACGTTGACCGGCAGGTACAGGGTGGTTCCCGCCCGCACCTCGGGGGTGTCCATGTTGCCGCCGTGGGTCGAGGGGGTCACGACGAGACGGACTTCCCCGCTGGCAGGGGCCACTCCGACGGTTCCGTGCATCGGATCGAGCGGCAGGGACAGCTGATAGTCGCTCTGGCGTGCCCGGAACGTGGCCGTCCAGGTCTCGAGGTCGATGTCGTAGAACCAGACGCGCTCCTCAAGCGGGCTCGCAAGCATGGCAGTCTCATGCGTGGGGGTGAGCGCACCGAAGTGGGGGAAGGTGCTCGAGATCGCGTGAGACCGTGCCGGGACGATCGAGATGAAGTGCACCGCCAGGATGTCTCCGACCTCGGCGCCCTCCACGTGGATCGGACCCGAGACGGGATTCAGCTCGGCGAAGGGCACGACCTCGCTCGGAAGGTCGTCGGGAGAGCTCACCCGGCCGCCGTAGCAGTCTTCGGTGCTCACCTCTACGATGTCCCCCGGATTGACGCTGAGGAGCGGCTTCGTGCCCCCGAAGACGTACGAGTACTGCTCGGGCGTGGGCTTGAGCGCGTGGACCGCCATGTCAGCGGACCTCCTTCTCGTCGATGGGGGAGGCAGCCATGGAGGGATCCTTCATGCGCCCGGCCTTGAGCAGGACGAACGCGAGGATCAGACCGACGACGAGCCAGAGGACGCCGAGTATCTGCGCAGCGATGTTCGCGTTGATGATGACCGCGACGAGGATCACGAGGCCGAGGACCGGGAGCACGAGGTGCACGAACCACCGGCGCGACTTCTGGCGGATCACGAACCACCAGACGACCGCGATGTTCAGCAGCGAGAACGCCGTGAGCGCGCCGAAGTTGACGAGCGTGGAGATCTCGGTGAGACCGTTCGGCTGCGTGACGAGGTAGAGGCCGAGCACGAGCGAGATGGCCGCCACGACGAACGTCGCGTTCACCGGCACGCCCCTCTTGGGGTGCACGCGGCTGAGGAATGCGGGGAGCTGGCGGTCCCGGGCCATGGCGAAGAGGAGCCGCGAGGTCGCCGCCTGGGCGACCAGGGCGTTTGCGAAGCCCCAGGCCACCGCGGTGGCCGCGGCGGTGAGGATGAACAGGAAGGCACCGCCGGCGTTCTGCGCGGCGTCGTAGAAGGCCGTCCCGTTCGGGTCGCCGTTGGCAACCAGGCCAGCGGGGTCATGCACGAGCATCGAGGCGACCCACGTCTGGACCACGAAGAGCACCCCGACGAGCAGGAGGGCGGCGATCATGGAGCGTCCCAGCGACTTGGTCGTGCCGGCGTTCTCCTCCGCAAGGGTCGAGATGCCGTCGAAGCCGAGGAACGAGAGCACGGCGATCGAGACGGCCCCGAAGATGAGGGACCAGCTGAACGTGTGCGGGTTGAAGAACGCGTCGAGGCTGAAGGAGCCCTGGCCGTTGGCGACTGCCACGAATCCGATGACGAGGAAGATCGCGAGGACGACGAGCTCGAGCACGAGCATGATCTTGTTGACCCGGGCGGTGAATTCGATGCCGAGGTAGTTGATCAGCGTGTTCAGCAGGACGAACGCGACGAGCCAAGCCCAGAGGGGCACCGCGGGGACCATGCCGTTCATCGCGATGGCGGCCGCTAAGTAGAGGAGCGCAGGAATGAGGATGTAGTCCAGGAGGATCATCCAGCCGGCCACGAACCCGAGGATGCGGGTGATCCCGCGCCCGACGTAGGTGTAGACGGAGCCTGACATGGGGAAGGCCTGGACCATCTGCGCGTAGGAGTTCGCGGTGCACATCATGGCGAGCATGCCGACGATGTATGCCATCGCGACCATTCCTCCAGAGGCCTGGAAGACGCTGCCGAAGATTGCGAAGGGGGCAATCGGCACCATGAAGATCAATCCGTAGACCATGAGGTCGGAGAACTTCAGCGTGCGCTTGAGTTCCTGCCGGTAGCCGAATTCTTCGATGCCGCTGCCCTCGGCGTCTGCGGGGAGAGCCGGGGCGTCATAAGGTTGACGAGGTTCTGAGTTCATCGCCGTTGTGTCGTCCAATGCTCGGCCGCGGACAGCTGTGTCCGCGGAGTCCAAGTTATTTCCAGATGGAAATAACTTGATGCTACATGCCGACCTCATTGATGACTACCAATTCGTTTCCTTCAGCGCGGGCCAGACGGCCCCCGCGGGAGCGGCCGACGACGGCTCCCGCGCTTTCCGAGGCCGCAGCCAGGCTCAGGGCGGCGTGCGCAGGAGGCATGGATTCCAAGAGGCCGCTCAGCCACAGTTCGGCAAGCAGGAGCACGCCATCGTGGCAGCCTTCGGCGTAGGACGCTGGCAGGGGTGCAGAGATGCCGAAGCGCTTCAGGTACAGCTCGATGAAGCTCTGATGCTCGTCGTCCTGCTGGAGGATGAAGGAGGGCATGGCCGAGTAGAGCATGCCCGTGGCATCGCCCCCCACCGCCAGGAGACAGTTCTCGTCGAGAGCGGTGCAGAGGCGCACGAACTGCCGGTCGGCTCCGTACTCCGCGGCCCCGCGATGGAACGTGATCCCGTCCCGGCCGACGAGCGAGACCAGGATCGCTTCGGCACGGCTGCTCCTCGCCTCGTCCAGGAGGCGCCCGGCGTCGACGGAGCCCAGTGCGACAAACCTGTCCATGACGATCTCCTGCCCGAGCGCCCGCAGGAGGCTCCGGGCTTCGCGGTGCACCTGCCGCGGCCACACGTAGTCACCCCCGATGAGCGCCCACCGGCGCACCGAGTGGTGCCGGATAATCCACTCCAGGGGATGCCGGAGCTGAAGCTGCGGGGCCGAGCCCGTGAAGACAGTGCCCGGCTTCCCCTGCCCCGACTCGTGCGGGGGAGTGAAGACATAGGGCATGCCGTGGGGCACGACGCTCGAGACGGCGACGCGCACGTCCGACGTGTGTGCGCCGACGAGGCCCTGGATCAGCCGGGCGTCGATGAGCTGGCGGACGGCACGCGCAACCTCCCCGGGGGACTGGCCGGCGTCGATCGCTACGAGTTCTGTGGCGAGGCCGGTACGCTCGGCTACATGCTCCGCAGCCAGCTGCGCGCAGTTGAGGATCGACGGACCGGCGACGCCCATGACGCCTGAGAGCGGCGCGAGCAGCCCGATGCTGAGGGTCCCCGGCATGGGGCCGCGCAGCACGAGAGTGCTCGGAAGCACTAGGCTGACTGGAGAGGTCACAGAATGGTCCTGCCGAATCTAGATGGCCGGGCGATCGAGGAGGATGCCATGCCCGCCTTGCCGGAGGACAGCGAACACAGCGTATCCCTGTCGCACGTCATCCTCACCCTCTCGGGAGTCGGGACACGCATGCTCGAGGGTCTCGCGCTCGCGCTCAGCGAGGAGGGCGCCAGCGTCGAGCAGTGGCGCATCCTGCAGCTCGTCTCGCGGCTGGGGTCGCCGAGCATGGGGGATCTCGCCGCGTACTCGGGCCTGCCGAACGCGTCGCTCAGCAGGATTGTCGACGCGTTGGAGGACAACGCTTCCGTCTACCGTCTCCCCGCTCCGAACGACCGCCGCCGCATCACGGTCCGGCTCTCCGACCACGGAGCGGGAAGGCTCGGCCGCATGAACACGATCGTCTCGGCGTGGGAGTCCTCGGCCATCGCGCTGATCGGGGCCGAGAACGCCCACGCCCTGGCCGCGGCAGTCGACGGCACCGCCGAGCGGCTCGGCATCCACCGCGTGCAGCCGGCCTGACGCAGGCGGGGCCTGACGCAGGCGGGGCTGGCTCAGCCAGCCGCCGCCCGCGGAGGCGGCCCCACGGGTCAGCCCCCGATCAGGTTCTGCGGCGGCGCGTCGAAGTTGCCGTGGTCGTAATAGCCGACAGCCTTCTGCATGTACAGCGCCCACTGCGGGCCCGCGATGTAGGCGCCGTCCACCACCGGGTAGAACTTGCCGTTGACGGTGACGTTCTGCCCCGGGTTGGTCGGATCGGCACTGAACGGGTCACCGAAGAACGAGGCCGTGGAGAGCCCCTTCGTGTACCCGACCACCCACGTCTGGTTGTTGTACTGGTTCGTTCCCGTCTTGGCCGCGTCCGGGACGCCGAGCTTCTGCGGGATGAGCAGGCCCGAGCCCTTCGTGAGGACGTCCTGGAGGACGTTGGTCGCCGCCTGCGCCACGCCGGGCTTGAGGGCGTTCGCCTGGCAGCTCGAGGTCTGGCCGCCGATCTTCTTGCCCTGCGCGTCGTCGACCTCCGTGATGGAGATCGGCGTGCAGTAGGTGCCGTCGGCGGCAAACGTCGCGAAGGCGTTCGCCATCGTGAGCGGTGCGACGTTCATGCCGCCCAGGAGGTTGCCGAGGGTCGAGAGGTCCAGCTTCTTCCCGTTGCCCGCGCCGTCGTGCATCCCGAGGGCGTCCGCAGCGCGCTGGATGTCGCAGAAGTCGTTCAGGCCCGCGGCGGAGGCGAAGGTCGCCGTGTTGATCGACTGGGTGATGCCTTCCCGCACGCTCATGGGGTAGTACCAGTTCGGCTCGTCGTTCTGAAGGTCGTTCGCCGCGCCCAAGCCGACCTCGGCGTCGTCGTACGCCCCCGTGACCTTGGAGCACGTGTCCCTCCAGGGGTAGTTCAGGGGGTAGACGCGCCGGGATGCGTCGACGATCTGATTGGTGGGCTTGCCCTCGTTGAGCCACGCCGCGAGCGTCACCGGTTTCATCGTCGAGCCGGGCTGCATGCCTCCGACGCCGCCGAGCGCATTGCCGCTCGTGTCGGATCGGTCGACGTTGAAGTTGTAGCTCGTGACGAAGCCGCTCCCCTGCCCATCGAGCATGCGCGAGTTCTGCGCCATCGCCACGATCTTGCCCGTCCCGGGCTGGATCGTCACGAGGGAGGCGCCCCACTTGTCCGGGTTCGCCCCCGCCGTCGCATCGACCTGCTGCTGTGCAGGGGACTGGAGGCGCGGATCGAGCGTCGTCTTGATGGTCAGGCCACCGCTCATGACCCGCTGCAGGCGATCCGCCGGGGTTGCGCCGTAAGCCGGGTCATTCTCTATCTGGTGCAGCACGTAGTCGCAGAAGTAGGGCCCCTGCGCCGCGTACGCGCAACCCTGCTTCGGGGGGTTGAGCTTGAGCTGGAGCGGGGTCTTGACCGCGGCATCGTGCTGGGCCTGATCGATGTACCCGTGGGTGAGCATCGCATCGAGGACGAGGTTGCGCCGCGAGACGGCCCGGTCCGGGTAGGTGGTTGGGTCGTAGTAGCCGGGGCCGTTGACGAGGCCCGCGAGGAGCGCGGCCTGGGGGATGGTGAGATCCTTGGCGTCCTCCGAGAAGAAGTACTGGCTCGCGGCCTCGACGCCGTACGCGTTGCCGCTGAACGGGACGATATTGAGGTAGCCCTGAAGGATCTGGTCCTTCGAATACTTCTGCTCGAGGCCGATCGCGAGCTTCATCTCCCGCAGCTTGTCGCCGACGCCCTTCTGCCCGTTGAGGACGATGTCGGCGGACTTCCCCTGGGTGACGAGGTTCTCGTTGAGCACATTCGTCACATACTGCTGGGTCAGGGTCGAGGCACCCTGCCGGGCGCCTCCCGCGTCGATCGTCAGCGCGCGGAGGATGCCCATCGGATCGATTCCGCCGTGCTGGTAGAAGCGGTAGTCCTCGATGGCCACGATGGCGTTCTGCATGTTCTTCGACATCTGGCTCAAGGGGACGTCGGTCCGGTTCTCGGTGAAGAGGGTCGCGATGGTCGAGCCGTCAGCGGCGAGGATCCTCGTCGACTGTGACGGAGGGCTCACGCTGAGATCGCTCGGAAGGCTGTCGAAGAACTGGACCGAGCCGTTCGCAGCAGCCGTCGTGAGGGCGACGGCAGGCGACATGAGCCCTGCGACAAGGGCGCCGCAGACAGCACTGATGCTGAAGAAGGCGAGTACCTTGCCCAGCGCGGTGGTCGTGTCGATCAACGGTTTCCCACGAGAGGCCATGCCGGGAATGGTAGCGAGCCTGAATCGGTGAAACCTGAGAGAGTGCCGCCCACAGCCTTTTAGGGGCTCCGAGCTGGGTTCCGCGTCGTAATCTGAACGGCGGACGCCATTCGCACAAATTTTCGCTCTTTACACAGCAATGGACCTGTCCAATGATTGACCCTACGCGCGAAGGACAGGCCATGCTGGGGTTTCCCCCGGCACGGGCGGTTGCGCGGACCGTCGCGTGCTGAAGGAGGGACCCTGGGGATGGTTGGTCTTGCACTCGTGGCCGACGCGCGCCGGCTCGGCGCATCGCGCGGGGGCGGCGCCGCGGCACTCTGGAGGATGAGCGCCGTCGCCAACGATCGCGGACTCTTCTGGAGGCCGAGCAGCCGGGAGCAGGCGAGGGTGATTGCGCTGCTTCCGCAGGCCCGCTTCCTGCCTCCGGAGGGCGTCGAGACCGGCTGGTGGAAGATCGACGCCGTCCTCGACTTCATGACGATCCGCGGGCTCGACCGGGTGGTGTGGTTGGACAGCGAGCTTCCCACCTACGACCCGCGGCTCGGAGTCAGCTACCGTGAGGCCGCCGAAGACGCCCTCGCCGACGCCGGGATCACGCCCTTCCTCATCTCGCCGGACCCGGCTCTGGGCCTCACCGTCGGCCTCGCCGGACTCGTCGAGGACTTCGCCGCGCGGCGCCTCCTGACGCTGCCGTCCTACCGGCTCGGCGTTCCGACCTTCGAAGCGGCCGTCTAGTCAGCTTCCGGTTGCAAGGACGACGGCGAGGCCGAGCATGAGCACGGCCACCGAGCCGTCCAGGAACCGCCACGACGCCGGCCGGGCGAAGAAGCCGCGCAGGCTGCGCGCGCCGAATCCGATCAGCGGGAACCACAGGGCACTCCCCGTGGCCGCGCCGACCCCGAAGAGCCACTTCCCGGGGTCGCCCTGAGCGTTGGCGAGGGAGCCGAGGAGCACGAGCGTGTCGAGGTACACGTGGGGGTTGAGCCACGTGATCGCGGCGGCCGTCAGGACCGCCGACCACGCTGTCATCCCGCTCCGCGCGGGGGCTGCTTCGAGGACGCCGGGCCGGAGCGCGCGTTTGGCCGCGAACACCGCGTAGGTGACAAGGAACGCGGCCCCGACCCAGCGGATGACGGCGAGCAGAACAGGAGCGCTCTGGATGAGGGCACCGATGCCGGCCACGCCGGCGAAGATCAGGATCGCATCGCTGGCGAGGCACACGAGGACCACGGGCAGGACGCCCTCACGCTTGATCCCCTGACGCAGTACGAACGCGTTCTGCGCGCCGATCGCAACGATGAGGCCGAGGCTCGCTCCGAGGCCAGTGAAAAAAGGGGACACCCTCCGACGGTACGTCCCGAACATATGAAGTTCAATTCAATATTTTTACATCTGCATTAGAATAGCTTCATGGAACTCGACCAGCTCCGCGCACTGGCCGCCGTCGTCGACAACGAGACCTTCGAGGCCGCCGCGGGCGAGCTCCGGCTCACGCCCTCGGCCGTGAGCCAGCGGATCAAGGCCCTCGAACGGTCCGTCGGCAGCGTCCTCGTCCGCCGGCTCAAGCCGGTCCGCCCCACGCCCGCCGGGGAGCAGCTCCTGCGCTCGGCGCGGCAGCTTCTCCTGCTCGCCGACGAGGCGGTCCTCGCCCTCCGCGGCGCCGAACCTCGGGGAGAGGACGACGGCGCCCCTCGCCTTCCGGGCGAGCGGCTGCGGGTTCCGATCGTGGCCAACGCGGACTCGATCGCGACGTGGCTCCCCGCAGCCATCCGCGAGATTGCGCTCGGCGGACGGGTCGCCCTCGAGCTGCTCCGCGACGACGAGCACGCAACCGCCGAGCTCCTCCGGTCGGGCGACGCCGTCGCCGCCGTCACCGCAGACCCCCGGCCCGTGCAGGGGTGCACGGCGCGTCCCCTGGGGTCGATGGTCTACCGGGCGAAGGCGTCACAGGAGTTCATGGACCGCTGGTTTCCTGAGGGGCCCACGGAGGCCGCGCTCGCCGTCGCCCCGGTCATGCAGTACGACCGGAAAGACAGCCACCAGCTCGCCCTCCTCGCCCGGGTGGCCCCGGAGGCCGCGCCTCCTCAGCACTTCATCCCCGACTCCGTGCAGTACGTCGAGTCGGTCCACGCCGGCCTCGGGTGGGGGATGGTTCCCGACCAGCAGGACCCCGAGGGCGTGCTCGTCGAGCTCGACCCCGAGTGGTCGGAGGAGCTGCGGCTGTTCTGGCAGGTGTGGACGCTCGACTCGCCCGGCCTCGCGGAGGTGACCCGCGCCGTCGTCCGCGCGGCGTCAAGGGGACTGACCGCCTGAGCCGCCCCACCGCCTTTATCTGTACCCGAAACGCTCTAGGGGTGGGGTATCTGTACCCGAGAGGGCTTGGGGGGTGGGGTATCTGTACCCGAAACGTGGGGGGGAGGGGTTAGCGCGGGTCTGCCTCGTGGGCGGCGTCCTCTGCGCTCTCGCCGGTGACGTCGTGGGCTGTGAGGTCCTCGAGCTCGAGGCCGCCGATCGGCTCGGTCCGCCATTCCTCGAGCACCCACCCGGACTCCGGACTGCCCTCGAGCACGCACATCCCGGTGTTCATGATCCTGAGCTCCGCCGCGGCGTCGCCGTCCATCCGGGAGCTCAGGGCGCCATAGACGCGGATCGCGGCGCCGTGGCTGAAGACGGCGACGGTCTCGTCGTCCCCGTGCGCGGCCGCGATCTCCCGCACCGCGGCGTCGTACCGCGCGAGGAAGTCCGCGCCGGTGGGGCCTTCGGGCATCGGCCGATCCAGCTCTCCCCGCATCCACGCGACGAGGCATTCGCCGTACGCCTCGACGGCGGCCGGGTCGCTGCGCAGCTCGAGCCCGCCGGCGGAGATCTCCTCGAGTCCCGGCTGCACGCGGACCTCGGCACTCAAGGCGTTGCCGAGAGGATCCGCCGTGAGCTGGGTCCGCACGAGCGGGGAGGCGTAGACGCCGGCGATCCGCTCGTGCGCGAGTGCGCCCGGGACTGCGCCGGCCTGGGCCTCGCCCAGCGGCGTGAGGCCAGGGCCCGGGAACGCGGTGTCGAGCGCCCCCCGGACGTTCGAAGGGGTCTGTCCGTGGCGGATGAGAAGCAGGCGCACGATTGCCAGTCTCGCACGATTGCCACGCGTGGGGGGCGCAGCATTCGGCGCCGTCAGGGGGTGCCTCCAGGACTGCCTTCGATCGGGACCGGCCCCCGCCCCCTACTGTGGGCAGCATGCGCGAACTCGTGGTCCTCGGCACCGCCTCCCAAGTCCCGACCCGAACCCGCAACCACAACGGCTACCTCCTGCGCTGGGACGGTGAGGGCCTCCTGTTCGACCCGGGCGAGGGGACGCAGCGGCAGATGATCCACGCAGGCGTTGCTGGGACCGATGTGACGCGCATCTGCCTCACCCACGTCCACGGCGACCATTGCTACGGGCTCCCCGGCGTCCTCTCCCGCATGGCCCTCGACCGCGTCGAGCACCCCGTGCACCTTCACTATCCCGCCTCCGGCGAACCCATGGTGCGGGCCCTCGTCGCCATCTCGTCTCCGGGCGTGGATCTCCGACTCGTTCCCCACGGCGCCGCGGGTGCCATCGCGTCCGGGCTTGAGGTCCAGCCGCTCAGGCACCGCATCGAGACCTACGGCTACCGCCTGTCCGAGCCGGACGGCCGTTCGCTCGTTCCGGAGCGGCTCGCCGCTGCGGGGATCCAGGGGCCGGACGTCGGCCGGCTCCAGCGCGAGGGGCGGCTCGGCGAGGTACGGCTCGAAGACGTGAGCGTGCCTAGGAGGGGGCAGCGGTTCGCGTTCGTCATGGACACGGCGCAGTGCGAGGGCGCTGAGCAGCTCGCGGAGGGGGTGGACCTCCTCGTCGCCGAATCCACGTTCAGCGATGACGACGCCGCGCTCGCGGAGGAGTACCGGCACCTCACGGCCGGGCAGGCGGGGGAGCTTGCGGGGAGGGCTGGGGCGCGGCACCTGGTCCTGACGCATTTCTCGTCGCGGTATCCGGACGTGGCCGAGCTGGAAGTTCAGGCTCGGCGGCGGGCTGGGTCCGCCGTCGTCCGTGCGGCCCAGGACCTCGACCGCTTCGGGTTCCCGAAGCGGCGGGCTGCGCGGGCCTGAGCCGCACTGGGCCCAGGGCGCAGCGGTCGGCCGCCCTAGGCCGCGGTCAGAGCGAGGCCAGTTCGAGCTGCTGGAGCTGCAGGTGCAGCCAGGGGCTGAAGGCGTAGGGGGCGGCGACGACGGCGGTGCGCAGCCGGTCCGGCGTCGTCCACTGCCACTCGGACACCTCGTCGGACGACGGCGCAGGCTCGCCGAGGGCGCGGGCGCGGAAGACCGGGCAGACCTCGTTCTCGACCATCCCTGAGGCGTCGGTCGCGCGGTACCGGAAGCCCGGGAGGATCGGCGTGAGCTCGTCGAGTTCGAGCCCCAGCTCCTCTCGCGCCCTCCGCCGCACGGCGTCTTCGATCGGCTCGCCCGGGGCGGGGTGGCCGCAGAACGAGTTCGTCCAGACACCCGGCCACGTGGCCTTCCCCAGTGCGCGCCTCGTGACGAGTACCCGCCCCTCGTCATCCTCGACGTGGCACGAGAACGCGAGGTGCAGCGGGGTGTCACTGCCATGGACCGCCGACTTGGGCGCGGTGCCCAGCGGCGTGCCGTCCTCGTCCACGAGCTGCACGAGCGTGCGGTCGTAGGTCATGTCAAGCCCTCCCATCCTGCGGCGACGCCTGTGCCGCTGCGGCCTGTGCCGCCGCGGCCTGAGCGGCTTCGGCCGCGGCCGTGATGCGCTCCGCCATGCCCTTGAACACGATGTCGTGGAACGGGACAATCGACGCCCAGTAGAGCCGCCCAGCGAGGCCCTTCGGCAGGAAGACGGCGCGCTGGAAGTACAGGCTTCCCGACCCGCGGGGCGACACCGAGAGCTCGAGCCATGCGCGCCCCGGAACGCGCATCTCGGCGCGGAGGCGCAGCAGGCGCCCGCGGTCGAGGGCCTCGACGCGCCACCAGTCGAGGGCGTCCCCGAGCTGGAGCCGCCGTGGATCGCGCCGCCCGCGGCGGAGGCCTACGCCGCCCGCGAGCTTGTCCATCCAGCCCCGCACGGCCCACGCGAGGGGGAACGAGTACCAGCCGTTCTCACCGCCGATACTCTCGATGACCTCCCACAGCCGTTCGGGGGGCGCCGACGTGTAGTGCGTCCGCGTGTCCTCGAACACCGTGCTACCAGCCCATTCGGGGTCGCTCGGGAGGGGGTCCGAGGGTGCCTCGACCGCCGTCGAGCCGGCCCACGTCGTCTCGACCTCGCCGCGCTTGATCTTCGCGAGGGCGAGCTCGACCGCTGTCCTGTAGCCCGTGAGCCCTCCCTCGGGTTCGGGGATGTACTCGATGATGTCCGTCTCCTGCACCACGCAGTCGTTCTGGAGGGATTCGACGAGGGGGATCGCGAGGGCCTTCGGGATCGGGGTGACAAGGTTGACCCACTGGGCCGCAAGCCACGGGGTGAGGACGGGCAGCGGCAGGATGAGCGGCGCCCTGATGCCTGCCACCCCCGCATAGCCGCGCATCATGTCGGCGTACGTGAGCACGTCGGGGCCGCCGACGTCGAAGGTCCGGTTCACGTCAGCGGGCAGTTCGGCGGCCTTCTCGAGGTAGTACAGCGCGTCGCGGACGGCGATGGGCTGCACGCGGTTGAGCACCCAGCGCGGCGCGGGCATGACCGGGAGGACGTCGGTGAGGTGCCGCACCATCTCGAAGCTCGCCGAGCCGGAACCGATCACCAGCCCGGCCTGGAGGACGGCGGTGGGGACGGCCGAATCGAGGAGGATGCGCCCCACCTCCGACCGCGACTGGAGGTGCCGGCTCAGCCGCTCCCCGGGGTTGAGGCCGCTCAGGTACACGAGACGGGATACGTCGGCCTTCGCAGCGGCGCGGGCAAGGGCCTCGGCCCCCGCGCGTTCGGTCCGCGCGAAGTTCCCACCCGTCTGGGCGCCCATGGAGTGCACGAGGTAGTAGACGACGTCGGCACCCTCGCACAGTGCTTCGACGGCGGCGGCGTCCTCGAGCTTCCCGGAGACGACGTCGACGTCGTCGCGCCAGGGGACGTCGCGGAGCTTCGTGGGGTTGCGTGCGAGCACGCGGACCCGGTGGCCCGCCTCGAGAAGCCGGGGGACGAGGCGGCCGCCGATGTAGCCGGTCGCGCCGGTGACAGCGATGAGGCGGCTCATGCCTGCTCCATCCTGCCGGCCCGTGCCGTCCCGTGCCGCAGGCCGCTCCCCATGTGCAGCCCCGCAATCAGGACTCCCGCCGCGAGCACGGCAGCAGCCGCGGTACCAGCCGTCAGCGCGGTGGCGGGAAGGACGAGCGGCCCGTTCGCCCGCGCGACGGCGATCCAGGCGAGGCCCCACGCGATCGACAGGAGGGGCGCCCACGTTCGGCGGAAGGCGAGCGAGATGCCGACGAGGGCGGCGGCGCAGAGGACGACGACGGAGGTCGGCTCGGCGGGCAGTGCGAGCCCGGCCCACGCGAGGACCGCCGCCACGTTCGCGATCATGGCGACGCAGATCCAGCCGAGGTACAGGCCGAAGGTTCCGTCGCTCAGGACCGCCTCGGTCCTGGATCCGGGGGCGTGGGCCCGTGAGAGCTGGAAGATGCGGCAGAGGACGGCGAGGAGAGCTGCCATGACTCCGAGGCTACCCGGGACGGAACCGAGTTGGACCACCCACAGCCAGGCTGCGTTGAGGAGCATGGATGCGGCCGCCCAAGGCCGGAGCGACGCCTGGCGCGCGCTGGCCCTCGCGTTCGGCAGCAGCTGCCACACGCTGTAGGCGAGGAGGCCGGCGTAGATGAGGCTCCAGATGGAGAACGCGGGAGCGCCGGGTGCGACCGGGGTGGCTGTGCTGGAGAAGTAGCCGCCGGCGGCGCTGTTGACGGGCGTTCCGCCGAACGCGCCGCTGCCGGCTGCGGCGAGCACCAAGGCGATCACGGCTGAGGCAGCGGTCAGCGCGGCCGCAGGCAGCGCCGACCGCTTTCGGGTCTCCTGGCCCTTCATGGCGTCCCCCTCTAGACAGGCCGCTATTTCTCGATCATCATATTTCTCGACGATCGAGACATCAACCCCCTGACGTCAGGGCTCGAGGCGAAACGGTCTCGAACGAGGAGGCGACGATGAGCGGAACGGCCATCCAGACAGCTGTGAAGGCCCCTGCGACGGGCGCTCGGAGAGAGGACACGTCGTGGAGCCGGGTAGGCCAGCGCGTCGACGAGCTCCTCTCCGAGTTCTGCGCTTCCGAGCGGGCAGTCGCGCCTCCGGGCCGGGCCCAGGAACTCTGGGACCACGTGGCCAGATCGCTGGGGGGAGGGAAGCGGATCCGGCCCCGGCTGGCCTGCCTCGCGTACACGTCGTTCGGCGGGGCGTCCGGCGAGGCCTGCGCGGCTCTGGGTGCCGCGTTCGAATTCCTGCACGCCGCCCTCCTCCTCCACGACGACGTGATCGACCGGGACTTCGTACGCCGTGGTCGGCCCAACATCGCCGGCATCTACCGCGAAGAAGGCGTCAACCGCGGCCTGAAGCCGTCCGAAGCAGATCATCTCGGCGCCTCCGTGGCGATCATTGCCGGAGACCTCCTCCTCACCGCCTCGTTCCGGATGCTAGAGCGGGCAACGCCCGTCCGGGGCACCCGTGACGCCCTCGCCGATCTCTTCCACAGGGCCATTGCCGACGCCGCCGCCGGCGAACTCGCCGACGTCCTCCTGTCCCGCGGGGGCCCGGGCGGGGCCGGTAGCCCGGGCGGGGACGGCAGCGTCGAAGAGGTGCTCGAGATGGAGCGCCTCAAGACCGCCGTCTACTCGTTCGAGGCACCGCTCCGGGCGGGAGCGGTCCTGGCCGGAGCCGGGCAGGAGGCCGTAGACGCCGTCGGCCGCGTCGGGACCCTCGTCGGCGTCGCCTACCAGGTCATCGACGACGTCCTCGGCACCTTCGGCGACGAACGGCAGACAGGCAAGCCGACGTCGTCGGACCTGCGGGAGGGAAAGCTCACCGTGCTGACTGCGTTCGCGCGAGAGAATCCGCTCGTCGCCCGGCGCCTCGACGAGGGGATCGAGGCTCAGGACGGCCGCGCAGAGCACTTCCGGGAGATCATCGACCGGGCCGGAGCACGGGACCATGCCCTGAACCTCGCCCACTCGCTCGTCACCGAGGCGCTCGGCGAGGCGAGCCGCGCCGAGCTGCCGCCCGGGCTCCGATCCGAGCTCACCCGCATCTGCAACCACGTCCTCCACCGGGAGAGCTGATGTCCTACGCAGCAGAGGCCCGCCGCGCCGCGGGCCGCCCCAAGGCCGAACGCATGACTGCGTCCCCCCTGAGCCGCTACACGGCGGCCGCGACGGCGAGCTCCGCCGTCGTCATCCGCCGGTACTCGACCTCCTTCGGGCTCGCCTGCCGG
The DNA here is from genome assembly GCF_005877005.1 of Sinomonas susongensis. Lineage (GTDB taxonomy): Bacteria > Actinomycetota > Actinomycetes > Actinomycetales > Micrococcaceae > Sinomonas > Sinomonas susongensis. The sequence continues at coordinate 67,773 of NZ_SSNH01000013.1, read as the reverse complement.
CTCCTCGACGCTCCTCTGCGGCCCGAGATCGAGACCATCTACGCGCTCGTCCGCCTCGCGGACGAGGTGGTCGACGGCGCCGCGACCGGCGCGGGGCTTCCGGTCCCGGCCGTGCTCGAACAGCTCGGCATCCTCGAGGGGGAGACGTACGCCGCGCTCACGCTGGGCTACAGCACCAACCTCGTGGTCCATGCCTTTGTCCAGACCGCCCGGCGCGCGGGAATAGGCCGCGACCTCATCGAGCCGTTCTTCGCCTCCATGCGGCGCGACTGCGATCCGGACGCGCATTCGGGCGACTCCCTCGGCGAGTACATCTACGGCTCGGCCGAGGTCGTCGGCCTCATGTGCCTCCGGGTGTTCCTCCGCGACACGGCCGCGTCCTCCGAGGAGCGAGCGACCATGGCGGAGTCGGCGCGCAGGCTGGGGGCGGCGTTCCAGAAGGTCAATTTCCTGCGGGACGTCGGCCAGGACATGGCCCAGCTCGGACGCCGGTATTTTCCCGGGGTCGACCCGGAGATCCTGCAGGAACGGCAGAAGGCAGCCCTCGTCGCCGACCTGAGGGCCGACCTGGACGGGTCCCTCCCAGGCCTGCGGCTGCTGCCTGACTCCTCGCGGCGGGCCGTCGCTTTGGCCCACGCAGTCTTCTCCGAGCTGGCAGACCGCATTGACGCGTGCCCCGCGGACCTCCTGCCCAGAACGCGCGTGAGCGTGCCTGCCGTCGTCAAGGCGCGCCTGGCCGCCGCGGCGGTGCTCGGCTGGGCACCACGGAGGGCGGCATGAAGCGCGGCGGCCTGCGCACCGCGGACCGTCGGCCAACGGGGCGTCCACGGAAGCCGCGCAGCGTCGTCGTCATCGGCGGCGGGATCTCAGGCCTCGCGTCAGCCGCCCTCCTCGCCCGCGACGGACACGCCGTCCACCTCCTCGAGCAGCAGGGCGTGCTCGGGGGCCGCGCCGGCCGCTGGGAGGCCGAGGGCTTCCGCTTCGACACGGGGCCGTCCTGGTACCTGATGCCCGAGGTGATCGACCACTGGTTCCGGCTCATGGGCACGAGTGCCGCCGCCGAACTCGACCTCGTCCTCCTGGATCCGGGGTACCGGACGTTCTTCGAGGGCGAGGACCGTCCCGTGGATGTGCCCTGGGGGAGGGAACGTGTCGGCGAGCTCTTCGATGCGCTCGACCCCGGCTCGGGCACCGCGCTCGCCCGGTACCTCGACGAGGCCGAGGACGCCTACCGCCTCGCCACCGAGCGGTTCCTCTACGACGACTTCTCCTCGCTCCGTGGCCTTGCGAGCCGCGACGTGCTTCGCCGGCTTCCCCAGCTCGGCGCGCTGCTCACGCAGACCCTCGACCAGCGCGTCGCACGCAGGTTTCGCGACCTGCGCGAGCGGCAGCTCCTCGGCTACCCGGCCGTCTTCCTCGGCACGACGCCATTCCGCGCCCCAGCCCTCTACCAGCTCATGAGCCATCTCGACCTCAGCCAGGGCGTGCTCTATCCGAGGGGCGGCTTCGCGGCCCTCGTGGACGCGATGGAGCGGCTCGCCCGGCAGGCGGGTGTGGACGTGCGGCTCGGTGCCCGCGCGCAGCGCATCGTCACGGGGGAGGCCCCGGGCGGGGCGCGGGTTGAGGGCGTCGTGTGGACGGACGACGACGGGCGGGAGCACCGCTTGGGCGCGGACGTCGTCGTTGGGGCAGCCGACCTCCATCACCTCGAGACGGAGCTGCTCCCGGCCCCTCTGCGCTCCCACCGCGAGGAGGCATGGTCGCGCCGGGACCCGGGGCCGAGCGCGGTCCTCGCGTGCCTCGGTGTCCGCGGCCCGCTCCCCGAGCTGGCCCACCACAACCTGTTCTTCACGAGGGACTGGAGGGACAACTTCGGCCGTGTTGCCGCCGGGCTCCGGCTGCCCGACCCGACCTCCCTCTACGTGTCCCGGGCCAGCGCCACGGATCCGGGCGTGGCCCCGGCGGGCGATGAGAGCCTGTTCGTCCTCGTGCCGGCGCCCGCGAAGCCCGAGTGGGGGCGCGGGGGCGTGGGAGGCAACGGAGCGCCGACGGTAGAGGCGGTCGCGGACGCCGCCATCCGACAGGTGTCGGAGTGGGCCGGCGTCCCCGATCTCGCTCGGCGCGTGGTGGTCCGCCGGACGATCGGGCCCGAAGACTTCGCGGTCGACGTCAACGCTTGGCGCGGCGGTGCCCTCGGGCTCGCGCACACGCTGCGCCAGAGCGCGGTCCTCCGCCCCGGGAATGCGAGCCGGACGGTCTCGGGACTGCTCTACGCCGGTGCCTCGGTGCGGCCGGGGATCGGGGTGCCGATGTGCCTCATCAGCGCGGAGCTCGTCCTGAAGCGCGTCCGCGGGGACCGGAAGCCTGGGCGGGTGGGCGTCGACGAAACAGTTGCCTTTGCGCCGGCGGCGCCCAGAACCCGCGCATCCCGGGCGGTGGAGGTTCCATGGCCTACCTGAGCTTCCTGCTCATAGGGGCTGCCTGCCTCGTTGCCCTCGACCGACGCTTCCGGCTCTTCTTCTGGCGAGGCCCCCGTTCCGCGACTCTCGTCCTCGTGGCGGGCGTCGCCTTCTTCCTCGTGTGGGACGCCGCCGGGATCCTCGGGGGCGTGTTCGAGCACGGGTCTTCACCGCTCGCCACGGGAGTCCTGCTAGCGCCCGGTCTTCCCCTCGAGGAACCCTTCTTCCTCGCCTTCTTCTGCTACACGGCCATGCTGCTCTTCACGGCAGCGGAGCGTGTGGCCGGTGGGCGCCGATGACCTACGCGCTGATCGACGTCGTCTTCCTCGCGGTGGTTTTCCTCATGGTCGTCTTCCTCGCCACGGCCGCAGGTCTGTTCCGGGTACAGAAACCCCCGGTCGCCGGGTTCCGCTCGGCCCATCGGCCTGCGCGAACGCCGTTCTGGCGCCCCGTGCTAGCCGGCGCAGCCGTCCTCCTGGTGCTGACAGCCGTCTTCGACAGCGCCATGATCGCGGTCGGGCTGTTCGGCTACAGACCGGAGGCACTCAGCGGGCTGTTCGTGGGCCTGGCACCCGTCGAGGACTTCGCGTACCCGCTGGCGGCCGCCGTCATGCTCCCTGCGCTGTGGCGCGCGATCGGCCCAACCGGGTCCCCTGGCCCAGCCCCTTCCGACCCAAAGGGAGACACATGACCCTCGCCCTGCACGCGCCTCGCGGCCTGTTCTCGGCCTTCGTGGTCTCGTCCCGCCCGCTCTCCTGGGTCAACACGGCCTATCCGTTCGCGGCTGCATACCTGCTTTCGAGCCGGAGCCTCGACTGGCGCCTCCTGGTCGGGACGCTGTTCTTCCTCCTGCCCTACAACGCCGCGATGTACGGCACGAACGACGTCTTCGACTACGAATCCGACCTCCGCAATCCCCGCAAGGGCGGGGTCGAGGGCGGTGTGCTCGATCCGTCGCTGCATAGGGCCACGCTCTGGTTCGCGTGGGGCTCCTGCGTCCCGTTCGTTGCCCTCCTGACGGCCGGTGGGTCGGCGGGCAGCTCGGCCGTGCTCGCCGTCTCCCTCTTCGCGGTAGCGGCCTACAGCGTGCCCGTCCTCCGCTTCAAGGAACGGCCGGTCCTTGATTCCCTCACCTCGAGCACCCACTTCGTCTCTCCTGCCGTGTACGGGCTCGCCCTCGCCGGCGCCCAACCCTCGGCGGGCCTCCTAGCGGCCCTCGCCGCCTTCTTCATGTGGGGCGTCGCGAGCCACGCGTTCGGTGCCGTGCAGGACATCGTTCCCGACCGAGAGGCAGGAATCGCCTCCATTGCGACCCTGTTCGGCGCCCGCGCGACAGTGCGTCTCGCCGTCGTCTGCCACGTCGCCGCGGGCGCGTTCCTGCTCTTCGGCACCGAAGGGCTCGCCAGGTGGGCTGGCCTGCTTGCGCTCCCTTACGCGGTGAACGAGGCGCCGTTCCTGATGCTGGGGGACGGAGAGTCGGGGCGTGCGCGCGCGGGCTGGCGCCGTTTCCTCTGGCTCAACTACGTGACAGGATTCCTTGTGACCCTCCTCCTCATCGCCCTCTGGCTCGGCCTATGAGCCAGACCCGGCCCACCGTCTCCCCTTCCATCGTCTGGTTCCGGGACGATCTGCGGATCACCGATCAGCCGGCCCTCCGTGCAGCCATGGACACAGGAGCGACGATCGCGCTCTACGTGCTCGACGAGGAGTCCCCCGGGATCCGCCCGCTCGGCGGGGCCGCCCGCTGGTGGCTCCACCATGCGCTCGCCGCACTGCGCGTGGAACTCGACCAGATCGGCGTGCCGCTCATCCTCAGGCGGGGGGCCGCGGGCGCCGTCGTCCCCGCCTTTGCTGCGGAGTGCGGGGCCGGTGCCCTGTTCTGGAACCGCCGTTACGGGGGCGGGGAGCGGCGCGCGGACGCCGCGGTCAAGGAGGCCGTGCGCTCCACGGGGATCCGGGCCCAGAGCTTCCAGGCCTCGCTCCTGCACGAGCCATGGGAGCTCACGAACCGCCAAGGCGGCCCCTACAAGGTCTTCACGCCATTCTGGAAGGAGCTCAGCTCCCATGATTTCCGTCGTCCCTTGCCGACCCCTGACAGGCAGCAGGCGCCGGATGGCGTCCCGCGCAGCGACCGTCTCGAGCAGTGGGGCCTTCTCCCCGGGGTGCCCGACTGGTCCAAGCCCCTGGGCGAGGCGTGGGCGCCTGGTCCGCGGGCTGGGCACGAGCTGCTCGAGGAGTTCGTCGACGACGCCCTGGCCGGCTACTCGGAGGACCGTGATCGACCTGGGCGGGCCGGGACGAGCCGCCTCTCGCCGTATCTGCGCTGGGGCCACGTGAGCCCATTCGAGGTGTGGCATGAAGTCGGACGACGGCGGCGGGAGGCCTCGGCGGGAAGCGCCGCCTTCGCGTCAGAGCTCGGTTGGCGCGAGTTCGCGTGGCACCAGCTGTACCACCATCCCGATCTCGCGACCGTCAACCTCCGGCGCGAATTCGACGCCTATCCGTGGTGGAGGCCCGGCGGGGGCGGCGATCAGGCCGGGCTGCTCGGGCATTGGCAGCGCGGGACGACGGGCTTTCCCCTCGTGGACGCGGGCCAGCGGGAACTGTGGGCGACCGGGTGGATGCACAACCGGGTCCGCATGGTCTCGGCAAGCCTGCTCGTGAAGAACCTCGGCATCGACTGGCGGCTCGGCGAGCAGTGGTTCTGGGACACCCTCGTCGACGCAGACGGCGCCTCGAACGCGTTCAACTGGCAATGGGCCGCGGGGTGCGGCGCGGACGCATCGCCGTTCTTCCGCATCTTCAATCCGCTGACGCAGGAGAAGACCCACGATCCAGAGGGCGAGTACACCCGGCTCTGGATCCCCGAACTGGGCAGCCCGGACTACCCCGAGCCGTGCGTCGACCTCAGGGAATCGCGGGAGATCGCCCTCGCCGCCTTCCGTTCCCTGCCCAAGGGCCGGCCCTAGAATGTTCGGCGTGCCAGACGAGCCGCAACCCGCCCCCGGAGACCGTGAGACGCTGCGCTCGTCCCCGGGCTTCGAGCTCCTGTTCCTCCTCCAGAAGTTCACGACCGAGGCGGAGCGGTACTCCGAAGTGGTGCGGCGCCAGCACGGCCTCGCGCGCAACGACATCCACGCCATCAACGCGGTCGTCGAAGCCGAGCGCACGGGCGGGGTCGCGACGCCAGGCGGGCTCCGGGAGCGGCTGGTCCTCAGTTCGGCGGCGATGACCGCCGTGCTCGACCGGCTCGAGGCCTCGGGCCACCTCGAACGCCGCCACAGCGCGGAAGACCGGCGCCAAGTGCTGCTCGCGGCAACTCCGAGCGCGCGGGTGACCGGCCGGGAGATGTTCGACCCGATGGTCCAGCACATGCTCCCGATCCTCGCCCAGTACACCCCCGAGCAGCTCGACCTCGTGACGGGCCTGATCCGGCAGCTGACCCTCGCGATCTCCGAGGCGAGGGAGGCGCTCCCCCACGGGGAGGACGAGGGTTGAATTAGGCCCGAGCGGGGGATTAGCTTTTCGATCACTATGGGCTGGACCGATTCTCTCCGAGGGTTCTTCGGGCTTCCCGGGGCGCGCGGCGTCGCGGGGGCCCTGGGCGAGCTTGTGCTCTGGTGGGCTGGCGGAAGCGTCTTCTGGCTCGCGACGGCGTCGACGGTGACCCTCGGCGAGACCCTTGTCGCCGCGGCCGTCGCCTTGGTAGCGGCGGTCCTGGCGCGCGTTGCGAGGCGCGCGATTCCATTCGAGGCCAAGCCCGCCCTCGCCTGGCTCCGTTGGACGTCGCTCGTGCCGGTTTCCGCCGTCGCCGACAGTGCCCGGCTCGTGCCGTGGCTCGCGGGGCGCCAGCCCGAGGACGTCGTCGAGGCCCAGCTGCCGCGCTCGACCGGCCGGGCCGAGACGGGACTTCGCTCGGGCGCGATCCTGGCACTGTCCGCCACGCCGGGGACCGTCGTCATCGACTGCGATCCCGACACGGGGACCGCCCGCATGCATTCCCTCGTGAAGGGCTGGCCGCATCTCGACGAGCGCGTCGCCGCCGGTGCCGCCCGCACCCTCCGTAGATCGGAGCGTGAGTGAGCGACCAGACGCTGTGGACTGCCGTGACCCTCGCTCTCCTCGTAGTCGGCGTCGTCCCCGCCGTGTACCTCGCGGCCCGTGGAAGCAATGTCCAGCGCCTGATCGGCCTCCAGCTCCTCAGTGCCACCGGAGCCCTCGTTCTCATAGGCCTCTCGGCGATCGTCAACCAGTCGTCGTACCTCATCGTCCCGCTCGTGCTGGCCGTCCTCGGAGCGACCGGAACGCTTGTCTACACGCGGCTCCTCACGCCGAGGATCGATTCCGAGGCGGACAGGCGGTGAGCGCGCTCGAGGCGGTCTTCGCGGGCCTCGCGGTGCTCGTCGTGGCCTATGCGAGCCTCGGCGCAGTCCTGGCGCGGTCGCCGCTCGCACGGCTCCACTTCCTGGCCCCCGTGACCGCCATAGCAGTGCCGCTCTTCGCCGTCGCCGGAGTCATCTACTTCGGGGCCAGTCTGGGCGGCGCGGCAGTGGCGGTCGTCGCGCTCGTCATCGCCTTCACCGGCCCCTCGATGACGACGGCGATCGGCCGCGCGCTCGCCGCCGAGCAGGGGATCGCCGTGGGGGAGCCGCCCGAATGAACTCCGACTTCCTGACGAATGCCCTCATCGCGGTGAGCCTGACGATCGTCCTCATCGGGGCCGCGGTCGTCGTCTTCACGCGCGCGCCCTCGAAGCAGGCAGTCGTGCTCTCGGTGTACGGCATCCTGCTCAGCATCTTCTTCGTGACCCTGCAGGCCCCCGACGTCGCGCTCAGCCAGGTGGCGATCGGGACCGCGGTGGTGCCGCTCATCGTGGTCCTCTCGATCCGGAAGATCGCGAGCATCCGGAGCGAGGCGGAAAGCGAGCTCGAAGGATCCGCGCAGGGCGATGCCGGGCAGGGATCGGAAGCGGGGCAGCCATGACCCGACGCGCTCGCCTCACCCTCCTGTGGATCGGCCTCGCCGGCTTCGGACTCGCGATGGCCACTGCGTTCACGGGCCTTCCCGGCTTCGGCAGCACGTTCCACCCGTACCGGGACCTGGCGGTCGTCGCGACGTTCGCCCACGCAACCGCGAACAGTGTCTCGAGCATCAACTTCGACCAGCGCGGCTTCGACACCTTCGGGGAGGAGACGATCCTGTTCTGTGCCGTCGTCGGCGTCGCGACGCTGCTCAGACCGGTGCACCGTGAGCGCCGCCGGCAGGTCTCGAGCGGCGGCAGGGTCATGGAGTCCACGAGCCTCATCGTCTACGTCCTGTTCCCGCTGACGCTCGTCCTCGCGGCGGACGTCGTGGCACACGGTGCGATCACGCCGGGCGGAGGCTTCCAGGGCGGCGTGGTCCTCTCCACGGGGATCCACCTCCTGTACGTGGGCGGACGCTACACGCTGCTCAGCCGTCTCCGCCCGCTCGAGTGGTTCGAGCAGGGCGAGGCGCTCGGCGTCGTCCTCTTCGGCGCTCTGGGCCTGGCGGGGGGTGCGCTGGGAGCCGCGCTGTTCGCGAATTTCGTCCCCCAAGGGCAGCTGAGCGACTTCCTCTCGGCCGGCACCGTTCCGCTGTTCAACATCGCTGTCGGCATGACGGTGTGCAGCAGCGTCGTCATCCTGCTCGCGGGCTTCCTGGACCAAGCCCTCGCCATCCGGTCCGATCCCGGGACCAAGGGCGACCCGCCCGGGGCCGACCAGAAGGAGGAGGCCGCCGCATGAGCTACTACGCCTACGTCGTCGCCGCCGCCGTCATGGCCCTCGGGCTCATCGGCATGGCGACGAGCCGGAACCTCGTCCACACGGTGGTGTGCCTCTCCGTCGCGCAGTCGAGCACCTACATCCTGCTGATCGCAATCGGCTTCCAGTACGGAGGGGTCGCGCCCATCTTCGGAAACCAGGTCGGCCAGCAGACGCCCGTCGTGGACCCCGTGGTCCAGGCCCTCACGCTCACGGACGTCGTGGTCTCGGCGGCGGTCACGTCCATGCTGCTCGCGCTCGCGATCCAGATGGCGAAGCGGCGCAAGGCGGTCGACCCCGACGCTCTCGGCCGGCTCGAGGGCTGACGATGCTGCCTGCAACGGTCGCCGCCCCGATGCTCCCGCTCCTCGTCATCGGACTCATCCTCGTCGCATGCCTGCTGCTCTCGTTGGGGCGGCTCCTGCCCATCCGCTTCACGGACGTCCTCTCCATCGGCGCCGCCCTCACAGCCATCGTCCTCGAGGCCTTCGTCCTGGCGACGGCGTCCGGCGGCAGGCTCGTCTACTGGATGGGCGGCTGGCCGTTCCGGGACGGACGCGGAGTCGGGATCGCCCTTGTCGGAGACGAGGTGAGCGTGGGCATTGCCCTCGTGGCGAGTGTCCTCATGCTGGCCGCACTCATCTTCGCGTGGCGCTACTTCGAAGCGGAATCGGCCCACTTCCACGGACTCATGGTGCTCTTCCTCGCCGGTATGACCGGGTTCGCGTTCGCGGGAGACATCTTCACGATGTTCGTGTTCTTCGAGCTTATGGGCGTAGCGGCATATGCGCTGACCGGCATAAAGAGTGAGGATCCCTCCGCGATCCACGGGGCCATCAATTTCGGCATCATCAACTCCCTGGCGGCCTATCTCTCGCTCACGGGGGTGGCCCTCGTCTACGCCAGGACGGGCAACCTCAACATCGCAGCCCTGTCCCATTCCCTCGCGACGGACCACAGTCTCCTCGTGCCGATCGCCTTCGTACTGCTCCTCGCGGGCTTCCTCGTGAAGGCCGCCGTCGCGCCGTTCCACTTCTGGCTCGCGGACGCCCACGCCGTCGCCCCGTCCCCGGTCTGCGTGCTCTTCTCCGGAGTCATGGTCGAGCTCGGCCTGTACGGGATCGCGCGCATCTACTGGGAGGTCTTCAGCTCGACCGGCATCGCGTCGGCCGCCCAGCACGCCTTCGTCGTGCTCGGGGTGCTGACCGCCGTCGTCGGCGGCATCATGTGCTTCCTCCAGCGGCACCTCAAGCGCCTTCTGGCGTACTCCACGATCTCGCACCTCGGGCTCTTCGTCGCGGTGCTCGGCATCTCCTCGCCGGAGGCGCTCGGAGGGGTGGCGCTGTACATCCTGGGCCACGCAGCCATCAAGGGCGCACTCTTCCTCCAGAGCGGCGTGATCCTGGACCGCTACGGGAGCGTCGACGAGTTCACCCTGCATGGGCGCGGGAGGGACGCCCGGACCTTGGGCATTGCGTTCATGCTCTCGGGAGCAGCGCTCGCAGGCGCTCCGCCGTTCGCACTCGGGCTCGGCAAGGGTATCGCCGAACACGGCCTCGCCGAGGCCAACGCCCCGTGGCTCCTCGTACTCATGATCGCCGTCTCCTCCGTGACCGGGGGTGCGGTCCTCCGCGTGGGGGCCCGCATCTTCCTCGACGTGGGGTCACCGCCTGAAGGAATCGAGGCGGAGGGGATGAGCGGCGACCAAGAGCATATCGAGATCAATATCGGCCGTTCGCGCATCCCCGTCTCGATGATGGTGCCCGTGGTCGGGCTGCTCGCAGCGGGGCTCGTCCTGGGCCTCCTTCCCGCGGTGGGGACCGCGGTGCAGGAGGCTGCCGCGAGGTTCATGGACCGCGACGGCTACGTGGGGGCCGTCCTCGGCACGGGTGCCGTCAGCAGCGCCTCGGCGTACACGACGAGCGGTGCGCAGGGTGCCGCCTCGTGGGACGCCGAGGCGATCTGGCTTGGGCTCCTGACCGTCGCGCTCGCGGTCGGAGTGGCCGCGTTCGGCGTCTTCCGCCACCGCCTCCCGGAGCGGATGCGCCGAGGCCAGTGGCTCGTGCGCCCGCCGCTGCGGGTCTTGCGCGAAGTGCACTCGGGCAAGGTGGGCGACTACGTCGTCTGGCTGCTCGTCGGCCTCTCGGCGAGCTGGGCGGTCCTGCTCTTCTGACCGCCTGCTCATCTGGACATCCGCGCGTGGTAGCCTCCCGGCAGGATCGGAGGGCGGATGCCGGAGCGAACGACGACGACCCGCCGACTCTGGTCGGCGGCACATGCTGAGCGTGCTGCTCTCGCGGCCGACCTCGCCGACCTTGACGGAGCGCAGTGGGAGCTGCCGTCGCTCTGCGAAGGCTGGAGCATCGAGGACGTGGTCGCCCACCTGACGGCAGCCGCCAGCATCGGCCCCGCGCGGTGGTTCGCAAGCGTCATCGGCGCCCGATTCGACTTCGATCTGCACAACGAGCGCCGGCTCAGGGAGCGACTCGGCCCGACTCCGGCTGACACGCTCGCCCAGTTCCGGGGCGTCACCACCAGCACGAAGTCTGCGCCGGGGCCGGTCCCCGCATGGCTGGGCGAAGTCATCGTGCACTCGGAAGACATCCGCCGCCCGCTGGGAATCGAGCACGCCTATCCGACAGACGCCACGACCGCGGTCGCGAGGTTCTATGCGCGCGGAAACTTCGCGGTCCCCAGTCGCACCACCAGCCGAGGCCTGCGCCTCGAAGCGATCGACGGGCCCTTTGCCGCCGGCGGGGGACCGCTCGTGCGCGGAACGACCTTGGCCCTGACGATGGCGATGGCTGGGCGCGGAGCATACTGCGACGAGCTTCACGGGCCGGGCGTCCCGATACTTGCTGCCCGGCTGGGCCCAGGCCTCCTAGGCACCTAGCGCGAGGCCAAGGTGGGAGCGCGCGAGTTCCCGGCGGCGATGGTGGCGACGTACAAGGGCTCAGACGTCGAGGGCGGCCCTGTCGATCCTGCGGTGGAAGCGCATGCCTGTGGCCCCGCCCAGGACGGCGCCCGCGAGGGTGATCAAGGCTGCGGCGACCAGCACAATCACGCCGCCGAGGGTGAGGGTGCCCTCGTCGACCGGAATGCGGGGGAAGCTGTTCAGGGAGCCGAGGACGTTGAACCTGCTCCCGGCGGCCGCGGCAAGGGCGGCGAGGACGACGGCGACGATCACAGCCCACAGCCACACGGCAATGCCCTGCCTGGCGCCGTCGAAGCGGGCCATCCGCCCGGCCACGTACCCTCCGCAGAAGTAGGAGACGAAGAGGATCAGAACCAGCCCGATGCCCCCGACCAGGCCTACCGTGGAAGAGGACTGCGCGGCCAGTGCCGCCGGATCGGTCTGGGTCGCGATCCCCACGCCCGCTCCCGCTGCCGTCAGCAGTGCAATGAGAAGCACCGATATGCCGGTCGCTGTGACCCAGCCGAAGAAGGCGGAGCCGAACTTCATCCCGCCGAAACGTCGCTTCTGCTGAGCAGTCATCGCCCGCAGGTCGCGCTCCCGGCCGTCCGGGTTCTCTGCTTCGCGGTGCTCTGCTTCGCGGTGTTCGGCTTCGCGGTGCTCGGCTTCGCGGTGTTCGGCTTCACGCTGCTCGCTCGTGTCGCCGCGATGGCTCGGGGTCATGGGGTGCCTGCCTTCCAGTCGGTGGGCCTTCTTCCGGTGGTGCGCCTTACTCCTAAGGAAGCTGTTCCCCAGATTTGGTGGAACCTCCCAGATTGCCGCCGGGGGAGTTGAGCGCCTGCCGAGCCCCTGTTTCTCCGGTGCCGTCCGCGGGTACCGCAGCAGGAGCGCCGTCGATCGGAGAACTCCCATGCTGGTACCTCGCGTCGCCGAAGGCGTCCACCTCATCACTCACGCCTATGTGAACTGCTACCTCATCGAGGACGACGACGGCGTGACCCTCGTCGACGCGGGGCTCCCGAGCATGTGGCCCATGCTGCGCGAGCTCCTCGAGACCCTGAACCGGACTCCCCGCGATATCCGTGCGATCGTGCTCACGCACGGGCACTTCGACCACGTGGGCTTCGCCCTGAGGGCGCACCGTGAGTGGGGGACGCCGGTTCTCGTCCATCGCGAGGACGCTCGCCTCGCGGCGCACCCCTACCGCTACCGACCTCAGCGCAGCCGCTTCCTCTACCCGTTCACGCACCCAGGTTCGCTGCCCAAGCTGGGCCGAATGGCCGCCGCCGGTGCATTGGGGGTGAGGGGGATCGCCGAGACCCGCCCGCTGGGCCCTGGTTCCGCGCTCCCGGTCCCCGGATCGCCGACGGTGATCCATACGCCCGGCCACACGGATGGCCACTGCATTCTCCACCTGCCAGAGCGTGACGCGCTCCTCACTGGGGACGCCCTCGTCACGCTCGACCCCTACACCGGGCACTCCGGCGCTCAGATCGTGGCCTCGGCGGCGACGAAGAGCACTCGGCAGGCGCTCGCCTCGCTCGACGCGATCGCCGCGACCGGCGCGAGGATCCTCCTGCCGGGTCATGGCGACCCGTGGGTGCGCGGCTCTGAGAGGGCCGTCGCGGAAGCCATCCGCATCGGCGCGCACTAGCCCGCGGCGGCCGCCCCAACCGACCTCGCTGGGCTAACCGACCTCACTGGGTTCGCTCGTGTCCCGACGCGAATGCGGTCGGTGGGGGACGTACCGCGGGATGTACCGCCCCAGGATCCCGGCTCCGATCAGGGACAGCACCCCGATGGCTCCGCTCGCCAAGGGGAGCGACGCGACTGCCGTGAGGCCGGCGACGAGCAGCGGCGCCGCAGCCTGCCCGCCGTCGCCCGCGAACCGCCACGCCCCGAGGAAGGCGGCCGGGCTGTTCCGGGGGGCGAGGTCGGCGCCCAGGGTCATGACGATCCCGCTCCCCATGCCGTTCGCGAGGGAGAGGACGAGGACGACGGCGACGAACCACGCGGCTCGGCCCGGCACGTCGTGCACGAAGGCGAGGGCGACGAAGCCGCTGCCGAGTCCGATCATGCAGGGCATGACGCTCCAGAGCCGTCCCCAGCGGTCCATGATGTGGCCGCTGGTGTAGAACAGGGCGAATTCGACGCCGCCCGCGATGCCGATCACCAGGGCGGTGTTCGCCTCGCCGAGCCCGATGCTGAGCGCCCACAGGGGGAGCAGCGTCGTGCGGGCGGATCGTGCGGCTCCCACGAGCGCCACACCCGACCCCATCCGCAGGAGGACCGCCCGGTGCGCCCAGATCGTCCGGAAGAGGCCGTGGTGCTCTGCGCCGACGGTGCGGGCTGCGTCCTTGGCTGCGCCCCCAGCTTCAGCTGTCCGCTCGGGGTCCGGCAGGACCAGGAGGGAGAGGGCGGCGGCGGTGCAGCCGACGGCGAAGATCCAGAACGCCGATTGGGGTGTCCCGGTCGCGGTGATGACGCCGGAGGCGATGAGTGGCCCGATGAACCAGCCGCCGCGGAAGATGCCCCCCAGCGTCGAGAGCGCGCGGGCCCGGTAGCGGAGCGGCACGTGGGTGGTCATGAACGCGTGGCGGGCGAGGGCGAACACGGCCGTGGCGACGCCGATGAGCAGGACTCCGGCGAGGAGGACCCAGGGATTGGGCGCGGCAAGGCACACGAGGATGCCGCCGAGGGCCACGAACGCCGCGCCCATCATCGACGTGCGCTCGCCGACGCGGGAGACGACCCAGCCCGCTGGAATGTCCCCCGCGAGCTCCCCGACCATGACCATCGAGGCCACGAAGCCCGCGAGGGCGAGCGACGCCCCGAGGTTGTGCGCCACGAGCGGGATGATCGGCAGGATCGCGCCTTCGCCCGTCGAGAAGAGGAGGGTCGGGAGGAAGACGGGCAGGGCTATGGAGCGGAAGGTGAAGGGCGCGGAGGCAGGCATGGCCCTTTCACCTTACGCCTCGTCCACTACTCGGTATGACGGCCCGAGAGCTTGTCGCGCAGCCGGTCGACCAAGCCGACGCCTGCCCCGAGCGTCTTGTGGAACAGCTCCGAGTGCGGAGCCTCCGGGTGGGGCCGGGTGGGCGCAAGCCGCTTTGCGTTCTCGACCTTCTTGCCGAGGTCGACGAGCTTGTCGGCCGGGATGCTGGCCCGAAGCTTGGGGAACTGGTCAGTCTCCTCGTCGTTCGCGTGGTGCCTGAGCAGCTGGTCGAGTTCGCGGACCGTGACGAGGAAGCTGGGATCCTCGGAGTCGATGCCTTCGAGCCGCTTCATGAGCTCCACGATCTCCTGGTGCTCGTGCTTGTCGTGCTCGACCTCCTCGGCGCCGTTCGGCACGTGCTCCTCGACGGCCGGGTAGACGTACATCTCCTCCGCAACTGCGTGGCGCATCACCTCCGCGATGACCGTGTCGGCAAGCTCGCGCTGCTGCTTGGCATCGGGCGTGGTCTCGATCGTCGAGAGCAGTTCGACCATGGCCTGATGGTCGGCGGTGAGGATGTCGACGACGTCCTGCTCAACGGGTTCGGCTCCACTGGTCATCGGATTCCCTTCTCGAGTCTGGCTCTTGGCTGACTCCTACCCACTCCGTGCGGGCGCAGCTAAAAAACCCTGGAGAAAACGCAGCCGGAAGGACGCGCACCCGGCGGCTTCGGAGCCTGGCCACGCGGGTTTCAGAGTGATTTCCGCGGGCAACTATTTCCTATGGTCCTCAAGCCCGCAAGCAGAGCGGGTATCCGGTTGGAGGGGTCTGATGATGGAAGAACTCAGCGCAGTCGAGTCCGAGGAGTTCCTGGATCTGCTGCTCGAGAGCCACGATCTGGCGGCCTTCCTGCAGCGGCTTTCCGAGGTCGCCGCACGCGATCTTTCCGGGCCCGACGAGGTGCACTGCAGCGTCACGCTCGCACGCGAACGGCGGAAGGACACCGTCGCCAACAGCGATGAGGTGGCCGAGAAGATGGACGAGATCCAGTATTCGTGCGGCGAAGGCCCGTGCCAGGATGCGGCGCTCACGGGCCACTCGGTCGACGTCCCGGACCTGCTCCGCGACCTGCGGTATCCGCGGTACCGCAAGGCCATGGCAGAGACCGGCATCCGGGCGGTCTTCGCCGCCCCGATTCCGTTGCCCTCTTCGTCCCGGGCATCGGCCGCGCTCAACTGCTATAGCGCCGAGCCCGGCGTCCTGCGGGATCGGCAGGCGCGCGCCGAGGAGATCGCGGCGCTCGCGGCCAAGTCGGTGCTGCTCGCCGTGAAGTTCGCGAACGAGTGGGATCGGGCCGCCGACCTTGCAGCCGCCCTCGAGTCGCGGACGGCGATCGACCTCGCGGCGGGCGTGATCATGGCGCAGTCTGGCTGCACGCACGAGAAGGCCATCGAGGTGCTCAAGACAGCGTCGATGAACCGGAACATCAAGCTCCGCGATGTCGCGACGTCGATCCTCGCACGTTTCGATGATGCCGACCCGAAGACCTATTTCAGCTGAGGTCCCTGCCGGGCGTCCCTATCGGCCCGACCTGCACGGGTGCGGCCAGCGCCTACGCGTGCTCGGCCTCGTAGCGGACCTTGATCGCCCCGCGCTTGACCTTGACCTCGAGGATCCGCACCTTCGCGAGGTCGGCGAGCGAGCGGACGTGCGTCCCACCGCAGGGTTCGGAGTTCACTCCCTCGATCGTGACGGTGCGGTGCCCCGTCTCGTCGAGCGTCGCCGTCACTGAACCGCCACGGGCCAGTGCCGCGTCCATCCCGGCCTGGAGCTCGGCACGGACGGCCTCCCGCGACTCCGGCGTCGCAAGCTCCTCCTCGTGGCCTTCCGGGTCGAAGTCGAGGCGTGCCTGGGCTGGGAAGTGGCTGTGGCCCGAGTGCTGCCAGCCCCGCGCCTCGCCGAGCGCCCCAAGGATGTGCCCCGCCGTGTGCAGGGCCGCGTGGAGGCGGCGCCGGTCGGCGTCGATCGAACAGACGACGGCGGAACCCACCTCGAGCGTCGCCGGTGCCCCCGAGAGGACCACGACCCCGGCGTCGTCCCGCGCCGGGGCGACCGGGGCGCCGTCGACCGTGCCCTCATCCGAGGGCTGACCGCCGCCTTTGGGGTGGAAGATGTTCGGCGAGACCGCAACCCAGCGCTCGCCGCCGCCGTCGGAAGTGCCCGCGGCAATGACCGTGGCCGGCGACTCGGTGAGGTAGGTGTCCTGGTAGTAGGCCTGCTCCTGGCGGGCGGTCACGTCAGCCGCGCCAGCGCAGGGTCATGAGGAACCCCGCGATCGCGATAGCGAAGCCGATGAGGATGTTCCAGTTGCCGAAGGCGGGCACCGGGAACAGGCCCTGGGTCACGTAGAACACGATGATCCACAGCAGGCCGACCACCATGAGCGTGAACATCAGGTACTTGTACCACTGGGGTGTGGGTCCGGACGCGACCCGTGCGGGACGCCGCTTCTTCTTGGCCTTGGGCCTCCGGGCGTCCTTCTTCGGGGCGGTCTTCGCGGAAGAGACCTTCGTGGACAGGGGCTTCTTGGCCCCGTTCGCCGTCGTCGGCTCGGGCTTCTCCGTCGATTCGGGCACTGGTCCTCCTCGGGGCCGGCTTCGGCTGAGCTGGGGCCCACTTGGTATCCTGCAAACACCGCCGATGTGCCGGGGTGCCGCCTGCTGGCTGGTCAATGGTTCTGACAGCCAAGTCTAGCCGCCTCGGCCACCGGCCAACCCACTCCCACGATTGGCCGAACTGCAATGAGCACCCGCATCCTCGTCATCGACAACTACGACTCGTTCGTCTACACGCTGGTGGGCTACCTGCAGCAGCTCGGCGCCGAGACGACCGTCGTGAGGAACGACGACGTCTCGCTGGCCGAGGCGACCGAGCTCGCCGCGGCGCGCGACGGCGTCCTTATTTCGCCCGGCCCGGGCAACCCCGCGGAGGCGGGCGTGTGCATCGAGCTCATCAAGTGGTGCGGCGAGGTCGGGAAGCCCATGCTGGGCGTGTGCCTCGGCCATCAGGCGCTCGCGGAGGCCTACGGCGGCAAGGTCACACATGCGCCCGAGCTCATGCACGGAAAGACTTCCCTCGTCGAGCACGAGGGCAAGGGGGTCTTCGCGGGACTGAAGTCGCCGTTCACGGCGACCCGCTACCACTCGCTCGCCGCCGTCGCAGATAGCATTCCGGATGTCCTCGAGGTCACGGCACACACGCATTCGGGCGTCATCATGGGCCTCCAGCACAAGTCCGCCCCCTTGTGCGGCGTGCAATTCCACCCTGAGAGCGTGCTCACCGAGGGCGGATACCAGATGCTCGGCAACTGGCTCGAGTCGCTGGGGCTCGTCGGCGCCGCGGAGAAGGCGGCGCCGCTCAGCCCGCTCATCCACGCGGAGGACGCGCACTGACCCGAGGCCCTCAGGGCCAAGGGCTCGAGGGAGCCCGTCATAGATTTCCATAACGGGCGTTAGTAGACTCCGGGCCATGCGCATCCGGGCGTTCGAAGACCTCGTTCTGCGCGTCCTGATGCTGCTCAACTCCCCGGACGCCGAAGGCCAGATGACCACCCAGTCCATCGCCGAACGCGTCGCGACTCCCTACAACCACGTCAGCAAGGCCATCATCGGCCTGCGTCGGCTCGGCCTCATCGAGTCCCAGCGCGGGCGCCGCGGCGGTGTCCGCCTGACGGAGGCAGGCCGGAAGGCCACGGTCGGTGCAGTCCTCCGTGCGCTCGACGACCGCGAGGATGTTCCGGACTGCCGCTCCGCGAAGGGCGACTGCGTCCTCTTGCCCTCCTGCGGCCTCCGGTCGGCGCTGCGGTTGGCGAGGGAGGCGTTCTACCGGGAGCTCGACGACGTGCTCGTCAGGGCCCTGCACCCGGGCCCCTCGCCGCTCACGCTGGCCCAAGCAGCTCCGAGGCCCGCCTTCTGATCTTCTCGGCGTCCGGTTCGAGGCCGAGCAGCCGCAATCCCGCGTCCGCGGTCTCCTGTGCCGAGTCCGCGTGGGCGAGGCCGTCCGCCCTCAGGCTGATGAGCGATTCGACGAGGCGGAACACGAGGTCGCCGGTTCCTGGCCGCTCAGGCCGTGGGGAGAGCTGCTCGTAGATATCCCGCAGTTCCCGGCGCAGCCCGAGGAACGCCGCGAAGCGTTCGGCCCGCGCCTCGGGCAGGTGATAGAGGACCCCGAGGTTCCATTGCGCCGAACAGAGCTCCGTCCCGTCGTAGAGCGAGAGGGTGTAGAGGCGGGCCGCGCGCTCGGTGCGGTGGTCGCCGTCGTCCGCCGGAAGGCCCTGCGCGAGGCGCCGGGCGAACTCCAGGCTGCCCGAGACCGTTTCGGCGAGGAGGGCCTCGAGGATCTCGTCCTTCGTGGGGAAGTGGTGGTACAGCGACGACTGGCGCATGCCCACCGCCTCGGCAATCGCCCGTGTGGAGGTCTGGGCGTAGCCGCGGGTCGTGAAGAGCTCGGCCGCGGCGTCGAGGATCTCCTCCCGGGCCGACGCACCCGGCCGTACCTTCCTCTGGGCACGGGGGCGCCCGGGCCGTGACTCGCTCATGCTCCGATTCTCACATCCGTCGGAAGGGCCGCGGACGACAGTGAGCCATCGGAAACCTGCCCGACCCACAACCGCCTCGCACTTCTTACATCCCTGAAGCGATTCCATCATGAGCGCCCGAAAAACTATCACTTGACCGGTATTCATCCCGCCGGAGTGACCCTCCTACCCCTCGAAGCGCTCATGACTGTCACCGACCTCCCTCAGGCCGCCACCCCGTCGTCCGACGACGTCGACCTCGCCTCGCTCGGCTATCGGCCGACCCTCCAGCGCAAGCTCGGCCGGTATGCGTCCTTCGCAGCGGGCTTCTCGTTCGTCTCGATCCTGACCACGATCTTCCAGCTTTTCGCCTTCGGCTACTCGTTCGCCGGGCCGGCCTTCTTCTGGACGTGGCCCATCGTGCTGCTCGGCCAGCTCCTCGTCGCCCTCAACTTCGCCGAGCTGGCATCCCGCTATCCGATCTCCGGAGCGGCCTACCAGTGGGCGCGGCGCCTGGGCGGGCACACCATCGGCTGGTTCGCCGGATGGTACATGGCGCTCGCCCAGGTCATCACGGCGGCTGCCGCGGCGATCGCACTGCAGGTCGTCCTGCCCCAGCTGTGGGGCGGCTTCCAAGTCGTCGGCGGCGACCCGGCGCTCGACACCACGACGGGCGCGGCCAACGCCGTCGTCCTCGGGGCGGGACTGCTCGTCGTCACGACGGTCATCAACATCCTGGGCGTCAAGATCATGTCCCACGTCAACTCCATCGGCGTCACGTGCGAGATCGTCGGCGTCGCGTGCGTCGTCCTCGCGCTGTTCAGCGCCTCGCGCCGCGGGGCGATGGTCGTCGAGGACACGTCAGTGCTGCACGGATCGAGCCTCGGAGTGGTCGGTGGGTTCCTCGTCTCGGGCCTCATGGCCGCCTACGTCATGGTCGGCTTCGACTCGGCGGGCGAGCTCTCCGAGGAGACGAAGGACCCGCGCCGGACGACGCCGCGCACCATCATCTCGGCCCTCCTCGTGAGCGGGGTGGGCGGGGCGCTCATGATCGTCGCCGCGCTCATGGCTGCACCGAGCCTGGACGACGGGCACCTCGCGACCGACGGCCTCCCCTACGTGCTGACCGCGGTCCTCGGCACGTTCTGGGGCAAGATCCTCCTCGCCGACGTCGCCATCGCGATCTCGGTGTGCACGCTCGCGATCCAGACGGCCGGCTCGCGGCTCGTCTTCTCCATGGCCCGTGACGGCCAGCTCCCGGCGGCCCGGCAGCTCTCGGCGGTCCACGCACGGCGTGGCACCCCGGTCTGGCCCTCGCTCATCATCGGCGCACTCGCCGTCGCCGTCCTCGCCATCAACATCGGCAACGCGGCGCTGTTCACGACCCTCTCGAGCGTCTGCATCGTCATGATCTATCTCGCCTACCTGCTCATCACGGTTCCGCTCCTCGTCCAGCGGGTCCGCGGCCGCTGGAACCGTGAGGCCGAACCGGGCTTCTTCTCACTCGGCAAGTGGGGCATCGCCGTGAACGGCCTTGCCGTCGCCTACGGAGCGGCCATGCTCGTGAACCTCGCGTGGCCACGGCCCGAGGTCTACGACCCCGCCGGCGACAACCCCGTCCTCCTCTTCGCCGCGCCGCTCGTCCTCGCGGCGGTCGGACTCGTGGGCTACTTCGTGCGCCGCCGAATCGCCGCGCGCGCAGCGT
This sequence comes from Sinomonas susongensis, assembly GCF_005877005.1. Lineage (GTDB taxonomy): Bacteria > Actinomycetota > Actinomycetes > Actinomycetales > Micrococcaceae > Sinomonas > Sinomonas susongensis. The sequence continues at coordinate 47,401 of NZ_SSNH01000013.1, read as the reverse complement.
GAGCCCCGCGAACCCGCCAGCAATCATCACCTGAAAGGGAGCCATGCAGGAAGAGCGAACGACGACGACGGCGACCACCGCCGGCGCCCGCACCCACGCCCGGGCCCAGCACGGCCGCACCGCAGAGACGATGCGCTTCGTCCCAGCGCAGTCCGCGCCCCGGCACCTCCTGGAGCAGCTGCCACCGGGAGTGGGCTCCGAACGGGTGACGTGGGCCGAGGCGCTCGCATTCGGGCGGTACACCGTGATGCCCCTCGCGCGCGGGACGCGGGTCCGCCTTGTGGACGTCGGGGGCGACGCGTGCGTGCACGCCGTCCTGTACAGGGCAGGGGCAGCGCACGAGCGGCTCAACGTGGCGGACACGGTCAAGGTACCTTGGCAGGCGTACCCCGGGACCGGGCACCCGCTGCTCTCCGATGCCGGCCGCCTCATGGCCACAGTCGTCGCAGACACTTCGGGCCGCCACGACGCCCTCACCGGCACGACGACTCTGGCAGGCAACACGGAGAGGTACGGCGCGGGTTCGGCGCACTCGGCCTCGCCAGCGGGTCGCGAGCTGCTCACGCTCGGAGCGCTCAAGCAGGGCCTCGAACGCCGGGACGTGCCGCCGTCGATCTCGTTCTTCAAAGGCGTGCGCGTCGAGCGGGACGGCTCGATCCGGTTCCTCGGGAGCGCGGGGGCAGGGGCCGCCGTCGAGCTCCTGCTCCAACTGGATGCCGTCCTCGTCCTGGCCAATACCGCCCATCCCCTCGATCCACGCCCCGAGTTCACGGGGACGGCGGTCGAGCTGCTCGCGTGGCGCGCCCGGGAGGACCTCGAGGCACTCGCGGACGGCTCGCTCGTCGACCTCGGCCCCGAGCACCGCCAGGCACTCGACAACACGGAGCACGATCTCGCAGCAAGGAGCTACGCATGACCGCCGCCATGACTACCGCCCCCACGACTACAGCCTCCATCGGGGCAGTCCCCTCCGCGCGTGAAGCGGCACTCGTCCCCGGCGAGGTCGTCCTCGACGAGTTCGTGGAGGCCCGAGGCCCGTGGTCGGCGGTCGTCGAGGCCGGCAACGTCCTCACGATCGTCGACCTCGAAGGCAACCAGGCGGTCGACTGCCTCCTCTACGCGGCGGCGGACCACTCGGTCCGGTACTCCGCGTCCGCGACCATTGCCCGCCAGCGTTCCATCGTCCTCACGACGGGTTCCGTGCTCCGCGCTGACAATGGCGAGGCGCTCATGACGGTCGTCGCCGACGAGGTCGGCGTGCACGACACGATCGGCGGCGCGTGCTCCCAGGAGTCCAACACCCTGCGCTACGGCCAGCACACGCGCGAGCAGCACGCGTGCGTCGAGAACTTCCTCGTCGAAGGCTCCCGCTGGGGCCTCGGCAAGCGAGACCTCGTCTCGAACATCAACTGGTTCATGAATGTTCCCGTAGATCCGGACGGAGCGCTGGGGATAGTCGACGGACTCTCCGCGCCGGGCAAGCGCGTCGCCCTCCGTGCGGAGGCAGCCACGCTCGTGCTCGTCTCGAACTGCCCGCAGATCAACAACCCCTGCAACGGCTTCAACCCCACGCCGGTCCGCATGATCGTCACCCGACCCGCGGCGGCACCTTCCGTCCAGACCCCGGAGGAGTCCGCACGATGAGCTTCGATACCCTCCTCGTCGCCAACCGTGGCGAGATCGCGTGCCGCATCATCCGCTCGGCGCACAAGCTCTCCCTCCGCACCGTCGCCGTGTTCTCCGAGGCGGACCGGGGGGCAGCCCACGTCAGGCTTGCCGATGAGGCGGTGCTCCTGGGGGCTTCGCCGGCGAAGGAGTCCTACCTGAACGTCCAGGCGATCCTGGCGGCCGCCGAAGTCACCGGGGCTGGTGCGATCCACCCGGGCTACGGCTTCCTGTCCGAGGATGCCGAGTTCGCCGAGGCCGTCGAATCCGCAGGGCTCGTCTTCGTCGGCCCGACCCCCGACCAGCTCCGCGCGTTCGGCACCAAGCACACGGCCCGCGAAGCGGCGCGCGCTGCCGGGGTGCCGATGATGAAGGGTTCCGGCCTCCTGCCCGATGTCACGGCCGCGCTCGAGGCCGCCGACCGGATCGGCTTCCCGCTCATGCTCAAGGCCACCGGCGGGGGTGGCGGGATCGGCATGACAGTCTGCCGCTCTGTGGGCGAGCTCGCCGAAGCCTACGATCGGGTCGCGCGCTTGGCGGCCTCGAGCTTCGGCACGGACGGGGTCTTCGCCGAGCGGTATGTGGAACGCGCGCGGCACGTCGAGGTCCAGGTGTTCGGCGACGGCCGGGGTCGGGTCGTGAGCCTCGGCGATCGGGACTGCTCGCTCCAGCGGCGCCACCAGAAGGTGCTCGAGGAGGCACCCGCGCCCGCCCTCCCGGACGGGCTCCGGGCCGAGCTGCACCGTGCGGCCCGGGCCCTCTGCTCCTCGGTTGCGTATCGCTCCGCGGGCACCGTGGAGTTCGTCTACGATCCAGTCCGCGAGGAGGCCTCCTTCCTCGAGGTCAACGCGAGGCTCCAAGTCGAACACCCTGTCACGGAGGCGGTGACCGGCCTCGACCTCGTCGAGTGGATGCTCCGCCTGGCGCTGAACGACGAGGGTGAGCCCGGCGTTCTCGAAGGAGTTCCGGACGCCGTGCCCGTCACGGGCTCAGCAGTCGAGGCCCGCGTCTACGCCGAGGACCCGGCGAAGAACTACCAGCCAAGCGCTGGGACCCTCACCCAGGTGAGGTATCCCGAGGGCGACGGCGTGCGCGTCGACGCGTGGGCAGAGCGCGGCACTGAGGTCTCCACCCACTATGACCCGCTCCTTGCGAAAGTCGTCACGGTCGCTGCGACGCGTGAGGCGGCCCTCGATCGGCTCGCGACTGCGCTCGCCGAGACCCGGATCGACGGCATCGAGACCAACCTCGGCCTGCTCCGCACGGTGGCCCGGCTCGACGTCGTCCGGCGTGCCGGCCACTCGACTGCGACGCTCGACGACGTGGGCGACCCCGAGCCGCGCATCACCGTGGAACGCCCGGGAATGCAGACGACGGTCCAAGACTGGCCGGGCCGAACCGGGCTCTGGAAGGTCGGCGTTCCGCCCAGCGGGCCCATGGACGATCTCTCGTTCCGTCTCGGCAACGAGGCCCTCGGCAATCCGGAGGGGGCGCCGGGGCTCGAATTCACGGTCACGGGCCCTTCCCTGCGCTTCTCGCATGAGGCGACCGTGTGCGTTGCGGGAGCGCCCGTGACCGTGACGGTCGACGGCGTGCCCGCGCGGCAGTGGGAGCCGATCACCGTACCCGCGGGCTCGCTCCTCGACCTCGGCACCGTCGGCGGTCCGGGGCTGCGCGGCTACATCCTCTTCGCGGGCGGCCTTGACGTGCCGCTGTACCTGGAGAGCGGCTCGACGTTCACCCTCGGCCAGTTCGGCGGCCATGGAGGGCGCGCGCTCCGGCCCGGCGACGTCCTCAGGACGGCGGCGCCAGCGGGGACCCCCAGGGGCGAGGTACCGGTTGAGATGCGACCGGCCCTCACCTCCGAGTGGCAGCTCGCGGTCACGGAGGGCCCGCACGGTGCTCCCGAGTTCTTCACGCGTGAGGACATCGACGAGCTGTATGCGAGCGCCTACGCGGTCCACTTCAACTCGGCTCGGACCGGCGTCCGGCTCGTCGGGCCCAAACCGCGGTGGGCACGGAGCGACGGCGGTGAGGCGGGCCTCCACCCCTCGAACATCCACGACACGCCATACTCCGTCGGCGCCCTGGACTTCACCGGGGACACCCCGATCCTGCTCGGACCGGACGGCCCGAGCCTCGGCGGCTTCGTGTGCCCCCTGACCGTCGTGGCCGCCGAGCGTTGGAAGCTCGGGCAGCTCGCCCCGGGAGACACGGTGCGCTTCGTGCCCATCCGGTCCGCCGATGCCCCCTCGCCTCGCGCACTGGGGCCCGCACGGCGGGCGGCCTCACCCGTCGTCGTGGGTCGCGGAGGCGACGCGGACGACGGCGTGCTGGCGCGGCGTCCGGAGGCGGACGGCGCACCGGCGGTGACCTACCGCCGCTCGGGTGACGACAACCTCCTCGTCGAATACGGCGACATGGTCCTCGACCTGGGGCTCCGCGCCCGGGTCCACGCGCTCCATGAGCGCATTGCGTCGCTCGGGCATCCCGGCGTCGTCGACCTCACCCCGGGCATTCGCTCGCTGCAGATCAAGGTGGACCCCGACGTCCTGCCGTCGGCGAAGCTCCTCGGGCTGGCCCAGGAGGTCGAGACAGGCCTGCCCGCGACGTCGGAGCTCGTGGTCCCGAGCCGCACCGTCCGGCTTCCGCTCTCGTGGGACGACCCCGCGACGCGCGAGGCGATCGAGCGGTACATGACCGGCGTCCGCGACGACGCGCCCTGGTGCCCCTGGAACATCGAGTTCATCCGGCGGGTCAACGGCCTCGACTCGGTCGACGACGTCTTCCGCACCGTCTTCGACGCGGAGTACCTCGTTCTCGGCCTCGGCGACGTGTACCTCGGTGCGCCGGTCGCAACGCCGCTCGATCCTCGGCACCGGCTCGTGACCACGAAGTACAACCCCGCAAGGACCTGGACCCCGGAGAACGCCGTGGGCATCGGGGGCGCCTACCTGTGCATCTACGGGATGGAAGGCCCGGGCGGCTACCAGTTCGTGGGGCGCACGACCCAGGTGTGGTCGCGCTACGCGGACAGCGCTCCGTTCGAGCCCGGATCGCCGTGGCTGCTGCGCTTCTTCGACCGGATCTCCTGGTATCCCGTGTCCCCTGAGGAACTGCTCGAGCTGCGCGCCGACATGGCCGCGGGTCGCGGTCACGTCGAGATCGAGGACGGCACCTTCTCGCTCGCTCAGCATGAGGCCTTCATCGAGGCGAACCGGGAATCCATCGAGGCGTTCCAGGTTCGGCAGGCGGCGGCGTTCTCCCGGGAGCGGCGCGCGTGGGCCGAGGCCGGCGAGTTCGACCGCGCCGAGGCTGTCCCCGTTCCGGAGCCCGTTCGCGACGTCGTCGTTCCGGTGGGAGGGGCTCTTGTCGAGGCGCCCTTCACGGCAAACGTCTGGAAGACGGACGTCGAGCCCGGGCAGCGTGTTGCCGAGGGCCAGCCGCTCATGGCCGTCGAGGCGATGAAGATGGAGACCGTCATCCACGCGCCCGCGGACGGCGTTGTCGAGCACATCCTCTCGCCGGGCCAACAGGTCACGGCGGGAGACGCGCTCGCGGTCCTCGCGCCGGTCGCGCAGGCTCTCGGATCGGTGGAAATCGATGAGGAGGCCGTCGCATGAGGACGCTGGCCGAGGCGCGCGTCCGTGCCGCCTACACGGCCATCGACGCCGTGGACCGCCCCGAGGTGTGGATCACTCTGCGGCCCGAGTCCGAGCTGCTCGCCGAAGCCCGAGAGGTCGACGGGCGCGTCGCGGCCGGGGAGCGGCTTCCCCTTGCAGGGCTCCTGCTCGCCGTGAAGAACAATATCGACGTCGCCGGAATTCGGACGACGGCGGCGTGCCCCGGCTTCGGCGAGGTTCCCGCGGAGGACGCGCCCGCCGTCGCCCGCCTCCGCGCAGCAGGCGCACTCGTGCTGGGGGCGACCAACTTGGACCAGTTCGCGACCGGCCTTGTCGGCACCCGGAGCCCCTTCGGTGCGGTTCGCGACGCCCGCCGCCCCGACAGGCTCTCGGGCGGTTCGAGTTCTGGCTCGGCGGTCGCCGTCGCACTAGGGCTTGTGGACCTCGCGCTCGGCACGGACACTGCGGGGTCGGGCAGAATCCCGGCTGGCCTCCAAGGAGTCGTGGGGATCAAGCCGACGCTCGGCGTCGTGCCCACGGACGGCCTCCTGCCCGCATGTCCATCATGGGACGCGATCACGGTCTTCGCCCGCGACCTCGCGACGGCGGAGCTCGGCGCGGGCATCATGGCCGGCGGAGCACGGCCGTGGCCGGCGAACACGAGGCTGGCAGCGCCGTCGTCCCCTCGTCTCGCCTTCCCCGCGTCCCTGCCGGGACTCCCGGAGGAGTGGCGGGCGGCGTTCGCCGACGTGATCCGAGGGCTGCAGGACCAGGGCATCCGAGCCGAGCCCATTCCCTTCGACGCCTTCCTCGAGGCTGCGCGGATGCTCTACGGGAGCTCGTTGGTGGCGGAGCGCCATGCGGCGGTCGGGGCGTATCTCGATGCGCAGCCCCCGGGTGCGGACCCCACGGTGAGCCGCATCGTGCGCTCGGCGGGTACACACACCGCGCACGCCTATGTCGCGGACCGGGTGCGGCTCGCGTCGCTCCGCGACGAGGCCCTCGCCCGGCTCGAGGGGTTCGATGCGCTCGTGATCCCGACGGCACCTCGGCATCCGAGGCTCGCCGACGTCGAGGCCGATCCCATCGGCGTGAACTCGGCCATGGGCACGTACACCAACTTCTGCAATCTCTTCGACCTCTCCGCCGTGGCAATCCCGGCCGGCATTGTCAGGGAGGCCGACGGCGAGGTCTCGCAGTTCGGTGTCACGGTGGTGGCGCGCGCGTTCGAGGACGCGGTCGCAGCCGACGTCGCGCGCAGGATCGAACACCCTGCAGAACCGCCCGCGCTCCTCTCACCCGCAGCGGCGCCGCCCGCCGTGCGCACCGCTCCGTGGCCCCTTGCTGCCGGCGCCCCCGCGGTCCCACTGGTCGTCGTCGGCGCTCACCGGCGTGGGCAGCCGCTCGTGCACGAGCTCGAAGCGCTCGGGGCAGCGTGGGACGGCGAGGTGCGCACCGCGCCTGAGTACCGGATGGTGGCCCTCGGTACCTGGCCGCCGAAGCCGGGGATCGTCCGAAGCGATCAGGGCGCCGAGATCGTCGGCGAACGGTGGCTGCTCTCGCCCGCGGCGCTCGGCGAGTTCCTTGCCGAGCTGCCCACGCCCATGCTGCTCGGCCGGATGCGGCTCGCCGACGGGAGCGAGTGCGTGGGCTTCGCGTGCGACGCCGTCGCGGCGGCCCAGTCGGAGGACATCACCGAGCATCGCGATTGGCTGGCCTGGCAGGCCCGCTGAAATCGGGAGCTGCGAGTCCGGATCACCAGAGGAGGACCAGAGGAGCCAGCCAGGGCCGTGAACGGGCGGTGCACTGAACGGGCAGGATCAGCCGCCCAACCCGAGTCCGAGCCCGTTGCCGTTCCCGTTTCCGTGGCCGTTCCCGTTGCCGCTCGTCGAGCTGCTCGGGGTGCCGGTCGGCGACGTCGTCGGCGTGGACGCCGCGGTGGTCGCCGGGGCCGGGGCCGGGGCCGGGGGTGCCTCGGCGACCGTCAGGAAGACGGTGCCGCCCTGGTCGACGGCTTCGTTCGCGGCCGGGTCCTGGCCTATCACCGTGCCTGCGGCGGCCGTCGACGATGCCTGAAGCGTCACCTGCGCTTGGAGCTTCAGATCGGCCAGGGCAGCCTTGGCGTCGGCCTCCGTGCGCCCGACCAGATTGGGCACGGCGACCTTGCCGGTCGAGACCGTCAGGACGACCTGCGAGCCGATGGGAACGCTCTGCCCCGCCGGCGGATCAACACTGATGACCCTCCCGTAGGGGACGGTAGCGCTGTTCGCCGTCTTCGACTGGTCCGCGGGCACGAGGCCTATGGACCGCAGCATGTCCCGTGCGCCCGCCTCGGTATTGCCGATGATGGCCTGCGGAATGACGGCGGCAGAGGGACCGGTGGAGACCTCGATGACGATCTTCGTGTTCTTCGCGAGCTGCGAGCCGGCGGCGGGAATGGTGTCGATCGCGAGGCCCTTGGCCACGTCGGCGCTCGGCTTCTGGGAGAACTCCGGGTTGAGGCCCAGCTGCGTGAGCTTCGCGAAGGCGTCGGTGTCCTTCAGATTGGCGACGCTCGGGACGGCCACGTAGACCACCGCGGGCGGCTGGTTCAGGTAGCTGTACAGCCAGTAGCCGCCACCGCCGAGGACGAGGAGTGCTAGGACCAGGAGCAGGGCGATCCAGCCGCCGTGGCCCCGCCGGCGTCGCTCCCGCACCTCCGACTCGTCGTTGAACGGGAGCAAGCCATCGTCGTCGGCGGCCTCGACGGCCGGGAACTCGCCCGTGTCGCCGAGATGCGGGGAAGCCGGTTCGGGCACCTCGAGCGGCGCGGCGTATGCGCCGATGCCGGCAGCCGCAGCGGCGACGGCCAGCGCGTCCGTGCGCTCGTCGTCGTCGGCGGACGCGAGGCTCGGCAGGATCCGGCCGGCGCTCGCGGCCCGCAGCGCCCGCCGGAACGCGCCGGCGTCCTGGAAGCGACGGTCCGGGTCCTTCTGGAGCGCCCGGTCAAGAACGCTCTGCACGGCATCCGTGATCTCGGGGTTGAACTCCTGCGCCTTGGGCGCCTCGACCTGGACGTGCTGGTACGCCACGGAGACCGGCGACTCGCCGATGAACGGCGGGCGCCCCGTGAGGAGTTCGTAGAGGAGGCACCCCGTCGAGTAGAGGTCGCTCCTGGCGTCAACGGTCTGGCCCTGGGCCTGCTCCGGTGAGAGGTACTGGGCCGTGCCGAGGACGGCCTGGGTCTGCGTCATCGTCGCGCCGGACTCGGCTATGGCCCGGGCGATCCCGAAGTCCATGACCTTGACGCTGCCCGAGTCGTCGCACACCATCACGTTCGCGGGCTTGATGTCCCGGTGCACGATCCCGGCGCGGTGGCTGTACTCGAGCGCGGAGAGCACGCCCTGGACGTATTCGAGCGCCTTCTCCTGGTCGATCGGTCCCGAACGGACCAGCTCGCGGAGGGTCCGCCCGATGACAAGCTCCATGACCATGAACGGCACCTCGACGGAACCCGGATTGAGCGGGTCGGCCAAGCGTTCGCCCGTGTCGTAGACGGCGACGATGTTCGGGTGGTTGAGTGCAGCGACGGCCTGGGCCTCGCGCTCGAAGCGCACGCGCAGCTGGCGGTCGCGCGCCATGTCCGCGCGCAGCATCTTGACGGCGACGGTCCGGCCGAGCCGAGTGTCCTGCGCCTCGAAGACGTCAGCCATCCCGCCGCGGCCGAGCAACTTGCCCAGCACGTAGCGGCCCGAGAGAACGACGGGCTGCGGCATCGGCTCGTCCTCTCGTTCCAAGGGCGTATGGGTTGGCTGCGTCATGACCTCTATTTCCCCGGCAGGAGGGCCTGTTAGTCCAGTTTGGCCCTACCTGGTGGCAGAAGGCGTGGAGGTTGCTGCCGTTGAGGGTGTCGCGGGCGCGGCGTGGGTCGGGGTGGGCGTCGGAGTGGGGGTCGGAGTCGGCGCCGGGATGATCGCGTAGGTCACCGTGATCGTCGAACCGACCGGGAGTGCGCCCGTCGGGCTGAGCGAGAGCACCTCGCCCATCACGCCCTGAGCCTGCTGCACGGGATTGAGCTGCACCACGAAGCCCTGGTTCTCGAGCGCGCTCTGGACCGTGGTGTAGTTCTTGCCCACGTAGTCAGCCGCCGAGACGTTGATCGTCGACACCGTGGGCGTCGGGGTCGGCGTTGGCGTCGGCGTCTCCGTGGGGGTGGGGGTGGGGGTCTGCGAGACGGTCTGGGGGGCGCTCGACGTCGTGCTCTTCGCGGGCGACGAGAACAGGCCGAGGTTGCTGAGCAGGATGCCGAGCAGCACGAACAGCAGCAGCAGCACGAGGGCCACGAGCGGCCACGTGAGCGCGCGGCGGCGGCGCTTCTGCGCGGGGGGCGGGGCGACCTCCTCCTCATCGAGAGGGGCGTACAGCGGCGAGGCGCCGCCGGCGGCGTGGTCGCCCTCAACTGCCGTCGCGCCGTCGTCCGCTGCGACGATGGGGAGGGCCGCGGTCGCCGGGGAGGCGGCGTGCGCCGCTTGCGCCCCCGCTGCCGCGGCGCCGAGGCCACCCGCGAGGGCGGCACCGCCGACGACGGCGGTCGGCGCCGTGGCCTGGCGCACCGGCTGGGTCATCGCCTCAGTCGAGTCGTCGTGGAGCAGCATGCCCGGGACGGCCGCCTGGGCCGCGCGGATGTCGCCGCGGCGGATCGCCTCGGCGGCCTCGGCGAGCTTGATGGCGTTGGCCGGGCGGTTCCGGGGGTCCTTCGAGAGCATCGACATGAGCAGGGCGCGGACGGGCGGCGGGACCTGCTCGGGCAGCGGCGGAGGGGCGTCGTTGACCTGCGCGAGTGCGATCGCGATCTGGCTCTCGCCCGAGAACGGGCGACGGCCGGTGAGGCACTCGTAGCCGATGACGCCGAGCGAGTAGATGTCGCTCGAGCCGGTCGCCTGCTGGCCGGTTGCCTGCTCCGGCGCGAGGTACTGGGCGGTTCCCATGACCTGGCCGGTCTGCGTCAGGGGCACCTGGTCGGCGAGCCGAGCGATGCCGAAGTCCGTGACTTTGACGCGGTTGTCCGGCGTGATGAGCAGATTGCCGGGCTTGACGTCGCGGTGCACGAGGCCGCGGGCGTGCGCGACCGCGAGGGCACGCGCGGTCTGGGCCATGATGTTGAGGGTCCGGTCCGGGGAGAGCACCTTCTCCCGTTCGAGGATCGAGCTGAGCGGCTCACCCGGCACGAGTTCCATGACCAGATACGCCGAGCCGCTGTCCTCGCCGTAGTCGAAGACGTTGGCGATGCCGTTGTGGTTGAGCAGTGCCGTGTGGCGTGCCTCGTTGCGGAAGCGCTCGAGGAAGCCGGGATCCCCCGCGTACTCCTCCTTGAGGATCTTGATGGCGACGTTCCGCCCCAGCACTTCGTCGCGCGCGTTCCACACTTCGCCCATGCCGCCGATGGCGATACGGCTCTCCAGGTGGTACCTGCCGCCCAAGGTGATGCCCGACGTGGGTCTCACTTCTTCAACACCGCCTCAAAGATCTTGCTCGCGCTCGGACTGGTCAATTTGGCGCCCGTCAGGACGTCGACGCCCTCCATCACGACGGTCACCTGCACCTGCGGATTGTCGGCGGGGGCGAAGCCGGTGAACCACGAGTTGTTCAGGCCGCTCGTCCCGAGCTCCGCCGTTCCGGTCTTCCCGGCAACGCTGATGCCGGGGACCGCAGCCCCCTTCGCGATGCCGTTCGAGACCACTTCGCTCATCCACTGGGTGATCTGGCCCGCGATTGCCGGGGTGGTCGAGGTACGCAGCACTTCTGGCTTCGGTTCGTCCAGGATCCGAAGGTCGGGGCCCCGGACCGTCTTCACGAGGGACGGCTTCATCTCGACGCCGCCGTTCGCGATCGCGTCCGTCATGAGCGCGATCTGGAGGGGCGAAGCCTTCGTGTCGAACTGCCCGACGGCCGACTGGGCGAGCTGCGCCTGGTCGAGGTTCGTCGGCCACACACCGGACTGGTAGTCGAGGTGGAGGAGGTCTCCCGCGTCCTGGCCGAAGCCGTAGGCCGCCGCCTGCTTGCCGATCGCGTCCTGCCCGAGGTCGAGGGCGATCGAGGCGAACGGAGTGTTGCACGACTGCTCGAGGGCGAAGTCGAAGGTCGCCTGCGACTGGGTGTAGCAGTTGCCGCCCGCATAGTTCGGAAGCGTCGCGGAGCTGCCGGGGAGCTGCATCTGTGCCGGGTTCGGCAGCACGCTGTCCTTGTTGTACTTCCCCGAGGCGAGGGCTGCGGTCGTGTCCACGAGCTTGAAGACCGAGCCCGGCGCGAGCAGGTTGCCCGTCGGTCCGCTCACGCTCTGGTTGAGGTTGATCCCCGGGATGCCCTGGAGCTTCGTCATTGCCGCCTGGGCCGCCGCCTGATCATGGGTGGCAATCTGGTTCGGGTCGTAGCTCGGCTTCGAGGCCATCGCGATGATGGCGCCGGTCTTCGGGTTCGTGACCACGATCGATCCACGCATGCCGTCCGGGATGAGGCTGTACGCGAGCTGCTGGATCGCGGGATCGACGGTGAGCTCGACGGAAGCGCCGTGAGGCTGCTGACCGAGGAAGAGCTGCTTGATCCGGTCGAGGAGGAGCTGGTCGGAGGTGCCCGTGAGCGTCGAGTTCATGCTCTTCTCGAGACCGGTCGAGCCGAAGATGTCCGAGTAGTACCCCGTGAGCCCTGCGTAGAGGTCCGGCTGGAGGTACTGCCTCTGGTACTTGCACGTCTCGGAACCCGTCGGCACCGACTGCACGATCGGCTGGCCCGCGACGAGGATCGCGCCCCGGTCCTGGCAGAAGGTCTGCAGGATGGCGCGGTTGTTCCACTGGTTCGCATCGAGCGAGTCGGCGTCGACCACCTGGACGTAGCTGATGGAGCCCAGGATGAGGGCGAACATGACCGCCATGGCGACCCATGCGTTCCGGATGGCCTGGTTCACTGCTGCTTCACCGCCTGGGTCAGGGCCGTCTCGGGCGCGCTCGTACCCCAGGCGGACGACGACGTCTCCGGGGTCGGAGCCTCGTCCGGCGCGAGGGGAGTGGTGTCCACGGGGCGCCGCGCCGCGTTGGAGATCACGAGCACGAGGGCGGTGATGATCCAGTTCGCGAGGAGCGAGGAACCGCCCGCGGCGAGGAACGGCGTCGTGAGGCCCGTGAGCGGGATGAGCCGCGTGACGCCGCCGATCACGACGAAGCACTGGAGCCCGATCCCGGCCGAGAGGCCGCACGCGAGGAGCTTGCCGAAGGCGTCGCGGGCACCGATGGCGGCCCGCATCCCGCGGGTGACCAGCAGGGCGTAGAGCATGACGATGGCGAAGAGGCCCACGAGGCCGAGCTCCTCGCCGAACGCGGCGATGATCATGTCCGAGTGGGCGAACGGCACGAGGTCCGGCCGGCCCTGGCCGATTCCCGTTCCGATGAGGCCGCCGTTGGCCATCCCGAACAGTCCCTGGACGATCTGGTAGCTGCCGCCGTACTGGCGGCCGAACACGTTCGGGTCGAACGCATTGAGCCAGCCGTCGATTCGGAGACGGATGTGCGGGAAGATCACGCTCGAGGCCATGGCCCCCGCGAACATGAGCAGGATGCCGAGGATCGCCCAGCTCGCGCGGCTCGTCGCGACGTAGATCATCGAGATGAAGATTCCGAAGAAGAGGATCGACATGCCGAGGTCGTGCTGGAAGATCAGGATCCCGATGCTCGCGAGCCACGCGATGATCATCGGGCCGAGATCGCGGAAGCGGGGGAGCTGGAGCTTTCCGATCCGTCGTCCGGCGAGCAGGATGAGGTCCCGGTTCGTCGAGAGGTAGCCGGCGAAGAAGATGCCGATCGTGATCTTCGCGACCTCGCCGGGCTGGAAGGTGGACGAGCCGAACTTGACCCAGACCTGCGCACCGTTGATGTCGCCGGCCGTGATCCCTGGAACGAGGGGGAGGACGAGCAGGACTGCGCTCAGGATGAGCGAGATGTACGTGAAGCGCCGCAGCATCCGGTGGTCCTTGAGGAACCAGATGACGATGGCGGCGAGGGCCATCCCCACGACCGTCCAGCGCGCCTGCGCGTTGCCGTAGTCGCTCTGCGGCGTATCGAGCCGGTGGATCATGGCGAGCCCGAGGCCGTTGAGCGTCACGACGATCGGAAGGATGAGCGGATCGGCATACTTCGCGCGGAAGCGCAGCGAGATATGCAGCCCGAGAGATGCGGCGGCGAGGATGGAGGTCTCCATCCAGAAGTCGCTTCCCAGCTGGGTGCCCTCGTTGATGGCGGTCATGGCGTTCGCACCGCATCCGACGATGAGGGCGAGGATCAGCAGGACGAGTTCGATGTTGCGCCGCGGGCGCACGGCGGCGTCGACAGCGCTCACTATTGGCCTCCCAGACAGGGGTTGGTGGGCGACGGGCTGCTCGACGGCCCGGACGAGGGGCCGTTCGAGGGGTGCGAGCCGGTCGGCGAGGGCGTTGGCGACGGGTGCGGCGTCGGCGGGATGGCGCTCGCGGAGGCCGAGGGCACGGCAGACGCCGAGGCCGTCGACGACGGCGAGCTCAGGCAGCTTTCGGGATTGCTGCGGATGGCGGCCACGATGTCCTCGGCCTCCGAGAGGCTGTTTGCCGGGATGCCGGCGCGGAGCCTCTGCTGCTGGAAGTCGGGCAGAGTGCTCAGGACGATCTCCGTGGTGGCGTGCACCCTGGAGAGCGGGATGGGTCCCAGGGTCTGGGACACACCGTTGAAGATCGCCACGTGGTTGTTGTAGGCGCCCACGTAGTAGCGGGTCTGCGTCCACGCGTAGCCGAGCCATAGACCGAGCACGATGGCAACGGCCACGATCGCTGCGACCGCGAGCCTGATCCAGCGGCGCAGCTGGAGCCGCGTCGTCTCGGCCTCCGCGACGGGTTCCTCGACCTCGACTTCGGGTTCTGCCCGATGGGTGAGCAGCGCAGCGGCGCGCCGGGCGGCCGTCCTGCTGGCGACGGAAGGGAGGGAGCCGCTCTCGGCCGCGGCGGCCGCAGCGCCCACGAGCTCGTGGGGCCGGCTGTCCAGCTCGCGCCGGAGGACTTCCGCCGAGAGGTGGGCGCCGAGGTTCGGGTCCGTTGGGACTTCGTGCCGGACGCCGGACTCGTCGTCGGTCAGCTCGCCGCCTTCCGCTCCGCCCGGTCCGCCTCCGGCGCCCGCTGCTGCCGCACCCGGTGCCGCCGCGCCTGCCTTCCGGGGAGACTCCGTCTCGGAGCCAGCAGTTCCTGAGCCCGGGTTCCTTGCCCCGGGCCCGGCGGCCGGCGCCGCCCCGCCTCGGGGTGCGCCGTCGTCGTCATGCGCCGCTCCGCCAGAAGCAGTCTGGCCCGAACCAGGCTGGCCCGGAGCAGGCTGGCCCGGAGCAGGTCGGACCGAAGCCGCCTTGCCTGTGGGCGCCTCTGCTCGGGCCGCGGAGGTCACGGGAGTCCGCGCGGCGGCGGACGCTGTGACGGTCGCTGCGGCCGCTGGTGCGGAGACGGGCTTCTCGTCGTCGCCGGTCTCGGCCGCGACGATGTCCGCCACGATCACGGTCACATTGTCCGGGGCGCCGGCCGCGAGGGTGAGGGTGATGAGCTTGTCCGCGCACTCGCCCGGATCCTCGATGTCGCGCACGGTCCGCTCGACGATCGAATGCGGAACGTAGTTCAGGCCGTCCGAGCACAGGAGCCAGCGTTCGCCCTCTTCGACGTCGAAGGAGGTGAGGTCCAGCTCGGGGCTCGCGTCGACGTCGCCGAGGACGCGCATGAGCACGTTCTTGTGGGGGTGGGTCTCGGCTTCCTCCGGACGGAGGCGGCCTTCGTTGATGAGCCGCTGGACGAACGTATGGTCCACGCTCATCTGCTCGAACTTGTTGCCGCGCAGCCTGTAGGCGCGCGAGTCTCCGATGTGCGCGAACGCGAGCTTGGCCCCGTTGAGGAGGATGGCGGTGACCGTCGTGCCCATGCCGGCGAGCTTGGGGTTCGTGGCCACGAGCTCGGAGAGGAGGGAGTTCGCAGTCTGGATCTCGTCGGCCAGCACGGTGCCGGCCTCGCCGCTGGCCCCGTACCCGCCATGGTCGAGGTGGACGAGGTCGAGGACGGTGGAGGCACTCGCCACGTCGCCGCCGGCGTGCCCGCCCATCCCGTCCGCCACGACGGCGAGATGACGGCCCGCGTACGCGGAGTCGTCGTTCTTGGCGCGCAGCCTGCCGACGTCGGAACGGGCCGCGTACCGCAGGACCAGCTGAGTATCCGGCAAGATCAGGGCCTCAGCTCGATCACGGTCTTCCCGATGCGGATCGGGACGTTGAGCTCGACCGGCTGGGCGCGGGTGAGCTGCCGGTCAGCGAGGTAGGTGCCGTTCGTGGAGCCCAGGTCCTCGATGAACCAGCGGCTTCCCTGCGGGAACAGTCGGGCGTGGCGGCCCGAGGCGTAGTCGTCCTCGAGGACGAGAGTGGCCTCCTGCGCGCGGCCCAGGAGGATGGGGCTCTCCCCGAGCGCCATCCTCGCCCCCGCGAGCGGACCCTCGACGACGACGAGTTCGTGCGCCTGCTGCCGGGGCGGCGGGGGTTCCGCGAGGGACGGGTTCCTGCGGACCTCGCGCGCGCTGGGCGCCCCCGTCTTGTGGCGGCGCCCGACCAGGAGGTCGCGGCGCATCGCGCCCACGATGCTGAAGACGAGCACCCACATGAGCACGAGGAAGCCGAGGCGGAGGACGGTCAGCGTCAGTTCGTTCACGCCGAGCCCCCCAGCGGGGCCGGCAGCATCCGGAAGACGATGCGCGTGCGGCCCATCGAGATGGTTGCCCCGTCCAGGAGCTCGACCGAGCCGTTCACCCGCTCGCCGTTGACGTAGCTGCCATTGGTCGAACCGAGGTCGACGGCGTACACGTGGCCCTGGCTGCGGCGGATCTCGAGGTGGCGGCGGGAGACGCCCGTGTCGTCCACGACGACGTCGGCCTCCGACGAACGGCCCAGGACGACCGAATCGGCGTTGAGCGAATACCTCTGGCCGTCGATCTCGAGCACGGGGTGGAGGTGGAGGGCCTGCTGCATCGTCGCCCCGCCGGGGAACGCCCCGGCCGGGAAGCGGTTCGGCGCGGAGGGCACGCGAGGAGGCGCCGGCGGGATGGGCCGGCGCGCCGGAGCAGCGGGCGACGGCGCCGCGCTCTTCTCGGAGCGGGCCTTGACCTCGAACGAGCCGGGCTTGAGGTCAGGATCGTGCTTGAACGAGAAGCGGACCGGGCCCTGCAGCGTGTAGCCCTGCGAATGGGCGTGCTGGACGGCGACGTCGCACAGTTCCTCTGCGAGCGGCTGTCCCCATTGCTGGAAGCGGTCGAAGTCGTTGTCGCCGAGCCGGGCCTCGAAGACATTCGGGGCGAGCGTCCGGCCCTGTGAGATCGCGATGGCCTGGTCGTCCATGACGCGGCGCATGCGGCTCGCAATCTCGACGGGCTGGATCTGGGCGTTGCCTCGCGAGAAGACGCCGTGCACGGCCTTTTCGATGCCGAGCTCGAGGCGATCGAGCAGTCCCATGGCCGTCCTCCTCTCTCGGCTTGCCGTCAGTCGGAGCGCGCGGCGAAAGTGACGGGGCACGGGTGTCCCTCTTCGCTGCGCGTGCGTTCGATGCTTCTCCGATAGTACTGGCCTGTTGTGGAAACTCCCGACTCGCGCCCTCGGGGGTGCCACCGGAGCGTCCCTTCGATTTCTCATCCGTCGGGGGCTCGGCTATGCTTGAGCTCGCTGCTTTCGCGGGAGTGGGCCTCTGTGGCTGCCCGCGGACCGAAGGCGCGAGTGGCGGAACGGCAGACGCGCTGGCTTCAGGTGCCAGTGTCCGAAAGGGCGTGCGGGTTCAAATCCCGCCTCGCGCACAGCTGGAACCCCCGGTCCTGGGACCGGGGGTTCTGTTCTTTAATCGCGCCCCACTTTCAACCGCGCCCCGCTTGCCCCTATTGGGCCACGTCCCGCAGCTCGATCGGCCGGATGAGCACGCGGAGCGGGGTGATGTCCCAGCGCTCGTGCGTCTGCCGGAACCGCTCTCGGCTCGAGAACTCGTAGAGCGCGCTGCGGACCCGGATCCACCGGGGCCTCTCGCCGTCGAACGGGTCCCCGCGGAGGAGGCGGAGCGTCGGAGGGTCGGCTTCGAGCAGCCTGAACAGGAACGCATAGAACCACTCCTCGTGCACGGTGCGCAGCGGCAGGAACCACATGAGCCAGTCGAGGCGCAGGTGGTACGGCGCCCACTGCCGCGGGATCCGCTGGGCCTCCCCGGGCTTGCCCTTGAAGCGGTACTCGCGCCAGTCGGAATCGTCGGAGGGCACGTCGTCGAGCGTCCCCTCCACCACGATCTCGATTCGCCGCTTGGTCACGCTCCCGAAGGCCCCGTATGTATTGCCGAGCATCCAGCGGTTGAAGGCGGCATTCATGAGCTGGTGGCCCGAGAAGAGGTTCTTCGCGGGCCAGTAGCCGAGCACGGCGAGGAAGACGGCGGCGGCGAGGGCGACGACGGCCCACAGCCAGGAGAAGACGTCGCCGGGGTAGCCGGTGGGCTCCCCGAGGCCACCCGCGAAGAGGCCTCCTGACCAGACGCCGTCGGACCGCGTCGCCGAAACCGCCCACGGCGCTGAGGAGTACCGAACCGGCGTGAACGGGAAGGCCGCGTGCACTACACGGTCGCTCACCGCGGAGAATGCGAGCACGATCGCGGACCAGTTGAGCCACGCGAAGTTGCCCGAGAGGATGAGCCACAGCTGGGTCACGATGACGATTGCCGCCGCGATCGTTGCAAGGGGCTGCGGGGCGAACAGGAAGAAAGGGACCACAAGCTGCGCGAAGTGGTTCCCTACGGCCTCGATCCTGTGCAGCCGCTTGGGCAGCAGGTGGAACTGCCTGCTGAGCGGTCCTGGCATGGGCTGCGTCTCATGGTGGTAGTAGAGGGCCGTGAGGTCGCGCCACTCCTGGCCCCCGCGGATCTTGATCATCCCGGCACCGAACTCGAGGCGGAACGCGAGCCACGCGGTCACGAGGAGGATGGCCGTGGGGGGCGGGCTCTGGTCCGAGCCGAGGAAGGCGACGGTGAAGCCGGCCTCGAGCAGGAGCATCTCCCAGCCGAAGCCGTAGAACGTCTGGCCGACGTTCACGATGGACATATAGAGGGCCCACAGGACGAGGAACGCGACGAGCGGAATCCACGGCGGCCCGAGCTGCGGGATTCCGAGGACGATGAGTCCCGAGATCACGAGGCCGGCGGCGCACATCCAGCGCAGGAGGCGGTCGGAGTAGGCCCAGCGGAAGAGCGTCGGGCGGCGGAGGCGGTGGAACGCCGTGACGAAGTCCGGAACGGGGAGCAGGCCGCGCTCTCCGAGGAGGGCCGGGAACTGGTTGAGGCTCGAGAGGAACGCGACGAAGTACAGGGCGGCGACACCCCGCTGGAGCACGATCCTCGCCAGCTCGTAGTCTGGCGCGCTGAACCAGAGCACCCAGTCCATATACCCACGCTACGCTGCGGGTGCGCGCGCGGGCAGCATCGACGCTAGCGTGGTCGAATGAGCGAACAGAGGCCATTCCAGAACGTCACCTTCCCCTCCGCCGGCCGAGAGGCGCACGGCTACCTGGCTCGGCCCGAGTCGGGCTCGGGGCCGGGGGTAATCGTCATCCAGGAGTGGTGGGGGCTTGTGGACCACATCCGGGACATCGCCGACCGCCTTGCGGCCGAGGGTTTCGTGGCCCTCGCCCCCGACCTCTACGGTGGGCGCGTCGCGCACGACGGCGCCGAGGCCGCGCGGATCATGCGCGACCTTCCCGAGGAGGAGGGCGCCCGCCTGCTCGCCGGCGCGGTCGACTACCTGCTCTCCCTCCCCGAGGTCACGAGCTCGACCGTCGGCGCGATCGGCTTCTGCATGGGCGGCGGCTTCGTCCTGCAGCTCGCAGCGCAGCAGGGCGAGCGGGTGAGCGCGGCGGTGCCGTTCTACGGCGTCGGCCAGGGTGTGCCGAACGACTTCTCGGGGGTCCGCGCCGCGATCCAGGGGCACTACGGCGAGCACGACCGCGGCTACCCGGCGGCGGAGGCGCGCAAGCAGGCCGAACAGATCCGCCGAGAGTCCGGGGCCGAGGTCGAGTTCTTCTTCTACGACGCGGGGCACGCCTTCGCCAACGACTCCAATCCCCAGGGCAACTACCGCCCGGAGGCGGCGAGGCTCGCCTGGTCGCGGGCCGTGCAGTTCCTCAAGGACAAGGTCCGCTAGGAGACCCGACGGCGGGCTGGTGGGCGAAGGGTTAGGCGCACGACGCCGGCCGCGGCCAGCATCAGGACGGCACCGATCGCCGCGGTAGCCGCAACGCCGGAGTCGAACGCGTGGAAGGCGGATGCGAGCAGCTCGGACGCAGGGCCGCGCGGAAGGAGCGGTGCGGCGTCGACCGCTCCGCCGAGGGTCTCGCGGGCCCTCGCGGCGGAGGCCGCCGGGAGCCCCTCCGGGACCACGACGTTGAGCCGGTACGCCGCTCCCAGTACGCTGCCGAGGATCGCCGTGCCGAGCACGGCCCCGAGCTCGTACGCGGTCTCCGAAATGGCGGACGCGGCGCCTGCCTTCGAGGGCGGGACGCTCGCGATGATCAGGTCGTTCGAGAGCGTTTCGGCGAGGCCCACGCCCGCGCCGACGATGGTGAACCCCGCGAGCAGTGCGGGCAGGGACCCGTCGTGGCCGAACGCGAGGACCACGCCGTAGCCGAGCGCGTCGAGCAGGAGGCCCGCGACCATGACGGTCGGCGCCGAGAACCTCGCGGCGAGGCGCACGGCGGCCAGGCCGGTCACGATCGTGAGGGCGAGGCCCGGGAGCATGAGCAGCCCGGCGCGCAGTGGGGATTCGCCGGCGACGAGCTGCAGGTGCTGGGACAGGAAGAGCGTGAACCCGACGAGCGAGAAGATGCTCAGCAGGTTCGCCGCGAGCCCCGAGCTGAAGGCGGGGTTGCGGAACAGCTGGACGTCCAGCATGGGCTGTGGCCGCCGGAGCTGGCGGCGGACGAAGGCCCAGCCCGCACCCAGGCCGGCGGCGAGGACGAGCGCCGCGGAGGCGCCGCCGTCGTGCGCGATCTCCTTGATGCCGTAGACGATCGCGGTCGCCCCCCCAGCGATCAGGAGGATGCTCGGCGGGTCCACGGGCGACGGCGCGGGGTCGCGGGACTCGGGCACGAGCACCGGGGCGAGCACGAGCAGCGGGACGAGCGCCGGGATGGCCAGGAGGAACACCGAGCCCCACGCGAAGTGCTCGAGCAGCGCACCGCCCACGAGCGGGCCCAGTGCCGCGCCACCCGAGTAGCTCGCCGCCCAGATGGCGACGGCGAGCCGGCGCTCGGCGTCGTCCGCGAAGATGTTCCGGATGAGCGAGAGCGTGGCGGGCATGATCATCGAGCCGAACACGCCGATGAGCGCCCGGGCGGCGATGAGCTGGGCCGAGTCCGTGGCCAGCGCCGCGACTGCAGAGACAACGGCGAAGCCCGTCGCGCCGATGAGGAGGATCCGCCGCCTTCCGATACGGTCGCCGATGCTGCCCATGGGGACGAGGAGTCCCGCGAGGACGAGCGCGTAGACGTCCACGATCCAGAGAGCCTGAGTGCTGCTGGGCTGCAGGGCGAGTGAGATCGAGGGGAGGGCGAAGGCGAGCACGGTGTTGTCGACGGCGATGAGCAGGACGGGGAACATGAGGGTCGCGAGCGCGAGCCAGCGCCGGGCGGCCCCGGCAGGTGCAATGCGGGCAGGAATGGACGTGGCGGCCTGGAACATCGACATCTCCTCTCGGGACCCAAGCGGCTTCGGGTGACCCGATAACTATACCGTCTGGACGGTTTAGTTACAACGTCCACGTAAGGTATCCCTATGCCCAGACCGCCCAAGGCCCGCGAAGCCCTGCTCGCCGCCTACCGCGACCTGCTCGTCTCCGAGGGGGAGCGGTCGGCGACGATGGACGCCGTCGCTGCCCGCGCCGGCGTCTCGAAGGGCGGCCTCCTCTACCACTTCAAGAGCAAGGACGCGCTCGCCGACGCACTCCTGGCGGCACTCCGCGACGCGGCGGCGCTCGACCGGGAGCGCATGGCCGCCGACCCCGAGGGCCCGGCCCGCTACTTCGTCCGCACTTCCGTCAACTCGGGTACGGATATGGACTCACTGTTCGTTGCGGCGATCCGTCTCGCCCAGACTGGCCACGCGGGCGCCCTCGCTGCCCTCGAGGAGATCGACGCGGCCTGGCTCGAGCTCATCCGCCGCGAGGTCCCCGACCCCGCCGTCGCTACCGCCGTCATGCTCATGGGCGAGGGGCTCTACCACTACTCCTCGCTTGCGGGAGCGTGGCCCGAGAAGACGTTCGGGACGTCCGTCGGCGACCTGCTCGCCGTCGTCGACCGCTTGAGCGGACGCTCTCCGAGCGGGCGTTCCCCCGACACCCAGAGCGTGGGCTAGCCCTTCAGGTCCTGCCTTGACCTTGACGCTGCGTCAACTCCTACCCTCGAAGGAGAGGGAGGAGGGTGCATGGACTGGAGCATCCAAGAGGTCGCGAGGCTCACCGGAACCACGAGCCGGGCGCTGCGCCACTACGCGGCCATCGGCCTGCTCGAGCCGAGCCGCATCGGGCACAACGGCTACAGGTACTACGACGAGGAGTCGCTCGTGCGGCTCCAGCGCATCCTCCTGCTCCGCGAGCTCGGTCTGGGCCTGCCCGCGGTCGCGGAGGTCCTCGAGAACCAGAAGGACCAGACGGCAGCGCTGCGCACGCATCTCGCGTGGCTCCGGCAGGAACAGGAGCGGCTCGCACGCCAAGCGCTCGCCGTCGAGTCGACGATTCAGCAATTGGAAGGAGGCGGCCAGCTCATGGCGCAGGACATGTTCGATGGGTTCGACCACACGCAGTACAAGGACGAGGTCGAGTCCCGCTGGGGTTCCCAGGCCTATGCGGACAGCGACGCCTGGTGGCGCGGTCTCGGTACCGAGGGCCAGAAGGAATGGAAGGAGCGGATCGCGCGCCTCACGGCGGACTGGCGGGCTGCGGCCGAGAGCGGCGCCGCGCCCGAGAGCGACACGGCGCAGGCCCTTGCCGCGCGCCACGTCGAGTGGCTCGGCTCGATTCCCGGCACCCCGGGCTACCCGGACGGGCCGGCGAAGGCCTACGTGCTCGGCCTCGCGGAGATGTATGTCGCCGACGAGCGCTTCGCGGCGAACTACGGCGGCCCCGCGGGCGCCGCCTTCGTGCGCGACGCCCTGCGGGCCTACGGGGAGCGCGAGCTCTAGGAGCGCGCGTCCGGTGACTAGCCTCGGGACGCGTCCTTCTTCGCGGCCTGTGTCTCGCGAACACGCTTCTGGTCTTCGCGCACGGCGGCCATGTTGGCGCGCTCCTCGACGAGCCACTGCGGACGGTTCTGCAGGAGCTCGGCGATCTGTTCGGTCGTGAGCGCCTCGGTCACGCCGCCGCGGGCGAGGCCGCTGATCGTCACGTTGAGCTTCTGCGCGACGACAGGCCGCGGGTGTGGACCGTTGCGGCGCAGCTCGGAGAGCCACTCCGGTGGGTTCGACTGCAGTTCGTCGAGTTCCTCGCGCGTGACCTCGCCCTCTTGGAACTCCTGGGGTGCGGCCGGCAGATAGATGCCCAGCTTCTTCGCGGCGGTGGCCGGCTTCATGGACTGAGGCTTGCGGGAAGTCATGGATTAAGCCTAGCCGGGTACCGTGGAGGCATGGATTCCCAGCACGTGCCCGCCGCCCTGCGCGTCGCCTTCGTCGCGGGTGTCGCGCCCGGCAAGTGGTTCCGCCGCTGGGAGGAGCGCTTTCCCGAGACCGCCCTCCAATCGCAGCTCGTCGACGACGGCCGCCAGCTCGACGCCCTGCGCGCCGGCGAGGTCGACCTCGCCTTCGTCCGCCTTCCCGTGGACCGCGAGGGGCTTCACCTGATCCCGCTCTACGAGGAGCTGCCCGTGGTCGTGGCCCCTAAGGGCCACGAGATCCAGGCTTTCGACGAGGTGCCCTTCGCCGAGATCGAGGACGAGCTGTTCGAGTACGACGGCGGTCCCTCCGAGCGCCTTGACCTGGTCGAGGGCGGCGCCGGGCTCGCCATCCTTCCGATGAGCGTCGTCCGCCACCTCAACCGGCCCGAGCTCCGCTACCGGCCCGTGGTCGGCGTGCCGGGATACGAGGTTGGCCTGGCGTGGCTCCGCGAGAACGAGAGCGATGCCGTCCAGGAGTTCGTCGGCATCGTGCGGGGAAGGTCCGCGAACAGCTCAAGGCAGACCTCGGTGCAACGTGAGGAGCAGGAGGCCGCGAGGCAGCGGCGTTCGGACCGGGCGGCCGCCCAGTCAGCAGCGGCGAAGGCCCGGAACGAGGCCTCACGCGTGGGCAGGAAGACCGGCGCGGGGAAGGCCGGGACAGGGAATTCCCGGGGCGCGAGGTCGTCGGGGAAGTCCGCTGGAGCCAAGGGCCGGCACCCGGGTGCAGGCCGCCGTCGCCCGCGCTGAACGAGCCAGCGCAGGCTAAGACGGCCCGCCACGGGGGAGGCCTCTGGGGTCTGCCTGTGGGTCAGGGGTTCCCGTCGGCCGAGCGGGTGAGCGTCCACACGTTGGCATCGTCTCGCCGCTCGCACGTGATGGTCGTGAGGAGCTGGCGCGCGAGCGCCAGGCCGCGGCCTGCCTCCGAGTCGGGGCCGGGCATCGTTCCGGCGCTCTCGGGGATGTCCAGTGGCTTGGCCCCGAGCTCGAAGAGCCGCGCGAGCAGGAGGTCGCGGTGCACTTCGACCTCGAGGTCGAGCTCGACCTTGTCAGAGGCGGGCTTCGAGTGCCGCACGGCGTTCGTCACGACCTCGACGACGGCGAGCTCGAACGGCATGCGGTCTGTCGGATCGATGACGTGGGCGTCGCCCCAGACCCGCGAGAGCTCGTCCTGGACGGCGTCTACGATGGGCGGCGATGCGGGGCCGCGGACATGGCCCTGGGCTAGCAGCTCAGGCATCTCGGAACGCATCCTCGGGGTTGCTGTACGGGGTGAGGATCCGGTCCATGCTCGTGAGCTTGAGCACCATCTGGACCTGTTCGCCGACGTTCGCGATCCGGAGGTCGCCGCCGGCCTGACGTGCCGCCTTGAGGCAGCCGACAAGTGCACCGAGACCGGACGAGTCCATGAAGTCCGTGCCCCCCAGATTGAGGACAAGAAGCCGGTGCCCGGCGCCGATGGCGTCCGCAACCGCTGACCGCAGCATCGGGGCGCTCACCATGTTGAGCCGTCCCTCCGCGGCCACTTCGGTATAGCCGTCCCGTTCTTCGACGGCAAACTTCATCGCTCCTCCTTCGTGTGCGAGACTGCGTTCTTCTCTCCTGGGTAAGCATCCTGCTTACCCAGGGAAGCACTCTTCCGTGCTGGGGAGGCATCGTTCTGCGTCACAGAGCTCGCCTCAGGGTCGGCCTCGGCGACGGCATCGTAGCCGCGATACTTGGCCGCCCCCACGAGCACGCTCAGCAGGACAAGGTCGAAGACGGCCCAGACGATGTTGACGAGGGTGCCGAGCCCCTGGCTCGCCCCGATGACCCACCGGATGATGCCGATGATGCTCGCGGCCACGAGCAGCGCCGCCATGAGCGCCTGCGGCCAGACGAGCCGGAGCGGGCTGACCCCGCCTTCCTGCCGCGCCTTCGGTGTGACGGCGAAGCCGAGCGGGCGACCGAACCAGACGTTTGCTGCCGCGGTGGTGCACGCGCGGATCCAGGTCGGGAAGAGCGCGAGGCTGTACTGCTGGCCGCGCCAGGTCTTCGCCCCCCGACCGGCCCACGCGAACATGAGCTGGTTGAGCACCATGAACGGGATGAAGCGGGCGAAGAAGTCGGGGCTCAGCGCGGTCACAGGGAGGATGCCGAACAGGAGGTACGCGAGCGGGCCGGCGAAGTACACGACGGCGGCAAAGCCCGAGAGGTAGCTCCACATCGTGTTGAAGTACATGAGGCGCTGGCCCCACGAGAGGCCCCGCATCGTGAGGGGGCTCTCCCGCAGCATGACCTGCACGGTCCCCTGGGCCCACCGCATGCGCTGGGTCAGCATGGACGGCAGGTCCTCGGGCGCGAGGCCGACGGCGAGGATCTCGTGGTGGTACACGCTCCGCCAGCCCGACGCGTGGAGCCGCATCGACGTCGACATGTCCTCGGTGACCGAGATCGTCGAGAGCGGCATGACCGGCTGGGCCTCGTGGAGCCGCTCGACGCTCACCGCGTCAAGCACGGCCTTGACCGATTCGAGCGCGCCGAGCGGCGAGAGATCGCGGGCCGCGAGGCGGTCGACGGCGGTGTCGAGCCCTTCGAGGTCTTCACCGGGATCGTCCTCGACCCCGAGCTCGGTGCGGATCGCGGCGAGGTCGCCGGTCATGCGTGCGAGGTCCCCGGCGACGAGCTCGCGGACGGCCGAGTCGACCTGCGACTGCACGGTGTAAGTGGCCTCGCCGATCGAGCCGCCCGCCTTGAGGCGGCCCGTGCCCTCCGCGATGGCCCGCTCGACGCTCTCGAGCAGCGAGGCGACCCTCGGATCCCGGGCCTCCGGCCGCCGTCGTGCGCGCCGCACCACGCGGCTGCCGACGGCGAGGGCGCGCCGGACGCGCCGCTCGGTGTCGGACACGTAGTTGGTGAGTCCGAGCTGCATGAGGGCCTCGCGCCTCAGGATGGCGTTGGATCCGCAGAAGAAGGCGGCGTTCCAGCCGTCCTTGCCCTGCTGGATCGGCCCGTAGAAGAGGGGGGCCTGGCTCCCGAGCGGATCGTTCTCGGGGACGTTCCCGAAGTACTGCGGCGTCTGGACCAGGGCGACCCTACGGTCGTTGAAGTAGCCGAGCGTCCGGTCAAGGAGCTCGGGGTACGGCACCTGGTCCGCGTCGAGGATGAGGATGAACTCGCCCTGCGTCTCCTGCAGGGCATTGTTGAGGTTGCCGGCCTTCGCATGCCGCGGCTTGCCAACCCACTCCTCGCCGCGCGACAGGTAGCGAGCGCCGATGCGTTCGACGGCGGCCCGCAGCTCGGGTCGCGAGCCGTCGTCGAGCACCCACGTGGTGTGGGGATAGCGCATCGCGAGCGCCGCCTCTGCGGTGGCGAGCACGAGTTCGGGATCCTCGTTGTAGGTCGTGATGAAGACGTCGACCGTGAGGCCGCTCGGAGCGTGCGGCGGCTTGTCCCGCTCGGACATGCGCCAGATCGTGAGGGAGAAGAGGATGACGTCGATGATCGAGTAGGTCTCGGCGATCACGAGGGGGACCGCGATCCACCACGCGCCCCAGTTGAGGGAGGACGTCCAGCGCCACACGATGTAGTTGAGGCCCGCGATGACCGACAGGGCGGCAAGGACGCGGAGGACGAGGCGGGTCATCCCGAGGCGACCCCCGCGCCCGAGCGGCTGCGCCGGACCACGATCGCGGTCGTGTCGTCCTGGCCGGTCGAATCGAGGTCGATGATGGCTCGGACGGCGGAGTCGGCGTCGGGGGCCTCGAGGACGGCGGCAACGGCCGCGTTGAGCGCCTCGTCGACCCGGGGGAAGGCCTCGAGCAGGCCGTCGCTCAGTGCGAGGAGGGCCCCGCCGGGTTCGAGCCGGCTGTCGTGCGCTGTCCACTCGGCGCCCTGGAGGAGGCCGATCGGGGGCCCCGACGTCGTGAGCCGCTCCCACATTCCGTCCGGGTGGATGAGCAGGCCGAGGCCGTGCCCCGCGTCGACGTAGGTGAAGTCGCCAGTCGACGCATCGAGGCGGGTGTGGAGGAGCGTGACGAAGGAGCCGAGCCGGAGGAGGTCGGGCTCGAGGGCACGCGCTGCCGCGCCGACGAGCGCGCCGGGCCCCTGCTCGAGCCGGCCGGGCCGCAGGACGGCGCGAGCGGTTGCGGCGACCAGGGCCGCGCCCATGCCCTTGCCCATCGCGTCCGCGAGGGTGAATGCGAGCGAAGAGCCGTCGGACTCCCAGTCGAAGAAGTCACCTCCGACACTCCGCGAGGGATGGCAGGCGCCGGCAACCTCGTAGCCGGGAACATTCGGCGCCCGCTCCGGCAGCAGTCCCTGCTGGACGCGGGCCGCCGTCTGCAGCTCGCTCTCGGGGACGGAGGCCGCGCGCGGGCGGCGGAAGAGCGCCTCCACACGGGCTTGGAGCTCGCGCGGGCTGAACGGCTTGGCCAGCACGTCGTCCGCGCCGCGTTCCAGCGCTTCCAGACGGTCGGCCTCGGCCGCGCGGGCGGTCACCACGAGGATGTAGGCGTTGCTGAAGACCCGCAGGGTCCGGCAGACCTCAAGCCCGTCGAGGTCGGGAAGGCCAAGGTCGAGTGTGATGAGATCGGGCGTGATGCGACGCGCGCTCTCGAGAGCGGGGTACCCAGCCCCGGCACTCGTGGCCTCGAACCCCTGGCGCGTTAGCGTCGCCTCGAGCAGCCTCCGGATGTCGGGGTTGTCTTCGATGATGAGCGCGCGACGTGTCATCGTTCTCCCTTCGCAGGACCAACTCAACCATTTCTTACCGCGGATGTCACAAACTTGTCTGGGGAATATCAAGTAGGTGACGGGAGACGAAGTGGAGACTCTGCTCGACGTGCTGGTGCGAGTCCAGAATCGCTTCCACGCGCTGGGGATGCGGAGGAAGGCCGTCCTGAGCCAGCTCCCGCTCAACGTGACGCTCCTGCTCGTCGCCGTCGTCCTCCTCTTCGTTGACCCCCGGACCCTCTCGGCCCCGGCCTTCGTCGTCGGCCAGGCCATCGCCCTGGCGCTCCTCGGGCTCTGCGCCGTGGTCCCGTGGCACCGCCTCCCGGCGTGGGCTGTCCTCGCGATCCCCCTGCTCGACTTCGCTCCGCTCGCACTCCTCAGGCCTGGGGCGGGAGGAGTGATCTCGGGCCTCGGGCTCCTCGGGGTCTTCCCCGTCATCTGGCTCTCGGGGTCCGGGTACCGGCCGCGCCTCACTGTGGCCCTGAGCGCCCTGGCGTCCCTGCTCATGGTCTGGCTCCCGCTCCTGGCGCTCGGCGCGGCAGAGCCGCACAGTCTCGTGTCGGAGATCGTTGTGCCCTTCATGCTCGTGGCCGTCGCGGTCTCCATCGCGGTGCTGACGATGAGCGGCATGGCTCAGCAGCGTCGAGTCGAAGAGCTCCTCGCGAGGAGCGAGACCCGCCAGCGGCTCCTCGACACCATCCTCGACACCGTCGACGTCGGGGTCCTCCTCCTGGACCGCGACGGCAAGGACGTCTTCATGAACACGAAGCAGCGCCAGCTCTACCTCGCGAGCGTCCCGCCCGGAGCGACCGAAGTCGACGAGTCCGAGCTGCTCGTCTACCGCGACGGGTCCGATCAGCCCCTCGGACACGAGGAACGGCCGGTGGCGCGCGCAGTCGCGGGGGACACCATGACCCGGGAAGTGTTCCGGCTCGGCCGGGGACCCGAGTCCCGGACGGTCTCGATCTCGGCCCGGGAGTTCCGCGACGCCGCGGGCGAACGCGCAGGCACCGTCCTTGCGTGCTCGGACGTGACCGAGGTGATTGCAGCGGTGCGGGCCCGTGACAGCTTCCTCGCAGCAATGTCGCACGAATTCCGCACGCCTCTCACGAGCCTCCTCGGCTACGCGGAGCTGCTTCAGGACGACCCGTCGCTGAGTCCCTCGGCCGTCTCGGACCTGCAGGTCATGAGCCGGAACGCCCGCCATCTGCGGAAGATGGTCGACGACATCCTGGCCGCCTCCGTCGAGGGCTCGGCGCCGGACCTTCCCCGCGTCCGGCTCGACCTCTCGCGCCTCGTCCAGCAGGCGGCGGACTCGGCGGCCCCGGACGCTGAGGCACGCGAAATCGCCCTCACCGTCGAGGCGGACGGCGAGCTGCCCATCCTGGGCGACCGGTCCGCCGTCGCCCGCATCCTGGATAACCTCATCTCGAACGCCCTGAAGTATTCGGACGAGGGCACGAAGGTCACGCTGACCCTGGAGCGGGAGGGGAACTGGGCCGTGTGCTCCGTCGCGGACGAGGGGTTCGGGATCGCACCCGAGGACCTGACCCGCGTCTTCACGCGTTTCCAGCGCGGGGACGCGGCCCTGCGTTCGGGGGTCCCGGGCACCGGCCTCGGGCTCGCGCTCGCCCAGGAGGTGGCCGAACTGCTCGGCGGCGGCCTCGAGGTGACGAGCCAGCTCGGCGTGGGGAGCGTCTTCACGCTCCGCCTGCCGCTCGCCGGCCAGAACGAGGGCTAGACGGCCTTCAGGCGTTCGAGCAGCGCGTCGAGGATCGGCACTTGGCCCGCGACGAGCTTCGTCCGGGCGACTTCTTCGGGGAACCACTCGGCTCGGTCGATCTCGGGGTAGTCCTGGATCCGCCCCGAGCCCTTCGGCCATTCGAGGGGGAAGGTGTTGCTCTCGATCCGGTCCGGCTCGAAGTCGGCCTCCGCCGCGTAGACGGTGATGATCTTGCGCGACGGCTGACGGAAATCGCCCAGATGCGCGTAGTCGGCAGCCGGCGGGGGAGTGCCTATCTCCTCCGTGAATTCCCGCACCGCTGCAGCCAAGGGTTCCTCGCTGTCGAGGAATTCGCCCTTCGGGATCGACCAGGCCCGCGCATCCTTTCGAGCCCAGAAGGGACCCCCCATGTGGCCGATCCACACGGCGATCCCCGAGCCCTCGTCGCGCCTGTAGAGCAGAAGGGCGGCGCTGCGAACGGTCATGGCTTCTCCATCCACACAGGCTATCCGGGCTAGGCGCAGGCCAGGCCCGGGCATGCGTCGCCGCACGCCCGGGCCTGACGGACTCAGACGCTCAGCGACGCGATGAGCGGGTTCGGGTTCCCGAAGCGGTGGGCCGTGAGGGACACCGCCTGTTCGTGAAGGAATGGCAGGAGCTCCACGCGGCCGGAAGCGACCACAGGGTGGCGGTAGACGGCCACGTCCGGGCGGCCTCCCAGGACCTCGGAGAGTTCGGCTGCACTCGCGGAGACCGGGCTCGCGATGAGGCGGATACGCCCGGAGCGCATCCGCCGCGCCCGGCCGAGCCACGCGGGCGTCGACTCGGTGACGATCTGGACGCCATGCCGCTCGAGCACCGCAGCACAGTTGCCCGGGAGCGTCACCGCGCTGCTGACGAAGACCTTCGAGCCTGCGCGCACCCCGGCCGCCGCGACACGGAGCAGTTCGGCGTCCCCGTGCCCGGACGTCTGTCCGTCGAAGCGGACCGTCACGGCCACCGGCCGATACCGGAAGACGTTGCGTTCGCACTCGAGCCCGCTCACGTCCTTCGAGACCCCGAACTCCGAGGCCCAGGCCGCGGCGTCGGACGCGAGCGCGTCGGCGAGCCACGCGGCGTCGTCCGCTTCCAGGACTCCCTGAGCCGCCGCGAGCAGCTCGGCGGCGGGCCCTTCGACGGGCGCCTTCGCGGCGTCGTCCACAGGGGCGTCCGCCCATGAGCCGAGGCCGATGAGGTAGTTCGGGCCGCCGGCCTTCGCACCGGCGCCGACGGCCGACTTCTTCCAGCCCCCGAACGGCTGCCGCCGCACGATCGCACCCGTGATCCCGCGGTTGACGTAGAGGTTTCCCGCCTCGATGTGCTCCGTCCAGTGCTCGATCTCGCCGCGGTCCAGCGAATGCAGCCCCGACGTGAGCCCGTAGTCGACCTGGTTCGCGAGGGCCACGGCCTCCTCGAGCGACGAGGCCGTCATGATGCCGAGGATCGGCCCGAAGTACTCGACGAGGTGGTACTCCGAGCCGGGCCGCACACCCGCTCGGATGCCCGGGCTCCAGAGCTTCCCGGAATCGTCGAGCTGGCGCGGTTCGAGCACCCAGTGCTCGCCCTCGCCGAGCTGCGTGAGCCCCCGGCGCAGCTTCTCGCCGGGCTGCTCGACCACGGGTCCCATCTGGCTCCGCGGGTCCCACGGGTATCCGACGTGCAGCGACTGCACGGCATCGATGAGCTGGTTGCGGAATCGCCGCGACCGCGTCACCGAGCCGACGAGGATCACGAGCGAGGCGGCGGAGCACTTCTGCCCGGCGTGGCCGAACGCGGACTGGGCGACGTCGCGGGCGGCGAGGTCGAGGTCGGCGCTCGGGGTCACGATGATCGCGTTCTTGCCCGACGTCTCAGCGAGGAGCGGCAGGTCGTGGCGGAACGAGCGGAACAGCTCGGCGGTCTCGTACCCGCCCGTGAGGATGACGCGCTCGACGTCGGGGTGCGCGATGAGCTGCTTTCCCAGCGAGCGTTCCTCGAGCTGCACGTACTGCAGGATCCGGCGTGGGATGCCGACGGCGTCGAGCGCCTCCCAGAGCGCCTGGACCATGACGGCACCCGAACGCCGCGCCTGCTTCGCGGGCTTGATCACGACGGCGGAGCCCGCGGCGAGTGCAGCGAGCGTCGAGCCCGCCGGGATCGCCACGGGGAAGTTCCACGGTGGCGTCACGACCGTGAGCCGGCTCGGCTCGAACTGCGCGCCGTCGACCGTGTCGAGCTCTCGCGCCAGGTTTGCGTAGTAGTGGGCGAAGTCGATGGCCTCCGAGACCTCGGGGTCGCCTTGGTCGATCGTCTTGCCGCATTCGCTCGCCATGGCCTCGATGAGGTCCGCGCGATGGCTTTCGAGCGAGCGTCCCATCTCGTCGAGGACCGCGGCGCGCTCCTCGCCTGTGAGTGCGTGCCACGTATTCGCCCCGTCGAGGGCAGCGGCGATGACCGAGTCGAGTTGGGCAGCCGTCGAAAGGGTATTTCGCTCGACGACGTCCGCCCCGATCGTGGAACGCTCGGCCCGCGCAAGGATCGCCCGGCCCCATTCGCGGTTCCCCGGGAGGTCCGGGTCGGTGTCGGGGGTGTTGGAGAAGGCGCGCGAGTTGCCGGGGGCGTTTCCGTCGTGGTGCTCGGCGATGCCCTGGTCGGTCTGGCGCCGGTCCTGCTTCCGACGGGGTTCGGGCACCCCGCCGCCCGTGAACGGCGGCTTGTCGAGCGCTTCGATCGAGGCGAGGAAGCGCTTCTTCTCGCGCTCGAAGAGCACGTCATTCGAGTCGAGCTCGAAGACCGCGCTCATGAAGTTGTCCTGGCTCGCGCCCTCTTCGAGCCGCCGGATGAGGTAGGCGATCGCGACGTCGAACTCGTTCGGGTGCACGACCGGGGTGTAGAGCAGGAGATGCCCGACGTCTGCGAGGACCGCCTGCGCCTGGGCGGAGGCCATGCCGAGCAGCATCTCGAACTCGACCAGGCCCGAGCCGTCCGCCACCCCGAGGTCAACGCCCCGCGCCTTCGCGAGGAGCCAGGCGAGCGCGATGTCGAAGAGGTTGTGGCCCGCGACACCGATGCGGACGTTGGCGAGCCGCTCGGGGCTGAGTGCGTAGTCGAGGACCGCCTTGTAGGACGTATCGGTCTCGCGCTTCGAACCCCAGGTCGCGAGGGGCCAGTCGTGGATCTCGGCGTCCACCTGCTCCATCGGGAGGTTCGCACCCTTGACGACGCGGACCTTGATCGGGGCGCCTCCGGCCGCAACCCGCGCCGCTGCCCACTCCTGGAGCTGCATCATCGCACCGAGGCAGTCGGGGAGATAGGCCTGGAGCACGATCCCGGCCTCGAGGCCGCGGAACTCCTCGCGCTCGAGGAGCCGCGTGAACACGGCGACCGTGAGGTCGAGGTCCTTGTACTCCTCCATGTCGAGGTTGATGAACTTGGACTTGCCGGCAGCTTCCGACTCGCTCTTCCCGCCCCTCAGGGCGAGGCGGTAGAGCGGTGCGAGCGATTCGACAATGTCCTCGACCGCCTCGTCGAACGCCCAGTGGTTGTGGGGCGCGACGGTTGCGGAGACCTTGATCGAGACGTAGTCGACGTCGTCCCGGGCAAGGAGCCTACGGGTGCCCTCGAGGCGGCGGGAGGCCTCATCGCGGCCGAGGATCGCCTCGCCGAGGAGGTTCATGTTGAGGCGGATTCCGGGCTTGCGGATCTTCGCGATGGCCGGCCCGAGCCGGGCGTCCGAGGCATCGATGATGAGGTGCCCGACCATCTGGCGGAGCACGCGGCGCGCGATCGGCACGACGACGCTCGGCGCCACCGGTGCGAGCGAGCCTCCGAGCTGGACGGCGCGCTTGAGCGGCCACGGCAGGAACGCGGGGGCCTTCGGCGCAAGCGCGCGAAGGTTGCGGGCGGCGACGCCGAGGTCCTCGGGGCGGACGACGCCGTCCACGAACCCGACCGTGAACTCGAGCCCGTCCGGGTCCTTGAGCACGGCGGCGAGCTGGGCGGCGGCGGGGTCGACGGGGAAGGTGGCTGCGGCGGCCAGCCAGGCTCGCACCTGGGCCACTGCTTCATCCGCGAGGTCCTGCGGGCGTACTTGGGGGGAGTGACTGGCTTCGGGGCCAGTTGCGCGGGTCGGCGTCGTCATCTTTCGTCCTGTCTGATTCCGTGAGGTCCCCTCGGGTCCTTCTGCCAGTATGTGCCTTGAGTTACAGAAGCAGAAGTGATGTTTTTTGACGCATAATCATTGGGAAAACCGAATGAAAGGAACCGTCTTCATGCTCGAGATCCGGCGCCTGCGCCTCCTGCGGGAGCTGAGCATCCGCGGGACCCTCGCGGACGTCGCCGAGGCGCTCGCGTACAGCCCGTCGTCGGTCTCGCAGCAGCTCGCCCTCCTCGAGAAGGAGGTCGGAACCGAACTGCTCCGCAGGTCGGGGCGCCGAGTAGTCCTCACCCCCCAGGCGCTCGTGCTCGTCGAGCACACGGGCGAGCTCCTCGACGCCTTCGAACGCGCCGAGACGGCGTTGGCGGCGAGCCACAGCGAGGTGCGCGGAACGGTCCGGCTCGCGGTGTTCCAGACGGCCGCGCTCGCCCTGATGCCGACGGCGCTGCGGACCTTGCGCGAGCGGCACCCGGCCGTGCGGGTCGAGATGGTCCAGCACGAGCCGGAAACTGCGCTGCACGAGACGTGGACCCGCGATTTCGACCTCGTCGTCGCGGAACAGTACCCCCACCATGCCGCGCCCCACCACCCGGGCCTGGACCGGCAGCCGCTGACGAGCGATGCGATCCGCCTCGCCGTCCCTCCGCCGGGGAGCGGGGCCGCGATCGACGGCGTGCGGCGGCTCAAGGATGCTGCCGGCCTTCCGTGGGTCATGGAGCCTCACGGTGCTGCCTCCCGCCATTGGGCCGAACAGGCCTGCCGCTCGGCTGGCTTCGAACCCGACGTCCGGTACGAAACGGCGGACCTCCAGGCCCACGTCGGGCTCGTCGAGTCGGGCAACGCCGTCGCCCTCCTCCCTGACCTCGTCTGGGTGGGCCGCACGCCGTCGGCCCGTCTCGTGGAGCTCGCTGGCGCCCCGCACCGCACCGTCTTCACGTCGATGCGGGGCTCGAGTACCGGCCACCCTGTCATGGTCGCCGTGCGGACCGTGCTCGAAGAGGCCGCGCGAGAACTCCTGCCCTGAGGAAACCCGTCATCGCGGCCCTCCCGCCCGGTTGTGCCTTCCCCATCAGTCCGGGCCGCCGCGTGTCGCGTGGCGACCCGGCTGCGCCCCTCGAGAACCGGGCTGGGCGGCGCGGTTCCCTAGGCCGTCGCGGTGTTGGCCTTCTCCGCCGAGACCATCCACGCGAGCTTTTCGAGCTGGAGGATGATCTGGTTGAGGATGTCGGTGGTCGCGGCGTCGTCCTGTTCGACGGCCTCGTAGACGCCGCGGACCGTCGAGCACGTGGCCTCGAGGGCAGCCACGACGCGGTCGATCGCGTCGCTCGTCGTCACGAGGCCTTCGCTGCCCTCCTGCAGGCTGGCGGTCTTCGCGACGGTCGATGCCCGCCCGTCCGGGACCGCGTGCAGGGCGCGAAGCCGCTCGGCGACCTCGTCGGCATGGAGGCGGGCCGCCGCGACGACCTCATCGAGCTGGAGGTGGAGGTCACGGAAGTTGGGCCCCACGATGTTCCAGTGGGCCTGCTTGCCCTCGAGGGACAGGTCGATGAGGTCTACGAGGATGGCCTGGAGGCCGTGGGCGAGTTCGTCGGAAGCCTTCATGGGTCTACCCTTTCGCTAGGTCGGCTGGGTTCGCTCGGTGGCTACCCTGCCAGCCCAGCACACAAACAGCCGACGCGGAAGGGCGCAGGCAGGCCACGGCGCAGGCAGGCCACGGCTCAGCCGCCCGCGGCCGAGCGTGCCTTCGCGAGCTGGGCCCGTAGTCTCGCATTCTCCGCCTCGAGGGTGAGGACGAGCTTGACCCCCTCGATGTTGAGGCCGGCTTCGAGGAGCTCGCTGATGCGCTCGAGCCGCTGCATGTCGTCCTCGCTGTAGCGGCGCGTGCCGCCCTCGGTGCGCGACGGGGCAATGAGGCCCTTGCGCTCGTAGAGCCGGAGGCTCGAAAGGCCCAGGCCGGAGAGTTCGGCGGCCACCGAGATGGCGTAGACCCCGTCTGAGGGATGACGCTTCGGTGACACTCTCAGCTCCTCTCCGGTGAAGTGCCTCTTGCATTGATCTGCACGGTTGGATCTATTATATCTATGTCTCGGAAGACAGATTAGGTGTCGACCAGATGACAACCATTTGACCCTATATCGAACCCTTGGAGGTGGCAACGATGCTGATGCGTACCGACCCGTTCCGCGAACTCGACCGCCTGACCGAGCAGGTCTTCGGTAGCGCGTCGCGCCCAACGGCCATGCCGCTCGAGGCGTGGCGAGCCGACGGAGAGTTCGTGGTGGAGTTCGACCTTCCCGGCGTGGATCCAAACTCGATCGACGTCGATGTCGAACGCAACGTCCTGACCGTGCGGGCCCAGAGAGGGTCGCACCGGCCCGAGGATGCCGAGGTTGTCGCCGCGGAGCGACCGTCCGGCGTGTTCGGCCGGGAGCTCATCCTCGGGGACTCCCTCGACACCGCCAACGTCACGGCCAACTATGAGGATGGCGTGCTGACGCTGCGCATCCCGATCGCGGAGCAGGCGAAGCCGCGCAAGATCAATGTCGGCACATCGAAGTCAAAGCGAGAGATAGCGGCCTGAGTCCAGGCTCCGGCAGGGCTGCGTTCTGCCCTGCCGGAGCGCCCGCCGGGCCGCGCGGGTGGTGGGTCCGATGCCCCATACGGACTTCTACGAGGTGCTGGGCGTCGACCGTTCGGCGAGCCAGCAGGAGATACGGCGGGCCTATCGCCGCCTCGTGAGGGAGCTGCATCCGGATTCGCCAGAGGCAGGAAGCGCCAGCGCGGATCGGCTCGGGGCGGTCTTCGAGGCGTACGCAGTCCTCGGGCATCCGCATCGACGCGCCGCCTACGACCAGGCCTTGCGGCGTGCCGAGGCCGCATTCAGCCTGTGGGCGGGGATGCCGGAGCCGCGAAGCAGCGCATGGCCCCCTCGTTCCGTCTTCGACGAACCGGACCCGGACCTCTTGAGGATCCTGTTCCGGTGGTTCCCCTGAAAGTCCTGGTGGTTCTCCTGAAAGGAGGAGATCAGTGAGCCAGACGGCGGGCGGCTGGCGCCGTTACGACCACGCACTGTTCCCGGTGTTCCATGAGAGATTCGAGGAGAGATGGGGTGAAGGGACGGCTCCGTTCCTCGACCCGAGCGTCTACGACGAGGAGCAGCCCCGGCCCCGCGCCCAGTGGATCAACGTGGACACAGGCGCCGCCGTCGCCGTCGTCCCCGTTTGGGAAGACGACTCCTCGGCGCGTTCGTTCGCCGTCTTCTACCTGCCGCCCCAGGGGGGAATCTGGGTGCTGAGGCCCCCCGGCCTGTCAACCTACGTTGAGGCCGCCACCGTCAACGGCGGGTCGAACGATCCGGCGATCGCTCTGCGCAACGACTCCTTCCGCAAGGCAGTGGCCCATGCGGAGGAGTTCATCTTCGGCACGTAGGCCTGCGGCGCTCGGGGCCACGCCGTGCGCGAGCCCCGGCCGTACGCAAGCCCCGCCTGCAGCGGACCCCGCCTTTCGGACATCGCCCGCCGCCGAAGCGGGAGGCGAAGTCCGAAACGCGGGGCGTGCGGGCAGGCGCCGAGCACGCTCGTCAGTTCAGCCGGTACCGCTCGATCTGCTTGAGGCGGCGCTGGAGGCTGTCCCGGCGCGGATGGACCGGCGATTCGGCGGGTTCGGCCGTGAGGTCGATGTGGTCGCGCCCGAATCGCCAGAGCAGGAGGTCGTCGAGGAGCCGGTCGGGGCCGGGAGAGTAGCGGTGGTCCAGCGCCTTTCGGACCTCCGTGATGCGTTCGGCGTCGAGCAGCTCGACGAGCTGCCAGGTCTGCGTGAAGCCGTGCGCGGCGACGAGTTCCGCGGCCCAGCCCCAGTCGTCGTCGACCTTGCGGTCCACGTGGGGCAGGAGCGTCTGCCAGACGTCCCGGATCCGGT
Organism: Sinomonas susongensis; assembly: GCF_005877005.1. Classification (GTDB taxonomy): domain Bacteria; phylum Actinomycetota; class Actinomycetes; order Actinomycetales; family Micrococcaceae; genus Sinomonas; species Sinomonas susongensis. Next base: position 9,861 of record NZ_SSNH01000013.1, on the reverse strand, counting down.
CCGGGGTGAGCGGCTCGCCGCCCTGCCCGGCCTCGTTCCAGAAGCTGCGGACCTTCTCGTAGCGCTCGTGCAGCTCCGCGAACTCCTTCTCCACGACTTCGAGCATCGCCGCCGTCGCCGTGAACTGCCGGTCGAACTGCGGGCTCCAGGCGCGCGGATCGCTGCTCTTGAACCGGATGTCATGCTCGATCTCGCTCCACGCGTGGGCGAAGATCGTGCGGATCTGACACTCGAAGAAGTAGCTCCCGTTCGCGGGGAGCTCCGGGTTGAACACCGCCTGATAGGCCTTGACCGCGTCGTTCTGCAGTGTGCGCAGGATCAGGTGGCGGCTCGAGTAGCCGTAGGTTCCGGACTCGATCGACCCGATCGCCTTCTCCCGGTCGCCTCGGCAGTCGAAGATGTCGCGCTGCCGCTTGATCAGGTTCGCCGCGATCGCGTTGTCGTGCGGAAGCCGCGTGATGACTCGCACGCCCACCATGTCGTTGAGGGTGCGGAACGGGTCGGGGAACTTGAGGGTGGGGGTGCCCCCGGGCTCGGCGGGCGGGTCGAGGCGGGAGATCTTCTCCTTGAACGACTCGACGGTCTTGGTCCGGCCGGTGATGAACAGCGGATCGGCTTCGTCGCTCTTGTTGAACATGTCCCGCAGGATGTGCAGGACGTGGTACGTGACCGCCTTGAGCGCGGGGCGGACCCGGGCGTAGGTCTCGACGGACGCGTCGACGAGCGCGCGCTGCCCCGCGTCCAGGCGGTCATAGTTGGTGGCCATGCCTTCACGGTAGCAATCGGCCCCGACACCGGACGTCCAGCCATAGGGTGATGACGTGCCGACACGCGAAATCCACCCATACGGCCCCCACCGAGACCAATGGGGGGAGCTCTTCCTGCCGGACGACGCCGGGTCCGGGGCGCCCGTGCGCGGCACCGTCGTCGTGATCCACGGCGGCTACTGGCGCGACAGGTGGACAGCCGAGCTCGGCGTGCCCGCGGCGCTCGACCTGGCCCTGCAGGGCTGGGCGGTGTGGAACCTCGAATACCGCAGGGCCGGAAGTGCAGGAAGAACGGGCGACGGCGGCTGGCCGGCGACGTTCCGCGACGTCTCCATGGGCATCGACCACCTCGCCAACCTCGGCGCGAACCGCGTCGGGGACCCCGAACCGGACGCGGACAAAATCCTGGACCTGGACCGCGTCGTTGCGCTCGGCCACTCCGCTGGCGGACATCTCGCCGTGTGGGCCGCGGGCCGCGCCGCGGAGGCCGCCAGAAGGGGAGGCGGCGCCCCAGCCGTGCGGCTGGCCGGCGTCGTGAGCCAGGCCGGGGTCCTGGACCTCTCGGCCGCCCATCGGCTCCGCCTGAGCGACGACGCCGCAGCGAACCTCATGGGTGGCCCCGAGTCCGCACTTCCCGAGGCATATGCGCTCGCCGACCCGATGCGCCGCCTGCCCACGGGCGTGCCGGTGCTCGCGGTCCACTCACGCGAGGACGCCGCCGTCCCGTTCGAGCTCTCGGAGGCGTACGTCGCCGCGGCCCTTCGGGCGGGGGATCCCGCCGAGCTGCACGAGACGGCCGGCGACCATTTTGCGCCCATCACGCCCGGGGCGGAGGCCTACGAAACGTGCCGCGACCTCCTCGCCAGACTGCTACCGTAGGCCCCATGCTCACTGTCATTGGGGAGGGCCTCGTCGACGTCGTCCACAAGCCGACGGGCATGGAGGCGCACCCCGGCGGCAGTCCGCTCAACGTTGCAGTCGGGCTCGCCCGCCTCGACCACCCCGTGCAGTTCCTCGGCCGCTACGGCGACGATGCCAACGGACGCCTCCTCACCCAGCATCTCAAGGCTGCGGGAGTCCTCTTGCCCCTTCCGCCGGACGGCACGCCGACGTCGGTCGCGATCGCGGAGCTCGACCACAGGGGCGCCGCGACCTACACGTTCGACCTCGACTGGCACCTCCCCGACCTGCGGGACCGCCTCTCGGACATCCTCGGTGCCACGACGCTCCTGCATACCGGTTCCATCGCGACGGTGCTCGAGCCGGGCGCAGCCCAGGTGCTCTCCGCCGTCGAACGGGCGCGCCCGCGCGCGACCATCGGCTTCGACCCGAACTGCCGCCCCACCATCACGACCGACCGTGAAGCAGTCCGTCCGCTCGTCGAGCGGTTCGTGGCGCTCGCGGACGTCGTGAAGGCCTCGGACGAGGACCTCGAGTGGCTGTACCCGGGGACGGATCCCCTCGAGTCGGCCCGCCGCTGGAAGTCGCTCGGCGCGCCGGAGGGGCCGTCGATCGTCGTCGTGACCCGCGGCGGCGACGGACCCTGGGGCATCTGCGGCGCCGGCGAGGCCGAGGTCCCCGCCGCGAAGGTCCGCGTCGCGGACACCGTCGGTGCCGGCGATTCGTTCATGTCCGCGCTCCTCAGCGGCATCGTCGACCGCGAGCTCGACGGGGCCCAGCGCCGGCCGGAGCTTCGCCGGACAGACGTCGAAGAGCTGCGCCGCATCCTCGACTTCGCGGCCCGCGCGGCCGCGGTCACCGTCTCCCGCCCGGGCGCCAACCCGCCCACCCGGGCCGAAGTGAGGGACGTCCTCCCGCTGTAGGCGGGCCAACCGAGCAAAGGAGTGTTCATGGCCAAGCACAATCCGTACGACGACCTGCCCCAGGTCGAGCCGTTCACCGTGACGTCGGAGGACATCACGGACGGCGGCACGCTGGCCCCCAACCAGGTGAGCGGCGTGTTCCAGGTGCCGGGCGGCAAGGACCTCTCGCCCCAGCTGACCTGGTCCGGGGCGCCCGAGGGCACCAAGAGCTACTGCGTCACGGTGTACGACCCCGACGCCCCCACTGCGAGCGGCTTCTGGCACTGGGCCGTCGCGAACATCCCCGCAACCGTCGACGAGCTGCCCGAGGGCGCGGGCGGCAGTGCGGACGGGATGGGCCCTTCCGACTCGGACGCGAGCCTTCCCGAGGGCGCGCTCGAGCTGAAGAACGACGCCGGGTACGCGGGCTTCGTCGGCGCGGCCCCGCCGAAGGGCCACGGCCCCCACCGCTACATCGTGACGGTGCACGCGGTCGACGTCGACCGGCTCGACATCGGCCCGGATGCGACGCCGGCCTTCCTCGGCTTCAACCTGTTCTTCCACACGCTCGGCCGGGCGCAGCTCACCGGCTACTTCGAGGTCCAGTGAGGCTTGTCGCAAGCGACATCGACGGCACGATCCTGAGCCGCGATGGGCGTATCTCCGGGCGGACCATCCGAGCTCTGCAGTCGTGCGAGGCGGCGGGCGTCGCGGTCGTCTTCGTAACCGGCCGACCGGCCCGCTGGCTCACCCCGCTCAGCGAGCAGCTCCGCCATACGGGGACGGTCATCTGCTCGAACGGTGCGCTCGTCTACGACCTCTCGACGATGTCCGTGGTCTCGTCGCAGGGCATCGCACGCCACACGATGCTCGAGGCGCGGGACATCATCCGCGGGCTGTTCCCCGAGACGACGTTCGCCGCCGAGACCGCCCACGAGTTCGTCATGGAGACGGGATTCGCGGAGCCTCGGCACCGCCACCTCCTGGGGGAGGTGCGCCACGGCGAGCTCGAGGACCTCGTGTCCGGGGACGAGGTGGTGAAGTTCATGGCGAAGATCGAAGATATGTCCGCCGAGGACTATTTCCGGGCCGTGGCCCCCCACGTCGGGCACCTTGTGTCCATCACGCACTCCGCGCTCGACCTCACGATGCTCGAGATGGCGCCGCTCGGCGTCAACAAGGCCGTCACGCTCGCCGAGTACGCGCATGCACTCGGGGTTCCGGCGGAGGACGTCGTCGCCTTCGGGGACATGCCGAACGACGTCGAGATGCTCACCTGGGCGGGCGAGGGCTACGCGATGGCCTCAGGCCACCCACGCGCCCTCGCCGCCACAGAGCTGCACGCCCCGGGCATCGAGGACGACGGCGTTGCGCAGGTCCTCGAGCGCAAGCTTGCGGGCCTGCGCAAGGCGGGGTAGGGGCCCTACTTCCTGAGCTCCCGGGTCCGGTGGGCACCTTGGTCGCCCACCGCCGGCTGGGTCGTGACGACCGTGTGCTCGACTTCGTCGTAGCGGTGCTCGCCCGCCCGGGTCGCCGCCCAGACGATGAAGAAGCCGACAGCCACGAAAAGCACCATGTGGATCCCGACGCCGATATTCACGATGACGCCGAGGAGCCAGATGACAAAAAGGACCAGCGCGATCCAGATCAAGGTGCTACCTCCTGTACGGGATTGCCTGCAAGCACATTCTGCACGCCCCGGAAGTCCCGGGCCATGGTGGAGAAGGAACCCCAGACACGCCGACGCCGAGGCGCCGCGTCCGGATCGGCCGAATGGCGATCCGCGCGCAGCACCTCGGCGAGGCGTCTGATAGGGCCGGGGCAGTCAGCGTGTTGCTGCTAGACCGCCCTCCGGCCGCGCACCAGATGGACGATGAGTGCAATCACTGCGAGAACGATCAGGATGTGCACCCATCCACCCAGGGTCGGCAGGGCGATGAAGCCCAAGAGCCAGAGGACGAACAGGATAATGGCGATCCACAGCAGCACGGTGGCCTCCTCAGTTCGGTTAGTGGATACGTGTTGGACTGATACCCGTATCGGCATGGTTCAAACTTCGATCTGTGTTTGACGACCCACATTGGTTGGGTTCGCCTGCGGCGATCAACGGAATCGGCGCCGGCGCCTTGCGCGTTTTCCCATGTATGAGCGATGACGAAGTCCTTGACGCCTACTCCGAGGTCGTGACGGGCGTCGCCCGGCACCTGACGCCACGGGTCGCCTCCGTGCGTACTGTGCGTGGCGCGGGCTCGGCCGTCGTGATGAGCGCGGAGGGCCACTTGGTCACGAACGCCCACGTCGTCGGGCGCCTTTCGGAGGGTGAGGTCGCGTTTGCCGACGGTTCGTCCGGACGCTTCTACGTGGTGGGCCGGGACCCCCTCTCCGATCTGGCGGTCCTGCGCACCGCTGTCCCGGTGCCCGAGCCGCCCGAGTTCGGCAACGCGGACCGGCTCCTCGTCGGTTCACTCGTGGTCGCCGTGGGAAGTCCGCTCGGCCTCGAAGGCAGCGTGACGGCTGGCGTCGTGAGCGCGCTCGGCCGCTCGATGCCGGCGCAGGGGCGGACTGCATCCCGCCTCATCGAAGACGTCATCCAGACCGACGCCGCCCTCAACCCGGGCAACTCCGGGGGCGCGCTCGCGGACTCGAAGGGCCGCGTCGTCGGGATCAATACGGCTGTGGCCGGAATCGGGCTCGGGCTCGCGGTTCCCATCAACGCGACCACGCGCCGGATCCTCCGCGCGCTGCGGGAGGACGGACGGGTGCGGCGCGCCTATCTCGGCCTCGTGAGCGTCCCGACCCCCCTGGACGACCGTTGGGTGGCACGCACGGGGCGGAAGCGCGCCCTCCGGGTCGCCGAGGTCGTCACGGGGAGCCCAGCGGCGCTGAGCGGCATCCGGCCCGGCGACCTGCTGCTCGCCATCAACGGCTCGCCGCTCGCGGACGCCCAGTCCCTCCAACGGCACATGTTCGAGGACGCAATCGGGCAGCGCACGGAGATCACCGTCCTCCGCGGCGAGGCGATGGTCGACGTCGTGGCGGAGCCGGCCGAGCTGGTCGAGTAGCCCCGGGGGACCTACAGCTCGACGCTCCCGCGGATCCCGACGACGGTGTCGCCCCCGATCCAGACGTCCTCACCGTCCGACGTAACGTGGACCCGCCCGCCGCGGCCGAGGACCGTGCCTTGCTGCACCGTGTACGACGACGGTGCTCGCCCGCTCCCGATGAGCCACTGTGCGAGGCCGGCGTTGAGGCTCCCGGTCACGGGGTCCTCTGGGACGGCGAGGTCCGGGCAGAACGCCCGGACCTCGAAGGCCGCCTCCGAGCCGTCCGCATACGGGCCGATCACGCCGACCTTGTAGCTGCCCATCGACGGGAAGTCGGGCCGCAGACCGAGGACGGTTTCCGCATCGCGCAGGAGCACGGCTACCCACCCCGGCCCGTTGTCCACCCACGCCGCGTCCACGACGTCGTCCGCCGCAAGCCCGAGCGAGCCCGCGACCACGGCGACTTCTTCTTGGTCAACGGGACCGGAGCGCTGGAGCGGCGGAGCGGCGAAGGCCAGGCGCCCGCCGTCGTCCCTGAGGTCCACGAGCCCCACCCCGCACTCCTGGACCAGCTGTCCGCCCTCCTTGGGGACCCCGCCGGCCTCGAGCCACGCCCGGGCAGAGCCGAGTGTGGGGTGGCCCGCGAAGGGCAGCTCCCCGCCGGGAGTGAAGATCCGGAGGCGGTAGTCGGCGCCGGCCTGGGTCGGCGGGAGGAGGAAGGTGGTCTCGGAGAGGTTGGTCCAGCGGGCGAACGCTGCCATCGACTCGTCGGAGACTCCCACGGCGTCGTGCACGACCGCGACCGGGTTGCCCCCGAGGAATTCGTCCGTGAACACGTCGACCTAGCTGAACGGGAGAGTCATACGAGTTCTACCCCGTCCTCGAGCTCGAGGGTGCGGCCCTCGACCAGCCCGGTGAGGGCCGCACCGACGTGGACTGAGCCGTGGTCGCCGAAGTACTCCACGAATTCCGCCGGCGTCACGAACTTCCACTCGGTCAGCTCCTCCTCCTGGAGGGTGATCTCTTCGCTGTCGGGCAGGCTCCCGCCGTCGTACAGGAAGACGAGCCCGTCGCCGACTGGGTCCGGGAACGCCGAATGTGCGATGAGCAGGAGCGCGCCGGGCTCGATGTCGAGCCCGAGCTCCTCGCGGCCTTCGCGACGGGCCGCCGTGCGGGGCGCCTCGCCTGGGTCGACGGTGCCGCCGGGCAGGAGCCAGCCCTCCTTGTAGTTCGGCTTCACGGCCAGGACGGACCCCTCCTCGTCACGGATCACGAGGCCAGCGGCGACTCGACGGCGGGGCAGGGTGCGGAAGTACTCCCGGCTGACCGGGCTCAGTTCCTCGGTGGGCCGTTCCTCGGTGCGGCGCAGCTTCTCCATGGATTCGAGCCTACCCGGATGCGGCTGGAAGGTGTCGGCGTACCGTGAGGCGCGTGAGCTACCTGCACCCGCCTCCCCTCGCGCTCGCCCACCGCGGTTTCTCGCTCGCGGGGCTCGAGAACACGCTGACGGCCTTCCGGGCTGCCTGGGAGCTCGGCTTCACCCACCTCGAGACGGACGTGCACGCCACAGCGGACGGCGTCCTCGTCGCCTTCCACGACGACACCCTCGACAGGGTGACGGACCGCTCGGGCCGCATCGCCGCCCTCACCTGGGCGGAGGTTTCGCGTGCCCGGATCGGTGGCACCGAGAGGGTCGTGCGCTTCGAGGAGCTCGCCGAGGAGCTCCCGGGCGCGTGCCTCAACGTCGACGTCAAGACCTCCGCGGCGATCGCGCCGCTTGCGGCCGCGATCGAGAGGCTGGGGCTCCACGACCGGATCCTCGTCGCCTCGTTCTCCGACGCACGACGCCGCGCGGTCCTTTCGCGGCTCTCACGGCGCGTCCCGTCGTCGGCCGGCGTGCGGACGACGGCGCTGCTCGCGGCCGCTGCCCCGGCCCTCCCGCCGGGGGTGCTCCGCTGGGTGCTGCGCGACGTCGACTGCTTCCAGGTGCCCGAGCGCAGGGGGAGCCTGCCCGTCGTGACCCCGCGATTCCTCTCACGGGCCCATGCCCTCGGGCGGCAGGTCCACGTCTGGACCGTCAACGAGGCGTCCGACATGGTGCGGCTGCTGGACCTCGGCGTAGACGGGCTCGTGACGGACCGTGCGGACCTGCTCCGCGACGTCCTCGCCGCGCGAAGCGAGTGGCCGCCGGGTTCCTGATCCGATCCGCATCTTGCACCTCAGAAGGAAAAACAGCTCCAAATTCCCGGAGAATTTTCGGGGAGAAATGCAACATGCAGGGGAACTCTCCTCGAACTCTCCCTCCCGGACCGCTATAGCCGGTCCTGCGCTGGCACCATCGCTTGTGGCCCCTTCGGGCGGGCCCTACGTATGAGGCGCTGCGGGCGCCGGAACGGAGAATCATGAAGACCACCACCAAGCGCGCCGCCGCGGTCGTGCTCGGCGCGGCCATCGCCGCGACGACTGCCGCGACCGCCGCTGCCGCGTCCCCCGTCGCGTCGACGGCGCAGCGGGCCAACTCGGACAAGCACGTCCTCCTCCTCTCGGTGGACGGCCTGCACCAGTCGGATCTCGACTGGTACGTCAAGACCCACCCCGCGTCCGCGCTCGCCAGCCTCGTCGGCCACGGCACGAGCTACACGAACGCGCAGACCCCGGTCCCCTCCGACTCGTTTCCCGGGCTGGTCGCCCAGGCGACCGGCGGCAACCCGGGCACGACCGGCGTCTACTACGACGACACGTACAACCGCGCCCTCCTCCCGGCAGGCACCACGAACTGCGCGGGCGCGACCCCCGGCGCCGAGGTCGCGTACACCGAGGCGGCCGACCGCAACCCGAACGCGCTCGACGCCGGCCAGGGCCTCCCGGGCCTGCCGAACAGCATCCTCCAGATGACCGGGAACGCGAAGTCGCTCCTCAACCCGGCCGCCCTCCCGGTTGATCCGACCACGTGCAAGCCCGTGTACCCGAACCAGTACCTCAAGGTGAACACGATCTTCGAGGTCGCGAAGCAGGCCGGGCTCCACACCGCGTGGTCGGACAAGCACGTGGCCTACGACATCCTCAGCGGCCCCTCGGGCACCGGTGTGGACGACCTCTTCGCGCCGGAGATCAACTCGGACGCCTCGATCGCCGGCTACTCGGGCGACTGGACCTCGGACAACGCGGCCACCCAGCAGTACGACACGTACAAGGTCCAGGCCGTCCTCAACGAGATCGCGGGCAAGGACCACTCCGGGGCGCAGAACACGGGCGAGCCCGGCATCTTCGGCATGAACTTCCAGACCGTCTCCACGGCCCAGAAGCTCCCGACCTCCGACGGCCTCGCGGGCGGATACCTCACCGACGGCGTGACCCCGGGCCCGCTCCTGACGCGAGCCCTCGACTACATCAACACCGAGGTCGGCCAGATGACCGCGGCGATCGCGAAGACCCCGGACGCCAAGAAGACGACCGTGATCCTCTCCGCGAAGCACGGCCAGTCGCCCACCGATCCGGCCGCGCTCAAGCGGGTTCCCGACGGAGCCATCACCGACGGCCTCAACGCCGCTTGGCAGGCGGCCGGCCACACCGGCAACCTCGTCGCGATGTCGACCGACGACGACATCATGCAGCTCTGGCTGACCCAGCACACCCAGGCCGCCGCGGACTTCGCCAAGCAGTACCTGCTCACCCACTCGGCCGCGGGCAACAACATCAGCGGATCGCCGCTGACGGTCCAGAACTCGGGCCTCGCGACCGTCTACGCCGGCTCCCAGGTCGCGGACTACTTCCACACCTCCGCGAACGATTCCCGCATCCCGGACATCTTCGGCATCGTCCAGCACGGCGTGGTCTACACGGGCGGCAAGGGCAAGATCGCGGAGCACGGTGGCGCAGACCCGCAGGACCGCCACGTTCCGATCGTGGTGTCCGAGGGCACCGGCTCGCACCACTTGACCGTGACGAGCTCGGTGGAGACCACGCAGATCGCCCCGACCATCCTGCGTGAGCTCGGCCTCAACACGAACGCGCTCAAGGCAGTGCAGATCGAGGGCACCAAGGTCCTCCCGGAAGACTGACCCTGTGGGCCGGTGCTCCGGAAGCACTGACCGCTAGGCCGGTTCCTCCAGCCCGCTTATCTTGAGTTCAGGACTTCGAAGCAACGCTTGCGATGATTTCGGGGGCATGAGCTGAGGAGTCGCATGGCGCGTAGGGAGCTGACTGCTGAGGATCGGCTGATGATCCAGGCGGGGATTGGAAAGCGGA
>NZ_SSNH01000012.1 GCF_005877005.1 Sinomonas susongensis | reverse complement strand
GCCATCGCCTTCGAGATGAACAACCGGCCACGCAAGACACTAGGCTTCAAAACACCACGAGAAGTCTTCCTCGAAGACATCGAACAGGCCGTTGCCAACATGCCTTGAATCCGCCATCTTTCCCAATCGGTTTTGGGGGCGGCGCGTCGCCCGGACTCGGCGTCGGTGGCCGAATAAACGGGCTGGACGCGCGGGCCCCTTGGACGCGGCAGCCCCTAGCCGGTCGTCCTCAGGTACTCGGTGTGTCGCGCCTGGGCCTCGCGCACCTTGGCCCGGATGGCCTCGACGTCCTTCGCCCTGTCCCGGTACTTCCTGTCCATCAGCTCGATGGCTGCGACCTCGCGGGCGAGGTCCCCGTAGATGCGCTCGCGCTCGTTGGGGTCGGCGGTGTACCCGAGGTCGAGGTAGCTCTCGGCGTGCCGGCGCGCGTTGTTGATCGCGGTCTGCGCCTTGCCGGCGGGACTCAGGAGGGACGCGACGATGGTCAGCGCGAGGACGCCGATGATGACGCCGAGCGAGAGGCCGGTCGTGACCTCGAAGACCTCCACGTGATGGCCCCCGTTGATGAACGGGAGCGTGTTCTCATGCAGCGCATGGAGCACCAGCTTCACACCGATGAACGCGAGGATTGCGGCGAGCCCGTACGAGAGGTAGATGAGACGGTCGAGCAGGCCGTCGAGGAGGAAGAAGAGCTGCCGGAGGCCCATGAGCGAGAACGCCGTCGCCGTGAAGACGATGTACGCGTTCTGGGTGAGCCCGAAGATCGCGGGGATCGAGTCGAGCGCGAAGAGGACATCCGTGCCGCCGATGGCCACCATGACCAGGAGCATCGGCGTGAGGACGCGGCGGCCGTTCTCGATCGTGAAGAGCCTGTCTCCGTCGTAGTTCTGCGACGTCCGCAGGAACTTTCGTGCGAGACGCACGACGACGTTGTCCGCTTCGTCCTCTGCGTGGCTCGCGGGCCTGAGGAGATGGCCCGCTGTCAAGAGGAGGATCACCCCGAAGACGTAGAAGATCCAGGCGAAGCTGTTGATGAGCGCGACGCCGAGGAAGATGAAGACCGTCCGCGCGACGAGCGCGAAGACGATCCCGAACAGCAGGACCTTCTGCTGGTCCTCGCGCGGAACCCTGAAGCTCGCGAGGATCACGAGGAACACGAAGAGGTTGTCCACGGAGAGCGCCTTCTCCGTGATGAAGCCGGCGAAGTACTGGCCGCCCAGCTCGGTGCCGCCGACGGCGAGCACGACGATTCCGAACAGCACCGCGGCGCCGACGTACACCGACGACCACAGGGCCGCTTCCCTGAGCGTGGGCACGTGGGCCTTGCGGATATGGAAGACGTAGTCGAAGGCCAGAAGGGCCAGGATCACCAGGACGGTGATGGTCCAGACGAGAGGAGAGACGGACATTGAGTCCCTTTCGCAGGTAGGCGTGACCGCCACAAGTCTTTCCACCCGTCCGCTGAACGATTCGTCCGCTCGAACAGGCCGCCGCACCCGGCCAGGCTCCCGTGCCCGACGTGTTGACGTGTGCGGCGCACTGGATACTCCCCTGCGCACTTTCAAGGGTACCGGGCGCGCCGCCGATGCCAAATTCACAGGCATTTCACAAACTCATGGCAAACTCTCAGGTTTTCCGCCCTGACTGCAAAGTCTGTTTCAGGTCTAGTCTCGCTCCCAACCGGGATATTCACGAGAGTCCCGTGATGGGAGAAGATCCATGGCTGGACAGCACCGTTCCCCTCGGCTTTCGCTCCGCATCCTCGCCGCGGCCGCCGCCATCGCCTGCACGGCGGGCCTCGCGACGGCGGCCTCCGCGGTCGCCTCGCCGCCCAACCCACCGCCGTCGAACTCCAAGGCCTACCCGGGCTCCGTCCCGCCGTGGGCCGGCTCGAGGACGAAGACGGGCAACCCCCTCAGCAACACGACGGTCGAGGGAGAGATCTACTTCAGCCTCCGCGACCTCGCGGGTGCGAAGGCCACCGCCGACGGCGTCTCCACCCCGGGCAGTGCCGCCTACGGGCAGTACCTCACGCCGCAGCAGTGGATCGACACGTACGCCCCGACCCAAGCTGCCTTCGATGCGACTGTCAGCTGGCTCAAGTCGCAGGGCATGACCGTCACGGGCACTCCGCAGAGCCGGCTCTACGTCGTCTTCCGCGGCACCGTCGCCCAGATCAACGCGGCTTTCAGCACGAGCGAGCAGAACTACAGCTTCGGGGGCCAGACGCTCATCGGTCCTGCCACTGCCCCGTCCGTCCCCGCCGATCTCGGCAGCGCGATCCAGGGCCTCTCGATAGATCAGGGCCGGCTCCTCACCCACCCGACGAATGCGACTCCCGATTCCGGTGAGGCCGCCCCCGCGGCGAGCAAGCCGATCCAGCCACCGCTCAGCGTGCCCTGCTCCGACTACTGGGCGCAGAAGACGGCCACGCTGCCCGAGGCATACGGGACAACGAGCTTCCCGACCTTCATCTGCGGCTACACGCCGACTCAGCTGCAGGGTGCCTACGGGATTTCACCCGCTGGGACCGTGGACACGACGGCCGGTGCCGGCCAGAAGGTTGCGATCATCGACGCGTACGCGTCACCGACCATCGTTCAGGACACGAACACGTGGTCGGCCGCGAGCAGCGTCCCGCAGCTCACGACGGGCCAGTACCAGCAGATCGTCCCCGACTCCCAGATGTTCCTCGACAAGGACCTGTGCCAGGAGCCGAGCGGGTGGCAGGGCGAGCAGACCCTCGACGTCGAGGCGGTCCACGGCATGGCCCCGGCCGCCGACATCCTCTATGTCGGCGGCAACAACTGCGGCGGCGGCCTGGACCTCGCGATGTCGACCATCCTCGACGGCCACCTCGCGAACATCGTCTCCAACAGCTACGGCAACGTCGGCGAGGCGCTCTCCGCGAACGCGCTCATGGGTGAGCAGAACATCCACCTGCAGGCAGCAGCCGAGGGCATCGGGCTCTACTTCTCGAGCGGCGACTCGGGCGACGAGGTGGCCAACCTCGGCTACGCCTCGCCCGACTTCGCGGCGAGCTCGCCGTACGTCACCGCCGTCGGAGGCACGAGCCTCGCGGCCGGCCAGAACGGCAGCTACCTCTTCGAGACCGGCTGGGGCACTGCTCGCCAGCGGGTGGTCCCCGACTCGACGGGCCAGCTCGTCTACGCCGGCTCGCTGCCCGGACCGTTCCGCTTCGGGGCGGGCGGCGGCACGAGCGCCGTCTTCGCGCAGCCCGCGTACCAGGCCGGCACCGTCCCGGCGTCGCTCGCGCAGGGCCACCGGGTCTCGCCGGACGTCTCGTCCCTCGCAGACCCGTACACCGGCTACCGCATCGGCTTCAGCCCCATCACCAACGACAACGTCCTCAAGACCGGCTCATTCGCCTTCGAGGGGATCGGCGGGACTTCGCTCGCCTGCCCCTTGACCGCGGCGCAGATGGCCGTCGCGCAGGCCGCGTCCGGGAAGGTCATCGGGTTCGCCAACCCGACGATCTACGCCGCGGCGGCTTCCGGCGGCGCGCAGCGCGATGTAGCTCCGCCCTCGCAGGAGAAGGCTGTCGCGTTCTCGAGCACCGTCAGCGGCAACACCTACCTGGTGGGGATGAACCACGACTCGTCCCTGTTCACCGCACCGGGCTACGACGACGTCACGGGCGTCGGCAGCATGACCGAAGCCTTCGCCCAGCAGGTGGCGGCGCTGCACTGACCCGCGGCACACGAGGCCTGCTCTTCCCTTGGGAGAGCGGATGGAGGGCGACGACGGCGCGTGCAGCGCCGTCGTCGTCTTGTGTTCTGAACGTGGGGCCTAGGCGTTCCCGGCCGTCGAACTCCGCACGACGAGCTCGCTGCCGAGCACAGCATCGCGTCCGAGCAGGCTCCGCCCGTCGGTCCGGGACTCCCCGTCCGTGCCCTCGATGAGGGCTCGCAGCGCGCGTCCGGCCGCGGCCCCAAGCTCGCCGGAGGGGAGGCGCACGCTCGTGAGCGGGGGGCTCGTATGCCGTGAGTAGGGCAGATCGTCGAAGCCCGCGACCGCGAGGTCCTCGGGGATGGCGAGTCCGGCTGAGCGGGCGGCCTCGAGCACTCCGTACGCGTGGGTGTCCGTGCAGCACACGGCGGCAGTCACCCCGGCCGCCCGCCACTCTGGCCACGCCGCGGCGAATGCCCGCCGGGCGTCGTCGATCGCGGTGAGGGAGCGCGTGGCGTGGCTCGCCTCCATCCCGAGGTCCGCGGCCGCGGTGAGGAACGCCTCGCGCCGCACTCGGAACGTGGCCGCATCGATGACGCTGTCGACGTACGCGACGTGCCTGTGGCCGAGGCTTGCGAGGTGCCCGGCCAGCTCCGCGGCTCCGCCGGCGACGTCGAGATTGACGGTAGGCCAGGGCGTGTCGATGCCGGGCGCGTCGAGCAGGACTGCGTTCGTGCCCGGGGGGATCCCGTCGGCGAGCTCGGCGGACGGCGCGTCGATGAGGAACCCCGCCGGGCGCAGGGAGAGCAGCCTCCGGATGGCTTCCGGCCCCGCTTGGCTGCCCGGATCGTTCGCCGAGAGGAGGAGCTCGTAGCGCTCGCCGAGGGCGGCGCGGGCGGAAGCCGTGAGGTCCGCGTAGAACGGGTTCGAGATGTCCGTGGCGATGAGGACGACGACGGGGCTGAACCCCTTCGAGAGCGAGCTGCCGGCCGTGTCCACGATGTAGCCGAGGCGTGCGACGGCGGCCTCCACCTTCGCCTGGTTGGCGGCGGAGATGCGTCCTGCCGCCTTGCCGCTCACGACGAGGGAGACGGTTGCGGTCGAGACGCCGGCCTCACGCGCGACCATTGCCGCCGTGACCCGCCGCGATCCTTCGCTGCCCGTGCCAGCTGCCGAAACCATGGACGTCATCTTAGGCAGATACCGACTCTCCCAAGACATCAAGCGTTTGACGTTAAACGCTTGACGGAGTCAACGGCGCCTGCCAGAATCGTGAGGTATCCCACCGGCCGCCCAGGCCGATCCCCAACGATGTGGAGCCAACGCATGCCACCCATCCCCCGCAGCACCACCGCGCGGAAGATCATCCTCGACTGCGACCCCGGCCATGACGACGCCGTGGCCCTCCTCCTCGCCCACGGCAGCCCGAACATCGAGCTCCTCGCCGTCACGACGGTCGTAGGGAACCAGACCCTCGAGAAGGTCACGCGCAACGCCCTCGCCGTGGCCGCGATCGCCGGGATCACCGACGTTCCGTTCGCCGCCGGCTGCGCCCGTCCGCTGGTGCGCTCGATCGAGACGGCCCCCGACATCCACGGAGACAGCGGCCTCGACGGGCCTGAGCTGCCCGAGCCGGCCTTCGACCTCGATCCGCGCCACGCCGTGGACCTCATCATCGACACGGTCATGGCGCATGAACCCGGGACGGTGACGCTCGTTCCGACCGCCGGACTCACGAACATCGCGATGGCCGCGCGCAAGGAGCCGCGCATCGTGGAACGCGTCCGCGAGGTCGTCCTCATGGGGGGCGGCTACCACGTGGGCAACTGGAGCGCGGTGGCCGAGTTCAACATCAAGATCGACCCGGAGGCCGCGCACATCGTCTTCAACGAGTCCTGGCCCGTGGTCATGGTGGGCCTCGACCTCACCCACCAGGCCCTCGCGACGCCCGACGTCGTCGAGCGCATTGCCGCGATCGGCACCAAGCCGGCGAAGTTCGTCGTCGAACTCATGGACTTCTTCGCCGCGACGTACAGGGACGCACAGGGCTTCGACTATCCGCCCGTCCACGATCCGTGCGTGGTCGCGTACGTGATCGATCCGGGCGTCATGACGACGCGCCGCGTCCCCGTGGACATCGAACTCACCGGGACGCTCACGCTCGGCATGACGGTCGCCGACTTCCGGGCGCCCGCCCCGGCCGACTGCACCACCTCCGTGGCCATGGACCTCGACCGCGAGAAGTTCTGGGACCTCGTGGTCGACGCCATTGCCATGATCGGCGAGCCCTCTGCGGAGGTGACGGCAGCATGAGCCTCCGCGTCGGGACCCCCTCCTCCACCAAGAGCGTCGGCGTCCTCACCGCCGCCCTCCTCGTCGCCTGCATCGCGTTCCAGCTCAACGCGTCGATGCTCAGCCCGGCCCTCGTCTCGATGGGGAACGAGCTCCACGCCGACCAGGCCACGATCGGCCTCACCCAGACCTGGTTCTTCACGGCAGCCGCACTGTTCTCCCTGTTCCTGCCCCGGCTGAGCGATATCGTCGGCCGCAAGCGGGTCCTCGTGGCCATGATGGCGCTCATGGCCATCGGGTCCGTCGTCGCCGCCCTGGCTCCCGACGTGAGCTGGATCTTCGTCGGCCGCATCATCCAGGGCGTGTCCGGCCCCACCGTGCCGCTGTGCCTCATCATGCTCCGCTCGGCAACGGACGACCCCCGCCGCTACGGCTCCCTCCTCGGCATCATCACCGCCGTGAACGGCGGAGTGGCCGGCATCGACTCGTTCGTCGGAGGGTTCTTCACCGAGCACTACGGTTTCCGCAGCCTGTTCTGGATCATGGTGGTCCTCGCGCTGGTCGCGGCAGTGCTCGTCGCCGTCATGGCGCCCGAGAGCCGTCCCGCGCAGGGCACGTCGATGGACTGGACCGGTGTGTTCTTCATCGTCGTGGCGGTCGGCGCGATCCTCACCGCGCTCAACGAGGCGGCAAACCTCGTCGGGGCCTTCGATCCCGGGACGCTCGTCACGGCGCTCGTCCTCGCGGTCATCGGAATCGCCGCCTTCGCGGGATTCTGGGCGGTCGAGAAGAGGTCATCGCACCCCATGGTCGCCGTCGTCCATCTGCGGGAGCGCGCGACGTGGGCCCCGCTGCTCACGACCGTGCTCACCATGACCGGCATCTTCGCGGTGATCAACGGCATCGTGCCCGCGTACGTCCAGGCTTCAGCGCCGGGCTTCACGGTCGGCCCCACCGAGATGTCCCTCCTGATCCTCACGCCCTACGCCCTGCTCGGCTGGATCGCCGGACCGTTCAGTGGACGCCTGGCCCCCACGCTCGGCTACCGGAGGGTGCTGCGGATCGGACTCGTCGGGAGCCTCGTGGCGCTCGCCGTCATTGCGGTCCTGGGGCTCGGAAGCCTGCCGCTCATGGTGGCAGGCACGGCACTCCTCGGCATCGCCTACGCGGGCACCGCCAACATCATGCTCAACGGGCTCGGCGTCGTGCTCTCGCCCCGAGGCAACCCGGGCTTCCTGCCCGGCATGAACGCGGGCGCGTTCAACCTCGGGGCGGGGCTGAGCTTCCTCATCCTGCCAGCCGTGCTCCAGGCCACCTCGGCGCTCGGGGCAAGTGCCTCCTACTTCGTGGTCGTGGCGGTCGGCTTCGTGATCACGCTCGCGGCGCTCGGGGCCTCCTTCCTCATCCCGCGCCCCGCGGAGGCCGAGGTCGAGCGGTGAGCGGCGTCGTCGTCGTCGGCTCGCTCAACGCGGACCTGACGCTCTACACCGAGTGCCTCCCCCGCCCGGGGGAGACCGTCACCGGCACCGGCTTCGCCGTCCATCCGGGCGGGAAGAGCGCCAACCAGGCGGTCGCGGCCGCGCGCCTCGGCGCGGCCGTGCGCCTGGTCGGTGCCGTCGGCGACGACGCGCACGGGGCGATGCTCATGGCCTCGGCAGAGGAGGCAGGCGTCGACACGAGCGGGATCCGGAAGCTCGCGGGCGTCCCGACGGGCATCGCGGGCATCATGGTCGACGCGCGGGGCGAGAACAGCATCGTGATCGTCCCCGGGGCGAACGGCAGCCTCTCGCCAGACGACGTCGCCGAGGCGTCGGCGGCGTTCGACGGCGCGGCAGCCGTCTGCCTGTGCCTCGAGGTCGCCCAGCCGACTGTCCTCGCCGCGGCACGCGCGGGCCGGACGGCCGGGGCGGCCGTGATCCTGAACCTTTCGCCCTACGCCGACATCCCCCGTGAACTCGTCGAGAGCGTCGACATCCTCCTCGTCAACGCACACGAGGCGGCCCAGCTCCTCGGCCTCGACGCCCTCGACACCGCCGGACAGGATTGGGCTGCGCTGGCCGAGCGCTTCGCCCGTGCCGGTTTCGGCAGCGTGATCGTGACGCTCGGGTCCGAGGGCGCCGTCGTGCTCGACGCGAGCGGTGGGGCGAGCCCCGCCGTCGTCCGCGTGGCGGCAACGCCCGTCGCGGCAGTGGACACGACCGGGGCCGGGGATGCGTTCACGGGCGCCCTCGCGGCCCGGCTCGCGGCCGGTGACGGGCTCGCCGACGCCGCTCGGTACGCCTCCGTCGCTGCTGCCCTTGCGACCACCCGCCACGGCACCCAGGCCGCCTACGCGGGCGCCCGGGACGTGGAGGCGATGAGGGCGAGGGCAGGTGCCCGTCCCTAGGCGCCCTGTCATGTGGCGGGAGGCACGGCACCGCCCCGGCACCGCTCGCTAGGATGTGAAGTGGCCAGCACACCGCCGCGCAGTTTTGCCGCACGGACCTGAATCGAGGACATTCCATGCCTATCGCCACCCCTGAGAAGTACGTCGAGATGATCGACGCCGCCAAGAACGGCGGCTACGCGTTCCCGGCGGTCAACGTCACTTCGTCCCAGACGCTCAATGCGGCGATCCGCGGCTTCGCCGAGGCTGGCTCCGACGGGATCATCCAGGTCTCCACGGGCGGCGCGGCCTACTGGTCCGGCGCTTCCGTCAAGGACATGGTCGCCGGTTCGCTCGGCTTCGCGGCGTTCGCGCGCGAGGTCGCGAAGAACTACGACGTCAACATCGCCCTCCACACCGACCACTGCCCCAAGGACAAGCTCGACGGCTTCGTCCTGCCGCTCCTCGCGGCCTCGGAGGCCGAGGTCAAGGCCGGCCGCGACCCGCTGTTCAACTCGCACATGTGGGACGGCTCGGCCGAGACGCTCGAGGAGAACCTGCGCGTCGGGAAGGACCTCCTGGCCCGCACGTCTGCCGCCAAGATGATCCTCGAGGTCGAGATCGGCGCGGTCGGCGGCGAGGAGGACGGCGTCGAGAACGCGATCAACGAGAAGCTGTACTCGACCGTCTCCGACGGCCTTGCCACCGTCGAGGCCCTCGGCGCGGGCGAGAACGGCCGGTACATCACCGCGCTCACGTTCGGCAACGTCCATGGCGTCTACAAGCCGGGCAACGTCAAGCTCCGGCCCGAGATCCTCAAGGAGATCCAGGCCGAGGTCGGCGCCAAGATCGGCAAGGACCGCCCGTTCGACCTCGTGTTCCACGGCGGCTCGGGCTCGAGCGGGCAGGAGATCGCGGACGCTGTCTCTTTCGGCGTCATCAAGATGAACATCGACACCGACACGCAGTACGCCTTCACTCGCCCTGTGGCCGGCCACATGTTCAAGAACTATGACGGTGTCCTCAAGGTCGACGGCGAAGTCGGCAACAAGAAGACCTACGACCCGCGGGTCTGGGGTGCTTCGGCCGAAGCCGGCATGGCTGCCCGTGTCGTCGAGGCGGCCCGGCAGCTCGGTTCCGAGGGCAAGTCCATCAAGTAGCCCTCAAGAGGACCGACAATGAGCGACGAATTCCGCACCAACCTCCTCGGCCCTGAAGCCACGCGGCTTCCGGCCGAGACCGAGGTGTACCAGGCGCTTGCTACGGGGCAGTCCCCGCGCGAGCTCGTGGTGAAGCATCCCGAATCCTCACTCCTGTGGGCGCTCCTCTCGGAGGACGCGTGGTCAGCCGGTGATGTGGTCGAGGCCTATGCGTTCGCCCGCGTCGGATACCACCGCGGTCTCGACGCCCTGCGCCGCAACGGCTGGCGCGGGGCCGGGCCCGTGCCGTGGGAGCACGAGCCGAACCAAGGGCTCCTTCGGGCCCTGTACGACCTCGGGCGGGCGGCGTCCGCAATCGGGGAGGACGGCGAGCCCGAGCGGATCGAGAAGTTCCTCGACGAGTCGGACCCGACCGCCAGGAAGGCGATCCGGGAGCTCGGCCACTAGGAGCTGGGCGACGAGTGGGGTGCGGACCGCCACCCGTCCCCACCGACCGTCTCGGGTACGGACAATCCTGCCCCTGACCGTCTCGGGTACGGATAATCCTGCCCCAGACCGTCTCGGGTACAGATAATCCTGCCCCTGACCGTCTCGGGTACAGACAATCCTGCCCCTGACCCTTTCGGGTACGACGACGGAGGGTCCCTTCCCTGGGAAAGGCACCCTCCGTCGTCGTTCTCGGGGACAGGAAAGCCGCGGGCGCCCATGGCAGTATGAGCCGCGTGGCAGTCATTCATGAAGCAACCCTCGTCCCCGGCAAGCTCGAGCTCCTTGGGCAGTGGCTCGAATCCCAGCCTTGGGCTCACATCGAGGAGAGTTCAGAGCCCCTGTCGCTCGCGCGCCTGGGCACTTATCGCTTCGACGACCCGGAGGGAGAGGTCGGGATCGAGGGATTTCTCCTTGGTGGCTGCGGCGCCGTGCTTCACGTGCTGCTGACGTACCGTGGGGCTCCCCTCAAGGGCGCGGAAAGTGCGCTGCTCGGGACGATGGAGCACTCTGTCCTCGGCAGACGCTGGGTCTACGACGGTCTTGGCGATCCCGTCGCGGTCGCCGCACTGGCGAAGGCGGCCCGGGGCCAACAGGAGCAAGCCGTGCTCGAGCTGCACGCTGGGGCAGACGTTGTGGGGCGCCGCGAATCCGATGTGCGGCTTCGGTTCTCGGTTGATGGAAGCCGATCGGTACCGGGAAGCCAGTCGGCGGATGGGGCCCCTGGCGCAGCCACCGACGCTGTCGAGCAGCTGAGTGTCGGCGGCGGCCTCCTTCGTGTCGCTCGGAGACTCGGCAGGTACGTCGTCGGCAGCCCCGCGCTCGTTGCGGAATGGTCCGATGAAGCGGACGTCATCGCTGCGTTTGCCTAGACGACGGCCGTTTCTGTACCCGAGATGGGTTGGTGGGGGTAGGTTGTGTACCCGAGATGGGTCGGTGGGGGCCGTTTATGTACCCGAGATGGGTTGGTGGGGGGCGTTTGTGTACCCGAGATGGGTCGGTGGGGGCCGTTTATGTACCCGAGATGGGTTGGTGGGGGGCGTTTGTGTACCCGAGATGGGTTGGTGGGGGCAGTTTCTGTACCCGAGATGGGTTAGGCGTTGAGGTGGAGTGCGGCGCGGACCTCGTGGAGTACCTCGCGCATCGCGGACTCGGCGCGCGCGGCGTCCCCGTCGGCGATGGCCTGAGCCACCCGGTGATGGGCCTCCAGCGCCTCGTCCCGGGGATGAAACGGCATGAGTCCCTGACGGGTCCGGCTCGTGAGCACTTCGGAGACCATGCCGTCGAGGGCCGCGAACATCTCATTGCCGCTGCTGCGCAGGATGAGCCGGTGGAACGCGATGTCGGCCGCGAGGAAGGCCTCGAGGTCGCCGCCCTGGCCGAGGCGCTGGAGCTCGGCAGCCAGACGCACGAGCTCGAGGCGTTGGGTGCCGCTTGCCCGCCGTGCCGCCCCCCCGGCCGCGACGGGTTCGACGGCGATGCGGAGCTCGGTCAGCGACGCGTACTGTTCGTCGCGCCGGTCTGACGCGAGTCGCCAGTGCACGAGCTGGGGGTCGTAGACGTTCCACCGCGACGGGTCCTGAACCACGATCCCGACCCTGCGCCCCGACGTCACGAGGCTCATCGTCTCGAGCACACGCATCGTGTCACGGGCAACCGTGCGCGAGACGCCGTGCTCGCGCTGGAGCTCCTCGAGGGTGAGCCGCCGGCCGGCCTCGTACCGTCCCGAGCAGATCGCCTCGCCCACTGCGTCGAGCACGCGGCGGTGGAGGCCGACTGGGTCGGAGGGAGCCGCCGGGGTCGGGGCGAGCGGAGCGTCGTCGGCCGTCCCTTGAGGGGCGAGCGCGCCGTCGTCGTTCGCTGGGGGAGTGTTCACCGGTGCCGACCTTTCGAGTGAGTAGTCTCACGCAAAAGTATTACCTATTTCACCTAATGGTGATATCTTTGACAGGCGGCGCAGGCCGCATGGGCGCTTCTTCGGAAGCCAACGACGTCTTCTGCGGAGGTAGCAATGGAATCCCTGCATGTCGTGGTCATGGGTGTGGCCGGAGCCGGCAAGACGACTGTGTCGGCAGCACTGGCCGATCGGCTGGGCTGGGTCCTGGCCGAGGCTGACGAGTTCCACCCCCAGGCGAACGTCGACAAGATGGCGAGCGGCGTCCCCCTCACGGACGAGGACCGCTGGCCGTGGCTCTGCAGCATCCGCGACTGGATGACCGCCCAGGCCGCCGTTGGCCGCAGCACCGTCCTGACCTGCTCGGCGCTCAAGCGCAGCTACCGCCGGCTCCTCGACACCGCCGACGGCAGGGTCATCTTCGCTCACCTCGACGGCTCGCCTGAACTCCTTGCCGAGCGCATCGGAGGCCGGACCGGCCACTTCATGCCGACGGGCCTGCTCCCGAGCCAGCTCGCAACGCTCGAGCCCCTGACCGCGGAAGAGTACGCGACGGGAAGCCTGCGCCTCGACATCGCGCAGTCCCCCGAGAGCCTCGTCAACGCGATCCAAGCCACCCTCCACCTGCCCGTCGCCTAGGGCAGGAGCCTCCGAGCGGGCACCGCGGGGTCAGCGAGGGCTGCCCGGTCCGGGGTGAGGCCGCGGTCCATGATGCGCCGCGCCGCGCGGATCAGGAGCGGAAGGTCGACGGCGGCGGCTCCGAGGAGATGCCCGTCGTCGGCGAGGAGAAACGCTGCTTGGGGGACGCCATCGACCTCGCGCAGCACGGTGCTCCCGCCAGCGCGCCCGTCCAGCGTCCCGACCGCCTCGACGTGCACCCCGTAGCGATCCGACCAGAACCAGGGCGCTCCCGTCTCCGGGGGCGCCTGGCCGAGCATGCTCGCCGCGGCCGCCTGCCCCGAGCGGACGGCCGCCTCCCAATGCTCTGCCCTGCGGGCGAGGATCCCATCCGGCTTCCGAAGCCGCGAGACGTCGCCCGCCGCGAACACAGCGGGGTTGGTGGTCGCCCCGGAAGCGTCGACGAGGACGCCGTCGTCGACCTCGATCCCAGCCTCGGCCGCGAGGCGAGACGCGGGCACGATCCCGATTCCCGCCACGATGGCGTCGGCCTCTAGAGCGGAACCGTCGGCGAGCCGGACGACGTGCGACCCGTCGCCGGACGCGGAGATGCCGAGGGGAACCGACGCGATGCTGCGCACGCCATGCTCGGCGTGCATGGCGTGGAGCCGCCGCGCGAGTGCCTCGCCGACCGCGGGGACGAGCGGCGGGTCGACAGGATCCACGAGCGTCACCTGGGCCCCGAAGCTGACGGCGGCTGAGGCGACCTCCGTGCCGATGAGCCCGGCACCGACGACGACGACGCGCGCCTCGGGCACGAGGATGCCGCGGAGAGCGTCGGCGTCAGCGCGGTCCCGCAGCGTGTACGCCGCCTCCCCGCCGGGAATGGCGAGCGGCCGGGGGCGTGCGCCTGTGGCGAGGAGGACGCGGTCCGCGCGGAGCAGCGTGCCGTCGCCCAGCTCCACCGCGGCCTCAGCGGGCCGCAGCGCGACGGCCCGCTCCGCGACAACTTCGACCTCATGCTCGGCGTACCACCCCTCAGCCGCCAGGGCGATCTTCGCGGCATCCTCGGTTCCGAGGAGGTAGCCCTTGCTGAGGGGCGGACGGTCGTACGGCGCGCCCTCGGGCGAGAGGAGGGTCAGTGCGCCGTCATAGCCGCGCGCCCGCAGCTCGCTCGCCGCGCTGAACGCCGCGACCCCTCCGCCCACGGCCACGATCCGACGAGCGGATCCACCTGCCGGCTGCACGCCTCAGTCGGCGGCGCGGGCCGGGTCGGCGGCCACGCCCGGGTAGAGGACGACGCGGCCGTCCTCGACGGCGACCTTGTGCGTGCGAGCGTCCTCGGTCGCGGGCAGGCAGAGCACCTTGCCGGTGCGGAGGTTGAAGCTCGAGGAGTGCAGCGGGCACTCGACCGTGTCGCCCTCGATCCATCCCTCGGCGAGCGAGGCCTCCTCGTGCGTGCACGTGTCGTTGAGCGCGAAGAAGCAGCCTGATTCGGTGTGGAAGACGGCGATAGGGTCGACGAAGCCCGAATCCTCGGGTTCGACCACCCGCGCCGTGCCCGCTTCGATTTCGTCCGGGCTGCCGACGTCGATTCCCTCACTCATGCGGTCCACTCTACCGACGGCACGTCGGGCACGTCGGCGAAGGAAAACGGGGGCCACGGACCCAAGAAAGTCACACGAACGCCCGGCTCCTCCGCCTCGATATCCCCGAGCTCGGTACCGAGGCGGGGAATGTCCTCCTCGTCTGCGAGGACGGCGACGTTCAGCACGGTGACGCAGCCCTCAGGCGGATGGCCCCGGACGTTCTCCGTGAGGTCCCGGGCAAGCCGCGCGAGCCGGCGCCGATACTCGGGGTACAGCCGATCGGCGGCCTCCTCCGCGCTTGCCCTGCGGAGCGATTCGAGCCGCCTCCGGAGCAGGCGCTGGACTCCTGGCGGCCTCTCCCCGAGGTTCTCTTCGAGCTCGCGCACTTCGGCGCTCCCCACGCTCGAGGCGTCCTCGCGGAGCGAGATCTCGACGCGCAGCTCGACGAGCCCGCGCAGGGCCTCAAGCCGGCGCACGAGCGCAGGCGCGGAGCGATCGAGCCAGTCGACGAGCCGATCCTCGGCCGAGGCGCCGTCTCCCGGCGAGACGATGACGTTGAAGCCCATGGGCAGCACTGCCTTTGTCGCCGCCCAGCATCGCTCGATCACCTCCCCGTGCTCGAGGACCCGGCGCTGTGCGGCCTCGTCGGACCCGCTGTACGGCGGTTCGCCGTGACGGTGGGCGACGGCGGCCACACGCCCGCGGGCCGACAAGAGTTCGAGCGGGGCGCCGTCGATGCCCCGCCCGAGGGAGGCGGAATCGAGTCCCGGAGGGACGACGGCGTAGACGTACAGGCCTTCGGCGGTCATCCGAGTTCCTCCCGGCCTTCGTCCCAGCGCCCCGGATTCGTGACCTTGTCAACCAGATCCGCCACGATGTCGTCCAAGCCGCGCCGCAGCTCCTCGACCGACTCGTTGATCCCGTGGTCGCGCTTGAGCTGTGCCATTGCCTCGTCGAGCTCGAGGAGGGCATTCCCGAGGCGATCCTGTTCCTCCTCCGTGAGCGACCCGCCCTCGATGCGGCGCACGGCCTGAGCCTCGAGTGCCTCCTGGATGACCTCGACGAGCGTCACGACGAGCGTCAGGACCCCGTTCTTCAGGTTGTCCTCATCGATTCTTAGTGTGCTCATGGTCCACCTCCTCGGGTGTCAGCTGCCTGAGCCAGCCGAGCCACTGGTCTGGCTGCGCGGTCGCGAGGCGGACGACCTCTGATCGAGTCTCCACCTCGAGGGGCTGCAGGCCCTCCGGGACGTCGGAGGCGTCTTGGCCATTCCCGCCCCGGACCGCGAGGACGTCCGACGGCGGCAGCCTCACCGCCGGGCGGCGGTCGCCGTCGCCGCGCCATGTGAAGCCCGCGCTCCGGTCACAGCGTCCCGTTCCCCGGCGCCATGCTTCGCCGCCGGCTCTGGCCTCCGCGAACCAGAGCTCGCCCTCCCCGACGGTCGTGTCCGCCCGGTTCGGGACAGGGGTGGCGGTGCCCTCGGCTGGCGTGATCTCGGTCGGTCTGCCGTTAGTCGGCCTGCCCTCGGTCGGCGTGCCCTCGGTCGGTCTGCCCTGGGCCCTGCCGGACTCCCCGGTATGCGCACCGCGTGTCTGCTCGAGCAGTTCCCGGAGCTGGTCAGGCCTCGCGGCAGTGAGGTGAGCGGTGCCGCCGTCGTCCGTCCTGACGACGAGGCGCGAGGCGGCTTCGCCGCCGACCGTCCGCTCGCTGACGATCCCGACGTGGGAGATCCTCCCGAGCGGCGCCTCCCAGAGCAGCGCGGCAGGCTCCCGCCGGTGCACGATGAGCCTCTGGGTCGTCAGGTAGACGGTGCCCGGCTGCCAGAACCCGTTCGGAGGCTCGTCGCGGAACGACGAGCCGGGCATGCGCGTGACGACTTCTTCATGTTCGCCGAGCACCAGCCCCGCGGGGAGGGAACGGCGGGCCCAAGCGCGAGTGCGCTCGTCCCAGTCGTCCATCATCCCGTACTCGAGGAGGGTCTCCATTCCGGCGAGTGCCGCTCGGAGGCTGATGCCGATGAGGGGCACCTCCGCGACCGTGATGATCGCGTCGAGGTCGAGGTACACCCCCTTCGTGAGCAGGGTGTCGAGGAGACGCGACAGGGTGGCTTCCGAGTCGCGGCTCGGGGTGAGGGCCCGAGGGCGTGCGCTGCCCTGCGGCTCGTCGCGCGGCGGCTCGCCGGCGTCGCGCGGCATCTAGCCCTCGCCCTCCGGGCCGGCTTCGCTGTGGGCGCCCGACCCCTCTTCCTCGGCCGTCCCTCCTCTGGCCGTCTCGTCGCCGTCGGCCGTCTCACTGCCATCGGACCGCCCACCGCCGTCGGACCGCTCACCGCCGTCGGCCGGCTCGCCGTGCGAGCTCGCGCCGTCGGGCCCGCTGCCCTGGATGGCGATCGCGCTCTTCCACCCGCACCACGGACAGAATTCATACAGCAGCTGGTCGACGGGCGCAGGCTTCCCGCACTGCGGGCACGTCTCCTTGCGCTCCATGACGTCGTTCCACGCGGCAGTGTTCCGGTTCGTGCCCGAGGGGAAGTCGAGGCCGTAGCGGGCCGCCGTGTCGAACGAGGCGAGCGCAGCCCGGATCCGGATGCCGAGGAGTTCGACCCCTGCGAGTGAGACCGTGATGTCCGCGTTGATGACGAGGCCCTTGTCGAGGAGGGTCTCGATGACGTGCGTGAGGGTGCCCTCGCGGCTCCGTTCGGGCTGGAGGGGTGGGCGGGACGACGCCGGACGCTGCGCGTAGGGCGCCGACGACTGGCCGCGCGAGGAATAGGGGACGACGTCGGAGCGCGACGGAGAGGGGGAATTGGCCTCGCCGGGTGAGTTGGGCGCGCCCGAGCGCCCCGTCCGGGGCGCAGAATGCCCGGGCTCGGAACGCTCGCCTTCACTGCTCATCCGATTGCTTCCGCCTGTCTGTTGCGCCGACTCCCACTCTTCTCTGGCTGGTTGATGTTGATTCGGGGGTCACTTGCCGCTCGGGCGTCCCCGCTGATAGCGCGGTCCCCGCGAGTAGCTCACGAGCTCTCCTTGGGGATCGACCTCGACGGAGTACTCCGCCATGATGTCCGCCGAATCCGGGAAGTGGGCGCTCTCCACGACTTCAAGGATCACGGTGAGGTTGCCGTTCTCGTTGCGGGACATCCCGACCACGGCCTCGATCTCCCGTGTCGTGAGCTGCTGGAGCTGAGCGACCGCGCTCTGGGCCAGGCGCGTCGTGCTGAGCTTCTGCGGGGACGGCTGCTCGCGCTCCTGCTCGGGCTGCTCGTTCTCCCGCTCCTCGGGTTCGTGCTCCTGCTCGTCGGGTTCCTGCTCGCGCTCGTCCCGGTTGCGGTCCTCACGCCCTTGCGAGCGGTCGTCGTCGTCGGACCTCTCCTCGGCTGGCCTGCGCCTCGGCGGAGCCTCGGAACGCTCACCCTGCTGCTCGCGCCCCTCCTGCTGCTCACGCCCCTCCCGCTGCTCGCGTCCCTCCCGTTCCTCGGGTCTGGGACGGCGGGGGCGTTCGGGGCGTTCGTCCTGCTGCTCACGTCCCTCCCGTTCCTCCGGTCTGGGACGTGGCCGGCTGGGCCGCTCGTCGGGCGGTCTCGTCCGGCGTGGCGCCTCCTCCCGACCGCGTTCGCGCGCGGGCTCGCGGCGACGGGGCGGAGCCGGGCGTTCTTCTTCGTCTGCCATTGCTCAGCGTCCCTCCCTCCGCCGCGCATTGCCCTCGAGGAGGCGGGCCACGAGCTCCCGCTCGAGGTCTGCCGCCTCCTCTTCGGAAATGCTTCCCTCGTCACGGGCCCGGGCAACTGCCTCGAGCTCGCGGCGTATCGTCCCCGGGTCGTAGTACTGGCGCTCTGCCTCCTCCTGGAGGCGCTCGGCCACCCAGACGACCCCGCGCGCGGGAGCCAGCGGCAACCCGAAGAGGCCCGAGATGAGACCCATCAGACCTCCCCGGTGAAGTCGTAGGGCGCCTGCGGGCCGATGAGGCGGAAGGTGATGCGGCCGGCGCTCTCCTGGGCGAGGGACTCAGCTGCCTGTTCGAACTCGGCCTGGCGTTCCCGCTCGACGAGTGCCGCCAGATCGAGGATGTCCTCGGCCTGACCGATTTCCCGTTCGACCGTCTCCCGGGAGAGAGGTTCGAGAACCGAGCGGATGCGCGGCGCTTCGGCCTCGGCCTTGCGCTGGAGTCCCTGCACGATGAGTTCCCCGAGACGGATCCGCTCGTCGCGGGTCTCGTCTTCCGACGTCCCCGAGATAGCCTCCCGGAGCGAGGCTATCTCGGCCTCCTCCCGAATGAGCTCGCCCAGTACGGTGTCCCGGACGAAGCGCGCGTGAAGGGAGAACTGGGCGGCGTCGCCTATTCGGCGCAGGTTCTCCTCGTACAGGCCGTACTGCGGCTCCAGGACTTCGTCCGTGAGGGTCTCGACGTTGGGGACGACGGTCCCGAACACCATCGGAAGGACGGGGGCCGACGCGGCAATTCGGTCCAACACCGAGCTGTGCGCCAACAGGTCGTCCGGGGTGCCGATCGCCTCGGGATCCGGAAGCGGGGACACGAGTGCCGCATGCGCGTCCGAAGGGACGGTCATGATCTCTTCCCCCTGGAGGCCGGTGAGCCGGGGAATCTTGGCCTCCGCGGGAACGACGCCGTACACGTAGAGGTTCACGGAAATCTCCGATACGGGCTCCATTCCTACCCTTCATCCCTCCGCCGGCGGGAAGAACGCGCCTCTTCCTTGTCGTCGTCCTTGTCCCGGTCTCCGACCAGGGCGTCCTTGACGCCGCCGATCATGCCCTTGGTCTTGCCGTGGGAGCCCCCTTCGGACATGTCGCTGATCATGTCGGGAAGCCCTTTGCCGCCCTGCTGTGCGAGATCAAGGCGATTGGTGGCCTCGGCGAAGCGAAGGTAGGTGTCGACGCTCGCGATCACGATCCTCGCGTCGATGGTGAGGACCTCGATGCCAACGAGCGATACGCGAACGTACGCGTCGATGACGAGGCCCTTGTCGAGGATGACGTTGAGGACGTCTGCGAGGGAACTGGAATGCGGGCGATCGAGGTAACCGCCTCGCGGCTGCATGGCCGTGTTGCTCATGGTCCACTCCTAGCTTGGCTCTAGCGCGAAGGATTGCGGTGGGGCGTGATTGTGTCGGCTTCGGCGGTGGGACTCATCGGCGTCCACGGCTTCCGGAGGGCTCGCGGTCGTGGCTGCTGCCCTGATCGTCGGCCTCCTCGTCAGGCTCCTCTTCGTCCTCGTACTCGTCCTCGGGCTCTTCCTCTTCCTCGTCTTCGTACTCGTCCTCGGACTCCCCTTCGCCCTCGTCCGTTTCGGCGTTCCGCTGCCCGTCGCGAGTCTCGCCCTCGTCGTACTCGTCGTCGTATTCGTCTTCGGGCTCTTCCTCGGTTCCTTCGGTCTCCTCGCCCTCGGACTCGCCGCCTTCACCCTCCTCGTCGTATTCGTCGTACTCGTCCTGGCCCTCTCCCTCCTCGGGTTCCTCTTCGCCCCGCTGCTGATCCTCCTCGGCCTGACGCTGCTCGTCGGCTTGGCGCTGCTCCTCTTCCACGACCTCCTCGTGCGTGCGGACGATCTCGCCGTCACGGATCTCGCCGCGCCAGCCCTCGGCTGCCTCGGGATCGAGGATCGTCGACGTCATGACGTGGCGGACATAGCGCTTCAGCTCGACCCGCACACGCCGGCCGACAGCACGCCAGATCTGGCCTGTCTTCTCGAATAGTCCCTGCGGGTAATACTCGACGACGGCACAGATCTTCGTCAGGCGCGGTCCGTATTCGTGGAAAGTGACCGCCCCGTCAAGATGGCCCTTTTGCCCCTTCGACTTCCAGATGATCCTGTCGTCGGGAACCATCTCCTTGATCTGGGATTCCCAGGTGCGGTGGGAGAGGAATACCTGGCCCTTGAATGAGACCTTTCCGTTGTCCCTGTCGTGCTCGACGTTCTTGACCTTCTTCATGAAGTCGGACCACTCTTCGAATTCGGTCCACTGGTTGTAGGCGACCTTGACGGGAACACCTACGTCGACCCATTCGACGATATTGACCAGCTTCTGCTTCCGGCTGCCTCGGCCTCCCCTGCCGCCCGTGAGAGCTTGGGCGCCAGCGGCGACGGTGTCCTTCACCTTGTCCTTCACGCCGGTCAGCGCTCCCCCGACGGCGGCCATAGCAGGGCTCTTGCCCTGCAGCTTCGCCTTGATGCCCTCGCTGACCGCCTTGTCCTTGATGCTGGTCCCCGAGGACTTGCCCTCAGTGAAGTCACTGAGCTTTCCGGTAAGGCCCTCGACACGGTCACTGACCTTGCCGATGCCATTGTTCACGAGCGAGGACGCGAAGCTGCCCGCCGCGTCCTTCAGGCCGCCCAGACCGAGCTTGTCGGTCAGGGTTCCGGAGTCTGCCTTTGCCTCCATGGCGTGTCTCCTCTGACGACAGGTCTATTCGGACGACGGCTTGGAGGACCGCCCGGACGAGGTCGCACGCCGGGGACCTCCCCGCCGTTCAGCGGCGGGACGCGGCCCTGACGGACGGGGGCGGGCAGGGCGCTGGACTGGCTTCTGGCCGCCAGAACTGCTGCGGCCGTTCGGGGAGTCCTCGCCTTGGTCCGAGCCGTCACTGTCCGAGCCGCCGCGATCTTCACGAGCGGCCGGCTGCTCGGGCTCTTCCTCGGGCTCTTCTTCCTCGTCCTCTGGACCCTGCTCCTCGTCCTGGGGCTCCTCGCCGCCCTCTTCCTCGGGTTCTTCGGGCTCCTCGCCTTCGTCCTGGGGCTCTTCGCCCTTTTCCTCCGGCTCCTCGTCCTCCTGCTCCTCGTCCTGCGGACCCTGATCCTCGTCCCGGGGCTCTTCGTCCCGTGGCTCTTGGTCCTCGGGCTCCTCGGCCTCGGGTTCCTCCTCCTCGGGCTTGCGTCCCTTGGGCCGCTTGCGCAGCGCAGCAGCGGCGAGTCCTGCCGTGGACCCGACGGTCTGCCCTGCGGCGCCGGTTGCGGATCCGGCTGCCTGGCCTGCGGCGCCGGTCGCCTTTCCGGCGGTCTCCGTCGCGGTTCCGGCTGCCTGTCCGGCGGCCTCCTTGGGAGCCTTGAGCTTTTCCGCCCGGTTCTGCAGATTTTCGCTGAGGGATCCGACGCCCTTGGCCGCCGCGGTCATGGCCGCGCCTCGGGCGGCCTGTGCGAGGGTTCCAGTGATCTGGTCCACGAGATGCTTTGCCTCGGGGGACGAATCGAGGGCCTTGGTAGCCCTACCGACAATGTCACCGCGGTGGGCCATCAGTTGTCGGCCTCCAAGGGCCCCGGCCACCGTTATGGCCAGTCTCAGTTTTTTGGTCCTGCCCAGCAGGTAGCCGCCGAGCAATACGGCTGTTAATTTCGCCCTACCGTCCACGGGAGCCTCCATCCGTGTTAAGGCTGCATTAGATATGTATTTGCTCCGTCCAGGGCGGCGGCTCAGGCGGAGTCGGGCTCGAATGCGGAGCTATGCGCCGGAAAGCGAATGGCCTTCCAGCGTGACCTCACGATCCCACACGGCCTCTCTGCTCGCTAGGGTGCAATGGCGAGCCGAGGCTGCTGAAGGGCCTCGCGTACATGCACCCCTGTTACCCGCAGGCGGTGAGCCAAATCAAGCGATTGCGGTGCGACGAGTCTGGACTTTTCCCGTGGCTGGGCGTATTTGACGGCTTGGGGGCAGGCCGGTATTCCCTTCTCAGGCCGGCGAGCCCTCGCCCTCATAGGAGCCGCCGAACCTCGCCGGGATGAGGTCAGCTCGTTCCGCCCCTGACCGCACGAGATCGAGGATCACCTCGGCGACCTGCTCCGCCGTCTGCGGTTGCGGGCCTCCCGCGTGCCTCGCCGGACCGGCACCTGCGCGGAGAACCTGGTGGAACTCCGTCGCCGTGATGAAGGGGTAGACGGTGGAGACAACAACGCCCTCGTCCGCGAGCTCAGCCCGCGCAACACTCGAGAGCATGCTGAGCGCTGCCTTCGACGCCGCGTATGCGCCCACACCGGGCACCGGCCGCAGCACGGTGCCCGAACTGACATTGACGATGCTGCCGGAGCCCTGCGCACGCATGGTGGGGAGCACGGCCTGCATCGCAGCAAGCGGCGCCACGACGTTGAGTTCGAGGATCGCCCGGAAATCGTCGGGTGCCACGTGCTCGAGGGGTTCATGGAGGCCCTGGCCCGCATTGTTCACGAGGACGTCGATCCGTCCGTAGCGGTCGAGCGCCGCATCGACGAGCCCACGGATCTGGTCGCTGTCGGTCACGTCGCATCGAACGGCGATCGCGTCGGGGAGCTCCTCGGCGAGCGCCGCGATCCGCTCATAGCGCCGTGCCGCGAGGACGAGCCGAGCGCCCGCGGCCGCGGCCTCCCGCGCCGTCGCCGCTCCGATTCCGGAGGACGCGCCAGTCACGATCACCACTGCCTCGTTCAATTCCACCTTCGGATCCTCTCACAAGGGTCGAAACCCGGATCTCCGCACGACGAAGCGTCGAACACGGGGCCGGAAACGGCGGGCGGCGGCCTCCGAAAGGAAGCCGCCGCCCGCCGTCGTCCGTTTGCGCCTAACGCTTCTCGGTCAGCTTTCCGCCCGCGATCCGCAGGCGCCGCTCGGCGCGGCGGGCGACTGAGGAATCGTGCGTGACGAGCACGATCGTCAGGCCCTCGCGCCACAGCCCCTCGAAGAGGTCCATGATTTCGTCGCGCGTGCCTTCGTCGAGGTTGCCCGTCGGCTCGTCGGCGAGGAGGACCTTCGGCTGCTTCGCGAGCGCCCGAGCGATCGCGACGCGCTGCTGCTGGCCGCCGGAGAGCTCGCCCGGCCGGTGGCCTGCACGATCAGCCAGGCCGACCGACGCGAGAGCCTGAGTGGCACGTTCCCCGCGCTCCGCCGGCTTGAGGCGCAGCGGCTCGAGGCCCATCTCGACGTTCTCCTGAGCGGTGAGGGTAGGGATCAGGTTGAACGACTGGAAGACGAAGCCCACCTCGGTCGCCCGGATGTCGGCGAGTTCGCGGTCGTGGAGGCGGGAGATCTCCCGGCCCGCGAGTCGCACGGTGCCTTCCGTGGGCCGGTCGAGCGCACCGAGCATCTGGAGGAGCGTCGACTTCCCGCCGCCCGTCGGCCCCTGGACCGCGACGAGCTGGCCTGCCGGGATCGAAAGGGACACGCCGTCGAGCGCGCGGACCTCCCGCTTGTGCTGCTTGTACGTCTTGCCGACGTCCTCGAGCTGGAACATCGGGGCCTTGGTGGTCTGGCCCTCGGGAGCTGCCGCGACGGCAGGGTTCTGAATGCTGGTCTGATCCTGCACGGGTTCCTCCGCTGCTTTGTTCTCGATGCTCATCAGGCCAGGCTCCTCAGGGCTTCTGCGGGCTGCAGGCGAGCTGCGCGCCAGCCGCCGACGACGCCGGCGATCAGGCCGCCGAGGATTGCGATGCCCACCGCGATGAGGACGACGGCGGGGGTCACCGGGGCGCCCAGCGCGACGTGCGTTGCCGAGCCGCCGAAGCCGGCGAAGCCACCGCCCCCGCCGCCGCCGAAGCCGCCGCCCCCGTTCTGGGCCGCTGACCCTGCGGCGCTGCCCGCCTGCCGGGCAGCACCGCCGAAGGTGCGGCCACCGCTCGTCCCCGCGCTGAGCGTCGGGGCGAACATGTTGATGACCAGGACCGCGATCAGGCCCACTGCGATGCCCACGACGCCGCCGATGAGCGACTGGACGATCGACTCGCCCGCGACCTGGCGCACGATGCGGCCGTTGCGCCAGCCGATCGCCTTGAGCGTTCCGAACTCGCGGGTGCGGCGGGAGACGCCGGAGAGGGTGAGGAGCGCCGCGAGCAGGAAGGCCGCGGCGAGGACGGCCACAGAGAGCCACGTGCCGAGGCCCGAGATGAGGCCGGACGCCGTGGAAAGCGATCCGGAGACGTTCGAGGCGAGGTCGGCCTGGGTGTTGATCGTCTGCGACGGCAGCGCCTTCTGGAGGTCCGTCTTGAGGGTCGAGACCTGGTCCGAGGACGCAGCCTGGACGTACACGGTGCTGACCTTGCCGGTCTCGGTCGAGAGGGTCTGGGCGACGTCGAGCGGGATGTAGACGTCCGAGGCCGTCTGCGAGTCAGAGCCGGTGGCGGAGACGATGCCTACGATCGTGAAGTTCTGGCCGCCCACGTTGATCGTGCCGCCCAGCGAGAGGTTCGCGGTGGTCGCGTACGAGGAATCGACCACAGCGTTGTGCTGGCCGACGTCCTGCGCGCCGAGCGCGCGGCCCTTCGAGACCGTGGCCGAGGCGAGGGGCCCAACAGTACCTGCGTTGCCGTCGACGCCGAGCACGCTGAAGGAGTCGACGCCGAAGTTGCCGCCGAAGCCGCGACGGGTCGTGCCGCTCTGCGACTCGCCGGTCTGCGAGGGGGCCGTCGGCGCCGCCGTGGGGGCAGCGCCAGTGCCGTTCTGCTGCGCCACCTGGCCGTTGAGCGTGACGTTCGTGAGTGAGAGGGCCGCTGACGCGGCCTGCACGCCCGAGGTCTTCTGCACCGTGGCGAGCGAGGTTGAGTCGAAGGTCGCCGACCCGCGGCCGGAGATGAGACGGGACTGGTTGACCGACGTCGACGAGCCCTGGCTGCTGTCATTGCCTCCGTTGAACTGGAAGCGCGGGCCCTGGGTCCCCGAGCCGGGAGCCGCGGGGGCCTGGGTGACGGTGATGTCCGTCCCGACGCCGTACACGCTTGCCAGGGCTGCCTTCTGGGCGTCCCGGACGCCCGCAGAGAGGGCGTTGACGACGATGACAAGGGCAATGGCTAGTGCCAAGGCGATGGCGATGATGACGGTCTGTTTCCGTCTGCCTGACAGCTCGCGCCGCAGGTACCGAGCAAACATGGGTTCCTCCGTTGCGCGGACCCTCGCCGCGCCTACACCGACGGTAGGAAGGGACCCTATGGGGCGGACAGAAGGATGCTGTGCCCCCGCTGTGTACCCTCCCGTCTCTCCATCGTCTCGGGTACAGATACCCCTTCTTTTGAGCGTTTCGGGTACAGATGATCGCCCCCTTCTGTACCCGAAACGCTTGGGGGAGGGGAGTTGGTGTACCCGAGACGGTTGGGGGAGGGGAGTTTCTGTACCCGAAACGGTCAGGGGGTGGGGGTGGAGATGGGGGCCGTCGACTCGCGGACCACGAGCTGTGTCGCGAGCTCGACGCGGTGCGAGTCGAGCTGCTCCCCGCGGGCCTGGCGCAGGAGGGTCCGCAGGGCCGTGCGCCCCATGTCGTGGAGCGGCTGCGCGACCGACGTGAGCGCGGGGACCGAGTCCTCGGCGAGAGCCGTGCCGTCGAAGCCCACGAGGCTCAGCTCCTCGGGCACGCGGATCCCGCGCTGCCGGGCTTCGCGGAGCACGCCGACGGCGATCGAATCGCTCCCGGCGAAGATGGCGGTGGGTCGCTGGTCCAGTGCAAGGAGGGCGGTGAGGCCCTCGACGCCGTGCTCGGGGCGGAACTTCCCGTGGAGGATCAGCTCCGGGTCGACCTCGATGCCGGCCGACATGAGCGCGGACAGGTAGCCGTGGAGCCTGGCCTGGCTGCATTCGGCGGAGTCGGGCCCTCCGAGGTAGGCGATCCGACGATGCCCGAGGTCGAGCAGGTGTTCGGCGGCCGCCCTGCCCCCGGCCCAGTTGGTTGCCCCGACGCTCACGACGTCGGATGAGGGCGGGTTGAGCGGGTCGATGACGACGACGGGGACGCGCCGCCGGTGGAAGGCGGCCAGGTGCGACTCGGTGAACGCCGACGTGACGACGATGATGCCGGAGCGGTCCTCGTCGACCGTGTGCTGGGCTCGCCGCTCGAAGTCGAGGCCGCTCGACGGCGCACTCCCGGTGACGCTCAGCACGACCTCGACGCCGGCGGAGGCGGCCTGGGCGAGGATGCCGTCGAGCACGGACGAGGCGTAGTTCGAGTCGATCGAGTCGAACACGGCCTCGACTACGGAGGTGCGCGCCGTCGTCCGGCGCTGGGCCGGGGACTGGTAGCCGGTTTCCTCGAGGGCCGCGAGCACTTTGGCGCGGGTCTCCGCGGCGACGTCCTCGCGCCCGTTGACGACCTTCGACACCGTGGGCGTCGAGACGCCCGTGAGACGTGCGATTGCGGCGAGGGTGGGCTTCCTGCCCGTGAGGGTCATGAGGATCCTGAGCTTTCGAAAGGATTTCGCTGTGCACAGTCTGCGAGACATGTCCTCATCCGTCAACGCGCGGAATCTGATTCGTTTAGGTTCTGAACTTTTTCGCGGAAACCCCTTGACCGTGACGCGAGTCACGTCCTACCGTGACTTTGCTGCCGACAAATCGGCGAAAAGTTTCGATCGCCAGCGACCGGCAGCACGGAGCGCGTTCCGACCTCGTCGGGTACCGCTTTGACGAGACGTCGGATGAGCCTCCGTGGGAAGGGAGCAACATGACAAACCCGAAGCCGCTGCGCGTGGGCATGGTCGGGTACGCCTTCATGGGAGCTGCACACTCCCACGCGTGGCGGACGGCGCCGCGGTTCTTCGACCTGCCGCTGGCCCCCCAGCTGGCAGCGGTCGCGGGACGGGATCCCGAGCGTGTCGCGGCTGCCGCTTCGAAGCTGGGCTGGGAGTCGACGGAGACGGACTGGCACCGGCTGATCGAGCGGGACGACATCGACCTCATCGACATCTGCACCCCCGGGGACACCCATGCCGAGATTGCGATCGCGGCCCTCGAGGCGGGAAAGCACGTGCTGTGCGAGAAGCCGCTGGCGAACTCGGTCGCCGAGGCGGAGCGGATGACGGCGGCTGCAGACGCGGCCGCTGCCCGCGGCGTCGCGTCGATGTGCGGCTTCTCGTACCGCCGCACGCCTGCGCTCTCCCTGGCCAAGCGGCTCGTGGACTCAGGCGCGCTGGGGACGATCCGGCACGTGCGGGCCCAGTACCTCCAGGATTGGCTCACTGACGAGAACGCCCCGCTGACGTGGCGCCTCGACAAGGCAAAGTCGGGCTCGGGCTCCCTCGGGGACATCGGGGCCCACATCATCGACGCGGCCCAGTGGGTCACGGGCCAGAGCATCACAGGGGTTTCGGCGCTGCTGGAGACCTTCGTGAAGGAACGGCCCGTGGGCGGGGACTTCGTGGGCCTGGGCGGCCACGGCGGGACCGAGGGGCCGAAGGGCCCCGTGACGGTCGACGACGCGGCGATCTTCTCCGCGCGGTTCGACGGGGGCGCCCGCGCGGCTGGGGCGGGCTCGGCGGGGGCGATCGGCGTGTTCGAGGCGACGAGGTTCGCGCTGGGCCGGAAGAACGCCATGCGGCTCGAGCTCAACGGCTCGAAGGCCTCGCTCGCCTTCGACTTCGAGGACATGAACTCGCTCTGGTACTACGACGCCGCTGAGGAGCCGAACGCCGGCTTCCGGCGGATCCAGGTCACAGAGCCCCAGCACCCGTACACCGGCCACTGGTGGCCCGTGGGCCACGGGCTCGGCTACGAGCACGCGTTCACCCATCAGGTGGTGGACCTCGTCGA
The DNA here is from genome assembly GCF_005877005.1 of Sinomonas susongensis. Taxonomy (GTDB): domain Bacteria; phylum Actinomycetota; class Actinomycetes; order Actinomycetales; family Micrococcaceae; genus Sinomonas; species Sinomonas susongensis. The sequence continues at coordinate 63,768 of NZ_SSNH01000012.1, read as the reverse complement.
GGCGATCGCGGCCGGGAAGCAGCCCGCGCCGTCGTTCGCCGACGCCCTCCAGGTTCAGCGCGTCCTGGAAGCTGTCGAAACGAGCGCCGCGGACGAGTCGCGCTGGACCAAGGTCTGAGGCTGCGAAAAGGTTTTAGGAGGAGCAATGACACGACCGATCACCCTGTTCACCGGCCAGTGGGCCGACCTGCCATTCGAGGAGGTCGCGCGCCTTGCTGGGGAGTGGGGCTTCGACGGGCTCGAGATCGCCTGCTGGGGCGATCACCTCGACCCCGTCCGGGCCGCGGAGGACGACGCGTACGTCCAGGACCGGCTCGACATCCTCAAGCGCAATGGGCTCGAGGTGTTCGCGATCGCGAACCACCTCACCGGCCAGGCTGTGTGCGACGACCCGATCGACGAGCGGCACCGCGGGATTCTCCCCGACGCCGTGTGGGGCGACGGCGACCCCGAGGGCGTGCGGACGCGGGCGGCTGAAACGATGAAGGCAACGGCGCGGGCGGCCGCGCGGCTCGGGGTCAAGACCGTGACCGGGTTCACGGGATCCTCGATCTGGAAGGCCGTCGCCATGTTCCCGCCCGTCCCCGACGGGATGATCGAGGCCGGGTACCAGGACTTCGCCGACCGGTGGAACCCGATCATGGACGTCTTCGACGAGGTCGGGGTCCGGTTCGCGCTCGAGGTCCACCCGTCCGAGATCGCGTACGACTACTGGACGGCCAAGCGGACCCTCGAGGCGATCGGCGACCGCGAGGGCTTCGGGCTCAACTTCGACCCCTCGCACTTCATCTGGCAGGACCTCGACCCGGTCATGTTCCTGCAGGACTTCGCGGAGAAGATCTTCCACGTTCACGTCAAGGAGTCCATCCGCCAGCTCAACGGGCGCAACGGCCGGCTCGGCTCGCACCTCGCGTGGGCTGACCCGAGGCGTGGCTGGGACTTCGTCACCGCCGGGCACGGGCACGTGCAGTGGGAGCCGATCTTCCGGACCCTGAACGCCATCGGGTACGAGGGGCCCACGAGCATCGAGTGGGAGGACGCCGGGATGGACCGCCTCATCGGTGCACCCCAGGCGCTTGCGCTCGTCAAGGAGCTCGCGCAGATCTCCCCGCCGGCCGTGGCGTTCGACGCGGCCTTCAGCAGCAAAGGAAACCAGTGACGACGACGAAGAACGCGCTTGTCGTGCGCGGGGGCTGGGACGGGCATCAGCCCGTCGAGGCCACGGACCTGTTCATCCCGTACCTGAAGGACCACGGCTACGAGGTCAGGGTCGAGGAGTCGCCGAAGGTCTACGCGGACGCCGAGTACATGGCCGGGGTGGACCTGGTGATGCAGTGCATGACGATGTCCACGATCGAGAAGGAAGAGTTCGAGGGGCTCCGCGCGGCCATCGAGAGGGGCACGGGCCTTGCGGGCTGGCACGGTGGGATCGCGGACTCGTACCGGAACACCTCGGACTACCTGCACCTGATCGGCGGCCAGTTCGCGTGCCACCCGGGCAAGCACCCCGACGAGCGCATCGGCGAGCAGTCGGACAACTACGTCCCGTACACCGTGAACATGCTGCCCGCGGCGGCGTCGCACCCCATCACTGAGGGGATCGGGGACTTCGACCTCGTCACGGAGCAGTACTGGGTCCTGTCCGACGACTACATCGACGTCCTGGCCACCACGACGCAGAAGGTGCGGGAGTGGGACCCGTGGCACCGCGAGGTCACTTCCCCCGCGATCTGGACTCGCGAGTGGGGTGCCGGACGCATCTTCGTCTGCACACCCGGACATCGGGTAGAAGTCCTTCAGGACCCGAACGTGCGCACCATCATTGAGAGGGGCCTGCTGTGGGCGAGCCGGTGAACATGGACCAGCCGCTGAGGATCGGCATCGTCGGCTGCGGGAAGATCGTGGCCCAGTACCTCACGAGCTTCCGCCGGCTCCGCAGCGTGCGCCTCGTTGCGGTCGCGGACATCGACATGGGCCGGGCGCAGGCCGTGGCCTCCGAATGGAACGACGGCGGGGCGGACACCGAGGTGCGCGCCGTCAGCGTCGAGGAGCTCCTGGCCTCGCCCGACGTCGACCTCGTCCTAAACCTCACCATCCCTGCCGCCCACGCCGACGTCGCGCTCAAGGCGATTGCTGCGGGCAAGTCCGTCTACGGGGAGAAGCCGCTCGCCGCGACGACGGCGGAGGGCCGCCGGGTGCTGGACGCGGCTCGGGAGGCGGGTGTGGTCGTCGGCTGCGCGCCGGACACCGTGCTAGGGACCGGGATCCAGACCGCGCGGAAGGCGATCGACGACGGCCTCATCGGCTCGCCGGTCGCGGCGACGGCGACGATGGTCACCCCGGGCCACGAGCGGTGGCACCCGAATCCGGACTTCTACTACCTGCCCGGCGGGGGCCCGCTGCTGGACATGGGGCCGTACTACGTCTCGGCCCTCGTGACTCTCCTCGGCCCCGTCGTCTCGGTGATCGGCGCCGCGAGCCACACGCGCTCGGAGCGCGAGATCGGGTCCGGGCCCCGTGCGGGGGAGAAGATCCCCGTGGAGATCGACACCCACGTCACCGGGGTCCTGACCCACGAGTCGGGAGCGCTCTCGACGCTCGTGATGAGCTTCGACGCCGTCGCGACCAACTCGTCGAACATCGAGGTCCACGGCTCGGACGGGACGCTCGCCGTCCCGGACCCGAACCACTTCGACGGCGACACCCGGCTGTTCCGCCTCGGCGGCTCCGAGTGGGAGACGCTGCCCGTCTCGGCGGGGTACACCGACTCAGGCCGCGGCTACGGGATCGCGGATCTCGCGACGACCCCGGAGGGGGAGGAGCCGCGGGCGGGCGGGGCCCTCGCGTTCCACGTGCTCGATGTCATGGAGTCGCTGCTCGACTCGGCGCACAGCGGCAAGTCTGTCGCCGTGACGAGCCGTGCTCCGCGTCCGAGTGCCGTCCCGCTCACGGATCTCGGTGCAGCGGCGGAATCCGAGTCGGGGACACCCAGGAAAGCGTGAGCCATGGCTTTCTGAACAAGATCAGCGCAGCATAAGCACAGCAGCATAAGCGGTGCAGCACATTTCGATCTCGACGAAGAGTCTTATCTCGATGAAGAGCTTTATCTCAATGAAGAGCATGGAATCGGCGGCAGCTGCTGCTGATTCATTCGGAAGGAGTCATCAATGACCAATTCATTCACCGGCTCGAACGTCAGCCGCCGTAGCTTCATCGGCCTGGCGGGCGCTGCCGCATCAATTCCGCTCCTCGCTGCATGCACTGGTGGCTCGAGCAGCGGCGGCGGCGGCAGCAAGACGCTCAAATTCTGGAATATGCCGTGGGGCAATACCTCCTTCAACCCGCTCGACAAGAAGATCACGGAGGCGTACAAGCCGGCGAATGGCCTGCCCGCGGCGTCCTACCAGGAGATCCAGTGGGCGAACTTCACCCAGACGTTCTCCTCTGCCGTGGCCTCCAACACCGGTCCGGCTGTCAGCTCCGGCGGCGGAACGCAGGCGTTCCAGTTCGAGTCGCAGGGCGCTATCGCCTACGCGGACAACCTGCTGAACAGCTGGAAGAACAACGGGCTGTACGCCGACTTCCTGCCCGGCCTGCTCGACGCCATGAAGGTCCCGAAGGGCTACGCGGCCGTTCCCTACAACCTTGACATGCGCGTCCTCTGGTACAGCAAGTCGCTCCTTGCCCAGGCAGGGGCGAACGTGCCCACGGACTGGCAGTCGTTCCTCGACACCTGCGCGGCACTGAAGAAGATCGGTGTCTACGGCTACGGCACGAGTGCCGGCGCTGGCAGCTTCACCGGCGGCCACATCCTGGTCAGCTGGATGATCAACAACGGCGGTGGCCTGTTCGACCAGAACCAGCAGCCGAACTGCGTCACGCAGGAGAACATCGACGCGATGAACTTCGTGCTCGAGTGCGTGAACAAGGGCTACGTCGACCCGGCCAGCCCCACCTACACGAGCGCGAACGCGCAGTCGCAGTGGAAGGCGAAGAAGTTCGGCATGGGCTTCGATACTGCCGGCCTCGCGCAGAACGTCGGCGGGGCCGCGCTCGACGATCTCGTGGTGGCGAGCCCGCTCACCAGCCCGAACGGCAAGAAGGGCGCCCTGTACTTCCCGAACAACATCATGATGTACAAGAACACCCCGAGCCAGGAGGGCTCCGAGGCGTTCCTGACGTACTACTACCAGAACATGAGCCCGCTCTGGACTCAGGCCACTGGCATCGGGCTGCCCCCGCTCAAGTCGATCACCCAGACGAAGGAGTTCCAGGCGAACGCCAACAACGTCAAGGTCATCAACGAATGGCAGCCCATTTCCAAGACCTGGGCGGCACCGGGCGGCACGGCGCTGTTCCTCGGCGTCACGACCGTTGACGGCACCCCGGCAATGGATACCTTTACCCAGTCGATTCTCGGCGGCAAGACCGATGCGAAGACGGCCCTGACGAATCTTCAGAACGCCATCAAGGCGAACATGAAGTCCTAAGGAATGAGTGGGTTCCCCAAAAGCAATTCAGGGGAACCCACTCGGCCTATCGTCGCCAGAGAGAGAGAAGTAATGTCGACAAGCTCCATCGCCGACCAAGTGGGCCGCGCAAAGCGCGGCGTCGGCGTCTCGGGCAGCGGCCGCTCGGCCGGGCCGAGAAAGAATAGGCGTCTCCGCGCCAAGGGCTGGACCTATATCATCTTCACAGCCCCTGCGCTCGTCCTCCTGCTGCTGATCAACCTCTACCCGGTGATCTATGCCGCATACCAGTCCCTGCGGAATGGCACCCTCATCCAGGGTGGCGACTTCGTCGGATTCACGAATTACATCGACACGCTCGTTTCGGGAAACCTGAGTCCTGCCTTCTGGCAGGCGGCGCTGTTCACGCTCATCTTCACCCTCGTCGGCGTCTTCGGCAGCTGGGTGATCGGACTCGTGCTGGCGCTGCTCCTGAGAACCCGCATTCCGGGCGGGGGCGTGTTCAAGGTGCTCCTGCTGCTGCCGTGGATCGTTCCCGTCGTCGTGTCGGCGTTCTCGTGGAACTGGCTCGTGGCCACCCCGCAGAGCCCGTTCCCGATGCTGGCGCAGAGCCTCGGGCTCGGCAACGTGCTCTTCCTGGCGAATCCGACCCTGGCCAAGGTCACGGTGTGCGTGTTCAAGGTCTGGATCAGCTTCCCGTTCATGATGATGATGATGAGCTCGGCGCTCGCCTCCGTGGACAACAACGTCTACGAGGCAGCTAAGGTCGACGGCGCGGGCAGCTGGCAGGCCTTCACCCAGATCACGCTCCCGCTCATCTCGCGTTCGACGTACATCAGCTGGATCCTGATGACGATCTTCTGCGTCAACGACTTCCCGACGATCTTCCTGCTGACCGGTGGTGGCCCTGTCGGCTCCACCACGTCGCTTGTCGTCCTCGCCTACCGGACGGTGTTCGAGAACTTCCAGGTCGGCCCGGGCGTCGCGATCGCCTTCATGACCACCATCGTCCTGATCGTGGTCTCCGTGATCCTCTACCGTCAGATTCGAAAGGCGAGCGTCGAATGACCGTCGAAACCGTACGCGCGTCGGCTCAGTCGACTCCCCGCGGGAGGAAGGCCCCGCGGCGGCAGCCGGACGAAGCCGGAATGCGCGGGCGCTGGTGGCGCTTCCTGCTCATCCTCGTGATCACCGTCGTCGTCCTCGTGCCGATCGTGGCGATCTTCTTCCTCTCGCTGCAGCCCTCCCTCGGCAGCACGAGCACCTCGGCGTTCACCTTCGAGAACTTCACGAACGTGTTCACGCAGACGGGCGTGCTGACCTGGCTGAACAACAGCCTGGTGGTCACTGTCGTGACAGTCATCGTCTCGGTCGTCGTCGCCGCGCCGGCCGGATACGTCCTGTCCCGCGGCCGCAACAGGCTCGTCTCGGGATTCTCGCTCGTGCTGTTCATCGTGCAGTCGCTCCCGGTGGTCACCGCCGTCATCCCGCTGTTCATCCTGTTCGCTCAGCTCGGACTGGTCGACAACCTGACCGGCGTCATGATCATCTACGTCGGTTCCACCATGTCCGTCGCGATCTGGATGATGGCGGCCTACTACGACTCCATCCCGATCGCGCTGGAGGAGGCGGCGTGGATCGACGGTGCTTCCGTGTTCGGCGGATTCACCCGGGTGGTGCTGCGGAACTCGCTTCCGGGCATCCTCTCGACGGCGGTCTTCGCCTTCCTGCTCGCGTGGAATGACTATCTGGTCGCGCTGGTCTTCCTGCGTTCGGATGTCAACTACACGTTCCCGGTAGGCCTGGAGACGTTCTTCCAGCAGAACGCCACCGACTGGGGTCCCGTTTCGGCCTGCGCAGTCATCATGATGCTCCCGCCGATCCTCCTGTTCTCCGTGCTGAACAAGTACTTCAGCGTCGGCGGCATCGGAGGGTCGCTCGCGGGACGCTGACGCCCAGCCGAGACCCGACCAAGGCCGAGGCCCTCAGGACTGGTGTGGTGATGAACCACCCGCCTGAGGGCCCTCGGCCCTTTTCTGCCCTCGGCTCTACAGCAGCTCAGCCGTGCGCCGATCCGACCGCCCGGAGCGCCTCACCCTCTGCCGCCGGCCGCCTCAGGCCGGCCTCCGGTGACGATCGCAACGTCGGCAGCGAAGGAGCTCAGGTCCTCGCACGCCTCGCCGGCTTCGGCGAGGGCATGCAGCCGCCGCCAGGCGGCTCGGTGCGCGGACTCCCATTGGGTCGGCAGGAGCGTCGCCCCGTCCGGACCCGAGACTGTGACCCTACCGGGTGCGGCCGTTTCCGACGCTGGCACGGCGAGCGTCACCGCGTCGCGGGGCTTGATGATGCGCAGCGTGGCGGATGACGGGAGGGCGTCGCTGAGGATGGCGGAGAGGCTTGCCCGTGCACCGCTGGCGAGGTGGGCGAGCGCATCGTAGCCGTGGCGGTTCCGCCGGGCATGGGAGAGGCTCACGACCGGGTCCACGGCCGCGCGGATGAGCGCGAGCTGCGCAAGCAGGACCTGGTCGACGTCGACTCCCACCGGGGCGTTGACGCGCGCCTCGAGAAGGCTGTTCTCATCGTTGACTGCGGCGAACCGCGGCGCGGCCGCCGCAACCGCAGGGTTGTGGGCCCACTCCGTGTCGAGGACGACCGGGACCCCCGAAGCTTCCGCCCTGTCCCTGAGGGCGGTCACGTCTGCGGCGGAAGGACGGATGACCATGACACCCCTGGCGCCGGCTTCGATCGATTCGAGAGCCTTCTCGGTCCAGCCCGGGGTGCCGGCGACGGCGACGAGGTCGGAACCTGCGCCGTCCGTGGGGTGGAGCGAAACCGGCAGGGAGGAGATGACCTGGGGCACGCCGCCGCCCGCGTCGGCTTCGGGCGAGGACAGGACGGTGAGCTGCTGTGTCATAGGGATGCCTCTTTCGTGGATGTGGTTGCCCGGACTGCGGCCGAGGCCGTGTCGGCGATTTCGAGGGCGAAGGTGAGGTCGTGGATGAGTCCGGTGACGTCGACGGGCGCTGCCTTCCCGCGCGCGAGATCGGCGAGATAGCGCCATTCGGATTCGTAGCCGTTGGCGAGGTAGGGGCCGTACACCTCGGACTTGCCACCGCGGCTGATGGTCGCGGTGGCAGAGCCCGCCTGGACGTACGACGGCGTGAAGTCGATGCGCAGTGAAGCGGTGTTGCTGATCGCCTCGAAGGTCCACTCGGGCTCCCAGCTCTGGGTGTTGATCCCGAAGACCTGCACGTTCCTTTCGCCGACGCGCAGGTTGAGCAGATAGCCCGACGGGTCCGGAACCTGGCACGAGAGGACTTCCAGGTCGGTGAAGTCCGGGCAGAAGGCGCGCACGAGAGGGAGGTCGTGGATCGCGAGCCCCATGATGCCGCCACGGACCATGCCGGCGGCGACGTCGGGGTCGCGGCGATCCTGGCGTGGCGACTCGGGGCGGGTGATGACCTCCGTGGCGAAGTCCTCGAATCGGGGGTTGGGCGGCAGGACGATCGAGTAGCGGATCGTGTGCGTCGTCTCGACCAGATCGCCCCAATGCTCCTTTGCGGCGAGCCACCCGGGGTCGAACGTGTGCATCGCGCCGACGATGATCGGGACGCCGGTCTCCTGGGAGACGGCTGCGATCTGCTCGGCCTCAGCCTGGCTCATGGCGAAGGGCTTCTCGCACAGGACTGCCTGCTTTCCAGCCCGGCAGGCCGCGATGACCTGCTGGGCGTGGAACTGGTGCGGGCTGCACACGACCACGATCTGCACCCTCTCGTCTGCGAGCAGATCTTCCATGCTCGTGGTCCAGGCGGCGCCGACCCTTCCGGCGACCGACTCAGCAATCGCAGGGTCGACGTCCATGATCTTGGCGACGTGGAACACGTCCCGCAGCCGCGAGAGGGTCGGCAGGTGGATTGCCTGGGTCACGGGCCCGGCACCGAGGATGCCGACGCCCAGGGTACTTGATGTCTTGGTTTCCATGATCTAAAAGGTATGTATGAATTTACCTTTAGCGCAAGGGATCGGCGGGCGGCTGTTCGGTCCGCCGGTAGGCTCCAAGGCATGACCTCCTCCTCCCTCGGGCCTTCCGGGCCCCAGCAGCGCAGCCCGCGGGGGGCCCAGCAGCGCAGTCCCCAGCAGCGCAGCCCGCGGGGGCCCTATAAGAAGGGGATCGAGCGCCGGCGCGAGGTGGTCTCGGTGGCGATGGAGGTCTTCGGGCGGCATGGTTTCAAAGGCGGCACCCTGCAGCAGGTTGCCGAGCGCGTCGGCCTGACCCCCGCCGCGATCATCAAGCTCTTCGGGAGCAAGGAGCGCCTCCTGATCGCCGTCCTCGAGCACTGGGACGTGGTCACCTCCGAGGTGATCGGCTCACCGAATCGGGGCTACGAACTTCTGGACGCCTTCAAGAAGCTCATGAACTACCACACGCAGCACCGAGGCCTGCTCGAGCTCTACACGACGATGGCGGCGGAGGCGACCTCCGTTGACCACCCCGCACATCAGTTCATGACGGAGCGCTACCGCGCCACCTTGGCCACCATGCGCGGCCTCTTCCGGGACGCCGTCGAAGACGGCCGCTTCCGCCCCATGACAGAGGGCGAGGTCTCGGGCGAAGCGGAGTGCCTCCTCGCAACCATGGACGGGCTGGAGATCCAGTTCCTCCTCAACCCGGCCTTCGACCTCGAACGCTCCTTCGCGGCGTTCGTCGACCGCCTGGTCGCACGCCTGTCCCTCGCCGGGCCTTCCTGACCCACACGGCAGTTCCCTCTCCCGGAGGGCATCCCTTTCATGGCAGCATCGGTCGCATGGTCCCCAGCAACGGCGCCCAGCAGGGGACGCAGGCGCCGGTTGAGAGCGCGGGCAGCATCTTTGCCGCGAGGTATCCCTTGGTGGTGCGGGCTGCCGCCATTCTGATCTGGCCTCTGAGCCTCATGGCGATCTTTGTGTCGGTCCGACACTTCGTCCTGGGCGGCCAGATCGGCCAGGACTCACATGCCTACTGGCTAGCCGCGAGGGGGTCTGTCCTCTATCAGGCGAGCCCGGGGGAACGAGACGCCTATCTGTGTTCACCGGCGTTCGCCCTTCTCGTCAAACCGCTCGCCTTGCTGCCATGGCCGGCGTTCCAAGCAGCATGGTTTGCGCTTGAGAGCGCGGCCGCGTGGTGGCTCGTCAGACCGTTGCGTCTGCGGTGGGCCCTCCCGGTGCTGTTGTTGTGCTTACCGGAGCTCATCGTCAGCAACATCTACATCCTGCTTGCCGTTTCCGCCGTCGTAGGGCTGAGGCGTCCGGCCGCATGGTCTTTCCCCATCCTCACGAAGGTCGCGCCCGGAGTGGGACTGCTGTGGTTTGCTGGCCGGGGCGAATGGAGGCGGCTGCTGGAAGGAGTTGCGTTTACAGCGGTGATCGTTGGGATTTCCTATGCGCTCGAACCGCAGGCCTGGCAGGGATGGGTCGAGTTCCTCGTCTACAACCGGAATGGAACGCCGGATAGCAGCCTCAGTTTTTTCATGCGCAGTTGCGTGGCACTGGCTCTGGTCTTCTACGGGGCCCGGAAACGCTGGCCGTTCTTGATAGCTCCGGCGATGATATTGGCGTCTCCCGTTCTGACCCCGGTGATTCCCTTCACGATTCTGGTCGCTGTCCCGAGGCTGCTCTTGATCGAGGTGCCGCGATGCGGCTCGCGGCCCGCGGCCGCCACACCTTAGGCCAGCAGCTCGTACGGCGCTGCCAGAGCCCGCCGCAGGGCCGCTCCGGCAGTGCCCCTGAGGGCTGCCGTCGTGCCCAGCTCCGAGAATGCGACGGCCTCTTCTGCGATGACTCCCGGGGCGAAGGCCTCGAGGCTGCTGAGCAGTGCGGGCCGGATCCAGGGTGCGAGTGCCGCGAAGTGGCCGCCGAGCACGACTGCGGAGACGTCGACCACCCGCGCGGAGGAGACGATGGCGATGCCGAGGTAGTGCGCAGCACGTTCGACGGCGGTGATCGCCTGGGTGTCCCCGGCGTCGAGCGAGGCCTGCAGCGCGGCCATGCGGGCCGCCGTCGTGCTTCCTCCGTCGGTGATTCCCGCGGCGGCGAGGATCGCCTCCTGCCCCGCGACCGTCTCCAGGCACCCGCGCCCCCCGCATGAGCATCGCTGCCCCGTGGGCTCGACGACGATGTGCCCCACCTCGCCCGCGTGGCCGCCGGGGCCGGAGAACAGCTCTGACCCCATGACGAGGCCGCCGCCCACGCCGACCTCGCCGGAGACGTAGAGATAGGACCCGAGGGAGGTCCCCCGGCCGTACCAGAGCTCGGCGAGGGCCGCGCTGTCGGCTTCGTTGGAGAGGACGACGCCGAACGGCGCCCCGGGGACGAGTCCTCCGAGCGCGGGGGCCAGGTCTGCGTTCCGCCAGCCCAGGTTGGGGGCATTGAGGATGGTCCCGCGCGATGGATCGACGAGGGCCGGCACGGCGAGGCCGCCGCCGAGGAGCGTCATGCCGGCGTCGTCAGCTGCGGAAACGCACCGCTCGACGATCCGGGAGAGCTCGGCGACGACGTCGTTCGGCCCCCTGCCGCGGTTCACGGTCTCGGCGACCTCATGGTAACGGAGCGATCCGTGGAGGTCCACAACCCCGACCGCAAGGTAGTCGACGTTGACCTCGGCGCCGAGCGCCCCGCGCCGCGCGTCGAGGGCGAGGCCCACGCCGGGCCGCCCCCGCTCGCCGGCGCGCGTCACCCCGAGCTCGTCGACGAGTCCCGTCTCGAGGAGCTCGGCAACGAGGCTCGAGACCGAGGCCTTCGTCAGCCCGGTCGCCGCAGCTATCTCAGCACGGGTCGCCGGTTCCTCGGGCCCGATACGCCCGAGGACGAGCGCGAGATTGCGGCGTCGCACGTCGCCCACGCGCCCGGGCGCCTTCGTTGCGCCGTCCTGCTCGCGCACGCTCACTCCTTCCGAAAGACCGTTGACCAAGTTCACCACGACCTATATAGTTTAGAACACATACTAATTCTTCTTCCGCTCGGAAGCATCCCCCTTTCTCCAAGACCAATGAGGTGTCAACATGGCTGCAACACCAACCCCTGAAGACAAGTTCACCTTCGGACTCTGGACGGTCGGCTGGACTGGGAACGACCCGTTCGGCGTCCCCACCCGCGCCGACGTCGACCCGGTCGAGGCGGTCCACCAGCTCGCCGAGTTCGGCGCCTACGGGATCACGTTCCACGACAATGACCTCATCCCGTTCGGCGCGACCCCGAACGAGCGCGAGCTCATCCTCAAGCGCTTCCGCTCCGCGCTCGAGGAGACTGGCCTCAAGGTCCCGATGGTCACGACCAACCTCTTCAGCCACCCGGTCTTCAAGGACGGCGGCTTCACGTCCAACGACCGCTCGGTGCGCCGCTTCGCACTCGCCAAGGTCCTCCACAACATCGACCTCGCCGCCGAGCTCGGTGCGGAGACGTTCGTGATGTGGGGCGGCCGCGAGGGCGCCGAGTACGACGGCTCCAAGGACATCAACGCCGCGCTCGACCGCTACCGCGAGGGCGTCGACACCGCCGCCGCCTACATCAAGGAAAAGGGCTACGGCCTGCGCATCGCGCTCGAGCCCAAGCCGAACGAGCCGCGCGGCGACATCCTCCTGCCCTCGGTCGGCCATGGCCTCGCGTTCATCGCCCAGCTCGAGAACGGCGACATCGTGGGCCTCAACCCCGAGGTGGGCCACGAGCAGATGGCCGGCCTGAACTTCACACACGGCATCGCGCAGGCGCTGTGGGCCGGCAAGCTCTTCCACATCGACCTCAACGGCCAGCGCAGCATCAAGTACGACCAGGACCTCGTCTTCGGCCACGGCGACCTCACGAGCGCCTTCTTCACCGTGGACCTGCTCGAGAACGGCTTCCCGAACGGCGGCCCGCGCTACGACGGTCCCCGCCACTTCGACTACAAGCCGTCCCGCACCGACGGGTACGACGGCGTGTGGGAGTCGGCCCGCGCGAACATGCGGATGTACCTGATCCTCAAGGAGCGCGCGACGGCGTTCCGCGCCGATCCGGAGGTGCAGGACGCCCTGCGCGCCTCGGGTGTCTTCGAGCTGGGCGAGTCGACGCTCGCGTCGGGCGAGACCGCCGCCGACCTCCTCGCCGACACGTCCGCTTTCGAGTCGTTCGATGCCGACAAGGCCGCTCAGCGTTCCTTCGCGTTCATCAAGCTCAACCAGCTCGCGCTCGAGCACCTCACGGGCGCTCGCTGACGCCCATTCCCCGCCGCCGCTCGTTGGGCCTGCCGCCACCCCAGGGCGGCAGGCCCCGTCCCTAAGGAGCAGACATGCCCCTCGTAGCCGGAGTCGACAGCTCGACGCAGTCCTGCAAGGTCGTGGTGCGCGACGCCGAGACCGGAGCGCTTGTGCGCTTCGGCTCGGCGCCGCACCCGGCGGGCACGGAGGTTCATCCCGACGCCTGGTGGGACGCACTTCAGGCCGCGGTCGCGGCGGCGGGCGGACTCGACGACGTCGCCGCCATCTCGGTGGGCGGCCAGCAGCACGGCATGGCGTGCCTCGACTCGGAGGGCGAGGTCGTGCGCCCCGCACTCCTGTGGAACGACACGCGCTCGGCGCGAGCGGCGTCGGACCTCGTCAAGGAAGCGGGCGACGGCGATATTGCCGCCGGCGCCCGCTGGTGGGCCGAGCAGACCGGCACCGTCCCCGTCGCGTCCATCACCGCGACCAAGCTCCGCTGGCTCGCTGAGAACGAGCCCGAGAACGCCGCGAGGACCGCGGCCGTGTGCCTCCCGCACGACTGGCTCTCGTGGCGGCTCGCGGGCCACGGGCCGGCGAGCCAAGGACTCGATGGTGCCATTGACTCTCTCGTCACCGACCGCTCCGACGCCTCCGGCACCGGCTACTTCTCGCCCGTGACAGGCACGTACCTTCCCGAGGTCCTCGAGCGGACCCTCGGCCACGTGCCCGTGCTCCCGCGGGTCCTCGGGCCCCTCGAAGCCGGGGGAAGGGCGGCGGCCCTGCCGCAGGCGGATGCCCTCGTGGGCCCCGGCGCCGGAGACAACGCCGGGGCCGGGCTCGGCGTCGGAGCCGCCCTGGGGGACGTCGTCGTCTCGATCGGCACCTCGGGGACCGTCTTCGCCGTAGCCGACCGCCCGACGTCGGACGTCTCCGGGCTTGTTGCCGGATTCGCCGACGCAACCGGGCACTACCTCCCGCTCGCGTGCACGCTCAACGCCTCACGCGTCCTGGACGCGACCGCCGCGCTGCTCGGCGTCACCCTGCCCGAGCTCACCGAGCTCGCGCTCGCAGCACCGGTCGGGGCCGAGGGCCTCACACTCGTGCCTTACTTCGAGGGCGAGCGGACCCCCAACCTGCCGGACGCGACCGGCTCCCTGCACGGCCTCACGCTGCGGAACTACACCCCGGCGAACCTCGCGCGGGCCGCGGTCGAGGGCATAGTGTGCTCCCTCGCGGACGGCCTTGCGGCCCTCACCTCGCTGGGAGTCGCAGCCGAGCGGATCATCCTCGTGGGCGGTGGCGCGCGCTCGGAGGCCGTCCAGCGGGCTGCGGCCGGGATCTTCGGCCTGCCCGTGCTCGTGCCGGAGCCGGGGGAGTACGTGGCCGACGGCGCCGCACGGCAGGCGGCCGGGATCCTCCTGGGGCGGTTCCCCGAGTGGGAGAATGCGGGCACGACGACGGTCACCGCCCCCGCTGCTCCCGAAGTCCTCGAACGGTACCGCGCGGCCGCCGCGCTGAGCCATCACTGAACTCCGGTCATCATCACTGACCCCGATCTGAAGGAAAGCATGAAGAACTGGGCTGGGAATCTGGAGTACTCGGCGGCGTCGGTGGCCCGACCGGAGTCGGTGGAGGAGCTCGCCGAGCTCGTCGCCCGCTCCGAGCGGGTGAAGGCCCTCGGGTCGCGGCACTGCTTCAACGACGTCGCGGACACCTCGGGAGTGCAGGTCGTGCTGGACCGCCTTCCCGGCGCCGTCGAGGTGGACTCGGAACGGCGCGTGGCGCGGGTCCCAGGCGGAATCACCTACGGCGACCTCGGGCTCGCGCTCGAGCGGGAGGGCTGGGCGCTGCACAACATGGCGTCGCTGCCGCACATCTCAGTCGCCGGCGCCGTGCAGACGGGCACCCACGGTTCCGGCGTCTCGAGCAAGGCGCTCTCCTCCGCGGTGAAGGCGGTGGAGTTCGTCCGAGCCTCGGGGGAAGTCGAGCGGATTTCAGAGGACGACGGCGAGGAGTTCCTCGGGAGCGTCGTCGGCCTGGGTGCGCTGGGGATCGTGACGGCGCTCGAGCTCGCCGTCGAGCCGACCTACAAGGTGCGGCAGCAGGTGTTCGAGGACCTTCCGTGGGAGACGGTGCTCGAGGACTACGACTCCGTGGCCGGCGACGGCTACAGCGTCTCGCTGTTCACGGACTACGCCGGGGACACGGTGCCGCAGGTGTGGCGGAAGGTGCGGCTGGATGCCGAGCCCGGGCCCGCCCCCACCCAGTTCCACGGCGCCCGGCCCGCGACCCGCCCGAGGCACCCGCTGCCCGAGATGGACGCCGTGAACTGCACCCAGCAGCTGGACGTGCCGGGACCGTGGTTGGATAGGCTTCCGCACTTCCGGCACGAGTTCACGCCGAGTGCTGGCGACGAACTGCAGACCGAGTACCTGCTGCCGCGCGCGCACGCCGCTGCGGCGTTCGAGGCCGTTCGCGGGCTCGCGGGCAAGTTCGCCCCGCTCCTGTTCGTCTCCGAGGTGCGTACGATCGCCGCGGACGAATTCTGGCTCAGCCCCGCCTATCGGCAGGACAGCGTCGCGCTGCACTTCACGTGGCGGCTCATGCAGGCCGAGGTCGAGGCGTTCCTCCCGGAGCTCGAGTCGGCATTGGCCCCGTTCGCGGCCCGTCCCCACTGGGGAAAGGTCTTCACGGTGCCGACTGCCCAGCTCGCGGAGCTCTACCCGCGGTTCGAGGACTTCCGCGACCTGGTGGCCAAGCGCGATCCGGACGGCAAGTTCCGGAACGCCTACCTCGACCGCGTCCTCGCCTAGCCCGTTTCGGGTACGCCAAGTCGGCTGCTGAGGCGTCTCGGGTACGCCAAGTCGGCTCCTCAGGCGTTTCGGGTACAGATGTGCACCGCGTTGACGTCTCGCGTGGGGTGTTGGTGTACCCGAGTGGGTGTGGGGTGGGGTGTTGGTGTACCCGAGACGGATTAGAAGTGGGCGTATCTCGCCCTTGCCGCCGAGTACACGCCGTAGCAGGCGAGGCCGATCGCAACCGCGCCCAGGAGCCACCCGCCGAACGGCTGCGCTGCCAGCCCCTTGAGGGCGCCGTCGAGGCCCGACTGCTGCTGGGGATCGTGCCGCACCGTCGCGACGAGAACCAGGACGCCGAGCACCGCGAGGGCCACGCCCTTCGCGACATACCCCACGCTGCCCATGATCTTCACCCAGCTGGGGACTGACGGAAGGGGCTGGGCGTCCTTGCCGAGGAATGACTGGGTGAATCCCCGGTACCCGAAGTACCCTGCGGCGCCGAGCAGCACGAGCCCCGCGATGACGAGGACGACGACGCCGAGCGGCACCGCGAGCAGCGTCGCGGTGATCTCGCGCGACTGTTGGCTCGAGTTCTTCCGGTTGCCCAGGGCGAACGTCACGAACAGTGCGGCGAGCGCGGCGTAGGCGACGCCGGTCCCCGCGGGTCCGAGCCCCTTGGTGGGCTTTCCATGACGTCGCCATTCGGCGAAGAACTCGAAGAACATCCAGAGCGCGAGCGCTGCGCAGCAGAGCGTCCCGGCCCCGAGGATGACGGGTCCGCCGGGGGCTGAGGCGATCTGCCCGACGGCGCCCGACTCGTCGGCATTGCTGCTGCTCCCCCCGAGGGCCACCTGCCCGGCAATCCACGCGATGAGGATGTGCAGGAGGCCGACGAAGGCGAATCCGACGCGGGCCACCCCCGTCGCCCAAGGAGACCGCGAGGCCTCGTCCGCCCCGTGCTCGACCGTGCGGGCGCCGTCCTTCGCTGCGTCGCGGGTCTTGTCGCCCGGGCCCCGATGCTCGTCGCCGGAGTTTCCCATACGTGATGGTTTCCCCGTCTTCGGCATCTCACGCCCTGCTTCGGTAGACTTGGGTGGCAAGAGCCCCGGCACTCTTGCCACGCAGCTTCACCGCGAGTCGAGCTGCACGCAGGAGTCGGGGCTTTCGCATGAAGGCTGTCGGCCAGACGGACCGTAGGCGTACCGGGGAGGAATCCATGCCAGCAATCGTGATCGTCGGAGCCCAGTGGGGCGATGAGGGCAAGGGCAAGGCGACGGATCTGCTCGGACACCGCGTCGACTACGTGGTCAAGCCGAACGGCGGCAACAACGCAGGGCACACCGTCGTCGTCGGCGGCGAGAAGTACGAGCTCAAGCTCCTTCCCGCCGGCATCCTCAGCCCCAACGCGATCCCGATCATCGGCAACGGCTGCGTCGTGAACCTCGAGGCGCTCTTCGAGGAGATCGAGGGCCTCGAGGCCCGGGGCGGCGACACCTCCCGGCTCCGCGTCTCGGCGAACGCCCATCTGGTGGCTCCGTTCCACCAGACCCTCGACAAGGTGACGGAGCGCTTCCTCGGCAAGCGCGCGATCGGCACGACGGGCCGCGGCATCGGGCCGGCGTACATGGACAAGGTGGCGCGCCTGGGCATCCGGGTGCAGGACGTCTTCGACGAGTCGATCCTGCGCCAGAAGGTCGAGGGTTCCCTCCATCAGAAGAACGAGCTCCTCGTCAAGGTGTACAACCGCCGCGCCGTGAGCGTCGACGAGACGGTCGACTATTTCCTGGGCTTCGCGGACCGCCTCCGCCCCCTCGTCGTCGATTCCACCTATGAGCTCAACAGGGCGCTCGACGACGGGAAGGTCGTCCTCATGGAGGGCGGCCAGGCGACGTTCCTCGACGTCGACCACGGCACCTACCCGTTTGTGACGTCGTCGAACCCGACCGCGGGCGGCGCCTCCGTCGGCTCGGGGATCGGGCCGACCCGCATCTCCCGGGTCATCGGCATCATCAAGGCCTACACGACGCGTGTGGGTGCGGGGCCGTTCCCGACCGAGCTGTTCGACGAGATGGGCGCCTACCTCCAGAAGACCGGGGGCGAGTACGGGGTCAACACGGGCCGGCCTCGTCGCTGCGGCTGGTACGACTCGGTCCTCGCGCGGCACGCCTCGCGGGTCAACGGCTTCACCGACTACTTCCTCACGAAGCTCGACGTGCTCACGGGCATCGAGAAGATCCCGGTGTGCGTGGCATACGACGTCGACGGCGTGCGGCACGATGAGATGCCCATGACGCAGACCGAGTTCCACCACGCCAAGCCGATCTTCGAGTACTTCGACGGTTGGACGGAGGACATCTCCGGCGCTCAGACCCTCGACGAACTCCCGGCGAACGCGCGCGACTACGTCCTCGCCCTCGAAAAGCTCTCGGGCACCCGCTTCTCCGCGATCGGCGTCGGCCCGGACCGGGACCAGACGATCGTGGTCCGCGACCTCATCGACTGAGCCACTCGGCCTGCCGGAGGCCGGAAGCTGCCGGAAAAGAATTCGCCAAAGAAATTCTTCTGCCGCGTAACCCCCGGGCCCTCCCGAGCGATGACATGGATGGAAGCCGGGCCGGAATCTGTCCCCCATCATGTTCCAGCCCGGCTTCTCCCATGTCTCCAGCAGTCGGGACGAGAACACCTGCTTGCCCGTACACTGAGACGGCCAATGGGGAGTTCTCGACGAGAGCGGGGATCAGTGACGGATTCGCTGACGGACCACGACCTTGTCGCGGGCGTCCTGCCGGAGACGGAGCTGTTCTCCCGCGTCTACCAGAGCCTTGCCCCCGCCGTCCTCGGCTACGTCGGGGCCCGAGGTGTAGAGGACCCGGAGGCACTCATGCAGGACGTCTTTCTCAGCGTCCTTCCCCGAATCGGCGAGATCACCGGCGGTGTCGCCGGGCTTCGGACCTTCGTCTTCTCCGTCGCGCACGCACGGGTGGTCGACCACTATCGCCGGGTCGAGCGGAGGCCGCGGAGCGTGGACTACGATCCGCTCCTCGACATGCGTGCGGTTCCGTCGGCGGAGGCGGAGGCGCTCGTGCGCACGGGACAGACGGATGCCCACCTGCTCATCGGGTCGCTCAAGCCCGAGCAGAGGGATGTGCTGATGCTGCGGATCGTGGGCGAGCTCAGCGTGGATGATGTCGCGAGCGTGCTCGGCAAGACGCCTGGGGCGGTCAAGCAGCTTCAACGGCGGGGACTCAAGGTCTTGCGCGAGATGGTCTCGGAAGGGGTGATGGCACAGTGAGCAGGGAACCGATTCGTGACTCGGTGGCGGATCTCCTCGCCGATTCCGGTCTTGCGGACGACGGCGTGCTCGCCCATGCGCTCGAGTCTCTCCGCGCGCTGTGCCCGCCCGAGGCCCCCGAGCCGAGCGGGGCGCTCGCGGATCTCCTGCGGTATGGGTCGGAGGCAGTGGGAGCAGCCGCGCCGAGCCGTGCCGCACATCGTGCGGCCGAGGCTGCCGCGGGAAATCTCTCCCCTCGCGTGGCCCCTGCCGTTCCCCTCCCTCCGCGGAAGCTGCACCGTGGCGCCGCCATCAGCGCGGCGGTGATCGCCGGGGTCGGCCTGAGCGCCTCCGGGGTGGCCGCGCTCGGGGGCGTGGACTATTCCGCGAACCCACCGCAGGCGGAGGTGCGCAGTTCAGCGGCTGCTCCCGCCGAGGCCGACGCCTCGGTTCCCGGCCAGGCATCGAAGTCCCCTGACGCCACCGTTCACCAGGCTCAGGCCTTCGCCGCTGCGGCAAGCGGCGGTTCCGTGGCTCACGAGCAGCCCGCCGCCCCCTCCCGCGGGGCCAGCGACAATGCCCTAGCGGGCGACGGGGCCGCGGCGAGCTCTCACGCCGTCGCCCCCTCCGCGGCCGTGTGGCGGTCCGAGCGTTCCGGCGCCGCCCGGGCCGCTGCGGCCGCCGCTGACGACGCGTTGGCCGGAATCGGGCGGGACGATGCCGCTGTGACGGCCAGCCAAGGCGCCCCACGGCACCGCGCGGATTCTGCTCCGAGCCGTGGACGGCACGTCGCGCAAGAGGCCGCGGCGGTTGCCCAGGCGCTCGTCGCGGCGGGAGCCGAGCCCATCAAGGAGGCTGTGGCTCTCGGCCAGCAGGTCCGCACGGTGGCGCCATCTCTCGCGGGGCTCGGGTCCCGGCACTAGAGTGTCGCCATGGCGATCGCCCGTTTCCCCAGCGTTGTCATCGACTGCCCCGATCCAGGCGAGCTGGCAAGGTTCTACGGTGCCCTGCTCGACTGGAAGGTGAACGTCGATTCGGACTGGGCCGAAGTCCGCGCCGACTACGGGGACGCCATCTGCTTCCAGAGGGTCGAGGACTACCATCCGCCGCGCTGGCCCAGCCAGGACCAGCCCCAGCAGATGCATCTGGACGTGGTCGTCGACGACCTCGATGCGGGCGAATCTGCCGTCGTCGAGCTCGGTGCCACGAAGCACGAGCATCAGCCGGGTGAGACGTTCCGGGTCTTCCTCGACCCGGCCGGGCACCCATTCTGCCTCTGTCTGGCCTAGCGGTCGGCCTGGTGCCTAGCGCCCCTCGGTCTTCTCCGCTGAAGGCCCCCCCAGTGCGCCGAAGCGCTCGCTGACCTCGGACATCGTGCGGCTCATGAGCGCCAGCATGGCGTCATGCGCCGCATCGGGGTCCGAGCGCTGGATCGCGACTGCCACGTTCATGTGCTGTTCGAGCGCCTCCGCGTGCGGTCGTTCGGGCATGAGCCCGTGGTGGGTCCGGCCCGCGAGGACCTCTTCCACGAGGGGGTACAGGGCCGTGAACATCTCGTTGCCGGAGGCAGCGAGCACGAGGCGATGGAACTCGATGTCCAGTTGGAGGAACCGTTCGCCGTCCGTGTCCTGGCCCGCAGCCCACAGCTCGCCCGCAAGGGCGAGGATCTCAGCGGCTCGCTCCTGCGGTGCGCGGAGGGCGGCGAGCCGCGCGGCCTCCGGCTCGACGGCGGTGCGGAGCTCGGTGAGCGAGCGCAGCTGGGCGAACCGTCCGGAGGAGTCGAGCCGCCAGCGGATCACCTGGGGGTCGTAGACGTTCCACTCGCTCGTGGGCAGGATCTGGACGCCGATGCGCCGCCGCATCGCGACCAGCCCCATCGAAGCGAGCACTCGGACTGCCTCGCGCACCACAGAGCGGGAGACGGCATAACGCTCCTCGAGCTCCTCGATCTGCAGGACGCTGCCCTCGGCCAGAGCCCCGTCTGCGATCGCGGAGCCCATGCGCTCGAGCACCCTGGCATGCAGGCCGCCCGCGAGGGCTCCGCCGGGGGGTTTGAGAGGGCCTGCTACCGGCATGGAATCTCCTGTAGATCAGCGACGATCGCGTTGCTACATCATAGCTGTTGCACAAGTCACGGTTTTAGA
Organism: Sinomonas susongensis; assembly: GCF_005877005.1. Taxonomy (GTDB): domain Bacteria; phylum Actinomycetota; class Actinomycetes; order Actinomycetales; family Micrococcaceae; genus Sinomonas; species Sinomonas susongensis. The sequence continues at coordinate 42,876 of NZ_SSNH01000012.1, read as the reverse complement.
TATGATCTATGACGCATCTGGGACACGAGAAACAGATGTAAACCACCCCCCATCAAGGAGTGACTATGGCGTCAACTCACACCGCCTCGCCGGCAGGTGCAGCGTGCGCCGGTTGCCAGCAAGAAAGGCGATGATGGACCAGACCACCATCCGACGGTTGTCCGACGAGGCAACCGAAGTCCTTCTGAACAAGGACGGCACCACGTCCAGCCGCCGCGGCGGCTGGATGATGATTGCCACGATCCTCATCGAGGCGTGGGATCTGTATGCGATCTCGTTCGTCCTCGTCTTCATCAGCGCCGAGTACCACCCGACCGCGGTCCAGCTCGGCCTCGTGACGGCCGGCGTGCAGGGCGGCGCGCTCATCGGTGCGCTGATCGGCGGCTATGTTGCCGACCGATTGGGCCGCAAGCGCGTCTTCATCCTCACGATGGTGCTCTTCATCGTGCTCGCGCTGGTCCAAGGGTTCTCCACGAACGTCTGGGACCTGATCATCATCCGGTTCCTGATCGGCATCCCGCTCGGCAGCGACATCTCCAACGGCTACGCCTACATCATGGAGTCCATGACCAAGGGCGCCCGCGAGGTCATGGGCAGCCGCTGGCAGTTCATGTTCGGCCTCGGCGAGGTCTTCTCCATCGTCGTCATCACGATCATGTACATGACGGGCATGGACCACGCCATCCTGTGGCGCGTCGCCCTCGCCATCGGCGCGCTCCCGGCCTTCATCCTCCTGCTCGCGCGCCTCGACCTGCCGGAGACCCCGCTCTCGCTCATCCAGCGCGGCCAGTTCGTCAAGGCCAAGGAGGTCTCCCAGCGCCTCTTCAACGACTCGCTCGACATGCTCCCGAACGAGAACGTCGTCATGGAGAAGCCCAAGGTCGGGGACTTCCTCAAGGTCATCTGGGCTGACAAGACCAGGCGCCGCGCGACCATCTTCGGCTGGATCTCCAACGCCTGCCAGGGTGCCGAGTTCACGGCGTTCGGGTTCTACCTCCCGGTCATCCTCGTCACCGCCGGCGTCGGCGTTGCCGGCAGCGGCCACACGACGAACATCACGGGCACCAACTTCGTCACCGCGGCGATCTACGTCCTCGCGACGATCTCTGGTCTTACCGCTCCGATGATGATCTCCAAGATCGGCCACCGCGGCGTTGCCATGTGGGGCTACGGCCTCGCCTTCGCCGGTCTCGTGATCGGTGCCTTTGCCCTGGGCGCGAACATCCAGTGGCTCATCGTCCTGGGTGCCTGCACCCTCATGTGGGGCCACTACTGGGATGCCTCCAACGGCATGACCATCACCTCGATGGTCGCCCCGGCCCGCTTCCGCGCCACCGCGTCCGGCTTCGGCTACGTGTTCGTGAAGGGTGCCTCGTTCTTCGGCGCCTTCGTGTTCCCGATCATGACCGCCTCGTGGGGCAAGGTCGGCGCGACGCTCGCCGTCGCCGTCCTCTCCCTCATCGGCTTCCTCGCCGCGAAGTTCATCCTCCCGGAGCTCTACGGCTACGTTGACCAGGAGGGGAAGGCCGTCGCCGAGGTCTAGCACCAGGCTTCTGTAACGGTTCCTTCGACGGCGGCACGGTCCATTGGGGCCGTGCCGCCGTTCTCGTCCCAGCGTGGAGGGACGGTTCCCGGCGTAGAGTGGCGCTATGGGACATGTCAACGATCCCGCCGTCATCGAACGCCTCATGGACACCCACGGCCGTTGGGCCGTCGTCGGCCTCACCCAGAACCAATGGCGCGCCGCCTACTCGGTCGCAGAATTCCTGCGCGACGACCTCGGCCAGCAGATCATCCCCGTGAACCCGCGCGCCGAGGAGGTCCACGGCGAGAAGGGCTACGCGAAACTCGCCGACATCCCCGCGGAACTCCACCCGCTCGACGTCGTGGACTGCTTCGTGAACTCGCAGCGGGTCGGCGACGTCGTCGACCAGGCCATCGCGGCGGGAGCGAAGGCCGTGTGGCTCCAGCTTGGGGTCATCGACGAAGCGGCCGCCGAGCGCGCGAAGGCCGCGGGCCTCGACGTCGTCATGAACGCGTGCCCGGCCCAGGAGGCCTGGCGCCGCGCGCGCCGCCATCAAGCCTGACGCCTCACCCCCGACGCCGTTAGGCTGTGCCCATGCATGCGGAAGCTGCGAGAGAGCTCTGCCTCTCCTTCGCCGGAGCCTACGAGGACTACCCGTTCGGGCCGGAGATCGCCGTCTACAAGGTGAGGTCCGCCGCCTCGGTTGGCTCCGCCGTCGAGGGCAAGATGTTCGCGGCGATGCGGCCCGACGTCCAGCCCCCCTCCATATCGCTCAAGTGCGAGCCCGCCCTCGCCGTCCGGCTGCGGGCGGTCCACCCCGAGATCACCGGCGCATGGCACATGAACAAGAAGCACTGGAACGCCGTCCGGCTTGACGGCGAGCTCACCGATGATGCAGTGCGCGACATGATCGAGGACTCGTACGATCTCGTGGTCGCCTCCCTCCCCAAGGGGCAGCGCGAGGCGCTCGGGTGGGCCGGACTCGCGCGATAACGCTCCACCAATCCGGGGACAAGGAGACGATCTACAGCAATGAAGGTTCTCGACCGATTCGACCTCTCCGGCCAGACGGCCGTCGTGACCGGTTCCACGCGGGGGCTCGGCCGTGCCTTCGCCCAGGCGCTGTCCGAAGCGGGCGCGAACGTCGTCGTCGTCGGCCGCAGCGCGTCCGAGGCCGAAGCGGTGAGCTCGGAGCTCACGGACCAAGGGGCCCGGTCCATCGGAGTCGCCGCCGACGTCACGTCCCGCAAGGACATCGAGCGACTGCTTGAACGGACCGCCGCGGAATTCGACCGGGCGGACATCCTGGTCAACAACGCAGGCGTGTGCATCCACAAGGCAGCGGTGGACGTGACCGACGAGGAATGGCGCCACGTCATGGACGTCAACGTGGACGGGCTCTGGATCACAAGCCAGGTGTTCGGGCGCCACATGATCAGCCGCGGTGGTGGATCCATCATCAATGTCGGTTCGATGTCCGCTGCAATCGTGAACCGCCCTCAGTGGCAGCCGGCCTACAACGCGTCCAAGGCCGCAGTGCATCACCTCACCCGCAGCCTGGCCGCCGAATGGGCCCCGCACAACGTCCGAGTCAACGCTCTCGCTCCCGGATACATGCGCACGGACATGTCGCCCATCGACGACCCGCAGTTCCATCGGTACTGGATCGAGGACACTCCCCAGCAGCGGGCTGGCGAGCCGGAAGAGCTGGGCGGGGCGATCGTCTTCCTCGCCAGCGCCGCCTCGAGCTTCATGACGGGTTCCGTGCTCACGGTCGACGGCGGGTACAGCGTCTTCTAGGTCTCGGAAGCCTTGATCGTCCCTTGGCCCAAGGCTTATAGTTCAGAAGGTATACTAATTCGCCCCACTCGATGTGGGTGCGAGAGGGGAAGACCATGGAATTCAGGTACCTTGGCAACTCGGGCTTCAAGATCTCCGAGATCATCTACGGAAACTGGCTCACGCATGCGTCCCAGGTCGACGACGAGACCGCCGGCAAGAGCATCCACGCGGCTCTCGACGCCGGCATCTCGAGCTTCGACACGGCCGATGCCTACGCCAATACGGCGGCCGAGGCCGTGCTGGGCAACGCCCTCAAGGGCGAGCGCCGGGAAAGCATCGAGATCTTCACGAAGGTGTACTGGCCTACCGGCCCCGGTGGCAAGAACGACACCGGCCTGTCGCGCAAGCACATCATGGAGTCGATCAACGGTTCGCTCGAGCGGCTCGGCACCGATTACGTCGACCTGTACCAGGCGCACCGGTTCGACTATGAGACGCCGATCGAGGAGACGATGCAGGCCTTCGCCGACATCGTCCGTCAGGGCAAGGCGCTCTACATCGGTGTGAGCGAGTGGAACGCGGAGCAGATCCGCGCCGGGCACAAGCTGGCCACGGAGCTCGGGTTCCAGCTCATCTCAAACCAGCCTCAGTACAACATGCTGTGGCGCGTCATCGAGCGGGAGGTCGTTCCCACCTCCGAGGAGCTAGGGCTCTCGCAGATAGTGTTCTCGCCGATCGCCCAGGGCATCCTGACCGGAAAGTACGTGCCGGGCCAGCCCCTGCCTGAGGGATCGCGGGCAACGGACGAGAAGGGCGGGAAGAACATGATCTCGCGGTGGATGCGAGACGACATCCTCACCGCCGTGCAGAACCTGAAGCCGATCGCCGACGAACTCGACCTCACCTTGGCCCAGCTCGCCGTGGCGTGGGTGCTGCAGAACCCCAACGTCGCCGGCGCCATCGTCGGCGCGAGCCGCCCCGAGCAGATCGCTTCGAATGCGGCCGCCGCCGGTGTCAAGCTCGAGGCTTCGGTGCTGGCCAAGATCGACGAGGTCATCGGCTCCGTGGCCGAAACCGACCCGACGCTGACCCAGTCCCCCGCCAGCCGGGTGGCCTGAAACCGGGCAGGCAGGTGCTGGCGTCTAGGCCAGCACCTGCCGCCTGCTCGAGATGACGCCGGTGTTGAAGCCCGCGAGGTGCAGGCCGCCGTGGAACCGGGCGTGCTCGATCTTGACGCAGCGGTCCATGACCACGTTGATCCCTGCCGCTTCGGCGTCCGCCGCGACGCCCTCGTGCCACGATCCGAGCTGGAGCCAGATCGTCTTGGCCCCGACGGATTTTGCCTCTTCGAGGACGCCTGGGAGGTCGTCGTGCCTGCGGAAGACCTCCACGAGGTCCGGGGTCTCGGGGAGGTCCGCGAGCGAGGGGTAGACCGGCTGCCCCAGAATCGTCTTGACGACGGGGTTGACGAAGTAGACGCGGTACTTCGTCGAGGAGAGCAGGTACGTCGCGACGAAGTAGCTCGCCCGGCTCGGCTTGTCGGAGGCGCCCACCATCGCGATGACCTTCGTCTCCCGCAGGATGCTGAGGCGCTCGACGGCGGAAGGCCCTGCCCACGTGCGCTGGCTGGCTGCAGTGCTCATTCGGCGACTCCCTTCGAAGCAGCGGCGACGCCCGGCACTGCGCACGCCTCGCCGTCGTAGGTCGGCTCAGCGAACTGATCCTCGGCCTGCTGGGAAGCCGCAAGCGCCTGGTCCAGATCCCAGATGATGTCCTCGACATCCTCTAGCCCCACCGAGAGCCGGATGAGGTCCCCGGGCACCCCCGCGGCGGCGAGCTGGGCGGACGAGAGCTGCTGGTGCGTGGTCGATCCGGGGTGCAGCACGAGGGTGCGAGCGTCGCCGATGTTGGCCAGGTGGCTCGCGAGCTGGAGCGCCTCGATGAAGCGGGCGCCGGCCTCGCGGCCGCCCTTGACCCCGAAGCTGAACACCGAGCCGACGCCGAGCGGCAGGAGCTCGGTGGCGCGTCCGTGCTGCGGGTGCGACGGCAGGCCGGCGTAGTTCACATAGGTGACACGTGCGTCCGCGTCGAGCCATTCCGCGACCCGCTGCGCGTTCGAGAGGTGGGCGTCCATGCGCTGCGGGAGCGTCTCCACACCCTGTAGGAGCTGGAACGCGGACTGCGCCGAGAGCGAGGGCCCGATGTCGCGCAGCTGCTCCGAGCGGAGCTTCGTGAGGAAGCCGTACTCGCCGAAGTTGCCCCACCAGGAGACGTTCCCATAGCTCGGCACGGGCTCGGTCATGGACGGGAACTTGCCGTTGCCCCAGTCGAACGTCCCGCTTTCGACGACGACGCCGCCCAGTGTGGTGCCGTGGCCGCCGAGGAACTTGGTCGCCGAATGGATCACGATGTCCGCGCCGTGCTCGATCGGCCGCAGGAGGTACGGGGGAGTGAGCGTCGAGTCGACCACGAGCGGGACGCCGTGCTCGTGGGCGACGGCGGCCAGGCCGGGGAGGTCGGCGATGTCGCCGGAGGGGTTTGCGACCACTTCGGTGTAGACGGCCTTCGAGTTGCCCCGGAGCGCGGCCTTGAAGTCTGCGGCTTCCGTGCTGTCCACGAACGTGGTGTCGATGCCGAAGCGGCGCAGCGTCACGTCGAGCTGCGTGATGGTGCCGCCGTACAGCTTCGACGACGCGACGATGTGGTCGCCCGCTTGGGCGAGAGCGGCGAACGTGATGAACTCCGCGGCCATGCCTGACGACGTCGCGACCGCACCAAGGCCGCCCTCGAGGGACGCGATGCGTTCCTCGAAGGCGGCGACCGTCGGGTTGCCGATGCGGGAGTAGATGTTGCCGTACTTCTGGAGCGCGAAGAGGTTCGCGGCGTCGTCGGTGTCCTTGAACACGAACGACGTCGACTGGTAGATCGGCACGGCCCTCGCACCGTGCTCGGCGTCCGGCGTGCCGCCTGCGTGGAGTGCTCTGGTGCGGAAGCCGAACTGGCGCTCGGCCATCAGGCGCCTGCCCCGGCCACGCCAGCGCCTGCGAGGCCCGCGTCGCCCCGGACGGCGTCGAAGTTCGTCACGGGGAGGAGCTCGGTATTGAGCTCGGTGCCGTTCTTCCGGGCGAGGTCCGCCTCGAGCTCGCGCACGATGGGGAGCACGTCGCGGCCGAACGCCTCGATCTCCTCCTGGAAGTGCAGGTAGCCGGTGAGGAAGAGGTTGACGCCGATCTTCTTGTACTCGACGATGCGTTCGGCGATCTGCTCGGGCGTGCCGATGAGCTTCGTGCGGAAGCCGTCGTTGTACTGGACGAGGTCCTCGAAGGTCGAGTCCTCCCACATGCCCTTGCCGTCCTTCGTGGACTGGCCGGCCTCCTTCACCGCCGCGGCGAAGCCTTCGACCGCCGGCCGGTGGGCCTTTTCGATGATCTCGCGGAGGGTGTCGTGGGCTTCCTTCTCGGTGTCGCGGGCGATGACGAAGCCGTTGAGGCCGAACCGCGGGGACGCCGGGGCCTTCCGGCCTTCCTTAGCTGCGGCGAGCACGCCGGCGATGTTCGCCTTGAAGCCCTCGATGTCGCGGCCGTTCGAGAAGTACCAGTCCGCCGTACGGCCGGCCGCTGCCTGCGCCGCGGTCGAGTTGCCACCGAAGAAGATCTCGGGGTGCGGACGCCCCTCGACACTCACCGGGGCCGGGTTCAGCGTGAAGTCCTTGATGTTGTAGTACTTCCCGGACTGCGAGTAGCCCTGCTCCGTCCACAGCCCGCGGAGCGCGTTGATGAACTCCTCGGTGCGGACGTAGCGCTCGTCGTGCTCGAGCCACTCGAGGCCGAAGTTCACGAACTCGTCCTTGAGCCAGCCTGAGACGATGTTCACGGCCGCGCGTCCGCCCGAGAGATGGTCTGCCGTGATGATGAACTTCGCGAGGACCCCGGGGTGCCACATGCCGGGGTGGACCGCCGCGATGACCTTGAGCCGCTCGGTCGCCCCGAGGAGGGCGAGCGAGAAGGACGTGGCCTCGTGCTGCTTGTCCGCGCCGTAGCTCGCGCCGTAGCGGGTCTGCGTGAGGGCGTATTCGAAGCCGCAGTTCTCAGCGGTCCGCGCCAGCTTGCGGTTGTACTCGAACTCCCAGTGGGTGCGCTGCTCGATCGTGGAGACGACGAGGCCTCCCGAGACGTTGGGCACCCAATAGGCGAACTTGAGGGGGGTCTCGAAATCGATGACGTGATCGGACACGGCTGCGCTCCTTGAACTCGGGCGCGACGAGAGCGGGGCACTCACCATCGCTTCTGGCAGTAGCACCTTTGGCACGGCTGGCATGATTCGCCGACGGTCCAGGGTTGCTGCGGCGTCGCAGATCCAGATCTCTCGGCCGCTCAGGATGGGTCATTGAGATTCTCCTGAATAGGGGCGTAACGATGCAAACCATTTCGTCACGGAGGGTCTCGACTTGATTCATCCGAACATCCTTCGATCGGGAACCTCGCCGCGGTTCCTCACGCCCTCGCGAGCAGCTGCTCGCCCACCTTCCCCCGCTGATAGAACACCTCGCGGCCGGCCCGCACCGGCTCGGTAAGCCCGGACTCGGCGAGGACCTTCAGATGACTGCTGACCGTCCCGGCCGCGAGGTCGAGCGCACAGGCGAGCTGCGTCGTCGTCATCGGGACGTCGAGCTGCGCGAGGATCTGGGCACGCGTGCGCCCGAGGAGCCGGGAGATGGGGCTCTCCTGCGTCTCCCGCGTCTTCTCCCACAGTCGCCCCACGCCGCGCGGCGCGTACGTGATGGTCGGGACGAACGGCGCCGTGTTGAGTACGAGCGTGGAGGGCCAGACGAACGCCGTCGGCACGAGGACAAGCCCGCCGCCGGGCTTCGGGCGGTCGGTGGCCTCGCAGTCGCGCATGATCTCGAGGCCCTGCTCGCCAAGCCGGATGCTCGGATGCAGGGTCTTGAAGACCTCCTGAATGCCGTAGTGCGCGAGATTCTCGAGCCGGGAATCGATGTCCGCGAGCAGCACCGAGCGCAGGCGCGGCCAATAGGGCTCGACGGCGGTCGCCCAGTACCAGCTCAGGGCGGCGGTCACGCGGCGGATGCCGGCGTCGACGTCGTCGTGGAGCTCTGCCAGGACACGCCTCGCGTAGTCCGGGAGATCGCGCTTCTCGAGGAACCCGATGTCACGGAGCCAGAGCTCGGCTGGAACGGCCGCGACGGCGGCGAGTGTCTCCGGGAACGAGTCCTGCCGCGTCGGCGTCGGCGTGAGCGAATCGGCGATGAAGCCCTTCGGCTGCACGAGCGTCGTGAGGAGGCGGAGGTGGTCCTTCGCCTTCCGGTCAGGGGAGTCGGCGAGGCGCTTCTTCGCCTCCTCGATCCATGGCCGGTGCACGGGCGTGCCCTGCTGGAGGGCGCGCAAGCTCGTGACGGTCTCCCACATCGGCGAGGCATCGAAACGCACGCGAGTGAGGTCTTCGCTCGTGAGTCGGATGAGCATGGTTCCAGCGTAGGAATCCGGCTGGCCGGGGTCGAGGATTCGAGGAGGACCGAATCGTTTCGCCCCGCTCGGAGCACGCGCACACTGCTGGACATGAGCACGGCAACCACTCGCACCCCCTCGTCACACGCCCTCGAATCCCGGGCAGCGGCCCCCGCCCCGGTCCGCCACCCGCTCCGCCCGGAACCCCGCCGTCCCATGCGGACGCCGCATGACCGGGTGCTCGCGGTCGCTCCCTTCGTCGCGCCCACCGCGCTTCCAGACCATGCGGGTGATCTGCTGGGCCTGCCGGATCTGGGCGGGCTCCGCCGGGCCGCCCGGCGAGCGTGGGCTTGGCTGCGTGAGTCGCTCGACGCAGCGGCGGCCATCGACGCCCGCCTCCGCGAACGGCGCGACGACGACGCCGTCCGCCTGGCCCGCGCGGGCGCATCGCCGACTCGCGTCTTCTGACGCAGAAGTCCTCAAGCCAAAGCTCGCCGCGCCACACAGCGTCACGGAGAGTCACGACCGGACGACCAATAAGTTGTGTTTCCGTGTTACGGAATCGCTTTACGAGCCAAAGAGGCTGTCCCTAGGCTGAAGGGCAGGATCAAGAGCCCCGGTGCAAAGCTCTGGCTGGCCGGGCGGCAACCCTCTCCCGTAAGTGGGGTGCCCCAGATGAGGATCCGGTCGCGGCGAGAGTCCGCGGCAAGTACGGCGCCCGGAACCGGGCGTCCGGCCGAACGCTGGAGGAGCGCCATGACCGTCCCATCCGTGGACCAGGCCGTCAACGGCACGGAACTCCGCCGCGCCATGGGCCACTGGGCCACGGGGATCGCGGTCGTCACCACCCAAGTCGACGGCACGTTGGCCGGCCTCGTGAGCAACTCGTTCACGTCCGTCAGCCTCGAGCCCGCCCTGGTCTCGTGGGCCGTGGACAAGCGCTCGTCGTCGTTCGAGGCCTGGAACACGACCGACAACTTCGCCGTGCACATCCTGTCCGAGGCAGACCGCCGTCTCGCGCAGCGATTCGTGGCGAAGGGGACGGAGAAGTTCGCGGGACTGGCCTGGGAGCCCGGCGTGCTGGGCTCGCCTATTGTGGCCGTCGATGTCCCGCGTATCGAGTGTCGCCTCTGGCAGCGGGTGGACGCGGGGGACCATGTGATCCTGATCGGCGAGGCAGTCAGCGTCTCGGATCCGGAGAGCTTCCGTCCCCTGACCAACCACGTGTACTGGGCCAAATAGCTGTTCGGGGCCAAGCAGCACCGCTGGCCGCGGCCGGGATGAGGGCGCCCTCGTCCTGGCTGCGGGCAGCGTTGCCCACCACGGCGTTGCCGACGGAGCCTCGACTGCGCCACGCTTGATGCGTGAGCCTTGATGTCCTCTCGCCATTGCGCCGCCGCCTCCAGCTGACGTTCTCGGGTCAGACCGAGGGCATCCCCGAGTGGGAGCTGGCTCTGGCGGAGGGCGACGACGCCGGCTACTTCCCGCCGGACTCGCTCACGTGGCGGGTCAATGGCGGCATGACCCCCCTCATGGGCGGCATCCGTGCCCTTCTCACGCAGGCGCTGCACCCCGGCGTCCTCGCCGGCGTCGTGGACCATTCCCACTACCGCGAGGACCCGCTCGGGCGCCTCGCGGGAACGATCCGCTGGATCTACACGGTGACGTATGGGGACACCGGTGCCGCCGAGCGTGCATGCGCATACGTGCGGCGGCTGCACGAAGCCGTAGTCGGCGAGTACGTCGACGGGCGTGGCGTCCGGCAGACCTACGCCGCCAACGCCCCCGAGCTCGCAGAGTGGGTCCACATCGCGTTCGCGGATGCCTTCCTCGGCTCCTACGAGTACATCAGGGGCCCACTTCCGGTTGCCGAGGCGGACGCCTACGTCGCCGAATGGGCGCGGGCAGGCGAGCTCATGGGGGTGCCGGAGCCGCCGCGCTCCGTCTCCGCGCTGCGGGAGCGGATGGGGGAGTACGACGACGGCGCGAGCCTGGCGGGCGGCCCGCGCGTCGACGACGTGGTCGGCTTCCTCCGGCGCCCACCGCTCGACCCCATGCTCGTTCCCGGGCATCGGCTGCTCTTCGCCGCGGCCGTCGACTCGATGAGCGACCGGCATCTCGAACTGCTCGGGCTGCGACGCGCGTCCGTCGGCCCTCTCCGGCTGCCCGTCCGCCCCGCCGCCCAGGCGACCCTCGCCGTCGTCGGCCGCACACTGGGGAGCACCGGCCCGAGCGAGGCCGCTGCCCGCCGTCGTCTGACCCGCCTCGGCGTCCTCTAACCCCCCTCCTCGTTTCGGGTACGCCAACTGCGCCGCCTCCTCGTTTCGGGTACGCCAACTGCGCCCCCTCCTCGTTTCGGGTACGCCAACTGCGCCCCCTGCGCCGTAGCCCGGGAAGAATGGCCGCATGTGGATCGCGTGGATAGAGTTCGACATCCTCTTGGGCGACGTGCACTCGCTCAAGGAGAAACGCGCGGTCGTCCGGCCCATCGTCGCTGAACTGAGGCGGCGGTTCGACGTTTCGGCTGCGGAGGTCGGCGACCAGGACCTGCATCGCCGTGCCCGCATCGGTGCTGCCCTGGTCTCGCCGGATCGCGCGCACGCGGTCGAGGTGCTCGACGCCGTCGAACGCCTCGTGGCCGCACGCCGGGAAGTGGACCTCCTCAGCGCCCGGCGGCGGGAACTGCACAGCGAGGACTGAGGGCTGACGATCTAAGGCCGACGACATGAAAATGCCCCGCCTTTCGGACTTCGCCCCCTGCTGTTTCGCAGGGTTGGGTCCGAAAGGCGGGGCATTTCCGGCCCACGTCGGGAGGCTCAGCCGAAGTACTTCGGCAGCGTCCCCTCGTGGGCCTCGCGGAGTTCCGCGATGGGCAGTTCGAAGAGGCCCTGCACCTCGAGCGAGGTCGCCAAAACGTCGACGACGCCGAGACGCAGTACCGGGAACTGGCGCGCGTTCGCCATGTCGTTGAAGCGCACCTCCTCCGAGCGCGGGACGGCGACGACGGCGCGCGCCTGGGACTCAGAGAACAGCGCCGTGAAAGCGTCAACCCCGTCGCGCTCGCACAGGTCGTCCAGCGCGACGCGGGCGCCGACGCCGAAGCGCAGCACCATCTCGGACAGGGCCGCCGCGAGGCCGCCCTCGGAGAGATCGTGTGCGGAATCGACCATGCCGTCTCGCGACGCGTTGATGACGATCGCGCCGAGCGTCTTCTCCGCCTCGAGGTCGAGCTTCGGCGGGAGGCCGCCGAGGTGCCCACGCAGGTTGGCGAACTCGGAGCCGTCGAGCTCGTCGCGCGTCGTCCCGAGGAGGTAGACCGCCTGACCGTCCGCGTTCTGCTGCCAGCCCGACGGCGTGCGGCGGGCGACGTCGTCGAACTTGCCGAGGACTCCCACGACCGGGGTGGGGTGGATCGCCGTCGTGCCCGTCTGGTTGTAGAGCGAGACGTTGCCGCCCGTCACCGGGATGCCGAGCGTCTGGCACGCGTCGGCCAGGCCGCGCACGGCCTCCGCGAACTGCCACATGACCTCCGGATCCTCAGGCGAGCCGAAGTTCAGGCAGTCCGTGACAGCCATCGGGACTGCGCCCGAGGTGGCGACGTTGCGGTACGACTCCGCGAGGGCGAGCTGCGCGCCGGCGTAGGGGTCGAGGTACGCATAGCGGCCGTTGGCGTCGGTGGAGATGGCGACGCCGAGGCCCGTCTCGTCGTCGACGCGGACCACGCCTGCGTCGTCGGGGGAGGCCAGCGTCGTGTTGCCGCCGACGTAGCTGTCGTACTGCCTCGTGACCCACGACTTGTCGCACATGTTCGGCGACGCCATGAGCTCGAGCACAGCGGCCTTGAGCTCCTCGCCCGAGGCGGGCAGGCTCTTCCCGGCCGACGACGCGCGGAAACCGTCCTTCTGGACGTCATCGAGCCACTCGGGCCGGTGGAAGGGCCGGTTGTAGACCGGTCCCTCGTGGGCCACGGTGCGCGGGTCGACGTCGACGATCGTCTCGCCGTCCCACGTGATGACGAGCCGGCCCGAGTCGGTGACTTCGCCGAGCCACGAGAACTCGACGTCCCACTTCTCCATGACCTTCTCGAACTCGGCCACGTTCTCCGGAGTAACAACCGCCATCATGCGCTCCTGCGACTCGGACATGAGGATCTCGCCCGGAGTCAGGGTGGGGTCGCGGAGGAGGACGCTCGTCAGCTCGACGCGCATGCCGCCGTCGCCATTCGAGGCGAGCTCCGACGTCGCGCACGAGATGCCGGCCGCGCCCAAGTCCTGGATGCCCTCGACGAGCGAGTGCTTGAAGAGCTCGAGGCAGCACTCGATGAGGACCTTCTCGGCGAACGGGTCGCCGACCTGGACGGCGGGGCGCTTCGACGGCTTGCTGTCGTCGAACGATTCGGAGGCGAGCACGGACGCGCCGCCGATGCCGTCGCCGCCGGTGCGGGCGCCGAACAGGACCACCCGGTTCCCCACGCCAGACGCGTTCGCGAGGCGGAGGTCCTCATGCCGGAGGACGCCGACGGCGAGCGCGTTCACGAGCGGGTTCGCCTGGTAGACGGAGTCGAACACGACCTCGCCGCCGATGTTGGGCAGGCCGAGGGAGTTGCCGTACCCACCGATTCCGGAGACGATCCCGTGCACGAGGCGCGGCGTGTCCGGGTGGTCGATCGCGCCGAAGCGGAGCGGGTCCATGACGGCCACGGGACGCGCGCCCATCGAGATGATGTCGCGGACGATGCCGCCGATGCCGGTCGCCGCACCTTGGTACGGCTCGACGAAGGACGGGTGGTTGTGGGACTCGACCTTGAACGTGACGGCCCAGCCGTCGCCGAGGTCGGTGACGCCGGCGTTCTCGCCGATGCCCACCATCATGTCCTTCTTCATCTCGTCGGTGAGCTTCTCGCCGAACTGGCGGAGGTGCACCTTCGACGACTTGTAGGAGCAGTGCTCGCTCCACATGACCGAGTACATTGCGAGCTCGGCGGCGGTGGGGCGGCGGCCGAGGAGCTTGACGATCTCCTCGAACTCGTTCTGCTTGAGGCCCAGCTCGGCCCAAGGCAGCTCGACGTCGGGGGTCCCGGCCGCGTGCTCGACGGTGTCGATGTTGAACTTGGGCGCTGTCTGCACTGTCCTATTCCCTGCGGTCATTTTGCGTCCACCAGTTGGCTCAGGACGGACGCGAAGAAGCCAAGCCCATCGGTGCTGTAGTGCCCGTCGGCGCCGAGGGGGCCGAATCCGGGCTCGACGGCGTGTTCGGGGTGCGGCATGAGCCCCAGGACGTTCCCTGCAGCGTTCGTGATGCCGGCGATCCCGCGCCGAGAGCCGTTCGGGTTCCAGCCCACGTAGCGGAACGCGACACGTCCCTCGCCCTCGAGCTCGTCGAGGGTCTTCTCGTCGGCGACGTACTGGCCGTCCTGGTTCTTGAGGACCACGGTGATCTCCTGGCCCTCCTCGAACTGATTGGTCCAGGCCGTCCGATTGTTCTCGACACGCAAGGCCTGGTCACGGCAGATGAACTTGAGGTGGTCGTTCTTGATCATCGAACCGGGCAGCAGGTGCGCCTCGGTGAGGATCTGGAAGCCGTTGCAGATGCCGAGCACGGGGAGAGGATTCGAGGACGCCGCCCCCGAAGCTGCTTTTGTGATCTTCGACATGAGCGGCGCGAACCGAGCGATCGCGCCGGCGCGCAGATAGTCGCCGTAGCTGAACCCGCCGGGGAGGACGACGGCGTCGACGTCGCCGAGCTCGCTGTCCGCGTGCCAGAGCGCGACGGGAGTGCCGCCCGCGAGCTTCACGGCGCGGGCTGCATCCCGGTCGTCGAGGGTTCCGGGGAAGGTCACAACCCCGATGCGGGCACCGGAAAGGGGAGTGCCCGAGAGCGCCGCGCCGGCGGCCGTGCCGACGTCGCCGATGAGGGGAGTCTCGCTCATGCTCACTCAGCCTCGGCCGGAGCGGCCACGTCCTCGGAGGCCGCGGCGGCAGCCTCGTCGAGGACCTCGACGTTCACGACGTCCTCGATCACCGGGTTGGAGAGCATCGTCGCGGCGGCCTCGCGGGCCTGCTCGAGGATCTCGTCGGTGACCGGGCCTTCGACCGTGAGCTCGAAGCGCTTCCCCTGCCGCACGCCGCTGAACGCGGTGAACCCGAGTCGCGGCAGCGCCCCCACGATTGCCTTTCCCTGAGGGTCCAGAATCTCGGGTTTCGGCATGACATCGACAACGATCCGGGGCATCAATGGGCTCCTGGTGATTGAAGGGAGGTGCAGCTCCATTCTACCGGAGCAGGGCAAAGCGACTGGAATCGCGGCGTCGTCCGGCTAGGGAAGGGCCGCGACCAAGGGCTCGATCGCCGTCGCCAGCCGCTCCCGCAGCACTGCGGCCTCGGCCGCGAACTGCCGCTGCTTCTCGACGTACTCCGCCTTGCCCGCGGGCGTCTCAATCGCGATGGGCGCGTACCCCCAGCCGGAAAGGTCGTAGGGGGAGGCCTGCATGTCCATCTCCCGGACCCGCCACGCGAGCTCGAAGCAGTCCATGAGGAGCTCGCCGGGGACGGCCGGCCCCAGCTTGTACGCCCACTTGTACAGGTCCATGTTCGCGTGGAGGCATCCGGGCTGCTCGAGCGTGCGCTGGGTCTCGCGGGTGGGCTGGAACTCGTTCCTGGGCGCGGCGTCTGGCGTGTAGAAGCGGAAGGCGTCGAAGTGCGTGCAGCGGATGCGGTGCTCCTCGACCACCCGGTCCGTGCCCTCGGCGCCCAGCCGCAGGGGAAGGTATTCGTGGCGGATGCCGAACTTCTCGGAGTGGTACACCATCGCCCATTCGTGCAGCCCGAAGCAGCCGAACTGTCCCGGCCGCTGGGCAGTGCCGCGCAGGATCAGGGGGCAGAAGCGCAGGGTCTCCTCGCGCTCGCGAAGGTAGCCCTCGGCGTCGAGCACGACGGCGGTCCCTCCGGCCGTGAGGCCGCTCGCTTCCCGCTCGGCGTCCGTGAGTGCGCGGTAGTTCTTCCAGCCGAGCCGCTCGGCTGCGGCCTCCCCGGAAAGGACGACGCCGGCACCCGGGTGCCAGCGGGCGAGCTGGGCGGGCTTGTGCGTGTAGTAGGTGAAGAGGAAGTCCTCGACGGGATGCTTCTTCCGGGCGTTCCGCCGGGCGACGAACGGTTCGCTGAAGCCTGCAGCCCGGCGGGCGTGCGCCTCGGCGCGGGGGAGCCACTCGTCCTGGGTGAGGACGGTGCTGACGGAAGAGTGCACTGGTCCATTATCCCCGCGCGGACTGTCGCCGAACTCCCCAGCTTCTGCGCCGGTTTCCCCAGCTTCTGCGCCAGTTTCCCCAGTTTCTCCGTCGGGTTCCCCAGTTTTAGGGTTCAACCCGCGGCTGGGCGGCCATCTTGGCGGCGAGTCGTGCCGCCGTCGTCGTCAGAACTGGGGAGGCCGGAGCAAAACTGGGGGGGCCGGTGCAAAACCTGGGGAGGCCGGAGCGAAAACTGGGGAGGGCGGAGCAAAAACTGGGGAGGCCGGAGCAAAAACTGGGGAGACCGGCCGGGGGCGCCGGAATGCGGGAGCTCCGCGGGTACTGTGCGGCGGCAGCGGAGGCGTCAGCTGCGCTTGGCCGCGTCGGTGTCCCTGCTCGCCTGCGCTGCGGTGATGAGCCTCATCATCGATCGGTGGAGCTCTTCGGCCTCTTCCCTCGTGATGCCGAGGCGCGCCATCATCGTGACCGGCACCGCGAGGGCCTTCTCGCGGAGGGCTCGGCCTGCCGGTGTGAGGGCGACGTCGAGGGCGCGCTCGTTGCCGGCCTGACGGGACCGCGTCACGAGCCCCGCTTCCTCGAGTCGCTTGAGCAGCGGCGTCATTGTCGCGGGCTCGAGGAGGAGGGCTTCGCTCACGTCCCGCACGGTGCGTGGGCTCCGCTCCCAGAGGGCGAGCATCACGAGGTACTGGGGGTGGGTCAGGCCCATGGGTTCGAGCACGGGTCGGTAGGCGGCGACTACGCTGCGGCTCGCGACGCTCAGAGCGAAGCAGAGCTGGCGCTCGAGCAGGAGGTCCTCTTCGGCCTGGGGCTCGCCCTCCGTCTGGCTCTCGGTCAAGGTGCTCACGGCTTCCTCCTGATATTTAGTACGCTAATAATGAGGGTACTATGGATGTGCATCCCGAGGATGCGCACCCTACGGAGGAGGGACTATGGCCCACGAGAACTTTTCCCAGCGGTTCATGCGTGCCACCGGCAAGCTCCGCTTCTTCTTCGGCCCGGCCCACCGAGGAACGACCGAAGGCGAGATGACGGCCGCGAACAAGGAACTCCTCGCGGAACGCGAAGCCGAGGCCCAGCAGTGGGAGACGGTGACGCGGCCCGACGGCAGCACCTATGTCGTGCCGAAGGATCCTGGCGACCGCTCCCTGCGCTGAGGTTCCGCCCTTCGACCCCTGAGGCGTCAGGTCACACCCCGGCGTAGAATGGCTGCGGCGGAAGGGGGTGAGACATGCCCGATTCCCAGGAGAAGAAGTTCCGGACCCCGAAGGTGCATGAGCACCATGCGCTCGACAGGTTCATGCATATGACCGACGAGGCGGTGAGGATCCTGGTCCAGCCGCAGCGCGGAGACCTTGAATCCCCCGTGCTCCACAAGCACGACGTCTACGAGGATGCATCGGAGGAGGACCTCCGCGGATTCGAGATCGTCACAGACGCTGAGGGCCACCACTACGCGGTGAGAAAAGAGCACCACTGACGCGGTGCCCGCCGGCTCGCGATACGAGAACCCTTGAAGAGACGAGACCGCAGGTTTGCACCTGCGGTCTCGCTGTCTGTCCGCGTTCGGGTGGGGTGGGCTAGCGCCCCGTGCCGCCGTAGACGGTCGCCTGAGTGTCGACGTCGAGGTCGAACGCCGTGTGGATCGCGCGCACGGCGGCGTCGAGGAGGTCCGCCCGGGTCACGACCGAGATGCGGATCTCCGACGTGGAGATCATGTCGATGTTGATGCCCGCGTCCGAGAGGGCCTTGAAGAAGGTGGCCGAGACGCCGGGGTGCGAGCGCATCCCGGCACCGATGAGTGAGAGCTTGCCGATCTCGGCGTTGTACTCGACGTCTTCGAAGCCGATCTCGCCCTGGGCGGCCTTGAGGGCGTTGAGCGCGTTCGCGCCCTCGATGATCGGGAGCGTGAAGGAGATGTCCGTCTTGCCGCGGCCGAACGTCGAGACGTTCTGCACGATCATGTCGATATTCGAGTTCGCCCTCGCGATGACCTGGAAGATCGCCGCAGCCTTGCCCGGGATGTCCGGGACGCCGACCACGGTGACCTTGGCCTCGGAGCGGTCGTGCGCGACACCGGAGATGATGGGCTGTTCCAAGGCGACTCCCTCGCTGATCGTGAACTTGTCCTCGGGGGAGGGCAGCACCCACGTCCCCTCGTTGAGGCTGAACGAGGACCGCACGTGCAGCGGAACCCCGAAGCGGCGCGCGTATTCGACGCAGCGCAGGTGGAGGATCTTGGCGCCCGAGGCGGCGAGCTCGAGCATCTCCTCGCTCGATATCGTGTCGATCTTCCGGGCGGAGGGCACGACGCGCGGATCGGCCGTGTAGACCCCGTCGACATCCGTGTAGATCTCGCACACGTCGGCGTCGAGCGCCGCGGCGAGCGCGACCGCCGTCGTGTCCGAACCGCCGCGGCCGAGAGTCGTGATGTCGCGGCTCTCCCGGCTCATCCCCTGGAAGCCCGCGACGATGGCGATGTTGCCCTTGTCGAGCGACGTCCGGATGCGGTGGGGGTCGACGTCGATGATGCGCGCCTTGCCGTGCGTGCCGTCCGTGATCATGCCGGCCTGCGAACCCGTGAACGACTGCGCCCTGTGGCCGAGCTTGTCGATGGCCATCGCGAGGAGGGCCATCGACATGCGCTCGCCCGCGGAGAGCAGCATGTCCATCTCGCGGGCGGGCGCGCTGTCGGTGATCTGGGCGGCGAGGTCGAGGAGCTCGTCTGTCGTGTCGCCCATTGCGGAGACGACGACGACGACTTCGTGCCCCGCCTCGTGATAGTCCACGACCCGTTGGGCTACCCGCTTGATGCCCGCGGCGTCCGCGACGGACGAGCCGCCGAACTTCTGGACGACGAGTTGCTTGGCGGGCAGCACAGGCGGCAAGGACATGCGGGCACACTCACAGGCGATGTAGGAAGCGAAGGAGATTCGCGGAACATTCTATCGCCACGCCCGCACGTCCATGCCTACTGTGACGTCAGCGCGCGAGCTCCGGGTAGTGGAGCCGTGCGGTCTCGGGGTGGGCCCGGAGCCAGCCCTTGAGGACGTTCTCGCCATAGGTCGCGAGCATCGGGTTGTCGGGATCGTCCGAGACGCCGCGCGCCTCGGCGGCGAGCTCGTTCGGAAGCTCAACCTTGTCGATCACCGCGTCGAGGCGCGGCGACCAGAAGAACGGCACCGAATAGCGGTCGACGCCGGGTGGCGGCGCCGTGACGCGGTGGATGGTCGCCATGAGGTACCCGTCGGTCGCGACCTCGAGCATCTCGCCGAGGTTCACGACGAGTGCGCCCGGAGTCGGGGGCACGTCGATCCATTCGTCCTGGCCGTAGGGCTTGACTTCGAGGCCACCCACGGAGTCCTGCAGGAGGAGGGTCACGAAGCCGTAGTCTGCATGCGAGCCGACCCCTTGGTCGCCCGCCTCGGGGACGACGCCGCCCACGTAGTGCACGAGCTTGCCCATCCAGGCGGGCGTGCCCGAGAACTTCTCGTCGAAGTAGTCCTTGGGGAGCCCGATGGCCTCGGAGATGCCGGAGAGGAGTTCGGCCCCGACATGGGACATGAGCTCAGCCCACTCCATGGCGGCCTTCTCGAGCTCTGGGTATGCGGCCGGCCACTGGTTGTGCCCCTGCAACCGAAGGTACGGCTGTTCCGCCGGCACGTGCGCGAGCGGTTCCCGGTCCGGCCCGTAGTCGATCTGCTCGCGGGAGTCGGCCCGGCCCTGGGTCACCTCGGTGCCAAGCCTCGTGTACCCGCGGAACTGGGCCGAGGACCGGTTGTCCAGGGCGAGGCGGTCCTCGAGCGGGAGCCGGAAGAATTCCGCGACGGTGTCGAGGAGCTCCTGGTCCTGGCCCGGCCGTCCGCCATAGCCGACTACCTGGAAGAAGCCGACGTTGTGGGCGGCATCTCGGAGAGCATCGAGGAAGTCTGGTGTGAACTGCCCCTTCTCGTCCTTCGCGGTGGCGAGGTCGAGGATGGGCACGGAAGTTCGTGGTGCGCTCATGCTTCCAGCATGCTCCTGCCACGGTTGCGGGCGTAACATTTTGTCACAAATCCCACATCGTGGGCTCAGCCGATGGCGCTGCGCCTGCCCTCGAACGCGCGCCCGAGCGTGATCTCGTCCGCGTATTCGAGGTCGCCGCCGACGGGGAGTCCCGAAGCGAGACGGGTCACCTTGATGCCGATGCTCTGCAGTATTCGGGCCAGATACGTCGACGTCGCCTCCCCCTCGAGATTGGGGTTCGTGGCGATGATGACCTCCGTGACGGCTTCGTCGTTGAGCCGGCCGAGGAGTTCGCGGATGCGGAGCTGGTCGGGGCCGATCCCCGCTATGGGGTTGATCGCGCCGCCGAGGACGTGGTACCGGCCTCGGAATGCACGGGTGCGCTCGACCGCCACGACGTCCTTCGACTCCTCCACCACGCAGATGACGCTCGGGTCCCGGCGGGGATCGCGGCAGATCGAACAGGTCTCCTGCTCCGACACGTTGCCGCAGATCTGGCAGAACTTGACCCGTTCCTTGACGATCGTGATGGCGGTGGCGAGGCGCTTCATGTCGTCCGCGTCGGCCTCGAGGATGTGGAAGGCGAGTCGCTGAGCGGATTTCGGTCCGATGCCGGGGAGCCTGCCGAGTTCGTCGATCAGATCCTGGACTGCGCCTTCATACACCCCACTACGCTACCGCCTCCAGCCGCCGAGGCAGCGCCCGGCGCGGTTGGCGGCTAACGCGGCGGGATGACTGTGCCGTCCAGCGACCGCTCTTCGACGAGCTTGCCGCCGAGGATCCGCTCGACAGCCGCGCGACCGAACAGGCCCGACGCCTCGACGGTCTCGTCGTCCGCGCTGGGAATGTCCTCGACCACCGGCTGCGCCCGGACGCTCGCCGCTTGGACCTTCGCCTGCTCCTGCGCCCGCTGCTGTGCTGCGCGCCGCGAAAGGCGCTGGTACATGCTCAGGTTCTGGCCGGCGTCGTCCGCGGGGCCCTCGGAGCGGGTGGGAGCGGGCGGCTGCG
Source organism: Sinomonas susongensis (assembly GCF_005877005.1). GTDB lineage: Bacteria > Actinomycetota > Actinomycetes > Actinomycetales > Micrococcaceae > Sinomonas > Sinomonas susongensis. The sequence goes on along the minus strand of NZ_SSNH01000012.1, from coordinate 21,851 downwards.
CAGTGGCGGGCGCGTACGACGACGGCTTTCCCCCTGCCGCCGAGGGCGGCGCCGTTTCAGCGTTCGCTCCCGTGTTCGGCTCGCTCCCGACAGACCAGACGCCGGGGGAAGACTCGCGGGCGTAGGCCCAAGGATCGCGCCCAGCAGGCTCGCTGCCGCCCGTCTCCACAGGCTTGGCCTCGGACCGGCGAGACGACGACGGCTCGACGGGGCCAGACGGACGACGCCGTCCCTCGTCTTCCGGGAGCGGCTCGTCCCAGTCGGCCGGTGGCTCGTCGTCCGCGTACGGGATGTCCGCATAGGGATCATCGGAAGGTCGGGGGCTTGTCGCAGGCCCGGGCTGCGGCCGCTGTGGTTCCTCGCCCTCCCGCCCGTCACCGCCTGTCTGCCCGTCGCGGCTGTTCTGCCCGCGGCGGTCTGGTTCTACCGCGGCTGCCGGTGGGGTCGGCTCGGGCTCGGGCTCGGGCTCGGGTGAGGCGGCTCCGGCCGCGGCCACACGAGATGGCTGGCTTTCGACGGACCCCTCCGCCGGGGCCGCGGGGCCACCTGCGGGGGCCGGGGCGAGGCCCCAAGTGATGTCGGCCGCGCTCGGCGCAGGTGGTGCAGTGGGTGCAGTGTCGGCGCTCGGAGGAGCCAGCGCGGGCGATGGCGGCACAGGCGAAGGAGCCGGGGCGGGCGATGGAGTCGGCGCGGCCGCTGCTGCGGCGCCACGACGCCCTTCCGGAACGCTGCCGGTTTCGGGCGCGGGGGAGCCCGGGAGACTGTCAGCCGGCGCTTTTGGGCCCGGCTCAGCTCCCCTCGCTCCGGCGGGAACCGGACCGTTCCCGCCGGTGGTCGCGTCGATCTGGACCTCGACACCGAGCACCTTCTGGACCGCACTGCGCACGTTGTCCGCGTGGTCGCCGCGAGAGAACGAGTTGACGGACCCTGAGTTGGCGAACGCGAGGGTGAGGGTCCTCCCATCGAACCCGGCCACGTTCGCGTTCTGGCTCACGAGGATCCAGGTGAGGCGCTTGATCGCTGTGAGCGCCTCCAGGATCTCGGGCCAGGCGCGCCGGAACATCTCCACGCTGCCCGAACCGCCGTGGGCAGCGCCCGCCGGCGCACTCGGCTCCGGTTCAGGCTGCGTCCGCGGGGGAACATCGGCCGCGGCAGGCTCCGGGGACGCGGGAGTGGGCGTCTGGGCCTGCGGCCCCGCGACACGGGGCTCGGGGGCCGGGCGCTCGGGGACCTGGCGCTCGGGAGCCGGGCGCTCGTGAACCTGAGGCTCGGCAATGCTGCGCTCCGGGCTGCCGGGGCTGGGGGTGCTGGGCGCGGGGCTGCTGGGGCTGGGGCTGCTGAGCTCGGGGGCGCTGGGCGCGGGGGCGCCGGGACCGGGGGTGCTGGGCGCGGGGGTGCTGGGCGCGGGAATGCCGCGACCAGGCTCTGTGGATGCCGGAACCGGAGCGGCAGGGCGCGTGTCGTCCACTGGAACTGCAGCAGCCGCCGGGCCAGCAGCCGCCGGGCCAGCTGGCACGGCCTGCGGCGGGGCCTCGGAGTCCGGAACCGTACCGCCCGGTCCATGCTCGAACGAGAGCCGACGCTCGAGGCGGTCGAGCCGCGCGGCCAAGCCGTTGTCGCTGTCCGCGCCGGGCAGCATGAGCCGCGCGCAGAGGAGCTCGAGATGGAGCCGGGGCGACGTCGCCCCCGTCATCTCGTTGAAGGCCGCGTTCGTGATGTCGGCTGCCCGCGAGAGCTCCGCCGAGCCCAGGGACTGCGCCTGCGTCCTCATGCGTGCAAGCTGGTCGGCCGGCACGCCGCGGAGGATCGACTGCGCAGCCTCCGGGAGGGCCTGGACGATGATGAGGTCGCGGAACCGCTCGAGGAGGTCCTCGACGAACCGGCGCGGGTCGTGGCCGGTCTGGATGACCCGGTCCACGGCCCGGAAGACGGTCCCGGAATCGCCCGCGGAGACGGCGTCGACGACGTCGTCGAGCAGCGCGGCGTGCGTGTACCCCAGAAGGGCGACGGCCAGCTCGTAGTCGATGCCACCCGTGCCAGCTCCGGCCATGAGCTGGTCGAGCACGGAGAGCGAGTCTCGCACGGACCCCCCGCCCGCGCGGACGACCAGCGAGAGGACTCCCGGCTCGACGGCCACATGCTCCTCGGCGCAGAGCTTCTCGAGGTACGCCATGAGCGGCTCGGGCGGCACGAGGCGGAACGGATAGTGGTGGGTACGCGAGCGGATGGTGCCGATGACCTTGTCGGGCTCAGTCGTCGCGAAGATGAACTTGATGTGCTCCGGCGGCTCCTCGACGATCTTGAGCAGCGCGTTGAAGCCGGCCGACGTGACCATGTGGGCCTCGTCGATGATGAAGATCTTGTAGCGGTCCCGGACGGGGGCAAAGGTCGCCCGCTCGCGGAGGTCCCGCGCGTCGTCCACACCGCCGTGGCTCGCGGCGTCGATTTCTATGACGTCGAGCGAGCCGGATCCGCCGCGCGCGAGCTCGACACAGCTCGGGCAGACTCCGCACGGCTCGGGGGTCGGGCCCTTCTCGCAGTTGAGGCAGCGGGCGAGGATTCGGGCCGAAGTGGTCTTGCCGCAGCCGCGCGGACCGGAGAAGAGATAGGCGTGGTTGACGCGGTTCTTCCGGAGCGCCGTCATGAGCGGTTCGGTGACATGCTCCTGCCCGATCACGTTCTGGAACGTGTCCGGCCGATACCGGCGATAGAGGGCAGTCGGAGAAGTCACAGAGAAAACCCTACCAATCAGGACTGACACCCCAAGCGGGTTATCCACAGGTATGAAAAGGCCCCTCATGCACCCGCCAGAGCCCACCTACCCTTGCTACCTTCCGGTCCTGGGGGAGTTCAGCAGGATGACGCCACATGAGGGGCTGGGTTCCATCTTAGCGGAGTTCCACGGGTGCCTCGAACCGGCCCGTCAGCTCCCGGTGGTCGCGCTCGGAGTGGTCGCGCTCGGCGCCGGGGTGCTCGGTGCCGAGGTGCCCGGCTTGGGTGTCTTCGGAGCAGCCGGCGCCTTCTGGATCGCCTGCGCGACCTTCTGGACGGCGGAGCCGTACGTGCCGTCGAGGGCCCCCTTCTTGATCGTCTGGGCGTCCGCGACCTCTTGGCCAGCGGGCGCCCCGGCAAGCGTCCACAGGTCCTGCCGCAGCTTGGCCGGCAGACGGCGGAATGCGGCGGGGAAGCGGTTGGCAACCGCACGGGCGGCTGCTTGGGCGTGTGGGCCGTACTGGGCTGTGCCGTCCTGTCGGATGACGACGGCGAGAGCCCTGCGCAGGGCGGCCCGGTCCGTCTGCTGGGTCTTCGCCGGCGCGGACGCAGAAGGCGACGGCGACGCCGTCGAATTCGCGGCCGGCACGACGAGGGCGGCCGGCTGGGCGGCGTCGTTCTGCGGCTGGCGCGCGTCGAGGGCGACGGCGATGCCTCCTCCGGCGAGGAGGGCTGCGGCGAGCGCGGAGGCGGCACCCGCCTTCCAGCGGCGGCCGGTGCTCTTCCGCTGTGGGGCGTCCCAGGGTCCGTCTGTTCTCTCGTCCATGGCCTGTCCTTTCTCGCGGGTTCTTCCGGAAGGTCCTCCGGGTTCGGGTTCGATCTTCCCCACGCACGGCAAGGGCCCCTGTTCGGCCAATGTTCGGGGACTGTAAAGTCTCGCTGCGGCGACCCGCCTACGGTCCGGGAGCGGCGTCGTGCATTTGAAGGGTGCGCTTGAATGGTTCCCGTGGACAACTCGGTCGAGGGGCGCGGGCTCGTGCTCGTGGTCGAGGACGAGCACGCCATCGCGGACCTCGAACGCCTCTACCTCGCCCGCGCCGGGTTCGGGGTGCACGTCGAGCGCGACGGCGCCGTCGCGCTCGCACGGGTCCGCCAGCTGCGCCCCGTTGCCATCGTCCTCGATGTGGGCCTGCCGGGTCTCGACGGCGTCGAGGTCTGCCGCCGCCTCCGCGAGGAGGACGACTGGACCCCCGTGATCTTCGTGACGGCCCGCGACGACGAGGTGGACCGCGTCCTCGGCCTCGAGCTCGGTGCCGACGACTACCTCACCAAACCCTTCTCCCCGCGCGAGCTCGTCGCCCGGGTCCGCAGCGTCCTCCGGCGGGCGGCCGGTCCGCAGGCGCCGCGTGTCCTGACAGTGGGTCTCGTACGGGTGGACGCGGGCCGGCGCACCGTCGAGGCGGACGGGCGGCCGGTGCAGCTCACCGCGCTCGAATTCGACCTGCTGGCCCACCTCATGACCCAGCCCGGGCGCGTGTTCAGCCGCGAGCAGCTCCTCTCGGCCGTCTGGGGCCAGGCCGACTACAGCGGGGGCCGGACGGTCGACGTCCACGTCGCGCAGCTCCGCGCCAAGCTCGGAGACGCGAGCCCGATCAGGACCATCCGTGGGGTCGGCTACAGCGTGTCGGTGGAGGGCTCGGGCGGCGTGGGTCCGTGAGGAAGTGGCTGCGCTCGCTCTACGCGCGCGTCACCCTGGTGACTGCCGCCGTGGCGGCGGTGGCGACCCTCGTCGCCGGGCTCGTGGGCGCGCAGCTCATCCGGTCGGCCGCCGTCGACCAGGCCCGCGCGAGCCTCGCGCGCCAGGCGCAGGCGCTCAGCACGTCCGGCTCGGTGACCGATCTCGCTTCCCTCCGCGAGCTCGCGGTCGGCGAGGCGGGCCGGATCGCACTCGTGAGCCCGGCCGGCATCGTGAGCGGCGCTGGCCGGGGGTTCGTGAGCCGGGCGGCTGTCTCGAGGGTCCTCGCGGGCAAGTCCTTCTCGCAGACCGAGACGGTGAACGGGACGCCGGTCGTCGTCGAAGCCCGGCCCCTTGCGGCTGGCGGCGGTCTAGTGCTCGTCGAGCCGGTCTCGGCCGTGAACCAAGCCGCGGTGCCGCTCGTGACACGGCTTCTGTGGGCCCTGCTCATCGGCTTCGGCTGCGCCGTTGCGGGCGGCGCACTCGTGGCCCGATGGGTCGCGCGGCCGCTCGTGCACGTCGCGTCCGCGGCCCGTCGGCTTGCAGGCGGCGAGCGCGGTGTGGCGGTCGACGCCGGCGGCCCGGCCGAGGTGGGGCAGGTTGCCCATGCCCTCGATGCCCTTGACGCCTCGCTGGCCGCGAGCAAGGCGCGGCAGCGCGAGTTCCTCCTTTCCGTCTCACACGAGATGCGGACGCCGCTCACTGCCGTTCGAGGCTACGCAGAGGCGCTCGCCGACGGGATGATCCCCGCCGGGGACGTGCGTCGGGTAGGCCAGACGCTCGGCGCCGAGGCCGACCGCCTCGACCACTTCGTGAGCGACCTGCTCGAGCTGGCCCGGCTCGAGGCCGACGACTTCAGGGTGGACCTCCAGCTCGTCGACGCCGCCGCGATCCTGCCCGCGGTCCTCGAGGCGTGGCGCGGTGCGGCCGAGACCGCAGGGGTGGTTCTGCGTTCCGAACTGCAGGGACCCGTCCCCGTCGTGACGGACGCGCGCCGGCTGCGGCAGCTCCTCGACGGGCTTGTGGAAAACGCCCTCCGTGCCGTTCCCGCCGGAGCGCCCGTGGTGCTCGCGGGGCGGCGGGAGGACGGCGCCGTCGTCCTCGAAGTGCGCGACGGCGGCCCCGGGCTGAGCGAGGACGACCTCGCCCACGCGTTCGAGCGAGGCGCGCTCCATTCGCGCTATCAGGGGGAGCGGCCGGTCGGGACGGGGCTCGGGCTCTCGATCGCGCAGCGCCTCGCGGGCCGGCTCGGGGGGCAGCTCGTCGCCGGAAGGGCGCCGGAAGGCGGGGCGTGCTTCGCCGTCAGGCTTCCGGCGGCCGGCTCACATCCACAGGGAACGTCATGAACGCGGGCGTTTCGTACGGGTGGGCCGCAAGGAGTGCGCGGACGATCGCGTTCCGTCCGCCGCGAGGGTAGATCGCCTCGATCCGGGTCTCGGGAACCTGCACCTGCTCTCCTACCGTCCCGATCGCCGGCTGTGCGCCGTCCAACGGGGCGAAGCGCCCGGTCCCCTCGACGCTGAAGCTGCACCCGGCGTAGTTGCCGAGGCGACCCGCCCCGGCGCTGGCGATGGCTGTTCGGAGGGCGTCGGCGTCGGCGGTCGGGACGTAGACGACAAGGCAGTCGAACTCCTCCATGCCGCTCAGTCTCGCACGGGCTCGTTGCGGGCAGCGGCTCGTTCGGGGCGCGGGCTCGATTCGGAGCATCCGGAAACCTCGGGTATTCTAGAGTCTGCTCTGCACAGGGGCGCTCCCTCGGGCGCGGCTTTGCGCGGGCAATCTGGAGGATTCGCCTAGCGGCCTATGGCGCACGCCTGGAACGCGTGTTGGGTTCACGCCCTCGGGGGTTCAAATCCCCCATCCTCCGCATCGAGTGGTGAAGCGGGACATCCATCAGGATGAGCCGCGACACTCACGACACCCCCGGTCTTCGGACTGGGGGTGTCGTGCTTTGGGCTGACTATCTGGAGCTGCTCCGGACCCGCAGCCTCTTCCGGAACGAGCATTGCGCCTGCCTGGCGCTCCTGAGCTCCTCAGCTGGCGCCGATCTGCTCAGCCGACTCCATTTTCTTGACAGGCTGTAGAAGCGCTGTGTGACTGTTTAAACATCTAGCGCTTTCGCATCGGCCCAACTGACAATGGTGCCATTCGGCGCGAGTTTTCTTGGATAGTTCATGCCGAAAAACGCCATGACTGATTGGGGAGTCACATGGAGCAGCAAAGAGGTGCAGGCCGCCAGATTGGCCGTCGAGGCTTCGTGGGGCTGTCCATTCCCATAGCCTGTGCGCTGTGCGGCGCAACCAGGGCGTTCGCCGATTCCGGGGACACCGTGCGCGCAGACCCGAACGCGAAGCTCACCTTCGACCGCTCCTCCGTCAGTTCGATTCCGGCCGGCAACCACTCGGGCACGGTCATGGTGGCCTCCGCAGACCTTCCCCGGCCCGTGAAGGGTCAGCTCTACGCGCCCCTCGAAGCGCTCGTCCCCACGTCGCCCTTCGGCTACCGCATCAACCCGCTGACCGGCCTGCCCGGCGAGTTCCACTGGGGGCAGGATTTCGGGGCGGGCGAGGGCACCCGGGTGTATGCGGCCGACGCCGGCGTGGTCCAGGCGGCGGGGTGGCATCCCTGGGGCGGTGGGAACCGGGTCGAGGTCAACCACGGCAACGGCTTGGTCACGACGTACAACCACATGCACGCCTGTGCGGTGAAGGCCGGAGACTCGGTGCAGCCGAGTCAGGTGGTCGGTCTCGTGGGCCACACTGGCAGCGCCACCGGATCCCATCTGCACTTCGAGACCCATCTCAACGGGGTGTACGAGGACCCGATGAAGTGGACGTTCATCGGGATCAAGCAGACCGACCCCGTCGCGAACCTGACTCTCACCGACTACACGCCGAAGGACGGCCAGACGCCCGCGAGCCAGAACTGGAGCGTGCCCACGACCCTCGACGAGCCGGCCCCCGGCGAGACCATCCAGAAGGCCCCGGCGCCAACACCGACCGCTCCTGGGCCGGCAGCCTCGCCGTCGCCCCAGTCGTCCTCGACCGCGTCCTCGTCGGGCGCGAGCTCGGGCGGCGGGTCGGCCTCGAACTCTGCTTCGAGCCCCTCTTCGACCAGCACGTCGTCGTCCCCTGCGCCGAGCCCCACAGCCGATCCCACGCCCACGCCGAGCCCGACGCCGAGCCGCACGCCGTCCTCGAGCCCGACGCCGTCGCCTACGGCGACGGCCACTGTCTCGTCGTCGCCGGCCACCTCGGCCACCGCGCCGACGACGGCGACACCTACCGCGACGGCCACGGCAACACCGACCCCCACGCCGTAGGGCGTCACGGGCAGTGCCTGACGCAGTACCCCGGACCGCCGCTCGGCCCGGCTCAGCCCTGTGGCACGGCTCAGCCCTGTGCACGGCTCAGCCCTGTGGCACGGCTCAGCGCGTGGCTATAGTTCAGTGTGTGGTCACAGCCGCCTTGCGCCACTCGCGCAGGAAGGCGAGCCCGGCGTCGTCGTGAATCACTTCGGAGCCGAGCCCGAGGTAGCCGGCTGTGAGGATTTCATATGGTTTCTCGGGCACGCCGTCCTCCGGCCGGACGTCAACGTGGGAGACCTCGTGGTCGTTGTGGTGCAGCCAGTCCGCCATCGCGTAGTCAGTCCGGGAATCGCCCATCGTGAACCACGATGCGGGCACGATCCCGTCACCCCGCAGGAGCTCGCAGGCGCGGCTCGCCCCGAGGTCCTTGCCGAGGCGCACGGATTCGATGTCGGTCGAGATGATGGTGGGGTCGACGCGGAAGTCGACTGTGTCGTCCTGGCCGGGAAGGTGATGATCGAGCCGTACCGCACCGATTCCACGCTGCGCCATGAGGGCCATCGCGTCGGCGTCGAAGTGCTCCTGGACGGCGCGGTACTCGCTGTTCGACACATCGACCCGCTGCTCGACCGAGACCATCGCCCGCTTGGTCTCGTCGAAGAACATGTAGTCCGCATACTTTTCCGCCACGAGGTTCCGGATCTCGTCGGCGAAGCCGGCGGGGACGGCAAGCTCACGGTCCACCCGGACAGGGGTCGCCCCCTCGCCAGTGAACGAGAACCACGTGGCCCCCTTCTCGCAGATCGCGTGAACCGTGAGCGAGGACGGCATCCCCTCGGCCAGCATCGGCTCCATCACCTGCTCCGCGATGAATGCGTCCGAACGTCCTGTGTTGAAGACGAGGGGAATCCCAGCCTCCCCGAGTTCGAGCAGGAGTGAGATGATCTCCGGCCTGACCGAGCGGCTCACCGGGCTCGCGATCGGGCCGTCGACGTCGAGAAGGAGGGCGAACGGGGGTCGGAGTTCCATGCGGCCCATTCTGTCAGGCGGCCGCCCAGTCCAAGCCCGGATGACGGACGACGGCGGCAGGTCGCCGTCGACCGTCATCCGTCGGAAGCGCTCCGTAACCGTTCGGCCACAATCCCTCCGGGGTGCGTGCCCGGTATGACGCTCCGGCAGGCGCCTGTCTACGCTAGTCGCGTGATCTTCAAAGCTGTGGGGGACGGGCGCCCCTACCCGGACCATGGGTACCACACGCCCAAGGACTGGGCCGCCCTCCCGCCCCGCCCGGTGCGGCTCGACGAGCTCGTCACGACCAAGCGCACGCTCGATCTCGAGGCCCTCCTCGCCGAGGACTCGACCTTCTTCGGCGACCTCTTCCCGCACGTCGTCCAGTATCAGGGTGTCCTGTACCTCGAGGACGGGCTCCATCGTGCGCTGCGGACGGCCCTGCACCAGCGGACGGCCATCCACGCCCGCGTTCTCGATCTCGACTCCTGAGCCGAGGCCGCGCCATGAGCCCCAGGCCCAAGGACCCCACCGTCTACCGCGGGCACCACGTGGTCAACGGGGAGGAACTGCGCTCGCAGTTCGAGGCCGAGCGGGACGAGCAGGAGCGTCGGCGGAGCCGCTGGCGCAAGATCCGACATACCGTCCTGCTCGTGCTCCTGCTGGCCCTCGTCGTCGCGGGCGGGACGGGAGCGTGGGCCATTCTGACCGGTCGCCTCGTGCTCTCGCCGCAGGCCGCGTCGCCCGGGCCGACCCCCGGCTGCCCCAGCGGGCCATTCGACTACGCGGCGCCGCAGTCCGTCCGCGTGAACGTGCTCAACGCGGCGGGGAAGGAAGGGCTCGCACGGACGGTTGCCGACCAGCTCACGCAACGGAAGTTCGCCGTCGGGAACGTGGCCAACTCCACGGCGACCGGGACGCCGCCTGCACTCATCGTTGCCGGCCCCGCGGGCGAAGCGGCCGCCTTCACGGTCCAGCGCAATGTGCCCGGGAGCCTGTTCGTGCTCGACAAGCGGGGCGACGCGAGCCTCGACCTCATCCTCCTGCCGACCTTCGCCGGGCTCAAGGACCCGGGCCTCGTCGACCAGACGCCGGGAGGACTCGTGTGCGTCGGCGCCACTCAGAGCCCCTCGGCTTCCGTCGCGCCCACCCCCTGATCCGGCGCGCGGTCAGGTCTTGATCGGGCGGCCGATCTCGTCGAAGCGTGCTCCGACACCGAGCTGGATGAAGCGCACTGTCGCCTCCGTGTGGCGATCCTGCCCGCGGTCAGCGCTCGCCGCGAGCGATCCGAGCACGAGCTGCGAGATCTCGTCGAGGTCGGCCTGGGGGATGTAGCCCTCCTCCATACAGGCCCGGAGGATGTCGCGAAGCACCGCGTTGAGCTCGCCGACGTGGTCCCCCAGCTTCGCGAACGACGACGCCGAGAGCACCGCCCGCATGGCCGGACCGGGCGGGAGGTGGCGGCGGGAAAGGTCCTCGACCTGGGCCCGGATGTATACGGCGAGGCGGTCGACGGGATTGTCGAGCCGGCCCAGCTCGTCCTTGAGGTCGGTGAGGAAGCGGCCGGTCTCGTCGAGTGCGTAGCCGATGAGGAGCTCTTCCAAGTCGGCGTAGTAGTTGTAGACCGCGGTCCGGCCGACGCCGGCCTGGCGCGCGACGTCGGTCATCGTCAGCCCCGGGAGTCCCCGCGTGAAGAGCAGCTCGCCGAACGCGTCGAGGATCCGGCGCTGCGTGAGCGCGCGCTGGGCGGCGTTGGACTCTGCCTGGATGCGGGGCATAGGCCCATTTTAAGGCCAGAGTGTCAGCAAAGGGGCGGTGCCTCGGTGTGGTCTCCCGATTCTGCTGCCCCGGGCCGGGGTCTGGCGAGCATGGAAGCACCCCGAAGCGCTGAGCGCGGTTCGTCCCGCCCACTTCTAGCCGCGCTGCCCTCGTGTTGCTGGGGACACGCCGCGCTCCTGACCGGTTGGCAGACATGGCGGATTCAAGGCATGTTGGCAACGGCCTGTTCGATGTCTTCGAGGAAGACTTCTCGTGGTGTTTTGAAGCCTAGTGTCTTGCGTGGCCGGTTGTTCATCTCGATGGCGATGGCCTCGAGGTAGGAGGGGTCGCTGGGGATCTTGCTGCCCTTGGGCAGGTACTGGCGCAGCAGGCCGTTGGTGTTCTCGTTTGTGCCGCGTTGCCATGGCGAATGGGGGTCGGGACGCCGGGGGAAGACTCGCGGGCGTAGGCCCAAGGATCGCGCCCAGCAGGCTCGCTGCCGCCCGTCTCCACAGGCTTGGCCTCGGACCGGCGAGACGACGACGGCTCGACGGGGCCAGACGGACGACGCCGTCCCTCGTCTTCCGGGAGCGGCTCGTCCCAGTCGGCCGGTGGCTCGTCGTCCGCGTACGGGATGTCCGCATAGGGATCATCGGAAGGTCGGGGGCTTGTCGCAGGCCCGGGCTGCGGCCGCTGTGGTTCCTCGCCCTCCCGCCCGTCACCGCCTGTCTGCCCGTCGCGGCTGTTCTGCCCGCGGCGGTCTGGTTCTACCGCGGCTGCCGGTGGGGTCGGCTCGGGCTCGGGCTCGGGCTCGGGTGAGGCGGCTCCGGCCGCGGCCACACGAGATGGCTGGCTTTCGACGGACCCCTCCGCCGGGGCCGCGGGGCCACCTGCGGGGGCCGGGGCGAGGCCCCAAGTGATGTCGGCCGCGCTCGGCGCAGGTGGTGCAGTGGGTGCAGTGTCGGCGCTCGGAGGAGCCAGCGCGGGCGATGGCGGCACAGGCGAAGGAGCCGGGGCGGGCGATGGAGTCGGCGCGGCCGCTGCTGCGGCGCCACGACGCCCTTCCGGAACGCTGCCGGTTTCGGGCGCGGGGGAGCCCGGGAGACTGTCAGCCGGCGCTTTTGGGCCCGGCTCAGCTCCCCTCGCTCCGGCGGGAACCGGACCGTTCCCGCCGGTGGTCGCGTCGATCTGGACCTCGACACCGAGCACCTTCTGGACCGCACTGCGCACGTTGTCCGCGTGGTCGCCGCGAGAGAACGAGTTGACGGACCCTGAGTTGGCGAACGCGAGGGTGAGGGTCCTCCCATCGAACCCGGCCACGTTCGCGTTCTGGCTCACGAGGATCCAGGTGAGGCGCTTGATCGCTGTGAGCGCCTCCAGGATCTCGGGCCAGGCGCGCCGGAACATCTCCACGCTGCCCGAACCGCCGTGGGCAGCGCCCGCCGGCGCACTCGGCTCCGGTTCAGGCTGCGTCCGCGGGGGAACATCGGCCGCGGCAGGCTCCGGGGACGCGGGAGTGGGCGTCTGGGCCTGCGGCCCCGCGACACGGGGCTCGGGGGCCGGGCGCTCGGGGACCTGGCGCTCGGGAGCCGGGCGCTCGTGAACCTGAGGCTCGGCAATGCTGCGCTCCGGGCTGCCGGGGCTGGGGGTGCTGGGCGCGGGGCTGCTGGGGCTGGGGCTGCTGAGCTCGGGGGCGCTGGGCGCGGGGGCGCCGGGACCGGGGGTGCTGGGCGCGGGGGTGCTGGGCGCGGGAATGCCGCGACCAGGCTCTGTGGATGCCGGAACCGGAGCGGCAGGGCGCGTGTCGTCCACTGGAACTGCAGCAGCCGCCGGGCCAGCAGCCGCCGGGCCAGCTGGCACGGCCTGCGGCGGGGCCTCGGAGTCCGGAACCGTACCGCCCGGTCCATGCTCGAACGAGAGCCGACGCTCGAGGCGGTCGAGCCGCGCGGCCAAGCCGTTGTCGCTGTCCGCGCCGGGCAGCATGAGCCGCGCGCAGAGGAGCTCGAGATGGAGCCGGGGCGACGTCGCCCCCGTCATCTCGTTGAAGGCCGCGTTCGTGATGTCGGCTGCCCGCGAGAGCTCCGCCGAGCCCAGGGACTGCGCCTGCGTCCTCATGCGTGCAAGCTGGTCGGCCGGCACGCCGCGGAGGATCGACTGCGCAGCCTCCGGGAGGGCCTGGACGATGATGAGGTCGCGGAACCGCTCGAGGAGGTCCTCGACGAACCGGCGCGGGTCGTGGCCGGTCTGGATGACCCGGTCCACGGCCCGGAAGACGGTCCCGGAATCGCCCGCGGAGACGGCGTCGACGACGTCGTCGAGCAGCGCGGCGTGCGTGTACCCCAGAAGGGCGACGGCCAGCTCGTAGTCGATGCCACCCGTGCCAGCTCCGGCCATGAGCTGGTCGAGCACGGAGAGCGAGTCTCGCACGGACCCCCCGCCCGCGCGGACGACCAGCGAGAGGACTCCCGGCTCGACGGCCACATGCTCCTCGGCGCAGAGCTTCTCGAGGTACGCCATGAGCGGCTCGGGCGGCACGAGGCGGAACGGATAGTGGTGGGTACGCGAGCGGATGGTGCCGATGACCTTGTCGGGCTCAGTCGTCGCGAAGATGAACTTGATGTGCTCCGGCGGCTCCTCGACGATCTTGAGCAGCGCGTTGAAGCCGGCCGACGTGACCATGTGGGCCTCGTCGATGATGAAGATCTTGTAGCGGTCCCGGACGGGGGCAAAGGTCGCCCGCTCGCGGAGGTCCCGCGCGTCGTCCACACCGCCGTGGCTCGCGGCGTCGATTTCTATGACGTCGAGCGAGCCGGATCCGCCGCGCGCGAGCTCGACACAGCTCGGGCAGACTCCGCACGGCTCGGGGGTCGGGCCCTTCTCGCAGTTGAGGCAGCGGGCGAGGATTCGGGCCGAAGTGGTCTTGCCGCAGCCGCGCGGACCGGAGAAGAGATAGGCGTGGTTGACGCGGTTCTTCCGGAGCGCCGTCATGAGCGGTTCGGTGACATGCTCCTGCCCGATCACGTTCTGGAACGTGTCCGGCCGATACCGGCGATAGAGGGCAGTCGGAGAAGTCACAGAGAAAACCCTACCAATCAGGACTGACACCCCAAGCGGGTTATCCACAGGTATGAAAAGGCCCCTCATGCACCCGCCAGAGCCCACCTACCCTTGCTACCTTCCGGTCCTGGGGGAGTTCAGCAGGATGACGCCACATGAGGGGCTGGGTTCCATCTTAGCGGAGTTCCACGGGTGCCTCGAACCGGCCCGTCAGCTCCCGGTGGTCGCGCTCGGAGTGGTCGCGCTCGGCGCCGGGGTGCTCGGTGCCGAGGTGCCCGGCTTGGGTGTCTTCGGAGCAGCCGGCGCCTTCTGGATCGCCTGCGCGACCTTCTGGACGGCGGAGCCGTACGTGCCGTCGAGGGCCCCCTTCTTGATCGTCTGGGCGTCCGCGACCTCTTGGCCAGCGGGCGCCCCGGCAAGCGTCCACAGGTCCTGCCGCAGCTTGGCCGGCAGACGGCGGAATGCGGCGGGGAAGCGGTTGGCAACCGCACGGGCGGCTGCTTGGGCGTGTGGGCCGTACTGGGCTGTGCCGTCCTGTCGGATGACGACGGCGAGAGCCCTGCGCAGGGCGGCCCGGTCCGTCTGCTGGGTCTTCGCCGGCGCGGACGCAGAAGGCGACGGCGACGCCGTCGAATTCGCGGCCGGCACGACGAGGGCGGCCGGCTGGGCGGCGTCGTTCTGCGGCTGGCGCGCGTCGAGGGCGACGGCGATGCCTCCTCCGGCGAGGAGGGCTGCGGCGAGCGCGGAGGCGGCACCCGCCTTCCAGCGGCGGCCGGTGCTCTTCCGCTGTGGGGCGTCCCAGGGTCCGTCTGTTCTCTCGTCCATGGCCTGTCCTTTCTCGCGGGTTCTTCCGGAAGGTCCTCCGGGTTCGGGTTCGATCTTCCCCACGCACGGCAAGGGCCCCTGTTCGGCCAATGTTCGGGGACTGTAAAGTCTCGCTGCGGCGACCCGCCTACGGTCCGGGAGCGGCGTCGTGCATTTGAAGGGTGCGCTTGAATGGTTCCCGTGGACAACTCGGTCGAGGGGCGCGGGCTCGTGCTCGTGGTCGAGGACGAGCACGCCATCGCGGACCTCGAACGCCTCTACCTCGCCCGCGCCGGGTTCGGGGTGCACGTCGAGCGCGACGGCGCCGTCGCGCTCGCACGGGTCCGCCAGCTGCGCCCCGTTGCCATCGTCCTCGATGTGGGCCTGCCGGGTCTCGACGGCGTCGAGGTCTGCCGCCGCCTCCGCGAGGAGGACGACTGGACCCCCGTGATCTTCGTGACGGCCCGCGACGACGAGGTGGACCGCGTCCTCGGCCTCGAGCTCGGTGCCGACGACTACCTCACCAAACCCTTCTCCCCGCGCGAGCTCGTCGCCCGGGTCCGCAGCGTCCTCCGGCGGGCGGCCGGTCCGCAGGCGCCGCGTGTCCTGACAGTGGGTCTCGTACGGGTGGACGCGGGCCGGCGCACCGTCGAGGCGGACGGGCGGCCGGTGCAGCTCACCGCGCTCGAATTCGACCTGCTGGCCCACCTCATGACCCAGCCCGGGCGCGTGTTCAGCCGCGAGCAGCTCCTCTCGGCCGTCTGGGGCCAGGCCGACTACAGCGGGGGCCGGACGGTCGACGTCCACGTCGCGCAGCTCCGCGCCAAGCTCGGAGACGCGAGCCCGATCAGGACCATCCGTGGGGTCGGCTACAGCGTGTCGGTGGAGGGCTCGGGCGGCGTGGGTCCGTGAGGAAGTGGCTGCGCTCGCTCTACGCGCGCGTCACCCTGGTGACTGCCGCCGTGGCGGCGGTGGCGACCCTCGTCGCCGGGCTCGTGGGCGCGCAGCTCATCCGGTCGGCCGCCGTCGACCAGGCCCGCGCGAGCCTCGCGCGCCAGGCGCAGGCGCTCAGCACGTCCGGCTCGGTGACCGATCTCGCTTCCCTCCGCGAGCTCGCGGTCGGCGAGGCGGGCCGGATCGCACTCGTGAGCCCGGCCGGCATCGTGAGCGGCGCTGGCCGGGGGTTCGTGAGCCGGGCGGCTGTCTCGAGGGTCCTCGCGGGCAAGTCCTTCTCGCAGACCGAGACGGTGAACGGGACGCCGGTCGTCGTCGAAGCCCGGCCCCTTGCGGCTGGCGGCGGTCTAGTGCTCGTCGAGCCGGTCTCGGCCGTGAACCAAGCCGCGGTGCCGCTCGTGACACGGCTTCTGTGGGCCCTGCTCATCGGCTTCGGCTGCGCCGTTGCGGGCGGCGCACTCGTGGCCCGATGGGTCGCGCGGCCGCTCGTGCACGTCGCGTCCGCGGCCCGTCGGCTTGCAGGCGGCGAGCGCGGTGTGGCGGTCGACGCCGGCGGCCCGGCCGAGGTGGGGCAGGTTGCCCATGCCCTCGATGCCCTTGACGCCTCGCTGGCCGCGAGCAAGGCGCGGCAGCGCGAGTTCCTCCTTTCCGTCTCACACGAGATGCGGACGCCGCTCACTGCCGTTCGAGGCTACGCAGAGGCGCTCGCCGACGGGATGATCCCCGCCGGGGACGTGCGTCGGGTAGGCCAGACGCTCGGCGCCGAGGCCGACCGCCTCGACCACTTCGTGAGCGACCTGCTCGAGCTGGCCCGGCTCGAGGCCGACGACTTCAGGGTGGACCTCCAGCTCGTCGACGCCGCCGCGATCCTGCCCGCGGTCCTCGAGGCGTGGCGCGGTGCGGCCGAGACCGCAGGGGTGGTTCTGCGTTCCGAACTGCAGGGACCCGTCCCCGTCGTGACGGACGCGCGCCGGCTGCGGCAGCTCCTCGACGGGCTTGTGGAAAACGCCCTCCGTGCCGTTCCCGCCGGAGCGCCCGTGGTGCTCGCGGGGCGGCGGGAGGACGGCGCCGTCGTCCTCGAAGTGCGCGACGGCGGCCCCGGGCTGAGCGAGGACGACCTCGCCCACGCGTTCGAGCGAGGCGCGCTCCATTCGCGCTATCAGGGGGAGCGGCCGGTCGGGACGGGGCTCGGGCTCTCGATCGCGCAGCGCCTCGCGGGCCGGCTCGGGGGGCAGCTCGTCGCCGGAAGGGCGCCGGAAGGCGGGGCGTGCTTCGCCGTCAGGCTTCCGGCGGCCGGCTCACATCCACAGGGAACGTCATGAACGCGGGCGTTTCGTACGGGTGGGCCGCAAGGAGTGCGCGGACGATCGCGTTCCGTCCGCCGCGAGGGTAGATCGCCTCGATCCGGGTCTCGGGAACCTGCACCTGCTCTCCTACCGTCCCGATCGCCGGCTGTGCGCCGTCCAACGGGGCGAAGCGCCCGGTCCCCTCGACGCTGAAGCTGCACCCGGCGTAGTTGCCGAGGCGACCCGCCCCGGCGCTGGCGATGGCTGTTCGGAGGGCGTCGGCGTCGGCGGTCGGGACGTAGACGACAAGGCAGTCGAACTCCTCCATGCCGCTCAGTCTCGCACGGGCTCGTTGCGGGCAGCGGCTCGTTCGGGGCGCGGGCTCGATTCGGAGCATCCGGAAACCTCGGGTATTCTAGAGTCTGCTCTGCACAGGGGCGCTCCCTCGGGCGCGGCTTTGCGCGGGCAATCTGGAGGATTCGCCTAGCGGCCTATGGCGCACGCCTGGAACGCGTGTTGGGTTCACGCCCTCGGGGGTTCAAATCCCCCATCCTCCGCATCGAGTGGTGAAGCGGGACATCCATCAGGATGAGCCGCGACACTCACGACACCCCCGGTCTTCGGACTGGGGGTGTCGTGCTTTGGGCTGACTATCTGGAGCTGCTCCGGACCCGCAGCCTCTTCCGGAACGAGCATTGCGCCTGCCTGGCGCTCCTGAGCTCCTCAGCTGGCGCCGATCTGCTCAGCCGACTCCATTTTCTTGACAGGCTGTAGAAGCGCTGTGTGACTGTTTAAACATCTAGCGCTTTCGCATCGGCCCAACTGACAATGGTGCCATTCGGCGCGAGTTTTCTTGGATAGTTCATGCCGAAAAACGCCATGACTGATTGGGGAGTCACATGGAGCAGCAAAGAGGTGCAGGCCGCCAGATTGGCCGTCGAGGCTTCGTGGGGCTGTCCATTCCCATAGCCTGTGCGCTGTGCGGCGCAACCAGGGCGTTCGCCGATTCCGGGGACACCGTGCGCGCAGACCCGAACGCGAAGCTCACCTTCGACCGCTCCTCCGTCAGTTCGATTCCGGCCGGCAACCACTCGGGCACGGTCATGGTGGCCTCCGCAGACCTTCCCCGGCCCGTGAAGGGTCAGCTCTACGCGCCCCTCGAAGCGCTCGTCCCCACGTCGCCCTTCGGCTACCGCATCAACCCGCTGACCGGCCTGCCCGGCGAGTTCCACTGGGGGCAGGATTTCGGGGCGGGCGAGGGCACCCGGGTGTATGCGGCCGACGCCGGCGTGGTCCAGGCGGCGGGGTGGCATCCCTGGGGCGGTGGGAACCGGGTCGAGGTCAACCACGGCAACGGCTTGGTCACGACGTACAACCACATGCACGCCTGTGCGGTGAAGGCCGGAGACTCGGTGCAGCCGAGTCAGGTGGTCGGTCTCGTGGGCCACACTGGCAGCGCCACCGGATCCCATCTGCACTTCGAGACCCATCTCAACGGGGTGTACGAGGACCCGATGAAGTGGACGTTCATCGGGATCAAGCAGACCGACCCCGTCGCGAACCTGACTCTCACCGACTACACGCCGAAGGACGGCCAGACGCCCGCGAGCCAGAACTGGAGCGTGCCCACGACCCTCGACGAGCCGGCCCCCGGCGAGACCATCCAGAAGGCCCCGGCGCCAACACCGACCGCTCCTGGGCCGGCAGCCTCGCCGTCGCCCCAGTCGTCCTCGACCGCGTCCTCGTCGGGCGCGAGCTCGGGCGGCGGGTCGGCCTCGAACTCTGCTTCGAGCCCCTCTTCGACCAGCACGTCGTCGTCCCCTGCGCCGAGCCCCACAGCCGATCCCACGCCCACGCCGAGCCCGACGCCGAGCCGCACGCCGTCCTCGAGCCCGACGCCGTCGCCTACGGCGACGGCCACTGTCTCGTCGTCGCCGGCCACCTCGGCCACCGCGCCGACGACGGCGACACCTACCGCGACGGCCACGGCAACACCGACCCCCACGCCGTAGGGCGTCACGGGCAGTGCCTGACGCAGTACCCCGGACCGCCGCTCGGCCCGGCTCAGCCCTGTGGCACGGCTCAGCCCTGTGGCACGGCTCAGCCCTGTGCACGGCTCAGCCCTGTGGCACGGCTCAGCGCGTGGCTATAGTTCAGTGTGTGGTCACAGCCGCCTTGCGCCACTCGCGCAGGAAGGCGAGCCCGGCGTCGTCGTGAATCACTTCGGAGCCGAGCCCGAGGTAGCCGGCTGTGAGGATTTCATATGGTTTCTCGGGCACGCCGTCCTCCGGCCGGACGTCAACGTGGGAGACCTCGTGGTCGTTGTGGTGCAGCCAGTCCGCCATCGCGTAGTCAGTCCGGGAATCGCCCATCGTGAACCACGATGCGGGCACGATCCCGTCACCCCGCAGGAGCTCGCAGGCGCGGCTCGCCCCGAGGTCCTTGCCGAGGCGCACGGATTCGATGTCGGTCGAGATGATGGTGGGGTCGACGCGGAAGTCGACTGTGTCGTCCTGGCCGGGAAGGTGATGATCGAGCCGTACCGCACCGATTCCACGCTGCGCCATGAGGGCCATCGCGTCGGCGTCGAAGTGCTCCTGGACGGCGCGGTACTCGCTGTTCGACACATCGACCCGCTGCTCGACCGAGACCATCGCCCGCTTGGTCTCGTCGAAGAACATGTAGTCCGCATACTTTTCCGCCACGAGGTTCCGGATCTCGTCGGCGAAGCCGGCGGGGACGGCAAGCTCACGGTCCACCCGGACAGGGGTCGCCCCCTCGCCAGTGAACGAGAACCACGTGGCCCCCTTCTCGCAGATCGCGTGAACCGTGAGCGAGGACGGCATCCCCTCGGCCAGCATCGGCTCCATCACCTGCTCCGCGATGAATGCGTCCGAACGTCCTGTGTTGAAGACGAGGGGAATCCCAGCCTCCCCGAGTTCGAGCAGGAGTGAGATGATCTCCGGCCTGACCGAGCGGCTCACCGGGCTCGCGATCGGGCCGTCGACGTCGAGAAGGAGGGCGAACGGGGGTCGGAGTTCCATGCGGCCCATTCTGTCAGGCGGCCGCCCAGTCCAAGCCCGGATGACGGACGACGGCGGCAGGTCGCCGTCGACCGTCATCCGTCGGAAGCGCTCCGTAACCGTTCGGCCACAATCCCTCCGGGGTGCGTGCCCGGTATGACGCTCCGGCAGGCGCCTGTCTACGCTAGTCGCGTGATCTTCAAAGCTGTGGGGGACGGGCGCCCCTACCCGGACCATGGGTACCACACGCCCAAGGACTGGGCCGCCCTCCCGCCCCGCCCGGTGCGGCTCGACGAGCTCGTCACGACCAAGCGCACGCTCGATCTCGAGGCCCTCCTCGCCGAGGACTCGACCTTCTTCGGCGACCTCTTCCCGCACGTCGTCCAGTATCAGGGTGTCCTGTACCTCGAGGACGGGCTCCATCGTGCGCTGCGGACGGCCCTGCACCAGCGGACGGCCATCCACGCCCGCGTTCTCGATCTCGACTCCTGAGCCGAGGCCGCGCCATGAGCCCCAGGCCCAAGGACCCCACCGTCTACCGCGGGCACCACGTGGTCAACGGGGAGGAACTGCGCTCGCAGTTCGAGGCCGAGCGGGACGAGCAGGAGCGTCGGCGGAGCCGCTGGCGCAAGATCCGACATACCGTCCTGCTCGTGCTCCTGCTGGCCCTCGTCGTCGCGGGCGGGACGGGAGCGTGGGCCATTCTGACCGGTCGCCTCGTGCTCTCGCCGCAGGCCGCGTCGCCCGGGCCGACCCCCGGCTGCCCCAGCGGGCCATTCGACTACGCGGCGCCGCAGTCCGTCCGCGTGAACGTGCTCAACGCGGCGGGGAAGGAAGGGCTCGCACGGACGGTTGCCGACCAGCTCACGCAACGGAAGTTCGCCGTCGGGAACGTGGCCAACTCCACGGCGACCGGGACGCCGCCTGCACTCATCGTTGCCGGCCCCGCGGGCGAAGCGGCCGCCTTCACGGTCCAGCGCAATGTGCCCGGGAGCCTGTTCGTGCTCGACAAGCGGGGCGACGCGAGCCTCGACCTCATCCTCCTGCCGACCTTCGCCGGGCTCAAGGACCCGGGCCTCGTCGACCAGACGCCGGGAGGACTCGTGTGCGTCGGCGCCACTCAGAGCCCCTCGGCTTCCGTCGCGCCCACCCCCTGATCCGGCGCGCGGTCAGGTCTTGATCGGGCGGCCGATCTCGTCGAAGCGTGCTCCGACACCGAGCTGGATGAAGCGCACTGTCGCCTCCGTGTGGCGATCCTGCCCGCGGTCAGCGCTCGCCGCGAGCGATCCGAGCACGAGCTGCGAGATCTCGTCGAGGTCGGCCTGGGGGATGTAGCCCTCCTCCATACAGGCCCGGAGGATGTCGCGAAGCACCGCGTTGAGCTCGCCGACGTGGTCCCCCAGCTTCGCGAACGACGACGCCGAGAGCACCGCCCGCATGGCCGGACCGGGCGGGAGGTGGCGGCGGGAAAGGTCCTCGACCTGGGCCCGGATGTATACGGCGAGGCGGTCGACGGGATTGTCGAGCCGGCCCAGCTCGTCCTTGAGGTCGGTGAGGAAGCGGCCGGTCTCGTCGAGTGCGTAGCCGATGAGGAGCTCTTCCAAGTCGGCGTAGTAGTTGTAGACCGCGGTCCGGCCGACGCCGGCCTGGCGCGCGACGTCGGTCATCGTCAGCCCCGGGAGTCCCCGCGTGAAGAGCAGCTCGCCGAACGCGTCGAGGATCCGGCGCTGCGTGAGCGCGCGCTGGGCGGCGTTGGACTCTGCCTGGATGCGGGGCATAGGCCCATTTTAAGGCCAGAGTGTCAGCAAAGGGGCGGTGCCTCGGTGTGGTCTCCCGATTCTGCTGCCCCGGGCCGGGGTCTGGCGAGCATGGAAGCACCCCGAAGCGCTGAGCGCGGTTCGTCCCGCCCACTTCTAGCCGCGCTGCCCTCGTGTTGCTGGGGACACGCCGCGCTCCTGACCGGTTGGCAGACATGGCGGATTCAAGGCATGTTGGCAACGGCCTGTTCGATGTCTTCGAGGAAGACTTCTCGTGGTGTTTTGAAGCCTAGTGTCTTGCGTGGCCGGTTGTTCATCTCGATGGCGATGGCCTCGAGGTAGGAGGGGTCGCTGGGGATCTTGCTGCCCTTGGGCAGGTACTGGCGCAGCAGGCCGTTGGTGTTCTCGTTTGTGCCGCGTTGCCATGGCGAATGGGGGTCGGCGAAGTAG
>NZ_SSNH01000011.1 GCF_005877005.1 Sinomonas susongensis | reverse complement strand
ATCCGCTCCTCCGCCGAGACGGTGAAGCGCCTGACCCTCGAGCTCGGCGGCAACGACGCCGGCATCGTCCTGCCCGACGCCGACCCCGAGGCGATCGCCGAGGGCCTGTTCTGGGGCGCCTTCATCAACACCGGCCAGACCTGCGCCGCCCTCAAGCGCCTCTACGTCCACGAGGACATCTACGAGGACGTGTGCCGGGCCCTGGCCCAGTACGCCGCGGCCGTGCCCATGGGCGTCGGGCTCCACGAGCAGAACCTGCTCGGCCCGCTGCAGAACAGGGCCCAGTACGAGATCGTCGCCCGCCTCGTCGAGGCCGCCAAGGCCTCCGGCGCGGAAGTGCTCCTGGGCGGGAACCCCGACGAGGACCAGCCCGGCCACTTCTACCCCACCACCCTGGTGGCCCACATCGACAACGCGAACCCCCTCGTGGCCCAGGAGCAGTTCGGCCCCGCCCTGCCCATCGTGAAGTACTCCACCGTGGAGGAGGCCGTGGAGATGGCCAACGGCCTCGAGGTCGGCCTCGGCGCCTCCGTCTGGTCCGCCGACAGGGACAACGCCCGCGAGGTCGCCTCCCGCCTCGAGGCCGGCACCGTCTGGATCAACGCCCACGGCGTCGTCCACCCCATGGTCCCCTTCGGCGGCGCCAAGCACTCCGGCTACGGCCTCGAATTCGGCGTCGAAGGCCTCAAGCACCTCGGCCAACCCCAGATCATCAACGGCTGACCCGTCGTCGCCCCGAGCGACGCGGGGCCTCAAGCGACGCCGGGCCTCAAGCGAGAGGACGCCTCCTCTTCGCGACCCTCCGCAAGAATGAAGGGGCCGGCGGACTCCTCCGGACTACGCTCGAGGTATGTCAGAGTTCCGCCACCTGACCATCCCCATCTCCCTGCCAGCCGGCGACGTCGCCGCCTTCGCGGGCAACCCCGCGAATCTTCCGCTGTGGGCGGAAGGGCTGGCGGGTGGGATTCGGGCCGAGGGTGAGCTCTGGATCGCCTCGTCCCCGATGGGCGACGTAGAGGTCAGCTTCGTCGGCGACGTCGCCGAGGGAATCCTGGACCACAGAGTCACGCTTCCTACCGGCGCAACCGTCCTCAATCAGTTCCGCATCCTGCACGACGGCGCGCACAGCCTCGCGGTCTTCCACCTCCGCCGCGAACCCGGTGTCTCAGACGAGGATTTCGAGTCGGACGCCGCAGCCGTGCAACGCGATCTCGAGACCCTGCGCTCCGTGCTCGAACACGGAGCGCAGGGGTCGGTCGACTAGGCTGGGGCGGGAAGAGTCCGGTGATGGAGGGGCAGATCGTGGCCGAGAGCGACATGCGGCTCGAGCACTCCCTCATCGGAGGGCGGTATCGGCTCCTCGAGGTCGCGGGCAGCGGAGCGATGGCGAAGGTGTACCGGGCCCGCGACGAGGTCCTCGGCAGGATCGTCGGGGTGAAGGTCTTCCGCGCCCACTCTCCCGACCCGCAGAATGATCGCCGGCGGCGGAGCGAGATGGAAGTCCTCGCTCGCCTCAACCATCCGAGCCTCGTCCGCCTCTACGACGTCGGCACGGAGACGAGCGCCGACGGCAAGGCCCAGGTCACGTATCTCGTGATGGAGTTCCTCGAGGGCAGCGACCTGCGCCAGCGCCTGCGGCACGGTCCGCTCACCGGGGACGAGGTGCGGCGTCTCGGCGCGGACCTTGCGAGCGCCCTCTCGTACATCCACGCCCTCGGCATCGTGCACCGCGACATCAAGCCCGCCAACGTGATCGTGCCGGATCCCGCCATCGCTGTGGGACCCCGTAGGCCCGCCAAGCTCACGGACTTCGGGGTCGCCCGCGTCATCGACGCGAGCCGCGTGACCCACACGAACACGACCATTGGCACCGCCCACTACCTGAGCCCGGAGCAGGCCCGCGGGGAGCCAGTGGGACCGCCCTCCGACGTGTATTCGCTCGGCCTGGTGCTCCTCGAGGCCCTTACCGGCCGCATCGAGTATCCGGGCGGCGCCGTCGAGTCCGCCGTCGCTCGCCTCCTCCGCGAGCCCCGCGTGCCCGCCGAGCTCGGTGCGCCGTGGACCACCCTCCTGCCGCGCATGATGGCCAAGGATGCCTCGGAACGGCCCACTGCAGCCGAGGTCGCCGCCATGCTCGAGGGCGCCGGCACCCCTCCCGCGGCGGGCACCATCCCTCCCGCGGCGGGCACCATCCCTCCCGCGGCGGGCACCGTCCCTCCCGCGGCGGGCACCGTCCCTCCCTCCGCGGGCGCGGACGACGACGCGACCCGCCTCCCGCCGTCGGGTCCACGCGCCGCAACACCCCAACCGCCTCGTCGTGCCCCGCTGCACCGGCGCCCGCTCGCGTGGGTGGCGGCCGCCGTCGTCGTCCTCGCCCTCATCACCGTGGTCCCTCTTGTCCTGCACGCGGGATCGCCCGACTCCCGGTCGGTGCCGAGCGCGCCGGGCTCGTCACCCGTCCCGGGGCCACTCGGGAGCCATATCGCCCAGCTCGAACGGAGTGTCCGACCGTGATCGTCAGCCGCCAGCGACTCGTGTCCGCCGCAGCAGCCGCGTGCCTCGCCGTGGCAACGCTCGCCGGCTGCGCCCAGAATCCTTCCGGGATGGACTCGGGCGTCGCCGCCGACCTCCAGTCGGCAGCCCAGAACGTGAGGGCCGAGGCCGCCGCGGGCCACTACGCGCAAGCACTCCAGGAGCTCGCGGAGATCGAACGCGAGGCGAATGACGCCGCGGCCCAGGGCAAGCTCAGCGTCTCCCGGAAGCAGGACGTGCTCACCGCCATCGCCCTCGTGCGGACCGACCTCGAGACCGCCTCGGGCTCCCGCGGCACCCCGTCCCCGAGCCCCTCGGCCACGAGCACTTCGGCTGGTACTTCGAGCACGGCCCCGGCGTCGTCCCCGAGCACGAGCGGGTCCCCAACGGCGAAGTAGCTCACCGCAGCTGCGGAAGCCCGTAGCGGCCGCTGGGCGCGGCTAGCCGTTCCCCGGGATCGGGGCTCCGAACGGGAGCCCCTCACGGATGTAGCCGTCGTACAGGGGCTGCCACGCGAGGGCGCCCTCATTGTGGGGCCCTCCGGGTTCCCCGCCGCCCAGCTTGACGGCGAGCTCCGCGAGGCACACGTGCCAGCCCGCGGCGTTGC
This sequence comes from Sinomonas susongensis, assembly GCF_005877005.1. GTDB lineage: Bacteria > Actinomycetota > Actinomycetes > Actinomycetales > Micrococcaceae > Sinomonas > Sinomonas susongensis. Next base: position 107,517 of record NZ_SSNH01000011.1, on the reverse strand, counting down.
GCGCGGCGGCCATCCGGTCGCCGAGCCAGTTGCGCAGAGTGAGCTCCGCATCCGCGCCCGAACCCTGGACGAGGAACTCGAGGGAGTCCTCACCCCAGTCGAACGCCCATCGCTCCGGCGGCTCCCACGCGGTGATCCGCTCGGACGACGGCGGCATGTTGGGATCGTCGGTCAGCGTCACCGTGCGTGCCGAGTGGTCGATGGCGACGGCGGACGGGAACCACCCGTCCAGGCCGTCCGGCGTGCTCACGGCGTCCCACACAGTCGCGGCCGCGACCGGATACGAACGCACGAAGGTCACCGAGGCCCGGCCCTCTTCCTCGCTGTACTGCCCGTCGAGCTCTTCCATCATTCAGTACCTCCGGACTGAGTGGTGCAGCGGTTCATGTCTCCGGGTCAGTGCCCGTACACGCTCCGGACGATCAGGTCGAACGCCCTGTCCGGGAGCAGCTTGCGCGCGGCCAGGATGGGCCACGCTCCTCCGCCCACGGGGTAGCGGGCGGCGGGACTCTTCGATTGGACAGCCTTGACGATGGCCCGCGCGACGGCGTCCGGGGGACTCGCACGTCCGGGCACATCAACGCCCGCCAGGACACCCGCGACCTTCCGCGCGTTGCCCTCGTAGGCTGTCCCCTCCGAGCTCTCGATGAGGGATTCACGGGCGATCGAGCTCCACTCGGAGAGGATCGGCCCGGGCTCGATCAGGACGACACGGATCCCGAAGGGCCGGAGTTCGATGCGCAGCGAGTCCGAGAGGCCCTCAACGGCGAACTTGGCCGCGTGGTACCAGGAGCCGAGCGGCTCGTAGAACTTGCCGCCGATCGAGGAGATGTTGACGATCGTCCCCGACCTGCGGGCCCGCATCCCGGGGAGCACGAGCTGCGTGAGGCGGGCGAGTCCGAAGAGGTTGACGTCGAATTGGCGCCTGGCTTCGGAGATCGGCACCTCCTCGAGTGCGCCGTAGGAGCCGTATCCGGCGTTGTTCACGAGGACGTCGATGCGCCCGGCATCGGCGAGAACGCGCCGCACGCCGTCGGTCATCGATTCGTCCGAGGTGACATCCATCGAGAGGATCCGGGCTCCGAGTTCGGCTAGCCCCTGCATCCGCTCGACCCGCCGGGCCGCGGCGTAGACCGTGAATCCTGCGCCGATGAGGTCGCGGACCGTGGCCTCGCCGATTCCGCTGGACGCCCCCGTCACGAGGGCAATGTGTTCCATGCGCCTCACGCTACCGGAGGCCCTGCACCCCGGACGAGGGCCTGTGACAAGCTGGGGGCCATGAGCCTTCGACACCTCGCAGCGTCCGCACGCTCTCAGGTCGCACCGTTCGCCGTCATGGACATCCTCGCGAGGGTCGACGAGCTCCGGGCTGCGGGACGGGACGTCGTCTCGCTCTGTGCCGGGGAGCCATCCGGCGGGGCACCGTCCGGGGTGTCGGCGAGGGCCGCAGCCATCCACGCGTCCGAGCGCCCGCTCACCTACACCCCCGCCTTGGGGACGGCGGAGCTGCGTTCGGCGATCGCCGCCCATTACCGGCGCTGGTACGGGCTCGAGATCGATCCCCGCCGGGTGGCGGTCACGACCGGTTCCTCGGGCGCATTCCTGCTGGGCTTCCTCGCGGCCTTCGAGGCGGGGGACCGGGTCGCCCTCGCACGGCCGGGATATCCGGCGTACCGCAACATCCTCGCTGCCCTCGGCTGTCAGGTCGTGGAGATCGCCTGCGGCCCTGAGACGCGGTATCAGCCGACGCCTGAGCTGCTCGATGCCGCGGCCAGCGAGCACGGCCCCCTCGCCGGCGTCGTTCTCGCCTCGCCCGCCAATCCGACGGGGACCATGGTGAGCCGAGCCGAACTCGAGGCGATCGCGTCGTGGTGCTCGGCCAACGGGGCCCGCCTCGTGAGCGACGAGATCTACCACGGCATCACCTACCCGGACGCGGTCGCCGACGAGCACAGCCCGCGCGGCGTCTGCGCGTGGGAGCTCGGAGACGATCTCGCGCGGGACACGATCGTCATCTCGAGCTTCTCCAAGTACTGGGGCATGACGGGCTGGCGGCTCGGATGGATGCTGCTCCCCGAGGAACTTCTCGGGGCCGTAGACGCCCTCGCCGGAAATCTCGCCCTCTGCCCGCCTGCACCCTCCCAGCTCGCCGCGGTCGAGGCCTTCTCACCGGCTTCCTACGCCGAGGCCGACGCTTGGGTCGCCCAGTACGCGGAGACGCGAAGGGCGCTCCTCGGGAGGCTCGGCGCCCTCGGCTGGGGGCCCGCTGCACCGGCCGACGGCGCGTTCTACCTCTACGCGGAGCTCGGCTCCCAGCTCGAGAGGTTCGGGGACTCGCGCGCCTACTGCCGCCAGCTGCTCGAGTCCGAGGGAGTCGCCATCGTGCCGGGCACGGATTTCGACGTCGTCTCCGGCGGCCGCTCGGTTCGCCTCAGCTTCGCCGCGGGCTCGACGGCGGTGACGACCGCCGTCGAGCGCATCCTCCGGTTCCAGGGCGCGTAGCTAACCCTCGCGGTGGCCGCGAAGCCTCTCCATCTCTCGGCGGTCCTTCTTCGTGGGCCGTCCTGCGCCTCGGTCCCGCTGCGGAAGGCCGAGGAACGGCACGGGCGGTCGCTCTGGGGTGTGGTCCGTGTAGCAGCGGGAGGCCGCCTCGGCGCCGACACGCTTGGCGATCAGGACGTGCACCTCGAGGATCCGTTCGAATCCCGGCTGCCTGACCCGGACGGTGTCGCCCGGCACGACGGTCTGGGAGGCCTTGACCGGGTTCCCGTTGAGCCGAACGTGGCCCGCTCGGCAGGCCGCGGTGGCCGCTGAACGGGTCTTGTACGCGCGCACTGCCCACAGCCACGAGTCGATGCGGACCGCGGAGGGAGACGAGGAACCTGACGAGGCGGGGGCGTGCGAAAAGGCCATGGTGCCCAGCAGTCTAGCGGCGTATCGTCGGCTCATGGGGGGCCGATGCTGAGGAGCTGACATGCCTGACAAGCAGCCACATCAGGGCGAGCACAAGAAGCCGTCGAAGTCCATCAAGGAGCAGCGCGCGGCCAAGAAGGCCAAACGCCAGGTAACCCTCGATTCGGACTCCGTCGCGCATCTCCGCAAACCGCGGAGCCGCTGAAACCGACCCGCCCCGGTCCCAGCCAGGGGCGGGCCGTACTATGCCCCGGCCCGGCTAGGCCCGGGCGAGCTGGAGGCCAGCGCGCGCCATCGCGTCCGCGTACGCCTTGCCCATCTCGATGAGCCACTCCGTCTGGCGCTCCTTCGAACCGGCAAAGGCCCTTCCGTGGAGCGAGCGCGCCTTGTAGACCTTGAGGCCGCGGCGCCAGATGAGCGGGTTGCCCGTCTTGAGGAGCATCTGCGCGAGCCGGTTCGCCTCGGGGCCGTGCGCGACGATGGCCGACGCGCGCGGGAGGATCTTGAGCAGCGCGAGGAGGGGCTTGAGCCCGGCCTGAACCTGGTCCGGCGTGAGCTTGCCGTTAGCCTCGCCGGGAGTGAACCAGGGGTGGGTGTTCCACGGCATGATCCACTCGGGGCGCAGGCCCAGCTGGTACTGGAGGCCGAGGAGCCGGGTGGCGGCGGCGTCGTCCCCCGCCCATACGAATCCCTGGGGGCTGGCCTCGCCCGTGTTCGAGAAGAGGCTCACGATGCGGCACTCCTCGACCGAGTGCATCGGGTCGACGTAGGGGACCTCGAGGCCTGGCCGCAGCTTCCGCAGGAACTCCACGTGCTCCGTGACGGGAGCGATCGAGGGCGCCCGCAGCGGGTCCGTCACCTCGACGTCGTCGCGGACGACGGCGGGCGGCGGCACCTGTTCGCCGTCCGGCGCGTCGAGGCTCGCCGCGCGAGGGTCGGGCGCCTCGTCTTCTTCCACGGTTTCCGCCGTCGCAGCCGGGTCAGGCAGCACTTCCACTGCCGACCGCCGAGCAGCCTCCGTCGCCGCCGCGAGCCGGTCGGCGGCGGCGCGGGCGAACTCCTCGGCCTCCGTCGAGCGGGCGAGGGCGAGCTGCGCTTCCTCCTCCGCCGCAGAGGCCTCGGCGGCGGCAGCCTTCGCAGCAGCGGCCTTCGCGACCGCCTCGGAGACGGCTCGCCTCGCGGCGTTTCCCGCCGATTCGGCTGCCACCCGCGCCCGCGTAGCGGCCTCGGCTAGCGCGGCGAGCACGGGGTCGGCACTGGCTGCATTGTCCGCGGCCTCCGCAGTGTCCACCGCGGCAGGAGCGTCTGTGGTCGAGGGCTGCGCGATGGGCGCCTCGGGAGTCCGGGCCGAGGCCACTGAAGCCGAGACCGCGACAGAAGCGAGCGTGGGAGCGGAATTCCGCGAGGTCGACATCTTGCTCGCGGGCGACTTCCGTGTCGTTGCCTTGGGGGTCGATGTCCGCGAAGGCGCGGCCTCGTCGTCATCGTCGTCATCGTCGTCATCGTCGAAGACGTCGGCGAACAGGTCGTCGAACTCATCCTCGTCGTCGTAGGCAAGCTCGGGACCTTGGCCGAAGCCCTCTTCGTACTTGGCGTCGAGGTCGGACCGGTAGTCCTCGTCGTAGTCGTCGTAGGCGGAGCACGAGGCCAAGACTGTCATCTGCTGCAGGATCTCCTCGAGTTCGGCGGGCGTCCGACGGGCGCGCCAGAAGGCGTCCGTCCGGACTTGAGAGGGGGATGGGCCGGCCGCTGGGGGCGGTCGGGCTTTAAGAGCTTAGCAAGCTCGAGTTCGCCTGAGGTTCGACAGATATTCAACCTTCCCAAAAGGGCGCAGGGAGCGGCGGACTGGCGGGGAATTTTCGGGCAGACTTGATGTTGCACACAGTGTGAGGGCGGATCGACCGCTTCCGCGCCCTACCTCCCCAGGAGAAGCCGTGACGCCCGCGTCCGACCATCAGATTTCACGCGAGAACCGCCTTGTGATCACCGCCCTCGTGACGGCCACATTCGTCGTGATCCTCAATGAGACGATCATGAACGTCGCGCTGCCGCGGCTCATGGCCGAGCTGCGCATCGATGCCCCCACCGTGCAGTGGCTCGCGACCGCCTTCATGCTCACGATGTCCGTCGTGATCCCCACTACCGGCTTCCTCCTTCAGAGGCTCGCGCGCAGGAGCGTCTTCATCCTCGCGATGAGCCTTTTCAGCGCCGGAACGCTCCTGGCGGCGCTGGCACCCGGATTCCCGGTCCTGCTCCTCGCCCGCGTCGTCCAGGCGTGCGGAACTGCCATCATGCTTCCACTGCTGATGACGAGCGTCCTCTCGCTCGTCCCGGTCGCCCGCCGAGGCCAGGTCATGGGGACGGTGAGCATCGTGATCTCGGTTGCGCCCGCGATCGGTCCGACCATCTCTGGCCTCATCCTCCAGTTCCTTCCGTGGCGCTTCATGTTCCTCGCGGTTCTCCCGATCGCCCTGGCGGCGCTCGTCTTCGGTGCCCGGCACCTCGGAGGCGACGCCGAGGGGGAGCGGCCTCGACTCGATGCCCTCTCCGTGGTGCTGACGGTGCCGGCATTCGGCGGCCTCGTGTACGGCCTCAGCCAGCTGGGCGGCGCGGGAAGCGGCCTCGGGCCCACGATCCCGCTTGCCGTCGGCCTCGTGTGCCTCGCGCTCTTCGTCCTGCGGCAGCTGAGCCTCCAGCGCTCGGGCTCGCCACTGCTCGACCTCCGTGCTTTCCTGCACCCGATGTTCACCGTCGCGACCGCACTGCTCGTGGTCGGCATGATTGCCCTGTTCGGCGTGGTCATCCTGCTGCCCATCTACCTGCAGCAGGTCCGCGGCCTCGACACGCTCGCGACCGGCCTCCTGCTTCTCCCCGGCGGCCTCGTGATGGGCCTGCTCGCGCCGATGGTCGGCAAGTGGTTCGACCGCGTCGGCCCGCTTCCGCTGACGCTCGCGGGAACCGCGCTCATGACCGCAGTCCTCTTCGTCTTCGCGTTCCTCGCCGGCGACACTCCGATCTGGATGGTCCTCTCGCTGCACATCGGGCTGTCCCTTGGCCTGGCCCTCCTGTTCACGCCGGCCTTCACGAGCGGGCTGAACCCGCTTCCGCCGCATCTCTACAGCCACGGCTCGGCGATCCTGAGTACGCTCCAGCAGGTCGCGGGCGCCGCAGGGACCGCGCTGCTCGTGGGAGTCATGGCCTCGCAGGCTCGGGCTACGACGGTTGCCGGGGCCGCAGTCAGTCCCCTCGAGGCCCAGATGAACGGCTTCCGTGCGGCGTTCCTGGTTGCCGCCGTCGTGGCCATCGCTTCGATCATCCTCGCGGTGTTCCTGCGCAATCGGCCGGCGGTTCCGGCACCGGAAGGCGCGGTGGCGGCGGCGCCAGCGCATTGAGGCCTCTGAGCCGGTTTCGAGGCCACCGAGCCGGTTTCGACCACTGAGGACAAGCGCACTGATGGACGAGAGCACTGGGCCCCCTGCACCGAGGGGAACCCAGTGCACTCAGGGCCGCCGCGCGCTCAGGCCGAAAACCCGCCGTCGGCCTTCACGAGCTGACCGTTGATCCACCCGCCCGGTCGGCTCACCAGGAAGGCGACGACGGCTGCCACGTCCGCCGGCGTCCCGAGCCGTCCCCCCGGCTGGCGGCCCGTCAGGCCCGCGCGGGTCGAGTCGTCCATCCATCCGGTGTCGACCGGCCCGGGGTTGAGCACGTTGGCGCTGATCCCGAGGTGGCCCAACTCGCGGGCCGCCGCCAGGACCATCCGGTCTAGTGCTCCCTTGCTGGCGCCGTAGGGCAGGTTGTGGGCGGTGTGGTCGCTCGTGAGAGCGACGATGCGGCCGAGACCGCGCAGGCTCTCGGGGAACTGCTCGGCGAATGCCTTCACGAGGAGCCAGGAGGCTCGAGCGTTCACGGCGAAGTGGCGGTCGAAGGATTCCACGCTCGTGTCGAGGATCGAGGAATCGACGGACTCCGCATGGCTCAGGACGAGGGCCCGCACCGGCGCCAGCTCTCCGGCCTGTTCGAGGAGCTCGGCGGGCACCGCGGGATCGGCGAGGTCCGCCTCGATGACCTGGACGGAGGCGCCTCGGGCACGCAGCTCTGCGGCGATCTCCTCGGCGTCGTGCGGGGGTGGGCCGCCGTGCATCCTCGCGTCGTAGGCCGACCAGTGCGAGAGCGCCAGGTCCCATCCCTGCCGCGCGAGCTCGCGCGCAATGCCCGCTCCGATCCCCGCGTGCCGCCCGACGCCGGTGACGAGGGCGAGCGGACGTTCTGCCGCGACGGCGGACGGCGGTGTCTGGCTTGTCGAGCTCACGCTGGCCAGCGTAGTAGTGCCCACAGGGTGTGCATACTGAGCGGAAACCTTTCCACAGCCTGTGGAGCAAATCCCAGAGGATGGCGCTCCGTCCCCTCTTGATCCCGATGGGCCAGCGGCCGAAGGCGCATCATCCGTAGCGAATCACAAGCCTGTAAGTTGTCCACCCCTGTGGACAACTTTGTGGAGAACTCAGTCCTCGGGGGCAACGAAACCGTCGACGACGAGGTCGCGGTATTCAGGATGACGGCGCAGGAAAGCGCGGACGTACGGGCAGTACGGCCGGATCCGCGCGCCCTTCGCACGGACATCGTCGAGGGCGAAACCCACGAGGCGGCTCGCAAGGCCGAGCCCGGAGTACCCCTCGTCAACCTCGGTGTGGTCGAACGCATATACAGCGCCGTCCTCCTGGAGCCGGTAGAGCGCCATGCCAATCCGCCTCGCCCCGTCGCGCAGCTCGTAGCGATGGTGCTCCGGAACGTGCACGATCTCGATCCGTTCGCTCATCCCTGCTTCCTCTCGCGTGATCCTCCGCGGGACCGGAGGCGGACGTGGGGGAGAGCGGGAGCCGGGAGTGCGGGCTCGCCTCGGGTGGCCTCGACGACGCCACCGAACTGCACGCCGTCATGCGCTTTCCGCTCCGCCTCCGTGCCCTCGGCGGCCTCCGCCCCGATTTCGCGCTGCCACGCCGCTCGGTACGCGACGATCTCGTCGTGATCCCGCCCGACGAAGTTCCACCACATCGTGATCTCCTCCTCGAACGGGCGCCCTCCAAGGAGGAGGAGGCGAAGCCGCTCGTCCCGGTCGTTCGCGAGACGCAGTGCGCCCCGGCCCGGCGAGAGGTAGGCGAGCACGTCCCGCGGCACCGCGGCACCCTCGACCTCAGCTTCGCCTTGGTCGACGAGGGCTCCGTGTTCGAAGGCCGGATCGACCTCGAGGACGACGGCGGTGTGCGGCTCGAGCGTGAGCTCAGCGCCGAGGAGGGGCGAGTAGGTCGGCACAGGGGAGGAGGTCCCGACGAGGGAGCCGAGGAAGACGCGTGCCTCGCCGGCAGCCTTCCCCTCCGGGTCGAGCAGCGTGATCGGCTCTGGCACGTAGCGCTCAAAGCCGGGATCTGTATGGCGGGACGCGTCCGGGAGGGCAGTCCAGAGCTGGGCCCCGTGCAGAATCGTCGTCCGGGGGGTCGAGTACTCGGAGTGGTTGATGCCGCGGCCCGCCGTCATGAGGTTGAGCTCCCCCGGCCGGACGAAGGCGTGGTGTCCCGCGCTGTCCCGGTGCTCGATCTCGCCCGTGAACAGCCAGCTCACGGTCTGGAGGCCCGTATGCGGGTGGGGCGGGACGCGCATGCCCCCGGTCAGGGAGACGTCGTCGGGGCCGTAGTGGTCAAGGAAGCACCACGCGCCGATGAGGCTCCGCTCCTTCGAGGGCAGGGTTCTCCGCACAGGCATGGCACGAAGGCCGCCGAGGGGGACGTCGCGAGGAACGATCAGTTCGACGCCCACCACGTCCGCACTGTCCGCTCCACAGCGGCTTTCCTGGGGCTCGAGTTCAAGATTGCTCATAGGCGCTGCCCTCCTCAGCCGAGCCTAATCCGTGGGAGGCCCGGGTTGTGCACTTTCCAACAGGGCCTATCCCCACAGTTATCCACAGCTGTTGATTCTCGCGGCACTTCAGCGGCGCGGAGCCGCCAATCCGGCGGTGTGGGCGACGACCGGCGGCGGAACTACAAGCCTGTAAGTTACCCACACTGTGGATAAACACTGTGGACAGAGGATGACAGGAAGCCTTGACCCTCGCCATCGGAGCGCGTAGTTTGATCTTATTCAACCGATACGTTGAACAACAAGAGCGTTTATCAACACGAAGGTTGATCAGGATGTTGGCTGGACCCTTCGGAAGGCACCTTGTGGACACCTCAACCGCTGATCCCGAGACTGCGGAGGAAGACCGTCTCAACCGTGCCTTCGCCGCCCTCTCGGATCCCCTCCGCCGGCGACTCGTCGCACGCCTCGCCCAAGGAGATGCCACGGTGAACGAGCTCGCCGAACCGTTCGCCGTGACCCTGCAGGCCGTCTCGAAGCACCTCAAGGTGCTTGAGGAGGCCGGTCTCATCACACGCAGCCGCGACGCCCAACGCCGCCCCTGCCATCTTGATGCCGCCGCTCTGGGTCGTCTCACCACCTGGCTCGACGGCTACCGCCACGCGGTCGAGGAACGCTACCAACGCCTCGACGCCCTTCTTGCATCGGAGGAAAAACACCATGACCACGACCAAGACCACCCAGGTCAGCGCTGAACCCGGACTGCCTTTCGTGGACGTCGTCCGCGAATTCGACGCCCCGGCGGAGCGCGTCTACAGGGCACACGTCGATCCACAGCTGTTCAGCCAGTGGGTCGGGCCCCGCGGGTACGCGACCACGATCGACCGCTTCGACGCCCGGAGCGGGGGGTCGTACCGCTTCGTCCAGTCCGCCGACGACGGACCCTCCTTCGCCTTCCACGGGTCCTTCCATGAGCTCTCGGAGCCGCGCCGCCTGGTGCAGACGTTCGAATTCGAGGGGGCGCCGGGGCACGTCTCCCTCGATGCGGCCGAGATCGAGCCGCTCGGGGAGGGACGGTGCCGCCTGACCGTCCACTCCACCTTCCAGTCCGTCGCCGCGCGTGACGCCATGCTCGAGGCCGGAATGACGGATGGGATGGGCGAAGGCTACGAGCGGCTCGACGAACTTTTGGACCGCACGGCATGAGCCCACGAACGGAGTCTGGATCCACAGGCTCCGGGGAGAGATATCCACAGGCGAGGATCCAGCGGCGGGAGCGGAGCTCTCACAAGGGCTTCCAGCTCCCGCCATTTCGGGGTTCAGGCCGTCTAACTACAGGTCTGTAAGTTGTGCACACATGTGGATGGCGGCTGTGGAAAACGGTCGTCAGCGACGGGCCCCAGATACTGGCGGGGCAGTTGGGGCGCCGACCGGGGCACCCTCAACGCTCCCTTGGGCAGCTAGGAGCCGATGGTCGAGGGCTGGGAGAGACCCAGGCTGGCGACGCGTACCGCCGTCAGGACCACGAGCAGCGCAGTGACGGCCACCAGCCCGCCGATCTGCACCGCGAGCTGGTAGCGGCCGCGTGGAGCGTACGCGATCACCGCCGTCGTCAGACCACCCGCGATGAGGCCGCCCAAGTGCGCCTGCCAGGCGATCCCAGGGACGACGAACCCCAGCACCGCGTTGATGGCGATCAGGACCAGGAGCTGGCGCACGCTGCCGCCGCGTTGGCGGACGACGACGAAGAGCGCCCCGAAGAGCCCGAAGATCGCACCCGATGCGCCTATCACGGCGGTCATCGACACCGGCGTCAGGAGGAAGAATCCCACCGAGCCGCCGAGTGCCGAGATCAGATACACCAGGAGGTAGCGCCAGCGTCCGAGCGCAGGCTCGAGGACTCGGCCGAAGATCCACAGGGTGTACATGTTGAGCGCGATGTGGAGGATGAAGCTCTGCGAGTGCAGAAACGCGCTCGTGAACATGCGCCACGGTTCGATGCCCGTGAGGACTGTCGCGTACGCGAAGGTCTGGAAGACGAGGTCGTTGGGGAGCAGCCATTCGAGTACGTAGACCAGGACGCAGGCCCCGATGATGGACCAGGTCACGACCGGCTGGCCCGACCGGCGCAGAGCGCTTCCGTACCGGCCGCGCGGCGCGAGCGCCGCGACTTCCCGCACGCAGTCGATGCACTGAATGCCCACCGCGGCCGGCCGCTGGCACTCCGGGCACGCCGGCCGCCCGCACCGCTGGCACCTCACATAGGAGACGCGGTCGGGGTGGCGGGGGCACACGGGCGGGGCGGCCGGCTCCGCGGGGGGCATTCCGTAGCTCATGGGAAGGCTAGAGCTGCTCGATGTCGATCGAGCTGATCACGACGTCCTCGACAGGGCGGTCCTGGAGTCCGGTGCGCACGCCTTCGATCTCGTCCACGACCTTCTTCGACTGCTCGTCCGCGACCTCGCCGAAGATGGTGTGCTTGCCGTAGAGCCAGCTCGTGTCAACGGTCGTGATGAAGAACTGGGAGCCGTTCGTTCCCTTGCCGCCCTGGATGCCGGCGTTCGCCATCGCGAGCTTGTACGGCTCCTTGAAGTTCAGCTCCGGGTGGATCTCGTCGTCGAAGCGGTAGCCGGGGCCGCCGATGCCCTTCCCGAGGGGGTCGCCGGCCTGGATCATGAAGTCCTTGATGATGCGGTGGAAGATCGTGCCGTCGTAGAGGGGGGTTCCGGTCTTGTCCTCGCCGGTCTCCGGGTGGGTCCAGGACTGCTCGCCCGTCGCGAGTCCCACGAAGTTCTTCACGGTCTTCGGCGCGTGATTGCCGAAGAGGTTGACCACGATGTCTCCGTGGTTCGTGTGGATGGTGGCCTTGGCGGTTGCATTAGCACTCATGGGCTCATTGTTCCACGGGCGTGTCAGAGCCAGCCGAGCGCTGCCGGACGTTCTGCGCTCGGTGAAATCGGGAACCTTGCAGCAGGGAAAGACCTGTTTTCGTAGCATACGAGGTCTCGCTCTCGTAGGCTGGCGATAGCCGAGCAGATATCTGGAGGTAGCTGTGAAGAAATCATTGGAGAAGACCGTCACGACCAGCGTCGAGAATGCGCGCGATTGGGCCCAGCCCCGCGTGGATGCGGCAATGGAGTGGGCCGTCCCGAAGATCCAGCAGGGTCTCGATGCCGCCTCCCCGAAGGTCCAGGAGGGCCTCAAGACCGCAGCGAACAGCCTGGCGGAGGGTGTCGCCGTCGTGACCCCGAAGATCCAGGAGGGGCTTTCGCACCTCGGCCCGAAGATCAGCGAGATCGTCGACACTACAACTCCCCGCCTCCACGAGGTCGTGGACAAGGCCGCGCCCGTGATCAAGGATGCGGCCGATCAGGTGCTTCCCCTGATCTCCGAGGGGCTCGCGACCGCAGCGGAGACCGTGAACCGCGGCCTCTCGGCTGCTCCGGGCCAGGTGGACGCCGTCGCCCAGAAGCTCACCGAATCCGGCATCGTCCGTCAGGCCGACGCCGCCGCGAAGCAGGCCGTCGCCGCGGCGCATGAAGCCGCCCAGCAGGCCACGGCCCAGCCGGGCAAGAAGAAGCGCCGCGGATTGCTCATGTTCGGGGTCGTCGCGGCGGCGGTCACGGCCGGCATTGCCGCGTGGCGCGCTGCCAAGCCCGTCGAGGACCCGTGGAAGACTCCGGTTCCGGTCAAGCCCGTTCCGGTGACCCCGCCGTCGTCCTCTGCCTCGCAGTCCGTTGCCTCGGTTCCTGAGGGGACCACCTCGGCTCCGACGGCCGCCACCGGAGCCAAGGAGCCGGCGGAGGACACCGCCACCGCCCAGGCCGCCGACGCTTCAGGTGCGGCAAGCGAGCCGGCGCCTGTGCCCGCCGTCAACACCTCGATGGGCCCGGAGGCCGCAGAGGGCGAGGACGCCGAGACCAAGGGCGAGCCCAAGCACGTCGCCAAGGACGCCGCGGCCGCCATGCAGGAAATCCACAACGCGAGCCAGGACGGGGCGTCCTAGCCGGAGCAAGGGCGGCCGACGGAACTCGTGTCCGTACATAGCTGGGAGGGGATCCGCACACTGCGGGTCCCCTCCTCGCCTTTGCTAGATTGGCAGTGATGGCACTCGAACCCGCCCTCTCCGCGTCGACCTACGCGACCGGCCGTCCGAGCGTGTCGATCGTCATTCCCGCCCACAACGAGGAGACCGTGATCCGGCAGTGCGTTACTGCCGCGATCTACCAGTCGGTTCCAGCCCTCGAGATCGTGGTCGTCGACAATCTGAGCAAGGACGCCACCGCCGCCATCGTCGGCCAGCTGCAGCAGGAGTATCCCGAGGCAGGTATCCGGCTTCTCTCACAGGACGATGAGAAGGGGCTCATTCCGACCCGGAATGTCGGGCTCGACGCCGCACAGGGCGAGATCCTCGGGCGCATCGATGCCGATTCGCTCCTCGAACCGGATTGGGTCGAGGAAGTACTCAAGGCATTCGCGGACCCGTCCGTGCAGGCCGCTACCGGCCCAGTCGTCTACTACGACATGCCGATGCGCCGGTTCGGCCTCAAGGCGGACGACAAAGTGCGGCAGCTCATGCTCAGGCTCGCAAAGCACCAGTACCATTTCCTGTTCGGCTCGAACATGGCGCTGCGCAAGAGCGCGTGGGAGAGGATCCGTGGCGAGGTCTGCCGCGACGAGAACGACGAGATGCACGAGGACATCGACCTCTCCCTGCACCTCGCCGAGCACAATATGCGCATCCAGTACTGGCCGGAGATGGTCTCGGGCATGTCCGCGCGTCGCCTCGAGGACTCGCCGAGCGACTATCGCTACTACGTCACCCGCTTCGACCGGACCTACAAGGCCCACAACGTCAAGAAGATCGCGCTCAAGGCGCCTATGGTCGTCTTCTTCTCGGTCTACTTCCCCGCCAAGCTGATCCGCGCCCTTCGCGCGGCCAATTCGCCATCGGGCGCCAAGCGGTCCGTCGTCGGCTAATCCGCGCCGAGCTCGGCTTCGGCCGCGCGTTCGCGCCTCGCCCGCCGCTGCCCGAGCACGACGACGGCGAGCCCGGCCAGGATGCAGGCGAGGCCCGCGTACGTCCCGGCTGGGAGCACCTCGTGGAGGAAGACCGCTGCGAGGATCGCGGCCCCGGGGATCTCGAGCAGGATGATCATCGAGACAACGAGAGGGCTCAGGGTCGCGACCAGGTGGTTGAACGCCGTGTGCCCGACGAGCTGGGCGGCAATCGTGATGGCGAAGATTCCCGCCCAGCCGATCGGCTCGAACCCACCCAGGCGCTGCCCCGAAACGAGTGCGAGCAGCGCTACGACCACCGCGCATATGCCGTAGCAGAGGGCCGTGTAGGTCCCCGTGCTCATCGTCTGACGCGCCTGGCCTCCGGCCATCGTGTAGAGCCCGGCGAGGACTCCACCCGCGACGGCCAGCAGGTCTCCGAGCAGGGCCTCGTGCGAGGATCCAAGGTCCAGGCCGGTGATGGCGATGACGCCCACGAAGGAGATTCCGAGTCCGATGATCACGGCCCGGGGGAGCCGGCGGCCGCGGATGAGGGAGAAGACCGCGATCCACCCCGACTGGAGGCAGACGAGGGCCGTCGCGGCCGCGACGGAGGTGAGGGTCAACGAGAGGATGAAGCACACGAAGTGGAACGCGAGGGCGACGCCCGCGAGGGACGACCACAGATACTCGCGGCGGCCGAGCTGCCGGAACTGCCGTGGCTCGCGGATGGCCACGGGCGCAGCCATGACCACTGCCGCCAGCGCGTTGCGCCAGAAGGCGATGGCGAGCGCGGTGACTGAACTTCCCGCGAGGGTTGCTGCGATGAGGGGTCCCGACGATGAGACGCCGAGCACGCCGAGGGCCGCGAGGAGGACTGTCACCGGTCCACTCTAGGGTCTCGCGGTGGGACCCCGTGATCTCGTCCGGCCCGGTATGCCTTCCCGCCCGGTTATTCGGGGCCGTCTGGCGCGTCTTCGCCAGACACGCCGCCCTCAGAGTGGTTGGAAACCGTCAACCGGGCGGGAGGCGCGGAAGCGGGCGGGCGGGAGGCGCCGTAGCGGGCGGGCGGGAGGCGCGGGAGCGGGCGGGCGGAGCTGCGGGAGGCGCGGTAGCGAGCAGGCGACCGGAAATGGCGGAAGCCCCGGCACCAATGGTGCCGGGGCTTCCCGGGGTGGAGGCAAGGGGACTCGAACCCCTAACCCCCTGCTTGCAAAGCAGGTGCGCTACCAATTGCGCCATGCCCCCGCTGCCCGCGGGCCTTGAGCTACTCGACGATATCCGTCGTGGTGCTCCAGACCTTCTTCTGGGCTTCGGAATCCTGCATCCTCTTGAAAACAAAGACGCCCGCAGCAGCAGCGATCGCGAACGCAATCAGCTTCTTCAACGGGCACCTCCGAAGGGTGGAAAGCAGTATCCGTGGGCGTACCAGGACTTGAACCTGGGACCTCTTCGTTATCAGCGAAGCGCTCTAACCGCCTGAGCTATACGCCCCTACATGGCCTTATATGGCTCTATTGTCCATATATTGCCCTCGGGCCGAGATAAGACTCTACAGCACCGAGGGCAACCCGGACAAATCCGGATCAGTCGTCCGTGAGGGTCACCCCGAGGCCGCCGACGAGGGCAGAAGCGAGGTTGTAGAGCACCGCCGTGAGCATCGAAAGAGCCGTGAGCAGGACGACGTTGACGACGGCGATGATCGTCGCGAACGAGGCGACCTGGCCCAGGGACGCGACCTTGCGAAGGTCGAAGCCACCGCTCTCAGAGCCCGCAACCTGGCCCAGCAGACCGTTGATCTTGTCGAAGATTCCGGTGATGTCGAGGACGGTCCACAGGACGATCGACGCCACGACGGTCACGATCCCCAGAGCGACTGAGAGGAGGAACGCCATCTTGAGGACCGACCACGGATCCACCTTGCTCACAAGGAGGCGTGCGCGCCGCTGCTTGGCCTTCGGCGCGGGGCGGACGAGGCCCTGCGTCGGCGCGCCGCCGAGGGGCGGCCGCTGCGCAGGACGTCCGGCGGGACGCTGACCGGTCGCGGCCGGGGCCACGGTCGGCCGCTGCGTCGCCGCAGCGGGAGCGGTCGGCGCGGAGGGAGCCTGGGCACCGCGAGGCTGGTAGCCCCCTGAGGACGACGGCGCAGCGGCCGGCCGCTGCGGGGGCCGTGCCGGCGGGGTCACCTGAGGGTAGCCGCCGGGACGGGCTTCATTCTCGGGCGTGCTCACTCGTTACCTCCGGGGTTCTCGACAGAGTCTCCGGTCAACGTTACGGCATCCCGGGCCTCCTCGCTGTCGTCGACTGGTTCGATCTCGGCCTCGACGACCTCGCCCTCGACGGCCTCGGTGAGCCCACGCTCGGTGTTCCGGGCCACCGCGATGATGCGATCGCCGTCGTCCGGCCGCGCGAAGATAACGCCCATCGTGTCGCGTCCTGTGGCCGGCACCCCCGAAACCGCGGAGCGGACGACCTTGCCGCCCTCCATGACGACGAGAACCTCGTCCTCGTCGTTGACGATCAGTGCCCCCATGAGATGGCCGCGGCCTTCCTGGTACTTACCGACCTTGATGCCGAGTCCGCCACGACCCTGGCGCCGGTACTCGTCGACCGCGGTCTTTTTCGCGTAGCCCGCCTCGGTCACGATGAAGACGTACGAATCCTCTCGCACGACGTCTGCGGCGAGGAGCTCGTCGTCCTCCCGGAACTTCATGCCGGTCACGCCGCTCGTCGCCCGGCCCATGGGCCGCAGCGCATCGTCGTCCGCAGTGAAGCGCACAGACTGTCCGTGCCGTGAGACGAGCATCAGGTCGTCGTCCTCGGAGACCAGCTGGGCGGAGACGAGCTCGTCCCCGTCGCGCAGGTTGATCGCGATGACGCCGGCCGTACGGTTCGTGTCGTAGTCCTCGAGGCGGGTCTTCTTCACGAGGCCGTTCTTCGTGGCGAGCACGAGGTACGGGGCCGCCTGGTAGTCACGCAGGTCGAGGACCTGCGCGATCCGCTCGTCGGGCTGGAACGCGAGGACGTTGGCAACGTGCTGGCCCTTGGCGTCGCGACCGCCCTCGGCAAGCTCGTACGCCTTCGCCCGGTACACGCGGCCGAGGTTCGTGAAGAACAGGAGCCAGTGGTGCGTCGTCGTGACGAAGAAGTGCTCGACGACGTCGTCACCGCGCAGCTGGGCGCCGCGGACGCCCTTGCCACCGCGGTTCTGCTGCCGGTACTGGTCGCTGCGCGTCCGCTTGACGTACCCGCCACGCGTGATCGTCACGACCATCTCTTCCTCGGGGATGAGGTCCTCGACGCTCATTTCACCGTCGAAGCCCGCGAGGATGCGGGTCCGCCGGTCGTCGCCGTACTTCTCGACGATCGTCCCGAGCTCTTCGGAGATGATCGCCCGTTGGCGGGCAGGGTCCGCGAGGATCTTGTGGTACTCCGCGATCTGGGCCTCGAGCTCGTCGTTGCGGTCCTGGATCTTCTGCCGCTCGAGGGCTGCGAGACGACGGAGCTGCATGTCCAGGATCGCCCGGGCCTGGAGCTCGTCGATCTCGAGGAGCGCGATGAGGCCGTCGCGGGCTTCCTCGACCGTGGGGGAGCGGCGGATGAGGGCGATGACCTCGTCGAGCATGTCGAGCGCCTTGAGCAGGCCACGGAGGATGTGGATCTCCTCCTCGGCCTTCCGCAGCCGGAACTGCGTGCGGCGGACGATCACGTCGACCTGGTGCGCTACCCAGTGGCGGACGAACGCGTCGAGCGAGAGCGTGCGGGGCACGCCGTCCACGATCGCGAGCATGTTGGCGGGGAAATTGTCCTGCAGCTGGGTGTGCTTGTACAGGTTGTTGAGCACGACCTTCGCGATGGCGTCCCGCTTGAGGACGATCACGAGGCGCTGGCCGGTGCGGCCCGAGGTCTCGTCACGGAGGTCGGCGATACCGTGCAGCTTCCCGTCCTTGACGAGCTCAGCGATCTTCATCGCAAGGTTGTCCGGGTTCGCCATGTACGGCAGCTCGGTGACGACGAGGCACGTTCGGCCCTGGATCTCCTCGACGTTGACGACGGCGCGCATCGTGATCGAGCCGCGGCCCGTGCGGTAGGCGTCCTCGATCCCGCGGTGGCCGAGGATCGTCGCACCGGTGGGGAAGTCCGGGCCCTTGATCCGCTGCAGGAGTGCCTCGAGGAGCTCCTCGCGCGTTGCCTCCGGGTTCTGGAGGTACCACTGGACGCCGTCGGCCACCTCGCGGAGGTTGTGCGGCGGGATGTTCGTCGCCATGCCGACGGCGATGCCCGAGGAGCCATTGACGAGGAGGTTCGGGAACCGGGCCG
This sequence comes from Sinomonas susongensis, assembly GCF_005877005.1. Lineage (GTDB taxonomy): Bacteria > Actinomycetota > Actinomycetes > Actinomycetales > Micrococcaceae > Sinomonas > Sinomonas susongensis. The sequence continues at coordinate 89,433 of NZ_SSNH01000011.1, read as the reverse complement.
GCAGGATCGTCGGCTCCTGGTTCTTGCCGTCGTAGTTGTCCTGGAAGTCGACGGTCTCCTCGTCGATGTCCCGGACCATCTCCATGGCGAGCGGCGCCATCTTGGTCTCGGTGTACCGCGGGGCCGCGGCGCCGTCGTTGCCGGGGGAGCCGAAGTTCCCCTGGCCGAGCGCGAGCGGGTACCGCATGACCCAGTCCTGGATGAGGCGCACGAGGGCGTCGTAGATCGCCATGTCGCCGTGCGGGTGGTAGGTGCCCATGACGTCGCCGACGACGCGGGCGCACTTGTTGAACCCGCGGTCCGGGCGGTAGCCGCCGTCGAACATCGCGTACAGGACGCGGCGGTGCACGGGCTTGAGGCCGTCGCGCACCTCGGGCAGCGCGCGGCCGACGATGACGGCCATCGCGTAGTCGAGGTACGAACGCTGCATCTCCGTCTGCAGGTCGACCTGTTCGACGCGGTCGATGAGGGCGCCCTCAGCGAGGGGTCCGGTGGGCATGCCGTCAGGACCGAGGCCCGGCGTGTCGGGCGTCTCGTCGCTCATGAATGTCTCCTCTTGTTGCTCCTGCTCGTCCTTGGGCCGGAGGCCCGATCAGAAAGCAGGATCAGATGTCCAGGAAGCGGACGTCCTTGGCGTTCTGTTGGATGAAGTGCCGGCGCGACTCGACGTCGTCGCCCATGAGCACCGAGAAGGTCTGGTCTGCCGCGGCAGCGTCCTCCATGGTCACCTGGAGGAGGGTGCGCCGATCGGGGTCCATGGTCGTGTCCCACAGCTCGGTGTAGTCCATCTCGCCGAGGCCCTTGTAGCGCTGGATGCCGTTCTCCTTCGGGAGACGCTGCCCGTTTGCGAGCCCGATGCGGATCATCTCGTCCCGCTCCCGGTCGCTGTACACGTAGTCGTGCGGGTGGTTGGACCACTTGATCCGGTACAGCGGCGGCTGCGCGAGGTACACGTAGCCGTTCTCGATGAGCGGCCGCATGTAGCGGAACAGCAGGGTCATGAGGAGGGTCGTGATGTGCTGGCCGTCGACGTCGGCATCGGCCATGAGGACGATCTTGTGGTAGCGCAGCTTCGAGATGTCGAAATCCTCGCCGATCCCCGTCCCGAAGGCCGTGATCATGGACTGGATCTCGGCATTGCCGAGCGCCTTGTCGAGGCGGGCACGCTCGACGTTCAGGATCTTGCCTCGGAGCGGAAGGATCGCCTGCGTGTTCGGGTTGCGGCCGCGCTTCGCCGAACCGCCGGCCGAGTCGCCCTCCACGAGGTAGACCTCGCACTCGGAGGGGTCCTTCGAGGAGCAGTCGGAGAGCTTGCCCGGCATGCCGAACGATTCGAGCGGGCTCTTGCGGCGAGCGTTGTCGCGGGCCTTGCGGGCGGCCATTCTGGCCTGCGAGGCCTGGATGGCCTTGCGGATGATGTCCCTGGCCGCACCAGGATTGCGCTCGAACCAGTCGCCGAGCTGATCGGTCACGACGCGCTGGACGAAGCCCTTCGCCTCGGAGTTGCCGAGTTTGGTCTTCGTCTGGCCCTCGAACTGGGGCTCGGCGAGCTTGATGCTGATGACGGCGGTCAGGCCCTCGCGGACGTCGTCGCCCGTGAGATTGTCCTCCTTCTCCTTGAGGATTCCCTTCTCGCGAGCGTAGCGGTTCACGAGGGACGTCATCGCTGCGCGGAAGCCCTCCTCGTGGGTGCCGCCCTCATGCGTGTTGATCGTGTTCGCATACGTGTGCACGGACTCGGCGTACGCCGTGGTCCACTGCATCGCGACCTCGAGGGCCATCCCACGGTCGGTGTCCGTGCTGTCGAACGCGATGACCTCTTCGTGGATGACCTCGATCTTCTTCGAGGAGTTGAGGTGCTTGACGTAGTCGAGGAGGCCGTCTTCGTACTTGTAGTCGACGACCCGCGGCTCGGGACCGTGCTCGGCCTCGTCGGCGAGCTCTTCCTCGTCGACCTGGGCCGTGCGCTCGTCGGTGAGCGTGATGCGCAGGCCCTTGTTGAGGAAGGCCATCTGCTGGAAGCGCGCGCGAAGGGTCTCGAAGTCGAACTCGACGCTGTCGAAGATCGACGGGTCCGGGTAGAAGGTCTGGATCGTGCCGGTCGCGTCCGTCGCTTCGCCCTGCTCGAGCCCGCCCACGGGGTGGCCGCCGTCGCGGAACGACATCCTCCAGACGTAGCCCTGCCGACGGACTTCGGTGTCCACCCTCGTCGAGAGCGCATTCACGACCGAGATGCCCACACCGTGGAGGCCACCCGAGACGGTGTAGCCGCCGCCGCCGAACTTGCCGCCCGCATGCAGGATGGTCATGACGACCTCGACGGTGGGCTTGCCCTCGGTCGGGTGGACGTCAACGGGGATTCCGCGCCCGTTGTCCTCGACGCGGACGCCGCCGTCCCGCTGGAGGCTCACCTTGATGTGGTCGCAGTACCCCGCAAGGGCCTCGTCGACCGAGTTGTCCACTACCTCGTAGACAAGGTGGTGGAGGCCGCGGGGGCCTGTCGATCCGATGTACATGCCAGGGCGTTTGCGGACGGCTTCGAGGCCTTCGAGCACTGTGATGCTGCTCGCCCCGTATTCTCTCTGAGCATCCGGCGGGTTGGTCCCAGGCTCGCTCGATGCGTTCGCTGCGCTCTCGTCAGACACAGGCGGTCTCGACCCCTCTTTGGTAGGCAGGCTTAACGAGTCAATTCTACCGGGTCGGCCGCGCGATCCCGGACACGCTCGGCCTGAGGCTGCCCGTGGGAAGCCTTTAAGGGCCGAAATGGCGGCTCATAAGGAGGCCGACCAAGGGGGAGTGTGCCTCTGGGGCCATGAGCGGCACAGACACGGATTTCCGGCTCCGCGTGTCAAGGGCTCCGACGATAATCATCCGTACGTGTCGCGCGGACCTCGGCCGCGCACGTTCCGCATCCCTTTCCGCCAGCTCGGGGCGGTCGGTCCGAGCACTTGGAGCGTGCGGACGACGTCGGGGCCCAGCTCCCGCGCGAACCTGTCGAGGAGCGTCGTGCTGAGCAGGCGGAGCTGGGTCGCCCATGCCGTCGAATCGCACCTCACGCGCAGGGTCGTGTCCTCGAAGCTCTCGGGCGTGCAGTGCGCTGCGACCTCCGGGCCGACCAGGTCGCGCCAGCGGGCCATGACCGAACCGATCGCGACCGGCGATGACCAGCCGCGCTCCGCGACCATGCGTTGGACGACGCTGCCGAGTCCGAGCGGGTCGCGGCCCCCGTAGCCCGCCTCCCCCCTGCGAGTGGCTCCTCGCCGCGCCCTTCCGGAGCCGGGGGAGGCTGGAGCGAGCGAGCCGGTGGAACGGGAGCGCACCTCTCCGCGGGCCTCAGCTGCCTGCCGGACCCGGTTGAGAGCCGCCTGGGCTGCGTCGACCTCGGGTTGATCCGCGTCCGCCATCAGGACCCCCCGGAACCTGGTTCCACAGGACCCGCTTCCGCAGTGCCCGCTTCCACAGGACCCGGTCCGACAGTGCCCTCGTGCGCGGCTCCTGCAGTGGCGCCGTCGGCCCCCTCGATCCCACCCGGGACGACCCGGACCCGACGCCCCGAGAGCTCGGCCGGGATGTCGCCGTCGACCGCCGCCGTGACGATGACCTGCTCGGCCTTCGCGACGATCGCGGCAAGCCGCGCACGCCGCGCGACGTCGAGCTCCGCGAAGACGTCGTCGAGGATGAGGACGGGATCATCGCCGTCGACGGTCGAGTCGTCGAGCATCACGTAGTAGGCAGCGAGCCGGAGGGCGAGCGCGAACGACCAGGTCTCGCCATGCGAGGCGAAGCCCTTGGCCGGGGCGCTGCCGAGCAGGAGCTCGAGCTCGTCGCGATGCGGACCCACGAGCGAGAGGCCGCGTTCGAGCTCGCTCTGTCTTGCGGCCGCGAGCGCGGCGAGGTACCGCTCTCCGATTTCGGCGACACTGAGCGTCTCGAGTCCCGCGCCGGCTGACACGGACGACGGCGAGGGCTCGCTTTCGGCGGAGCGGCCTAGGAAGCGGTCGGCGGGCTCGGCGTCGTCGTCCGGCACGAAGCCTTCGATGGAGGAGCGATACGCGAGCCGTGCCGCCTTCGACCCATCGGTCAGCTGGGCATAGGCCTTCTCGACGTGGGGCCGCAGGCGCTCCACTAGGGCGAGGCGCGCGGCAAGCAGCTCCGCCCCGACCTTCGCGAGGTGCTGGTCCCACACATCGAGCGTCGACTCGACGGTTGCGCCGTGCGCGTCGGGGACGCGCCCCGAGCGGGAGCGCGATATCCGGGACGACTTGAGGAGGGCATTCCGCTGCTTGAGGACCCGCTCATAGTCCGAGCGCGTCCCGGCATGCCGGGGCACGAGAACCGTGAGGAGCTCGTCGAGGAATCGGCGGCGGGCCGACGGGTCGCCCTTGACGAGGGCGAGATCCTCGGGGGCGAACAGGACGGTCCGCGCGATCCCGAGGATCTCCCGTGCCCGGCGGGGTGCTCCCCGGTTGATCCTGGCCCGGTTCGCCCTGCCCGGATTGATCTCGAGCTCGAGCTGGGAACGCTGTGCACCCCTCACGAAGCCGGCCCGGACGATCGCCTGGCCCGCGCCGAAGCGAACGAGCGGCGCGTCGGAGGAGACCCGGTGCGACGAGAGGGTCGAGAGGAGGCCGAGCGCCTCCACCACATTGGTCTTGCCGACCCCGTTGGGGCCCACGAGGACGGTCGGCCCCGGCTCGAGGGTGAGGTCGAGCTGCGAATAGCTACGGAAGTCCGTGAGCGAAACCCGTTCGACGTACACCGGGGCGAGACCGTCCTTTCCCGGGCCCTGCTACTTGGCGGGACGGGTCGCGTGTCCGCCGAACTGGTGGCGCAGCGCGGAGACCATCTTCATGGCAGGCGAGCTGTCCTCGCGCGATTCGAACCGGGCGAACAGAGCAGCCGTGATGGCGGGGGCCGGAATCGCGTTCGCGATGGCCTCCTCCACGGTCCACCGACCTTCACCCGAGTCCTCGACGTAGTCGTCGATGCTGTCGAGTCCCGGATCCTCTTCGAGGGCCTTGACCAGGAGGTCCAGGAGCCACGAACGGACGACCGTGCCCTTCTGCCAGGCGCGGAACGTACCGGGGAGATCCGTGATGATCTCCTTCGCGGCAAGCAGCTGGTAGCCCTCCGCATACGACTGCATGAGGCCGTACTCGATGCCGTTGTGGACCATCTTCGCGTAGTGGCCAGCCCCGATCCCGCCAACGTGGACGAAGCTGTCCGCCCGTTCGCCCTCGGGACGCAGCGCGTCGAAGATCGGCATGGCCAATTCGACGTCCTGTGCCTCGCCGCCTGCCATGAGTCCGTAGCCGTTCTCGAGGCCCCAGACGCCGCCCGAGACGCCGCAGTCGACGAATCGGATCCCCTTCTCAGCAAGTTGGGCCGCGTGCCGCTGGTCCTCGGTGAAGCGTGAATTCCCTCCGTCGATCACGAGGTCTCCGGGGGAGAGCTTCTCGCCGAGCTCGGTGACGACCGAATCCGTGATCGCACCGGCCGGAACCATGACCCAGATGACGCGCGGAGCGGGCAGTGCGGCGACGAGCTCGTCGATCGAGGAGACATCCGCGACGTCGGGGTTCCGGTCATAGCCGGTGACGTCAAGGCCGGCGCGGCGCGCCCGCTCCCGCATGTTGAAGCCCATTTTGCCCAGGCCGATCAATCCAAAGTGCATGGTGTTCCTTTCGACGAGGCTTGCTGGCACGAGGCCTGATTGGTGGCAGGCCCGGCCCTGTAGTCGCGGGGTCCCCGCTCAGTTCGGGAGTCAGTTCGGGAGTCGGACCGGCATCACGAGGTAGCGGTAGCCGATCTCGTCGTCGCCGTCGAGTTCCTTCTGGGCCGTCAGCATGGCGGGCTTCGGCGCGCTCGTGAACGAGAAGCGCACGTAGGGAGCCTCGATGACGCTAAGGCCCTCGATGAGGTAGTGCGGGTTGAACGCGACAGTGATGTCCTCCCCGGTCAGCTGGGCCTCGAGTTCCTCGGACGCCTGGGCGTCTTCGCCGGTCCCGGCGTCGAGCGCCACAAGACCGTCCGTGAACGCGAGGCGCACCGGGGTGTTCCGCTCGGCCACGAGCGAGACTCGGCGTACGGCTTCGACGAGTTCCTGGGTGGAGACGATCGCATGGATCGGCGTGCTCTCCGGGAAGAGGGAACGGATCTTGGGGTAGTCGCCGTCGACGAGGAGCGACGTCGTTGTGCGGCCGCCGCTCTCGAAGCCGATGAGGCGCGAGTCGTCGTCGGCGAGGGCAATGTTGAGTTCCCCCGAGCCTCCAAGGGTCTTCGCCACTTCGTTGAGCGTCTTCGCCTTCACGAGCGCGCTCGTCGAGACCGACGGCGAGGCGGGCTTCCAGGGGATCTCGCGCAGTGCGAGCCGGTAGCGGTCGGTTGCGAGGAGCGTGATGAGGTCGTTCTCGAACTCCATCCGCACTCCGGTGAGGATTGGAAGCGTGTCGTCCTTGCTCGCAGCGATGATCACCTGGGCCACACCCTTGGCGAACGCATCGCCTGAGACCGCGCCGGTCAGTGGAGGAAGTCCAGGGAGCGGCGGGTACTCGGCTTCCGGCATCGTCGCGAGGTGGAAGGAGCTGCGGCGGCACGTGAGCGTGACCTTGGAGCCGTCCGTTTCGACGTCGACCGGTGCGGCCGGGAGGCTGCGGCAGATGTCCGCCAGGAGCCGACCGGAGACGAGGATCGTGCCTTCTGCGCCGATCTCCGCCGGAATCTCAAGCCGCGCAGAGGTTTCGTAGTCGAAGCTGCTCAGGCTGACGACGCCGTCGTGTGCTATCAGGAGCAGGCCCGAGAGGACGGGGACCGGAGGCCTCGGGGAGAGGGAACGTGCTGCCCAGCTCACTGCCTCGGTGAGGACATCCCGCTCGACTCGGAACTTCACGGAAGGGTTCCCGCCTTTCAACGATTGCTGCGTGGCCGCCCTGTGCGCACTGGGGACAGCTTAGCCGCAAGATCAGGGGCACGTTCAACGGCCCTGGAGGCTCCCAGTGGCCTTTACGGTCCGAGCGCACGGGGGCGGAGTTCCTGTTGTCTAGCGGATCTTAAAATTTTTGGGATTCGTGGTGTTAATAACTGCTGTGGAAACTGTGGAAAACGGCCTTCTGCCCAGCGGAGACGCGAGGACGGGCTGTTCACGAAGTGTTGAGGATGGGGAGGCCAGTCCTAGACCGCTGTGGATGGGCAGAATGTTGTCATTCGCTCTCTCCACAGGCCGAGGTGGACTTTTAAGGCCATGGACGGGGGATGTGCACTTAACCACCCACAGGTTTGTCCACAGGCCCCTGTTAATAAGGAATGACACGAATGCTGTCAGGGGGAGGAAAGCCCTCCACAGGAAGGCCCGGGCCGGTCCCCGGTGCCATCGAGGCGCCTGCGGTCAGACGCCCCGCTGAGCCTGCCTGATCTTGTTCGTCAGCTCGGTGACCTGGTTGAAGATGGCTCGGCGTTCCGCCATCAGCTCGCGGATCTTGCGGTCCGCGTGGATCACCGTGGTGTGGTCTCGGCCGCCGAGGACCTGGCCGATCTTCGGCAGCGACATGTCCGTCAGCTCACGGCAGAGGTACATCGCGATCTGGCGTGCCGTCACAAGAGTCCTCGTCCGCGACTTGCTGTTCAGCTCCTCGATCGTGAGCTTGAAGTAGGCTGCCGTCTCCTGGAGGATCTGGTCCGCGGTGATCTCCAGGGCGGAATCGTCCATGATCAGGTCCTTGAGGACCATCTCTGCGAGGGCCACATCGACCGGCTGCTTGTTGAGGCTCGCGAATGCCGTGACCCTGATGAGTGCACCCTCGAGCTCGCGGATGTTCGAGGCGATCCGAGACGCGATGTATTCGAGCACGTCGTCCGGGGCGTAGAGGCCTTCGCTGTTCGCCTTCTTGCGGAGGATCGCGATGCGGGTCTCGAGGTCCGGGGGCTGGATGTCGGTGAGCAGCCCCCATTCGAACCGGGACTTCATCCGGTCCTCGAAGCCGTGCAGCGCCTTCGGCGGCTGGTCGGAGGTGATCACAACCTGCTTGTTGCTGTTGTGGAGGGCGTTGAAGGTGTGGAAGAACTCCTCCATGGTCCCCGTCCGGCCTGCGAGGAACTGGATGTCGTCGATGAGCAGCAGGTCGACGTTGCGGTAGGTCGCCTTGAAGCTCGTGCCCTCGTCGTCGCGGATCGAGTTGATGAAGTCGTTCGTGAACTCCTCCGAGTTCACGTAGCGCACCCGGATCCCTGTGTAGAGACGCCGTGCGTAGTGGCCGATCGCGTGCAGGAGATGCGTCTTGCCGAGCCCCGAGTCGCCGTAGATGAAGAGCGGGTTGTAGGCCTTGGCGGGAGCTTCCGCGACGGCGACGGCGGCCGCGTGGGCGAAGCGATTGGACGCACCGATGACGAAGGTGTCGAACGTGTACTTGGGGTTGAGCCGGCCGAACTCCTGGGACGTGCTCGGAGGGGTCGGAGCCGGGCGCAGGTCCGGAACGGCTTCGGGCCGCTTGACGGGCTCGAAGATCTCCTCGCGGGCTGGCACCATCTCGGTGTCGACGTCGATCGCGCACCGTACGTCGTCCGAGAAGACGAGCCTCAGCGCCGTGTCGAGCGGTTCCTTGAGCTGGGTCTGGAGGACCTCGCGGGTCAGCTCGTTCGGGACCGCGACGAGCAGCGTCGATCCGATCAGTCCCTGTGCCTGGGCGAGGGCAACGAATCCGCGCTGCCGAGGCGTGACACGCTCGTCCTCCTCGAGCAGGCGCACGACTCGCCGCCACGAACTGCCAACCGTGTTGGCCTCGTTGGCCTCCTCAATGCCCATATGCCCTTCTTGCCGCCTTCTGCTGCTGATGGTCACCCCCCTTTGTCCACATGGCTGTCCACATGTAGGAGGGGGGCGCACTGAGCAAGCCTAGAGTACGGAGAATCGAGATGAGAACTGGGGAGACGGCCTCTGTGAATTACACTGATGGAGTTCACGGCGCCTGAGGCATCAGCCCGCTGTCCACAGGATGCACGTGCGATTCACCACAGCTGGGGATAAAGAAGCGAGAGGCGGCTCCGGGGGGCTCCGCACGAGCGAAGAACACAAGGCGGACGGCTGGCGTTCTCGTGCGCCAGTTTGACGGCCGCCCTGCTCCTGCCCTAACGTCGTTAAGTCCTTTGTGTCTGTCTACTGTCCTGTCGCATGCCCTCGAACGCCGTCGGAACCAGCTACCGCTGGACCGGGGTGATCGGCATGAGGCGCGGCGGGGCGGCAGGCACCGCCTACACAGCGTCCGCCAGAGCCACCAGCGCCCCATGGGCAGACGCCCCGGAACCACTGGAGTGACAACCGTGAGCAAGCGGACTTTTCAGCCCAACAACCGTCGTCGTGCCAAGAAGCACGGCTTCCGCCTTCGTATGCGCACCCGCGCCGGCCGCGCCATCCTGGCCGCCCGTCGCTCGAAGGGCCGCTCGGAACTCTCGGCCTGACGCCGGGACCGGCTCGGCCTCAGCAGTGACGCGGCTCTAGCGGCCAGGGATGCTTCCCGCCCGACATCGGCTGCGCACGAGCGCCGACTTCTCGCATACAGTACGTTCCGGCGTCCGACAAGGGCGCCGGAACGTCGTGCTGTATGCGGCCCTTTCGGATGCGGCTGCTCCTTCGCGCTTCGGATTCATCGTTTCCAAGGGAGTGGGGAACGCCGTCACCCGGAACCTCGTTAAGAGGAGGCTGAGGGAAGCTGGCGCAGAGACCCTGCGGGATAGGCCAACAGGCGTCGACGTCGTCGTGCGCGCCCTGCCCGCCGCGGCGTCCGCGGACTGGCCCACCCTTCGCGGCGATTATGCATCTGCCCTGCGCGGGGCGCTGCGCCGGCTTGTGCCGGTGCCTGAAGGTGGGGATTCGCCGGATGGCGGAACGGAGGTTGGGTGATGGCTGCGGTGAGCGACGCCGCTGGCGCGCCTATGCCCTCCAAGGCCCCGAACGCCGTCGGCCGCTTCGTGTGGGATCTCCCACGGAATGTGCTGATCCTGCTGCTCAAGGCATACCGAGCCGTCGTTTCTCCGCTCTACGGGCAGGTGTGCCGGTTCTATCCGTCCTGCTCGGCCTACGCGCTCGAAGCCGTCACAGTTCATGGGGCTGTGCGAGGATCGTATCTGGCAGTTCGCCGGCTCGCGCGCTGCCACCCCTGGAATTCCGGAGGGCTTGACCCGGTGCCTGACGGACACCGGCACTGGCCCGATGGCCGCACGCCGCGGATCGTGGTGCTGAACCACCCCGACCGCTACTGGAAGGACGAGTCGGATAACGGCAGCCCTGCCAGCGACGACGACATGAGGAAATAGGGAAAATTCATGGACCCCTTAAGCGCGATACTGCTGCCCTTCGAGTGGCTGGTCTCCTTTGTGATGGTGGCCTTCCACGAGGCGCTGTCGTTCTTGGGCATGCCTTCGGGGAACGGTTGGACCTGGACCTTCTCGATCATCGGGCTCGTGCTCGTGATCCGCGGGGCCCTTATCCCGGTCTTTGTGCGGCAGATCAAGGCGCAGCGAGGCATGCAGCTGCTCCAGCCGGACCTCCAGAAGCTCCAGGCCAAGTACAAGGGCAAGACTGATCAGCTTTCGCGTCAGGCCATGGCGCAGGAGCAGATGGCCCTGTACAAGAAGCACGGCACCAACCCCTTCTCCGCATGCCTGCCCATGGTCATCCAGATGCCGTTCTTCTTCGGGCTCTTCCGAGTTCTCTCGAACGTCAGCGGCGCCCAGAGCAACAACCCCGGCATCGGGGCGATGACCACCGACCAGGTCAATCAGTTCCACAGCTCTCAGATCTTCGGCGCGCCGCTTTCCGCCTCGCTGCTCCATGGTGGCGGCGGAAACCCCGTTGTCGTCGCAGTTCTGACGATCTTCATGATCATCGCGATGACCGCCTCGCAGTTCATCACGCAGAAGCAGATCATGGCGAAGAACATGTCCGAGTCTGCTCTGCAGAGCCCGTTCATGCGCCAGCAGAAGATCCTTCTCTACATCCTTCCGCTCGTCTTCGGCATCGGCGGCATCAACTTCCCGATCGGCGTCCTGATCTACTGGACGGTCAGCAACCTCTGGACGATGGGCCAGCAGTTCTATGTGATCCGCCGGATGCCTGCTCCTGGTTCGCCGGCAGCCAAGGCCCTCAACGAGCGTCGTGCCGCACGGGGACTTGCTCCAATCGACGTGACGACGGGTAAGACTCTGAAGGCAGAGGACATTCCCGAGCCCGTGCAGCCCAAGGGGCAGCGCCAACAGCCTCAGCGCAAGAACAGGAGGAAGAAGTGAGCCCTGCTGAAACCGCCGCGGAAAGTGGTACCGAGGACATGGACTTTGAGAGCACCGAGGCCGCAGCCGAGACGGCGGCGACGGATGTCGAGGGCGTCGAGGATGCAGACGACGACGCTGACGAGACCCCTCTGAGCCGTCTCGAGGAGGAGGGCGACGTCGCCGCCGATTATCTCGAAGAGCTCCTCGACATCGCGGACATCGACGGCGATATCGACATCGAGGTCCGGGGTGGACGCACCTACCTCTCCATCATTGCCGACGAGAGCAGCAGTGGCCTGACCGCGCTCGTGGGAAAGGGCGGTGAGGTGCTCGACGCACTCCAGGAGCTCACCCGGCTGGCGGTGCTGTCCCAGACTGGCACCCGCTCTCGCCTCGTCCTGGACATCAATGGCTACCGGGGCGAGCGGGCGAAGTATCTGCATGCGTTGGCCCAGGAGGCCGTCGCCAAGGTGAAGTCCGAGGGCGGCGCCGTGCATCTCATCCCGATGAGCTCCTACGAGCGGAAGATCGTGCACGATGCTGTGGCAGATCTCGGTCTCGCGAGCGAGTCGGAGGGCGAGGGCGCGAAGCGGCACATCGTCGTCTCTGCCGACTGAGATGGTCCAGGATCTCTCCGGGGTGACGCCCGACGATGGTGTCCCACCCGTCCTTGAGGGTGCCGAGCTCGCAGCCGCCCAGCAGATCTTCGGGGAGAGGCTTGGCCTTGCCCAGCAGTACGTGGAACATCTCGCCACGTCTGGCCTCGAACGGGGTCTCATCGGACCGCGAGAGGTGCCACGACTCTGGAGCCGGCACGTTCTGAACTGTGCCGTGATCGAGTCGGAATTCGCCGGCAATGCGACCGTGGCCGATGTCGGAAGCGGTGCTGGCCTGCCGGGCCTGTGCTTGGCCCTAGCGCGGCCGGACCTCACTCTCGTCCTCATCGAACCGCTCGAGCGGCGGGTCGTCTGGCTTGAGGAAGTGGTTGCGGATCTGGGCCTGGACAACGTGCGCGTGCTCCGGTCCCGCGCCGAGCAGGCCGTGGGGCACGTGAACGCTGACTATGTCACGGCACGTGCAGTTTCCGCCCTTTCCAAGCTCGTGCCGATCACTCTGCCGTTGCTCGGCGGTTCGGGATCCCTCGTTGCCATCAAGGGGCGGAGCGCTGCCGAAGAGGTTGAAAACGCGGTCAAGGCGATCAAGAAGTATCGGGGCCACAGCCCGGAGATCAAGGTTATCGGGGAGGCTCTCCTGGAGGAGCCGACCACAGTCGTGCGGATCGCCGTCGGTGCGGCCTGATCCGGCTCGGGGGCGCGGCTACCCGCTAGGCTAGAGTGAAGGACATCGACGCGACCCGAGAGTGAGTGAACAGTGACGAGTGACGAGTCATCAGCTCAGCGGATCCCGCCTTTCGTGTCTCTCGCGACTGCTCGAACGACGACTGTGGCCTCCTCCACTGGTTCTCAAACTTCCAAGGTTGTTTCTGTTTCACGTGAAACGCCTTCCCCGAAAGGATCGGCCAACAACGGCTCCGCAATCACGATCGACGACTCGAGTCCCATCGGCAGTCAGCTGGCGAACGAGACGAAGCGCCGTGAGAGGTTGAGCCAACGGAAGCTCCGGCGCCCGGAGGCCACTCGCATCTTCACCGTCTCGAATCAGAAGGGTGGCGTCGGCAAGACCACGACCACGGTCAATATCGCCGCTGCGTTGGCTGCCTCCGGCCTCAACGTCCTGGTCATCGACATCGATCCACAGGGCAACGCCTCGACTGCTCTGGGCATCGAGCACCATGCAGAAGTCGAGAGCATCTACGATGTGCTGATCAATGACGTCTTGCTCGGGGAAGTCGTGCGGTCGTGCCCGGACGTCGACCGCCTTGAATGCGCGCCGGCCACGATCCACCTCGCGGGCGCAGAAATCGAACTTGTCTCACTCGTTGCGCGCGAGCAGCGACTCCGCCGTGCGATCGAGATCTACTCCAAAGAGCGCGAGTCTCAGGGCCTCGAGAGGCTCGACTACATCTTCATCGACTGCCCGCCGAGCCTTGGTCTGCTTACGGTCAACGCCTTCTGCGCCGCGAACGAGGTGCTCATACCGATCCAGTGCGAGTATTACGCTCTCGAGGGCCTCAGCCAGCTGCTCAGCAATATTGAGATGATTCAGAAGCATCTCAACGCAAACCTTCGCGTCTCGACCATCCTGCTGACCATGTATGACGGTCGCACCAACCTCGCCGCCCAGGTGGCGGCGGAGGTGAGGGAGCACTTCCCGCAGCAGGTCCTCGAGGCCGTCGTCCCGCGTTCCGTGCGAATCTCCGAGGCGCCGAGCTACCAGCAGACGGTGATGACGTATGACCCGTCGTCGACTGGTGCCCTCTCCTACATGGAGGCTGCGGCGGAAATCGCTGAGCGCTAGTTTGCATACTGGTCATACCCTCAGCTGCGAGGGTCCGAAGGAGGAAGTTCGCTCATGAGCGAGAAGCGCCGTGGATTGGGCCGTGGCCTGGGGGCTTTGATTCCAAGCTCAGGAGCCACCGTTGGATCTGGGTCAACGTCACGACCCGTAGACCTGTTCTTCCCTGAGTCGCGTAGCCCAGAGAAGGTCGAGGAGGAGCCGACCCCCGCAGCCACTCCGGCCACCCCTGAATCGGACAGCCGTACGTCCCGAGCCGAGCGGTCAGCCGAGGTAGAAGCGACCAACGCCGACGAGGACGTTGAGACTGAGACGCTGGATGCATCAGCAGGTTCTGCACGGTCTACCGCCAATCCCGAGGCGATCGCGGGTCCGCGTTCCGGGCGCCCCTCCACCCTCGACCCACGTGACACCAGTGAGGAGTCGGCGAGACGTCCGTCTTCTGACCCTGTGATTGCTGAGGCCGGGGAGGGAAAGCCGTCCCGCGGCGAGTCGACTGCACGCGACGAAGGGGCAGACGAACTGGACTTGGTCGAAGTACCTGGTGCTCGGTTCGCTGAACTCCCTGTCGACTCAATCCACCCCAACCGCAAGCAGCCGCGTACCGTCTTCGACGAGGACGAAATGGCCGAGCTCGTACACTCGGTCCGAGAGATTGGCGTTCTTCAGCCCATCGTTGTACGCAAATCAACGGATATGGGTAGCGAAAGCTATGAGATTGTCATGGGGGAGCGTCGCTGGCGCGCCGTGCAGCAGGCGGGCCTTGACACTATCCCTGCGATCATTCGGGACACGAGTGACGATGATCTTCTGCGGGACGCGCTCTTGGAGAACCTTCATCGGAGCCAGCTAAATCCGTTGGAAGAGGCCGCGGCGTACCAGCAGCTGCTTGAGGACTTCGGCACGACCCACGAAGAGCTTGCCGATCGCATCGGTCGCTCACGCCCTCAGGTATCCAACACCATTCGTCTCCTCAGGTTGCCGCCTCTCGTCCAGCGGCGCGTTGCAGCGGGCGTCCTGTCTGCGGGCCACGCCCGAGCATTGTTGTCGCTCCCGGACGCCGGTGCCATGGAGCGTGTCGCGCAGCGCATCGTGGCAGAAGGGCTTTCTGTCCGGGCGACCGAAGAAGCGGTCGCGCTCTACCAGGATCCGGGGGACCCGCGCCGGGCGAATATCCCCAAGCCAAACGCTCGGCACGAGCGCCTCGACTTCCTCGCGTCGACGCTGGCGGATCGGCTCGACACCAACGTAAAAATCACGTTGGGAGCTCGTAAGGGACGCGTAAGCATTGAGTTTGCCAGCGTCGAGGACCTCAACCGCATCATGGGTGTTCTGAACCCCGGATCGGAGTAAGCAGCGATCTAGTAAGGGGGCCTGTCCGGCGGATAGGCCCCTTTTGCGTGTGTGCCGGGGAGGGCGTTCTTCTCTTCCCTTCTACTGAGCAGGGGCAGTCTCGTCATCTCGCTGCAACGCGTGCTGTGGGACACCCGGGGTCTCACAGCGCCCGTGCCGTTTCACATGAAACTAAAGGCGCCGACCGGACAGAAGATGTAGCGGCGGCACGTTATCGGCCGAGATTCGTTGATGTGTTGGATGCCCGTTGGGATGCAGCACGATGACTTGTCGTACTTGTCCGAAGCCAGGTGCCGATTGGCTGCACAGGACGCTTCTTGGCTGACACATTCGAAAGGTTGGGGAGGAGCGCTTACTGGCGCTGCCTGCGCTTCGACACCATTTAGACGTGAATCTGGACCAAGAAGTCCATTTCTGGGAGCGGTATCGTCCTGGTCGCTCCGATTAGCGGTTAGAACGCCCTCAACCCAATGAGACGGCGATGCGCGATAATCCGTCGGCACCATCGCGAGAGAGTGACTGGGAAGAGTCTTGGAGTTGGCTAGGACACGGACCTGCTGGTCCATGAAACGGGGTTCCGCGGGACCGAGTGACGAGACCGGGTTTCACTGGTAAGAGGCAGACGTGCTTTGCGCCCGGGGGAAACCTGAGGATCCGAATCTCTAAGTACGCACAGTCGGTGCGGCGGCGATGCCCGAGAGTGTCGCGATCAGGTCTGATCGCGGTGCGACACGGAGCAGCATTTCGAAGCAACGGGACCACGATGAAGCACCGGGACCACAATCGCGTGCACTTTCCCGGAGTCACTCGCTCCCAACTCCACATCATCACGGCTGCTGGACTACCTCACCCTGACTGCAACTGTTCCAGGCGTAAGCCCGGCGGGATCTCACGGTCTATGACGGGCCGACTGATGTCCACCCGTTCTGTCACTTCCGGTCTCCCGTCTCGGTTCCCGTGGCCGCGCGGTTTCACGTGAAACGAGCGCAGCCTAGGACGAAATGGTCGACCAGCCAGGGAAGCTTGGTTTCGTCGGCGCCTAGAACCGAGTCCACATATGTGTGACGCGCTTAGCGAACCAAGTACGGCGCCACGACCAGGTAGCTACAAAACCCGGGCAGTGGAGAATGCCTATGACCTAAGGGCATGGAAAGAACGCTAAGGGCATGGAAAGGACCCGACAACTTCCGTGGTGACTATGCCGGCAATTCCCCCCATTGGCTGTGGACAGAGAAGTCGGCGGAACACGGCCAGCAGGCCCATGGCGATCTCACTGCGTCCTGAGCATTGAACCATCGCTAGTCGGGAGAGTCATCGATCGCTGAATCGGAGCTCTCAGCGCGGATCGAGACACCAGCGGCTGCTTCCATGGCGATGAGATCTGAGGCCGCAGCTCGCAGCTGCAGAAGGGTCCGCGTCTAGTGCGGTGCTTGCCTCTCCCGTACATGGTGTCGCTGGCAGATCGAAGTCGGGAAGGTCTCCGTCGTGTGAGTCACGGTTTCGGGCTCTCTCCAGCGCTACCGGTTCATAGAGAGGGGGGTGACTGCGCGGGTTGCCCCGGCGACTCGCGATGTCGCGTCGCAGCCCCGCCTGGCCCTGTCCCGTATGGGTGTGCAGTGTGGAACGGCGAAAGAAGGCGGCCCGATGGCCCTGCCCTCCGAACCCGGCTCGGCTGGCCCTGTTTCACGTGAAACAGTATGCTCACGACCGCCAGTTGGCGTGTACCGCCGCCTCGCATCCCAGTCCGAAAACGGACGTATCACTGGTCCTTAGAGGGACCTAGGCAGAGTTTCGTTATCCCGATCGTGGCCGGACCCGCAGCATTGGCCTGTGGATTCGCCTGTGGATAACTGAGGCGCGCCATCCCCAGACCGAGCGCGGGGGGTGTGGATAACCCTGTGTAAAGAGGCGGCAATGTGCCGCTGCTGAATCCACACCGGGGTGTCGGTAGATCGTTGGTAGCTCACCGCTCAGAACAGACGAGCGGTGCTTGAGTCCAGTTCTCTGGTACCAGACCGACGAATACGCCACATTTGACCGGTATAGGGCGAGATCTGAATGGAAGTAAACCCTGCTGGGCCAAGAGGGCTGTTGAAGACTCGACATTGCATGCGGGGCATTGGACGGCCCATGTCTAGGTGAGACTCGAAGGGGAGGTTGGGGCGTGTCCAACCCTGTGCTGATGCGGCTGTCTGTCCACAGCTTAGAAGCGACGGTTGTGGAAAAGCACTGTGGATTCTGCTGTGGATAACGTGGCTCCGTGCTGTTCACAGACAAGCGATCGGGTGCTGCGAATTCCGGAGCCCGACGAAGCAGCAGGGGGCGTATAAGACGTCGCAAGGTGCCTCTCCGATCTTCCGGAACATCGGCCCCAGAGACGTGAAGGCGCGTGAGGGGACAGTTCGGCGGCCAAGGTCGTCGCCCGGGGGTGCATCGTTGTGGGGGTGCGGCGAGGGCGTCTTCGCGCTTCGCGCCACGGGACCTCGGTATTGACTCGGCGCACGCGCAGGCACAGGAGCCCCCGGGCGATTCTGGGATGTCGCATGGCCGCGTCCGGACGTCGTGGGCGACGGTGGATGAGTCGATACGAAGCGGAGCCACCATTCCGCTCCGACCAGGGCAGTGGACACGTTCGGCCCCGGACGTTGTCCATTACGGCGCGTGCTACATCGCTCTGTGGGTCTTCCTCCGGCTCACACGTGAGCCCCGCTGTATAGGAGCCAACATCCGCCCACCTGGAGTCTTCGAGAAGGTCTGGTAGCTGCCATGCACGTGTGCGGCTTGGGCGAGGATGACCATAGGCGCAAGAGCCTCCTGGCGCGGACATCCTGCTGTAAGGTGTCGC
Organism: Sinomonas susongensis; assembly: GCF_005877005.1. Lineage (GTDB taxonomy): Bacteria > Actinomycetota > Actinomycetes > Actinomycetales > Micrococcaceae > Sinomonas > Sinomonas susongensis. Next base: position 71,561 of record NZ_SSNH01000011.1, on the reverse strand, counting down.
TTAGCGGCCGCCTTAGAACCAGGGCGTCTGTAGGCCGCTCGAATGGTGCGGTGGGGCGGATTTGGGCAGGACGGGGGTTCTCGTGTCGGTCATGGGTCGTGCCGCCTTCCCACGCAGGGACTTGCCACGGGGGCGGAGCAGCGTGACCGAGCAGAGTCGGGGGCAGCCGCTCAGTACGGAGTAGTGCAAGGTCGCGAGCAAGCGCCGAAGCCCTTATCCGAAAGTGTTTCACGTGAAACAAATTTCCAGGGGCAGTTTCACGGGCAAGCTTCGGGATGGCCCGCTGCCCGAAGGGATGAATGCTTGACCGGCCCGAGAGGAATAAATGCCCGACCGCGGCTTGCTTTCAGTGCCCACATACCGGCTTTCCGCAGCCTGGGGAGCAGCTGCCCGCTTACGTTGCCCAGACCGCTGCTGCGGAGGCCGTCTTGGTTGTGCTCAAGGTCATCTGATGTGGTGGTTGTCGATGTGCGCCGTGACCAACCGTGGTGCGTACGAGGCTAGGGCTCGGCCTGCCGCCTTCGGATAACCTCTGTCTTCTACAGCACGGTACGCCCGCGAGCTGCACGTTGCGGCCCAGGGGCGCCGCTGGGGGCCAGTCCAACGTGTTCCTGCCCCGGTCGTCGCAAACAGACGACCGAAGGGTAGTGACACCAAAATCGAACCGTGGTGACGTCCCAGGGGGGACCTGCCTCGACAAAGCGTGATGCATCCGCGCCCTTGTGTGCCCGGAAGTCGGTTGTGGCTGCCGAAATCCGAGCTTCTAAGCACGAGACGGCGCGGTCGCACCAGAATGATTGATCTGCTATCGGCGGGTGGTTTGGGGAGTTCCGGTGTGACCCCTCATCGGGAAGCGTCGGGTCGATCGGGAAGCATCGGAATGGGCGAATCCCCATTTTTCGCCGCTGATGGATGCACCTTCGGACCGTTGCGTTTCATCTTGACCAACCCGACGCTTCGCAGGTGGTGTACTTCGAACGTTTTGGCGCTCAATTCCAAGCTCCTTGGCCACGTTTCGCGCGCCGACGTTGGGAAATATGATTCGTCGTCGCAATGGTTATCGGTACACCGTGATCATCGAGACCATAACGGGCGCGCGCGGCGCTGGCTGGTCGCTTGAACGGCGGTGGCTTGCTGTGGAATTGGTGCCCCATAATCAACAAAAACCGCTGATTTGGCGGTCGCTGATTCTAAGTAGTGTCAGTGCATGACCCATACATACATACCCAGGTGTCTTGGCCGCATCGTACGGGCGTGGTCCTTTGGCCCGACGCAAGTAGGTGCCCGAGCAGCAGGATTCGGTCTAAGGAACGAGCTTGAGCCCCCCTGATTGGTACGGGCAGGATTGTCACTGCCTTCCGGGTGATCAGGGGCCAGCTTTTGCGGCAGACGAAGTCGCAGGAGGGGCTAAGCATGTTCTATTGGGAGCAGAGGTGGGTGGCGAGCCGGCCCCATGACTGGGTGGGACCCACCCGGAGGCGAAAAGAGAAGGCCGGGCCCCTACATGCTCTGCGGGTAGGCTCCCGCTACGTCGGCCCGCTGGATAGGCCCGATGAGGGCCCGGGCTGCGCTACCGCCGGGGGACGCGGATCGCGCGGAGTCCAGGAAGGGAGGCGTCCTAGGGTCCTCGAAGTCCTCTTATCTGGCCGCTATGGGCGGGAAATGGAAGTTGCTGGCTCACCAAAACAATCGGAGATCGCAGCGGAACAGAGCGCTTGGACTGAGGAGGCGCGATACTAGGCCGCGTACGGCGTGCACTGTTTCACGTGAAACGGCAGCTGGGTTCACGTGAAACGGCAGCTTGGCTACCGAGCCGCGACTATGGGCCCGGGACGACTTGGACGCGCGCCTCTGGCCAAAAACAGGAAAGGGGCGCGGCCTACGCCGCGCCCCTTTGAAGTCATAAGTCCTACTTGCTCAGGACCTCAGACCATTCCTTCTCGAAGTACTGCTTCGGCCGAGCACCGATAACGGTTCCGGTCACCTTGCCCTTCTCGAAGAGATAGACAGCAGGGATGGAAGTGATACCGTACTCGGCGGCGATGTTGGGGTTGTCGTCAACATTCACCTTGACGACGTCAACCTTATCGGAGTACTCAACCGAAATGTCGTCGAGAATGGGACTCACCTTGCGGCACGGACCGCACCACTCGGCCCAAAAGTCGACGATGACCGGCTTGTTCGAGAGGAGAACCTCGTCGGTGAACTGCGCGTCGGTGACGTCTCTGGCGTTACTCATTGCTGCCTTCCGATCTCTGGATGAGGATTCAAGCCTGCTGAGCGGCGAGGCTCGGTAGTTCAAGATTTGCGAGGTAGTGCTCAACGTCCAAGGCCGCAACGCAACCCGAACCGGCTGCGGTGATCGCTTGGCGGTAGGTGGGGTCCACCACATCACCTGCGGCGAACACACCTGGAACACTCGTGCGGGACGTGCGACCCTCAACTGCAATGGTGCCTTCAGGGGTGATGGCCAAAACGTCTTTGACAAGGTCCGTACGGGGGTCGTTGCCGATAGCGACGAAAACGCCGGTGACCGCGAGCTCGGATTTCGAACCATCGACCGTGTTACGCAGGACAAGTCCCGTCACCTTGTCTTCACCGATGACATCGGAGACCTCACTGTTCCAGGCGAACCTGATCTTTTCGTGAGTCAAGGCTCGATCAGCCATGATCTTCGAGGCACGCAGAGAATCCCGGCGGTGGACGACGGTGACTGAGCGAGCAAACTTCGTCAGGAACAGAGCCTCCTCCATGGCGGAGTCCCCACCGCCTATCACGGCGATGTCCTGGTCTTTGAAGAAGAAGCCGTCGCATGTCGCACACCAGCTCACACCGTGGCCCGAAAGTCGCTTCTCGTTCGGGAGGCCGAGCTCACGGTAAGCGGACCCCGTTGCAATAACGACCGTCCGGGCGAAGTGTTCCTCGCCATTTCCAAGGACGACTCGCTTGACGTCACCCTCGAGGTCGACCGAGGCCACGTCCTCGAATTCGATCTGCGCGCCGAATTTGGCGGCCTGCTGCTCAAGCTTGTCCATGAGCTCTGGCCCTTGAATTCCGTCCGGGAAGCCAGGGAAGTTCTCAACCTCGGTGGTATTCATCAGTTCGCCGCCGGCGGTGACCGATCCGGCAAAGATCAACGGCTGGAGGTTGGCTCGCGCTGTGTAGATGGCCGTCGTGTATCCCGCAGGACCTGATCCAACGATGATGACGTCCCGCACTTCGGCGGCGTTGCTATCGGCAGTGCTCACGGGCGAATGACCTCTTCTTCTGACGTACTGGACTCCGAGTGTCCACAGCTCACAACATGTTGAGAAGCGCCGGTATTCCGGGGATCTCGTCCCTCAAGGGTACCGAAGCGCCGAGCGGGGCATCGAACGGCTGCGAAACGTCATGAAAAGACACGGAAGGGGGCGTGCCGACTCCCAGGAGTCGGAACGCCCCCTTCGTCGAGGCAGTCTCCGATGCCGATGCCCTACTGGACCTTGATCTCCGCCAGTCGAAGCCCGTAGGGGTACACCTTGTAGTTCGCGAGTCGCGGCAGGGCGTTGATCTGCACGAGGACGTACTGTGCCTTGACGGCAGCCGGCAACTGGAAGACTAGCTGCGGACCGTTGAAGGAGCTCGTGCCCGCCAACGCAGCGCCACCGAGGTCCGGAGTGGCATTCGTAAACACGCTTACGCTGCCGCCCGTTGCCCCGAGCTGGTCGAGCTCGACCTGCTTGATGTCCGAAACATCCTTGAGCTTCACCGCAAGGGTCACGCTCTTTGCGAACCCGCCCCAATCCTCACGCGCGAACTCCATGTCGGACCAGTAGCTCGCCGGATTCCCGTCGTAGGTGTTGGCAAGCTTCGCATCGAACTGATCCGCGAACGTCAGCTCCCCTGGGTTGAGGCGCGTCACCGAATCAACGACCGGCGCTACCGCGACAGGAGCGGGCGCCTGGGTCTGGCCTGCTGACGGCGAACCCTGGGTGGCCGAGGCCGAGGGTGCGTTCGACGCCGCCCTCGAAGTGCTGCTCGCCTGCGGCTGGAAGACGCTCCCGAGCGTGGTGAACGCAAAAATCAAGGCGGCGATCAGGACGACGGCGAGGATGCCGCCTACGAGCCACGGCACTGACTTCGGGCGGGTCGCCTCGTCGTCCTCTTCCAGATCATCGTCGCGATCGAAGATCCGATCCGAGGCATTTCCGCGACCAACGTTCCGCGCCGCAGCCGGGAACGTCCCACCTCGGGCGGGGCCAGGACCGGCAGGCGAGGTTGGCGGCTTCTGGACAGGCTGCGTCGCGTCACTGTACTGCGCGGGTGCACCGTACTGGACGGGCTCGTTGTACTGCGTCGGCTCGCCCTCTTGGGGCCGCTCGTTGTACTGGGCCGGCTGCCCGGCCGCTGGAGTAGGGGGAGCAGGGTTGACGGGACGAGGCTGCGGTGCCGGAGCCTGCGGTGCCGGAGCCGCAGGGCGGGCTGCACCCGAGGATCCGGGCCAAGGCGTTACCTTCGGCGGGTTGGTGAACTCGGATCCGGCAGCGGCAGCAGCGGCAGCAGCGGCGGCAGCCGCAGCCGCCCCGGCGGCATTTGACCGACCCCTCTGATCCTCAGACTCATCCTCTGCGGAACGCGGCGGAGCGGGTGGAGGAGGCGGAACCGGGCGCGGCGGCATCGGCGGTACAGGCCGCTGCTCACGGGGAGGCTCGGGCCGCGTATCCGGCACGTCGTCCGGATGAGCGCTCGGATAACGGATGTAGTCGTGATCGCCGTGCTCGTAGAGGCCGTCGTACGTCTCGGGTTCCCGTGAGCGGGATTCGCCGAAGATCTCGCTCCCGAGAGTGTCCGTGAAGAACGGCTCGACGTACGGCGCGTCCTGGGCCACGATCAGGTCGAGCAGGTCAGCGGCCGCGGCGTGGTTCGTGATGAGGTAGGTCGCCTCATGGCTTGTGCCCAGGTCGAGGACCTGAATGCCGACGTGACGCTCGCCGGTCGCGACTTCCCTCGCGCTCTGGGCGAGCTGCTGGGCGTTGTGCGGCGCAGACACGAGGATGCTCACGGGACGATTGAGGATCTGATCCACTCCGTCGAGGACCAGGTCTCCGTCATGCGACTCAACGATCGAGGACGTGACCTTGTACCGACCGCCGAGCACGCTGCCGACGTCGATGGACTGGGACACGGGTACCTCCTGAACGTCTGCCCCGCCAGCCCGGACATGCCGGACCCTTGCTATCACTCGATCCTAGCGGACGGTGTCGGAACCGCTCGTTACACTTGCCCGCAGACGCACCCGGATGGGAAAACGATCAGCGGTCGCGGAAGTTCGGGTTCCGTCCGGGAGGGCCTTGATAGGTCCGCCGGCCGGGCAGAGGCTCCTGGCGGGCGGACTCGGGCCGAGCTCGGTACATGCTCGGATCGAACTGCCCCGAGATCCGCGGGATGATCCCCGTGTCGTCCGAAAGGGTCGGAGCGCTCTCGCGCAGGGCGTACGCCGGCTGCCGAGGCTCCGCGGGCTCCTCGAGATAGGCGTACCCGGGATCCTCGTAGTCGCGGCCACGGGCGGCAACGCCGTAGGCGGCCCCCTCGTAGCCCGCGTCGCCCCCGTAGCCGGCGGCAGCACCGGCGTCGTGCGCCGGCTGGGCGGCGGGCGACGCCGCGTGCTGTCCGCGCCCGGTGAACCGGCCCATGATGGGGCGCAGGAGGTCGCGGAGCTCGGTGACCCCGAAGATCCGGAGCAGCAAAAGGTAGACGAGCAGCATCGCGACGCCGATGACGATGATCGAGATCAGTGCCGTGAGGCTCGAGCTCCAGATGAAGCCCCGGGACGAGAGGCCGCCGAGAAGCCAGACCGCGATTCCGCCGGCCATCGCTGCGCCCAGCGCCGCATAGCCCATTCGAATGTAGGAACGCGCGACGGTCACCCCGTCGAGGTTGCCGAGCTTGCGTCGCAGATAGGCGCCGCTCAGCACGACGGACAGGATGTTCCCGACCGTGTACAGCGTGGCGATCGCGAAGATGATGTAGCGCGCCGGCAGGAACTGGATCACGGACGCGCCCACGACGTTGAGGATCCCGAGCCAGACCTGGACCTTGAACGGCGTCTTCGCGTCCTCATAGGAGTAGAAGACGCGGGACATCATGAAGTTCGCGCTGAGGAAGGGCGTGCTGAGCGCAAGGATGCTGAGCGTCTGCGCGAGCATGACGCCGTCCGAGGCCGACCCGCCGGAGAAGAACCGCCCGAGCGGCGCGGCAAGGGCGAACAGTGCGAGGGCGCTGAAGACGGTGGCAACGGCCATGGTGCGCAGCCCGTGGGAAAGCGCAATCCGCACTCCCCGTCGGTCGCCGGCCTGGGAGGCCGCCGTCATCCGGTTGAACAGGACCGTCGCGAGCGAAAGCGCGATGATCGAGTGCGGCAGCAGGTACAGCTGGCTCGCCATCTCGAGGACGGTGTTGCCGGGGATGAACTGCCACGAGGGGTCGCCGGCCTCCCGGAGCTGTTCCCGGACGGCGCCGGGCTGGGATGCGATCTTCATGAGGTAGAGGAACGTCAGCTGGCCCACGGCGGTGGTCGCGAGTGTCCAGACACCGATCCTCGCCGCCGCGCCGAGGCCGACGCCGCGCCATCCGAACCTCGGGCGCAGGCCGAGCCCCAGCCTGCCGACGGGGATGAAGAGCATGGCCGTCTGGATGACGACGCCGACGGTCGAGGCGCCCGCGACGAGCAGGGTCTGCGGGGTGCCCCAGGATTCGATCGTGTGCGGGTTGGCAGCGTTCGTCCCGAAGATCCAGATGAACATGCCGAGGCCCGCAATGGCGACGACGTTGTTCACGAGGGGCGCCCACATCGCGGGGCCGAACGCCCCATGGGCGTTGAGGACCTGGGTCAGCAGCGCGTACAGCCCGTAGAAGAAGATCTGCGGAAGGCACCAGTACGCGAAGACGGTGGCGAGCGCGAGCTGTTGGGGACTGTAGTCGGAGGTCGTGAGCCGCATGACGATGGGTGCGCCGATCGTCACGAGCGCCGTGAGGACGAAGGTGACGACGACGCCCAAGGTGAGCAGGCGGCTGATGTAGTCCGCGCCACGGTCAGGGGCGCGGCTTGCCTTGAGGATCTGCGGGACGAGGACCGTGTTGAACACGCCGCCGGCAACGAGCAGGAAGATCAGGTTCGGGAGGTTGTTCGCGTTGACGAACGTGTCCGTGACCGTCGAGCCGAGGCCCAGGGCGTAGACGAGGAGCAGCTGCCGCACGAACCCGAGCACGCGGGAGAGGAGCGTGCCGACGGCCATGATGGCGCTGGATTTCGCCTCCGAGGCCGGGGCCGGGGCTTTCGAAGCCGTCATCGGACCGTCACTTCAGGAGATGTTCCGGGAGGACTTCCCGGGCGAGGTCCGCGATCCGTCGCTCGTTCGGAAAGGAGAGGCGGCGCGAGAGTTCGGAAATGGGCACCCACGCGACGTCGACGGCCTCCTGATCAGGATCATTCTCGATGGTCAGTTCCCCGCCGACGGCTTGGAGCAGATAGTGGTGGACCGTCTTGTGGACACGGTGCCCCGTGACGGTGAACCAGTAGTCGATGCTGCCGAGAGGCGCGAGGATCCGGCCGTCGATGCCCGTCTCCTCGCTGATCTCGCGGACAGCCGCACTCTCGTTCGACTCTCGACCCTCGGGATGCCCTTTGGGGAGGCACCACTCGAGACGTCCGCCGCGATTGAGCCGCGCAATGATCGCCACCGGCAGATTCGGGTTGTCCGTGTCCACGATGACACCGCCCGCAGAGATCTCCTCGACCGTGGGGAGCGAGTGAATATAGGTGTGACCCGCCGGAGCGACGTGCGGTCCGATCGCGGACGGCAGCGGCGCACCCCTCCTCTTCTGAGGATCGCTCGGCAGCGGAATCACCATGCAGTCCACTCTAACCAGAAGCCCCTCACGATGAGTCATGGTCCGCCTGCGCCGCTCGGATCGGAAACTGGCTCTTCGATCTGCGAAGCTTTAAGGGCTATGGCAGGAGAAGACTCACAAGGGGCGCGGACGACGGCGCCTGAAACACCGTCCGTCGGCTTCGCCGTCGATCCCGTCGCGCTCGAACTCGGGCGTCGCTTCGTCGACGCCGGGTTCGAACTCTCACTCGTGGGTGGACCGGTCCGGGATCTCTTCCTGGGCCGCCAGTCGCCTGACCTCGACTTCACGACCAACGCGACCCCAGATGAGACCCTGGCGGTCATCAAGGGGTGGGCCGACGCGTTCTGGGAGATCGGCAGGGACTTCGGCACCATCGGCCTGCGCAAGCGGGGCTTCCAGATCGAAGTGACGACCTACCGGGCCGAAGCCTACGACCCGGAGTCGCGGAAGCCCGTGGTCGCCTTCGGCTCGTCGCTCGAGGACGACCTCGAACGCCGCGACTTCAGCATGAACGCCATGGCGCTGCGCCTCCCGTCGCTCGAGCTTGTCGACCCGTTTGGTGGCGTCCGGGACCTCCACGCCGGGGTCCTCCGCACACCGGGGACGCCTGAGGATTCCTTCTCCGACGACCCGCTGCGGATGATGCGCGCCGCGCGCTTCGCTTCCCAGCTCAAGGTCGACGTCGCGCCCGAGGTGCGGGACGCGATGACGGCCATGGCTGGCCGCATTTCGATCGTCTCGGCGGAACGCATCCGCGACGAGCTGGTCAAGCTCATCAACGGGGCCGCCCCCCGCGCTGGCGTCGACCTCCTCGTGGACACCGGAATTGGCGACGTCGTGCTTCCCGAGGTGAGCGCCCTGCGGCTCGAGGTCGACGAGCACCATCGCCACAAGGATGTGTACCAGCACTCGCTCACCGTCCTCGAGCAGGCGGTGGCCCTTGAGACGGGTCCCGACGGGCCTGTCCCGAGCCCGGACTTCGTGCTGCGCTTCGCGGCGCTCGTGCACGACGTCGGCAAGCCGGCGACGCGCCGCTTCGAACCGGGTGGGGCCGTCTCCTTCCGCCATCACGACGTCGTCGGCGCCAAGCTCGTGAAGAAGCGCATGCGCGAGCTGCGGTTCGACAACGAGACCATCAAGTCCGTCGCCAGACTAGTAGAGCTCCACATGCGCTTCTACGGCTACGGGGACGCTGGCTGGACTGATTCCGCGGTGCGCCGTTACGTCACGGATGCCGGGCCCCTCCTCGAGCGGCTCCATCGCCTCACGCGCTCGGACGTCACGACGCGGAACCAGCGCAAGGCGGACCGCCTCTCCTTCGCCTACGACGATCTGGAACAGCGCATCGCCGAGCTCGCGGAGCAGGAGGAGCTTGCGTCAATCCGCCCCGACCTCGACGGGCAGCAGATCATGGAAGTCCTGGGCATTGCGCCCGGACCGATCGTGGGCCGGGCCTATCGGTACCTGCTCGACGAGCGCATGGAGAACGGACCGGCCAGCGAGGAATCTGCCCGGGCAAAACTGCTCGACTGGTGGGCTGGGCAGCCGGAAAACGGTGCTGCTGAAAGCGGTCCTGTTAAAGAGGAGAAGGAGAGCGAGTGAGCACCGAAGATTTCGGCCTGCCGAAGCTGTGGCTTCTGCGGCACGGCGAGACGGAGTGGTCCAAGAGCGGCCAGTACACCGGGCTCACCGATCTTCCACTCACCCCGGAGGGTGAGGAGCAGGCGCGCGCAGCGAAGGCGACGCTCGACGGCGTCAATTTCGGTCTCGTGCTCACCTCTCCACTGCAGCGGGCGCGGAGGACGGCGGAGCTCGCCGGATTCCCGGAGGCGGAACTCGAGCCCAACGCGGTCGAGTGGGACTACGGCGACTACGAGGGCGTGCGTTCGGCTGACATCCGGCGCAAGAACCCGAGCTACCTCATCTGGAAGGACGGGGTCCCCAACGGGGAGACCCTCGCCGAGGTGGGGGCCCGGGCGGACCTGATCGTCGAGCGCGTCCTCCGCTCCGGCGTCGAGAATGCACTACTCGTCGCCCACGGTCACTTCTGCAGGATCCTGGCAGCCCGATGGCTCGGCATGGTCCCTGTCGAGGGGCGGCATTTCATTCTCGGGACAGCGAAAGTCTGCCGCCTGGGCTGGGACAAGAAGACCCCCGCCGTCGAGGCGTGGGGACTTTAGCAGTTGCCGTCCGCGCCCCGGGAATGTAACTCAACTTGTCAATACGGTAACCTCTGGCTAGAAGCCACGGCTTCCTGAAGAATCCGTGCCGCAGCACAACCGTGCTCAAGGAAGAGGGACAATGCGCAAGAAACTCATTGCCGCCTTGGCGGCGCTGACCGCCGCTTTCGGGCTGGCGTTCGCCGCTGCGCCCGCACAGGCGAGCACGGGCGGGACCGACGACGGCAACGCCCATCCCGGCGTGGCGCTGATCGTCTTCTACACGGCGGAGGGACGTTTCCGGTGCTCGGGCTCGCTCATCTCGCCGACTGTCATCCTGACGGCTGCCCACTGCACGGATGGCACTCTCGGCAGGACGCTCGTGAGCTTCGATTCCGTGATTGCCGAGCAGCCGCCGTCGGGCTTCCCGAACGCGGCAGACCCGAGCGTTGGCTACACGTCAACTGACCTTGCGGGTCGAATCTCGGGAACTGCGGTGACGGACCCCGCCTTCTCGAACTTCACGGACAAGAACAACTGGAACGACGTCGGCATCATCAAGCTCGACACCCCCGTTTCGCAGCCGTTCTACCCCCTCGCTGCGCCGGGTACCCTTGACGCGCTCGCTCCCGGCGACGTGCCGAAGACCACCGTGACGGCCGTCGGCTACGGCGCGCAGCTCGCGAAGCCCGACTCCGGTCCACAGCGGCGAGTCCCCGTCTCCTACCCGATGATCCGCCGCTCGGTGGACATGAACCTCCAGAGCGTGGGCCCGCAGATCTTCACGACGCACGCCAACGTCAACCCGGCCCAGGGCACCGGCGGCATCTGCTCAGGTGATTCCGGCGGCCCGGTGTTCCTCAATGGTCAGATCGTGGGCCTCACGAGCTTCGGCAACAAGAACTGCCTCGCGCTCGACGGGCTGCAGCGCGTCGACCTCGCGTCGATCCAGTCCTGGATTGCTAGCGCTAGCAAGTAGCGCAAGCCCTAGAGCCTCTCTAGAACCGCCGCCCCCGGGTTACCCCCGGGGGCTGCGGTGTTTTCAGGATGCGGCGAAGTCGTTCTCTGTTGCGGCGCTGCCGCCAATCACAGTAGTTCGGGTCTTGCCTTCCGGATCGTCTTCACAGCGTGCTCCCTGCGTCCTCGTCGACAGCGCGCCGCTGGGCCGGCCATGAGCTGAGGGACTGGAAATATTCGGTTGCTTCTGCGTCTTCGGTGAACTCGAGGAGGTTGCCGACTTTGGTGGCCAGGACCTCGCGGACTTCGGCCGGCGTAGCGAAGAAGAACTCCTTTCTTGGGTTGGCCTGGTTGAGGGCGCGGTCCGCGAAGTGCCGGTGGAGTTCGGTCTCGAGGGTGACGGCGTCCTCAGAGAAGTAGATGGTGTGGATGTCGAACCGGAACGGGACGGAAGCCCCGCTGAGCTCGCTGACACGGTCGGCGGGTTCGAGCCTGCGAGTGAGACCGATCTTCACGACCCCCTGCCCGAAGGCGCCCCGGTTGGAGATGACGTAGACGTAGCCTGCACGAATGTTGGCTGCCCGGTAATCGTTCTCCGCGATCGCCTGATCGATGTCGGCGAGGCGCTGGACAAGGTCGGGGTTCGTCGTCCCCGCGGCGCTGAGGGTTTCGAGGGTCTGCAGGAGCAAGGCCCGTTCCTTGTCGAGCCGTGCGCGTTCCTCGGCGAGCTCCTTCTCCACGCGCCGTTCTTCCCTGAGGCGGGCCCGCTCTTCGCGTTCACGCTCCTTTTCTTCCTGCTTCATCATCAGCCAATCGGCGGTCAGTTCGATTTCCTCGATACGGAGCAGGTGGTAGGCGTCGCTAATGTGCATCTGCATCATCGCGCCCAGTCGGGTGATTGCCGTCCGCGACGCTTCGAGCCTGCGCTTGGCAGTCTGGACGTTCCCGGCCTTCAGGCTCCGGATGCTGTTGTCCGCTTCGGCGTTGTAGGCCCGGAGCATGAGCTTGGCTAGGTCGTCGGACATCTTCCGTCCCTTGGCCAAGGAGTTGTCGAAGGTGAACGTGTTCGAGGTCTCAATGGCGTGCCCCTCTCGGATCAGGGCCGCAACCCGGGACTCGATGTCGTTGAGGCGGGGAAGGTACGCCGCGGCGTTCTCGAGGGGGTGGTGGTAGCGGTAGATGCCGACCTCTTGCAACACCTTCTGGTCATCGAGCTGTACCGGGGCGTCGGAGGGCGACGTGTCCGCGAGAAGCTCGCGGAGTCTTTTGTTCTCGGCCTTGAGTGCATTCAGCCTGTCCAGCAAACCCTTGTCATCCGGTGCCGGGCTTTTAGAGCGGAGTGCTCTTCTCGGGATCTCTTCGCTTGGGTGGCCAGGCTCCTGCTGCACAGCCGGGCATTCGCCGTCGGCCGGGGCGTCCTCGGCGACTTCTCCCTCGGGCATCCAGAGCTGCCACCCGGGCGGGGGAGCTGGCCAGGAGCTCGGGGGCCTCCACCCTGCGGGGGGCTTCCAGCCCGCCGGGGCCGGCGGCCATCCTGGGGGAGGGTTGAAGCGCGTTCTCTCGGGGCTCATGACCGGCGGACGCCGGCTGGGTCGACCGCGGCCAGGGCCGAGGGATTCTTCGATACTGCCGCGCCGAGGTGCTGGAGCGTCGCCGCGGGGACGACGCCGGAGAGGTCGAATTCCAAGAACTTCTCCCGGGGAGAGGTCACGGCGACCAGGGGGATGAAGGTCTCGCGTCCTGTCGCCGGATCCTTGGTTTGGGGACCGACCTGCAGGGAGACCGCCCGGATGATTCCCTGACGGTCGGATTCGAAGATCTCGTGCAGGGATCTGATGGCAACCTGGTGCAGGGCGCCCGCGTAGCGGTCGTTCGCCTCTTTCTTTGACAGCTGCGTTGCGGTGATCTCGTCGCTTGCCTTCACATACCGGTGGGCCTTCACGCTGCGGAGCTCCTCCGGAGCAGGCACGAGCACGCTCAGCTTCAGCTCGGCCGTCTCCGGGTCGAACTTCGCCTCGTGCTGGACTTGGAAGTGCTCGGGGTAGACCGAGTTCGCCATGACGATGCCGACGTATTCCTCGACCGCCTCGGGGGCGCCATAGGCGAGGGCGGCGGCGAGGTCGTCGATCGCGGCGTTGTGCTCGGCGACTTCCTTCTCACGTTGCTTGCAGTCCGCTTCGTAGCGGGCGATCTCGGCCTTGAGCTGTCGGAGCCGTTCCTCCTCGAAGGAGGCGTGCGTTGCCTTGAGCGCGGCCTCCTTCGCGGGAATCGAGTCCCGGTAAGCGGTCCACTCCTGCATGGCCTGCTGGTACTCGGCCTGGGCTTGCAGCCGGGCAGCCTCGAGCTTCTTCTTCCGACCGAACAGCCCCGTCGGCGGTTCCGGTTCCCGCAGGGCCGGAGGCGGGGGCACCTCGATCGGAGAGGGAGCCGGGTTTGGGCGTTCCAGGTCGGGGCGCGGGAATGCCGGGTGCCGGACCGTCCGCTTCAGGGACTGCAGGTCGACCCAGTCGTCCGAATCGAGGGTGGCGCCGAGGATGCCGTCGATTTCGGCGTATTCGTTGCTCAGGGCCTCATTCAGCCTCTCGGCCTCTGCCAGTCGGGCCTCGATGTGGGCTGCGCGCGCCTCCTTCTCAAGCTGCTTGCGCTCGGCCTCTGACGCACGCTCCGCCGCCGCTGCCGCCCGCAGGGAAGCTGCATGGGCGCGCTCGGCTCGGGCCTGCGCGGCCGCTGCGGCCCGCTGGGCCGCGTTCGCTCGCTGCTGGGCTAACCGCTGTTGACGCTGAAACTCTGCAAGAAACCCGTGACGCCGCGACACTCCAACCTCCACCCCATACGAAATCGACCAAATCTCACTCTAAGTCTTCACCATCTCGAGATGTCGGAATTAGGCCGTCCCGCAGTTCGTTTTATCGACCCTTCAATCGAAACTGCGAGCGAATTTCGTCCTACAACGTCAGCGTTGTTCTTGCCGCTCCCGGAGGCGCGAATTTGTCCGCCCGTGGATGCTATCCAGGGCGATTTCGGCTGGTCACATCGGGTCTTCGGCTACCGACGAGCCCCTACTTCGCCTCAAACTGTGGCACCAACGCGGCTACCGCCGTCGCGATGACTTCGTCGACCCTTTCCCGCGGAAGACGCCCGGCGGCGACCAGCATGCTGATGCCTTCGAAGGTCGCGGCGACGAGGTAGACCTGAGGCCTGGGGGGCGTGCTGGGGTCCTCACCGAGCAGGCGGGCACCAGTGGCGAAGAAGTGCCTCGCCGCTTCGGCGAGCGGACCACCTGCCGCTCCGTGTTTGGCCCCGAACATCAAGGCCACAAGCGGTCCGTTGTCGGCCGCGAATCGGACGAACGTACGGGCGTACTGGGTCAGCCGCTCAGCGAGGTCGTCAGCGTCACCCGCGCGGATTGCTGACTCGGTGAGCGACTCGAATCCTCGGGCGGCAATCGCGTCGAGCAGTTCTTCGCGGTCGGCGAAGTGACGTCGTGGTGCGGCATGGCTGACGCCCGCGACCCTGGCAAGACGGCGGAGCGTGACCGCGTCCGCCCCTTCCTCGAGGAGCACCCGTTGCCCTTCAGTGAGCAGCGCTTCCCGGAGGGCGCCGTGATGGTATGCCTCGTCCACGAGGTCCATCCTACTCAAATGTAGTCATTGACAACAATGTTGTCGCTGACTACATTAGCGCCATGAGCCTCTACAACGCAGACCATCTCCCGGGCCTCCAGGACCGCACGGTGTTGGTCACCGGCGCGACAAGCGGGATCGGGCAGGCCACTGCCGCCGCCCTCGCCGGAGCCGGGGCGAGGGTCGTCATTGCAGCGCGCAACCACAGCAAGGCTCAGGCGGTTGCGGCCAGCATCTTCGGCCGGGTGGAGACGCGACCCCTCGACCTCGGTGACCTCGAGTCCGTCCGGCGGTTCGCCGACGGCTGGACAGAGCCAATCGACATCCTCATCAACAACGCCGGGGTAGCTGCACGAGCGCTTGAACGAACGCGGGACGGGTTCGAACTCGACTTCGGCACGAACCACCTGGGGCACTTCGCACTGACCCTGAGACTTCTGCCGTTCCTTCGGGACCGCGTGGTTGTCCTCGCATCGCAGGCCGAGCGGGCTGCGCGGCTCGACCTCGACGATCCGAACTGGGAAAACCGGCCCTATCATTCGTCTCGGGCCTACAACGACTCGAAGCTCGCCAACCTGTTGTTCACCGCGGAACTGGATCGACGCCTCCGCGCAGACGGATCCGGAGTCCGGGCGTTGGCAGCGCACCCCGGACTGGTCGTGACGCCGATCTACGACAAGCCAGCAGGCACAACGCGAAGCTTCTGGGACCGTCTCCTGCCTGTCCTCGGACAGGACGCGGCGCACGGCGCCCTCCCCGTTCTCTACGCTGCAACCGAAGACCTCCCGGGGAACACCTTCGTGGGGCCCCAGCGGCTCATGCACATGCGGAGCGGCGCCGAGCCCATCGGACGCTCCGCCGCAGCGAAGGACGCTCCAGTTGCGGCCCAGCTCTGGCAGATCTCCGAGAATCTGACCGAGGTCGGATTCATGGCGCCCTGAGCACAGCACTCCGGTGCCCTGTCAGACCTCCCCGGTATGCTCGGAGCCATGGAACCGACCGCGGACGACGGCGGGCGGGCGCCCCGCGCCGTCATCTCGCCGAGCCGAAACGATCCCCTCGTCCACACGCTCTCTGAGGCAGTCGGTGGCCCTCTCGGCAACCACGCCGCACCGGGTCTTGTGCGCAGCGGGTGGTGGACCGCCGAACTGGTGCTCATCATCCTCACGGTGATCGCGGCAATCGCCGGCGTCCTCATGAAGGGCTACTGCCAGGCAGTCGGCTGGAATCCGCCTACCGAGTTCTACGCGACGTGCTACTCGGACTTTCCGACGCTCTTCAAGGAGCGCGGCCTCGCGGACGGTGTCCTCCCCCTCTTCTCGCACAGCGCCCTCTTCGAGTACCCCGTCATCACGTCCCTCATCGCGGGCTTCACCGCGCTCCTCGTTCCCGGGGTAGGCGCCACGGATGCGCGGGCGACGACCTATTTCGACATCAACGCGATCCTCGTCGCCGTCATGTGGCTGATCACCGTGATCGCTACGGCCCGCTCGAATCCCCGCAGGCCCTGGGACGCCGCCTTGGTCGCGATCGCCCCGGGGATCATCCTCTCGGGGTTCATCAACTGGGACATGTGGGCCGTCGCCCTCCTGGCTCTGGGCTTGCTCGCGTTCTCGCGCAACCACCCAGCGCTCGCAGGGGCCGCGATCGGCCTCGGCACGGCCACCAAGTTCTATCCCGTCCTGGTCCTCAGCGTGTTCGTGCTGCTTGCCCTCCGGACCGGCCGTTGGCGCCAGACCCTCGTCGCGATTGGGTCGGCCGTGCTCGCGTGGTTCGTCGTCGATTTCCCAGCAGCGCTCGCGAACTCCCGCGACTGGTCCTTCTTCTTCGCGTTCTCGACGAACCGCGACCCCAGCTTCTCATCCGCCTACTACTCGTGGAACCTGCTCGCCGACCGCATGCATCTGGCCAAGCTCTCAGCAGCCACGACCAACACGATGTTCGTCGTGGCGTTCGGCCTGTGCTGCCTGGCCATCGCCTTCATCGCGCTCCACGCTCCGCGCCGGCCCCGCGTTGCCCAGCTCGCCTTCCTCGTCGTCGCCGCATTCGTCCTCACCGGAAAGGTCTACTCGCCCCAGTACGTCGTGTGGCTCATTCCGTTGTTCGCCCTTGCGCGCCCACGTTGGCGTGACTTCCTCGTGTGGATGGCAGGTGAGGCCCTGCATTGGGTCGCGGTCTGGATGTACATCGGGTGGACCACGAGCAACGGGCCCGTCCAGAACAACATCGACACCCCGTATTACGTCCTGGCTGTCGTCGTTCACATGATCACCCTGCTCTACGTGTGCCTCCACGTCGTGGCGGACATCTACGATCCCACCTCGGATCCGATCCGCCGAAGCAGGGAGGACGACCCCCAAGGCGGTGCCTTCGATGGGGCACCTGACCGGTGGACGCTCGCGAGCCTGTGGAAGCCGCGGGAGCCGGTGGAAAGCAGTGCCCCCTGAGCTTGGTGCGCCAGTTCGATCTCGAGGCCATAGGGTCCGGTCTCGTCGTTGCCCAGATCGAGGACCGGCTCACGCGCGCCCTCGCGCTTGAGGGTGCGGCCGCCGTCGTGCAGGCCCCGCCGGGGACTGGGAAGACGACCCTCATTCCGCCGCTCGTCGCCAATCTTGTAGCCGTGCGGGCGGACGAATGGGCGCCGGCCACCGCGCGTCGTCGTCACCCAGCCGCGGCGCATCGCGGTGCGGGCAGCGGCCCGGCACCTCGCGGCGCTGGACGGAACCCCTCTGGGCGACCGAGTCGGTTTCACCGTCCGCGGCGAAAGGAAGGTCGGCTCGGGAACGCTCGTTGAATTCGTGACACCGGGCATCCTCCTCCGGCGGCTCCTCGCCGACCCCGCGCTTGAGGGCACGGCCGCGGTCATCCTCGACGAGGTGCACGAGCGCGGCCTCGAGACAGACCTTGCAGTCGGCATGCTCGCGGACGTGCGCGCGCTGAGAGGCGACCTCGCACTCGTGGCGATGTCCGCAACTGTCGACGCTCGCCGCTTCGCCGAGCTCCTCGCGGACGACGGCGGAGACCCGGCACCCGTCGTCGACTCACCGGCCGCGCTGCACCCACTCGAGGTGGCGTGGGCGCCGTCGTCCGTTCCGCGCCTCGACGAGCGCGGAGTGACAAGGGGATTCCTCGACCACGTCGCCGAGACCACCGCCGATGAGCATTCCCGTCTGCTCAGGACCGGCCAGCAGGTTGACGCGCTCGTCTTCCTGCCCGGGGTCCGCGAGGTCCGTGCCGTCGCCGAGCGGCTGCGGGCACGTCGGGACGGCGTGAAGAGAGAAGTGCTCGAACTCCACGGTCAGGCTGCGTCAGCCGAGCAGGATCGGGCCGTCGGCGGGCGGCGGCCCGGGGACCCGCCCCGGATCGTGGTCTCGACCGCCCTCGCCGAATCCTCGCTCACCGTCCCAGGCGTGCGGCTCGTGATCGACTCCGGCCTTTCTCGCGAACCCCGGCGGGATGCCGGCCGAGGGATGACGGGACTCGTCACGGTGTCCTGCTCGCGCGCGTCCGCAGAGCAGCGGGCCGGGCGCGCCGCGCGGCAGGGACCGGGGCGCGCGGTCCGGTGCTACGACGAGCGCTCCTACGCGGCAGCGCCAGCACAGTCCACCCCGGAAATCGCGACCTCGGACCTCACGGAGGCAGCTCTGGTCCTCGCATGCTGGGGAGCACCCGGCGGCCGTGGTCTCGCTCTCCCCGATGCCCCGCCCCCCTCTGCGCTCGAGGACGCCACGCGGACGCTCGACGATCTCGGGGCCATCACCAAGGAAGGCCTCGCGACCGACCTCGGGCGCACCCTCGCCGGAATACCTGCCGACCCGCGCCTCGGTCGCGCCCTGCTCGAGGGAACGCCCCTCGTTGGCGCCCGCGTCGCGGCCGAGACGGTCGCCCTCGTCGCGCGGGACCTGCGCCCGCCCGGGGCAGACCTTCCTCGGCTTCTCGCCTCGCTTCGCTCAGGGCACGACGCGTCTGCACGTTCATGGGATGACGACGTGCGGCGCTTGGAGCGCATCGCACGCGAACATCCGCGGGCCGGCGGGAACGCGGAGCCACGTGCTCCGCTGCCGGAGACGGATGCGCAGCGGGTGGCCCTCGTCGTCGCCCTCGCCTTCCCGAGGCTTGTGGCACGGCGGGTGCCCGGCGCGGAGGAGCGCTATCTGCTCGCATCGGGAACGCGCGCTGGGCTGCCCTCGGGAAGCCCGCTCGCCGGCCACGAATGGCTTGCGATCGCAGACGTTGCACGTGCCGAGGGTCGCGACGCGGCGGGCACGGGAGCCATCGTGCGTGCGGCCGCCCCGTTCGATCGGGCTGCCGCGGAGTTTGCGGCCGGTCACCTTCTGAGCGAAGAGGTCGAGGCGCGGTACGAAACTGGGCGAATCGTCGCGAGGCGGGAAGCCCGGCTCGGGGCGATCGTGCTCTCGTCGACACCCGTCCGGCCGTCCCCCGCGGACGGTCGCGCCGCCGTCGCCCGTGCGCTGGCGGCGGACGGATTGGGCGTCATCGGATGGTCGCCCGCCGCGGAGGCGCTGCGGCGCCGGCTCGCGCTCGTGCACCGCGAGCTCGGCGAGCCGTGGCCCGATGTCTCCGAGGCCGCGCTCCTCGCACGGCTCGACGAATGGCTCGGTCCTGAGCTCGAGGCGCTCGCAGGCGGGGCCCCGATGCGGGGCATTGACCTCGCCGAGCCCCTCCGGCGGCTCCTGCCGTGGCCCGCGGCAGCGCGCTTCGGCGAGCTCGCGCCCGAGCGGCTCGAGGTTCCGAGCGGCTCCCGCGTGCGCATCGAGTATCCGGCCGTGGGCGAGATCGGAGCCGACGACGGCGCTCGGCCGGTCGTCGCGGTCAAGCTTCAGGAGTGCTTCGGGTGGGCGGAGACGCCACGCCTCGTGGACGGGCGCGTGCCCGTGCTCTTCCACCTGCTGTCCCCGGCGGGCCGCCCCCTCGCCATCACCGACGACCTGGCCTCATTCTGGTCCGGCCCCTACGCCCAGGTCCGGTCCGAAATGCGAGGGCGGTACCCCAAGCACCCGTGGCCGGAGGATCCCTGGACGGCGGTCGCGAGCGCGAAGACCAAGCGGCGCCTCGAGGGTCGGTGAGCGCTGGGCGTCGGAACGGGAGACGGCCGGGGGCCCCTCAGGACCGATCCTCGTTCAGTACTCGCCCTTGATGACGAAGAACGAGCCGCGAATGGTCCCCGCGAGCCTCGACTTCTGGCGCGCGAACTTGAAGCTGGCCGCCAGTTCCTCAGGCACTTCCATTCCCTCGGCCAGCTTGAATCCCACTGCCCGCTTCGCTCCGTCCTCGATGCCGTACATCACGTTGATCGAGAGCCCCGATTCGTAGAACACATAGGCCATTCGGAAACCCTCCACCTCGAAGGAGGTCACCTCGAGCGGTCGGGAGGAAATGACGAGGTTGCGTTCTTCAGAAAGGATGCGGCTCACCCAGTCGAGCGTTTCGGGTGCCTCGCTCGCGGGCGTGACGGTGAAGACGTGATCGTACTTGTTCTTGAAATAGCGGGCCTCATTGGCCCGCAGCCCTGCCAGCGCGTCGGCTACCGGGGACGTTTCCAACCCGGTTGTGGACACTTTCTCGAAGTCAACGGTGTAGGGCATTAGTCCTCCTGACAATGGTTCATTCCCAACCCTCACCCTAGGTCCCTATCGCCTTGGCCGCTTCTCGATTCCTGATCGATTGGGCGTCAGCCGACGGGACCGGTCGTGACCATCACATCCATGCGTCCGGTCTGGACGGTCTCCCCGTGCTGGTTGCGCAAGGTCAGCTGGCGCTCGACGATTCCGTACTGGCCCGAACTCGTGGGTCGCGTCGAGAGGATCTCGACCGTGCACGTGAGCGTGTCTCCGATGAAGACGGGCGCAGTGAACTGCCATTGGTCGATCCCGAGCAGAGCGACGGCACTTCCCTCGAAGACTCCTGTGCGCGCTATGAGTCCCAGGCACAGGGACGCGCCGAGCATGCCGTGGACGATCCGTTGGCCGTAGCGGGTGTGCTTGGCGAATTCCGCGTCCGTGTGCACTTGATTGTTGTCGTTGGTCCAGGCAGCGAAGGACATCACGTCCGCCTCCGTGATGGTGCGTCCCGGCGTCACGAAGGTCTGGCCGGCCCGCAGGTCGTCGAGGTACAAGGGCATTTCTGGATTCCTTTCCATTCCGCCATTCATTCTCACTCGTGACCGGATCTACAATGCGCTATGGCCAGGACCCCTTCGGTAGCCCGTCGCACATTCGATGCGTCCGCGGCCGGCCGCTTCCCCGAGTTCGATGGGTTGACCGGCGTCGCCCAGGTCCGCAGCGGAGAGGATCTCGTCTTCGAGGAGCAATTCTTCGACACCGAGGACTTCCGGCTCGGCTCCCACGGCATTGTCGTGTACCGCCGCTCAGGCGGCCCCCTCGAAGGGTGGCACCTCGAGCTCCCCGATGGGCGGACAGCCGTCGAACCCTTGGGTTCGCATCAGTCCCCACCGGAGTCGCTGACCGATGGGCTCCAGTTCTACCTGCGGGGCCGGCACCTCGTGCGGAGCGCCGACGTCACGATCGTCCGCAGGGTCGCCCTGCTGGTGGCGGACGACGGCGGCGAGCTGGCCGAGGCGGCCGACGAGCACCACCGTGCGGAGCCCCTCTTCGCGAACGGCTCGCCGCGGGCGTGGCGGCTGTGGGACTACGAGGTTCGTGAGCCCCGGAACAAGAGGCTCGCGAAGGAGCTTCAGGCGGCGTTCGCCGAATCGGGGGCGGAACCGGGGAGCCGCAGCAGTTCGCTCCTGACCCTCGCGGCCTCGACTCCGCCTCCCGCCAAAGCGGCTCCCAAGACGGCCGCCCTCAACGGGCACCGCCCGGGGAAGGGTCCACGGAAGGCACAGCGGCCCGCGAAGGGCCAGCGGGCATTCGCCGACTATGTAGCGGAGCAGCTCGCCCACTGGGAAGAACTGGACCCTCAGGTGCGCGCAGCGGTCCCCGACTCTGTCCACAAGCTCCGTGTCGCGGTCCGCCGCCTTCGCTCGTGCCTCTCCGCGTTCCGCAAGGACCTCGATCCCGAGACCGAGCGAGCGCTGCGCGACGAGCTCCAGTGGCTGGGCCAGGTCCTCGGCCGGCTGCGGGACGCCGAGGTCATGCGCGACCGCCTTCGCGAGCAGGTGGACAACGAACCGTCTGAGCTCGTGCTCGGGCCCGTGAGGCGGTCCTTCGACGAGTCACTGGGAGCCGAGCACAGCGAGGCGGCAAGGGAGCTCACCGCCGCCATGCACTCGGAGCGGTACTTCCGCCTCATCGACGGTGTCAGCGCGCTCGCGGCTTCGGTCACCGAAGCCGACGGGAAGTGGCAGACCAAGGCGAGTGTCTCCGGCGTCGTGCGCCGTGACACCAAGCGCCTGGGTGCGGCGATCCGCACCGCCGAGGACCTCGAGGGCACGGAGAAGCACGACGTCGGGCTCCACGATGTGCGCAAGGCAGCCAAACGCCTCAGGTACGCTGCCGAGGCCGCAGCCCCCTTCGACGCCAAGAAGGCAGCACGCCTCGGGCGCCGGGCCCAGAAGATCCAGAAGGTGCTCGGCGAGCACCAGGACTGCATCATCACTGCGGACCTCGTGCGCAGGATCGGGGTCGAGGCGTACGGCCGCGGCGAGAACGCGTTCACTTATGGGCGCCTGCACGCGAGGGAGCTCCGGCTCGCCGAGGAAGCGGAGGCGCGCTACGAGCGCCTGCTGCCGAAGCTCTCCGCGAAGCTCGGGGTCAAGGGATGACCGAGCCGTGCCGACGGTAGTCGTGACCGGCGGCTCGGGGTTCCTGGCCGCCCACGCTATCGCCCAGCTCCTCACGGGCGGCCACGATGTCCGAACCACGCTGCGTTCCCTCGGCCGCCAGCCCGACGTCGAGCAGATGCTGGCCGTGGCGGGCGCGCCGCACCAGGAGCGCGTCGCCTACTACGCTGCGGACCTCCGGTCCGACCAGGGCTGGGCCGAGGCCGTGTCCGGGGCCGACTACGTGCTCCACGTCGCCTCCCCGTTCCCGAGCCGGCAGCCGAAGGATCCAGACGAGCTCGTAGTTCCAGCCCGCGACGGTGCCCTTCGCGTACTGCGGGCCGCGCGCGACGGCGGGGTCCGGCGGGTCGTCCTGACGTCCTCGTTCGCTGCGGTCGGCTACGGGCACGAGGACGTGCACCACATCTTCGACGAGGGCGACTGGACCGATCCGGACGCGCCCGAGATCACCCCTTACGTGAAGTCGAAGACCGTCGCAGAGCGGGCGGCGTGGGACTTCGTGGAGCGGCAGGGCGGAAGCCTCGAGCTCGCCGTCGTGAACCCGGTCGGCATCCTCGGGCCCGTGCTCGGCCCGGACCTCTCGAGCTCCGTCCGGATTGTCTCGACCCTCCTGAGCGGCCAGCTTCCCGCGGCCCCGCCGATGTGGATGAACGTCGTCGACGTCCGTGACGTCGCCGACCTGCACGTTCGGGCGATGACGAATCCCGATGCCGTGGGCAAGCGCTTCCTTGCCGTCGCCGGGCAGCCGATCTCGTTCCATGAGATCGCCCTCGCGTTGCGTCGCGCCCTCGGCGCGGCCGCTTCGAAGGTGACCACCCGCACGGCGCCGGCGTGGGTCTTCAAGGCGCTCGCCGCCGTCGTCCCTCCCGTGCGGGAGATCTCGCCCCAGCTCAACGTCATCCGGGCAGCGAGCAACGCGAGAGCCCGCAGCCTCCTCCAGTGGGAGCCGCGCCCGAACGAGGAAGCGGCGGTCTCGTGCGCCGAGAGCCTCCTTCGGCTCGGGATCGTCCGCACGAACTCGGATCGATTCCCCAAGGCTAGGCCTCGACGGGGCTTTCCCCAGCATTCTGACTAACCGACGCAGCATTCTAGGTGCGGCCGTGAGGCGCCAGTAGGCTGAGCCGGTGGGGAACATTCGCGCCGCTTCGCTTGTCTTGACAGCCTTCCTCGTGGGAGCCGTCCTGACGTCGTGCGACGACGGGTCGAAGGCCGCCGCCGAAGCCGCCGCGAAAGAGCTCAGCACTGGGCTCTCGTCGCTCGACGTCTCCCACGTGACCTTCACCGGAACGGACCCGTCCGCGGCCCAGGATCAGCTCAAGACGGTCGTCGCAGGGCTCGGCGACGTCAAGCCGGCCGTCACGGCGGGCCAGGCCACGAGCTCGAACGGCACCATGTCCGTGCCGCTCGACTTCCGCTGGGATCTCTCGGGCCGCGAATGGAAGTACACGACGACGGCGGAGATCGCCCAGTCGAACGGGCACTGGGGTGCGAAGTGGGCGCCGGGGCTCCTCGCCCCCGGGCTCCAGGCAGGCGAGGTCCTCATGCTTCGGACGACGGCGCCCGCCCGCGGCGACATCCTCGGGGCCAACGATGCCCAGCTCGTCACGGAGAGGCCCGTCAAGCGGGTGGGCATCGACAAGGCGAAGACCCCCTCTTCTGCCCTCGACTCCTCGGCCCGCGCGCTCGCCGCCCTCGTGGGCCTCGACCCGGCCGAGTACTCGCGACAGGTCGCGGCCTCCGGGCCTCAGGCGTTCGTCCAAGCCGTCGTGCTGCGCAACGTGCCCGGACGAACGCCGACAGACGACCAGATCGCCGCGATCCCGGGCGCGTTCGCGCTTGACGGCACCCTGCCGCTCGCCCCGACCCGCGAGTTCGCCCGTGCCGTGCTGGGGACAGTCGGCGATGCGACCGCCGAGCAGATCCAGAAGTCCAACGCCGAGCTGCACGCGGGCGACCAGACCGGCCAGGGCGGGCTCGAGGCGAAATACGACGATCAGCTGCGCGGAAAGGACGGCCTGACGGTTCTCGCGGTACACCAAGACGGCGCGTCGGCGACGTCGAGCGCGAGCCCCAGTCCGTCGTCGTCCTCCGGATCCCAAGCTGGGAGCCAGCAGTCGTCCCCAACCCAGCCGGACCAGCCCCGCACGCTGTTCACGGTCCCTGCCCAGGCGGGAACCCCGCTCCGCACGACGCTCGACCCGAAGCTCCAGCAGCTCGCCGACGACACGCTCGCGTCGGTCGGGCCGGCGTCGGCCGTCGTGGCGATCCGCCCGTCGGACGGCTCGGTGCTCGCCGCGGCGAGCGGCCCCGGCAGCAATGGCTACAACACCGCAATGCTCGGCCAGTACGCGCCCGGCTCGATCTTCAAGACCGTCGACTCGCTCGCGCTCTTCCGCCAAGGAGCGACCCCAGACCTCAAGGTCCAGTGCACCCCGACCCTCACTGTCGACGGCAAGACGTTCCAGAACGCGACCGGCTACCCCGACGACCACCTCGGCACCATCACCCTCGAGGACGCCTACGCTCACTCGTGCAACACGGCCTTCATCTCCCAGCGGGACAAGGTCTCCCAGGGACAGCTCGAGGCGGCGGCGACCTCGCTCGGCGTCGCAGTCGACGCCCCGCAGCTCGGTGCCGACGCCTTCATGGGTTCGGTGCCGGCCACGGCCGGGACGACCGAGCACGCGGCATCGATGATCGGCCAGGGCCAGATCCTCTTGTCACCCCTCTCGGCGGCTGTCATGGCGGCCTCAGTACAGAAGGGCGGCCTTGTCTCGCCACGGCTCGTCGTGAACGCAGGCGAGGACACCACGTCGTCGTCTTCGAGCGCGGCCCCGAGCGGCTCCGCGGCCCCGAGCGGCTCCGCGTCGGCCGCGCCGGACAGCGCAACCGCGAGCCCGGCTCAGGCCGCGGCCAAGCCGATCACCCCCGCCGAAGCTGCCCCGCTCCAGGCCATGATGCGCGCTGTGGTCACGAGCGGCCATGCCGGATTCCTGCTCTCGGTGCCAGGCGCACCCGTCGGCGCCAAGACCGGCACCGCCGAATTCGGCAGCGACAACCCGCCCAAGACGCACGCCTGGATCATCGGGGTCCACGGCGATCTCGCAGTCGCAGTGTTCGTGGACGAGGGCGGCCTCGGCGCGACCATCTCCGGCCCGCTCCTGACGAACTTCCTCACGAAGGCGGCCCAATGACCACGGATGGCGAGCAGAACATGACAGTCGGCACCGAGGCTTCGGTGGACAGCCGGGCGGTGGGGCGAGCGGCCATCGCGACGTTCATCATCTTCGCGACCAACGGCTTCATCTTCGCGAGCTGGGCGGCCCGTATCCCGGCCGTCACCCAGACCCTCGGGCTCTCGACAGGCGAGATGGGACTCGTCCTGCTCGTCGGAGCCATCGGATCGCTTTGCTCGATGCCCCTGGTCGGGCCCATCTCGAACCGCGTGGGCATCGTACGGACCGTGCGTCTCGGCGGACTGCTCGCCGTCGTCGCGGGCGCCATGCTCGCCGTCGGACTCCTCGTCGTGTCGGTGCTGGTCGTCGCCATCGGCCTCGCCGTGTTCGGCATTGGGATCGCGCTGTGGGACGTGGGGCAGAACATCGAGGGGGCCGACGTCGAGCACCGCCTCGGCCGCACGATCATGCCCCAGTTCCACGCGGGGTTCAGCGGCGGCGCGTTCCTCGGCGCGATCGTCGGGGCGGGGCTGAGCGCGATCGGGGTGCCACTGCCGCTGCACCTCGGCGCGATCATGGCCGCCGTCCTCGTCATCATGGTCCTGGTCCCGCGCCACTTCCTGCCGCTCACGGCCCACGGGCCCGCGCCCGAGGAGACCGTCCCCGCGGACGTGCCTTCCATGAACGCGTCGTCCGGGAACGCGCGCGACGACGCGTCCCCGGCTCCCGCGGCGAAGGCTCGAGGCGGGGCGAGGGGTGCGTGGACCGACGGCCGGACCCTGCTGATCGGCGTCGTCGTGCTCGGCGCTACCCTCACGGAGGGCGCGGGCAATGACTGGATCGCGAAGGGGTCCGTCGACGGCCTCGGCACAAGCCAGGCCGCCGGTGCCGCCCTCTTCGCGCTCTTCGTAGGCGCCATGACGCTTGCGCGCTGGTTCGGCGGGCGCGTCATCGACCGGCTGGGCCGCGTCGTCGCCCTGCGCCTCAGCATGGTGTCGGCACTCATCGGCCTCGCGGTCTACGCGCTCGCGGGGTCGTACTGGCTTGCGGCCGTCGGCGCGCTCCTGTGGGGACTCGGCGCGGCGCTCGCGTTCCCCATGGGCATGTCCGCAGCGTCGGACGATCCGCGCCACGCAGCCGCCCGCGTCTCCGTGGTGGCGACCATCGGCTACGTGGCGTTCCTTGCCGGGCCGCCATTCCTCGGCTTCCTGGGCGACCACGTCGGCCTCCGCAATGCGCTGCTGGCCATTCTCGTGCCGATCGCCGTCTCCCTCGTGCTCGCTGGAGCCACGCGCAAGCCCGACTGACGGCACGCGTGCCGACGGCCGGGTCCTGCTGGTGGCAACCAGCGGACCCTGTCGTCAGCCCCTGAGGACGGTCAGCCCTGGGTAGGGCTAGAAGCCGCTGACGCCGTCGGGGGTGCCGAGGCCTGTGGGGCCGTCCCAGCCGGCCCGGGCGTTGCACCACTGGGCTGGCGTGCAGTTGCCGTTGCTGCCGGACGCCACGTCGAACAGGCTGCTGGCGTGGCCGTAGGGGATCGAGTTCGCGTAGGTGCCGGTCGCCGCCGAGCCGGTGTTCCCGCTCAGCGCGTACACCGACGCGATGATCGGCGAGGCTTCGCTCGTGCCGCCGAACTGGCCCCAGCTGGAGGCCGAACTCGACGTCGGGTAGTAGACCGCGAGGCCCCCGTTGTTCGGGTCCGAGGCGGCCGCGACGTCGTTCATCGCCCGCCCCGCGCAGCCCGTGCCGTCGGCAGAAGCCGCCGGGAGCGCGGCGTTGAGGCTCGAGCAGCCCGATCCGGTGCCGCTCCAGACCGTTTCGCTCCAACCGCGCACGTTGGCAGCCGGGACGAGAGACGTCCCTCCGACAGCGGTCACGTAGCTCGAGGACGCCGGGTACGAGGCCCCTTTGTAGCCGTTGTCGCCTGCGCTCGCGGTGACCGCGATGCCGGGGAAGCTGTAGTACTTCCCGTACGTCGAATCGGCCGCGTCGGATCCCCCGTAGCTGTTGGAGATGGCGGAGACGCCGGGCAGTGTCGCGGCGGTCTGGACGGCGGTGCCGAGGTCGGTGAACGAGGCAGAATTGGCCTCCAGCACCACGATCCTGCAGTCGGGGCATGCGGCCGAGACGGCGTCGACGTCGAGGGACTGCTCCTGGGCCCAGCCGAGGTTGAAGCGGGGGAGCTTGGTACCGCCGGTCTCGTTGACCACGCTCAGGCAGCCGTTCGACGTCGTGCACGCGGGGAGGCCGAACTGCGAGCGGTACGTCGCGAGGTCGCGGGCCAGGTTGGGGTAGCCGTAGGCGTCCACAATCGCCACGGTGCGTCCCCCGGAAGCCGTCCCCGTGAGCTGGTAGGCGCTCCGCAGCTGCGACGGCGTGAGCCCGGTCGCGGGCGGAGCGACCGCGTTGGAGACGACGTGACCCGAGGGATCCACCGCCTGACGCGCGGTGCAGGCCGCCTCGCCGGCGCTCGGCGTCGGACAGACTTAGATCGAGCGGTCTCCGTGTGCGGAAGGGCTCGGCGCTGCTGACGCCGGTGTGGCGGTCACGGCGAGACCCGCGACGAGCAGCAGCGCCGAGCCCATGCCTGCGAAGATCTTCCTGTTCACGAGACATCCCCTTTGTCCGGCGACCGCAGGAGATTGACAGGAAATATCAATGCGGTCTGCAGGACCTTCGCAGGCCACGGCGCCGACCACAAGACTCCGAGGACTATTTCGAGACTATTCCCAGCTTCGCTAGTCTGCCGCAGCGCGGGAGAGGGACCGCCGCACGAACCACGCAAGGCCCCCGATCACCAGTAGCACAAGGATCGCAACCGGGATGGCCCATACGGGGAAACCGCCCGAGGAATCGGTGGGGGAAGCCGATGCCGCCGCTGCCGGCGTCGAGGCGCCGCCCGCCTGTGCTGCGGCGCTCGAGGAGCCCCCGCCTCCGGCCTTTGCGGTGAACGTGAAGGTTCCCTCGATCGGGTGCGAATCGGAGGAGACAACCCGCCACACCACCGTGTACTTGCCCGCCGGGGCATCCGGCTTGATGGCCTGCGTCACGTTGTTGTCGACGACGGTGGCCGAGCCGTCGGATTCGTTCGTTCCGTTCGCGTCCTTGACCTGGATCTCAGTGCCGATGGCGATCGGCGTGTGGTCATAGGTCAGCACGACCGAATCCGGGACCGACGCGACCGTCGAGCCGTTCGCGGGGTTGGTCGCCTCGAGGACGTCATGTGCCTGCGCGGCCGCCGCCGGCAGGGCGAGGCCAACGGCCAGGCCCACGACGGCGGCGGCACGCGCGAGGGTGCGGAGTCCGCTGGTCACCGATCGGCTGCCTTGCGGCGCCCGCTGAGGACGAGGCCCAGAGCCGCGGCCCCGAGGACCGCGCCGATGGCGCCGAGGATCAGGCCCCACGTGCCGGTCGCGTCACTCGTCTGCGATGCCGGCGTGGCGGTGTTCGCGTTCTGGCCCTGCGCGGCGGCCGACGCGCTTGCCGTCGGCGCGGGGCTCGCGTCGTCGGCTGCCGTCGTCGTGAACGAGGGTGCCGGGTGCTCCGGCTCCGGCTGGCCGTCCTGCGCGATCTGATCCCAGTTCACGACCGTTCCGTCCGTGTACGTCTGGGTGGCCGGCAGGACGATCTTCGTACCCGCGGCGGGCAGAATCCCAACGGAGAGCGAGAACGCCTGGTACTGGTTCTGGCCGATCTCGTGGGCGGGGTCATTCGCGGTCCACACGACCGACGTGGGGGCCTTCGTCACTGTCGAGCCGGAGACCTGGACAGGCTTCGGCAGGGTCGTCGTGACGACCTGCGCTGTCCAGCCCTCGACGGGCTTGACCGAGACGGAGGTGAAGGGGGTGTCGGTCGGCAGCTTGACCTCGAGCTTGTTGGTCTTGGCCGTCGCGGACTCGTTCGGCATGTTGAACGTGAGGTGCGTGTAGCCGTTCGCGGCAGGGTCGTCCGGATTGACCGTGACGTGGGCCGAAGCCGCTGCGGCGCCGGTCGCGATGAGCGCCGCTGTGGCCACGGCCGTGCCGAGGGTCTTGAGGCTGCGGCTGATGGTCTTGTTCATGGTGTGGTTGGCCTTCAGGATCGCCGGGCAAGCAGGTGCCCGGGCGGATGGATGAGGAACCCGCCGAGGGCGGGGTAGCTGAGGCCGTCTCAGACAACGGCGAAGGCCGACGGCGGCCCCCGCCGCGCAGGCAGGCGCAGGCTGCGCCAGGCGCGGGGGAGCGCCTCCTCGGTGAAGGCGGGGGCTGTGGGCCTCGGCAGCGGCGAGGCAGCAACGAGAAGCCGGACCAGGGGGCGGAGCCAGGCGAGGAGGGCCCAGAGGGCGGCCTCGCCACGCGCGAGGAGCAGTGCAGTCAGGACCGTCGCAATCGCGTGCGCGACGAGCATCGACGTGCTGTTGCTGCCGCCGTGGAGGTGGCCCGGGATGCCGGGCGCCGAGAGGGCGGCCAGCACGTGGACGTGCTCCGCGCTCGGGGAGAGGGCGGAGGGGGCGGAAGCGGAGTCGGACAGGGCGCCGAAGACCTCATGCAGCCCGAACTGCCCCGTGCCGAGCACAGCGAGCATGAGCCACGGTCGGATCTTCCGCCCTGTGAGCGTCATGACAGCCAGGGCCACGAGCGCAAGGATGCCGGCCACGATCAGCGGATCGGGCAGGATCCCGCCCCCCGCAACGTGCGCTCCGGCAGCGAGGAAGACGGTTGCGGCTGCGATGACGACGGCGCGCGAGAGTCTGAACAGCGCACGCATGATCGCACCGCCTCTCGCCAGCACCTCGGGGAATGACTACTACTGTACGGAAACGGACCGTCTTGCGGGAATTCAGGCAGTGCGCAGCTCAGAAGTGCAGCGGTTCCTGCCGTCAGTTGCCGCCGGAGGACGCTGGTGCTGTCGCGCGGTTGCGCCCGCCGTACCCGCCGGTGCCGAAGCCGCCCGTCCCCGTCCCGTTCTGTCCCCCCGCACCAGGCGAGAACTGCGAGTAGGTCCCGCGTCCGGTCGTGCCCGTCCTCGTGTCCACGGCCTTCTGGATGGCTGCGCCTCCGAGCGATCCGGCAAGGACGAGGCACACGCACACGAGTACCTTGGTGAAGCGCCCGATGCGGTACCTCTTGGCTGGGACGAAGGGTTCGTCGTCGGCAAGGGCGTCACCGGGGCCGTAGGCGAGGGCGACGGGTCCGCGGTCGACGCCGGGTGCCTCAGCCCCAGGACGGGGCGCGGGCGCGCCCCAAGCAGGCGCGGCCCATCCGGGCGCCGTCGTCGTGCTCGTCTCGGTGCGCTCAAATCGTTCGGTGGGTTCAAATCGCTCGGTGGGTTCAAATCGCTCGGCGGGAGCGTCGCCCGCGGCGACGGAGGCGAGCTCAGCGGTGCGTTCGGAATCGGGCATCTCCGATCTCTTCGTCATGGAGGGCTCTATTCGTAGCGGAGGGCGTCGATGGGACGGAGCTTCGCGGCCTTGTTGGCCGGGTAGATGCCGAACACGAGCCCGATGCCTGCGGAGACGACGACACTCAGCCACACCGTCCACCACTGGACCTCGGGGTGGACGCCGGCGATCGTGAAGCTCGAGGCGCCGAAGCCGATGAGGATGCCCACGATTCCGCCGAGGACAGAGATGATCAGCGACTCGATGAGGAACTGCATCACGATGTTGCCGCGGGTCGCCCCGATTGCCTTCCGGATGCCGATCTCGCGCGTCCGTTCCGTGACGGTGACGAGCATGATGTTCATGACGCCGATGCCACCCACGAGGAGGCTGATGCCCGCGACGGCGCTCAAGAGGACCGTGAGCGTCTGGGTGGTCGTCGTGGCGGTCGAGAGGATCTGCGCCTGGTTGCGGACCTGGTAGTCACGGTTGGCGCTCGTGACGCGATGCCTGGCGTCGAGGATCTGCTGGATCTCGTTCTGCGCCTGGGTCATGACGTCCGAGCTCTTCGCCTGGACCTGGATCGAGGAGAGGCTCGGCGAGTAGCCCGTGAACTTGTCCTGCGCCGTCGCGAAGGGGACCATCGCGACGTCGTCCGGATCGTTGAGCCCGCTCGTGCCCTTCGGGCCGAGGACGCCGACGACGGTGAAGTTCTGGCCGTTGAGCGAGACGGTCTGGCCCACGAGCGTTGCGACATTCGTGGCAAGGTCGACTGCCACGCTGTTTCCGAGGACGACGACGGGCTGACCGGCGTCGGAATCATTGAGGATGCGTCCGGCCGCGGCAGCGAAGTTCGTGATGCCGAAATAGGAGGGCGTCGTTCCGAGCGTGGAGGCTATCGAGTGCGTCGAGGAACCGAGCGTCGCCGTGACGGACTGCGCCTGGATCACGGGTGCCGTCGTCGCGATGTCCGGAGCGAGAACAGGGTCGTCGAGCGACTGCTGGTCGCTGCTCGTGAGGTTGGTCGACTGGGTCCGCGTGCTCGTCGCGCTCCCGCCCGTCGTGCGGCCGCCGGTCGACTGGGCCCGGTTGACCGTGAGGACGTTGGTTCCGAGCTTGTCGATCTGGTCCTTGATCATGTTCGACGTGCCCGCCCCCACCGCGAGGAGCGTGATGACGGCGCTGATGCCGATCACGATTCCGAGCGTCGTGAGGACTGAGCGCATCCTGTTCGCCGAAATGCCGGAGAGCGCGAAGCGTACGGCCTCCGCGATCACCGCACGACTCCTGTGTCGGCGATGATCTTGCCGTCCTGCATGCGCACGACCCGCTGCGCCCGCGCCGCAACCTCCGGCTCGTGCGTGATCATGACGATCGTCCGGCCGCGGGCGTGCAGCGACGCGAAGAGGTCGAGGATCTCCTCGGACGAGTGGGTGTCGAGGGCCCCAGTGGGCTCGTCCGCGAGCAGCAGCACGGGTTCGGTGACGAGGGCCCGGGCGATCGCGACCCGCTGCTGCTGACCGCCCGAGAGCTGGGACGGGAGGTGGCCGGCGCGCGCCGAGAGCCCGACGGCGTCGAGGGCCTCGAGTGCCCGGGCGTGCCGGACGCGCCGGGGCACCTTGCGATATGCGAGGGGCATCGCGACGTTCTCGACGGCGCGGGTGCGGGGGATGAGGTTGAAGCTCTGGAAGACGAAGCCGATCTTGCGGTTGCGGATCTGGGCCAGCTGGAACTCGTCGAGCTCACCCGTCTCGATGCCGTCCATGAAGTAGCGGCCGGACGTGGAGGCGTCGAGGCAGCCGATGATGTTCATCATCGTCGACTTGCCGGAACCGGAGGCGCCGACGATCGCGACGAACTCCCCCCGGCCGATGGTGAGGTTCACGCCGTCGAGCGCGCGCACCTCCGCCTCGCCCTGCCCATAGCGCTTGCTGATGCGGTCCAGCGCGATGACCGGACGTCGTGCCGGGCGGCCGGCCGGTGCCGTCCAGGCCTCACTTGCCGGTGCTGGAGTTGCTGCCGCCACCCGTGCCCCCTCGCGTGCCCGAGCCGCCGTTGCCCGAGCCCCCGCCGAAGCCACCGGCTCCGCCGAGGCCGCTCCCGCCGAGGAGGCCGCGGTTGGTGTTGCCCTGCGTGCTCGTGTCCGTGCTTGTAGTGACGCTCGGGAGGACGATCTGGTCGCCTTCGTTGAGCCCCGAGTCCACCTCCGTGCGGCCGTTCGCGGCGATCCCGGTCGTGATGGCAACCGTCTGCTCGCTCCCGTTCCGCTCGACAGTGACCGTCTCGCGGCCGCCCGTCGATGCGATCGCGAGGGATGGGACCACGAGGGCGCCCTCCGCCGTCGCGGTCGTGACCAGGATGTCGGCGCTCTCGCCGAGGCGCACGGCGGCGGGCGGGTCGGCGATGGAGACCGTCACCGGATAGGTGACGACGCCGTTCGTTGTCGTCGACGTCGCGGCGATCGCAGTGACGGTTCCGGTCACCGCAGGGGCGTTCGCGGCCGCCTTGATGGCCGGGAAGGTGAAGGTGGCGGCTTGGCCCACCTTCATGTTCGCAACATCGGATTCCGAGAAGCCCGCGACGACCTGGAGGTGGCCGGTGTCGGTGAGCGTGACGAGCCCCGAGTTCGACGACGAGGACGACGCCCCGGCCGCCCCGCCGCTGGAGGCACCGGAGCCGCCTGACCCGCTCGAAGCGGACGACGCCGAGGAGGTGGCACCCGAGCCGCTGCCGGCGCTGGCACCGACCACCGCGCCGATTGCTGTGACGGTGCCGTCCGAGGGAGCCTTCACCGTACAGTCGGCGAGGTTGGTCTCCGCCGTCTGGAGCGCGATCTGGGCCGTCGTCGTATTCCCCGTAGCCGAGTTCGCCTGCGAGTTGGCGGCCGAGTTCACGGAGACCTGGGCTGACGCTATCGCCTGCTGGTCCTTGAGCACCGTCGACTGCTGCTGGTTCTGGGCCTGGGTCAGCGCCTGCTGATCCTTCGTGAGCTGAGCCTCAGCAGCGGTGAGCGCAGTGGCGGCCGAGGTGCTCTTCGGGTCTGCAGTGGCGTTCGCCTGATCCTGGGTGACCGTTGCCTGATCGCTGTCGACCAGCTTCTGTGCGTTGGCCACTCCGTCCGCCTGCTGCTGGGCGTCGAGCCGCTGCGTCTGCTGAGCATTGGTGAGCTGCTGCTGCGACTGGGCGACGGAGTTCGCGGCCGAGGCGGCCTGCTGGTTCTCCTGCGCGGACGCGGCCTCGAGCGCGGCCTGAGCGGAGTCGACCGCATTCTGCTCGTTCGTCGGGTCGATGTCCACGAGTTCCTGACCGGCCTTGACGGCCTGGCCCACGCTCACCTTCACGGCGGTCACCGGGCCCGCGCAGTTGCCCGCACCGACCGCCGTCGTCGTCATCGAAGACACGTTTCCGGACGCCGTCGCCGTCGCCTGGACGTTCGCCCTGCTCACCGCGACAGTCCGGGCGCTGACCGTGCTGGCCGGCTTCGCGGTGGCGGTGATGGTTGCGAAAGTCCCGCCTGCCAGCAGGATGGCGGCCGCGCCGAGGGCAGAGTTGATCGCGACGGTTCTTCGGTTCACGCGAGGAACGTAGAGGCGGATGCTATGTCTTTGCTGTGCGGAACCCGAACGTAAACCGTGGGTTACCAATGTGACGGCAACCCTTAGTCCTCGAGGAGGATACGGTCCACCCAGGTTCATCCCCCGGAGCGTCGCGTCGCGGCGTCGTCACCCCTAGCGTGGAACCGTCAGCCAATTCAGGAGGGGACATGATCCAGGCAACCGACCTGGCGAAGGTCTACGGCGCCAAGACTGCCGTCGACGGCGTCACGTTCACCGTCCAGCCCGGCCGCGTGACCGGGTTCCTCGGTCCGAACGGAGCCGGCAAGTCCACCACCATGCGCATGATCATGGGTCTCGACGCCCCGACGCGGGGAAGCGTGACCGTCAACGGCGCACCCTACATAAGGCATCGGGCCCCCCTGCGTGAGATCGGCGCACTGCTCGAGGCCCGCGCGGTGCACCCGGGACGGACCGCGTACAGCCACCTCTCGTCCCTCGCGGCCACGCACGGCATTCCTGCGAAACGGGTGGACGAGGTCATCGAGATGACCGGACTCGGCGCAGTCGCGAAGAAGAAGGTCAAGGGATTCTCGCTCGGGATGGGGCAGCGGCTCGGCATCGCCGCCGCCCTGCTGGGCGATCCGCAGGTCGTGGTCCTCGACGAGCCGGTCAACGGCCTCGACCCGGAGGGCGTCGTGTGGGTGCGGAACCTCGTGAAGTACCTCGCGAGCGAGGGCCGCACGGTGTTCCTCTCGAGCCACCTCATGAGCGAGATGGCACAGACCGCCGACCACCTCATCGTGATCGGCCGGGGCCGCATCCTCGCCGACGCGCCGATCGCCGATGTCATCGCGAGCCAAGGCAAGGCCAGGACCCGGGTGCGGACGGACCGCCCCGAGGAGTTCTCGCGCCTCCTCGCCCGCTCGGGCGTGACCATCCAGACCCCGGAGCACGAGGTCCTCGAGGTGGGCGGCCTCGACCCGCGCAGCATCGCCCAGACCGCCCTCGACCACCAGGTCCTCGTCTACGAGCTGACGCCGCTCCAGGCGTCGCTCGAGGAGGCCTACATGCAGCTCACGAAGGACGACGTCGAGTACCGCTCGCACGATGCGAGCCGTCACGACGAGCCACCGACGCCGACCGCGGACGGCACTCCCGCCGGGGCCGCGTCCAGCCCCCAGGCTCCCAACCACACGCAGGAGGCAGCGCGATGAGCACCGCGGTCCACTCGCACAGGCACTCCGCGGCGCCTCAGGAGCGCCTCGCGGGACCGAACTTCCTTCGCGTCCTCAACTCGGAGCGCATCAAGTTCCTCTCACTCCTCTCGACGCGCATCCTGCTGCTGTGCGGCGTCGTCCTCCTCGTCGGCTTCGCCGCACTCCAGGCGTGGGGCATAGGGCAGGTCACGAGGAGCGTGCAGAACGGCGGGACCGCTGGCCCGCGCGCCGAGGCTCTCGACACGACGTCGGCAATCCTGCACCTCCCCGCCGCTGGAGTCTCCTTCGCGCAGCTCATCGTCGGCGCACTCGCCGTCCTCATGATCAGCTCGGAGTTCACCACAGGCATGGCGCGCGCGACGTTCGCGGCCGTGCCCACCCGTTGGCCAGTCATGGCTGCGAAGGGCGTGTACACGATCGTCGTCGGCTTCGTGCTCACCTACGTGGGCGCGTACATCGGTGGGCTTGTCGCCCAGCCCATCCTCGGCAACTACAACCTCCACCTCGACATGGGGGCCTGGGACGTCCAGCGGTTCATGCTCCTCAACGCCGTGTACGTCGCTGCCGTTGCCCTCATGGGCCTCGCGCTCGGCGCGCTCCTGCGGAACTCCGCCGGGGCGATCGTGACCCTGGTGGCGCTCCTGTTCGTGCTGCCGATCATCTTCCAGCTCATCCCCGGCGACTTCTTCACGGAGGCACGCAAGTACCTGCCCACCAACGCCGCGGACGCGATGTTCGAAGCGGGCTCGAGCGGCGCCCTCAATACTGCGTACCTGGAGCCCTGGCAGGGGACGCTCATCCTGGCGGCCTACGTCGTCGTGCTGCTCGGCGCCGGTTTCGTCACTCTGCGACAGCGGGACGTCTGACGAAACGGCAACAATGGACATCATGTCCCGCGTGATCAAGACGGGAGGTGCGCAGCCGGCAGGCAGCGCACCTCCCGCAGGCGTTCCCGACGCGGCTGCTGCCCCTGCCCGGATGCCGGAACCGCTGGGGGCCACCGCACCCACCTCGGCGCTGCCAGCGCGAAGGGGCCGACTCCGGCAGTTCCTGTACGAACACCCCCTCGCCATGGACGGGCTCGTCGTGTTCGCCAGCACCGCGCTCTCGATCAGCTCCCTCGTGGAGACGGCTCGGGGCGGATTCTGGTGGCAGTTCGCCGTCGTGCTCCTCTCGCAGGCAGCGCTCATGCTGCGCCGCCGCGCGCCATGGCCGCTTCTGGCCGGGATCGTCGCGGCAGACGCCGTCGTCCTGTTCGCCACCCCCGAACTCGGCAGCATGAGCGCGGCTGTCTGGTTCGCGCTGTACGTCGTCGCGCTCCGGCTCCGTACCGTCTGGGCGCTCGTCGTCGCCGTCACAGCGAGCCTCCCGGCAGCCGCGTACTTCGCCTTCGCATACCGGCCGGGGGAGGAATTCCTCGCCCAGCACGGTCCCTTCATCGGCCTCGTCGCGTCGGTGTCGGTGGTCCTCTCGAACCTCGTTGCCATTGGAGTGGGGATCGTGGTGCGAGGTAACCGCATCCACCAGGCCGAAGTGCGCGCGTGGGCAATCCGGCGCGCCCAGCTCGCGTCAGTCCAGGAGCGGAACCGGATCGCGCGCGAGATGCATGACGTCGTCGCCCACTCGCTCACCGTCATGGTGGCGCTCAGCGACGGGGCGGCCCGAGCCCTCGACCGGGACCCAGAGAAGGCTCGCTCGGTGCTCGGCGAACTCTCGAGCACTGGGCGTGCCGCGCTCGCCGACATGCGCCGCGTCCTCGGAGTCCTGCGCGCGGACAGCGGCGCCGTGGGGCGGAAGCCCACCCCGGGCGGGCTCCAGGCGCTCGTCGACGGTTTTCGGGCGGCAGGCCTTCCCGTCGTCCTGACCCAGGAGGGCGAAAACCTTCCCGACGACGCCGCATTCCAGCTCGCCGTCTTCCGCATCGTCCAGGAATCCCTCACCAACGTGCTGCGGTACGCGAGGGGAGTGGGGCGCGTCGACGTCCTCGTCGCCCGCGACCGCAGCCTGGTCCGGGTCCGGATCGACAACGACGGCGGAACGGCGCCGGACGGCGAGGACCCGGCGCTCGGGACGGGCGGGGGCCTTGCAGGCATGCGAGAACGGGCCGCCATCTTCGGCGGTTCGTTGACAGCGGGACCGCGCCCCGGCGGAGGGTGGCGGGTCGAAGCCCAACTGCACTGTACGGAAGGGGACCAATGACAGCCCATCCGGAGGACCCCTCGACCCCGGACGAACGCAGCCTCCGACTCCTGCTCGTGGACGACCAGCCCCTCCTGCGCGTCGGGTTCCGCATGGTCCTCGAGTCCGAGGAGGGCATCGAGGTGGTCGGCGAGGCCGGCGATGGTGCGGAGGCCGTGCGCCTCACGCGCGAGCTCGCGCCCGACGTCGTCCTCATGGACGTGCGCATGCCGAGGATGGACGGGATCGAGGCAACGCGCCTCATCGCTGCAGCCCAGTCGCCGGCACGGGTCATCATCCTCACGACCTTCGACCTCGATGAGTATGCGTTCGCCGGCCTTCAGGCTGGTGCGTCCGCCTTCCTTCTCAAAGACGTCGCCCCCGCCGATCTCGTGCAGGCCGTCCGGCTCGTCGCGAGCGGCGACGCCGTCGTCAGCCCTCGCGTGACCCAACGGCTCCTGGAGACCTACGTTCGAGCGGTCGCCGGCGGCGCCAAGCCCCACGAAGTCCAGCCAGACCCGCTCCTCCAAGACCTCACCCCGCGTGAGCTGGAGGTGCTGCGCGCCATCTGCGAGGGGCTCAGCAACGCGGAGATCGCCGGACGCCTCTACCTCTCAGAGGCGACGGTCAAGAGTCATGTGCGGCGCATCCTCTCGAAGCTGCACCTCCGGGACCGCGTGCAGGCGGTCGTGTACGGGTACGAGACCGGCCTGGTCGTCCCGAGCAACCCCGATTACTGAGGCACAGCTGGCCCGGGCGGCATCGCTGGTCCGGGCTGGTTCTTCCCGCCCGGTTGTTTCTCCTCAATCAGTGGTGGCCTCGGCGTGTCGGGGCGGACCCGCCACGTGCCTAGGTGGAAGTGGGCCAGCGGAACGCCGCATCACCCGAGTCCCCTTCCGGCCGCCTAATGCGCGGAGCAGAATGTCCGCATGCGCCCGTTCCTGCTCCTCGCTACGCGCGACAACGACGTCGTCGCCGACGACGAGTACCGAGCGTTCTGCGAATACGGCGGCCTCGACCCGGACGAACTGCGGCGGGTGCGCGTCGAGGCCGGTCCCCTCCCCGAGATCGACCTCCACGAGTTCTCGGGGGTGATCCTTGGCGGCAGTCCGTTCACGGCGTCGGATCCCGTGGAGGAGAAGAGCCCCGAGCAGCTCCGCGTCGAGGCAGAGATCGGCAGGCTCCTGGACCGGATCGTCGAGGAGGACTTCCCATTCTTCGGCGCGTGCTACGGCGTCGGGCTGCTGGGCCGGCATGAGGGCGCGGTCGTGGACCGTCGCTTCGGCGAGCCAGTCGGGCCGGTCCGTGTGAAGCTGACCCCGGCTGGCCTCGTCGACCCGTTGTGCGCGGGCCTGCAGCCTTCCTTCGACGCGTTCGTCGGCCACAAGGAGGCCGTGCGGACGCTGCCCTCGAACGCGGCGCTGCTTGCCGGCTCGGCGAGCTGCCCGGTGCAGATGTTCCGCTTCAGACGCAACCTCTACGCGACCCAGTTCCATCCCGAGCTGGACCTGCCCGGCCTCGAACGCCGCATCGACGTGTACCGCCATTCTGGCTACTTCCATCCTGACGAGGCGGACGCGGTCAAGCAGCGCGCGCGGGAGGCCAAGGTCTACGAGCCGCAGCGGATCCTGCGGAACTTCGTGGAGCGCTACGCCCGCTGACGCGCTGGCTAGACTCGGGACCATGCCTACCGCTGCCCATCGCCACGCTCAGGATCTCGGCCGTTTCGTCGTGGCCTCGCCGTCGAGCTTCCACGCGGCGCACGAAGGCGCCCGCCGGCTCGCGGAAGCCGGGTTCCGGGTGCTGACGGAAGCGGAGGAATGGCCGACGGCGCCGGGAGGCTACGCGGTAGTCCGGGACGGCGCGCTCATCGCATGGGTCGTGCCCGACGGCGCAGGCCCCCTCACACCGTTCCGGATCCTCGGGGCGCACACGGACTCGCCCTCTTTCAAGCTCAAGCCCAAGCCGACCACCGGTGCCTTCGGCTGGCTGCAGGCGGGCGTGGAGGTCTACGGCGGCCCCATGCTCAACTCATGGCTTGACCGGGAACTGCGGCTTGCGGGGCGCATCGTCACGGTCGACGGCGCCGAGCACCTCGCCGCGACCGGCCCCCTCCTGCGCTTCCCCCAGCTCGCGATCCACCTCGACCGCACGGTCAACGA
Organism: Sinomonas susongensis; assembly: GCF_005877005.1. Classification (GTDB taxonomy): domain Bacteria; phylum Actinomycetota; class Actinomycetes; order Actinomycetales; family Micrococcaceae; genus Sinomonas; species Sinomonas susongensis. The sequence continues at coordinate 31,518 of NZ_SSNH01000011.1, read as the reverse complement.
AGGCCTCACGCTCGACCGGCAGCGCCACATGAACCCGGTGTGGGGCTTGGGCGAGGTGAGCTCGGCGGACCTGCTCGGCCTCGTGGCGCGGGAAGCGGGGGTCGATCCCGAACTCGTGGGCGGCTACGACCTCGTGGTCGCGGATGCCCAGGAGCCGGCGGTGTTCGGCGGGAACGACGAGTTCTTCGCGTCGGGCAGGCTCGACAACCTGTCGTCCGTCCACGCAGGGCTCACCGCTCTAGCCCGCGCGTTCGACAGGACCGGCGAGTGGGCCGGTGACCCCGTCATCCCCGTCCTGGCCGCCTTCGACCACGAGGAGGTCGGGTCCTCGACGCGTTCCGGTGCGTGCGGCCCCTTCCTCGAGGACGTCCTGGCCCGCATCGGGGACGGCCTCGGCGCGACTCCGACCGACCGGCGCCGAGCGTTCGCCGCCTCCTGGCACGTCTCCGCCGACGCAGGGCATGCGGTCCACCCGAACTACCCCGAGAAGCACGACCCGGCGAATCGCCCCGTGCTCAACGGCGGCCCGCTGCTCAAGATCAATGCCCAGCAGCGTTACGCTACGGACGCCGCAGGCGCGGCTCTCTGGGCGCGGCTCTGTTCCGAGACCGAGGTTCCGTACCAGGAGTTCGTCTCCAACAACGACGTCCCTTGCGGCTCGACCATCGGCCCCCTCACCGCGACCCGGCTCGGGATCCGTACGGTGGACGTGGGTGTGCCGCTGCTCTCGATGCATTCGGCACGCGAGCTCGCTGGCGTGCAGGATCCGTGGCGGCTCGCGCTCGTTGCGGAGCGCTTCTTCGTGAATTGATGGCGCCTAGGGCCAACCGCTCTCCGGGCGGCTGAGAGGCTCAGCCGCCCTGGGTCGCCAGCCCGATCACGAGGTTGATCGTCGCGGCGAGGATGACGGTAGAGAAGACGTAGCCGAGGATGCCCTGTTTGAGCGCCTCCGTGCGGATCTGCGTCGTGGTCAGGTTGGTGTCGGAAACCTGGAACGTCATCCCCAGGGTGAAGCCGAGGTACGCGAAGTCTGTGTACTTGGGTGCGACGTCCTGATTGAACTCGACGCCTCCTGGCTTCGCCGCACTGTAGTAGAGCTCGGCGTAGCGCAGGATGAAGATCGTGTGGAGCAGGAGCCAGGATGCGGCGACGACGAGGACCGCGAGGAGGGCGAGGGTCACCTTCCCTGCGCCCTTGGCCTGATTGCCGGAGACCATGACCATGATGACGGCGACGATGGCGGCCAGATTCGCGCACAGGATGAGGAACTCGCGCGTGGTCCGTCGAGGATCCTCTTCGCGGGCATGGTTCCGGGTCTCGTCGGCGTTCATCGGGAGGATCCTGGTCAGGACCCAGATGTCGTAGAGGAGCGCGGCCGCGCCCCAGCCCGCCGCAGCCGCATGCCACCACGAGGAGAAGAGGCCGGTCAGGACGGCGGCGACGATGCCGACAGCCAGCATCGCCCACATCCTGCGGCTGGCGGTGACGGCGCGAGGCGAGCGTGAGGAAACGGGCTGTGAGGTCATGGGACGATCCTCGCACCGGCGCATCGCGAGCATCGACTGTGCCTCCACAATGGCGGCGACGGCGTGTCGTCCACAACGCTGCTGAGAGGACGGACGACGGCGGTGGGCGGCTATAGCGTGGTGGTCATTGGAGGGGAGCGCTCACCCCGCTGGGTCCCCGGCGCAGGATCCGGTAGCATAGGGAAGTCTGTGCTGCGGTCGGTCGCTCAAAGGCTGGCGCGCGCGGACGAACGCAAATGAACCTCCTGTTGCGGAGAGACCGCAACCGCTTAGCCCAAAGGAGGTGGGTTCACATATGCGTGCTTACGAACTGATGGTCCTCGTCGATCCCGAGGTCGACGAGCGCACCGTGCAGCCGTCGCTGGACAAGTTCCTGAATGTGATCACCACCGACGGTGGAACCGTCGACAAGGTGGACATCTGGGGTCGTCGCCGTCTGGCCTACGAGATCAAGAAGAAGAACGAGGCCATCTACGCCGTCGTCAACTTCACTGCTGAGCCGGCCACGGCCCAGGAGCTTGACCGTCAGCTGAACCTCAACGAGACGATCATGCGCACCAAGATCATCCGCCCCGAAGACCAGAAGGTTTCCGCCAAGTAGTCTTGGCGTGAATCCCTTCGCTCATCCGTAAGAACGTCCAAGGCTCGGACCAGGAGGCAGCATGGCAGGCGAAACCACGATTACGGTGATCGGCAATCTGACGAACGATCCGGAACTCCGGTTCACGCCGTCGGGCTCTGCCGTGGCCAATTTCACGGTGGCTTCCACGCCGCGCACCTTCGACCGCCAGTCGAATGAGTGGAAGGACGGGGAGACCCTGTTCCTCCGCGCATCCATCTGGCGTGAGGCTGCCGAGAACGTTGCAGAGTCCCTCACCAAGGGCATGCGCGTGATCGTCAGCGGCCGGCTCAAGAGCCGTTCCTACGAGACCAAGGAAGGCGAGAAGCGCACCGTCATCGAGCTCGAAGTCGACGAGATCGGCCCGAGCCTGCGCTACGCCTCCGCCAAGGTGAACCGCACCCAGCGCTCCGGCGGCCAGGGCGGGAACTTCGGCGGTGGCAATGCCGGAGGTAACTTCGGCGGCAACTCCGGAGGCTACGGAGGCAACCAGGGTTCGCAGAACCAGGGTGGCTCCGGCGGCTGGAGTGGCGGCGGCGCGCAGAACGACGATCCGTGGGCAACCCCGGGCGTCAGCAACTCGGGTGGTTGGGGCAGCGGTCCCGACACCGAGCCGCCTTTCTGATCACTGACTGATCACTTACATCAACCATCCCGTGGCATAGCCACGGGCTCCGCGAGACTGAAGGAGCTCCACGATGGCCAAGGCTGAAATCCGCAAGCCGAAACCAAAGTCCAACCCCTTGAAGGCCGCTGACATCACTGTCATCGACTACAAGGACGTCGCCCTGCTGCGCAAGTTCATCTCGGACCGCGGCAAGATCCGCGCCCGCCGAGTGACCGGCGTGACCGTGCAGGAGCAGCGGAAGATCGCGCAGGCGATCAAGAACGCCCGCGAAGTTGCCCTGCTCCCCTACTCCGGCGCTGGCCGCGGCTGAGAAGGGAAGCTGAAGAACCATGGCAAAGATCATCCTGACCCAGGAAGTGACCGGACTCGGCACCCCTGGTGACGTCGTCGAGGTCAAGGACGGCTACGCCCGCAACTACCTCTACCCGCGTGGCTTCGCGCTGCGCTGGACGCGTGGTGGCGAGGCACACGTCGAGGCGCTCAACGCCGCGCGTGCCGCCAAGGCCCACAAGACGCTCGAGGCTGCTCAGGAGCAGGCTGCTGCTCTTGCGAAGACCCCGGTGCGCCTCGAGGTGAAGGCCGGCAAGGAGGGTCGCCTCTTCGGCACCGTCCGCACCGAGGCCGTCGCCTCCGCCGTCGAGGCCGCTGGCCTCGGCTCGGTCGACAAGCGCAAGGTCGTCCTCCCCGGCCACATCAAGGCGACCGGCAACTACGACGTCACCGTGCGCCTGCACGACGAGGTCACCGCGACGATCAACCTCCAGGTTGTCGCCCCGAAGTAGTTCCGTGCCAGCCGGATGGCTGTTGGACTGAGAGAGGGCCCCCGCCGAACACGGCGGGGGCCCTCTTGTCCTTCTCGTCTTGCGAGACGTTCCGTGGTCGGGAATAGGTTTGAGGCCCCCTCGGTTGTGGAGGTAGATGCAAATGCATGGATTCGGAGGGAGACCAGACATCATGGGTGCGAAGAAGATCGTGGTCGTCTCAGCAGGCCTCGGGACGCCGTCCTCGAGCCGCCTTCTCGCTGACCAGCTCGCTGACGCGACTGTGCGCCAAGCTGCCGAGCTCGGGACTGAGACCCGCGTGGCGGTCTACGAGCTGCGCGATCTCGCCGTCGACATCGCGAACAACTTCGTGACGGGCTATGCCACCCCGAGGCTCGCGGAGGCCATTGACGCAGTCGAAACGGCGGATGCCCTCATTGCGGTCTCGCCGGTCTTCAGTGCGTCGTACAGCGGCCTGTTCAAGTCGTTCATCGACCTCTTGGACAACAAGTCCCTCGAAGGGAAGCCCGTGCTGCTGGGTGTGACAGGCGGCTCCGAGCGCCACAGCATGGTCCTCGACTTCGCCATGCGCCCGCTCTTCAGCTATCTGCGCGCCAAGACCATTCCCACCGCGGTCTTTGCGGCTCCGATGGACTGGGGGTCGGGTTCCGAGGGCGATCCGACCCTCGCGGGCAGCCTGAGCTCGCGGGTCGAGCGGGCAGCGTCGGAGCTCGCTTCAGAGCTCGTGGAGGACGGCTCCGTCCGAGCCCCCAAGGTCGCGACGCGGCCGGAGGACAAGAGCTTCGAAGAGCTCCTTTCGGACCTCACGGGACGGAACTGACCGTCGTCGTACGATGGCGGGATGCATTCGGAGCGCGTCTACGCCCCCGTCGTCGACGGACACAATGACCTTCCCTGGGCCCTTCGCCAGGATTTCGGCTACGACATCTCGGCCGCGGGCCTCGATGTCGGCCAGCCGCGACTTCACACCGACATCCCCCGTCTGGGCCGGGGCGGCGTGGGAGCCCAGTTCTGGTCGGTGTTCGTCCCTTCGACCCTGACGCCGGAGCAGTCCGTCGTGGCCACGCTCGAGCAGATCGACTGCGTGCACCGGCTCGTCGCGGCCTACCCGGAGACGTTCGAGTTCACTCGGACTGCCGCCGAGGTCCGCGCCGCCGTCGAGCGCGGCCGTATCGCGTCGCTCATGGGTATGGAGGGCGGGCACAGCATCGCCGGATCACTCGCCGTCCTCCGGGCCATGGCGGAGCTGGGAGTCCGCTACATGACCCTCACGCACAACGACAGCCTTCCCTGGGCCTCCTCCGCGACCGGCGAGGGCGAAGATACTGGACTCAGCGATTTCGGCCGGTCTGTCGTCGTCGAGATGAACCGTCTGGGCATGATCGTCGACCTCTCCCACGTCTCCGAGCGCACGATGCACGATGCCCTCGACACGACGCGCGCGCCAGTGATGTTCTCCCACTCCTCGTGCCGCTCGGTGTGCGGCCACGCCCGGAACGTCCCGGACGCCGTCCTCGAGCGACTCCCCGACAATGGCGGTTTGCTCATGGTGACGTTTGTGCCCAAGTTCGTTTCCGAGGCCTGTCGCGAGCATGCGGAGGCCGTCCAGGCGAAGCGCCTCGAGCTCGGCCTTCCGGTGGGGTTCCACGACGTCGCTCCCCTGGAGGACCCGACTGCAGCCGAAGCCTTCACGGTTTGGCTGCGGGAGCATCCCGCGCCGAAGGCGAGCATCGCCGACGTCGTCCGTCACCTCGAGCATGCGCGCGACGTCGTCGGGCCGCGGCATCTCGGCCTCGGCGGCGACTTCGACGGCGTCCCCGAGCTTCCCGAGGGGATGGACGGGGTGGCTGGCTATCGGCCCCTGCTCGATGCCCTCGCCGAACGGGGCTGGTCGCGCGACGAGCTCGACGCGCTCTGCTTCGAGAACGCGCTGAGGGTGCTCGAGGCTACTGAGGAGGCAGCGTCGCCCCTGGCGTGACTCGCGTGACTGGCGTGAGGTCGTGTCAGAGGAGCTCGACGAAGGCGCGCGCCTCTTCGATGCTGATGTCCGAATGGCGCCAGAGCATCCGTGCTGCGTCCTCGGCGTCGCCGATCTGCGCGAGCGCCTTGATCTCGGCGTAGATCTCGTCATTCAGCAAGTTGCTCGCCACCTCGAGCGTCTGCTGCCCGTTGCTGACGATGGCGCGATAGCGGTAGGGGTAGCGGGTCGTCGAGCGCTCACCGAGAGTCGTCGGCACCTTGGGCTTCTGCGAGGACGACGGCGGTGCCTCCTCGCGCGGGTGTGGGGCCGCAGGCGCGGGGACAGCGGCGTCCGGCTCGCTCCGTCCGGCCGCTTCGTCTGCGGTCCCGGGCACGGCGTGTTCGTCGGCGGAATCGCCCACAGGCCCGGCGTGCAGGCTGCTGCCCGGCTGGGCGGCCTCGTCCCGGGGCAGCCCTTCCTTGGGCAGGTCCTCCTTCGGAAGGACCTGTTCGCCCACACGTCCCGCGCGGCCCCCGAAGGCCTGGGGGTAGCGGTCCATCAGGAGGACGGCGTTCCGAGCCTCCACGAGTCGGGTCCCCGTCGCCTGACGGTAGGCGGCGATTGCCTGCACCGTGAGACCTTGGGCGATGAAGGAGTAGACCACGCGATGCTGCTCCTCGTTGAGCTTGGACGAGGCGGCCGCAGCAGCCTCCGGGCCGCCGGGGAGCACCCCGTCCGCCGAGTGCTTGGACCTTCGAGCCCCCCTGCGCAGCATCAGGATGACGATCGCAACGACGCAGAGCAGGATGAGGAGGGGCGGCAGCAGGTTTTCCATCGGAGCTTCCGGGTCGGTGCGGAGGATGTGAACTCGGCCCCAGCCGGGGGCAGTTCCAGCGTAATACGCGGTGGGCGGCCGAGCACCCGGCGGAGAACCAGGAGGTGCGGGCCGACATATGTCGTGCCGGGAATGCTGCACCGGGACTCTATGTGGGGCAAATCACATGTTTCAATCCGGTTGCCTGAAATCACAAACGCTTGCCCAAATATCCCCCGAGGGCCTGTGGATTCCCGATGTGGACAAAATTATTTGTTCCACACTCTGTGGGCGAAGTCTTCGCACGTCAGGGCGCGATTCTGCTACCTCCTGAGAAGATATCCACACTTGTCCACAAGCTGGTGAACATCTGGAAGGAGTTATCAACAGCGATATCCCCAAGGCCTGTTCACTTCAAAGTTCCCGATGTCGGTGGGCACGAGTACGGTCTGTGAGCATCCAGCATTCTGCGCCGCAGTCTGGTCTATCTTCCTTGCGAGGTGCTTCTCATGTCCGCTGCCCAAACCGAGTCCGCTCCCTCCTATCGAGACTCGGACACGGGCCGAACGCCTCCTCAGGACATCGTCGCCGAGCAGTCCGTGCTCGGCGGCATGATGCTCTCCAAGGACGCGATTGCGGATGTCGTCGAGGTTCTTCGCGCCCCGGACTTCTACCGTCCGGCCCACGAGACCATCTTCGAGGCGATCACCGACCTGTACAGCCGCGGCGAGCCCGCCGACGCGGTGACCGTGAGTGACGAGCTCACGAAGCGCGGCGAGATCAACCGCGTGGGCGGCCCGGCGTATCTCCACGAGCTCATCCAATCCGTCCCCACCGCGGCGAACGCGGGCTACTACGCGGAGATCGTGGCCGAGCGCGCCGTCCTGCGCCGCCTCGTGAGCGCTGGGACGAAGATCGTGCAGCTCGGGTACGGGCAGGACGGCGAGGTCGAGGATCTCGTCAATCAGGCCCAGGCCGAGGTGTTCGCAGTCGCCGAGCGCCGTCAGGGCGAGGACTACGTCGCGCTTTCCGAGGTGATGGAGTCCGCGATGGACGAGATCGAGGCCGCCGGCCACCGGGGCGAGGGGATCACCGGCGTACCGACCGGCTTCTATGAGCTCGACGAGCTCACGCACGGCCTGCACGGCGGCCAGATGATCGTCATCGCGGCGCGCCCCGCGGTGGGAAAGTCGACCTTCGCGCTCGACTTCGCTCGCTCTGCCGCGATCAGGCACAGGCTCCCGACGGTCTTCTTCTCGCTCGAGATGAGCCGGAACGAGATCGCTATGCGCCTGATGAGCGCGGAGGCCACCATCCAGCTCCAGGACCTCCGGAGGGGCACGCTCCGCGACGAGCAGTGGGCCAAGATCGCCAAGGTCATGGGTCCGCTCAACGAGTCCCCGCTCTTCATCGACGATTCTCCGAACATGTCGCTCATGGAGATCCGGGCCAAGTGCCGCCGCCTCAAGCAGCAGCACGGCCTCAGGCTCGTCGTCCTCGACTACCTCCAGCTCATGAGCTCTGGGAAGAAGGTCGAGAGCCGTCAGCAGGAGGTCTCCGAGTTCTCCCGTGCGCTCAAGCTCCTCGCGAAGGAACTCGATGTGCCGGTCATCGCCCTCTCGCAGCTCAACCGTGGCTCCGAGCAGCGTCAGGACAAGCGTCCGATGGTCTCGGACCTGCGCGAGAGCGGATCGATCGAACAGGACGCCGACATGGTGATCCTGCTCCACCGCGAGGACGTCTACAACAAGGAGTCGCCCCGTGCGGGCGAAGCGGACATCCTCGTCGCGAAGCACCGCAATGGCCCGACCAAGGACATCGTCGTGGCCTTCCAGGGCCACTACTCGCGGTTTGCCAACATGGCTGCTGATTCGGGCGACGGCGAGGGAGGCGGCTTCTAGGCCGCCCCGCCGGACGGATCTCCCTCAGTGAGCGTCTCCTCAATGAGCGAGATCTCGACGCTCCGGAGGCGCTCCGGATCGGCCACGACGTCGACCGAGGATATGCGGTCGCCGTCGACCGTGAACGCGAGTACGAGCCGAAGGCGGCCCCGCGGCGCAACGACGAGCCCCGGGGCGCCATCGAGCAAGGCGACGCGCGCGAACGGTGCCCGGAGCGCGGAGGCCACTGCTGCCCGAGCCACTTCCTGGGAGCCGCGGAGCATGGCGGCGATGTGTGCGGGGGTGGCGGCGGCGTCGGCCGTCAGCACGACGTCGGGAGCCAGCAGGCTGATGAGCGCCTCGAAGTCTCCCGAGCGGACCGCCGCCAGGTAGGCCTCCACGGCTCGCCGCTGCCTGGCCGCGTCTGGGCTCGGTGCCGCGGATCCCCTGACCCGGCGCCGCGCTCGGCTGGCGAGCTGACGGGCTGCCTCGGGCGTCTTGCCGAGGATCGCTGCGATGCGGTCGAACGGGACGTCGAACATGTCGTGCAGCACGAAGGCCAGGCGGTCGGCTGGCTGGAGCGAGTCGAGAACCACGAGCAGCGCGAGGCCGACGGCGTCTGCCATGAGGGCCTCCTCCTCGGGATCGCTTCCGGGCCTCCGCTCGGCGGGTTCCGGGATGGAATCGTCGAGGGGCAGCTCCCCGTGCGCCACCCGCGACCTCAGGATGTTGAGGCAGATGCGCCCGACGACCGTGGTGAGCCATGCGCCGAGGCTCTCGATGGCCTCCACCTCCGTCGTGGTCAGCCGGACCCACGCGTCCTGCACGGCATCGTCCGCCTCCGAGAGCGACCCGAGCATCCGGTACGCCATGGCGCGGAGCCGGCCGCGCTCAGCTTCGAATCGGCGGGCCAGGAGATCGGAGGCATCCACAGCTGTCACACTCCAGCACCTTCCCGTGTCATGCAAGCACTGGAGACGATGAGGGGGAGAGGAGCACGACCATGGCACAGCCAGTTCTCGTGACAGGTGGAAGGGGCACGCTCGGCCGGCAGGTCGTCGCCCGGCTCAGGGAAGCGGGGCACCCGGTTCGGGTGCTGAGCCGACGCGCGGCGACGTCCGACGACGGCGTTGCGTACGCGAGCGGGGATCTGAACACGGGGGCGGGGATCGACTCGGCGGTCGACGGCGTTGAAACGGTGGTCCACTGCGCGGGAACCCAGAAGGGCGACGGCGACAAGGCCCGCCAGCTCGTCCGCGCAGCTTCCGCAGCCGGGGTCGCCCATATCGTGTTCATCTCCGTGGTGGGCGCGGACGCCATTCCTGTCGACGGAGCCCTGGACCGCGCCGCCTTCGGGTACTTCGCATCCAAGCGGGACGCCGAACTCGTCATAGAGGGATCGGGGATTCCCTGGACTACTCTGCGCGCGACCCAGTTCTACGAGCTCACGCTGCTCACCGTCCGTGCGATGGCGAAGCTGCCGGTCGTCCCGGTGCCCCGTGGCTTCCGCTTCCAGCCGGTGGACTCGGGCGAGGTTGCTGACCGTCTCGTGGAGCTCGCCCAAGCGTCGCCGGCTGGGCTGGTACCGGACCTCGCCGGACCGACTGTGTACCGAATGCAGGATCTGATCCGCTCGTATCTCGAGGCAACGCGGCAGCGCCGCGCGCTCCTCCCCGTCCCGATGCCGGGAGATGCCGCGCGGGCCATTCGGTCCGGGGCCAACCTCTCTCCCGGTCGGGCCGTCGGCCGCAGGACGTGGGAGGAGTTCCTCGCTTCGGCTGGGCGGGCGTGAGTTGGGCCAAGTGACGCGGAATCGACGTCAGAACGGGACGCCGCAGCGGATCCCGACGTTAGCGTATGGCGTGGCCTCTCCGGTGCGGATCAGGATTTTCGCCGAGGCCAGAAGGGATTTGAAGCGCTCGTGCGGGGTGAAGTCGGCATGGGTGAGGCGCTCGCGGATCCATGCCTCCACGCGTCCCCCTCTACATTCTTCCGCGACGAGGGCGGACTCCACCACGAGTTCGTCCAGGAGCGCGTCGAGGACCGCTGTGAAGGATGGCGTCCCCGGTATGAGGGCGAGGTCGACAATGGGCCCGTTGAGGGGAAGGGGCAGTCCGCAATCGGCGATGACAACAAGGTCACCGTGCCCGAGAGTGGCGATTGCACTGCTGAGCGGCGCATTCAGGATTCCACGCTTCTTCATTCGACTGTCTCGGCTCTCATTCGGCTGATTCCGGTAGGACGTCCTCGGGTCCTGGATATGAGGGTTGAGCACCGTGGCGGGTAACGGCAAACGAGCCGACTCGCACTGCGAACCTCACGGCCTCTTCAAGCGGGGCTCCGGTGGCGAGGCGGGAGCTCAATGCGCCGACGAAGGCGTCGCCCGCACCGGTGGTGTCAACTGCCGTGGTGCCTGGGGCCGCAAGCCTGACCGGAGGGCCTCCGTTCGAGAAGATGGCTCCTGCGGCACCGAGGGTGATGACAACGGACGGTATCCCCTCGGCTAGGAGGGCCTCAACCACGTCGCCATCGGTGCCGGTGACCTCTGCCTCCCGGAACATCGCCAATGCAAGTCGTCCCTCGTGTTCGTTGACCACGAGGGGGTCAGCTCGGCGGATGATCTCCTTGTCGAGCGGGATGACTGGCGCGAGGTTCAGGATGAGGCGTGCAGAACCGGAGGCAGCGGCCACAGCTGCAGCATCCGGCGGGATCTCGCCTTGCAGGACGACGACTGCCGCGCTCTCGAGGAGGCCTTTGTGGCTCTGGACGAGGTCTCGGTCCACTCGCGCGTTCGCACCGGGGACCACGACGATGGAATTCTCCCCCGTCCGGTCGTCCACGGTGACGAACGCTTGGCCTGTCGGCCCCGGTACAGCTACGATCCCGGTCAGATCCACCCCCGCGTCGCGAAGGCCTGCGACCGCGAGATCCGCGTAGGCATCGGTCCCAGTCGCTCCGATGAATGCCACCGCTGCCCCGAGGCGCGCAGCGGCCACAGCCTGGTTCGCGCCCTTTCCTCCCGGGTGGACCTCCACCGAACTCGTGACCGTCGTCTCGCCGGGTAGGGGGTGAGTCGGGACCCGGAGGACGATGTCGGCATTGATCGAGCCGACTACGGCGACGAGCCCACCCCCATACGGACCGCCGGCTACGCTCTGGCTCTCGTTGTCCTGGACCCCGCCTCTGCTCACCTGCATGGATAAGTGATTTATCACACGAATGTACAACAAAGCTAACAGTGCGCAGAAGTAGTGCTTGGGACTCCAGTTATTGACAGGCCACAGCGCGCTCCATATGGTGTATCTAACATGGATCGGCGAGCAAGATCACATAAAACATCACACGAAGCTCGCATCCCATTCTCAGGAACGTGGAACGTTCCGACGTGAGAACGGGCAGAAGTACAGGAGTCCAGCGTTTGGCTTGGATGCGCCAATGGGGGCGAGGAACGGGAGCAATGATGCGCGCAGTTGTATTCACAGCAGAGGGCGATCTGGCGCTTGAGGAGCGGCCGAGGCCCGAACCGGGATACAAGGAGATCCTCATCGAGACGGCCGCGGTCGGCATCTGCGGCACGGACACGCACGTGTTCGACGGGGAGTTCGAGGGGACCGTGTTCCCTCTGGTTCCGGGCCACGAGGCGACCGGCACCATTGTCGAACTCGGCGAGGGTGTCAACGACGGGGTCTTCGACTTCAAGGTCGGCGACCACGTCGCCGTGAACCCGAGCACGACGTGCGGCGAATGCGAATTCTGCCTCAACGGGCACCAGAACCTCTGCCGGTTCTGGAACGGCCTCGGCGTCGTGGCGTCCGACGGCGCATCGCAGCAGTTCTTCACGGCCCCCGCCAGCAACGTCTACAGGCTCAAGCCCGAGACAGACCTGTACGAGGCCGCGCTCATCGAGCCGCTGGCCTGCGCGATCCGAGGCTGGGACGTCCTCCCCCGCCGTCTGGGCGACCACGTCCTCGTGTACGGCGCAGGCACGATGGGCCTGCTCATGGCCCAGCTGGCCAAGAAGGCAGGAGCCGCGACCGTCACCATCGTCGACCTCAACGAGGAGCGCCTCAAGACCGCGGAAGAGTGCGGCATCGAGCACCGCTACACCACCCCCGACGACGCCGAGCGGGAGAAGTGGGACGTCGTCATCGACTGCACGGGCAGCATCCGTGCGATCGAAGATGCCCTCACGCGGGTGAAGCCCGCCGGCTTCTTCCAGGACTTCGGTGTGGCCCCCGCCGACCGGACTGCCCAGTTCTCCCCCTTCCGCATCTACCGCGACGAGATCTCCGTCGTCGGGACCATGGCGGTGCTGAACTCCTTCGGGCGCGCCGTCGAACTCTTCGAGGCCGGAGCGATCAACGCCAAGGCGATGATCAGCCACTCCTTCACCCTCGACGACTACCCGCAAGCGCTCGAGATGTTCCGCAGGGGCGAGGGACGCAAGCTGCAGATCCGCCCCAATGACAGCGAATCGCGGGTGCTGATCGGATGAGCGCTGCGACCACCCACACTGCAGTCAAGCGGAAGGGTCTCAACCCGGCCGGCAAGCGATGGATCTGGATAGGCGTGGCGGTCGTGCTGCTGCTGGCGATGTTCTTCAGCACGAAGATCGTACCGGCCGGCTCGGGAGCTGCCCAGGGCCCTGCCGCCTTCAACGCCGCCGACTACGGCAAGCAGCAGTTCCCAAAGCAGCAGGCCTTTATCGACAAGAACGCTGTGGACGCCGCGACCTTGGCCGCGGCAATCCAGGCTGATCCCGCGGCGGCCTCCCAGAAGTACGGGAAGACCACAGACGGGGCTACGTATGTGATCGCGGTGAAGTTCACCGGAGTGGTGGGCAAGGTCCCCGCAGACGGCTACACCCCGATCACCGTCCCGGGCTTGCCGCCGGCAACCAAGGTCGGCCTTCAGCTCGGTCCGGCGATCAACGGCACCGATCTCCGTGACGTCACGGGGGATATTACCCTGAACAACTTCCAGAACCAGATTCAGTTCCAGGACGCAGGCTCTGCCATCAACGACCAGCTCAAGACCGAGCTCAATAGCGTGAACGCACCATCGCTCACCGGCAAGACGATTCAGGTCTACGGGGCCTTCACGCTGATCAACCCCCAGCAGTGGAACGTCACCCCCTCGCGTATCACGGTGGAGAGGTAGCCGTGAGTGAGCAGAGCCGGTCTACCCGGCAGCATGGGGGGGCGCCTGTCCTGTCGGCCCGCGACGTCGTCAAGACTTACGGCGCGACGCAAGCGCTGAAGGGTGTGAACTTCGACGTCCATCGCGGCACGGTGACAACCCTGTTCGGCGAGAACGGAGCGGGCAAGTCCACTCTTATGAAGATCCTGTCCGGGGTCGAGCAGCCGACGTCGGGTCGGATCATCCTGGACGGCGAGGAAGTCGAATTCGTCGACACCAACGACGCGCGCGCTCATGGGATTTCGATCATCCATCAAGAGCTGAGCCTCGCGCCGAACCTTTCTGTCCGAGACAACCTGTTCATGGGCTCGGAGCTGCGGAACGGCCTCGGTGTGGACTACAAGGAGGAGGAGCGCCGCAGCCGTCAGGTGTTGACGGAGCTCGGCCTCGACATCGATCCGCTGACTGCTGTTTCCGAGTTGCGCCTCGGTCAGCAGCAGCTGGTTGAGATCGCCCGCGCCCTGCTTGCGGACTCGCGCATCTTGATCATGGACGAGCCCACATCCGCGCTATCGGCCACCGAGGTGGAGATCCTGTTCGGGGTGATCGACGACCTGACCTCCAAGGGGGTTTCGATCGTCTATATCTCCCATCACCTTGAGGAAGCCCTCCAGGTCACCGACTACGCAGTCGTCCTGCGGGACGGGGCCATCACCGCCAACGCTTTGGCCAAGGAGATCGACCTCGAATGGATCGTCCGCCACATGGTGGGCGAGAACTTTGACCTCGGCTCTCCGCCCACTGGCTATGATTTCGGACCTGTCGCCCTGGACATTGATGAACTCAGCGTGGCCGATCCCAAGGAACCGGGCCGGCTGCTCGTCGACCACCTCTCCCTCCGAGTCCGCGAGGGCGAAATCGTGTGCATCTACGGCCTCATGGGGGCCGGGCGCACCGAGCTCCTCGAGGCCGTCGCAGGAAGGATCCCCACTGCGGGGGGCAGCGTCCGAATGCACGAGGGCGAGATTTCGAGATTGAGCCTCAGAGAACGCCTGGCTGCCGGCCTGGGACTCGTTCCCGAGGATCGGCAGCGCGACGGGCTTGTGCAGACCATGACCGTCGGGCAGAACATCTCGCTGGCCAGCCTCGGCACGTTTGTGAGAGGCCTTTTCGTTTCACGCAATCTCGAACGTGTGCATACCCAGGACGCGATCAGGGACGTGCGCGTCAAGACTGCTGGAGGCGGAGCCCTCATCGGCTCGCTCTCCGGAGGAAACCAGCAGAAGGTCGTCATCGGCAAGATCGTCTCGACTGGACCGAAGGTCCTGCTTCTCGATGAGCCGAGCCGAGGCATCGATGTGGGGGCCAAGGCGGAGGTCTTCAAGCTAATCGCTGAGCGTGCCCGCGAGGGCCTCGCCGTCGTCTTCTCGACGAGCGAAGTGGGGGAGTGCCTAAGCATCGCCCACCGCATCGTGGTGATGCGACGAGGCAGGATCGCCGCCGAGTTCGGGCCGTCCACCAGCAAAGAAGAGATCATGGCCAGCTCCGGTGAAGCGGTTCTGGCGTAGGAAAAGTGACTATTTCAAAGGAATCCCATGGCTGAAGCATCGGTCTCGCGCCGGCGCAATCCCTTCGAGGGCCTGACGATCGGTGCGGTCCTCCTCGAAGCACGTGCGTTCCTTGCGCTCGTCGTGATCTTCGTCGTCTTTTCGCTCCTCGCCCCGAGCGCATTCCCCACCCTTTCGAACATCATCGTGATGTGCCAGCAGGTTTCGGTGTACGCCATCCTCGCAGTGGGCATGCTCGTTGTAATCCTTGACGGCGGCATCGACCTCTCGGTCGGATCCACCCTCGGCCTGTCCGGCATGGTGGCCGGACTCGCGCTCCAAGGCTTCCCCGTCGGCGGGGTTGTCCTCTACCCGCCGGTCTGGGTCGTCGTCGTCATCGCGATCGCGGTCGGGGCGCTGATCGGGCTGATCAACGGCGTGCTCGTCGCACGTCTCAACGTCGCACCGTTCGTAGCGACGCTGGGCACCATGTACGTGATGCGCGGCTTGGCGTCCCTGACAACCAATGGCCTTACCGTCAACAATCTGGGAGGCCGCGGCGACCTCGGCAATACCGGTTTCGAGTGGCTGGGGTTCAACTCGCTCCTCGGCATCCCGGTTGGCGTGTGGATCCTGCTTCTTGTCGCGGTCGTCGCCAGCCTCCTGCTTAACCGGAGCGTCTACGGTCGGTGGCTGTATGCCTCGGGTGGCAACGCTCGGGCCGCCGAACTGTCCGGAGTTCCGGTGAGGAAGGTCCGTGTCCGGGCCTACGTGATCTCCGGCGTGTGCGCTGCAATCGCCGGCGTGATCCTCACCAGCGAACTCACTTCGGCCGGCCCGACGCAGGGCACCTCCTATGAGCTGACGGCGATCGCCGCCGTCGTCATCGGCGGCGCGTCCCTCAGCGGCGGCAAGGGCACCGTGCGTGGCACGCTGCTCGGCGCTTTCGTCATCGGCTTCCTTGCAGCCGGCCTGACCATCGTGGGCATCTCGGCTTACGTGCAGACCGTCTTCACGGGCGCCGTCATTGTCCTGGCGGTCCTTCTGAACGGCATCCAGGTCAGGCGCCGTCGACGCGCACGGGACGGCGCTGGGTCTCCTCCGGCCCCTTCCCCACTGCCCCCCTCCGCAGCCGACAACGGCGGCTCGGTTTCGTCAGCTCTAAACAATAAGGCCGTCTGAGCTCCTCAGCCGGGAAGCGAAAGAAAGAGAGCAAAGGAATCTATATGTTCCGCAAAGCTATTGGCGCAGCATTGGTGCTCGGCGTCACAGGTGCGGTCGCAATGACTGGCTGTTCCGGCGGAAGTGCCCAGTCTGGATCGTCGGCGTCGTCCTCCAACGGAAATGCGGGCGGGCCGATCACGATCGTCGTAAACGACCCCTCGAACCCCTACTGGCTCACGGAGGGGAACGTCGCGAAGGCCGAAGCGGAGAAGCTCGGCTATCAGGCGACGGTCGCTGCGTCCAAGGGCGACGTGAACACGGAATCGACCATTATCGACACCGCAATCGCAAACCATTCAGCCGGCATCATCCTCGACCCGGCGAACGCGGATGGCTCGATCGGCAACATCAAGCGGGCGATGAACGCGAAGATTCCGGTGTTCCTTGTCAATGCTGAGATCAACCAGACCGGCGTCGCACTCGGTCAGCTGGTGTCGAACAATGCCCAGGGTGCTGCCATTGGCGCCCAGCAGTGGATCAAGGCTGCGGGGACCAAGGGAGACTACGCCGAGCTGTTCGGCCTCCCGTCCGATAACAACGCGGCGACCCGCTCGAACGGTTACAAGACCGTCATCTCGCAGTACCCGGACTGGAAGCAGGTCGCCAAGCAGACTGCGAACTGGGATCGCGCCCTGGGCCAGCAGAAGATGCAGTCCATCCTGCAGGCGAACCCCAACATCAACGCCGTGATCTCGGGCAATGACGAGATGGCCCTCGGGGCCATCGCCGCACTCAAGCAGGCGGGCAAGACCAACGTCATCGTCGGCGGCTTCGATGGCTCGCCCGATGCGGTGAGCGCGGTCAAGGACGGCTCTCTCGCCTATACCGTCCTGCAGCCGGTGGCGACCTTCGCGAAGAAGGCAGTGGACGAGCTCGACCAGTACATCAAGAACGGAACGAAGCCCTCCCAGGAGAAGCAGTCCTTCGACTGCATCCTCATCACCAAGGCCAATGTCGACAAGATGACGGCACCGTTCACCTACTCCGGCTGACCGGAGCTGAGCGACTGGCCGCTCGCTCCCGTGCGGCCGTCGGGGGCGGATGCAATCCTCAGGCATCCGCCCCCACCCCCAGTTCACGAGAGGGATCATGAGCTACGTTCTGAACGAATCGGCTATGTTCGCCGATGAGTCCGCTGACGGCTTCGTCGCCGCCCACCGTAATCTCGTCCGCCGCGTCCGTGGTGGCGTCGCGCGTGCCACTGCGACTCCCCCCGGGCAGGTGGCCGTAGTGATCGGCGGCGGCTCCGGCCATTACCCCGCCTTCGCCGGCCTCGTGGGTCCTGGGATAGCCCATGGTGCGGCAATGGGGAACGTGTTCGCCTCCCCAAGCGCGCGGCAAGTGGTCGCGGTCGCGCGCGCAGTCGCCTCCGATGCCGGGGTACTCCTCGCGTATGGCAACTACGCGGGGGACGCCCTCAATTTCGATCAGGCGCAGGACCAACTGCGCTCCGAGGGAATACCGTGCGAGACAGTTCGGGTCACGGACGACATCTGTAGTGCACCTGCCCACGAGCAGGAGAAGCGTCGCGGCATCGCTGGTGACCTCGTGGTTTTCAGGACCGCAGGATGGGCCGCGGAGCAAGGCTTCGACCTCGAATCCGTCGCTGGGCTCACAGCCCGCGCTAACCAGCGAACACGCTCCGTGGGGGTCGCTTTCTCCGGGTGCACCCTTCCCGGGGCTCCTGAGCCGCTCTTCACGGTTCCCGCGGGGATGATGGCCGTGGGAATGGGCATCCACGGCGAACCGGGGATCGAGACAGTCCCGATGTCGTCTGCCCGCGAGCTTGCCGAACTACTCACGGCGCGGGTCCTCGCCGAGCGACCAGAGGGCGTTTCCGCCGAGGGAGGGAGGATCGGCGTCATCATCAACGGGCTTGGTTCTGTCAAGTCCGAGGAGCTCTTCCTGCTCTACGGCGCGGTAGCCTCCCTGATGCAAGGCGCCGGGCTCACTATCGTGGATCCAGAAGTCGGCGAGTATGCGACGAGCTTCGAAATGGCTGGGCTGTCACTCACTGTGGTCTGGCTTGACGACGAGCTCGAGCGGGCGTGGCGCTCACCGGCCTATACACCGGCCTTCCGCAAGGGAGCCGTGCACGTCGCGGAGACACCGTTGATCGCCTCCGAGGAGGGCGAAGCGGACGTCTGTGCAATCGTCGCGGCCTCCGGGGAATCCTCTGCCGCGGGAGTCAGGGTGCTCAAAGCCCTCGATTCCATCCGGCAAGTGATCGACCGCGAAGCCGACGAACTTGGCCGCCTCGATGCGATCGCTGGGGACGGCGACCATGGGATCGGCATGCGGCGAGGCGCCAGAGCCGCGGCCGCAGCGGCGACGGCTGCCAGCGCTGCGGGAGCTGGAGCTGGCACCGTCCTCATTCAGGCCGGAGAAGCATGGGCCGACAAGGCCGGTGGTACTTCGGGAGCGCTCTGGGGCCTCGGCCTCCGGACCATGGGCGAGCACATCGGTGATGCCGAAGCACCCGATGCTGCCGCAGTGGCCCAAGCAGTCGCAGAGGCGCGGGCGGCAGTGCAGCGCACAGGAAAGGCTCAGGTCGGAGATAAGACACTCGTCGACGCGTTGGTGCCCTTCTCGGAGCGTCTGACCGGCCTTGTCTCGGACGGCCAGGAACTGGCCACCGCCTGGACGGCGGCCGCGGCCGCTGCAACAGGCGCCGCGGCCGCGACCGCAGACCTCCTGCCACGGCTCGGACGGGCCCGGCCGCACATGGAGAAGAGCCTCGGCACCCCTGACCCGGGCGCCGTCTCGTTCGCTCTCGCGGTGACCGCGGTGGGCGGCGCCCTCTATGAACACGAACTGAAGGAGAACTGACGTGGGCCGAACCTGGCGAATCGTGGTGGGATCCGACGATGCAGGCTTCCAGTACAAGGAGGCGTTGAAGGCCGATCTCGAGAACGACCCGAGGGTCTCTGTGGTCATCGACGTCGGAGTCGACGCGCAGGACCACACGGCCTATCCGGCCGTTGCCATCGCAGCCGCCGAGAAGGTGCGCGACAACGAGGCTGACCGCGCGCTCCTCGTGTGCGGCACCGGTCTCGGTGTCGCCATTGCAGCCAACAAGGTCCGCGGAATCCGAGCGGTGACCGCTCATGACAGCTACAGCGTCGAGCGCGGCGTCCTCAGCAACAACGCTCAAGTCCTCACGTTTGGGCAGCGGGTCGTCGGCCTCGAGCTTGCCCGTCGGCTTGCCCGGGAATGGCTTGGATACGAGTTCGACGACTCCTCGGCTTCCGCGAAGAAGGTCGCGGTCATCGAAGGATATGAGGGCACGGGGTCCTGTGACTGATCCTGCCGCTCGGCTCCGAGGCGGGAGCCATGCCCCCATCGTCCTCGCCGTGAGCCTCAAGCTCTATCTGGGTGTCGAGAGCACAGTGCAGTGGTCCAAAGCGGTCGCAGACCTCGTGCGCGAGCACCCGGCAGTCGCAGAAGGCAGAGTCCAGCTTTTGGTGTTGCCCTCGTTGCCAGCCCTCCCAGATGTCCGGAATGCATTTGCGGGAACCCCAGTTAAGGTCGGAGCCCAGGATCTGTTCTGGGAAGACAGGGGCGCCTTTACGGGGGCTGTCAGCGGGGCTGACCTGAAGGCGGTTGGATGTGCGTATGTCGAGGTCGGGCACGCCGAACGGCGAGCGCTGTTCGGGGACGACGACGAAGCCGTCCGGCTCAAGTTCGCGGCTGCATTGCGGAACGGCCTTACACCTGTCCTGTGCGTCGGGGAGACGTCGAGGGCTGAATCGGCAGCCGCAGCACGGCAAGCGGGCGAGGAGCTTGCCTCCGCGCTCGCTGGTCTCCCACCCGGCGCCTCCGGGTGTGACATCGTCGTGGCCTACGAGCCGCAGTGGGCCATCGGGCAGGCGGAGGCGGCGGATCCCGAGCATGCGGGTGCGGTCATCGAAGGGCTGCGGGCGAGCCTCGACGCCGACAGCCGCATCGGCTCCGCATTGGTCCTCTACGGCGGAAGCGCCCAGCCGGGGACGCTCTCCGCCTTGGCAGGAAGAGCAGACGGGCTTTTCCTCGGCCGGTTCGCCCACGACCCTCGTCGGCTCGCGCTGATCCTTGACGAGGCGGCTCTGCTAAGTGATCCTCATGTGAGCACTGGGTGAGTTTGAGAGGTATGACGCTGAAACCGGACGAGGCTTCGACCGCTACACGCCAGAGCCGGCAGATGCAGCGCCAGCGCGCGATCAGCGATGCCGTTATGGCGGAGGGCGCGATCCGCATAGAGCAACTTGCCGAACGCTTCGGCATCAGCGTGATGACTGTCCACCGCGATCTGGACGAACTCGAGAACCAGGGGCTCATCCGGAAAAATCGGGGGATTGCAACGGCCACGTCTACGGCCCTGGTGGAATCCAGCGATGTGTACCGTTCAAGTCGGCAGCTGGCCGAGAAGGAGACCATCGCCCAAGCAGCCCTCGAGTTCATCGAACCGGGTCAGGCGATCATCCTCGACGACTCGACCACGACGCTCCATCTGGTGCCGCATCTGAGGGACCGGGCCCCCCTCACAGTCATCACCAACACCCTGACGATCATCAATGACCTCCGCGGAACGAACGGGATCTCGCTTCTCGCGCTCGGTGGCCAGTACTACAACTGGTGCAGCGCATTCATGGGCCGTATGACCACAGAGGCAATTGCGTCGCTCCGTGCGGACGTCCTCTTCATGTCGACGTCGGCAATCACCGATGACATTGCCTTCCACCAGACGCAGGAGACGGTCGACGTGAAGCGGGCGATGTTCGACGCCGCTGCAAAGCGGATCCTGTTAGCTGACCACACGAAGTTCGAGAAGCGGGCCTTGCACGCGATGCTGTCGCTGGAGCGGTTCGACGCTGTGATTGTCGATGCCGGAACTGACAGTGAGCACATCGCCCGCCTGCGTGACAAAGGCGTACGCGTTCTCGTCGCCCGCAAACACCCTCGACAGTAGAAAGGACCACCATGACGAGTCTGGCTGGGAGAACTGAGCCGAGTGCGGCGCTGCCTGCGATGATGCGGGCCGTTGTCTGCCGCGGGCCTGAGGACTATCGGCTGGAAGAGGTGCCCGTGCCGACGCCTGATCAGGACGAGCTGCTCATCAAGGTCGAGGCCGTGGGGGTCTGCGCAAGCGACGTAAAGTGCTATCACGGGGCCGCCAAGTTCTGGGGCGACGAGAACCGGCCAGCATGGGCGCAGAAGGGCATCATTCCTGGACATGAGTTCGTCGGCACTGTAGTGGCCGCCGGCCAACGGGCTCTCTCGCAGCGCGCCCTCGAGTTGGGCACGCGGATCGTGTGCGAGCAGATCGTGCCGTGCGAGGAGTGCCGGTACTGTCAGCGCGGCCAGTACTGGATGTGCGCCCCTCACGAGATGTTCGGGTTCCGTGGCTTCAACGGTGCCATGGCCGAATACCTCGTTGTCCCTTCGCGGGCACGAGTCCACCGGGCCCCGTCTGGCATTCCGGCACAACACGCAGCGTTCGCCGAACCCCTTTCCTGTGCGCTGCACGCCGTAGAGCGCGCTGAGATCAAGTTCGAGGACGTCGTCGTCGTCGCCGGGTGCGGTCCGATCGGGCTCGGCATGCTCGCTGGCGCGCGCTCGAAGAATCCCGCGATGGTGGTGGCGCTGGACACTGTGGACGAAAAGCTCGAACTTGCAAAGAAATGCGGGGCCGATCTCACCATCAACGTTGGCAAAGAGGATGCGGTCCAGATCGTGAAGGATCTCACCGAAGGCTATGGGGCCGATGTCTACCTGGAGGCTACCGGCCACCCATCGGCCGTCTCCCAGGGGCTCAACATCCTGCGCAAGCTCGGCACGTACGTCGAATACTCCGTGTTCCGGTCGGAAGCCACGGTCGACTGGTCGATTATCGGCGACGACAAGGAGCTCAACGTCCTCGGGGCACACCTCGGCCCTCACTGCTGGCCTGCGGCCCTCCGACTGCTGGAGTCGGGTGCCCTCCCCATGGAGGAGATCTGCAGCCACCAGTTCTTCCTCGAAGGATTCCTGGACGCGATCAACCTCGTTGCCAACCCTGCAGGTGGATCGGTCAAGGTGTCTATTCTGCCCTGATCCGCGCTTCGGGGCTCCAGCGCATCAGGTCCCGCGGCTCCATCCGGCGTGTCGGACCGCCGTCCTACAGTGGACAGCATGGACCGGAGGCAAGGGGCAAAGGAGCAGGGCGGAGACGTCGGCGCTCAAGAGGACAGGGGTGCACGCCGCCCACACGCGATCGACGGGGCGGCGCCTGCCCGGTCGGTCGCCCGCGAGATCCTCCGCCTCGCCCTGCCTGCGTTCGGCTCGCTCGTCGCGGAGCCGCTCTTCCTGCTCGCCGATTCGGCCATCGTCGGTCACCTCGGCGTCGCCGAGCTCGCGGGCCTGGGCCTCGCGACGACGGTCCTCCAGACGGTCGTCGGGCTCATGGTGTTCCTCGCCTACGGAACGGGCCCTGCTGTGGCCCGGTTCCTCGGAGCGGGTCAGGCCGGGCGGGCGATGGCTGCGGCGCGCGACGGCGTCTGGCTCGCGCTTCTGCTCGGCGTCGTGATGGCAGCGGTCGGCTGGGCCGCCGCGCCCGCCGTCGTCCGCGCGATGGGAGCGGCGCCAGCGGTTCAGGGGTACGCCGTCGACTATCTCGTGTGGTCGATGCCCGGCCTTGTCGGCATGCTGCTCGTGTACGCCGGGACGGGAGTGCTGCGGGGGCTGCAGGACACGCGGACGCCGCTCGCTGTCGCGACTGTCGGATTCGCGGCCAACGCGGCGCTCAACTTCCTGTTCGTGTACGGCTTCGGGTGGGGCATCGCGGGGTCGGCCATCGGGACGAGCGTCGCCCAGCTCGGGATGGCAGCCGTGTACCTCGCGATCGTCGTGCCTCGGATGCGCTACGAGGGGATTTCCCTCGGCCCTCACTGGGGAGGGATCCTCTCCGCCGCCCACGTCGGCTCGTGGCTCATGCTGCGCACGGCCTCGCTCCGCGCAGCGATCTTCGCCACGGTCGTGGTGGCGACCGCGCAGGGAGCCCAGAACCTCGCAGCTCACCAGCTCGCGATGACGATGTTCAACTTCCTCGCGTTCGCCCTCGACGCGCTCGCGATCGCAGCACAGTCCTTGATCGGCAAGGAGCTCGGGGCCTCCAACGCGGAACGGGCGCGGCAGCTCACGGGAACCATGGTCCGCTGGTCCCTCGGGTTCGGTGTCCTGACGGGAGCCGCGCTCGCGGTCGCTGCGCCGTGGGCCGGGTGGATCTTCACGTCGGACCCCGCCGTGCACGAGGCTTTGACGCCGGCTCTGCTCGTGCTCGCAGCGAGCCAGCCCGTGTGCGGATTCGTCTTCGTGCTCGACGGCGTGCTCATCGGCGCGGGCGACGCGCGCTACCTAGCGCTCGCGGGCGTCCTGAACCTCGTGGTCTACGGGCCGCTGCTCGCCGCCGTCGGGGTGTCGGCCGTCGCCGGTCCGGCCGGGCTCGCGTGGCTGTGGGGAGCCTTCGCGGGTGGCTACATGCTCGCCCGGGCCCTCACGCTCGGCCTGCGGGCGCGGGGGAGCAGGTGGATGGTGCTCGGGGCCGGGTAGTTCGTCGTCGGCTAGGGAGGACCGCGATGCGCCGTCGGGTGCCGACTAGACTTGCGACATGCCTGCCGACTCTCCGTCGCCCGACCGTGCCCGCCTCTGGCCTCCCGTTCTGGGCCGTGCACTCGCCGCGCTCGCCTTCGGCGCGGTCACGGTCTTCTGGGGGCAGCCGACGACGACGGGTGCCGCCTGGGTGTTCGCCGGTTACCTCTGGCTCTTGCTGGCCGTGCAGGCGTGGCTGGTCCGCTCGGAGCGGCCGGAGCCCGGCCGCGGCTCGGCGCTGACGGCCCTCGTCCCCTATGCGTTGGCTGCTTGCGGCGGAATCGTGATTGTCGCGGTCCCGTCCTTGGGCATGCTGGCGGGGACTGGAGCGCTGGCGCTCGTCCTCGTGGGTGCCTCAGACGTGGTTCGTGCAGTGCTCGCGCGCCGCGGCGCGGCGTCGGGCGTTGCACCACTGGGGAGGGACCTCCCCATCACCGGTGTCGTGAGCCTCGGCGCCGGAGCCCTGCTTCCGTTCTTCGCGGGACTCGGACCGCACGCGCTGCTGGGCGTCGCCGGGGGAGGGGCCATCATCACGGGCGTCCTGCTCGCGATCGCCGCCCTGAGCCTCAGGCACGATTCAGCAGGCGCGGCCCGAGTGGCCTAGAATTGAAGGGTTCTGCTTTCTACTTGGCGTAGAACTCCCGGCCAGGCATGAAGCGCAGAGCCCGAGATTCACCGCCGCACCCACAGCAGCGCTGACAGCGCAAGGAGGGCCCATGACCGAAGAATCCCCACGCGGACCGCGCGTTGGCATCAAGGGACCCCTCATGTTCTCCGCCTTCTTCGGCGTCGTCGCGTTCGTCGCCGTCCTGTTCTTCGCCTCGGGCGGAACGGGCCATGGAATGCGGTTCGACCTGGCCTTTGCTGGTGGTGGAATCGCGTTCATCGCATGCCTCGTCGGAGCTGCGATGCTCTCGATGACGTACAAGGAGAACCCCGAGCACCTCAGCCAGGGCTCGGGAGTCAACCTGCGGTCCGAGGATCGCCTCAAGCGGCCGAAGTCCCAGCCGGGCGCTGCCGACGACGGTGCGTCACGGCCCGAGGAAGGCTCTGCGGGCGGAGCCCCGAAGGACCCCGAGGGCCAGTCCTAGTCCAGGCGAGTCCTAGTCCAGGCCAGTCCTAGCCCTGGCCAGTCCTACCCCACGCCAGTCCTAGTCCAGGCGAGTCCCTAGCGCTCGTCCCGCTTCCGGCGGCTGAGGCCGGGGGCGCCGGTCCGGAGCGACGGGCGGGGAGGAATCAGCGGCGGGAGACTCGGGAGACGACGGGCGCCGCCCCGATTTCGACAGCGTCCCAGTGGGCGAGGTCGGCAAGCAGGAGCCGCTTGGTCTCCTCGTCGTCGAACCAGACGAATCCCGCCGGGTGGACGGCCACAACTGTCCCCTCGCGACGTGAAGTCCCGGACGTGAGCGCAAAGCTCTCTCCGCGGCGCAGGCGTACGGCCGCGGCGGCGGGACTGATGATTGTCATTCGATCTCCTAGCGTGCACTCGGATTGTACATGTCCAATGCGTAGTTTCTTTTTGACATGTACATTGAGAGAGCACGACTCCTCCGGCCCAGCCGGCGGGGGCGGACCAGCCAGACGAGACCTTGTGAGCCCATCGCATGACGTACCTCCCCGCGGCCTCCGGCCAGAAGGCCGGGCTTGCCTCAGCAGCCCGCCTTTCGCCGCGCCGTCGTGCCGTGGCTGGCCTCCTCGGCATCTATCTGGGCGCCTTCGGTGCACACCGCTTCTACCTCGGGTACACCGCCATGGGAGTGGTGCAGATCATGGCCGCGATCCTGTTCGCGAAGGCGACCTACGGCGCGGTCTTCCTGTGGGGAATCGTCGAGGGAACGCTTATCGTTTTGGGCGCCCAGCCGTTCCGGACCGACGCGCAGGGGCGCGTTCTCCGCTGACCGCTCAGCTCCACACGGGGCTCTGGTCGGTCCACCCGACCGGCACTCCGAGGCGCTCTACCGTCCCTGGCGTGGAGGTCTCCCCGAGGCCGGTGACTGCGAGGGCGTGGACGACGAGCCGCGTCTGCACCGCGGCGACCCACGACGCCGTGTCCGCGTGCTTGTGCCGGGCATCGACGACGAGCCATACCTGATCGGCGTGCAGGCGCTCCGCGGCGGCGGCATTCGACGCCGTCCAGGCCGGTCGGCCCAGGCCGAACGCGACGACGACGGGCTTCCCGAGGGCCGCGCCCTGCTCGCGTGCAGCGGCAGCCTGCCGCCGGCCTTCGAGACCGGGCCTGCCGTAGGCCTCGAGCAGGCCGGACGTGTACAGCTGGCCGCCCACGGTCTCGGCGAGTGCCATGGCCGGCCCGAGAGCGGCGTCGTGCGGGGCCGCGACGACGGTCAGGCTCCCCGGCGCGCGCAGCGGACCTCCGCCAGCACGTTCATCGACCATGAGCGGCGCGCCGAGCTCGTGCAGCATGGCCGAGACGTCGTCGCCCGGGGCGATGGGCCCGAGGTCGGGGAGGGTGTCGCGCCCGGATTCGACCAGACCGAAGTCGGATTCGTCGACATCGGGAATCACGGCCAGGCCCTCGAAGCGGAGCCTGCGAAGGCGGGCGAGTCCGGAGGGCCGTACGGCCTCCGCGCTGATGAGACGCGCACCCGGACCGAGGGCTATTGCCTTGGACCTGAGCTCGTCGAGCGTGCGCGCCCTCAGCAGCGTGGTGGGCACGTGCGGGTCACCCCCTGAAAGCAGGCGTCGGGCTGGCGGAGGCCGGTGCGTCCGACGGAGACGGAATGGCCTCGTCCCCGCCGACGCGCGGATCAGGGGGAGGCCCTTTCCGAAGGGTACCAAGCGCCTCCCGGATCCCGGCTTAGCCCGCGGCCTTGCGTTCCCTGTACGCGCGGACGTGGGCCCGGTTCGCGCAGTTCCCCGTGTCGCAGTACCGCTTCGAGCGGTTCTTGGAGAGGTCGATGAGAACCGCTTCGCAGTCGTCGGCCGCGCAGACGCGCAGGCGGTCGAGCTCTTTCGAACGGATGACGTCGACGAATGCCATGGCGGCCTCGGTCCCCATGCGCTGGGCGAGGGGGGCTTCGGGGGTGGTGGCGTGGAGGTGCCAGTCCCAGTGGTCGTGCTTGACGAGCTGGGGAAGCGCCTGCGATTCCCGGAGGAGGTCGTTGACGAGGGCCACGGCCTCGTCCTCGGATGCGTCCCACAGGCTCCGGAGCCGGGCTCGCAGCTCGCGCACGGTGGCGAGCTCGTCGTCGTCGTGCGTCCGCGAGCCGGTGAACGCCTCCTGCTCGATGAAGCGGTCCAAGTCGGCGAGCGTGAGCAAGTCGTCGGTTCCATCGGAATCGAGGGTGTTGACGAGGTTCACCGCGCTGCGCAGCGCAACTTCGGTGTCATTGGCGAATAGCACTTTGACTCCTGACTTCCCGGGGTCTAGTGTCACCACCATACACTCGCTTTGGTCCTGACGCGGGCAAGATTCGCTTGGAGCGCAGGATTCCGACCCTTTGGAGGTCTCACCCGTGTCCGCCAACCGTTCGGCGTCTGGCCTCGTCTACGCGCTGCTGTCCGCTGCCACCTTCGGCGGCAGCGGCCCTCTCGGGAAGTCCCTCCTCGAGGCCGGCTGGAGCCCCGGCGCTACGGTCGGCACGCGCATCGGGCTCGCCGCCGCCGTCATGCTCGTGCCGACGCTCCTGGTCATGCGGGGGCACTGGAGCCGGCTGCGTCAGGGACTCGGGATCATGGCCGCGTACGGCACGGTTGCCGTCGCGCTCTGCCAGTTCTGCTACTTCAACGCGGTGGCCCGCATGAGCCCGCCGGTGGCCCTCATGCTCGAATACCTCGCCCCGATCGTCATAGTGGGCTGGCTGTGGCTGCGGAGCCGCCGTCGTCCGGGGCTGCTGACGATCGCCGGAACCGTCGTCGCCATGTTCGGACTCGTGCTCGTCCTCAATCTCTTCAGCGCGACCCGGGTCGACCCGATCGGCGTCCTCTGGGGCGTCGGAGCGGCCGCGTGCCTCGCCGTGTACTTCGTGCTCTCGGCCAAGGCCGACGGCGTTCTGCCGCCTTTCGCGATGGTGGGTGGGGGCATGGTGTTCGGTGCCGGTGCGATCGGCGTCCTGGCCCTCGTCGGCGTCCTTCCCCTCTCCGCCACCTTCGGTTCCGTCCGGCTGTGGGGCACGGAGACAAGCTGGCTCGTGCCGATCCTCGGCATCACCCTCGTGGCGGCAGTCGCCGCCTATTCGCTCGGCATCGTGGCCGCACAGCGTCTCGGTCCGAAGGTCGCGAGCTTCGTCTCGCTGACCGAGGTGCTGTTCTCGGTGCTGGCCTCGTGGCTCTTCATCGGGGATGTTCCCGCCCCGATCCAGGCACTCGGCGGCGCGCTCATCGTCGCGGGCGTCGTCCTCGTCCGGGTGGACGAGCTGCGCGCACCCCTTGCTGAGCCGTCGCTCGAGGACGCCGGGCCGGAACCGCTGCCGACCCGGTCCGCCTAGCGCGCGAAGCGCGTGAGCCGGAGCGAGTTGGCGACGACGAGCAGCGAGCTCGCGGCCATGGCCGCGCCACCGATCATCGGGTTGAGCAGGCCGAGCGCGGCGACCGGAATGCCGACCGTGTTGTAGGCGAAGGCCCAGAACAGGTTCGTCTTGATGGTGCGCAGCGTGGCCCGCGAGAGCTCGATGGCGAGCGCAACCTGCCCGAGGTCGTCCCCCATGACGGTCAGGTCTGCGGCCTCGCGCGCGACATCCGTGCCGGAGCCCATGGCGATCCCGAGGTCGGCCTGGGCGAGCGCCGCGGCGTCGTTGACGCCGTCGCCCGCCATCGCCACCGTCGCGCCTTCCGCCTGAAGGCGGCGCACGGCCTCGACCTTCCCCTCGGGGCTCACGCCGGCGAAGACGTCCGACGGCGCGATCCCCACCTCCGCGGCGACCCGCGCCGCGACCGCGGGGTTGTCGCCCGTGAGCAGGACGGGACGCAGGCCGAGCGCCTTGATGCGTTCGACAGCTGCTGCGGAACCCGGCTTGACCGTGTCGCGCAGGCTCACCGCGCCCGCGGCATCCCCGTCGACCGCGATCCAGACCGCCGTCGCGCCGGATTCCTCGCGCCTGCGGAACACGTCGCGAAGCGACCCGGGAACGTCGATGCCATTCTCGCGGAGCCAGGACGCGCGGCCCACGACGACGCTCTTCCCGCCGACGAGGCCCACTACGCCGCCGCCGGGCACCGCGCGGAAGCCGTCGACGGCCGGCAGGCTTGCGCCCGCTGCGCCCGCGCACGCCGCCGCGACGATTGCCTGGGCGACGGGGTGCTCGCTCGCGGACTCGACGGCGCCGGCGAGCGTCAGCACTTCGCTCGCGTCCCAGCCGGGGACCGGGTCGACGGCGTCGACCGAGAGGCGCCCCGTCGTGACAGTGCCGGTCTTGTCGAGTACGAGCGCGTCGACGTGGCGGGTGTCTTCGAGGACCTGCGGACCGCGGATCAGGATGCCGAGCTGCGCGCCCCTGCCGCTGCCGGCGAGCAGGCCGACAGGGGTCGCGAGCCCGAGCGCGCAGGGGCAGGCGATGACGAGGACGGAGACGGCGGCCGTGGTCGCGGCGTCGATGCCCCCGCCGGTGAGGAGCCAGCTGCCGAAGGCGATCACCGCGATGGCGAGGACCACTGGGACGAACACCCCGCTGATGCGGTCCGCGAGCCGTGCGATGGGTGCCTTCGAGGCCTGTGCCTCGGACACGAGCCGGGCCATTGCGGCGAGCGTGGTCTCCGACCCCACACGGCTCGCCTCGACGACGAGCCGACCGGAGGCATTGACTGTTGCGCCCGTGACTCGGTCGCCGGGCCCGACTTCGACCGGCAGCGATTCGCCGGTGATCAGCGAGGCATCGACGGCCGAGCTCCCCTCGCGCACGACTCCGTCTGCGGCGATCTTCTCGCCCGGGCGCACGACGAAGAAGTCGCCCGGCGCGAGCTCGTCGGCCGGGATCCTGTATTCGACGCCGTCCTCGAGGAGCGCTGCGTCCTTCGCGCCGAGATCCAGCAGGGCCTTCAGGGCGCTTCCGGCGCGCGCCTTCGCTCGCGCCTCCAAGAACCGTCCCAGCAGGAGGAACGTCGCGACGACGGCGGCGACCTCGAAGTAGAGGGTTCCGCTTCCCATGCTGGGGTCTGCCGTGAGTGCGGGATCGGCGATGAGCTGCCCGAGCGAGAAGGCGTACGCAGCGATGACGCCGAGGGAAACGAGCGTGTCCATCGTCGACGAGCCGTGGCGAGCGGCGATCGCCGCCGCTCGGTGGAACGGCCAGGACGCCCAGGTCGCCGCGGGCAGGGCCAGGGCGGCAGCCCACCAGCCCCAGTTGGGGAACTCCAGCCCGGGAAGCATCGAGAATGCGAAGACCGGAACGGTGAGGATCGCAGCCACGGTGAGGCGCGGCACAAGCCGAGCGCCAGGGCTGTCCTGCTCCTCGCTGCGTTCCGCCGCCTCGTGCAGTCGCGCGGCGTAGCCCGCGGCCGCGACCCGATCGATGAGCTGCTGGTCATCCACCGTCGGGGGCACCAACACGCGGGCAGTTTCAAGGGGGAGGTTCACGGTCGCGTGCACCCCCTCGAGCGCGCCGAGTTTGCGTT
Organism: Sinomonas susongensis; assembly: GCF_005877005.1. Classification (GTDB taxonomy): domain Bacteria; phylum Actinomycetota; class Actinomycetes; order Actinomycetales; family Micrococcaceae; genus Sinomonas; species Sinomonas susongensis. The sequence continues at coordinate 1,227 of NZ_SSNH01000011.1, read as the reverse complement.
CCACCCGGCGCACGCACGAGGCACAGGTCATGCCCTGGATGTCGAGTTGGACGACGCGGGCAGCATCGCGGACAGGCATGCTTCCGATCCCCCTCAGCAGCGGACGGCCTGTCACCTCAGGCCTGATTGTCGACGACGAGATAGCCTGCCTCCGCGATCGCCTCGCTGATGGCCTCGTGCTTGAGCTTGCGGTCAGAGTCGATGGTCACTTCGGAGATCCCGCCGGCGTTGAGATCCACTGAGACCTCTTCAACGCCGTCGATCGATTCGAGTTCCTCGGTGACAGCTGCGACGCAGTGGCCGCAGGTCATGCCGTCCACGTGCACGGTGGTCTTGAAATGCGCCATCTCGGCTCCTTCGTCAGGGGCTGTCTGGTTTCCGGGCTTCATCGCGGGGCTCGTGCTGGACACGGCCCCGGCGCTACCGGAGAAGTCGTCCGATCGCATCGGCTGCCTCCTTGACCTTGGAGTCGATCTCTTCCGAGCGCCGCTCGGGGTCGGGTTCATTTGCAGCGCCCACAACACAATGGCCGATGTGCTCCTCGAGGAGACCGAGGCTGACTGCGTGGAGGGCTTTCGTAACTGCCGAGACCTGAGTCAGGATGTCGATGCAGTACTTGTCGTCCTCCACCATCCGGGCGATGCCGCGGACTTGGCCTTCGATCCGCTTGAGCCGGAGCAGGTACGCGGACTTGTTGGCGGTGTAGCCGTGGACTGGAGTGGGTGGATCCGTGGCGCTGGCTTCCATTTCCATACCGGGAAGCTATACCCGGAGGGGGTATCGGTCAATACCCCGACGGGGTATGCGATCCCGGTGCGGCCGCTCTGGCAGGCGCTGTGTTGGAGCCCACAGCTCCTCGATTTGCCGCGACCCGACGGGGCCGGTAATGTATTCCGAGTCGCCGACGGAACGCGGAACACCGCGAAGGCCTCGGCGGCCGAAACCCTCCTCCGACAGTCGAACGGCAGCGATGCTGCGTGTGAGACGACGGACGGAGCAGATCAATTGCCAAACCTCGGAAGACCGAATGGGAATTTGAGGGAAAAGCGAGGATCTGGTAGGTTAGGAAAGTTGCTTCGGAGCGGGCCAGAGGTTCTGGTGGGTTCCGGAGGGGCCTGTTGTTTGAGAACTCAATAGTGTGCCATGTTTGATTCGATGCCGTTTTTTTGAATGGCTGGATTGTCTGGCCTGTGCTGCCGTTGTGGTGGTGTGGGCTGGGTTTTTTGG
>NZ_SSNH01000010.1 GCF_005877005.1 Sinomonas susongensis | reverse complement strand
ATCCAGCCATTCAAAAAAACGGCATCGAATCAAACATGGCACACTATTGAGTTCTCAAACAACAGGCCCAGAAAGTACATCCCCCAGGCAAACAACCCGGGATATCTCCCAACCGAACGAGGTTCTACTTTATCGGTTTTTCCGATCGTCCGCAAATTCGCTGCATTTGCCCGAATTCGCTGAGACGGTCCCCCTAACCAGCTTCGAGCCGATCCGGACAGCGTCCAGTTCGGCAATCCAAGGCCGGGTTTCAGGGGGTTCGTGCCGCTCGCTCTGCGGCGGCGACCGGATCTACGTTACAGCTTCTCCGGGTGCCTCGCAAATCCGAGGCGAGCCCGCGGCGTTCGACCGCGAGCGCCCCGCGGCGACGTCCGTCAGGCTGCCCGCAGCTCACGGACGCGCCCGTGCCCCGGGCACAGCCATCGCGCGCCGAGGCCGGCGATGAGGCCGAGCGACGCCTTGGCCTCGCGCATGTCACTCGTCAGGATCCCGGGCATGAGCCGCAGCCCGTCGTCGGACCCCCGCACTGCGTCCCCCGCGAAGACGACCTCGCCGAACGTGAACACCATGTGCCCAGGCGTATGCCCTGGCGTCGCGATCGCCCGCACTCCCGGGAACGGCACCTCCCCGCCGTCCAACAACTGGAGGGGTCCCCTGATGCTCGGCGCCTTCCGACGCGCGAGCAGCCGACGGAACCGCGTCGAGGGCTCTCGCTTGCCCTCGAGGATCTCGGCATCGGCCCGCCCGAGCCAAACGGTCGCACCTGTCGCCGCCTGGACGGCCGCAGCGGCACCCAGGTGATCGAGGTCCGAGTGGGTCACCAGCACGTCGGTTACCCGCTCGAGCAGCCCCTCGTCCCCGAGCTCCTTGAGCACGCGACTGCTTCCATTGGGAAGTCCGGGGTCCACGAGAGCGACCCTGTCGCCTTGGTGCAGGGCGTAGCCGTTTGAACCGGCACTGTGCTGGAGCCTGAAGACGGACGGGTAGATGCTCTCCATGACCTCATGCTGCCGGGTGAAGGTGCTCAGAAGGAAGAGGGAGTCCGAGAACGCCGAAGGGACGGCACCCTTTCGGATGCCGTCCCTTCGGAGGCGTCTACGCTGTGCTCAGGCGGCGAAGGCCGTCACCAGGACGACTTCGTGACGCCCGGAAGCTCGCCACGGTGCGCCATGTCGCGGAAGCGCACGCGGGAGATCCCGAACTTCTGGAGGGTGCCCCGCGGGCGGCCGTCGATCTGGTCGCGGTTGCGGAGGCGGACCGGCGAGGCGTCGCGCGGGAGCTTCTGCAGGCCGAGGCGAGCGGCCTCGCGTGCCTCATCCGACGCGTTCTCGTCGACGAGGGTCTTCTTCAGCTCTGCGCGCTTCGCGGCGTAGCGCTCGACGATGACCTTGCGCTGCTCGTTGCGGGCGATCTTGGACTTCTTGGCCATGGTCTAGCGCTCCTCTCGGAAGTCGACGTGCTTGCGGACGACCGGATCGTACTTCTTCATGACGAGACGATCGGGGTCGTTCCGACGGTTCTTCCGGGTCACGTACGTGTAGCCGGTCCCCGCGGTGGACTTGAGCTTGATGATCGGACGCGCGTCCTTGTCCTTCTTGGCCATCAGAGCTTCACACCCTTCGCGAGGAGCTCGGCGACGACGGAGTCGATGCCGCGCACGTCGATGGTCTTGATGCCGCGGGCCGAGACCGTGAGGGTCACGTTACGGCGCAGGGACGGCACCCAGTAGCGCTTCTTCTGGATGTTCGGGTCGAACCGACGCTTGGTGCGGCGGTGCGAGTGGGAGATTGAGTGACCGAACGCGGGCTTGGCCCCGGTCACCTGGCAATGAGCTGCCACAGTTCGCTCCTCCAAGTTGTAGTCAACAGTTGCAGTAAAAATGACGGTCCGCAGATGCGTCCCGTCACCTTGATGCACCGTAGTTCTGCAGCTTTCCGGAGGGTGACCAGGCGGGGTGAGAGCCAGCCGAAGTTCCTCGCCGCGGGTTGGACGGTGTCTTCAGTGCCGAGAAGTGGACTCCACTGCATACGACAGCGTTAAATACTAGGCCCCACGCGGGGAGCCTGCAAATCACGGTGCCTAGGACGCGGTGCTGCCCGCGCCCCCGCTGCCCGTACCCTCATCGAGGAGTTCGGCCAGTCGGCGGAACAGGTGGCCGCCCCAGCCCCCGCCCATGATCTTGCGGGCCAGCTGGTCGTTCTCGTCATCCGGCCGGAAGCCTGTCTGCACGAGGCTCAGGCGAGTGCCGCCGTCGTGCGCTTCGAGGCGGAAGGCGACGGTCGTCTTCATGTCATTCTCGGGGGATGCATCCGCCCAGGAGATGACGAGCTCCTCGGGCTCGCGCAGCTCGAGGACCTCGCAGGCCGTGACGCCGGAGAAGCGCGTCGCCGGGATCGGCTCGCTCCGGAACGTGAAGCGATGGCCGACGACGGGAGCGAAGTCGTTGGGCATGAGCCACTGGGCGAGCAGCTCGGGCGTGGTGAGGGCGCGCCAGACGACGGCGGGGGGATGCGGGAGGAAGTCGTCGACGCGGAGGGCTGTCGCATCGGCGGCGGAGGCTTCAGTCATGGGAAGGATCCTTTTCTTGGGGGCTGGATTCAGCCTGCTCGGCTTCGTCAAGCAGTGCGGCGAGCCGGGAGATCCGGCCGCGCCAGAACTGCTCGTAGGGTTCGAGCCACTCGCGCAGGAGGGAGAGCGGTTCGGGGGTCAGCGAGTAGTACCGGTTGCGCCCGGCCTGACGCTCGGCCACGAGGTCGACGCCGCTGAGCACCTTGAGGTGCTCGGCCACGCTCGGCCTGGCCATCTCGTAGCGTTCCGCGAGGGACTGCGCCGTCTGCGGCCCGTCCAGGAGAGCGGCGAGCAGGTCCCGCCGGACGGGATGCGCGAGGGCCGCGAACACGTGGTCCGTCGGGGTCTCCCTGCTCTGTCGTGGCATGGCTCCACGATACGTAGGATATTTCCTACGCGTCAAGTTCGGCCCCTCGTCGGCCCACCTCCCTAGGACTCGCAGTACCACCCTGCGAGGCGACCCGGACGCCGTGCCTGTGATTGTGTAGTGGGAACACGTTGAACGACCAGCGGGGCAGCCCGCCGGGGAGTCCCCGCAGAAGGGACTGCCCCATGGCTGCCGAGAAGCAGCCCACAGCCGCCGCGGCACGCCGTGCCGTCCTGCCTGCCCCCGCCCGCCCGCGACGCCTTCCATGGGCCTCGCTCCTGGTGCTCGCCGCGCTCGGGTTCACGGCCGTGACGACCGAGCTCCTCCCTTCGGGACTGCTCCCCCAGATCAGCCACGACCTCCACGTCGAAGAGTCGACAGTGGGTTCGCTCACGGCCGCCTACGCCGGCGTCATCGTCGTCACCGCACTGCCGCTCTCCAAGTTCCTCGCTGGGCGGGTGCCGCGGAAGCGGCTCCTCGTCGGCGTCGTCTTCCTCTTCGCCCTGAGCAACGTCCTGCTCGCAGCCAGCCCCGTGCTGGCACTGGCTGTTGCCGCCCGCCTGCTCGGCGGCATTGCGCACGGACTGCTGTGGTCCACCATGGCGCCCTACGTGGCGAAGATCGTTCCCGCCGACGCGATGGGCCGTGGCATGGCCGTTGTCTTCAGCGGCAACAGCATCGCGATGGCTGCAGGCGCTCCGCTCGGAACGCTCCTCGGAGGCCTCATGTCCTGGCGGGCATCGTTCCTCGTGCTCGCCGGAGTCGCCGCAGTGCTCGGGGTGCTCGCCATCCTCTTGCTCCCCGTGATCCCGCTCAGCGCCACGAGCGCCCGCCCCTCGATCCGGGTCGCGATACGCCGGCCGGGGGTCGTCACGGTCGCGACCGCGTGGCCGCTCCTCCTCTTCGCCCACTTCGCGCTGTTCACGTACATCGCCCTGTTCGTCCGCGCAGAGGCGCTTCCCGACGCCGCCACGAGCGTCTCCCTCTCCGTCGTGGGAGTCGCAGGGCTCTTCGGCATCTGGGCAGCGGGCATCACGGCCGACCGCTTCCCCCGCCGGTCCCTCATCGTGACGATCGCGGCCATCGTCGTCGCCTTCGCTGCGATGCCGGTGTTCTCGGGATCGTGGGGTGGCCTCATCACGCTCACCGCTCTGTGGGGCGCGGCAATCGGCGCGATGGGCATCTACAACCAAGCGTCGATCCTCCGCGCAGGCGGTGAACACGGGGAGGCCGCGAACGGGCTGACCGTCGTGACGATCCAGCTCGGCATCGCGCTCGGTGCCGCCTACGGTGCCATCGCGCTCGGGGTTGCCGGGCCCCAGCTCGTGCCCCTCGCCGCCGCGATCCCTGCCGCTGCGGCACTCGCCATGACCATCGCGGGACGCCGGCACGCCTACCCGCCGGGACGCGGCGAGGGCGGGCGTCGGTAACTGGCCGGCGCCGACGACGGGCGTTCGGTCGTCGACGCGCCGACGTCGGCAATGGAACGACGTCGGAAATGGAAAGGGTCGCCCCAGCGTGCGTTTGGGGGAAACACGCGCCGGGGCGACCACAAGCGGCGACGCGGCTGTATTGGGGGATGCCGCGTCGACCTCGAACAAGGCTACCGGGCGGTACGCCCGGATTGCGGGTTCTTAGCGCATCCTTAACGCGCTACCCGCGGGTAGTACCCCGGCGTAGCATGGAATGACAGCTGAAGGGTCACCGGCCCGCGGCGGCCCGGGGAGCGAAGGGGCTGTCATGACCACTGACACGACGACGACCGGGACCCAACCTGATCCCATCGAGCCCAGGCTGACCGAACCCGCCCAGCTCGAACCCGATCAGGCCGCGCCAGCGGCGGGCGCCCGGCCAGAGGGCCGTGAGCCCGCGTGGGAAGAGTCGCGGGCGGTCGCCGAGGCCAGCCGGGACACGAGCTGGACCCGCCCCAGCTTCGCGAAGGCCCTCTACCTCGGCGACTTCCAATGGGACCTCCTGTACCCGCCCCCGCTGCCGACCGACCAGGACGTGGCCGAGGGCGAGGAGTTCCTGCGGCGGCTCGAGGAGCTCGCGCGACGGATGGACGGGCGCAGGATCGAGTCCGAAGACCGCATCCCCGACGAGTACCTTCGCGGCCTCGCCGAGCTCGGCGCCTTCGGCATGAAGATCCCGAAGGAGTACGGCGGACTCGGGCTTTCCCTCGCCTACTACGGCCGCGCGCTCATGCTCCTCGGCACCGTGCATCCGAGCATCGGCGCACTGCTCTCCGCCCATCAGTCCATCGGCGTCCCCGAACCCGTGAAGATGTTCGGCACCGAGGAGCAGAAGCACGCCTTCCTGCCGCGCTGCGCCTCCGGGGCGGTCACCGCTTTCCTCCTCACCGAGCCGGACGTCGGCTCGGATCCGGCGAGGCTCACGACGACGGCGAAGCTCGCCGACGACGGCCAGAGCTACGTCCTCGACGGCGCGAAGCTCTGGACCACCAACGGCGTCATCGCCGAACTCGTGGTCATCATGGCCAAGGTCCTCCCCCATGAGGCAGCGGGCGACATTCCGGCCGGCAAGGGCGGCATCACCGCGTTCGTCGTCGAGATGGACAGCTCCGGCATCACGGTCGAGAACCGCAACGCGTTCATGGGCCTCAGGGGACTCGAGAACGGCGTGACGCGCTTCGACGGCGTGCGCGTGCCTGCGGGGAACCGTGTGGGCCGTGAGGGGCAGGGCCTCAAGATCGCGCTCACGACGCTCAACACCGGCCGCCTCTCAATTCCCGCCCTGTGCGCGGGCGGAGGGAAGTGGGCGCTCAAGATCGCCCGTGAATGGTCCCAGGCCCGTGTTCAATGGGGCCGCCCCATTGGCCAGCACGAGGCCGTCGGAAAGAAGATCGCGTTCATCGCGGCCACCGCTTTCGCCCTCGAGTCGGTCTTCGAGCTCTCCGCGGCGCTCGCCGATGCCGGCATGAAGGACGTGCGGATCGAGGCCGCGCTCGCGAAGCTCTGGTCCAGCGAGATGGCGTACCGCGTAGCGGACGAGCTCCTGCAGATCCGCGGCGGACGCGGCTATGAGACGGCGGACTCGCTCAAGGCCCGCGGGGAGCGCGCGGTCGCCACGGAACAGCTCGTCCGGGACCTGCGGATCAACCGGATCTTCGAGGGGTCGACCGAGATCATGCAGCTCCTCATCGCCCGCGAGGCGGTCGATGCCCATCTGGCCGCGGCCGGCGACCTCGCGCGCCCGGACGCGAGCTTCGCCGAGAAGGCGCGCGCCGCGAAGGGCGCCTCCGGCTTCTACGCGCGCTGGCTCCCCAAGCTCCTCGCCGGGCCGGGCCTCGACCCGCGCTCATTCCGCGAATTCGGCCCCCTCGGGAAGCATCTCCGCTACGTGGAGCGCGCCTCCAGGCGGCTCGCGCGCCACACCTTCGCCGGGATGGGGCGGTGGCAGGCCGGACTCGAGCACAGGCAGGCATTCCTCGGTCGAATCGTCGACATCGGCGCGGAGCTCTTCGCGATGGCGGCCTCCTGCAGCCGCGCCGAGTCGCTTCGTTCGAGCGGCGCTCACGGAGCGGACAGCGCGCGCGACCTGGCCGACGCGTTCTGCGAGCAGTCCCGGCGCCGCGTCGAGGCGCTCTTCGACGCGCTGTGGGTGAACACCGATCCCGTTGACCATGAGCTCACGCGCCGCGTCCTCGAAGGCGAGTTCACCTGGCTCGAGGCGGGCATCCTCGACCAGTCGGAGGGCACGGGGCCTTGGATTGCGGACCGTCGTGAGGGGCCGAGCGGCAAGCCGGACGTCCGACGCCGGGTGCGCTAGCGCCTGCCTTTCACGCGTCGCAGCAGGAAGGTTCAGGCCCCGAAGGCCTTCACGACCTCTCCCGGGTCGACGTCCTCGATGCTGGCCGGGTTCCAGGCGGGCGCCCCGTCCTTGTCGATGAGGAGCGCCCGGATCCCCTCCCTGAAGTCGTCGCGGGCCACCATGGCCGTGCCCAAGGCGAGGTCCTGCGCGAGGACGGCCTCGAGCGAGCCGAGCTTCGGCGCGCGGCGGAGGGCCGCGAGCGTGACCGCGACCGAGAACGGGCAGACCGAGCGCAGCTCCCCGAGGGCGGCTGCCGCAGCGGGAGCATGGGGCCCGGTCGACGCCGCGAGCTCCTCGAGGCGTCCGGCGACGACGGTCGCCGAATCGCCCGCATAGGCGTCGTCCGCCCAGCCCCGGATCTCGGCGAGCGGCGCAGGCGGGGGCTCGACGGCGAAGGAGGCTACGACGTCGTGCGCGGTGCCGGGCGACCACGACGCGGCCGCCGCCGCGTCGGCGAGCCCTTCGACGAGCGCGTCGAGCTGTTCGGCGGGGACCATCGCGTCGGCCCAGCCGAGGAGGATCGCGTCCGCGCCCCCGGCCTGACCCGATGTGAGGCAGAGATGCGTACCGAGCTCGCCGGGAGCGTTCGCGAGGAGGAGGCTCATGCCGACGTCCGGCGTGAAGCCGATGCGGGTCTCCGGCATCGAGACGACGGTCCGGTCCGTCACGACCCGCACCGACCCCGAGGCGCGCGGCGCGTGCGCCGAGATGCCGAGGCCGCCGCCCATCGTGATGCCGTCCATGAGCGGGATGTACGGCTTCGGGTAGGCGCCGATGAGGGCGTTCAGCCGGTATTCGTCCGCCCAGAAGCGGACGGCGTCGTCGTCCGAGCCCGCGTACAGCGAACGGACGTCGCCGCCCGCGCACAGCCCGCGCGGGCCGCCCCGGACGACGACGGCGCGCACCTCTGGCGCGTCCGCCCATTCCCGGAGCTGCCGCTCGAGCCCGAGGACCATGCCGTGGTCGAGCGAGTTGAGGGCCTTGGGGCGGTCGAGGGTCAGGACGCCGAGTCCGCCGTGGACCTCCGAGCGGAGGTGCTCGCTCACCTCGCAGCCTCCCGCTGCTGCGCCGCCGGGCGGCTCTCCCGTGCGAGGGCCCGCTCGCCGCACGCTTCCACGAACGCGCCGACGAGCGCGTCAAGCTGGGCTTGATCGCTCTGCGGGTCCTCAGGATGCCATTGCACCGCCACGAGCCACTCATCGGGGTCTTCGGCCTCGAGCGCCTCGACCACGCCGTCCGGCGCCGAGGCCACGACCCGGAGGCCCTCCGCCACGCGCGCCGCCGCCTGATGGTGGCCCGAGACGACCGTCGCCGTCGGGCCGAGGATCGCGGCAAGACGACTGCCGGGCTCGATGGCCACGTCATGGAAGACCATCGGACCCGTCGGGTCGGCATAGTTGCGGTGCGGCGTCCCGACGGATGGAAGGTCCTCGTGGAGGCTCCCGCCCAGCGCGACATTGATGACCTGGAGCCCGCGGCAGATCCCGAACACGGGGCGCCCGGTGGCCCTCGCGTGGGTCACGGACGAGGCCTCGAACGCGTCGGCCGTCGCGTCGATGTCAGAGACCGCTGCATGGTTTGGGTCCCCGTCGTACAGCACGGGATCGACGTCGCCGCCGCCCATGAGGAGCAGCCCATCCCACGCCTCGTCCCGCAGAAGGACGCCCGCGAGCCCCGGGTCCGCCGCGTCGAGGACGACGGGGGTCCCACCGGCTCGTTCCACGGAGGCAGCCGCGCTCTTCGTGAGCCCGTCGAGCTCCCTGTGGAACCAGTCCGGGTAGGCGGGCGCCGAGCCAGGCCAGGTGACCGCGATGCGCGGGGAGCGAGCCGGGCCACGGACGCGCCCGCCCGTGGCGCCCGACGTCGTCATGCGCCTGTTCCTGTGGAGGCGCTTCCGTGGGCCGGGTAGAGGGGGTTGTGGCCGGGCGCCACCCTCTCGCCCTCGGGCGGGGGTCCGGGCGGCGTGCCGTCGCCGAAGGGCCGGCCTCCGAGCTGTTCACGGCCGTGCGGCGTCAGCCAGTTCGATGTATCGGGCCCCTTCGGGACGATCCCGGTCGGGTTGATGTCCTCGTGGACGATGTAGTAGTGCCGCTTGATCTGCACGAAGTCGATCGTGTCCCCGAAGCCGGGCGTCTGGAACAGGTCTCGGGCATACGCCCAGAGCGCACGCTGCTCGCTGAGCTTGTTCCGGTTGCACTTGAAGTGACCGTGATAGACGGCGTCGAAGCGCGCGAGCGTCGTGAAGAGGCGGACATCGGCCTCCGTGATGGTGTCGCCGACGAGGTAGCGGCGCGTGCTCAGTCGTTCCTCGAGCCAGTCGATGGCGCCCCAGAGGCGGTCGTAGGCGCGATCGTACGCCTCCTGCGAACCCGCGAAGCCGCAGCGGTAGACGCCGTTGTTGACATCCTTGAAGACGCGCTCGTTGACCTCGTCGATCTCGTCCCGGAGGGCCTCCGGGTACAGGTCCGGGGCACCGTCGCGGTGGAACGCCGTCCACTCCGTCTCGAAGTCGATCGTGATCTGCGGGTAGTCGTTCGTGACGACGGCGCCGCTCGGAACGTCGACGATCGCCGGGACCGTGATCCCGCGCGGGTAGTCGGGGAAGCGCTTGAAGTAGGCCTCCTGGAGGCGCTCGATGCCGAGCACCGGATCGCGGCCGTCGGGGTCGAGGTCGAAGGTCCACGAGCGGGAGTCGTGAGTGGGGCCGGGCAGCCCGAGCGAGATGGCGTCCTCGAGGCCGAGTAGGCGGCGCACGATCACGGTGCGGTTCGCCCACGGGCACGCGCGCGCTGCGACGAGCCGATAGCGCTCCGCCTCGACCGGCCACGCCTCGGCGCCCTCGGGGGACCGGGTTCCGGGCGGGAACGTGCCGTCCCGCGTGATCCGGTCCTCGATGTACCGTGTATCGCGCGTGAACTCCTCGCCCGTGTGCACATAGGAACCGGCGGTGCTGTAGGAACCTGACGTGCTGTAGGTGTCTGACGCTGGGGACTGGGACTGAGCCTGCTCCGTCGACATAGCCTCAGCCTAGCCCCGGGTGGGCGGAGGCGCAGGGGTTGTGGGGTCCGACGGGAGGCGCCGCGCCGCCGTCGTCCGCTCATCCAAACCCGAGCCAGCGGACCAGACCCGAGGCGCTTGCCCGCGGTCTCATCGGTTAGCTCGGGCTTCGACGGCAAAGCTCCGATAGCCTGTGACCAGGCCTGCGAGTGCCGGCACAGCCCAGCCCCGGCCCGACGACGAGCATGAGGAACGAGGATCCATGGACTTCGGCAGCTTCGAAACCCTGGCCATCGAGACGTCCGGCGGCGTCGCGACCGTTACCGTGAACCGGCCCGAGGCGCTCAACGCGCTCTCAGGGAAAGTGGTCGAGGAGCTCGCGCGGGTGTGCGAGGTGCTCAACCAGCTGGGCGGGACGGGCACGAAGCCCGCTACGGGCACGGGCAGCGCCGGGGACGACGGCGCGTGGCCCGTCCGCGGCGTCATCCTCACGGGGGCCGGCGGCAAGGCCTTCGTCGCGGGAGCGGACATTCGCGAGATGACCTCGATGAACGCGGAGCAGGCCGAGTTCTATGCCCGGTCGATGCACGCCGTGACCCTCGCGCTCGAGGCCGTGCCGGTCCCCGTCATCGCCTGCGTCGACGGCTTCGCGCTCGGCGGCGGGTGCGAGCTGGCCCTCGCGGCCGACTTCATCTACGCGAGCGAACGGGCCCAATTCGGCCAGCCCGAAGTCAACCTCGGACTCGTCCCGGGCTTCGGCGGATCGGTCCGCCTCCAGCGGCGCGTCGGCCTCGGCATGGCCCGCGAGCTCATCTACACAGCACGTCGCATCGATGCCCACGAGGCGCACCGCCTCGGCCTCGTCAACCGCGTGTTCCCCACCCGCGAGGAGCTCCTCGCCGCAGCGGCGGCAACGATCCGCGAGATCGCCACGAAGGCGCCGACCGCCGTCGCCCTCTCGAAGCGGTCCATCAACCAGGCAACGGGGCGTCCGACGGCGGAGGGCCTCGACATCGAGGCCCGCACCTTCCGCGCAGCGTTCGGTACACAGGACATGAAGGAGGGCACGGCCGCGTTCGTCGAGAAGCGCACGGCAAACTTCCCGGGCCGTTAGGAGGCACATCACACCGCGGGCCGAAGGTTATACCCTGCATCAAGGGCCGTCACAGGCTTTCAACAGAGTTGAAGCCGAAAGTTAATGGCATGACGACAGCCCTCCGATCCGCCGACCGGCCAGCGCAGCCGCCCCGACCGCGCACTGCCAACGGGCTCGCGCGCACCCTGCGCCAGCGGGGCCGCCGCCGACTGCTCCGCGAAGACTTCCTGACCGTGCTCGCCTGGGCCTCCGGGGCCGCCGCGGTGGCACTGTACCTCGCCGACGGCGGGGCCGGGCAGTTCAACAACCTGACCACGGCCACGACCTCGATCGGCATCATCGCCGGACTCGTGGGCACCGACCTGGTGCTCGTCATGCTGCTCCTCGCAGCGAGGATCCCCCTCATCGACGGGACGGTCGGCCACGACCGCGCCATGGAGATCCACGGCAAGCTCGGGAAGCCCGCGCTCTACCTGATCCTCGCGCACATGGTCTTCCTGCTCATCGGCTACGGCCTCGCGGACCGGCTCAACCCGATCGCCGAGGGCGTCTCGATGTGGAACAGCCTCCCCGACATGTGGATCGCGTTCATCTCGACCGTGCTGTTCATCCTCGTCGTCGTCACGTCCCTCGTCGCCGTCAGGCGGAGGTACCCGTACGAGTTCTGGTACGTGGTCCACCTCCTCACCTACGCGGCGGTCCTCACGGCCCTCCCCCACCAGTTCAGCGAGGGCCAGCTCTTCGCCCCCGGGCAGTGGCAGCGCTGGTACTGGATCGTGTTCTACCTCGTGGTGCTCGCCGCCCTGCTCCGCTACCGGATCTGGGCCCCGATCGCCCTCACGTTCCGCCACCAGCTGAGCGTCACCCGAGTCGTCTCAGCGGGCGACGGCGCCGTGAGCATCGAGCTCACCGGCCTGCGACTCGAGGAACTCTCGGGAGCAGGCGGCAGGTTCTTCATCTGGCGGTTCCTGGCCCCGGGGCTCTGGTGGCACCATCACCCGTTCAGCCTCTCCGCAGATCCCGTCGCCGGGAGGCTCCGGATCACCGTCCGGAACCTCGGCAAGGGCAGCGCCGCGCTGACCTCCGTGAGGCCGGGCACGAAGGTCGCGGTCTCGGGCCCCTACGGCCTGTTCGGCCACGCCGCCCGCACCCGCCCCGGACTCGTCCTCGTGGGTTCCGGCATCGGCATCACCCCGCTCCGCGCCATCCTCGAGCGGGCCGAGTTCGAGCCCGGCGAGGCGACCGTGATCCTCCGGGCATCGACCCCTGAAACCCTCTACCTCCGCGACGAGATCGCCGAGCTCTGCAGGCAGAGAGGAGCGACCATGTACGAACTCGTAGGCCAGCGCGCACGCCACGGCAACCCCTGGCTGCCCCGGAACCAGACGGGGCTCGCACTCAGCGACTACGTCCCGAACCTCAGGGCTTCCGATGTGTACGTCTGCGGACCGAAGAAGTGGACTGACGCGGTCCTCCAGGACGCGAAATCCGCCGGACTCTCCGACGAGCAGCTCCATCACGAGAGGTTCGACTGGTGAGGGCCCGGGCAGCGGCCGCAGCCGCCCTCGCGTCCTTCGGAATCCTCGCCCTCGGCTGGCAGGCCGGGGCGCAGAGCATCGAGGCCTCGAAAGTCGTCGGTGTCACGAACTCGGCGACCGGAACGGCCGGGAGCGCATCGAGCGGATCGGCTGGCTCGCCGGGCTCCGGCTCGAGCGCCTCGAGCGGCGGCACGACCGCAGCGGGGGGCACGACCGGGGCGGGAGGCACGAGCACCGGATCGACCGGCAGCACCGGCTCGAGCACCTCGGGCTCGGGGTCGACCAGCAGCGGAAGCCAGTCGTCGGCGTCGTCCGGACTCAAGAACGGCACGTTCACCGGGGCGACCGAGCAAACGCGCTACGGCCTGATCCAGGTGCAGATCGTCGTCTCCGGCGGCAAGATCACGGACGTGCAGACGCCACAGCTGACCGGCGACGACATGCGCTCCGACATGATCAACTCCGAAGCGGCGCCGATCCTCCGCTCCGAGGTCCTGCAGGCCCAGTCCGCCAACGTCGACACGGTGAGCGGCGCGACCTACACGTCCGAGGGCTACCTCGCGTCCCTCCAAGCTGCCCTGAATTCGGCCCATGCCTGAGAACCAGCCCACGGGCCTGGGTGCCCGGACGTTCCTCGCCATGGGAACCGTCGTGAGCCTGAGCGCTGCCTTCCCCGGCGTCACGGACCCCCAGGACGACGGCGCCAGCGGCTCACGGCGGCTCGAGGCGGCCGTCCGCGTGATCGAGGCCGACTTCGCGGCCCTCGAGGAGCGGTTCAGCCTGTTCCGGGCGGAGTCGGAGGCGAGTGCGGTCGCGCAGGGCGTCCTCCGGCTTGCGAGCGCGAGCGCGGAGACCCGGGCCGTCTATGCCGACGCCATCGAATGGCGGCGGCGGACCCACGGAGCGTTCACCCCTGAACGGCCCGACGGCATCCTCGACCTCAGCGGCATCGTCAAAGCCCGGGCCATCGCCGAGGCCGGGCGCTCGCTCGAGGCACTCGGACTCACCGACTGGTGCCTCAACGCCGGGGGCGATGTGCTGGTCTCGGGCACACCAGCGCCGTCGAACGCCGCACAGTCCGCCCCCGAAGAGGGCGCCCCCCGCCCCTGGCTCGCCGGTATCGTCGACCCCGACGACCGCCGCACGCTGCTGGCCGCCTATCCTCTGGGCGGCACGCCAGGCTGTGCGGCCCGGCGTGCTCTCGCGACCTCGGGAAGCGCCGAGCGGGGCGACCACATCTGGGCGCTGGGCGGCGGCAGACCCGAATTCGTCCAGGTGAGCGTCGCGGCCGGCGACATCGAGACCGCCGACGTCCTCGCGACCGCCATCGTCTCGGGCGGGCGCGAGATGCTCGACCTCGCGACCGCACAGTGGGACATTGACGTGCTCGCGGTCACAGATGACGGTGGGCTGCTCGCGACTCCGGGATTCCGCGCCCCGAAGGCGGCCTGACCACCGCAAAACTGGGGCGTCCGGCCCGTTTCTCGGCGGCGACGGGACGGATTGCCGGCGTGTCGGGAGCGCCACGCCGAGGGCGGCCCGAGAAGTGGGCGGGAAGAACGTGGCCGAAGACGCCGAAAGGCCCGAAGGCCTAGAGCCGGGTGATCTCCGGGTACTTCGGGCTCAGGTTGTCCCCGGACGAGCGCCCCGTGAGCCTCCGCATCACCCACGGCCCCGCGAACTCGCGGGCCCACGCCGCGTTGGCCCGGAACCGCTCACGGACACCCAGGACCGGCAGCTCGGCCACGTCCGGGAGGTCCGCGAGGCCCTCGTGCTCGAGGACCCCGAGGACGCGGTTGGCCATGGTCGCGTGGCCCAGCGCCGACATGTGCATCCGGTCCTCGGCCCACATGCGCCAGTCCTGGAACTCATGGAAGCGCCAGTAGTCCACGAGCTTCGCCCCGCGCCGATCCGCAATCCAGCGGACCTGCTCGTTGTAGATCGCCGTCCGGCCGCGCATGGCGCCGAAGATCTTCGACGTCCCGGCATCGAATCCCGTGAACAGGAGCACTTGTGCCCCTGCCTGCTGGAAGCGGGCGATGGCCGCGTCGTACTCCTCGAGCAGGCCGTCGATGTCGACCTTGGGGCGGAGGATGTCATTCGCGCCCGCGTACACGGAAACTAGCGTGGGGCGCAGCGCGAGCGCCGGCTCGAGCTGCTCGGCGATCACCTGGCGCATCTTCTTCCCCCGGACGGCCAGGTTGGCGTACCCGAAACTGGGGTCAACAGCCTGGAGCTGCTCGGCCGCGCGATCGGCCCACCCCCGAACGCCGTTCGGCCGCGACGCGTCCGGGTCCCCGACGCCTTCGGTGAACGAGTCTCCCAGGGCGACCCAACGCTTCGTGAACTCTGCGCTCATGCCGCACTCCCACCGTCGTCCGCCGCTTCAGCTTCGGCTTCTCCGCGCACCACGCGCCGCTTGGGGCAGGGGAGGCTCGGGTCCCGCCCACCGTCGCGGAAGATCCAGGACGCCTCGTCCAGCTGCGCCACGATCTTCTCCGCGATGTCGCCGAGGCGGCGAGCGTCTTCCGCATCGAGGCCGTCGAAGACCATTTCACGCACCCGCTCGACGTGCTCCGGCGCCAGGTCGACGATCGTCTCCCAGCCGAGGTCGGTGAGGTGGGCGTTGGTCACGCGGGCGTCATCGGGCGAGGGCTGGCGATCGATCCAGCCTCGGTTCTCGAGCTTCGTCACGACGTGGGAGAGCCGCGAGAGCGAGGCCGAAGTCCGGGCCGCGAGCTCTTTCATGGGAAGCGAACGGCCATCGGCCTCGCTGAGCATCGCGAGGACGTTGTAGTCGAAGAGCGAGAGTCTGCCGAGGGACGCGAGGTGGGCGTCGAGCGCGGCCGGCAGGAGCGTCGTCACGCTCAGGAGGGCCAGCCACGCGCGTCGCTCCTCGGCCGAGAGCCAGCGGGGTTCCGTCACGGGTACCAAGCATAGGCGTGCGACGGGAGCCGACCCTCATTTGTGCCGTCGCCCGGCGCGAGAAGCGGGCTAACCTTGTGGCCATGATGCCCGCCGGCCGCTTCGCTCCCAGCCCATCCGGCGAACTCCACCTCGGGAATCTCCGGACGGCGCTGCTCGCGTGGCTGTTCGCCCGCTCGACGGGGCGCCGGTTCCTCGTCCGTGTCGAGGACCTCGACCGGGCCCGAGCGGGCGCGGAGGTGGTCCAGCTCCGCGACCTGGCCACGATCGGGATCGACTGGGACGAGCCGGTCGTGAGGCAGAGCGAGCGCACCGAGCTCTACGAGGACGCGCTGCGGGCCCTTGCCGCCGCGGGCCTCACCTACGAGTGCTACTGCACTCGCCGCGAGATCCAGGAGGCACCGAGTGCGCCCCACGCGCCGCAGGGCGCCTACCCCGGCACGTGCCGGAACCTCACCGAAGCGGAGCGTGAACGACGGCGCGCCGAGCGTCCCGCGGCCATCCGCCTTCGCGCCGGGGTCTCCGAATGGCCGGTCACGGACGTGCTGCACGGCGCCTACACCGGTCTCGTGGACGACTTCGTGCTCCGGCGCAACGACGGCGTGGTCGCGTACAACCTCGCGGTCGTCGTGGATGACGCGGTGCAGGGGGTGGACCAGGTGGTCCGGGGAGACGATCTCCTGCCCTCGACCCCGCGGCAGGCCTATCTCGCGGGCCTCATGGGGTACGGGGTACCGGAGTACGCGCATGTCCCTCTGGTCCTCAACCGGGCCGGACGGCGCCTCGCGAAGCGCGACGGGGCCGTGACCCTGCCTGCCCTCGCGGCCGAGGGCATCCCCGCGGAACGGGCCACGGCCTCACTGCTTGCCTCGCTGGGGCTGCCGCCGACGCTCCCCGACGCGCTCGCGGCCTTCTCGCCCGCGGCGCTGCCCCGCGACCCCTGGGTGATCGATCCTTCCCGGTGGACCGCTACTGCATCGTGAAGCGCCGCGACGTCCACGACCTCACGGCTGAGGTCCGGTACAGACCGCGGAAGGCCGCGTTGCGCACCGACATGAGCCTCGGCGCGAGCGGCCGCCCGAGGGCCATGTTCAGCCCTGCATGGCGTGCGGCCTGCGCCGCCGCCCGCCGTCGCCCGTCGGCGACCCGAGCCCAGAGCGCGGGCCACACGGTGGCCCCGTCGGAGCCGAAGCCGTAGCGTGCCGCCAGGACGTCGTCCGCGAGCAGCGGCGCGAACGCCTCGGCGTCGAGCCAGCCGAGCGTCATCCCCTGGCCCCCGATCGGGCTCACCTCGTGCGCCGCGTCGCCGATCAGGACGACACGCCCGCGGAGCATTGAGTCGGCGAGGCGCTCGTGGACCGTGAACGCGCTGAGCATCGTGCTGCTCGCGGGATCGACGACGGCGCCTGTCCTCTCCTGGACGAGGCGCGCCAGTCGCGCCGGGGTCGCGTCCGCCTCGAGCGCGTCGGTGTGCACCACCCAGCGCCGCACCCCACCTGGAAGCGGGAAGGACTCGACGATCCCCCCGCACTCGAGGTGCAGTACGGCCGCGGTGCCGTCGGCGGTCGTGTCGGCGAAGTCGCCCATGAGGTACGCGTCCGGGTACCGCCGCTCGAGCACCGGGATGCCGAGGGCTCCGCGCAGGGGCGAGCGGGCGCCGTCGGCCGCTACGACCCAACGGCCCGCGACGCGCACCTCGGCGCCCCCGCTGACTGCGCGGACGACGGCGCCGGAACCGCGCCTTTCGACCCCCACCGCGCGCACCCCCCGCCGAAGGGCGCGCGGGGCGAGCTCGAGGAGCCGCGCCTCGAGCGTCTGCTCGGTGATCCACTGCGGGACGGCGAGGACCGGCGGATCGAAGTCGAGCCGCGCCACGTCCTCGCCCCTGAAGCGGGCTCGGCCCTCGCTGAGCTCCACTCCCCTGGCTGCAAGCGTCTCAACGACTCCCGCCGCAGCGAGGACACGCCGGGCGGGAGGGTGGATCCCGATGGCGCGCGAATGCCGCGTCCGCTCGGGTCGGGCCTCGAGGACGACGACGTCGATCCCCCGCCGCGCGAGGAGGACGCCGAGGCAGAGGCCCACCGGCCCCCCGCCGACGATCACGACCTCGTGGAACGCGGTGTCCGCCCTGGTGGAGGCCGAGCCGTCCGCGGTTGCGCGATCCGGGGTGTCAGGGGTCAAGGGTTCACGCGCGTGAGCAGCGCCGTCTCGACGGTGAGCCCGGGCCCGAAGGCCATCGCGCACACCCGCTCCGCGCCGGGGCCTCCCGCCTTCTCCGTGGGGCTTGGAAGGCCGAGGATCCGCTCGAAGACGAACATGATGGTCGCGCTGCTCATGTTGCCGAACTCGCGCAGCGTCTCCCGCGCGGGCTCGGCCTGCGCCTCGCTCAGGCCGAGCCGGGCAACGACCTTGTCCACGATGCTGCGGCCCCCCGGGTGGATCGCCCAGTGCTCGATGCCGCTGTGCGGCCGCCCCGCGAGCTCGGGGTCGGCGGCGAGGAGCGGCTCGAGGGCGCCGGTGATGTGATCGTCGATGATGTGCGGAACGTACGAACCGAGGACCATCTCGAAGCCCTGGTCGCCGATGTTCCATGCCATGGTGTCCTCGCCCACTGGGGTGAGAGTGGTCTCGAACGCGTCGAGGCTGAGTGCCGGGCGGGTGAGCGGGAGGTCGCGTGCCGTGACGACGGCGGCCGCCGCCCCGTCGGCGAAGAGGGATGCGCCGAGGATCGTGTCGGGGTTGTTGGAGCTGCGGACGTGGAGCGTGCAGAGTTCGACGATGGCGACGAGGACGACGGCGTTCGGGTCTGCCTCGCAGAACAGCTTGGCAGCGCGCAGGGCCGGGAACGCGGCGTAGCAGCCCATGAAGCCGAGGTGGAAGCGCTGGACCGAGGGACGGAGGCCGAGCTCGCGGACGACCCGGTAGTCCGGGCCGGGATTGAAGAAGCCCGTGCACGAGACGGTGATGACGTGGGTGACGTCATCCGGGCCGATTCCGTCCGCAGCGTCGAGGGCGCCGCGCGCCGTCTCGGTGAACAGCGGGGTGGCCTCCCGCACGAAGACGTCGTTTCGGGTCTTCGTGCTCGGGTTCAGGATGCGCCCGCTCGAGGCGTCGAAGAAGTCGGGAGCGGAGTCCGGGCGGTCCCACGAGAATTCGGGGACCGCCGAGTGTCTCGTGTCGATGGCCGCCGCGTCGAAGCACGTGCGGACCAGGCGAGTCCCCAGCCTTGTGAGGCCTTCCTGCGCCGCGAAGACGTCGCGAGCCTCCGCCTGCTTGAGAACCGTCGGAGGGACAGCGGTCTGGAGGGAGCGCAAGAGTACCGTCATGGGCCATTCTCACTACGTGATGGGCGGCGAGGGCAAGGGGTGAGGCCCTCATCCTTGCCGGACGGCGCGCCGAACCCCCGGAACGCGAGGGCTAGAGGAGCCCGAACTTCTCGAGCTGCGCGGCCAGCCCTGCGCCGTCCGGCGCGGAAGCCCAGGGGACGCCCGGCACCGGGGTGGAGCGGCCGTCGTGGGTCGTTCCGCCGGAGAACACGGCCTCGCCGGTCGAGAGCTCCCGGATTGCGACAGCCGCGACGCTGTCCGGATGGCGCCGCGCGAACTCGGCGTAGATCGACTCGTCGTGCTGGCCGTTGTCGCCGATGAGGAGCCACTTCAGGTCCGGGAACTCGGCGGCGAGGCGGGCGAGGTTGCGGGCCTTGTGCTCGCGGCCACTGCGGAACCAGCTGTCCGCCGTCATACCCCAGTCCGTGAGCAGGAGCGGACCGGCCGGATAGAGGTTGCGGCCGAGGAAACGGGCAAGGGTCGGCGCCGCGTTCCACGGACCCGTCGAGAGATACATGACCGGGGCGGTCGGATGGTGCGCTGCCAGACGGTCGAGCAGCACCGACATCCCGGGGGTGGGGGTGCGGGCGCGCTCGCTCAGCACGAACGTGTTCCACAGGGCGAGGAACGGGCGCGGGAGGGCTGTGACCATGACGGTGTCGTCGATGTCGGAGACGATGCCGAACGTCGACGACGGGTCGACGACGAGGACCTGCCCGATGGCCGGCTCCGCGTCCTCGGCGCTCATCTTGACGTCGTGCCACCCGGGCTCGAGGTCGACGTGGACCATCGCGTCGATGACGCCCCCGAAGTCGGCGCGCACCGTCGTCGTGTGGCCGCCGACCTCGATCGTCACCGCCGAGTACTCGATCGGGATGCTCGTGAACGCGCGCCACCCGCGGACGTCTTCCGTCCCCGTCCACGCACTCGGCGTCTCCGGCTCGTACCAGCCGACGTCGCGGTGGCGCTCCCGGCCCTTGTCAGCCGCCGTCGTCGCGTTGGCGCCGATCCGATGCAGACCGGGCGCCCCGTAGAGGACGCGTGCGAGGATCCGCACGCGGGACGTCGTGCCGTAGCCTCGGTACGCGACGACCTGCGGAACGAAGCCGAGCCTCCGGGCCCACACCGTCTGAGCGGCGTGGACGCGATCGCCGACCCGGTGGGCGGCCTTCAGGAGCACTCCAGTCATGCGCAACACTCTGCCACGGCTTCATCCGGTCACAGAACTGGCGACGACGCGATCCGCAGCGCCGTCAAGCGCCGTCGAGCGCCGTCGAGCGCCGTCGAGCGCCACTCCCGGCTGGGGCGGCGCGTCGGTTCCGACCGGGTCTCGCGGCCGCAACCGAGCAGGAGCGGCGAGTCGCACGCGACACGCCGCTCCCACGATTCAAAGAAGGTCGGAAACATGCGGGGCGGGCAGAGACCCGCCGCGATCACACGCGAGCCAGATCCTCGATGTCCTCGAGGAAGGCCGCAGCGACCTCCTCGCCCACCGTCGTCTTCGTCTCGGAGATCGCCTCGAGGTAGTCCTCGGTCGTGGGGCCCCGGCGGCCATTCCGCGGCGCGGACGGCCCGCCGTCGGACGCCCCGCCGCCGGACGCCCCGCCGTCGGACGGCCCGCCGTCGGTCGGCCCTGCAGCCGAGACGGCAGCGGGCGAGTAGACGGCCTTCTCGAGCGCCCGCTGCGATGCCGAGCGCGCCGCGAACTCGATGTCCGCGGGCGAGAAGCCCTCGGTGCGGGCCGTGAGGAGGGCCACGTCGACGCTCGCGACGACAGCTTCGGGGATGAAGCGGTTCCACATCGCGTGCCGTGCTTCCGCGTCGGGCAGGCCGATCGGTATCACGTAGTCGAAGCGCCCATGGCGGAGGAACGCGGGGTCGAGCGCGCGGATGAAGTTCGTCGCGCACACGAGGAGCCTCCCCGGCTGCTCGCGGAAGGCGGGGATGATCTTGAGCAGCTCGTTCGTGACACCCTGCGTCGGGCTCGGCGGATCGCCTGCTCGGCGCGACGCGATCTCCTCGACCTCGTCCAGGAACACGACGGCGTGCTCGAGCTCGGCGATCTCGAGGAACGTCCGGCGGAGCGCGCCCGCAAGGCCCTCGGGGTCGGCGGCAAGCCGAGACGGGAAGACCTCCACGAACGGCCATTCGAGACGGGACGCGATCGCCTTGGCGAACGTCGTCTTGCCGGTGCCGGGCGGCCCGAAGAGGACGACGGCGCGCGGCGGCACCACGCCGAATTCGTCCGCGAGCTCCGCCTCCGCGAGCGGGAGCACGAGCCGCCGCTCGAGGAGCTGCTTCTCGCGCTGCATCCCTGCCACGTTCGCCCACAGGTCGCGGGGCAGGACGCGCCCGCCGAGCTGCGCGAGGGGGCCCAGCTCGGCGCGCTGCACCGGGATCTGCCGCTCGAAGAACCGGAGGTTCTTGACGTCCTTGAAGCCGCGGTTGAGGAACGCGTCGATCCGCGTCTCGGTGTCCGGCATGAGCGCCGAGAGCTTCGTGAGGCCGAGCGGCGCCATGCGCTGCTCGAGGGAGGCGAGCAGCCCGGTGCCGATGCCCCTCCCGCGGGACTCGGGGAGCGTTGCGAGGAACACGATCCACCCCTGCTCGTGCGCCGCCCGGCCGACCGCCGCACCGACGATGTCCTCGCCCTGGACGGCGACGACGGCGTAGTCGGCCTGGCAGCTCGCGAGCACCTCGGACAGCGAGTACACGGGCTCGATGCCCGACTCGGTCATGGCGCTCCAGAGATGGAGGATGCTGTCGAGGTCCGAGGGGTGGAAGTCCCGGATCCGCCACGTCGTCATGCGGTTGCTCCTTTGCGCTGCGATGACCGAGTCTGGTGCCGGGGCCCGAGGGCCGGAGGCCTGAGCCGAGTTTAGCGGCCGGGCACAGCCGAGGAGTTGTGTGAATTTCAGCCCGGCGGGAGGGCGCCGGAGGAGCTGCGCCTAGCGGAAGAGGCCGTGCGGAAGGGAATCGAGCGCGGCAACGACAACGCCGGCGCAGCCCGCGAGGAGCCATCCGAGCCGGCGCGCCCGGGCGCGCACCACCTCGGCTCGGAGGTCATCGAAGGAGGCCTGCGTCTGGGCCGGATCGGGGGCAAGGTCGCTCGCCCCCCAGGTCGCGGGTTCGGCCGCGAGCGCCGAGAGCCGGGCGGCGTCGTCGTCCGACTGGGTGCGCGGCTGCCGGGCGAGCCAACGGCGCAGCCTCTCATCGGTCAGGACGACGGCGCCCTCCGCGCGGCTGCGTGTCGTCACCTTCCGCGGTGCCACGAGGACGACGACGGCCCGCACCTCGACCGGGTACCCCGCGGCGCGCGTGAGCAGGGCCGACGCCCTCGCGGCCTCATGGGCCGAGTTCCGCAGGTACGGCACGCGGTGGCCGTTGACCATGAGGGTCCTGCCTGCGACCCACACGTTGGCGCCGCGATGGTGCTTTGTGTTGAGAGTGAACACGCCTCCGGGGCCGATGACGACGTGGTCGATGTCCGCGCCCCGCTTCCCGACCGGGATGGAGTGCAGGACATGCCACCCGGGGCCGAGCCCGGCGAGGACCCGCGCGACGCGCTGCTCGCCGAGTGCGCCCCAGAACCAGCTGCGGGCCTCCCGCGCCAGCGGGTCCGCTCCGAAGACTCGGGCCATCCGTCGCCGGGGCGGCCTCGACTCCTGCAGGCGCAGCACCTCGGCCATGACGGCATGCCCGGCCCGTCTCTCACTCAGCCCGCTGGCTTCCATGGTTCTCCCCCTTCGGTCGCAACGTTAGCGGTCTGCCCTGTGACTTCCGGCGCAACACGTTCGCCGGGCGTCGGTGGTGCGCTGCCAGAATGGGTCGCATGAGCATCGTCAAGATCAACGCCATCACCGTGCCCGCTGAATCTGGAGACGAACTGGCCCGCCGATTCGCGGGCCGCGCGAACGCCGTCGACGGTCAGCCCGGATTCGAGGGCTTCGAGCTCCTCCAGCCGAGCGACGGCCGGAACGTATGGCTCGTCGTCACCCGATGGGCCGACGAGGAGAGCTACGAGGCGTGGCGGAACTCGGCTTCGTTCGGGCACGGCCACGGACGGCCCGGCGGTGCCCAGGCCGCCAGCGGTGCCGAGGGCGCCGAGGGCGCCCGGGAGGAGCGCCAGCGGCCCGTCGGCGTCTCGGCCGAGCTGTGGAGCTTCGAGATCGCGGACCTCGGCCAGGAGTAACCCGGGGCCTCGGTCACCGCCGGGCGGCCTTCACCGGCCGGACGACGCCGTCGCCCTCCTCCGCGCGCGCAGCGCGGCCGTGGCGAGGAGCAGCGTGGCGATGGCCGCGGCAATCGTCATGATGACCGCCATCGGCAAGGCAGTGCCCGAGCCGCCGATGCCCGAGAGGGGCGACACGATCGCGCCGAACACGAACTGGGCGAACCCCAGCCCCGCCGAGCCGCTCCCCGAGACGTGCCGCACGGCGTCGAGCGCGAGCGCCGTCGAGTTGCCCATGATGAAGCCCACCGTCGTGACCGAGAGCCAGATCGGCACCGCGAGGAGCCAGCGCGGGCCGGGCAGGAGGGCGACCACGAGGGTCAGGACGCAGAACGCGAGCAGCAGCGGAACGGCGACACGGACCGTCGCGAGCGGGCCAACCGTGCGCGCGAGCCGCGAGGAGATGTAGCCCGAGCTGATGAGCCCCACGGCATTGATCCCGAAAGCGATACCGTACCCGACCGGGCTGAAGCCCATCACGTTCTGGTACACGAATGACGACGCCGAGATGTACGTCATCATGACGGCGAACGTGGTCGCGAACAGGGCGGCGAAAAGGAGGTAGCGGGGCTCCTGAGCCACTTGGCGGAGGCCGCCGAGGAGGCTCGCGCCGTGCCGGGCCTCGGGGGGCCGGGTCTCCCGGAACACGAGGGACACCGCGCACATCATGAGCGCGAACAGGCCCGCGAGCGTCCACATGACGCCGCGCCAGCCGACCGGCCCCTGCAGGACTGCGCCGAGCGACGGCGCGACGATCGGCGCGATGCCGCCGACCGTCATCATGAGGCTCATGGTGCGTGCGGACTCGGAGCCGCGGGTCAGGTCCACGATGATGGCACGGGCGATCACGACGCCCGCCGCCCCGCCGAGTCCCTGGAGGAGCCGAGCCGCGACAAGCACCTCGATCGACGGGGCGAGCGCTGCGAGCACGGAGGCCCCGAGGGCCAGGACGTTGCCGCAGAGGAGCGGGACGATGCGGCCCCGCTTGTCTGAAAGGGCACCGAAGCCGAGCTGGCCGAACGCCATCCCCACGAGGAAGCCGGTGAGCGTGAGCTGGACTCCGGAGGCACTCGCCGCGAAGTCCTGCTGGACTCGGGGGAAACCGGGGAGGTAGAGGTCGGTCGAGAGCGGGGCCGTCGTCGCGAGGAACGCCAGGACCAGGAGCCAGGCCGTGCTGAGGGTCCCGGAGCGGTTCAGGGGAGGCGGCGGCATATCAGCAGACTAGCTTCCCCCACCGGTCGTGCCCCACTCCGTTCCACCATGCAGGAACCGGGGATCAGCGGACGACCGAGCGGCCTTCCAGGACCTCGGGATGCTCGAGGGCGTACCGCCGCAGCCCTCCCTTGCGGGGGACCTTCACCGGCTCGGGCCACCGCGGGAGGAGGAAGTCGCCGAGCGTCACTCCGCGCAGCTTGCGGCCGATGAGCGGGACGACCCAGTCGTTCATCCACCGCCGCTGGGCCGCGACCCACTCACGGCTGTTCCGCGGCGCGACGGGCTCCCAGTCAGTCGGCTTGAACGTCGTCGGGACGCCGAGGTGGGTGAGGACCTGCCGCGAGAGGTACTTGTGGCCGGCGGTGGACATGTGGAGCCGGTCGGAGTCCCACATGCGCTTGTCGTTGTACTCGTCGAAGCACCAGTAGTCCACGAGAACCGCCCCATGCTCGCGGGCGAGCTCGCGCACCCGAGCGTTGTACTGCCAGTTGCGGCGGCGGAGCGGCTCGAGGAGGGGACTCACCTTGACGTCGTAGCCCGTGAACAGGACGAGGGTCGCGCCCGTCTCGGCCAACCGCGCGACGAGCCCCGAATAGTCCTCGAGCAGCCGATCCATGTCCGTGCCGAGATCGAGGATGTCGTTGCCGCCCGCATAGAGCGTCACGAGAGTGGGGTCGAGGGCGACGGCGGGTTCGAGCTGTTCGTCGATGATCTGGCGGAGGCGCTTGGAGCGGACCGCGAGGTTCGCGTACTCCCAGCCCTTCTCGTACTTCGCGAGCTTCTCCGCGACGCGGTCGGCCCAGCCGCGGACGCCGTTGGGCAGGTTGGGGTTGCGATCGCCCACGCCCTCGGTGAAGGAATCGCCGAGGGCAACATACCGCCGTCGAACGCCACCGCTCACGCGGGAACTCTAGGCACGCCCGGCCAATCGGAGGCAACGCGCGGGCGACGAGCAGGTGAACGCCGCTACTTGACGCAGGGGATGCCGCCGCCTTGGAGGACGCTCGACCAGTCGCCCGCGTTGAACGTGGACGTCGAGGAGGGCGACGGCGCTGCGGCGGGCGCCGCGCCCGAGCCCTGCCCGCCCGAACCCGCTGCAGGGGCCTGCTGGGCCGGCGCCTGCTGCGAACCCGAATCCGAGCCCTGCTGGGGCGCCTGCTGCGCGGACGAGGCCTGGGTGGGGGTTGGCGTCGGAGTCGCCGTCGGCTGCGGTGAGAGCAGCTGCGCGACCTGCGCCTGGATCGCAGCCTTGTCGACGATGTTGACCGACTCGCCCGTGTCGGACCAGCCGAACTGCACGATGGGGAGCGTCACGAAGCGGATGTGGCCGGCCGTGAGCTGCTTGGCCTTGAAGCCGAAGTCGATGAGGTTGAGGGACTGGTCCACGGCCATCTTGTCCTTGACCGCGTTGAGGATGCCCTGGACCTTGTTGAGGTCCGTGAAGGTGCTGGTCTGCTTGAGCTGCGTCAGGAGCGAGGAGATGAACGCCTGCTGCCTGCGCTCACGGTCGAGGTCGCTCAGGTCGACCCCGGAGCCGGACGTGTCGCGGCGCTGGCGGACGAACGCCACAGCCTGCTGCGCGTTGAGCTGCTGCACGCCAGCCTTGAAGTTCGCCCCCGAGTACGTGTCCTGGGTGGCTTCCTGGAGGCATACCGTGATGGGCGCAAGGGCCTTCGCGACGTCGAGGAAGGCACCCATCGTGACCTCGACGAAGTGGTCGATCTTGATGTTGAGGAAGTTCTGGACCGTTTGGATCTCGGCCTTCCGGCCGTCGTCCCGCGCCTCCTGGTAGATCTGGGAGTCGCTCTTGCCCTGGGGGTCCGCCTTGAGCTTCTTCATGGCCTCGTCCATCGCGTAGCCGTACGCCTGCTTGACCTTGCCCTGGGCGACGCCGTCCGGGGAACCCGCGAGGTCGACGTAGTCGTCCCGGGGAATCGAGATGACGGTCGCCTGGCTGCCGTCCTTCGGGACGTGCAGGACCATGAGGACGTTGCTGTTGTAGCCGCCGTCGGTCGAACTGCCCGAATGGAGCGCGTCGTACTCCTCCTGGCTCAGCGGGTTGCCGTTCTCGTCGAGCCGGCTGTCGAGCCCCATGACGAGGATGTTCACGTCCTGATCGAGTCCAGCACCCCCATTGAGCGCCTGCGAGCGCCGGATCCCGTTCTCGAAGCCGATGTAGGTGGTCAGGGCGAACACCCCGCCGGCTACGACGAGGGCCAGGACCAGAGCGATCGAAAGGACGATCGTCCTGCGCCGCCGGAACTTCCGGCGACGGTCGCGGTCGATGAGCTGCCCGTAGAGGTTGTGCCAGGGCTCGTGGTTCTGGCTGCTGGCCCCTTGGGCATCAGGCGTGCGCCGCATGCGGCTCCCTTAGATCGGCGTCAGGACCGCGCGCCGGCTGAAGCGCGCGGGGCAACAGTAGCTGTGCAAACTCTGTAAAAGCTGGAAGGCTCGCCGTAGAGGAAGGTCACGGGATCGCCTCCCGCAGCACGATGTCGACCGGATTCGCCTGCGAGACAGGGCCGTCGCCGCGCGTCCCCCCCAGCTGCCCGAGGCCCTCGAGCAGCCCCGAACGGTTCGTGCGCCTGTCCCGCAGGATCTCCGTCACCGAGCCGAGGTGCCGGGAGAGGTCGATGACGTTCTCGGGCGCCGCGAGCAGGAGCTGGAACCCGAACTCGTGGAGAGCGGAGATGCCGGCGCCGGCGAACTCCTCGGACGCAAGCACGAAGGCCTCGTCCATCATGACCGTCCCGTACGTCGTGAACCCCTGCTCCGCGATGCCGAGCTGGTAGCTGAGCGCCGCGGCCATGATGAAGGCCGTGAAGCGCTGCCGCTCGCCCCCGGACATGCTCCCGGTGTCGGAATGGACGAACACCTCGTCCCGCAGCCCGCCGCCCGGCTTGCCCTCCCCCGTCGGAACGGCACGGTGCTCCTTGCACGAGATGAACACGTGGGTCCGCACGTCCAGGACCTCCGCGCGCCAACGCCGATCCTCGGGGGCGGTCGAGGCGAGCCGCTTCACGAGCGTCTCGAGCGTCTTGTAGCGGGCGGCGAGGGCGTCCTCTCCCGCGGTCGCGGGAGCGGCCGCTGCGCCGTCGACGGCGTGCCTCGCCTTGAGCGCGGAGACGATCGCCTCCTTGAACTGCCGTGCCGAGGCCGGGACTGTCTGCTTGATGTCGAGCTCGAGGTAGCTTCCCTCGTGGAACCCGACGTCGCCCAGGATGCTGTTGAGCGGCAGGATGCGAGCCGAGATGGCGCGGCGCTCCTCGTCGAGGAGGTGGAGGAGCGTACTGAACGACTCGTGGGTGCGCTGCTGGAAAAACCGGCGGAACTCGGCCTCCTGCGCAGGCAGGCCTTCCGAGACGATCTCGTGGTAGCGCGCCTCGAACGCCCCTGCAGCCGCCACCGTCACTCCGTGGTCAGCCGAGACTCCGGGGCCCCATTCACGCTCGAACGACTCGAAGATCCGGGTAAGCCGCTCGGCGGCAGCCTGGGCGCGGCTCTCGGCCGCGTGGAGCTCCTCGAGCAGACGCGCTCGGACGGCGGCCGCGAGCGTGTCCAGCTCGTGGAGCTCGGTGAGCCCTGCGGCGCCTTCGAAGTAGGGCGCGAGCGCGACGTCAGAGGACTCTTGGGCAGCGGAAGCGGCAGGAGACTCAGCGGGCGAAGCGGACCTCTCGGCAAGCCGCGCCTTCGCCTCGTCGAGGAGGCGGGCGGCCGAGGTGGCGGCGGCGTCGAGCTGGCGGTGCTCGCTCTGGAAGACGGCGGCCGCCTCGGTGGACGCCTGATGGTCCGCCCGCACCCGCTCGACCTTCGCGCGCAGCGGCTCGAGGTCCGCCTGCGCCGCGTGGGCGTCTTCGAGGCGTTTCTCGGCGCGCCGGAGCTCGTCCTCCGCGACGGCCGCGGACACCTCCTCCCACCGCCGGTGGTCCGCGGCGACCCGGCGCAGTGCCTCGAGGCGGCGCGCCACGCCCTGGTGGGAGTCCTCGCTGGCCTGAGCGGCCTCGGCGGCGAGCACGAGGGCGGCTTCCAGGTCGGCGATCCGTGCGCCCAGGTCGGCCACCTTCACGGCGTTGTCGAAGCCGAGGACCCAGTCCTGGCGGGACGCGAAGCGGTCGTCCTTCTCGACCGTTCCCCGGTGCCGCTTCACGACGCCGCCCAGGCTCAGTCCCCGGTCCAGGAGCGCGAGTTCGTCCGGGTCCTCGACACAGGGGTAGGCGAATTCCGTGGCGATGCGTGCGCGGACGTAGTCTCCGGCCTCGCCGGGGAGGATCTGGAGCTTGGTGATCAGGTCGTCCGCACGCACGTCGGCGAGCGCCGCGGCAGAGCCCGCCACGGGCACCGAAAGGTCGACGGCACGCAGCGCGCCGCGGATCGCGTGCTCGTCGAGATAGCGGGTCACGGCGGCGAAGTGCTCGCCGGGGACGAGAAGCGTCGTCGCGAACGAGCGGAGGGCCCGCTCGGCCGCCGGCCGCCACCGCTCCTCGCTGTCCGCGAGGTCGATGAGCTCCCCCGCGAACGGCATGTCCTCCTCCCGGACGCCGGTCGCCTGCGCAATCGAGGCTCGGTTCTCGACGGACGACGGCGGCAGGAGGCTCTTGCGCGCGGCCATCGACTCGAGCTCACGGCGGGCTCCGGCGAGGTCGCGCTTCGCCGATGCATGGGCGTCGAAGGCCTCGAAGCGGGCCTCTCGGAGCGCGGCGGAGTCGCCCTCGAGCGACTCGGTCGCGGCGGCGGCCTCCTCGTGCGCCGCCGCCCAGCCCTCGGCCGACCACGGAAGCTGCAGCCCGGCGTCGTCCAGGCCCTGACGCGCCGCGGCCTCGACCTCGCGCCGCAGACGCAGGCCAACCCGCGAGTTCTCGGTCTGCTGCTCGAGGGCACCGATCTGGTTCCCGCCCGCGTTGTTGTACTCGGCCTCGAGGGCGCGGAGTTCCTTCGCGAGCGCGTCCCGGGTCTTGCGCTCGGCGGCAAGCTCGGCCGCCTTCGACTGCGCCGCCGCTGCCGCACGCGCCGCAATCCGCTCCTGAACGGTCACGGCGAGCTGCTGGCGGACCCGTTCGAATGCCTCGCCAGAGAGGTCGCGGAGGCGGTTGGCGTCAAGGAGTGCCTGCGCGTACTGCTGGTTGAGGCCGGGCACGGGGGCGAGCTGGTCGCGCTGTTCGCGCACGTCCTCGAGCCGCTGGCGGATGGACATGAGGTTGCTGAACTCCTCGACCACCTGGTCCGCGGCCGCGAGCGTCTCCGGCGGGTCGAGGACCTGGTCACGGAAGAAGCTGTTGACGCTCCCGCCGAGCCCCTTCCCCGCCTGGATCACCCGCAGGAGCGGGAGGGCCTGGTCGGAGGAGATGCCGAGCAGGCGGCGGAAGCGCTCGGCAAAGGTCTTGTGGACGTCGAACACCTGCGCGCCGGGGAAGAGTGCTTCGAGCGCGCCGCGGGTGAAACGCCGGTCCGCGATGCCCTCGATCGCGTGGACGTCGAGCGGGACCGAGTCGATGAGGTAGAAGCGCCCGAGGCTCGACTCCGTGCCGTTCTTCGGCAGGTCGAACAGTGCGGTGAGGGTGTGGCGTGTGCCCGCGGCGTTGTCGAACGTGAGGGCGACGGCACTCCACGTTGCGCCCGGGCGCTGGAAAGCGCTGGCCTGGCTCTCCCCGACGGCTACGTCGCCGACCTTCCCGCGCATGTAGGTGAAGGTGGTGCGCCGGTCCTCGCTCTGGCCCGTGCGCGCCGCGGCGGCCTCGTTCGAGCGCGGTCGCGCGTCGAACACACGGGCAATCGCGTCGAAGAGCGTCGACTTCCCCACGCCCGAGTTGCCGGTGAGGAGCGTCCCCGCACGGTCGACGTGCATCGTGTGGGCGCCGTGGAAAGTACCCCAGTTGACGATCTGGACCTGGGCCAGCCGGAACTGGCCCGGGTTGATCTGGTCGTCGAGCGGGAGCATGCTCGCGATGCTCATTCGATCCCCTCCTCGTCCGCGGGTACGTCGTCGCCTTCTTCGTCAGACGTTTCTTCATCGGACTCGGGGGCGAGGTCGAGGGTCGGGGTCGCGTCGTCGTCGGCTTTCTGCCCCTCGTCCGGAGCCTCGGCCAACGCCTCGAGATGCCGCACGATGTCCCCGATGTTCTCGAACGGCAGCGCTAGCGGGAGCGCGTTGGAGATGAGGTACACGTCGTCGAGCGCGGTGGGCAGGAGCAGCCGGCGCGCCTGCAGCTTCTGGACGGCGCGCGAGACCGTGTCGGCGTCCCGCAGCGCGTCCCGCTGGTCGGAGGGCTGGTAGTGCGCCACGACGTCGGAGAGCTCCTCGAGCGTGACAGTCGGCTCGGTCTGCGCTGTCGCGTGGCGGTCGAGGAGCAGCCGGAGACGCAGGAGCAGGATCGTCTCGACGCGGCTCAGGGCGCGCTGCTGGCGGAGGATCGTGGAGCGCGACGCCGTGCCGAGCAGCTCTGGGTCTACGGGGCGGACGACGGCGATCTTCCGAGCCCGGTCGACGTGCAGGCTGAGGAAGAGCTCGGAAAGGCGGGAACGGAGCACATCCTGGCTGTCGAGCAGGGTCGTCCACAGTCGCTCATCGCGGCCGCCGTCGAGGTAGGGGCCTCTCAGGAGGCGCACGAGGACCTGCCGCACACGCAGCGGGAGGACGCCCGTGTCGCCGTCGTACAGCGCCGCGGCATTCGCAAGTCGGCGAGGGGCGGGCGCAGCCTCGCCGATGGCCTCGGCGTCCGGCCCCGTGTCCAGCCCGGCATCGGGCCCTGTCTCCGACCCGTTGTGGCGGGCCGCGGCCCCCTCCGACACGCTCATGCTGTTCCCCTCTCATCAGCCGCATGCTCAGCAGCATGGATCTCGACGGCGGGCACATAGGCCCGGCGGTGCGAGCCGTCCACCTGCTCGAAGTCGAGGGCCTCCCACCCGGCTCCGTGGCCTGGGCGGGACGGTGCGGCGAAGGACGCGCCCCGATGCAGAAGCTCGGCGAGGAGCGCACGGATCGAATTGATGTGCTGTTCCTCGCCGGGGAGCTCGCGCCACACGCTCGCCGCAGTGGCCCGGCCTTCCCCGCCGGCGAGCGCGACGTCGAACGCCTGGCGCAGGGCCGCGGCCTTCGCTTTGCCCGTCCGCGCGGAGCGCACGCGGTCTTCCTCGCCGAACGCGATCGGCTCGGCCAGGCGCGGAGGGGGGACGTACTCATCCGGATCGAAGAGCTTCACCATCGAGAGCGAATCGAATTCGGCCCCGAACAGCTCGGGCGCGGGCGCGAACGCAGCCTGCTCCCGCTGGTACGGCAGGCGCCGCACGGCCTGCTCAGCGCGGCGGATCACGTCGCGGAGGCGCACGGACTGGCGGTAGTCGTCGCTCTGGACGTACGTGTTGAGGCTCTCAGAGAGCTTGCCGTAGATGCCCTGGATCTCGGAGTGCTGGTCTCGGAGCTCCGCGACCAGCCGGCGCAGGGTCTGCCGTTCCTCGGCGCCGAGGCGGTCCGCGAAGTCCCGGGAGAGGACCTCGCCGATCGCCGATCGGAATCGGAGCTGCTGCTCGGGGTTCTCGAGGAAGGCCGTGAACGAACGGAAGGTCCGCCCTTCGCTCGACTCGCGCAGCCGCCGGTCGGCCTCGAGCACCTGGGCCATGGTGGCGCCCTTGCTGAGCGATTCCTCGATGATCTGGTTGCGGAGCTGCCCGACGGACTCCTCGATGCGGTCGCGCATGCGCTTGAAGTCGGCGGGAAGGCCGGCCGCGAGGTCGAGGATGTTCTCGGCAGCCTCGACGGCGTCGTCGCTGTCGAGTCCCGCCTCGATCTCCCCCGACTCGAGGCCTTGGATCATCTCGCGCCGCTCCCCGATCTCGGCCTCGAGCGCCTCGACGCGCGCGCTCGTGTCCGGATTCGTCTCCTGGGCGAGCTTCTCGACGTCGGCGAGGAGGGTGCCCAGGCGGGAGCCGGTGAGCGTGGAGCGGTCCGAGGAAAGCGAGTCCAAGAAGGCCAGCACGCGGGCGGCTGCTTCCGTCAGCTCGTAGACGATCCGGCCTCCCTGGGCGCGCCGCGCGAGGAAGCGACGGCGGGTCCAGTCATCGGCGACCAGGCGCCCAGTGAGGGTACCGGCGGTGCTGGGGAGCCCGAGGGACGCATCTCGGGCCCGAAGCTCGGCGAGGAAATCATCGATCTCGTCGTGGAACGCCTCGAGCTCAACGTGCGGGCGGTTGCGGGTGAACGCCGTCTGGAGGGCCGCGATGACCCATGGCGCGGAGCGTGTGAGCGCCCACGCCGGGCCCTTCGTCAGAACCTCTAGCTCTGCGAGGCGCCCGAGCATCGCGGTGGCACTCGCGGACGCCCCTGAGGCAGGGCGGCGGCTCGGGACGGGTTCTGGCACGGCAGACCACTCTACCGGGGGCACGCCACCGCGCTGGTCGGACGTGGTCGGCGAAACCAGAGCAAACGGACCAAACCGAAGTCCGTCACCTGCGTCATGGTCCGTTACCTGCGATTTCGAGAAGGCGGATCCCAGTCCCGTGGATCACAGTCCCGTGGATCACAGGCCCGCGGCAGTCAGAGCGCTGCCGATCCGCCGACGAAGCGCAACCTCGTCGAAGAGGTCCTTCCACTCGACCCTCAGCAGGATCCACCCTTCCTCGATGAGCGCCCGCTCACGCTTCCGTTCCCGCAGCAGCACGTCGGCAGCGGGACCGTAGGCGAAGTACTTCACGTCTCCGTCGAACTCCAGCCCCACCTTGATCCTCACCCACGCGAAGTCGAGCCTGTACTTCCCGAGGCGCGTCGGAACCTCTACCTGCTGAGCCGGCGACTCGAACGGCATCCGGCTGAGCACATACCGCAGGAGACTTTCGCCCGGCGACTCGCAGAGGCCAGACGCCATGTCCCATGCTGCACGCGCTATCCGCACGCCCCTCTTGCCTTGCGCGCCGGCCAAAAGCTCCGTGACCCGGGCGGGGTCGGCTCCGAGACGGACACCGTGGTCCATGAGAATCTGTGCTTGGCCACGCCGGAGAATCCGCGCACAGTCGACGAGGGTTCTCGCGAGCGAAGTCGCCGGAAGGCCCCGGATGGAACTGCGATCGTCCTCGCCGAGGATCGCCGAGTGAACCCTGACATCGCTCGCGCGCCCCCGGCTGCCCGGGGATCGCGGCATCGTCAAGTGGACGTGGGGGTCCGGATTCCACAGGTGGATTCCGTGGAGCCTGGCCGCGCTCAGGTGGCTGTAGTCGAATCCGACCTCACGTCGGCGGGACGCGTTGTCGTAGTGGGCGGAGAGTACGGCCACGTGCTGATCCTCGGGTGGGAGACTCTTCCACGCTCCGGCCAGGTAGTAGGAGCCGTGACGGATGCGCACAAGAACCCCGGTCCGAACGAGGCGCTCGGCAGCTTTGGGTGAGCCGAGCCGGTCTGCTAGGTCCGCGGCCAGCCAGGGCCCAGGGTGCGGAAGGTCGTGGTGCATCGTTCGAATCTCTCAGTTTCGGCACAGCCAGAGAGACGCTCACGGCCCTATGTGGATAAGGGAGAGCGTTCGCGTACCGAACTCAGGGCAAACTGACGAAACCTGAGGTGGTGAGCTGCGGCGTCGTCCGTTTCCCGCGCCCTCGCGAAACCGCGTCGACCCGCACCGGCCCTCCCTCAGCGCGCCTCAGGGATGCCTCAGGGTCCGCTCCGGGAACCTCCCCTCACGCTTCCCCGTTGGGCGAGATAGCCTGACCTCGTCCGGTCAGTGACAAGGAGAACCCGATGAGTACCCCTCTGACCCCTCCAGACCCCAGCGAAGACGCCCTCGTGCTGCAGGCCTCCGACGCAGCTCCGGTGGTCCGCGAAGAAGACGCGCCCGGGATGGTGCCGGTGGCGCCCGACCGGCAGGCCCAGATTGCCGAACAGGCCAAGTCGTGGGTCGCCGAAGTCGCGGCCATGGACTCGCGCAGCCCAGAGTTCGCGCGGAAGGTCGAGGGCATCAACAAGGTCGCGGGCCGAGAGATGATCGCGTCCTCGGACGCGTCCGGCCGACTCCTCGACCGCGCGTCGACCTCGGTGCGCGGCGCGAAGAAGAGCGGCGACAGCGCCCAGACCTACGTTGCGACGACTCTCGGCGAACTGCGCAGCACGGTCGAGAGCCTCACCCCCAACCGAGCGGACCTCGGCACCGGCCGCAAGATCCTGGGCTTCGTGCCGGGCAGCAAGAAGGTCGCGAAGTACTTCCAGCGCTATGAGTCGGCGCAGACGCAGCTCGACAAGATCATCAAGGCCCTCATGGCGGGCCAGGACGAGCTCCTGCGCGACAACGCCGCGCTCGCGCAGGAGAAGCAGAACCTGTGGGAGGTCATGCAGCAGCTCTCCGAGTACGCGGTGTTCGCCGAGAAGCTCGACAGCGCGACG
This sequence comes from Sinomonas susongensis, assembly GCF_005877005.1. GTDB lineage: Bacteria > Actinomycetota > Actinomycetes > Actinomycetales > Micrococcaceae > Sinomonas > Sinomonas susongensis. Next base: position 89,055 of record NZ_SSNH01000010.1, on the reverse strand, counting down.
GTCACGAAGATCGGCGAGGTCCGGGCGAAGGGCGAGACCGAGCATGCGCAGCAGCTGGAGGCGGACGTCCTGTTCCCGGTGCGCCAGAGGCGCCAGGACATCCTCACGCAGCTCGCCGTCTCAGTGCAGGGCTACCTTGCGATCGACGTCATCCGGAAGAACAACAACGAGCTGATCAAGGGTGTCGACCGGGCCCGGGCCACCACGGTGTCCGCGCTGCGCACCGCCGTCATCACGGCCCAGGCGCTGTCCAACCAGAAGCTCGTCCTCGACCAGGTCGACGCGATCAACACGACGACGAATGCGATGATCCTGCGCACTTCCGAGATGCTCAAGGAGCAGACGGGCCGCATCCATCAGCAGGCCACGAGCTCGGGCGTCTCGGTCGAGACCCTCGAGCGCGCGTTCTCGAACCTCTACCAGACGATGGACGCCATCGACACGTTCCGTTCCCAGGCGGCGAAGAGCATGGAGAGCACCGTCGAGGCGCTGGAACAGGGGCTTGAGAAGGCCCGCCCGCACATCGAGCGCGTGCGCCGCCAGGAGGACGGCGGGAGGTAGCGGACGACGGCGCTCCGCGGCGGAGCGGGATCGTCGCCCTGACGGGGCCTCGACTCGCGCAGACCGAGCGGATGACGGCGCCGTCAGTCGGCGGTGTCGTCCTCCCAGTCCTCGTCGTCGTCCTCGTCCTCGGGTGACTCGAACGCGTCGTACACGGCGTCGAGCGCGGCCGCCGGGACGTCGACGAGCCCCGCGCTGAGGTCGACGAGGCCGAGGGCGGCGAGCTCGCGGAGCTCGTCCATGAGGACTATCGAGACGGTCTGGAGCTCGGCCGGGTCGGCATCCTCGGGCGCATCGGTGGCGAGGTCCTCGACAACGGAGAGCGGCAGGGGTTCCTCGAGGACGGCGCGGGTCAGGAGGGTCGCGAGGGCGGCCTCCACGGCGTCCCCCTCCGGCGTGTAGAGGGCTCGCGAGCAGGTCGCGATGACGAACTCGGTTGCGAGGAACTGGGCCTCGAGCCGGCCGAGCCCGTCTCCGGTCCCGAGCCGTGCCGCGTCCTCGCCCAGGCGAGCGGTGCTCCCGCTGTCGTCGGCGGCGTCGGCCTCCTCGATTTCAATCAGCTCTGCGTGGCGCAGGCTCGCCCAGAGCCGGGAGAGGCGGCGCCCCGGATCGGCGGCGCCCTTGCCGACGAGCGCGGCGGCCTCCTCTGCCTCAGCCGGCGGCAGCGCGCCGTCGGACGCGACGGCCCGCCCTTCGCCGACCCAGTCGAGGAGGGCGCGCGCGCACCGGACGAGGGGCGACGACGTAGCGAAGGCGAGGGCCTCCTCTTCGGTGGGTTCACGACGCGGCACGCCCTCGTCCTCCGAATCGACGTCGACGATCCCGCCGACCGCCTCGGCTTCCGCGTCGAGCACCTCGGTCACAGCCTCGAGGTCCTCGGCGGTCCCCTCCCAGCGGCCGGTCTCCTCGAGGAAGGTGACCCAGTCGACAAGGGTGCCGATGTAGTAGCGGAGGTCGTCGACGTCGTCCGTGTCGAGCAGCACGTCGAGCGCGTCGGGCACCGCCCGCGGGTCGATCCGCAGGTTCGCGACCGGACGCTCCCCCGCGCCGAGGAACACGTACAGCGATTTGACCGTCTCGAGCTGTCCTCGCGCGAACGCCATGAAGTCGGCGCGTGCCTCATCGTCGGTCGCGTCGGCCTCGGCGGTGTTGGCGGCCCAGGTCGCGTAGTCTTCGGCGAGACTGTCGATCAGGCCGTCGACGCGGCGCTGCCTGCGGTCGGCCGGGTTCGTCGAACGGCTCTTGGGCTTGCGGGTGCGGCTCTTGGGCATGGCACGAGAGTACGCCAGCCGCGGCCCGCGAGTCCTCCAGCGGTGGGGTCCCCGGGGCTCACCGGCACCCCGGGAGCCCGGTCAGTTGGCCGTGCGGGGGATCTTGCGGTCCACGAGCGTCATGACGAGCACGGCCGTTCCGATGCCCATGAGGACCCACGCGAGCGCGTGGAAGCCGGGCTCGGTCGCGCGTGCCCCGAACACGAGGCCGATGAGGCTCGACGAGAAGATCGCGCCCATGTAGGAGAACGTCCGGTACAGGCCGGCCGCGACCGCGATCCCCTCGGACGGCGACTGCACATAGAGCGCCGTCTGGTTCGCGAAGCCCGAGAAGCCGTTCGTGAGGCCGAGGAGGCTCGTCATGACGACGAGCAGCACCACGGAAGTCCCGACGTTCGCCGTCCCCATCATGGCGGCCGTGGCCACGAGGGCTGCGCCTGCGAGGATCAGCGGCACGCGGACCCAGCCCCGGAGCGACACGAGCCGCGCGACCACGATGCTCACGAGGGAGAGCGGGATCATGATCGCGCCGACGGCCGCGGCGTCCAGGCCGCGCCCTTCCTCCATCCACTGGCTCATCCCGTACATGCACGCGTAGATCCCGAGCCCCACGAGGAGCTGCCGCGAGTACGTCCGCTGGAGCGGCCCGTTGCTCGCGAGCGCGCGGACGTCGATGAGCGGGCTCGAGGCGTGGCGCTCGCGCCAGATGAATGCGGCCGCCACAGCGAGGGCGACGGTGGCGAGCCACCACTGCGGGCTGTCGAGCCCCGAGAGGAACGTCAGGAGCGCTACGACGGCGCCGCCGAAGAGCGCGATCCCGGGGAGGTCGAGCGCATGGACGAGTGCCTTGAGGGACGCCCGGGGCCGCTCGGCGTCGCGCTCGACACCTGTGAGGGTCGCGGCGAGCGTCACGAGTGCCAGCGGGATGTTCACGCTGAACAGGGCACGCCACCCGAGCGTGCTGACAAGGATGCCGCCGAGCGGGAGGCCGACGACGATCGTCACCTGCGCGGCGATCGAGAAGGCCCCGAGCACGCGGCTGGGGACGCCGATGCCGCGGGCGTCGGCCCTTGCACGGACGAGCGCCATCGCCGTGGGATAAGCCGCGGATGTGCCGATGCCGATGAGGGCACGCGAGACGAGCAGGAACCCGAACGACGGCGCGAGCGCCCCGACGAGGCCCGCGACGAGCAGGATCACGATCCCGGACACGAACACGCGCCGCGGCCCCAGCAGGCCCGCGAGCTTGCCCATGGTGGGCTGCATGACGGAGCTGAACAGGTACAGCACCGAGATGAGCGACGCCGTCTGGCCCGGCCCGAGGCGGAACTCGCTTCCGATCCCGATCAGTCCGGTTGCGATCATTGAGCTGTTGATCGGGTTGAGCGTCGATCCGAGCAGGAGCGGTCCGAGGTAGCGGAAGCCGAAGGCCTTCCCCTCCGTTGCGGAATCCGCTGTCGCGCCCTTCGCTTCAGCGCCCTTCGCTTCAGCGCCCTTCGCTGTGCCGCCTCGGGATGTCACTTCCGGTCGGCGAGGAGGCCGAGGATCTCCTCGGTGGTTCCGGACTCGCCGAGCCGCGGGAAGACGGTGCTGACGGAGTTCTCGTGCGCGGCCGCGCTCCGGTCCGTCATGGCGTCGACCGCGAACGCCACGTTGTAGCCGAGGTCGTATGCGTGGCGCGCGCTCGACTCGACCCCGACGCTCGTGGAGATGCCCGTGAACACGAGCTGGGTCACGCCTCGCTCGCGGAGTCGGTCGTGGAGGTCAGTCGTGGCGAACGCGCCGAGGCTGCGCTTCGTCACGAGGATGTCGTCCTCGGACTCGGCCAGCCCGTCGACCAGGGCGAAGAACTCGGCGGGGATGTCGGCTGGAAGTCGGCGCGGTGTTTCGTTGCGGCCCGCCGGGGAGCCCGCGACGTTCACGAGGACGACGGGCAGGCCCTGGGCGCGGAACGCGGCAGCGAGCGCCTTCGAGCGTGAGACGACGTCGGCGGTCTGAGGGGCACTCGCGCCGTCCGCGGGGGGCTGTGGGCTGTTGACGATCCCGTTCTGGAGGTCGATGACGACGAGGGCAGTCTGGGCATCGAGGGTAGAGATGGTCACGCGGGACTCCTTCGGGCTGGGTTTGAACTGACTTCTTGAGGTCGGCCATTCAGAGGTTGCCCACTATCCGCGAGAGCAGTCCGACGGCTCTGTGGACTTGCTCGAGCTCCTCGTCCGTGAGCTCGCGGCTCAACGCGCGCTGCAGCCAGTCCTGGCGGACCAGGCGGCTCGCGGCGATCTGCTCGCGGGCGGAGTCGGTGAGCGAGATGGCCGTCTTGCGGCGGTCGGCGGGGTGGGGGTCTCGGCGTAGGAAACCTGCGTCCTCGAGGGCGGCGACGGTAGCCCCCATCGACTGGGGGCGCATCCCTTCGGCGCGGGCGAGGTCGCTCACGGTCGTGGGCCCCTTGCGTTCGAGGTGGGAGATGACGTTGAGCTGGGAACGCGTGAGGTCGCCCACGTCGGCCTGCTGGCGGAGCCGCCGGTTGAGCCGGCCGAGCACTCCGCGCAGATCCACCGCCACCTGTGCTGCAGCTGCTGCGTCTCCCACCCCTCCATTCAAGCACAAGTGAAGGCAACCTTCACAGTTTGCCTTCAGGTCTTGGGGCACGGCCACTACTCAGGCCGAGAGGCTATCGTGAGTCCATGGCGAAGTTCTTCGGCTCGCTTTTCGGCAACGGGCGGGAACCAGAGCGCGCCCTCGACGATGACCTCCCCATGACGCAGGCCCAGGAGCTCGAGCGGACTCGCGAGGCGCTCGCCGAGCTGCGCAGCTCGATCCGGCGGGCGGGCTCCCTCCTGCCCCCGCTTGCGACGTCGCACATGCGCCAGATCGACGACGTCCTGCGCCTCCTCCTCGCCTACGTCGCGGAGCATGGCGCCTCCACCGAGCAGCGCGTTCTCCTCGACGCGATCGCCTCGGACTACCTGCCGACGTCGCTCCGCGTCTACCGAGCCCTCCCGCCCGAGACGCAGACAGACACGAGCCCCGAGACGGAGAAGCTCCTCGAACAGCTCGACATCCTCTACGCGACCGCCCTCGACCTCGACCACCAGGTGCGCACCGGCGCAATCGCGGAGCTGAGCGCCCACGGCCGCTTCCTGCGGGACAGGTTCGACGTCGACGGCGTCCGCATCCACCCCGGGGCGAAGGAGGCGCACTGATGGGAACGCTGGGGGCCGGGGAGAGCGTAGCGCTCACGGGTCAGGACCCGGCTCTGACCGGGGTCATGGTGGCCATGGGCTGGACGGTCGAGTCGGCGATGGGACCGCAGCCGGAGCCGGTGCCGCTCGCCATCCTCTGCGGCGACGACGGGCGGGCCCTGACTCCCGAGCACCTCGTGTTCTTCAACCAGCTCACGACGGCGTCGCCCGGCGTCGCTTTCGCCGCCCCCGATTCCGGGGCCGCGGCGGCCGGACGCCCGGCCGATGCCGAGCAGGTGGACGTCGACTTCTCCCAGGTGCCACCCGACGTCGCCCGCATCGCGTTCGTCACCTACATCGACCCGGAGGTCCGGGGAAGCGGCTCCTTCGCCCGCGTCGAGGGGCTGCACCTGCGCGTCGTGCGTCCGGACGGCTCGGAGCTCGTGCGCTTCGATGCCTCTCCGGCAAACCCCGAGGAGGCTCAGGCCGTGGTGTGCGGCGAGCTGTACCGCTACGAGGACGGCTGGGCGTTCCGCGCCCTCGGCCGCACGTACGAGAACGGGCTCGCGGGAGTCGGCGCCGAGTTCGGGCTGGATGTGTGATGCCCGAACAGCACCCCCTCGACTTCCCGTACCTCACCCGCCGCCTCCCCCCAGGCCAGCACGACGACGGCCTGACCCTCCCCCGCGCGGGCGGCGCGGGCTTTGCCTCGATGCCCCCCGAACCGCGGCTCTACCCGGCCCCAGGGTTCGGCGTCCTGCCTCAGCTCACGGAAAGGGACGCCGTCGTCCGACTGAACCCGAGGCAGTCGGCGATCGGCTCGCTCTTCGTCACGGGGTCGCGCGGCACGGCGTGGGAGGACAACATGCGCGTCACGGGCGCCCAGAGCGTGCACCGGGAGCAGATCGGGACGATCCTCCAGACCGCTGGAGGCCGCCCGCTTGTGGGCTACGTGAACCGGGACGCTGTCGTCGCGCTGCGGCACGTGCGGGAGCTGCGGCGGGCGCTCTTCATCGCTGGCTCCGGGGCGCTCGCAGTGCAGACGTACGACGGCTCGACTGCCGCCGTCGCCGGTTCCCTCGCCCAGGGCCAGCGCACGGTGCTGACGCTCCTGCGGATCGGCTCGGTCCTCGAGCTGCGCGCCGAGTCGGTGCCCGGGGAATGGGACGACGGGGAGATCTGGCGCGAGTTCGGGTTCACGATGACGATAGGGCTCGTGCGGCGTCGCTGACGCGACGCAATCCCTCCGGCCCAGAACCCTCGGCACACCCGCAGCGGGCTAGGTCTCCGCCCGCATCGGAGGAACAAACCCTCCGGCGACCATCTCGCGGATCGCCAGGCAAGGCCAGGGATCCCCGCACTTGCTGCACGGCTGGCCCGTGTACTGGCCCGAGGGACGGTGGTTCGCCGCGATGGGCTGCCACATCTCGGCCTCGACCCGCTGCTGGGGCGAACCCCGCTGCTGCAGGTCCCGGAGGCGGGCCATGATGGTCCGGTAGGCAGGGACGGCGAGCTGCTCATCGCGCATCCCTAGTGGTAACCGCCGCCGTCCGGCCCGCGCAAGACGCCGAGCGGTCAGGCTGCGGGGACCATTCCCCACTCCTCGGCGAGAAGGCGGAAGCTCCGCTCACGCACGCGGGGGTCGTGAGAATAGCCCGTCAGGATGATCTCGTCCACACCATACGAGGCCGCGAAGGTCCTGAGGAACTCGGCCGCCTCGGCGGGGGTACCGACGGCGGAGACGCGCAGGGCGGACTCGGCCATCTGCTGCTCGTGGGGCGCCCAGTCCATTTCGCGGACCGGCGGCCTGATGGGCCCGCGCTCGCCGCGGCGGATCCCGAGGAACATCTGCTGGTGCGACGTGAACAGGTATTCGGCCTCTTCGTGGGTGGGGGCGACCATGAGGTTGGCGCCCGCCATGACGTAGGGCTCCTCGATCTGGGCGGTAGGAGCCGAAGGGTTGAACATCTGGCGGTACGTCCAGATCGCCTCGCTCAGCTGGAACGGCGCGAAGTGGCTGGCCGCCGCGTAGGGGAGGCCGAGCTGGCCCGCGATCGCCGCACCGGCCGTCGAGCTGCCCAGGACCCACAGCGGGACGTGGGTGTTGCGCGCGACCTCCGCGTGCACGCCGAAGGAGAGCTGGACGGACTCGGCATCGTCCTCCTGTTCCCCGAAGTACCACGCGAGCAGCTGGATGCTCCGCGCGAAGTGCTGTTCGTCGTCGTCCCTCGCGCCCCGCCGGAGGATCGCGGCAGTCCGCGGATCCGTGCCCGGCGCCCGGCCGAGTCCGAGGTCGATGCGCGGACCGTAGAGGTTTGCGAGCGTGCCGAAGGCCTCCGCGACAGCGAGGGGCGAATGGTTCGGGAGCATGATCCCGCCCGAGCCGATCCGAAGGGTCTGCGTGTTCGCCGCCGCGTTCGCGATGAGCAGGGCCGTCGCATTCGAGGCGAGCGCCTCGGTATTGTGGTGCTCCGCGTACCAGAGCCGCTCGTAGCCGGCCTCCTCGATGGCCTTCGCGAAGAGCGTGGCGTTCGAGAGGGCATCCGCGACGGAGGAGCCTTGGACGATGGGGGCGAGGTCGAGGACGGAAAGCGCAGTCACAGTCTGGGCAACCGCGGGACCGCGGGTCTTGTTCCCCTCTCGACTGGAAATGTGGTCGGCTTCACTTCCCCTGCGAGACATATGTCACGTTGGATAACGGCTCCATTGCTTTTCCACAACATCCCAGTCATACCGTTGAAAACCACCTGACGGGGTACGCAACAATGGATCTTGTCCCGGGGCGCGGTCGGCACTCAGGGCTTTCCTTGCACACTTCTCTGGGGATGGGAGACAGCGTGGACGACGGAACCGTTGTGGCAAACCTCGTGTATGGCGGCACGCTCATGATCGGGGGCCTCATGCTGCTCATCATCTTCGTCTCGCTCGTCGGAACCATGCTCGTCGCGGGGGTTGCGCAGACTTTCATCTCCCTCGTCAAGCTCGGCTCGCGCCTGTTCGTGTACCGGCCCGAGCAGACGACGGCGGTCGAGGACACCACGCCGGCGCACGTTCGGAACGCCGTGCTCGCCAAGGCGGACGCGATCCTCGCGGCCTCGCGGCAGCAGGCTGAGCACGCAGCGGCTGCCGCCAAGGCCGAGGAGGCCGAGCGCATGCGCCGGGCAGCCTCGACGGAGGCCGAGATGTCGCCCGCGGCCCGCGCAAAGGCTGTCGCGGAGAAGGGCGGCCTCACGCTCGCCTTCTCGGACCGCACCCCGCCCCGCACAGGTACCCAGCCCCTCGTCAAGGCTGGCTGACGCCGAGCCTGCCAGCCGCTCAGCCCTCGGCGAGGAGCGCCGTCGTCCGGTACGGGATGACGGTACGAAGGATCATCCGGGTCGAAGTCCTGGTGATCCCGGGGCACAGGCGGATCTCCTCCGAGACGCGGTACAGATCATCGGGACTCGTCGCGACGACGCGGATCAGGAGATCCGTGTCGCCCGCAGGGGCGAGGCATTCGAGGACCTCGGGGATCTCGCGCAGTGCCGCAATCGCCTCGTCGAGGTGGCTCTGGTCGAGCTCGGCCGCGACCTCTGCGGAGACGCCGCGGCCGAGCGCGGTCGCATCGACCCGCGTGCTGTGCGGGCGGAGGGCGCCGCTCGTCGTCATGCGCTCGAGCCGGGCCTGAACCGTGCCCCGCGCCAGTCCGAGGCGCTGGGCCAGGACCATGATCGGCATGCGGGGGTCGGCGTCGAGCGCGAGCAGGATCCTCCGGTCGGTCGCATCGATCTGCGGCAATCTGATCACTTCTCCTACAACGAGGACATCGACATTGGTCAGATCGACCAGTCTATCCCGAGACTATTGCACGGAGTGCTCCTCAACTGCTGGAATGCTGGCAATCCGCTCGACGGTTCACGAGACCGCTGAGCCAGGCTACGGCCCCGCCGCACACCACCGTCAGGGAGCCGGACCAACGGGCACCCACCGGCCCGGCCGCATTCGCAGCTTCTTGTTCACACAGCTGAGGGCCCCTGACCTGACCGCACGATGCGGTCGGATCAGGGGCCCTCGGCGTCTGCGGAGGCGCTGCTGCTATTCCGGGCGCTCCCCCGCGAGCCGCTCGAAGTCGCGGAGCCAGAGCTCGCGCACCTCCTCGTCCCGCGTCCGCTTCGTGTCGGGGAGCCGCCCGCCGCCGTGCATCTTCCGCAGCGGGGAGCGGCGCCCGAGGCCGACGAGCAGCAGGGCTCGCTCGGTCAGGGCCGCTTGGCGCAGCAGGACCGACGTACGACGGCGGCGCGTCACCTCTCGCACCGCATCCTGGGCGTCCGCCCGGCGGCCGAGGGAACGGAGAGCCCTTGCCCTCAGCAGGAGGAGGGCGGCGGCGAGGTCGTCGCGATTCGTGAGCCCCTCGGTCCATGAGATGACGTCCGCGGGCCGGCCGAGGATCTCGGCGAGCCGGGCGGCCGCGAGCGAGGTCGGCAGAGAGGGCGGAAGCGGGGCCAGGGCACCGAGGGCGTCAGCCGGGTGGCCGATCTCGCGGAGGCTGTGGGCGAGCGCGAGGCACACCGCCTCCTCGCTGAACAGCACCTCGACGCTCACGCCCTCAGACAGCTCGACCCACTGCGACCAGGCGCCGAGGTAGTCGGCGGCGAACTGCGCCGCGGCGTGCTCGTTCTCGCCCGCGAGTCCGCGCTGGAGGAGTTCAGCCGCCTGCGCGTGCTGATGCTCCCGGTACGCGAGCAGCCCTGCCATGACGTAGCAGAGCCCCGACCACCCGGCATGCGAGTGGGCCAGGACCACGAGCCGCTCGGGCTCCTGGGAGCGGAAGACGGCGTCGAACACGGCCCGCTCGGTCTTGGGAGGGAACCTCCTCAGGCGGGGGCTGCCCGGCCGCCGGGAGAAACGGTCCAGGACCCCGTGGACAGGCGTGGACACCCTCACGCCGCGGAAGGGCGTGAGGACACGCTGGTCGTGAAACGAATGCAGGCGGTCCACCTCGCTGGAAGCCATGGCCTCCATGCTAACGAAGGTGCTCACCGCGACGAGAAGTAGACCCAAGCGGCAATCACCCAGATCGTGACAGCCGTGGCCGCGCAGGCGAACTCCACAAGGTGGCCTATGCCGAGGGCCTTCAGGGCCGCGAGCGAGGACGACGACGCGGACCGGAAGTCCCGGGTCCGCACCCATTCGCTCCCGAGGAGCCCCACGGCGAAGCCGATGAACAGGCCGAGCACCGGCACGACGAACATCCCCACGACGCCCACGACCGCCGCCGCGAGGATCGAGCTGTTCGGGACCTGCCGGGCGGCGAGCTTCCGGCCTGTGATGACGTAGGACGCCGCCATTCCGGCCGCGAACAGCACGGTGCCGATGGCGAAGACGATCCACCCGGCCGAGCCGGAGCGGCCGAACAGGGCCCACTCGAGGAGCGCGAGGATCCCCAGCACGCTTCCGGGAAGGACCGGCACGATGGTTCCGACCACCGCGACGGCGAGGGCGAGACCGGTCAGTAGGGCTGCGAGAGCGGGTCCATCCACGGGACCCCAGCCTAGCGGGAGCCCGATCCCGCAGCGAAGACTCGGGCGCAGCCTGCGGCTCGAGCCCAGGCGCGATCAGGCGAGCCGCGCGGCGGACGGCCTCGACTCGAGGAGGGCGCACGCATCCTTGAGCTGCTGCTCCGCCTCGTAGGGCAGGAGGCGGCCCGTGCGGATTCCCGAGACGAGCCCGGACACCATGAGGACGATGCTCCTGCCCCGCGCGGCCCCACCCCCGAGACGGCCGAGGACGGACCACGAGAGCTCGTCGACCTCGCCGATCATGCGGGCGAGCTCGTGGTCCGCGGGAACGACGAGCTCGTCGAGGCAGCTGTTGACCGCCGGCTGCGAGAGCCGCATCTGGAGCAGCTCGATGGCTGCGCCCGCGAGCTGCCTCGAACGCTCCTCGGGCCCGCGGCCTCGCGCGTTCTTGGCCCGGACCTCGACGCGTTCGCGGAGTTCGAGGAGCTGGCGGCGGTGCAGCGCGAGCAGGAGATGGGCGCTCGACGGGAAGTAGCGGTAGGCCGTGCTGAGTGAGACACCGGCACGGGTGGCGACCGCGGACACCTCCACCTCTGGATATTCGAGACGGGCGAACTCGGCAGCGGCTTCGAGCAGTCTGCTGTAACGCTCGGCCAGGCGAGGTGTGGTCGGTGGAGCCTCCATCGACACCAGGTCCTTGGGCAGTTCGAGCACTCGCAGAAGCCTCTTTCCGGCGGTTGTCCGGCACGGTCCGAACCCATGGCTGCGCCCTGGCTCGTGGCGCGATGGGTCTCATCAACTATAGCGCGCGAGCCCGATCGGCCTGAAGGCGAGGCCCTCCGGGCCGTCTGGTCTGCGCCGAGCCCGTCAGTCCACGCTGCGGATGCGGGTCACGAACACGGCCCCCAGCAGCCCGATCACGGCCGCGGCCACGTAGAGCGAAATGTACCCGCCCCAGTAGGTGACGAACGGGTAGGCAATGAGGGGCGCAATGACCTGCGGGAGCGAGTTGGCGATGTTGATGACGCCGAGATCCTTGCCTCGGTCGCGGGCCGTCGGGAGGACTTGGGTGATGAGCGCGAAGTCGACCGCGAGATACGTGCCGAAGCCGATTCCGAGCACGCACGCACCCACGATCGCCCCGGGCCACACGGGGAAGAAGCCGATCGTGAGGGACGCGATGGCGATGATGACCGACGACCCGATGACAAGCGGCTTGCGCCGGCCCAGCCGGTCGGAGAGCTTCCCGCCGATGACGCTCGTGATGATGACGAACACGGCGTAGAGGCCGGTGAGGATCAGGACGCCGGTCGCCGGCTCGATGCCCTGCGTCTGCTTGAGCCGCACCGCGTCGCCGAGGAAGAAGAGGAGATAGAGCGTCACCATGTGGTTGCCCACGTTCACCAGGAGGCGGGTGAGCCAGGCCCACCCGAAGTCTGGGTACCGTGCGGGGCTGACCCAGAATGACGCGAAGAAGCGGCCCAGGGAGAAGGGGGGAACCGCTGCACGCGGAAGGGGATCGTCGGCCGCCGTCGTGAGGTAGAGGACGACCCCCGCTATGAGTGCGACGCCGCAGATCACGTAGCCGAGGGCGAAGCTCCCGGAGACGACGGCGGCGATCACCGCGCCGAGGAGGATCCCCGCCGTCTGGCCCATCGCGGCAAGGCCGCCGACGATGCCGCGCTGCTCGACGGGCGCCCGGTCCGGGATGGCCGCCGTGACCGCGGCGTAGGCGCCGTTGCAGCCCGCCTGGACAAGGCACCACAGGGCTGTTGCCGCAGCGACGTTGGGCGCCCCCGCGAGGGCCACGAGGGCGATGGCCCCGAGAAGCGCGCCCATGAAGACCCACGGGCGACGCCGGCCGAAGCGGCTCCATGTGCGGTCTGAGAACGCACCGAAGAGCGGGTTTGCCACGAGCGAGACGGCCGCACCGGCGCCCGTGACGAGCGCGAGGATTGCTTCCTTCTGGCTCGCGTCGAAGGCCTGCGCCTGCAGCCCGAGGAGGACCTGGATGGGGCCGAAGAACGCGGCGTTGACCCCGACGTTGACGAGCACGAGGCCCGTGATCCAGAGCGGGCCGACGCGCTGGACGGGCTCGGCGAGCGCGGACTGGGGAACAGGCTGGGGCGAGGCGTCTGCACTCATGCGTGGCTCCCGGGCGATCGTGGCCCCCTCGGGCGGGAGGCGGCATCCGGACTCAGGGTAATCCGAGAATGCCGCGGTTCCCGCCCCAGCACCTCGGTGCGTCAGCCGTGACCCCTAGCGTCCGCGCTCCACGACCCCCGCTCGGGTCCGCTCGGCGATGGACGGCCCTGCCTCGACGACGAATTCGCCCGGCTCGACGGCCCAGTCGTGGGCATCGGTGTCCCAGTGCTCGAAGGCCCGCCGCGGGAGAGGGATCTCGAGGCGCCGCGTCTCACCCGCCCCGAGCGTCACCTTTGCGAACGCGGCGAGCCACGCAGCGGGGCGTTCCACGGCGGAGTCCGGCCGCGAGACGTAGACCTGGACGACGTGTGCGCCGGTGCGGTCGCCCGTGTTCGCGACGGTCACGCTCACTGCCTCTCCGTCTCCCGACACCTCTGCCTCCGAGAGGGCCCAGGACGTGTAGCCGAGGCCGTGGCCGAAGGGCACAGCGGGTTCGATCCCGTGCTCGAGGTAGGCCTTGTAGCCGATGTTCAGGCCCTCGTCGTAGCGAACGGTGCCGTCCACCGGGATGTTCTCGGGCTGCACGACGCCGTCTGGGGCGGGCCACGTCGTGGGCACGTGGCCGCCAGGTTCGACGGCGCCTGTCAGGACGTCCGCGAGCGCGGTCCCCATCTGCTGGCCCGGGAACCACACGAGAAGCACGGCCTTCGCCTTCCCCAGCCACGGCATCAGGACGGGCGCACCCGCGTTGACAACGACGACCGTGTTCGGATTCGCCTCGAGGACGGCCTCTACGAGCTCGTCCTGCCGCCCGGGGAGGGCCAGGGACTCACGGTCGTAGCCCTCGGACTCGACCTCCTCGGTCGTACCGACGACGACGACGGCGGCATCCGAGGAGCGCGCGAGCTCGACGGCGGCGGCGATCTCCTCGTCGTCCGTCCCGTGGGGGCCATCCGCGTTGACGAGGGTGGCCCAGAAGTGCGCGCCGGTGGCGGGATCCGGGACGGCGGAGAACGTCGTCGTCAGGAGGACGGACTCACCCTCCTCGAGGCCGCGCTCGGCGAGGAGCTGCGGTGGCAGCATGAGGCCCTCGACGATGTCGGCGCCCTCGCGGAGCCGCACCTCCTCGTCGGCGACAACCTCCCCGTCGAGGGCGACGGTGATGTGACCGACCCCGGACGCGCCCAACCGGTGGGTGCCGGAGGCCGCGGCGGTGACGCGCGTCGTCGTCCGCACCGCGGCTACCCGGTCCGCGGGGATGCCGGGAGCGAAGTCGCCCATCCACACGAATTGCCCGATGCGCCGCTGCTCGCTTCCCAGTACGGCCCCGTCGGCGTCGAGGAACTCGACGAGCATCCCGTTCCCCGAGCCGTCGGGGAGCTGGGCCTCGGCCCCCTCGAGGATGCCGACGCGATCGGTGGACCGGGCGCCGCGGGCCGTCCGCACGGTGGCGCCCGGCAGGGCCGCGGCCAGCGCCTCGGCGGGATGGACGACGTGCTTCGGCATGACGGAAGCCGAGCCGCCGCCGGCGATCCGGCCGCGCACCGCGTTGGGTCCGATGACGGCGAGCGAGCTCACGCCGGAAAGCGGGAGGACGGGGTCACGGCCCGGGCGGTCCGCCGCGGCGCTTTCGTTCTTCACGAGCACAAAGCCGGCCGCTGCCGCTTCGCGGAGGAGCGCGTCCATCTGCTCCTCGGCGACGGGCTCGGCCTCGCGGGCTTCGAAGCCCTCGAGCGCACCCGTCCGCGAGGCGAGGCGCAGGAGGCGGACGAGCTTCTCGTCGATCTTCGACTCCTCGACCTCGCCACCGCGCACGGCGTCGACAAGGGCCTGCCCCCAGGGCGAGTCCGGGCCCGGCATTACGAGGTCGAGGCCGGCGTTCGCGGATTCGACGGTCGAGCGGGCGGCGAACCAGTCGGAGATGACGACGGCGTCCGAGCCCCATTCGCCCTTCAGGACCTCGTCGAGGAGAGGGGACTCCGTCATCGGGGTTCCGTTGACCTTGTTGTAGGCGGCCATGTACGACCACGGCTTCGCCTCGCGCTCGATGCCCTCGAACGGCGCGAGGTAGAGCTCGCGGAGAGTGCGCTCGTCGACGACGTTGTCGACGCCCATGCGCTCGGTCTCCTGGTCGTTTGCGACGAAGTGCTTGACGCACGTTCCCACGCCCTGGGCTTGCACGCCGCGTACCCAGGCCGCACCAATTGCCCCCGTCAGCACGGGATCCTCCGAGTAGCACTCGAAGTGGCGCCCGCCGACGGGGGTCCGGTGCAGGTTCACGGTCGGGGCGAGGATGACGTCGACGCCCTTCCGGCGGGCCTCGGCTCCCATCGCGTGGCCGATCCGGCTGACGAGTTCGGGGTCCCACGTGGCCGCGATGGCGGTGGGCGAGGGCCCGTTGGCAGACCAGTCACGGTCGTCCCAGGTCTCGCCGCGGACGCCGACGGGTCCATCCGAGACGACGAAGCGGCGGAACCCGACCTTCGGCTCCGCCTCGATGGACCAGAACGAGCTTCCCGTGAGGAGGCGGACCTTCTCCTCGAGGCTCAGGCGGCTCACGCGCTCCCGGAGGGCTTCCTCGCCGGGCTGGTTCTCGGACTCGCGCTCGTCAATGAGGTCGGTCATGGGAAGGCCTTTCGGTCGCGGGTCTCACCTGCTCGTCCAAGCTAGGATATGACGCCGGTCACAACCGGCAAGCCGGCCTTGTCGACCGGCTTCGTCGCAGTCGCTCAAGGACACCCGCGCTCACCTCAGGAGGAAGCCCTGATGACGAGCTCGGGGTAGAGGCGGATATGACGCTGTTCCTTTCCCTCGAGGCGTTCTTCTTCGATGATTCGCACCGCCATTGCCCCGATCTCCTCCCGAGGCTGACGAACCGAGGTGAGGGGCACGTGTCGTGCCGTGCCCACGCAGAGCCGGCGGTAACCCACCACGTAGGCCCAAAGGTGCCTTTTATCTTTGAGCCATCTGCAATTCGGTCTGTTACCAGCACTACCGTGGCTCGCGCGAGCATTGCCACCAGCCCGGCTGTGGATCAAGAGTCACTCGATGCCCCTGAGGGCCGACCGATCAAACAGATCATCCAAGACGCAAATCGGGATGACCCCTCAGGATTCAATCGTCGATTGAAAACCCTGAAGGGCAGCCCCGAGTTCACCTCTTTCCTTACGGCTCAAGCCGGTTCGCCAGAAGCCGGGGGAATAGAAGGGCTAGCGGCCCTTCTCACGGACGAGCAGGCTCGCGCCTTCGTGAAGGCGATCAAAGGCAGGGCCTTCTCGGTCGCCCGCGATGCCCAGGGGAGGTAAAGGAGCGCATCGTGACTATCCACCTCCGCGACGCGAAAACACCCCGAACGATCGCGGGCAGGGCATTTACCTACGTCGCCTTTGTCGGAGGCCTCTGGTCGGCTCAATGGCTGCTTTGGCTTCTCACTGGGGAATCAGGTCCTCAGCCAGGTCCATTCAGCCTCATGCTCCTAGCCGTCGTGTTCCTCTTCTGGTTCTTCATGCCTGAGCGCTACTGGTTTCGTCGCGGAGCCCCTCCCCGCACAAGGTGAAGGCGCAAGCTTCCTACGAGGGCGCACGTTTCACCGCGCATAGTCGTCCGCTTCCGCATCAAAGGTGCGCCGTCGTGGCAAAGGTGCGCCGTCGCGTATTGTCTCCATCATGGAGACCCCCGTGCAGGCTGCCCCCGAGCACCGCGTGTCGCGGATCCCCGTGCGCGACGCCCTGCACCGGCTCGAGCAGGACGGCTTCATCGTCGCCGCGCCGCGGCGGGGCGCCGTCGTCCGCCAGCTCACGCTCGCCAAGGAGGCCATCCTCGCCGGCCGGGCCCAGCTCGCCGAATCATTGGCTGCAGCACACGTCGAACTTGGCCGCCAGCCCGTCATCGACGGCCTGGCCGGAAGACTCCGGGAGTAGAGAATGGCCTTCGGAATCTCGGGCGCACGCGCTGCCCGCTACGCCCAGATCGGCGAGGTCCTGACCCGCCACGGCCTCGGCCACCTTCTCCACGCGGCGGGGCTCGGGCGCTGGTCCCCCGCGAACCTGCTCGGCGAGACCATCGACGCGACCGCCGGCGGCCCCGAGCACCTTCGCCTCGCCCTCGAGGAACTCGGGCCCACGTTCATGAAGCTCGGGCAGATCCTCTCGACCCGACCGGACCTCCTTCCGGAGCCGTATCAGCTCGAGCTCGCCAAGCTGCAGGACGCAGTGCCGCCGGTCCCGCCCGAGGAGATCCGCGCCGTCGTCCGCGAAGAACTGGGCATCGACTCGGAGGAGGCCTTCGCGACGTTCGACGACGAGCCGATCGCGAGCGCGTCCATCGGTCAGGTCCACGGCGCTCGCCTCGCGGACGGCACGCGCGTGGTGGTGAAGGTGAGGAAGCCGGGGGCGGTGGACCGGATCCGCGAGGACCTCGAAATCCTCCGGAACCTCGCCGCGTCGGCGAGCCGACAGTGGTCGGCGGCAGCGGACTACAACGTCGTGGGCCTTGTCGAGCAGTTCGGCCGCACGATCCTCGCGGAGCTCGACTACCTCCAGGAGGGCCGCAACGCCGAGCGCTTCGCGGAGAACTTCGCCGACAACGCGAGCATCCGGATCCCTCGGGTCTACTGGGAGACGACGACGTCGCGCATGCTCACGATCGAGCGGGTCGAGGGGCTCAAGATCAACGACATCGAGGCCCTCGACGCGGCGGGGTTCGACCGCTCGGAGCTCGCCCTCAACGCAGCCGGCGCCCTCGCCCAGATGGTCTTCAAGGACGCCTTCTTCCACGCCGACCCGCACCCGGGCAATATGTTCGTCCAGAGCGACGGGGCGATCGCGCTCATCGACTTCGGCATGGTCGGCGAGATCGACGAGCGGCTGCACGACCAGTTGAGCCGCCTCCTCCTCGCGCTCGCCCGCAAGGACGCCCGGCGGCTCGCGCGCACGCTCCTCGACATGTCCTCCGGCCGGCACGAGTCCGATCTCCCGGAGCTGGCCGACGACGTCGCCGAATTCATCGGGCTCTACGACCGCGTGGACCTGCAGGATGTGGACACGGCCCGGCTCGTGCAGCAGCTTCTCGCGGTCGTCCGGAAGCACCGGCTGCAGCTGCCCGAGGAGATCGCCGTCATCGCGAAGATGGTGGTCATGGCCGAAGGCCTGGGCCGCGTCCTCGACCCGGGCTTCCGACTCAGCCACGCGCTCCAGCCGTACGTCGTCGAGCTGTTCGTCGCGAGGCACTCCCCGCAGGCGATCCTCGACGGGCTCAAGGAGGCGGGGCTGGGGGCGATGGACCTCGTCGAGGACCTCCCGCACCTCGTCGACGGGCTCGTGCGGATCGTGGACTCGGGCGGTTTCGAGGTCCGCCTGCGCGCGGCCGAACTCGAGCCGCTCCTGATCCGTGCCGAGAAGATCGGCGACCGGGTGGTCGCGGGAGTGATCGCGGCGGCTTTCATCCGCGGGGTCGGAGACCTCGTCTCGCTCGACCGGGAGCGGTGGACCGGCTGGCGGGCCCCCTTCATGCGCACGGGCCTCACAGCCCTCGGGGGGCTGGGCGGCTACCTCGCGTGGAGCGCTGCCGCGAGGCGGAGGCGTGGGGGGCCCAACCAGCCCCGCGGCTGACCGTTCCACTGTGTGAGACAAAAGTGCTCACTACGTGGACTCTGGAGCACGATGACCGTGACGGAAGGGGCACGGCAGCGTGGAGAGCAAAGCAGATCGGGCGACGACGAACGCGACGGCGTGGCGCATGCTCGCGCTGGGCGTCGGGGCGCAGACGGCGGGGACCGCCTTCGTGAGTGCGCCCGCCTTCCTCATCCCGGTGCTCCACTCCGAACGCGGCATGCCACTCGCGCAGGCGGGGCTCCTCGCGGCGGCCCCGACCGTCGGCATGGTCCTCACCCTCATCGCATGGGGCGCCCTCGCGGACCGCATCGGCGAACGATGGGTGATCTCCGCGGGGCTCGCGCTGACCGCCCTCGCCGCAGTCGGCGCAGTCGCCGTCCCCGGCTACACCGCTCTCGGGGTCTTCGGCCTCCTCGGGGGAGCGGCAGCGGCGAGCAGCAACGCCGCGAGCGGCCGCGTCGTCGTCGGCTGGTTCCCGCGGAACCGCCGCGGGCTGGCGATGGGGATCCGGCAGATGGCCCAGCCGCTCGGCGTGACCGTGGCTGCGCTCACCGTGCCATGGATCGCCGCGGCACACGGGCCAGGTGCGGCCCTCGTCCTCCCGCTCGTGTTCAACGCCGCGCTCGCCATCCTGTGCGCGGTGGGCCTCGCGAATCCGCCCCGGCCCTCAGGCCGAACCGAGCCCGGTGACCCACCCAACCCGTACCGGACGGGCTCCTTTCTGTGGCGCATCCACGCCGTCTCGGTGCTCCTCGTCGTTCCCCAGTTCACGCTCTCGACCTTCGGGCTCGTGTGGCTCATCGCCGACGTCAGGCTCGACAGCGTCTCCGCCGGGGCGGTCGTGAGCATCGCACAGGTCGTGGGGGCGTTCGGGCGGATCGCGGTCGGCGTGTGGAGCGACCGGCTCGGAAGCCGGGTGCGGCTCCTCCGCTGGGTCGCGGTTGCGGCCGCCGCCACCATGGCCCTGGCGGCCGCGACCGACCTCGCCTCCCTGCGTGCCGCGGCGATCGCGGCGTTCATGGTCGCGACGGTCGTCAGCGTGGCGGACAACGGCCTCGCGTTCACGTCAGTCGCGGAGGCGGCGGGGCCGCGCTGGTCCGGCAAGGCGCTCGGCGCACAGAACACGGGGCAGTTCATCGCGGCGTCGGGCGTGGGACCGGCTGTCGGCGCCCTGGTCGCGGCCCTCGGGTACCCGCTCGCCTTCTGCCTCGTCGCCGCCGCACCGCTCGCCGCGATACCGCTAGTGCCTCGCCGCGACGAGCACGCCAACGTCGGCTAGGCCGACCGGACTCGGCGCCGGCCCCGGCCGCCGTAGGGCTCAGGCCCCGGCGCCGGACCGCTGCGCAGCGTCACGGGTGGCGGTGCGCAGGCGGTAGAGGCCCGACGTGGCGGTGATGTACAGGTCCTGCCCGTCCGGGCCGCCGAAGCAGACGTTGGAGACCGTCTCGGGCAGCTCCGTTTCGGCGAGGAGCGCGCCCTCGGGCGAATAGACACGCACCGACGGCCCCGCCGAGGTCCAGACGCGCCCCTCGACGTCGACCCTGAATCCGTCCGACGGGTGAGCGTCGTCAAGGTCCACGAACGTCCGGCCGTTGCGGCAGGCCCCCTCGACGACGTCGTAGACGGCGATGCGGAACGGCACGCTGTGGCGGAGGCCCGCGGTGTCGGCGACGTAGAGAAGGGACTCGTCCGGCGAGAACGCGAGGCCGTTCGGGTGCACGAGGTCAGTCACCACGGGGGTGAGGCCCTCGCCCCCGTGCCCGCAGCGGAACACGTAGCAGCCGCCGTACTCCTGCTCCCCCTCGTGGCCCTCGTTCGTGCCGGGGAGGATGCCGTACGGCGGGTCGGTGAACCAGATCGTGCCGTCTCGGGCGACGACGACGTCGTTCGGCGAGTTGAGGCGTCGCCCCTCGAACGAGTCGACGACGGCGCTCACCTCGCCGTCGTCGTCCCGCTCAACGCGACGCCGCCCGTGGCTGCACTGCACGACGCTCCCGTCGACGTCGAGCGTGCGGCCGTTGGTGAACTCGACGTTCGTCGCGTACTCCCGGGTCGCCCCCGTGGCCGGGTCGAACTCGAGGATCCGATCGTTCGGGATGTCGCTCCAGCGGACGGTCTGGGACGAAGGGACCCACACGGGCCCCTCGGCCCAGACCGTGCCTGTGAAGAGGAGCTCGAGTGGACCCATGAGCCCGACGGCGGGTGATTCTGCGCGCATAGCTCCCCCTGCCCGTAGTGAACGAATCAGTTTCCATCGACCTTAGCCCACGCCCCACGCCGATCCGCATCTCTGCGACGAAACCCCGGCGGGCCGCCGAAACCCCCGCCGCTATCAGGTGGTTTCGGCGGTTCCCGTAGGGCTCGTGACCGTGGCCCGTGAGCTACGTGGCACGGATCGCCTCGCGGGTTATCCACATCGAGCTGTTCTCGGCGACCGCCTGGGCCTCCAGCCTGCGAGATTCGATGCATGGAACTCGTCCTGCCCCACCCCGGCCCGTGGCTGACCTCGCAGCTGAATGACCGCTTTGGCTCCTCGAAGGCCGCCGATCGCCTGCTAGAGGCGAGGACTGTGGTCCGAATCAGGCGAGGGGCCTACTACGAGGCAACCGCGTGGGCCCGCCTCTCGCCGGACGACCGACACCTCATGGTCTTGACCGCCCATTATGAGGAGGCCGCGCGGCGGCAGGAGCCGGTGTTCGCCTACAGCCACATCAGCGCGGCCCGTCTTCATGGACTCCACCTGTGGAACGCCGACGACGCCATTCACGTCACCAGGCCCAAGTGCCCGGGACGGAGCGCCCGCGCCGAAGATGTGAGGAGCCACGGCGGGATCCTGCTTCCTTCCGAGCTGCACACCCAGCGGGGCCTGCCGGCAACCACCCTCGAACGGACCCTCGTCGATTCCGCCCGCATCCTGCGAGGCGGCCAGGCTCAGATCCTCCTTGATCACGGGCTCAGACTCGGTGCAGACCGTCAGGCGGTCGACGTCCTGCTGGCCTCGGCAGGCGGCAAGAGAGGAATTAGAACCGCACGAGCTGCTTGGGAACTCGCCTCGGAACTGTGCGAATCACCCGGCGAAAGCCTCCTTCGATACCTGCTAAGCCTCATGCCTTTCGAGATGCCCGATCAGCAGGTCGAGGTGTCCACGCGGCTTGGCCGATACCGTCTCGATTTCGCATGGGTAAAGCTCAAGGTCGGGCTCGAGTTCGACGGCGACGTCAAGTACTTTGCGTACGAGCCGACCGGACAGGCGCTCCTGCGGGAACGAAAGCGCGAACGGGCGCTCATGGAAGAGGGATGGGTACTACTGCGGATCGAATGGCGCGACCTGTTCGACGAGACGGTCCTCCGGAGACGCATTGCCGCTGTCCTCAAGACCGCCGCCTGACGTTATCGACGACGAAACCCCGGCCAGCTGCCGAAACCCCCGCCGCTGACAAGGGGTTTCGGCGCTTCGCCGGGGTTTGGTCGGGCGGGGCGCCCGTCGGGTGCCCCGCCGTTCGAGGTCAGCTAGGCCCTCGTCCGCAAGTGGCGCGCGTCGATCTGCCGGGTCTCCTTGAGCCCGAGCAGCTGGAGCCCGCGGCGATACTCGGTCCGCAGGATGTCGACGGCCCGCTGGACGCCTCGCTCGCCCCCGGCCATGAGGCCGTACAGGTAGGCCCGTCCGATCATCACGGCGTCCGCCCCGCGCGCGATGGCGGCAACGATGTCCTGGCCGTTCCGGACGCCGCTGTCGAGCAGAAGCGTCGCCTCGGCACCGACGGCGTCGCGCACGGCGGGAAGGACGTCGAGGGTCGCCGGGGTCCGGTCGAGCTGGCGTCCGCCGTGGTTCGAGACGACGACGCCGTCAGCGCCGAGCTCGACGACGCGCGCCGCATCCTTGGGGTTGGTGATGCCCTTGACGAGGAGATTGTGCGGCCACGCCTTGCGCAGCCACTCGAGATCCTCGTAGTTGAGCCCCGGGTCGAACAGCATTGCGGCGACGTCGGCGGACGTTCCCGGGTAGTCCCGGAGGAGCGCGAAGTTGATCGGCGGCGTCGTGAGCTTGTTGAACCACCAGTACGGGAAGCGCGACATGTCGAGGAACGTCTTCACGGTCAGCGACGGCGGGATGGTCAGGCCGTTGCGCGTGTCCTTGTGGCGGCCGCCGGCCACGGCGGTATCGACAGTGAGGATGACCGTCTTGCAGCCGGCGTCGAGCGCCCGGCCCACCATCTCCTCGTTGAGCGCCTCGTTGTTCGTCAGGTAGAGCTGGAACCAGTTCTGCCCGTTCGGGGCGGCGTCCCGCACCTCTTCGATGGTCGTCGTGCCGACCGTCGAGAGGGAGTACGGGAGGCCGTTCCGCTCGGCGACGCGGGCGACGGCGGCCTCGCCCTCGTGGTGCATCATGCGCGTGTAGCCAGTGGGCGCGAACACGAGGGGGAACGCGATGCGCTCGCCGAACAGCTCGGTCGAGAGGTCGGGGTCGGCCACCGAGTTGAGCGTCTCGGGAACGAACTCGACGTTCCGGAAGGCAGCGAGGTTGCGCTGGGCGGTGACCTCGAATTCGGCGGCGCCGTCGACGTAGTCGAAGACGGCGCGCGGCGTGGTCCGGCGGCCGATCTTGCGGAGGTCCTCGATGGTGAGCGCGCCCTCGAGGCGGCGCCGGACCGGGTCGAGGACGGGCGCCCTGAACTGGAGGAGCTCGCGCACCTCGGAGACCTTGGGCAGCTGGCGCCGCACGGGCACCCGCGCGTCGGGCGCCGATAAGGCGGGCGCGCTGCCGGGCTTGTGGCTCACCTCGGCCTGGGTTGCGGTCGGGGTCGGGTTGGGGCTCATCGTCGTCATGCCAATACCTCCGGGTTCACGATGTTCCTGGGCTTGCGTCCCGCCAGCACGTCCGCGACGTTCTGCGCCGTGCGTCGCTTGAGCTCGACCTGCGATTCCTCGCTGTACCAGGCCGCGTGCGGGGTGAGCACTGTGTTGGGCAGCTCGAACAGGGGGCTGTCCTTCGGAAGCGGCTCCTGCTCGAAGACGTCGAGGCCCGCGGCGCGGAGCCGGCCCGAGCGCAGCGCCTCGACGAGCGCCTCGGTGTCGACGACGCCGCCCCGGCACGTGTTGACGAGCACCGCGCTGGACTTCATGGCCGCGAGGACGTCGGCGTTGACGAGGTGGCGGGTGTGGGCGTTGAGCGGGACGTGGAGCGAGACGACGTCTGCGCGGCGGAGCAGCTCGTCGAAGCCGACGACCTCGGTGCCGTCGGGGGTCGTCGTGCCGGGCTCGTGGACGGGATCGAAGCCGATGGTCTTGTAGCCGACGCCGCGCGCCTTGCGCGCGGTTGCAGCGCCGATGAGCCCGAGGCCGACGACGCCGAAGACGCGCCCTGCGATGCGGTGCAGCGGCTGGACCGGGGCGAGCGAGTAGTTGCCGCCCCGCATCTCGCGGTCGAGGCCGACGACGCCGCGCGCGAGGCTCAGCGCGAGGGCGATCGCGTGGTCGCTGACGTCCTCGGTGCCGTAGTCGGGCACGTTGCAGACGGCGACGCCGAACTCCGTCGCAGCATCGAGGTCGACCGTGTCCACGCCGACGCCGTAGCGGGCCACAGCCTTGAGGCCCGGCAGCGCTTTGAAGACACTGCGCGTGATGGGTGCGTACTGGACGATCAGGGCGTCCGCACCCTCGGCCTCACGGATGACGTCGTCCTCGGTGCGGCACTCAGCGCGGACGAGCTCGAATCCCTCGGCGGCACTGATCTCTTCTTCCTCGGCGAGCGACGGTTGATCCAAGTCGGTCACAACGACGCGGGGCTTCCCATCCACGAAGCATTCCTTCCCTCTTTGGCTGGCTGCTACCGCGTCCGACGGCGCACGGACAGTCCAGCCCAAACCCCATAAATCCTATATCCAATAGGAACCGCCTTGCGCCCGTTGCAAATGAAGGCCCCCGGCAGCACGAGACCCCGCAACAGGGAGTTCCGTTGCGGGGCCTCGTGCGCGGTGCATTGAGGGAACGAACCAAGGGGGGAGCGGACTAGCTCTGCGGAAGTGTCCGCTCGAGGAGGGCGAAGAGCTCCTTCCAGTGGCGCTCTGCCGCGTCTCGGTTGTAGGAGGCAGTGTCAGCCTGGGTGTAGCCGTGGCCTGCACCCTCGTATACCTCGGCACGGAACCGGACCCCCGCGTCGCTGAGCGCCTGGTTGAGCCGGTCGATCTGCTCCGGCGGAAGCGAGTGGTCATTGTCGGCGTGCCCGAAGTAGAGCTCGGCCCTGACACGGTCGGCCACGAGATGCGGGCTGTCGGGATCCTCGGTTGCCAGTCCGCCGCCGTGGAAGCCGGCCGCCGCGGCGACCCGCTCCGGGAAGGCGCCGGCGGTCCGGAGCGAGAGCCGCGCACCCATGCAGTAGCCCGTGACCCCGACCGGGCCCTCTGCCACCTCGGGCCGCGACTCGAGCCACGCGAGGTACGCCCCGGCGTCGCTCACCGCCCGCTCCGGGGTGAGCTCCCGCATGGCGGGGCCGATCTGGTCGAAGATGCCCGTCCGCTGGGACATGTCGATGAACTCGGGAAGGTCGAAGACGGGACTCGGCCCGGTGCGGTAGAACACGTTCGGCACGAGGACCGCGTAGCCCGCCTCGGCGAGCCGATCGGCCATCGCCTCGAGGTGCGGCCGAAGCCCGAACGCGTCCATGTAGAAGAGGACGCCCGGGTGCGGCGCACCGTCGTCCGGATGGGTGAAGTAGGCGTCGGCGACGCCGTCGGCGGTGGGGATCTCTGCCTTCATGCTGTTCACGGAAGTCACAGAGGCACAGGCTACTCTCCTCAGTTGCGCGCCCCCCGGTTGCGTCGTCCCGGTTGCGTCGTCCTCGTTCCGTGGAGCGCGCGCAGCCTAGAGTGGGGCCATGGCCGGAACAGAGCAGATCCAGGACGACCGTACCGACACCCTCCTCCGCGAGCTCGCCTCCGCATATCGCGTGGCCACCTCCTTCCATGGCTTCGACGGTGCCGAACGAGCAGTTTCGCCCAGGACCCTGCGCATAGTCCTCGGCGCGCTCGGGGTGCAGGCGAACACGCCCGAGGAGGTCGAGAGCGCCCTGGCCGAAGCCGCCCTCGAGCCGTGGCGCCGGATCCTGCCGCCCGTCGTCGTCGTACGCGAAGGCCAGGCGAACACCGTTCACCTTCACGTCCCCCACGCAAGCGGGGTCCGCGTCTGGATCTCGGCGGAGGACGGCCGGGATTTCGACGCCGCGCAGGAGGATGACCCGGAGCGCCCTCGAGAGGTCGACGGCGTCCTGACGGACCGCTTAGCCTTTGCCCTCCCCCGCGAGCTCCCGCTCGGCTGGCACACCCTGCATGCGGAGAGCGACGGCAAGGTCGCGGAGTGCCCGCTCATCGTGACCCCGGCACGGCTCGCGACCACCGTGCAGCTCCAGGACCGCCGCCGCTGGGGCCTCATGGCGCAGCTCTACTCCGTGCGGTCCTCGCGCTCGTGGGGCATCGGCGACTTCGCCGACCTCGACGACCTCGCCGCGATCTCGGGGGCCGAGGGTGCGAGCTTCGTCCTCGTCAACCCGCTGCACGCGGCCGAGCCCAAGCCTCCCGTCGAGGACTCCCCCTACCTGCCCGCGACCCGCCGGTTCTTCAATCCGCTCTATCTCCGGATCGAGGACATCCCCGAATACGGCTATCTCGAGTCCGCGGCCCGCGAGGAGGTCGAGCGGCTCGCCGCGAGGCTGCACGCCGCCAACCGCGTTGCGGACCTGCTCGACCGGACCACGGCCTTCGACGCCAAGCTCGCCGCCCTCCGCCTCGTCTTCGCTGTCCCGAGAAGCCCGTCCCGGGAGCTGCAGTACGAGCGGTTCCGCGCCGAGCTGGGCCGCGGCCTCGACGACTTCGCCCTGTGGTGCGCGCTCGCCGAGACCCTGCCTCCGTCCTCCCCGGATTGGGCCGCGGCGTCGTCGCCCTCTTCGCCCCGGGCCGACGAGCTGCGCGAAGAGCACGCCGACCGCATCGAATTCCACCGCTGGCTCCAGTGGCTCTGCGACGAGCAGCTCGAACGGGCGCAGCGGAGTGCGAAGCAGTCCGGCATGGAGATCGGGATCGTCCATGACCTCGCGGTGGGGGTCAAGCTTGACGGCGCGGACGCTTGGATGCTCTCCGACGTCCTGGCCAAGGGCGTCACGGTGGGCGCGCCGCCGGACGTGTTCAATCAGCAGGGCCAGAACTGGAATCAGCCGCCCTGGCACCCCTCGCGCCTCGCCGCGGCGGGCTACGCGCCGTACCGGGACATGCTCCGCACGATCCTCCGGCACGCGGGCGGGATCCGGGTGGACCACATCCTCGGCCTCTTCCGCCTGTGGTGGATCCCCGAGGGCCGCGGCCCCGAGGAGGGCACGTACGTCTACTACGACCACGAGGCCCTCATCGGGATCCTCGCCCTCGAGGCGCAGCGCGCGGGCGCCATCGTCGTCGGCGAGGACCTGGGCGTGTTCGAGCCGTGGGTGCGCGACTACCTTGCCGAACGGGTCGTCTTCGGCACGTCGATCCTGTGGTTCGAGCGCGACGACGACGGCCCGCTCGAACCCGAGCGGTACCGGCGGGCGTGCCTGACGAGCGTCAACACGCACGACCTGCCCCCGACCGCGGGCTATCTGGCCGGCGAACACGTCACCCTGCGCGAGTCGCTCGGGCTCCTGCGCCGACCCGTCGAGGAGGAGCGCGCCGCGGACGCGGCGGAGCAGGAGTCCGTCCTCGAACGCGTCCGCGAGCGCGGCCTCCTGCCAGCCGTCGGGAACCAGGGCGCCGCCGCCTCGGTGGCTGGGGATGATGTCCAGCGCACCGTCGAGGCGCTCTACGCGTTCACCGCCCTCACCCCCTCCGCCCTCCTCGGCGTCGCGCTCGTGGACGCCGTGGGAGAGCGGCGCACTCAGAATCAGCCCGGCACCGACACCGAGTACCCGAACTGGCGGATCCCCCTCGCCGGACCCGACGGAGAGGCGATCCTGCTCGACGAGCTCCCCCGCAACGAGCGCTTCACCTCGCTGCTCGGAACGGTGCGCGACGCGCTGCTCGACGGGGAGACCCCAGAAGCAGCGGGAGGAGGCCGGGACTAGAGCTTCCCCCGGGTTCCCAGGAGGGGCCAGCTGCCGTCTCGAGGACGCAAAAGGTCAAAGGCCTAGAGTCAGGCCATTGACATTTATCTGTGATGCAGACCACCATTGCTCCATCGCGTTCTGCTCCCTCCTCGAGATAGGCAGCAAGACCCATGAGAGAAGAAGAAACCCTCGCTTCCGCCACGCCCGCTGTCGACGGCGACGCGGCTGTGCTCGCGGAGCTTGGCTACAAACAGGAACTCCACCGCGGCATGTCGGGGTTCTCCAACTTCGCCGTTTCGTTTTCGATCATCTCGATCCTCGCCGGGTGCGTGACCTCCTACGGAATCGCGTTGACGTCCGGTGGGCCGGCGGCCATCAATGTCGGCTGGCCCCTCGCCGGGGCCTTCGTGCTCTGCGTGGCCCTTGCGATGGCCGAGGTCTGCTCGAAATACCCCACGGCCGGAGGCCTCTACTTCTGGGCTGGCCGGCTCGCGAAGAAGAACAAGCGAGAGTGGGCCTGGTTCGTCGGCTGGTTCAACTTCCTCGGGGAAGTTGCCGTGACGGCGGCCATCTACTACGGCGCCGCCGTGACCATGCTGGCGTTCGCGAACCTCACCTGGGGCGTCGAGCCCACTCCCGTCGGCACGTTCGTCCTCTTCGTCGTCCTCATCGTGATCCACGGCCTCCTGAACACCTTCGGCGTGAAGCTCGTGAGCTTCCTCTCCAACGTCTCGGCCTGGTGGCACATCGTCGGCGCGGCGGTCATCGTGGGCGCGCTCTGGATCCTGCCCACCGCGCATCAGTCGGCGGCGTGGACATTCACGGCGTGGCACAACCAGACCGGCTGGTCGTTCAGCCCCTACGTCTTCTGCATGGGGCTCCTCATGGCGCAGTACACCTACACGGGCTATGACGCCTCGGCCCACGTCGCCGAGGAGACCAAGAACGCGTCCACGGCAGCCCCGCGCGGCATCGTGATGAGCGTGCTCATCTCGATCATCGGCGGCTGGATCCTGCTGTACTCGATCACGGCATCCATCCAGGACGGGAGCGACGCGGGCCTCACCAAGCTCGCCGGAACAGCAACCGGCCTGCCCCCGGCCCAGGTCTTCCTCGACGCGCTCAACAACCCGACGGTCGCGAAGTTCCTGCTCTTCCTCGTGTGCGGTGCGCAGTTCTTCTGCGGCATGGCCTCCGTCACGGCGAACTCCCGGATGAGCTACGCGTTCTCGCGCGACAACGCCATCCCGGGCTCTCGGCTCTGGGCCAAGGTGAACCCGCGTGTGGGAGCCCCGACCAACTCGATCTGGCTCTGCGTCGGCATCTCGATCGTCCTCGCGGCACCGGCCCTCTTCAACTACACGGCGTACCTCGCGGTGACGTCCATCGCCGTCATCGGCCTCTACATCGCCTACGTGACACCGGTCCTGCTCCGGCGCCTCGACAAGGACTTCAAGCCGGGGCCGTGGAACCTCGGGAAGTGGAGCCCGGTCATCGGCTGGATCGCCGTCGTCTGGGTCATCTTCATCGTCGTGCTGTTCGTCCTCCCGCCCGTGTACCCGATCACCGTCGACACGTTCAACTACGCACCGATCGCCGTCGTCGCAGTCGCCGCGCTCGCCGGGATCCTCTGGCTCTCCCGTGGACGGAAGCACTTCATGAGCCCGGAAGAGGCCCCGCACCTGACCGTCCAAGCCGAGCAGCTCCTCGAGGAATAGCCTGACGCCATGACCAGCACGACTGATGCACCCCTCATCGACGCGATGCTCCACCCCGTTCGGGGCCACATGGCCTTCGAATCGTGCGTCGAACAGCTCGGTTCGGCGATCCAGCTGGGAATCTTCAGGCCGGGGTCCAAGCTGCCCAACGAGCGGGACCTCGCGGAGCGCCTCAACGTCTCCCGCGCGACGCTCCGCGAGGCCATCAGCGCTCTCCGCGCCGCGGGGTTCGTCTCGACCACCCGCGGACGCGGGGGCGGAACCATCGTCGAGTCGATTGCGAGCGAATGGCCCGGCGGGGCCCATCCGGCCGGCGAACGGCACGCCGAGATCGAGGACATCGTCGTGTTCCGCTCCGTGATCGAGCCCGGGGCGGCCTACCGCGCCGCGAAGAGCCCGCTCGACCACGAGCAGCGTGCTCTCCTCACGGACTGCCTCAACGATTTCAACCAGGTCACGAGCCCAGCCGACTACCGTCAGGCCGATGCCCGTCTCCACCTTGCCATCGCCTCGGTCTGCGGCTCCGACGAACTGTCCAAGGCATGCAGCCTCGTCCAGGCCAAGGTGCACCAGTTCCTGGCGGAAATCCCCTTCCTCCAGAAGAACATCGCGAATTCGGACGAGCAGCACTACACGATCGTGCACGGAATTCTCGACGGCGACGCCGAACGCGCCCGCTTCGTGATGCACGAGCACTGCGACGCGACCGCTGCTCTCCTCAAGGGTCTATTGAAATGAGTTCCCTCGCCATGAATCTGTCCACTCTCACCACACGCAACGAGCGCATGCTCACCGTCGAAGAACTCCGGACCGCCATCGAAGGCGGCGAGATCGACACGGTGACCCTGGCCTTCACCGACATGCAGGGCAGGCTGCAGGGCAAGCTCCTGCATGCGCGGTTCTTCCTCGATTCGGTCCTCGACCATGGAACCGAAGGGTGCAACTACCTTCTTGCCGTCGACGTCGACATGAACACGGTGGACGGATACGACATCACGTCGTGGGAGAAGGGCTACGGGGACATGGTCTTCGAACTGGACCTCGCGACCATCCGGCGCCTCCCCCACCGCCCCGGAAGCGTCATGATCCAGTGCGACCTCGCCCTCGAGGACGGAACGCCGGTGCGGGTCTCGCCCCGTTCGATCCTCCGAGCGCAGGCGGACCGCGCGGCCGAGCACGGCTGGAAGGCCCTCGCCGGAACCGAACTCGAATTCATCGTCTTCGACACGAGCTACGAGGAGGCATGGGCAAGCGGCTACCGCAGCCTCACCCCCGCCAACCAGTACAACGTCGACTATTCGATCCTGGGCTCGGCGAGGGTCGAGCCGCTCCTCCGCGAGATCCGCAATGCGATGTACGGCGCCGGGATGAACGTGGAGTCCGCCAAGGGCGAATGCAATTTGGGGCAGCACGAAATCGCCTTCAAATACGACGACGTGATCACCACCGCGGACAACCATTCCGTCTACAAGACCGCCGCGAAGGACATAGCGCACCAGGCCGGGAAGTCCATCACGTTCATGGCGAAGCCCAACGAGCGAGAAGGAAATTCCTGCCATATCCACCTCTCGCTCAGGGGCCTCGACGATTCCCTCGTCTTCTGGGACCAGTCGGCGCACAGGCGGACACCGCTCTACGACCACTTCATCGCGGGTGTCCTCGCCACGATGCGCGAGTTCTCGCTCTTCTACGCGCCCAACATCAATTCCTACAAGCGCTTCGTCAAGGGCTCCTTCGCCCCGACCGCGGTCGCGTGGGGCCTCGACAACCGGACGTGCTCCGTCCGCCTTGTGGGACAGGGCCAGAGCGCACGGCTCGAGAACCGTCTTCCGGGCGGAGACGTGAACCCCTACCTCGCGCTCTCGGCCATGCTCGCGGGCGGCCTCTACGGAATCGAGAACGAGCTTCCTCTCGAGCCCCAGACGGTCGGGAACGCCTACACCTCAGGCGCGCCCACGGTACCCTCCACCATGCGCGAGGCGCGGGACGCCCTCGCGGCCTCGGCCATCGCCGCCGAGGCGTTCGGCGAGGATGTCGTCAAGCACTACCTCAACTACGCGGATGTCGAGCTGGCAGCCTTCGACGCCGCGATCACCGACTGGGAACTCCGCCGCGGCTTCGAAAGGCTCTGACATGCGCATCCCCACCACCGCCTTCGGCGCAGGCGGGACGGTCACCGTGCTGAACCCTGCGACGGCGGACCCGATCGCCGACGTGCCCCTCGCCGACCTCGCCGAGACCGACGCCGCGATCGAGGCGGCCCACAGGGCGTTTCCCGCCTGGCGCGCCGTCGCCCCCGCCGACCGCGCCCGGCTCCTGCGGAACTTTGCCGCCGTCGTCGAGGAACACCTCGAGGAACTCGCGTTGCTCGAGGTCGCCAACGCTGGCCACACGATCGGCAATGCCCGCTGGGAGGCCGGCAACGTCCGCGACGTCCTGAACTACTACGCGGCGGCTCCCGAGCGCCACTTCGGAAAGCAGATTCCCGTACCCGGGGGGATCGACGTCACGTTCCACGAGGCCCTCGGCGTCGTCGGGGTCATCGTGCCGTGGAACTTCCCGATGCCCATCGCCGGCTGGGGGTTCGCGCCAGCCCTCGCAGCCGGGAACACGGTCGTCCTCAAGCCCGCCGAGCTCACCCCCCTCACGGCGATGCGGCTCGCGGAGCTCGCGCTCGAGGCGGGCCTCCCCGAGGGTGTCTTCACCGTCATCCCGGGCAAGGGCTCCGTGGTGGGAGAGCGCTTCGTCACGCATCCGCTCGTGCGGAAGGTGTGCTTCACGGGGTCCACGGCCGTGGGCAAGGGCATCATGCGGGGCTGCGCGGACCAGGTCAAGCGGCTCACCCTCGAACTCGGGGGCAAGAGCGCCAACATCGTCTTCGCGGACGCCGATCTCGAGAAGGCCGCGGCGAGTGCCCCTGGTGGCGCCTTCGACAACGCGGGGCAGGATTGCTGCGCGCGGTCCAGGATCCTCGTCGAGCACACCGTGTACGAGCGGTTCCTCGAACTGCTCCAGCCAGCCGTCGAGCGCTTCAAGGTCACGGATCCCTCGCGGCCCGACGCTGAGATGGGCCCGCTGATCTCGGCCCGCCAGCGCGATTCCGTCGCCGCCTACCTCAAGAATGCCGACGTCGCCATCACTGGCCAGACGGTCGACGCGTCCTCCGGCTTCTGGCTCCCACCCCGCGTCGTCCTCCCGCGCGGCACGGACGACGACGTGTGGCGGCACGAGTTGTTCGGCCCGGTCGTCGCCGTCCTGCCCTTCACGGACGAAGCGGACGCCATCGCCAAGGCCAACGACACGGAGTACGGGCTCTCCGGGTCGATCTTCACCCGGGACCTGGGGCGGGCGCTGCGCGTGGCCCGGAGCGTCGAATCCGGAAACCTGTCCGTCAATTCGCATTCCTCCGTCCGCTATTGGACCCCTTTCGGGGGCTTCAAGCAGTCCGGCCTCGGCCGCGAACTGGGACCTGACGCGCCGGATTCCTTCTCAGAAGTGAAGAACGTCTTCATTTCCACCGACATCTGACAAAAGCTCCTCACTCAAAAGCTCCTCATTGGACAGAAGCTCCTCATTGGACAGAAGCTCCTCAACGAAAGGCACGGACATGGGAAAGCTCGACGGCAAGGTCGGCGTCATCACCGGCGGTTCCAGCGGGATCGGCCTCGCGACGGTCAGGAAGTTCGCGGCCGAGGGCGCGAAAGTGGTGATCGGCGACCTCGACGAGGCCCGGGGCAAGGAGATCGCCGACGAGATCGACGGCTCCTTCGTGCGGGCGGATGTCACTGACGCCGAAGACGTCGCCGCGATGTTCGCCCACGCGAAGGAGACCTACGGGCGCATTGACATCGCCTTCAACAACGCGGGCATCTCCCCCGCCGACGACGATTCGATCCTGAAGACCGGGATCGACGCGTGGCGCAAGGTGCAGGAGGTGAACCTGACGAGCGTCTATCTCTGCTGCAAGGCGGTCCTCCCGTACATGCTCGAGCAGGGGAGCGGTTCCATCATCAATACGGCTTCATTCGTCGCGATCATGGGTGCTGCCACCTCCCAGATCTCCTACACGGCCTCGAAGGGCGGCGTGCTCGCCATGACCCGCGAACTCGGCGTGCAGTTCGCGCGCAAGGGAATCCGGGTCAACTCGCTCTGCCCGGGCCCGGTCAATACGCCGCTCCTCCAGGAGCTCTTCGCCAAGGACCCCGAGCGGGCCGCACGGCGGCTCGTCCACGTCCCCATGGGCCGCTTCGCCGAGCCGGAGGAGATCGCCAATGCGGTCGCCTTCCTGGGGAGCGACGAGTCCAGCTTCATCACCGCCACGGACTTCCTCGTCGACGGCGGGCTCTCGAACGCGTACGTCACCCCGCTGGAGTCCGACTTTGAGTGACGCCGTCGTCATCGGCATCTCGACCTACCGCCAGGCGGCCGACTGGTCCGCCTGGCGGGGGGTCGATGCCGACCTCCTTCCCTCCGACTACGCCCGATCGGTCGAGCGGTCGGGAGGGATTCCCGTGCTGCTGCCGCCGTTCGCCACCCGGCAGGCTGCGGAAGGCGCCGTCGAACGCCTCGACGGCCTCCTCCTTGCGGGGGGCTCGGACATCAATCCCGAGCGCTACGGACAGTCGCCTCACCCTGATGTCGTCCGCTGGTACGACCAGCGCGACGCTTCGGAGCTCTGGCTCCTCGAGGCCGCCCATGGACTGGAGCTCCCGGTGCTCGGCATCTGCCGTGGCATGCAGCTCATGGCGGTTGCAGCGGGCGGTTCCCTCGTGCAGCATCTGCCTGACGTCGTCGGCCACGACCGCCACGCCGGCACTCCCGGCGGATACGGAGCGACCGAGGTGCACGTCGAGCCCGGCCACCGGATATCGGGCCTCATCGGCAGCACCGTCCTCGCCCCCTGCCACCACCATCAGGCGGTGGCGACCCACCCGTCCTACGAGGCCACAGCGTACGACGACGACGGGGTCCTGCAGGCGATGGAGGCCCCCGGCGAGCGGTTCGCCGTCGGAGTCCAATGGCACCCCGAGACCGCAAGCGACGCGGGGCTCTTCGAGGGCCTGGTTCGCGCGGCGAGCGAGCGGAGGAGCGCGCTGGCCGCTCGCCGGTGAGGAGCCCGTCTCGCCGGTGAGGAGCCGGTCAGGCCGGTGAGGAGCCCGTCAGGCCGGTGAGGAGCCCTCGACCTCGTCCCGCCCCATCCACGTCTTGATGATCGTCCAGGAGACGGCCGTGACGGGCACCGCGAGCAGCGCGCCCACGATGCCGGCGAGCATCGTCCCGGCCGCGAGCGAGAGGACGATCGCGAGGCCGTGGATGCTGAGGACGCGGCCCATGAACGCAGGCTGGAGAACGTGGTGCTCGAGCTGGTTGACGCCGACGATCACCGCGAGCACTACGATCGCCGCGACGGGCCCGTTCGAGACGAGCGCCACGGCGACTGCGAGGAGTCCGGCGACCGTGGCGCCGATGATCGGGATGAAGCCCCCGATGAAGACGAAGACGGCGAGCGGAAGGGCGAGCGGAACGTGGAGGATCAGCAGCGCGACGCCGACGATCACGGCGTCCGTGAGCGCCACGAGCGCCGTGCCCCGCACGTACCCGCCGAGGACGTGGGCGCTGCGCTCGAGGGCGCGGTGCGCCGTCGGCTGGTGCTGGGCCGGCATGAAGCCGATGAAGAAGCCGCGGATCTTCGCGCCGTCCTTGAGGAAGAAGAACAGGATGACGACCATGAGCACGACCCCGGCGAAGATCTCCCCCACGGTCCTTGCCCCGCTCAGCGCCTCCGCGCCGATGCTGCCGTTGGTGAAGAACCGCTGGATGGAGTCGCGGGCGTTGTTGAGCTCGGCGTCGCTCACTTTGACTGGCCCGTTGTTGAGGAATTCGTGGAGCTGCTGGATCCCGTTCGTGAACCGGACTGCGAGTTCCTTCGCCTCAGCGCGGATCAGGAAGACGACGCCCGTGACGACCCCGCCGAAGACGATGAGGATCGCGAGGAACGACGCGGCGACGGCGAGCGCCTGGGGCCAGTGGCGGCGCGCGAGGAAGTGCACAAGCGGCGAGATGGCCGACGCGAGGATGAGGGCGAGGGTCACCGGGATGAGGACGAGCGGGACTCTGGTGATCGCCCAGAGGAGGACGACGACGAGCGCGGCGACCGCGAGGACCTGAACCGAGCGGATGCTCGCCCGGCCCAGCCCGTCGGTCCAGAGGGCTGCGAGGGTCGGGCGCGGCGGCTTGGGCTGCGGCATGTCGTGGCGCCTTTCAGCTAGGTGACGTGCGTTCTAGCTACCCCGCGCAACGCCGAACCACGCATAGCCAAGGGTTCACGTCGAGCATGAGCCGGAACTCGCCGACACGTCTCGCGGCCGGATCACAGAACGGATACGTCTCGTCTCCCCGCGTGGTGGTCGACGGCGAGGAGTGGCAGACTGGCACGGCGCTCTGGCGCCCGCTGGTGGGTCCAGCGCGCACACCTGCCCATCCAGGCAGGTGAAGACGAACATGCGAAGGCAGGGCCCACTGTGGTGCAGGAACCTCAAGAACACGCCGCCGCCCCGGCGGCGCCGAAGGCCTCACACGGAAAAGTCATCGGTCTGGCCGTTGCGGGAGCCGTCGGCGGCTTCCTCTTCGGCTTCGACTCATCGGTCGTCAACGGTGCGGTCGACGCCATCCAGGGCAGTTTCTCCCTCTCCCACGCTGTCACAGGTTTTGCCGTCGCGGTTGCACTGCTGGGGTGCGCCGTCGGCTCCTGGCTCGCCGGCGCGGTCGGCGACCGCTTCGGCCGCATCCCGGCCATGAAGCTCGGCGCGCTCCTCTTCCTCGCGAGCGCGATCGGCACCGGGTTCTCGGTGGGCCTCTGGGACCTGATCCTGTGGCGCCTCGTCGGCGGCCTGGGCATCGGCCTTGCGTCCGTGATCGCGCCGGCCTACATCTCGGAGATATCGCCTCGGCAGATGCGCGGCCGCCTCGCTTCCCTCCAGCAGCTTGCCATCACGAGCGGCATCTTCGCAGCGCTCCTGAGCGACGCCCTCCTCGCGAACGGTGCCGGCGGCGCCACCCACACCCTGTGGTGGGGCGTCGACGCATGGCGCTGGATGTTCATCGCGGGAGCAGTGCCCGCCGTCGTCTACGGCTGGATCGCGTTCGTCCTCCCGGAATCGCCGCGGTTCCTCGTGCTCCGCGGCAACGACGAGGGCGCCCGCAACGTCTTCCGCTCGATCGCTCCTGACGACGACATCGACCGTGAGATCCGGGACATCCGCAAGGCAATCGAGGAGGACCGCCTCTCCGAGCGCAGGGGTGCCCTCCGCGGCCACGCCCTCGGCCTCAAGCCGGTCCTGTGGGTCGGCATCGCCCTGTCGGTGTTCCAGCAGTTCGTCGGCATCAACGTGATCTTCTACTACTCGACCACCCTGTGGAAGTCGGTCGGCTTCCGCGAGGAGGATTCGCTGACGATCTCGGTCGCCACGTCGATCACCAACATCCTGGTCACCCTCATCGCGATCGCGCTCGTCGACCGCGTCGGCCGGCGGCCGATCCTGCTCGTCGGGTCCGTCGGCATGGCCGTCTCCCTCGGGACAATGGCCCTCGCGTTCTCGACGGCGAGGCTCGTGAACGGCGAGCCGGCCCTCACGGGGGCGTGGGGACCTGTCGCCCTCGTCGCGGCCAACGTGTTCGTGGTGTGCTTCGGCGCCTCGTGGGGCCCCCTTGTGTGGGTGCTGCTCGGTGAGATCTTCCCGCCGTCGATCCGCGCGCGCGGGCTCGGCATCGCGGCCGCGGCCCAGTGGATCGCGAACTTCCTCATCACCGTCTCGTTCCCGCCCATGGCGGCGTGGTCGCTCCCGCTCACCTATGGCATGTATGCCGCGTTCGCCGCCCTCTCGTTCTTCTTCGTGCTCACGAAGGTGCCCGAGACGAACGGCATGTCGCTCGAGCAGGCGGAGACTCTGTTCGTACGGCCTGGGAAGGCCGCCGCGGACTGAGCGATCTGCTTCCCGAGACGGAAAGGGGGGAGAAGGTAGGCAACGATCTCCTTCTCCCCCCACCCCCTCCTCCCCTTCGTCCTTCGGGAGCCTCCCGTGTCCCACGTCGCAACCCCCTCCACATCCCAAGGTGCGCTGAGCCGCCGCCAGATCACCGGCGTCATGGTGGGCCTCATGCTCGGCATGTTCCTCGCCTCGCTCGACCAGACGATCGTCGCCACATCGATCTACACGATCGCCAACGACCTGGACGGCCTGAGCCTCCAGGCCTGGGCAACAACCGCGTACCTCATCACCTCGACCGTCAGCACGCCGCTCTACGGCAAGCTCTCGGACATATTCGGCAGACGCCCGCTGTACATCGCGGCGATCGCGATCTTCCTCGGCGGGTCGATCTTCTCCGGCTCCGTCCATTCCATGGGCGAGCTGGCCGTCGCCCGCGGGATCCAGGGCCTCGGCGCGGGCGGGCTCATGGCCCTCGCGCTCGCCGTCATCGGCGACATTGTGCCGCTCGAGGACCGCGCGAAGTTCCAGGGCTACTTCATGTCCGTCTTCGGGGTCTCGTCGGTGCTCGGGCCCGTCGTCGGCGGTGCGTTCGCGGGAGCAAACCAGATCCTCTGGATCACCGGATGGCGATGGGTCTTCTACGTCAACGTCCCGGTCGGGATCGCGGCCCTCGTGACCGTCTTCTTCTTCCTCCACCTGCCGTCGCGGCACACGCGGCAGCGCATCGACTACCCCGGAGCCGCGGCGATCACCGTCGGCCTCGTGCCGCTGCTCCTCGTGGCGGAGCAGGGCCGCGGCTGGGGCTGGACCTCGGTCAACTCCTTCGCGTGCTACATCGTCGGGGCCATCGGACTGGCCGCGTTCGTGCTCTTCGAGAAGCGGGCCGGCGACTACGCCCTCATTCCCCTCCGCCTGTTCAAAAGTCCCCAGTTCAGCCTCTCCGCCCTCCTGAACTTCCTCATCGGCATCGGCATGTTCGGCGCAATCGCCATGCTGCCGCTGTACCTCCAGCTCGTGCAGGGTCTCACGCCGACCCAGGCGGGGCTCCTCATGATCACGTTCACCCTGGGCATCATGACCGCGTCGATCACGGCGGGCCGCACCATCTCACGGACGTCCAAGTTCAAGATCTTCCCGGTCATCGGCACGCTCCTGCTTGCCGCGTCCTCCGCAACCATGGGCTTCGTCCTCACGGCCGACGCGCCGCTGTGGGTTCCCGCCGCCATCGCAGTCTTCTTCGGCATGGGCCTCGGATGCTGCATGCAGCCGCTCGTGCTGGCGATGCAGACCTCCGTCCCGCTCAAGGACATGGGGGTCGGCACCTCCACGGCGGCCTTCTTCCGCTCCATGGGTGGCGCCCTCGGTACCGCAGTCTTCATCTCGATGCTGTTCAGCCTCGCGGCCGACAGGGTCAGCTCGGCTATGAAGACCGCCGCGACGCAGGCCGACTTCCTCAGGACCCTCCACAACCCGGCCGTCCTGGCCGACCCCGCCAACAAGCCGCTCTTCGACCTGCTCAAAGGCGGCACCTCGGGCGGGGGCCTGGGCGCGGACAGCCTCAATGACACTAGCTGGCTCTCCAAGGCAAACGCCGTGCTCACGCATCCGATCAAGGACGGGTTCTCCCAGTCGGTGGACATCGTGATGCTCACGGCGGGGGGCCTCATGGTCCTCGCGTTCCTTGTCACCCTGGCCCTCCCCAACGCCAAGCTCCGGGATCCCAAGGCAGCATCCAGGGAACCCGCGGCGACTTGACGCCATCAGGCGCCGCGGCGCAGGGATCGCCTCAGGAAGCTCCCACCGGCTGTCCACCGGGAGTTCACGCTCGTGACATCCTCCCGCCTCCGCAAGGGCGAAGTATTCCCCTTGGTGGGGGACCAACGTCGACACCACGGAGGATCACGCCATGAACATCTCCCGCAAGACTTTCCTGCCCGCGGCCGCGGTCGCCGCCTCTGCAGCACTCGCCTTCTCGGCCTCCCCTGCGCTCGCCGCACCGTCGGACGAAGCATCCGGCCACACCTCGCCCTACACGGTCAAGGCCTTCCCCGCGAAGGCGGGCGAGTCCGCGCCGGACGACATCACCCGTCTCGGCGACAGCATCTACGTCGCCTACCAGAACGGCGTCGGCCCGATGGGCGAGGCCTCCACGACCGGGGCCACCGCAAGCACCATCCAGCAGTACTCGCTCGACGGCACTCCCGGAGCCTCGTGGAACATCAAGGGGCGGATTGACGGGATGGGCACGGACGCGGCGGGCCGACGCCTGCTCGTCACGACGAACGAGGACGGCAACTCTTCGTTCCACACCGTGTCGCCGTCAGCCGGCGCCAACGCCGTCAAGGACTACACGTACACGGGCCTCACCCACGGCGGCGGCACCGACTCCGTCAAGGTGTACGAGGGCAAGATCCTCGTCACCGCCTCGAACCCGGCCGACACCACGGGGCCCGCGCTCTATCGGGCAACGCTCTCGGGCTCGACGGCGGCGCTCACCCCGGTCTTCACCGACAACGCGAAGGCGGTGCTGGCCAACGGCCCGCAGGCCGGAACCACGACGACGCTCGCACTCACCGACCCGGACTCGAGCACGACAGTCCCGTCCCAGAGCCCCCGGTTCGCGCACGACTTCATGCTCGACGCGCAGGCTGACCAGCAGCTCGTCTTCGCCCGGCAGGCCGGCAGGTCGCAGCAGCAGCTCGAAGTCCTCAACCTCGCGGCCCCGGTCGACGACACGGCCTTCGCCACCCAGCACGCGCAGACCCTCTGGATCACGGACCCCGACCACAACACCGTGTACGCGGTCAGCGGAAGCTTCCGCGCGGGCCAGGCGGTCACGTCCGTGACCCCCAACGGAAGCCACGACTACCTCGCCTCGCTCAACCTCTCGGACGGCTCGCTCACGGCGATCCCCCAGCTTGCATCGATCCATCCGAAGGGACTGCTCTTCGCCGGCTCACGCTGATCGGCAACCGCCCAAGTTGATCTGCAGGGGACGCGGCTGACAACAGTCTGGCCGACCGCTGCCGAGAACGACGACGCGCGGCGCCTTCCATCGGGAAGGCGCCGCGCGTCGTCGTAAGCTCTGCGGTCGAGGCAGCCGCTGGAGGCCGCCCGCCGCGCCTCAGGCGAGGCGCTGCTGCGTGACGCCGAACGGGACGCTCGTGTCGTGGGCAACCGTGTACTGGCCGGCGGCCTCGCGGGTCACGAGGATCCCGCAGCAGGGGTTGGCCACAGCGGTCCGCTGAAGCGTCTCGATTGCGCCGCCGAGCGCTGCGTCGATCTCATGGGCATGGTCGACGACAACGCTCAGGCTGCGGTGGTTGTGCACATCGGGGGACATGCGCACGCTCCTTCCGAATACAAAGGGGTGTTTCAGATCGTCCAGTCTAGGGTAACTGGACCTATTTCATGCAACTGGATATATCCCCTTCGGCAGGTTGCACGGCCTTTGACCTCGATGGGTAGCGGTAATGTAGGTTGAATCCTGTTATAGGGATCACATTTTCGGCTATCACGAAGAGGCTTTTGCAGTATGAGTTACGTCACGGAAGACAGGGCTGGAGAGGGGCTGAGCCGCGGTCTCTCCAACCGCCACATCCAGCTCCTCGCCATCGGAGGCGCGATCGGCACAGGGCTCTTCATGGGCTCGGGGAAGACGATCTCGGTGGCTGGCCCCTCGGTGATCTTCGTCTACATGATCATCGGCTTCATGCTCTTCTTCGTCATGCGGGCCATGGGCGAACTCCTCCTCAGCAACCTCGCGTACAAGACCTTCAGCGACTTCGCCGGCGACCTGCTCGGCCCCTGGGCAGGCTTCTTCACTGGCTGGACGTACTGGTTCTGCTGGGTCGTGACGGGCGTCGCCGACGTCGTCGCGATCGCCGGATATGCGGACACCCTGTGGCCCGGAATCCCCCTCTGGATCCCCGGGATCGCGACGATCCTCATCCTCCTCGCCCTCAACCTGCCAACGGTCAAGGCGTTCGGAGAGGTCGAGTTCTGGTTCGCGCTCATCAAGATCGTGGCGATCCTCGCCCTCATCGTGACCGGGCTCGTGATGGTTTTCTCAGGGTTCACCTCCTCCACTGGAACGGCCTCCTTCACGAACCTGTGGCAGCACGGCGGCTTCTTCCCGAAGGAGTTCATGGGCTTCGTCGCCGGCTTCCAGATCGCCGTCTTCGCCTTCGTGGGGATCGAGCTCGTCGGCACCGCCGCCGCCGAGACGAAGAACCCCGAGAAGAACCTGCCCAAGGCCATCAACGCGATTCCCGTCCGCGTGGGGCTGTTCTACGTCGGGGCGCTCATCATCCTCATGTCGGTCACGCCCTGGACGGCGTTCCAGGCGGGGCACTCGCCGTTCATCGGGATGTTCTCCCTTGCGGGCCTCGGGGCCGCCGCGACCCTCGTGAACCTCGTGGTCCTGACGTCCGCCATGTCGAGTGCGAATTCGGGCATCTACTCGACGTCGCGCATGGTGTTCGGCCTCGCCCAGGAAGGCGACGCACCCTCGGTGTTCGGGCGCCTCTCCTCCCGCAAGGTTCCCCAGAACGCACTGTTCCTCTCGTGCACGCTGCTGCTCGCCGGCGTCGTGCTCCTGTACGCGGGGAAGGACATCGGCACGGCCTTCGACATGGTGACCACGGTTTCCGCCGTGTGCTTCATGTTCGTGTGGTCGATCATCCTCGCGAGCTACCTGGTGTTCCGGAAACGGCGCCCCGAGCAGCACTCGGCCTCGAGCTACCGGATGCCCGGCGGGCCCGCGATGGTCTGGGTGGTCTATGCGTTCTTCCTGTTCCTCGTGTGGGCCCTCACGACCCAGCCGGATACCCTCGTCGCGCTCCTCGTGACGCCGATCTGGTTCGCTGTCCTGCTCGTCGCATGGCTCATCCTGCGGCGCTCCCCCCTCCACCAGGCACGGATCGCTGCGCACGCGGACGCGCTCCGCGAGTCAGACGAGGCGCGCATCGCCTAGCCCCACCTGTCTCGGGTACACCAACTCACCTTCCCGGCCGTCTCTGGTACAGCTATTGCACCGCCGGAGATCACTGCGTCAGGGAGCGGGTTGGCTACGCTGAACCACATGAGCCGCTTCGCCCCGCGCACCGCGCCGGCACTCGACCCTCACGACGCCACAGCCCTCGGCCGGGCACTCGACGCCGATGATGTCACCGTCTTCGCCGACGGCACCGCCTACCGTCTCCCGGAGGACGCACGGGCCGCTGTCCTGGACCTCCTCGCGCGGCTCGCCCGAGGAGAGTCTGTGACGGTCAGCAGCGCCGAGGACGTCCTCACGGTCGCCCAGGCCGCGGAGCTCGCAGGGATCAGCCACAGCTACGTCCGCAAGCTGACCGATCTGGGGGTCTGGCCCGTCGAGTACCGGGGGACGCACCGGCGCATCCGGCGGGAGGACGTGCTCGGGTGGGTCGCGGGGCAGAAGGGTGCAGCCGAGAAGGACGCTGGCGCCTAGACCCGGGGAGGGCGAGCCGGCAGGCCGGGGCACGGAGCGCTAGATCCGAGGCCGCCCGGCCCAGCGCCGGGCCTTGAGGGCGAGGTGCAGCTCCTGCCGCACCCTGCCTCCGAGGGGGTCGGCGCCGAGGAGCTTCCGAACCCGCGCCAGCCGGTGGTACACGGTCGAGCGGTGTACGTGGAGGCTGTCGGCAACGAGCTGGACGGCGCCGTCGCTGTCGTAGAGCTGCTCGAGCACCGGCAGCAGTTCCCCGTCGCGGTCCTCTTCCACCAGCACGTCGGCGAACACGCTCGACGGCTCGGACGCCAGCGACCCCATGAGCTGGTAGACCCCCACGGAGCGCACGTCGACGAGCTCCCCGAGCGCAGGGTCCACGGCCGCTGCCTGCGCCGCGGTCTTCGCCTGCGCATACGCATCGGGAAGGGCGCGAAGGCTCGCGAACGGCTCGCTGATGCCCACGAGCACGCGGCCGGCGGGCCTTCCCGAGCGCTTCGCGAGCTCCCGCTCGTAGTGCGTCAGGACAGCGGCGTGGTTGGCGCGCCCGGTCGAGTGCACGAAGAGGACGACGGCGTGGGTCTCGGTCCCAGCCGTGAAGAGGGCCGGGTCGATGCCGGCCGTAGCGAGCATCGCCGCCGTGCTCGTGGCGACGACGGCGGCCTGCGGGTCCTCGGGATCCACTCCGTCCGGATCGAGCAGGGTCACCACCTGCCACGGGGCGTGGCCCTGAACCTCGCGCCAGCCCGCGATCTCGGCCTGCGCAGACTTGTCACCGGAGGCCGCGGCGAGGAACCTCGACTCGCGCTGGCGACGATGCGCCGAGGCTGCCGTGTTCGAGTCGAGCAGGAGCCCCGCGATGAGCTCGATCTCGAGGCGGACGCTCGGCAGCGCGGCAAGGATCGTCGTAGCGCTCTCCTCCTCTGGCTCCTGCTGCACCCACAGGTAGCCGACCCGGAATCCCCGGACCAGGAGCGGCACGCACACGCGGCCGTACATGCCGAGGCCTGGGTTCGGCGGCACCGCGACGGGGCGCACCGCCGTCGCAATGCCGTGCGAGAGCTGCCATGCGCTGACATCTGCGGGGACGCGCTTGCTCAGGAGGAAGTTCACGCGCACCGGATCGGCGTGGGCCTGGTTCGAGGAGTAGGCCACGAGCAGCCCGTCGAGGTCCTCGACCGAAAGGCCCCTCCCGAGCCTGCGGGCAGCCTTCTCCACCAGTTCCTCGACGCCTTCACGCATGCCTTCCAGCATAGGGGGAAGAGACCCACATGAGGCGACAATTGCCGCTGCAACATTCAACAGGTGTCGGACCACTGGCGGCGGGATCGGCGTGATTCCGCGGAAGCCGCCTTCCCTCCGAGTCGCCTGACAGTGTCGTTCATCTCACACCGTGCCTACGCTGGAACCACCGCGGAAGAACCTCTCAGACGGCCGGCAAGGCCCTGGACTATGGAGACGAAAGTGATCATCGGAGTCCCCAAGGAGATCAAGAACAACGAGTTCCGGGTAGCCATCACGGCTGCTGGAGTGCACGAGTTCGTGTCGCGCGGACATACCGTCCTCGTCGAGGGCGGTGCGGGACTCGGCTCGGGCATCGCCGACGACGAATACCGCGTAGCCGGCGCAGAGATCGTCGCCGACGCAGCCGAAGTCTG
Organism: Sinomonas susongensis; assembly: GCF_005877005.1. Taxonomy (GTDB): domain Bacteria; phylum Actinomycetota; class Actinomycetes; order Actinomycetales; family Micrococcaceae; genus Sinomonas; species Sinomonas susongensis. The sequence continues at coordinate 44,891 of NZ_SSNH01000010.1, read as the reverse complement.
GGCGCGCTCCAACATGGTCATGAAGGTCAAGGAGCCCGTTGCCTCCGAGTACGGCTTCTTCCGGCAGGGCCTGATCCTCTTCACCTACCTCCACCTCGCGGCCGAGCCCGCGCTCACGCGTGCGCTCATCGATGCGGGCGTCACCGCCCTCGCGTACGAGACCGTGCAGGAAGGCCGTTCGCTGCCGCTCCTCGCCCCCATGTCCGAGGTCGCCGGGCGGCTGTCGGTCCAGGTCGGCGCACAATCGATGCTGACCCCCAACGGGGGCAAAGGAATCCTCCTCGGCGGCGTACCGGGCGTGCGCCCGGCGAAGGTCGTCGTGCTCGGGGCGGGCGTCGCAGGGACGAACGCAGCCGTCGTCGCGATGGGACTGGGCGCGGACGTGACGATCCTCGACATCAACATCGCGCGGCTCCAGGACATCGACGCGCTCTACGCCGGCCGGATCAAGACCCTCGCGTCGAACAAGTACGAGATCGAGAGGTCGCTCGTCGAGGCGGACCTCGTGATCGGCTCGGTGCTCATCCCCGGGGCCAAGGCGCCGAAGCTCGTCTCCAACGAGCTCGTCTCGCGCATGAAGCCCGGCTCAGTGCTCGTCGACATCGCGATCGACCAGGGCGGCTGCTTCGAGGACTCCCACCCGACCACCCACCAGGACCCGACGTTCACGGTCCACCACTCGACCTTCTACTGCGTCGCGAACATGCCTGGCGCCGTCCCGAACACGTCGACGTACGCGCTCACCAACGTCACGCTGCGCTACGCGGCCCTCCTCGCAGACCTCGGCGTCGAGGCGGCGCTCGAGAAGAACGCGGCGCTCGCCGCGGGCCTGAACGTCGCGGGCGGCTACGTGACCAACCGCTCGGTCTCCGAGGCGCACGGCCTTCCGCTCGCCGAGGACTGGCACGGGCTCGTCTCCGCCTGATCTGCAGGCCCAGCCGGCCCTGCAGGCAGAGCCGGCTGGGCTCAGCGCCCCTGGGGCGGCCACGTCGGAGGCGGCGAGGCGAGGCGTCGAACGACGTCGTCACCTCACCGCCTCCGACCTTGCCGGCCGCCCTCCTCAGCTGCGGCCTTGCTCCTCGGGCTGGACCCCCCAAGGCTCGCCGTCAAGGCGAGGCTCCTCGTCGAGGCGTTCGCGGAGGCGCTGCAGGAGCTTGCGGAGCAGACGCGAGACCTGCATCTGGCTCACGCCGAGCTCCCCGGCGATCTCCTTCTGGCTCATCTCGCGCACGAAGCGCAGGTGGAGCAGCTGCCGTTCGAGGGTCGAGACGTCCCGGAGGAGGTTCTCGATCATGACGCGGAGCTCCGCTTCGCGGAACCCGGGGTCGAGGGCGCCGAGCTCGGGACCGGCCTCGTCCTCATCACCGCCCACGAGGGGGTGGGGCACGAGCGCAGCGTCCGCAACGATGCCCTCGGCGACTTCCGCAAGGGTGAGGCCGAGCTCTTCGGCGAGCTCAGCCATGCTCGGCTCACGGCCCAGCGACTGCTCGAGGTCCACGCGCGCCGAATTGACGCGCAGGCGGAGTTCCTGGATGCCCCGCGGCGGCCGGACCACCCACGAATAGTCCCGGACATAGTGCCGGATCTCGCCGAGGATCGTCGGCACGGCGAAGCTCACGAACTCCCCCTCGCCGGCGTCGTAGCGGGCGGCAGCGCTGAGGAGACCGAGCCGGGCGACTTGGACGAGGTCCGCGAGGTCGTGGCCCCGGACAGCATGGCGACGCGCAAGGGAATCGGCGAGGCCGATGTGCCGGAGGACGAGCTCGGCTCGGTCGGCATGTGTCAGATCGGGCGCACATTCGGGCCCCGGGCCGTCCCCGGCTCGGGCTGAGGGCATAGCGGCTTCTCCGTAGGAAGGAGGGGTGCCGCTGCTCGACTCCGCTCAGAGTAGGCAGACCGACATGTCCAATCAAAGTCGGAAGCGCTTCCGAGGCCATGTTTGAAGCGGCGCCCAGGGGGGAACGGTGTTCAGACCGACAAGTCTCGACGGAAGGAGCAGCAATGGGTGCCGACGACAAGATCGAGAACAAGGCCGAGGAGCTCAAGGGCAAGGCCAAGGAAGCTACCGGCAAGGTGACGGGCAACGAAAGCCTCGAGGCCGAGGGCCACGGCGACCAGGCCAAGGCGGGCCTCAAGCAGGCTGGCGAGCACGTGAAGGATTCCTTCAAGGGCAAGGACTACTGAGCCTCTGAAGCACAGGCCGCCGTCGGTCCCCTTTGGGGCCGGCGGCGGTTCTTCTATACGGTCTGCGCCTCTTCCTGCCATGGCTCCCGGTGACGGACGCGCCTACGCTGGATGGGGGATCAAGGACAGAGACAGAATCGAGGCGACGCTGAGATGCCACGCACCGACGGCGACGAAGACCGCATCCACACGGAGGCTCCGGCCGAGGGCGACGACGAACTGGACGCCACGGAGATCCGCGCGCATTCGGAGGACCCGGCAGAGGGCGCCGACGACGACTAGGGCGTCCTAGCGCGGCGCTGCGACCTGCGAGAGGCGCGCCAGGCCCTTTTCGAAGTCCTTGCCGACCATCTTGTCCATGTTGATGAACGGGGCGAAGAGCTTCGCCGCGCCCCGAATCTCCCCCGCGAGCGACCAGGTCACGCGGGTACCGCCTGACTGCGCTTCGAACGTGAAGCCCGTGGGGCTCAGCGACTTGAACGGCTTGAGGAACTCGAGCCGGATGCGGATGCTCCTCGGTTCGACGGATTCCACGATCTCCATCCGGCCGGAGCCCGCCCTCCGATTGCCCATCCACGCGTACTGGGCTCCGGGCCCCTCCTCGGGACCGGTGTACACACGTTCCATCTGTGGGTCGAGTTCCTCCCACGGAGACCACGTGCTCCATCTGCGGAAGCTGTTCACGTGCGGGAAGACCTGGTCGGGCGGGGCGGGGATGAAGGCGCTGCGCGTGACGGTGTAGGCAGACATACCAGAATGGTAGGCGCGCTCCTGTGACCTGCACCGCATCTGCGGCCGCCCAGATTCGATAAGTGAGCTGGAACAACAAAGGGTGCATATTCGGAAACCTCGCGATACCCTGTGTGGGTGACATCACAGGACACCACCGTGGAACTGACCGCCGAAACGCAGACCGCCCTCGAGCGCGCCGAGGCAAGCCACCGGCACGAGGCGCTGTTCTCCGAACGCGCCCACAACATCAAGCAGTCTGCCGTCCGCGACGTCTTCGACATCTCGATCCGCCCGGGCCTGGTCTCCCTTGCCGGCGGCTCGCCCAGCCTGTCCAAGCTGCCTCTCGACCTCGTGGCCGAGACGGCGTCGCGCGTCATCCGCGAGCATGGCATGACGGCCCTGCACTACGGCGGCGGCAAGGGCACGGAGGAACTCCGGGAGCTCATCTGCGAGATCATGGCGGAGGAGGGCATCCTCGGAGCCTCCCCCGACGACGTCGTCGTCACCACCGGCTCGCAGTCGGCCCAGGACATCGCCGCGAAGGTCTTCTGCAACCCCGGCGACGTCGTGCTCGTCGAGGACCCGACGTACGTGGGAGCGCTCAACACGTTCGAGGCGTACCAGGTACAGGTCGAGCCGATCTTCATGGACGAGCAGGGCCTCGTCCCGGAGCACCTGGAGAGCCGCATCGAGGCGCTCGAGGCCGAGGGAAAGCGGATCAAGCTCCTCTACACGATCCCGAGCTTCAACAACCCCTCGGGCATCACCCTCACGGCCGAGCGCCGCCAGCGAGTCGTGGACATCTGCCGAGACCACAACATCCTCGTCCTCGAGGACAACCCCTACGGGATGCTCCGCTTCGACGGCCACCCCCTCACGCCGCTCCGCGCCGACAACCCCGACGACGTCATCTACTGCGGCTCGTTCTCCAAGATCTTCTCCCCCGGCGTGCGGCTCGGCTGGGCCCTCGTGCCGCGGCACCTCTACCGCCGCTTCTACCTGGCTGCAGAGGCCGTCGTCCTCTGCCCCTCGACGCTCTCGCAGCTCATCGTCACCGAGTTCTTCCGGAACTTCGACTGGCGTGGCTACCTCGCCGAATCCCGGGCCGTCTACGCCGAACGCTGTGAGGCGATGCTCGAGGCGCTCGCGGAGCACTTCCCGGCCGAGGCGACGTGGACGACGCCGGACGGCGGCTTCTTCGTGTGGGTCACCCTCCCCGAGGGCATCGACACCTACCCGCTCCTGTACCAGGCGATCGACGCCGGCGTCGTCTTCATTCCGGGGGCCGCGTTCACGCCGTCGGACGTGCCGAGCAGCAAGCTCCGCCTCGCCTTCAGCGGAGTTGCCCCGGAGCAGATCCACGAAGGCGTCCGCCGCCTCGCACCCGTGATCCGCGCTGCGGTCGAGGCAAACTCGGCAGCCGTCGACTAGCCCTTCAGCCGCGACGCTCGTAGGCCCACGGGAGCGAGCGCAGATGCAGTCGGTGGCGCCCCGTCCCCCTGCGGCTTCCTTGCCGTACTGGGCGTCGCCGGCCCACAGGACTGCCTCGATCTGCCCGTCCTGGGCGTAGAGCTGGACGCTCTCGTAGAGCTCGGGCGAACGCGATGCCGCCTCGGCGATCGCGAACGCCGTGCCCTCCGCGCCCACGAGCCCGTGGAGCGTGACCCACGTGGGCGGGAAGAGTGTCATCTCCCCCGCCGCGTGCCGCGCAAGGGCGACGGCCGGGGACATCCATACGAACGCGACGTGCTCGCCGACGTTGAGCACGACGTCGCCGCCCGGATCCGCGGCGAGGAAGAACCACGTGCGGAGCCGCTTCTGCGCCTCCTGCGGCGGCACCCAGCAGGAGAGGTCGACCAGGGCGTCGGCCTCGAGCTCGAGGCTGGTCTCCTCGAACGTCTCCCGCACCGCTGCCCGGCGGACGGCGAGAGGTGCGCGGCCGGGAGCTGGTTCGGCCGCGCCGTCGTCCCCCGGAGCGGGCTCGGCACCCTCCGGGAGCGTGTCCTCGGGGTCCACCCGTCCTCCCGGAAAGGCCCACGCGCCCGCGAAGGAGCCGCGGACGGGCCGCTCGAGGAGGAGCACCTCGACCCTGGCCTCTCCCCCGGGTCCGAAACTGTCGCGAAGGATGACGACGGTCGCGGCGTCGCCCACGATGTTCTCAGGCATGCCCCCAGTATCTCCCTGTGCAGCATCGCCCCTGCCCGCGCGGATAGGATCCCCTCATGGAGTTCGTGGTCCTCTATGACATCCCCCCGGGCGCCGATGTCTCGCGCCTGCCCGAGGTCTTCCCTCGGCACAAGGCGTACTACGAGGCATTCCACGCGGCGGGCGGGGGCGTGAAGGCCCTCGGGACCTTCGAGAACCCGATGGTCAACGGATCGATGGGGCTGTTCACGTCCCGCGAGGACGCCGAGCGGTTCGTCACGAGCGACCCGTTCGTCACCGAAGGCCTCGCTTCACCGCGGATCCTCGCGTGGGATCCCGTCAGGTTCGACTGATTCCAGAACAGGCACCAGAGAAGGAGCAGCATGCCCGTCGTCGTCACCGCCATCTTCCATCCCGCTGAGGGCAAGAAGGATCAGCTCATCGAGGCCCTCCAGGGCACGATGGGCGCCGTACACGAGGAGGACGGCTGTCTCCTCTACGCCATCCACGACGCCCATGACGCCACCGTCACCATGATCGAGAAGTGGGCATCCGCAGAAGACCTCAAGGCGCACTCGCAGGGCTCGGCGGTCCAGGCCCTCGGAAAGGCGGTCGATCCGTTCATCTCCGAGCCGACGACCGTCACGACGATGACGCCGATCGCCGCGGGAGACGGCGAGCGGGGACTGCTCTAGCTGCTAGGCGTCCTGCTAGGCGTCCTGCTAGGCGTCGTCGCCGAGGTCGGCGCCGTTCGGGGCGAGCACCTTGTCCATGCTCGTCCTCTTGAGGACGGCGCCGACCCGTTCGCTCACATGGCCCAGGCGCAGGTCCCCACCTGCCTCACGGGCCACCTTGAGGCAGCCGACGATCGCGCCCAGCCCCGACGAATCCATGAACTCCGTCTCCCGCAGGTTGAGGACAAGGAGACGGTGGCCCCGTGCAATCACGTCCGCGACCGCACTCTTGAGGTGGCCGACACCCGTCATGGTGAGCCGCCCCTTGACCACGATCTCCGAGTAACCCTCGCGTTCTTCGACCGAGACCGCAATCATTTAGGTTCCTCCCAGCTAACCCCCATCGGCGTCGCTATCAAGTATGCACCGCGCCAAGTACCCGAGCTCGGGCACTCAGAGGGCGTAGATCCTCCACTCGGCCATATGCTCGGCACCGGGCTCGAGGCGGATGAGGTCCTTGCCCGAGTTGAAGGCGTCGGGCGGGCACGTCATAGGTTCGACGGCGAGCCCGAGCCGATTGGGCAGGGGCGGCTTCTTGTCCGCGGTGTGGACCTGGAGCCATGGGCACGTACGGTCCCACGCCATCCCGACACCTGTGCCGCGTTCGAGGTCGCGCACCGCCATCCGGGCCGTGCCCTGCGCGTCGAAGGCAATTCCGGTGAAGGCATGGTCGATCTCGGTGCCGCCGATCCGGCGCGGCCGTCGGAAGTCGAACTCGTGCCCCTCCACCGCACGCTCCGCGAGGGGCAGGAGGCGGTCCGGGGTGACCTCGAGGAACTGTTCGGCCGGCAGCTCCAACTCCCAGGAGTCGAGCGGCGACTCGCCCGCCACGAGATACGGATGCGGGCAGACGCCGTACGGGGCTGTGGCTTCGCCCGTGTTGACGGCGCGGACCGACCAGGAGAGCCCGTCCTCGCCGTCCGAGGCGCCGCGGTTTTGGGCCAGGGAGTAGGTGGACTCGAGCCGGAGCGAAGAAGGGTAGCCGTCCCCGCCGGGAATCTCGACGGCGAGCGTCACGGAATCCTCCGTTGAGGCGACGAGGTCCCAGTCGAACGCGAAGGCGAACCCGTGCAGCGCGCAGCCGCGCTCAGTCTCGTTCACCGGGACACTGAACGCGGCGCCGTCGAACGTGTAGTGCCCGTCGGCGATGCGATTGGGCCAGGGTGCCGCAATGATGCCCCGGTAGTCCGGAATCGGACCGCCTTCCGAGAACGGAACCACGAGGTCTCGGCCTTCGTATGCCAGCTTCCGCAGGGCGCCAGCGCGGGCGCTGACGGTGGCCGTGTAGCCTCCCGAGCGGATGGTGTATTCCACAGTCCTCCTCAATTCCGGCCGGATCATCAGTACCCGGCCTCCGGATCCACGTTTCCCTCGAGCGGAAGCCCCATCGCGAGGTGGCGGACGTTGATCTCGACGCGCTCGCCGAGGAGGGGACGGATCATCTCGATCGTGTCCGCGGTGTGCGGGGTGATAAGGGCCCGCGGCTCGTCCCACAGCGGGTGGCCGTCGGGCAGCGGCTCGGGGTCGGTGACGTCGAGGCCGGCGCCGAGGATGCGCCCCTCGGCGAGCTCGGCCGCGAGGGCGTCAGTGTCGACGAGGCCTCCGCGGGCGATGTTCACGAGCACCGAGCCGGGCTTCATCGCGGCGAGTTCCGGCTCGCCGATGAGTTTTGTCGTCCCCGGGGTGAGGGCCGCGGCCACGACGACGACGTCGGCCTCAGGGAGCAGCTCGCCGAGGTGTTCCGCCGTTGCCGTCCGCCGCGCGCCGGGGACCGGAGCGTCGGTCCGGCGCACGATGTCCACCTCCATGTCGAACGCGGAGAAGAGCCGAAGAAGCTCGAGCCCGATTCCGCCAGCCCCGATGACGAGGGCGGTGAGCCCGTGCAGGGAGGTCCCGGCGGCCTCGCCCCAGCTCCGCGCGCGGACCCGCTCCGGCAGATGGCGGAACAGCGCGAGGGTGAGGGCGAGCGCGTGCTCCGCGACGGGCTTCGCGTAGGCGCCTTTCGCGCTGGTCCAGATCTTGTCCGGGTGCGCGGCGAGGGACTGCGCGTACGACTCGATCCCCGCCGAGGGCAGCTGCACCCACCGGATCGAAGGGGTCGCGTCGAGGATCTCCAGGAGCGCGCGCTTGTCGTTGCCGTGGTCGAGGACGAGGCCCTCGGGCTGCTCCCGGACGCCGACGACGGCGCCCCCTCCCGCGGTGATGGCGCCGGTCAGGTAGGGCAGAGGCTCGCCGTGGATCGCGATGCGGGGTGTCGTGGTCATATTGCTCAGCCTAGCGACCACCCTCCGGCCCGGACCGTAGGATCGGGGGGTGCACCGCTTCGCCGTCGTCCTCCCGCTGGACCCCATGGAGGTCGGCGAGCGCTACGCGGTGCGCAGCTGGCCCCTGCACATCACGGTGGTCCCGGTCTTCTCGACGGAGGCGACGACGCCGATGCTGGCCGCCCGCATGGGCGAGGTCGCCTCCGCCCACGCCGCCATCGACGTCGTCGTCGGTCCCGGCGAGCTCTTCGGGCCGCGTCACGACACCCCGGCGGCGCTCATCGACTCGGCTGCCGTCCACGTCCTGCACGACGCTCTGATCGATGCCCTCGCCCCTCTTGGGCCGTCATTCGATTCGCCCCATTACGCGGGCGAGGGCTTCCGCCCGCACATCACGACGACGACGCGCGGCGCCGCCGAGGAGGGCGCGAGGCTTCGCCTCACTCAGCTCGCGCTCGTCGACATGGAGCCGGGCCCCGGGCCGGGCAGACCGCAGGTCGTGGCGGTGGCAGCCCTGCTCCAGGCGCTCCTCTAGGCGCCTGCCCCCCTCCGAACCTCGTCGCTCGGGCCGTGCGATCTACAATCACGTCATGACGGTCTCGGTCAGCCTACAGACTGTTCAGCGCCGTCAGCTTGCCGCCGTTCGGCGAGAGATTGCGCGCGATGAGGTTGGCGCGGCATGGGGCCCCGCTTTGGACAGGGTCTGGGACTTCATTCGCAGCGAGCCGGGCTTGTGGGCGGGCGGCCACAACGTCTTCGTCTACCACTCAAACGAGCCGGGCGGGACAGTTCTGTGCGAGTTCGGCGTCGAGATCACGCGGTCGTTCGAAGGGGCAGGCGAGGTGTACCCGAGCGAAACGCCTGACGGCGAGGCTGCTGTTGCAGTCCACCGTGGACCCTACGACCGGCTGAAGGAGGCGTACGACGCAATCGACGAGTGGACGGCGGCGAATCGACGGGAGCTCACCGGGCACTCCTGGGAGATCTATGGAGATCCGGCGCCTGATTCTGCCCTCACCGAGACGACGGTTGTGCGCCTCCTCAGGCCAGCGCTTCCTTGAGTACCTGCCTTCTCTAGGGGAAGCAAGTCGAATTTTCTCGGCTGGAAGCCATCCGGAGCAAGGCTGCAGTCGCCCCACTTTGGCACCGGCCTTATTTTGTCGGACCACCTCCGTAGGCTCGGATCAGAGCTTTAGGGGACGGCTCCTTTTATGGACGGGGGTGATGGGGATGAGCGCCGAGCCGCACGCGACCGGCCAGACCAGACCGGTTGAGGACAGCTGGGAGCAGGACAGCGGCTGGCGGGAGATCGGAGGCTGGACCGACAGCGCCCCGCCCGACGATGCACTTCCCGACGACGCCGGCGCCGCTGCCGGGACCTGCGCAGGGCTGTGGAATCCGGTGGTGGTCTTCGGCGACGGGCCCGACTCGCCCCTGTTCGGCTCGGTGGCCCTGCCCGCGACCGAGTCGCTCTCCGCCGAGGCTGCCCTAGCCGTCGCGGAGTGCGCCGAGCGCGTGGTCGGCTGGGCCACCGCGATCAGACTCCGGGCCCTGGCCCGCCTCGAGCATGCCCTCGCGCACGAGCCCGTCCCGCGCAGGGCCTGCCAGCCCGTGCGTCTGGGCGGGGATGAGGCCCACGCCCTGGCCGTGGCCGAGACCGCCGCCTCCGCCGCCGTCTCCGAGGCCGCCGCCGCCCGGCTCCTGCACGACGCCGCCGACCTCACCGGCCCCGGCGCGCAGGTCCTGACGGCCCTCCAGGACGGGCAGATCTCCTTCCAGCATGCCAGGGTCATCCTCGACCAGGCCCGCACCCTCCCGCCCGGGCAGACCGCAGGGTTCGCCCGCGAGGCCCTCGGCCGGACGGTGACCCGCGCAGGGCGGCGGCGGACCCCGGCGGAGCTGCGCTCGAACCTGCGCACTTTCCGGGAGCGGTCGCACCCGGAGAGCATCCAGGCCCGGAAGAAGGCGGCGACCAGGGAACGGGGGGTCTGGTTCGCCCCCGAGCCCGACGGGATGTGCACCCTCTCCGCCCTCCTGCCCGCCGAGGCCGGCCTCGCCCTCTACAACGGCCTCGACGCCGATGCCCGCGCCGCCCGCGCCGCCCACACCGCGGCCCGCAGCGCAACCGCCGCCAGCGTTGGTGCGCGCGCCGATGAGGTCGCCGCCGGGGCCGAGCCGTCCGGTGCCCGGGGGCACGGGGCCGAGCCGTCCGGTGCCCGGGGGCTGGCCGCAGAGGAGCGGACCCTGTCCCAGCTGCGCGCCGACGCCCTCGTCCATCGCCTCCTCGGAAGCCCCGACCCCGCCTTCCCCGGATCCTTCCGCCCCCACATCACCCTCACCATCCCCGTCTGCGCAGTCCTGCCCACCGAGAACCCCGCCACCCCGAACCCCGCGGCCGATGACCGCGCGGCGGAGAACCGTTCGGCCGAGACCCGTGCGGGTGAGGGCAGCACTGTGGAGCAGGGCGCGGCGGAGCGCAGGGAGACCGGGAACGGCGCGGCCGAGGATGATTCCCATGAGGTCTCGCCTGCGGGGTCGGGGTTCGCGGAGCTCGAAGGCTACGGGCCGATCGACGCGCCCACGGCCCGCCGCCTCGCCTCCCTCGCCCCGAACTGGGACCGGCTCTACACCGACTGGGACACCGGGGTCGCCCTGGGCATCGGGCGCAGGGCGTACCGCCCGCCCAAGGCCCTGCGCAGCTACCTCGCCCACCGCGACGGCGGCTGCACCTTCCCGGGCTGCACCCGCACACCCCGGGCCTGCGAGCCAGACCACACCGTCGAATGGCAGGACGGCGGAAGAACGGACCCCGAGAACCTCGCCCTCCTGTGCCCAAGACACCACGCCATCAAATCCATCGGCGCCTGGACCTACCACCACACCACAGCCAAGGAGCCGGGCGGAATCCCGCAACCCAGGCTGCTCGAATGGACATCACCCCTCGGACGCACCTACATGGTGGAAGCGTCTGCTCACCTCGTGGACGCCGCCGACGTTGACGCCGCCGAGGTGGACGCCGCCGAGGTGGACGCCGCCGAGCAAGCCGGGGCGCGGCGCAAGCACTCAGCGGTACCTGTCCCCGATCCTCCTGAGCAGGTGCTACCTCAACGAGACCCGAACCTGCCGAGGTCATCTCAACCGGACCCACCACCGTTCTGAGGCCCCGACTGGGCTTGAAGCTGCCGCAGGAGGGACGCGATCGGTCGCTTGCGCCGTCCGTGGGCGCATCACAGTCGCCCGCCTGCACACGATGGGCGCGAGACGTAGCTGCGAGCTCACTATGCCGGATATTTGGCTCACGCATCCATGTACTGGCAGGGCCTCCCTCAAACGGTGGTGTGGCCATAGCGTGGGGGAAGAAAGCCACCCGAGCGACAGGCTCGAATCAACGACAGGCCCGCCAACAACAGGCCGCGACCAACAGGCCGCGTCCAACAGCAAGCCAATCAACCGAAGGAAGCGCATGCCCTCGCACAACTCAACCACCTGGCTCATCACCGGCTGCTCGACGGGTCTTGGCCGCGCCCTCGCGGAGGCCGTCCTCGCCAAGGGGCACCGCGCCGTCGTCACCGCGCGTGACGCGGATGCGGTCAAGGACCTCGCTGCCGCCTACCCCGACACGGCACTCGCACTCGCCCTCGACGTCACCGAGCCATCGCAGGTTGCCGAAACGGTTCGCGCGGCAGAGGAGCGCTTCGGCAACGTGGACGTCCTTGTCAACAATGCCGGGTATGGGTACCGGGCTGCGCTTGAGGAAGGGGACGACGCCGACGTGCAGCGCTTGTTCGCCACCAACGTTTTCGGGCCGGTCACCATGATGAAGGCCGTGCTCCCGGGCATGCGTGCGAAGCGGAGCGGCGCGATCGTGAACATCTCCTCGATCGGCGCCCGCATATGCCCGCCAGGCTCGGGCTACTACGCGGCGAGCAAGGCTGCGCTCGAGGGCCTCTCCGGGTCGGCTCAGAAGGAACTCGAGCCGCTCGGCATCACTGTCACGGTCGTCGAACCCGGTGGCTTCCGGACCGATTTCGCCGGCCGATCGCTGGCCCAGTCCGCGGAGCCGATCGGCGACTACGCCGAGACTGCTGGCAAACGGCGCAAGGAACGCGACACCGCGCACGGCAACCAGCCCGGCGACCCGGTAAAGGCGGCGGAGGCGATCATTGCGGCGATCGAAGCCGAGAAGGTCCCTCACTTCCTCCTGCTCGGGCAGGACGCGCTCGCTGGCTATCGAGCGGTTGCAGAGGCGCAGGCGGCCGACGTCGAGGCCTGGGAGACGGTGAGCTCGGGAACAGGATTCGACGCCTGAGAGTCAGGACGACTCTCCGGCCTGCATGGATTCCGCCCACTCGGCCACGCGTCGCGCCGCCTCTTCGTCGGAGACGTCCTCGACCCGGGTCATCACCGACCAGCGGATACCGAAGGGATCGCGGACGCTCGCGTATCGGTCCCCCGTGACGAACGTTGCGGCCGGTTCGCGCAGCGTTGCTCCGGCGTCGAGGGCGCGCTCGACGGCGGCGTCGACGTCGGGCAGATACACGCCGAGGGAAAGACAGTCGTCTTCACCAGCAGGTGGGAGGACGAGGTGGTAAGCGGGGTTGGGGTCGCCGAGCTCGAGGCGGCCGTTGCCGAAGTCGAGGACAGCATGGGCCACGATCGGGGTGCCATCGGGTCCGGGGAAGTCCGTGCGGCTGAGGAGCCTTGCGCCGAACACCGACTCATAGAAGCTGATCGCGCGGTCTGCGCCATCGACCACGATGAAGGGCGTAAGGGAGGTTGATCCCTTCGGGGTTCCGTTGACCGTGTGCTCGCCATTCGCGGCGGTGGCACTCGACACATTGTTCGGTTCGCTCATTCCGCCACCGTAAGTGGAGAGGGCGCCGACGCTCTTGAAGAAACGCGACAGGAGGGGCCGCAACACTACGATTGTGCGCGTGGAGCCGAAGTCGCGCGGTCAGCTGACGCCCGACCCGCGTGCGCCAATCGCCCGGATCGCGCCGCCGACCACGGCAGCGCACGCGATCAAGCACTTCTGGGTCGTCGAGTGGTCCCTCCCCGAGGGAGAGCAGACCCGCCAGCTCGCGCTCGGCTACCCGGTCATCAACCTGGTGGTCGAACCGGGACGGCTTGCTGTCTACGGTCCGTCGACGACGGCGGGAAGCCGGCTTCTCGAGGGCACCGGCTGGGCCGTCGGGGCACTGCTGCGGCCCGCCGCGACTCCGCTCTTCACTGATTGCCCGGGGGAGTTCGCAGACGGAGAACGGGACCTCGACGAACCGGGGCTGGCGTCCGCCGTCGCCCGCGCGATGAGCCGCCCGGCGTCGGCGGAGGCCCGGTTCGCGGAGGCGGCGGCCGCCGTCGCGGGGTGGATCGCCGAACGGCTTCCGCAAGCCGACGCGCGCGGGCTCGAAGCCAACCGGATGGCCGATCTGGCGGATGCAGAACCGGGGCTGCTCCGCGTTCCCGACCTTGCGGCCGCGATGGGGACCTCCGAGCGCACCATCGAGCGGCTCGCCGCCGACTTCCTCGGCCCGACGCCCGCGGCGCTCATGCGGCGACGGCGCATCCAGCTCGCTGCCGAACGCCTCCGTTCGGACCCGGACGGGCCGCTCGCGGAGCTCGCCCACACTCTGGGCTACTCCGACCAGGCACATCTCAGCAGGGACTTCCGCGCCGTCCTGGGCATGACTCCCGGTGAGTACCGCCTGCTCGTCGAGGGCTGAGGGCTAGGTCCGCGACCTCAGCTCGCGTCGCAGGATCTTGCCCGAAGAGGACTTCGGGATGGCATCCACGAATTCGACGAACCGCACACGCTTGAAGGGCGCCGCGTGCTCGGCGACGAACCCCATGATGTCCTCGTCACCCAATTGCGCACCGGGCTGCCGGACGACGAAAGCCTTCGGGACCTCTTCGCCGTCGTCCGCCTGGACCCCGATCACCGCAGCGTCGGCGACCTGCGGGTGGGTGAGGAGCAGCGCCTCGAGCTCTGCGGGGGCGATCTGGTAGCCCTTGTACTTGATGAGCTCCTTGAGTCGGTCGACGATGGTGACGGCGCCGTCGGCAGAGACCGTGGCGATGTCTCCGGTGCGGAGGAAGCCGTCCGGGTCGATCGTTGCGGCCGTGGCGTCGGGCCGGTTGAGGTAGCCGAGCATGACCTGTGGTCCTCGCACGAGAAGCTGCCCCGGGGCGCTCTGGCCTTCCTCGGGCACGGGGACTTCCTCATCCGTGAGGGGGTCGAGGAGCTTGCACTCCGTGTTCGGCGCGGTGACCCCCACCGAGTCGAGCGGGAACCGGTCCGCGGCGTCGAGCGGTATCGCATGGGACATAGGGCTCAGCTCTGTCATGCCGTAGCCCTGGAGCATGATGCAGCCGAGCCGACGGGCGACGGCGTGGCCCAGCTCCCCGTCGAGAGGAGCAGCGCCCGAGAGCGCGGCGCGGACTGACGAGAGGTCGTACTGTTCGACCATCGGGTGCTTGGCGAGGGCGACGGCGATGGGCGGTGCGATGAACAGATAGGTGCAGCGGTAGTCCTGGACGATCCGGAGGAATTCGGACAAGTCGAACTTGGGCATCGTCACGAGCCTGGCACGCTCCCGCAGCGCAAGATTCAGCAGGACGGTCATCCCGTAGATGTGGAAGAAGGGAAGCACCGCGAGGAGGACGTCGTCCCGCGTGACCCCGACGAGGGCGTGAGCCTGCGCGACGTTCGCCGCGAGGTTGTACTGGCTCAGCATGACGCCCTTGGGCGACCCGCTCGTGCCCGAGGAGTAGGGAATGACGGCCGCCGCATGCGGATCGAGGCTGACGGCCGGCGCGGAGAGCCCCGCCGCGAGCGCGTCCGCGAGCCGGGGGTGGACGGCGGCCGTGGCCTCCCCGCCGCCGTCGAGCAGCACGAGCCGTTCGGCCGGGATCCCCGCCTCCTCCGCGGCCGCCCGGGCGCGCTCAAGGAATGGGGAGATGGTGAAGAGCCACTCGGCCTTGGCATCGATGAGCTGTCTCGCCGTCTCCTCGGCCGTGTAGAGCGCGTTCACGGTCGTGACGGCGCACCCCGCCCGGAGGATGCCGTGGAAGACGACGGCGAACGCCGGGATGTTCGGGCTGAACAGTGCGGCCGTGGTACCAGGGCCAGCACCGCGGCTCGCAAGCCAACCGGCAAGGGCGTCGATCCGGCCCACCAGCTCCCGGTAGCTCAGTTCCCCGCCGCTCCCTCCCTCGACTATGGCGACGCGGTCGAAGTCCGCATCGCTCAGGCCCCCGAACAGATAGTCGTAGAGGGTGCACTCGGGGATGTCGGCGTCCGGCAGGGGGCTGGTGAACATGTGGGCTCCTTCGCGTTGTGGCTCCATTGCACCCGCTCGCGAAGGCGACGGCAAGAGCTCAGCTGCTTGCCGCCGTGAGCCTCTCCCCCAGCTTCCGCATTGCGTCCCGGAGTTCCGGCGGGTCGATGACCGTGACCGGCCAGCCGAGCCGCACGACGTGATAGGCGATGTAATCGAGGTCGTCGGCTCCGGTGGTGAGAATGGCTCCGCCGTCCCCGTCGGGCTCGACGACCGCCATGGTCGGGGTCACGAACTGCGCGACCTCCTGCGCCGACGCCTCGATCCTGACCTTCGCGACGAAGCGATACGGGGCCTGTGTGATCGAGGCGCGGACGAATTCGACGGCGTCGGGGGCCTCGCGCTGCTTGAACCGCCAGCCCGTCCCCCGGGCCGCCGTCATCCGGTCCAGGCGGAACGTCCGCCAGTCGTCCCGGTCGAGGTCCCACGCCATGAGGTACCAGCGTCGGGCGGCCGCCACGAGGCGGTAGGGCTCGACGCGCCGCTCTCCGTGATCGCCGTCCGCCTTCGTGTAGTCGAACGAGGCGCGTTCAGGGGTGCGGATGGCGCGCGCGAGGGCGACGAGGACGTCGGCATCGACCGCCGTGACGGGGCTGTCCAGGCTCACGGTCGCGTCGATGACGCCCTTGACCTCGGCGCGCAGCCGGGCCGGCAGCACCTGGTCGAGCTTCGCGAGGGACCGCACGGCGGCCTCACCGAGACCAGCGACGGTCCCACCGGCCGCAAGGCGCAGGCTCACGGCGACAGCGACCGCCTCCTCGTCGTCGAGCAGGAGCGGCGGCAGGGCCTTGCCCGCCCCGAGCTGGTACCCGCCCCCCGTCCCGTGCTCAGCCCGCACGGGATAGCCGAGGGCGCGCAGACGCTCCACATCGCGGCGGACGCTGCGGGTCGTGACCCCCAGACGCTCGGCGAGCTCGGTCCCGGTCCAGACTGGGCGCTGCTGGAGCAGGTTGAGCAGGCTCAGCACTCGGTGGGTCGTGTCTCCCATGGATCCATGATCCCCCGTCACTAGGACAAGATGTGTCCTAGTGACGTTGTCCTTGAGGTCTTCCCTTTCAGCGGACCGAAGCTGTCCTGCTTGACGAGCAGACTTGAAACGAGGGGAGGGAGGGTCTCCCCGCGAGCCAGGAACAGCACCCGGAACGACCAAGAGGGGACCGTCATGTCTACCATTGCAGGGCAGCGCTCGCCATCCGCCACCCATGTCCGGAAGCACGCATGGACGCTGTCTGCTCCGCCGGAGCGGAACACGGTACATCCCGCCCAACCGGCGCGCAGCGCCCTCATGAGGTTCCGTGCGGCATGGCGCCGCGGAGGCGAGATGTCCCAGATCGTGGACGGGCTGCGCGACGCGGCGTGGAGCGCTTCGGGGAACGCAAGCCATCGGTTCTGGTGACCCCGCCAGCCGAACCGTACTCCCTGGGGGTCAGCCGATCCAGGCCAGAAGCCCTCGCCAAAGCCCGACGATGACCGCTCCACCGAAAACTGCCCCGGCGATCGTCTGCGAGGGAGTGTGCGCGCGAAGGACGAGCCGCGACCAGATGACCACAGGCACGAGCAGCAGCACGGGCCACCAGCTGGCGCCGAAAAGAAACATCACGGAGACGGCCGCAGACGTGATCGCCGCGGCGTGCCCGCTGATCTTCCAGACAAGGCTCACGAGGGCCAGCAGCGCGAGGCCACCGATGAGCGCGAGCACCATCGCAATCACACTCGCCGGAGCCCGCAGCAGCAGGAGCAACCCCAGGCCGACCAGGACGCACGCGATCGAGGCCGCAAGCACGGGCACGCGCTGCCGACGGTCGCTCACGTGGT
The DNA here is from genome assembly GCF_005877005.1 of Sinomonas susongensis. Taxonomy (GTDB): domain Bacteria; phylum Actinomycetota; class Actinomycetes; order Actinomycetales; family Micrococcaceae; genus Sinomonas; species Sinomonas susongensis. Next base: position 27,680 of record NZ_SSNH01000010.1, on the reverse strand, counting down.
GATCGGTCACCTTTCCTGCCCGCACCAGCGCGAGCAGCAGACCGAACGGCAGGAGGCACGTGAAGGCGGCGGCGACCAAGCCGTACCAGAGTGTCCCCGGGAACCCAGGGCTCCCGGCCGGGCTCAGCAGCATGAGGACGGCCGTGACAATCGGCGGCTGGAGCGCCTCGGTCACGACGCGCGCGAAGGCGAACCGCCTGGCAGGCAAGGAGACGGCCACCCTGGCTACCTGGCGTCCGCGAGGACGAGCTCCACGAGCGCACCGAAGAGGTCCGGGTCGAGGCCCATGCCCGCGAGCGCGGCGACGACGGCGGCCGGCGACTCCCCTGCGGCGACGCGGGCAAAGATGTCGCCCTTCACCGTGAACTTCTCGTGGACGTCCTCGAGGAGGCGCTCGACGGCGTCGACCGTCCGGTTGGGTGCCAAGGTCAGCGTGCCGTCCACGGCAAGGGTCAAGCCCCGGTTCGCGTCGACGTCGTCCACCCGCACGTGCAGCGTCCTCGCCGCCGCGTCGTAGGAGACGGAACCCGGATCTTCCCTGTCGCCGGACCGCACCCGAACGCCCGAAGGCTCCTCGACCCCGACGATGGCGACGTCGTACGAACGGACGGCGGGGACGCCGTCGGCCGCTCCGTCGCATGGGTGGACGCGAAGCTCGCCGACGCCCCACTCGAATTCGATCCTCGTGCGGACCTGGTGCTCCCGCTCCCCCGCCGCCGCTCCGCCGTCGTCCTCTATGAGCGTGAACGCGCCCGAGGCGCCCGCGAAGACGCGCAGCTCAAGCCGCTGCGGAGCCGCGACGCCGTTTCGGAGCGCCTCCCCGTGGTCCAAGGGGACGATCGCGCCGGCCTTCGCAAGCACCGGGATCGAATCGAGGGTGCGGAACAGGCGCGCATGCCGGCCGCCCTCGTAGCGCGTGCCCGTGAAGAAGTCGATCCACTGGCCCGGCGGGAGCCACGCGTCGACACTTGCCCGGTTGAGCGCGCGCGTCCGGGGCGAGACGATCGGCGCAACCATGAGCTCACTGCCGAACAGGTACTGGTTCGGCACCTCGTAGGCCTCGGCGACCTCGGGGTACTCGTAGTACATCGGCTCGACGAGCGGCCGGCCTCCGGACGCGGCGCGGTGGTTCATAGTGTGGAGGTACGGGACGAGGCGATGGCGCAGGCGGAGGAACTCGCCCATGACTTCCTCGGCGTCAGCCCGGAACCGCCACGGCTCCTTTCCCGTGAACGGCAAAGACGAGCTGTGGAGCCGATTGATGGGCGAGAAGACGCCCAGCTGGACCCAACGCGTCGCCAGGTCGTCGTCCTTGTAGCCCCACATGTGGCCGCCGATGTCGTGGCTCCACCAGCCGTAGCCGATGTTCGAGGCGGTCGCGGTGAAGTACGGCTGGAACGCAAGGGACTCCCACGTCACGATCGTGTCGCCCGAGAAGCCGATCGGGTAGCGGTGGCTTCCCGGCCCGGCATAGCGCGAAAAGGTGAGCGGCAGCCGGCCCTTCCGGGCCGAGTCGAGGAAGTGGATGTGGTTCAGCACCCACAGTGGGTCGAGGCCCTCGATGCGGGAGTAGGGTCCCGACTGCCAGTCGAGCCACCAGAAATCCACACCCGCGTCCTCGAGCGGGTGATGGACCTCCTCGAGGTACGCGCGGAGGAATTCGGGGTCGGTCGGGTCGAATGAGATGGCGTCGCCCGCCGCGGGGTCGAGGCCAAGCACTTCCGCGGTCTTGGCGTAGACCTCCTCGTGCGCGGCGATCCCGTCTGCTGGGTGGACGTTGAGCGTGAGGCCCAGCCCGCAATCGTGGAGCCAGCGCGCGAAGCCTTCAGGATCCGGGAACAGTTCGCGGTTCCAGGTGTAGCCGGTCCAGCCGCTCCCGTGGGCGGGATCGATGTCGGTGAGGTGCCAGTCCATGTCGAGCACGGCGACCGAGAGCGGGATCCGCTCGGCGGCGAAACGCTCGATCACGCCTCGGTATTCGTCCTCGTCATACCGGTGGTAGCGGCTCCACCAGTTGCCGAGCGTGAAGCGGGGCACGAGCGGGGTCGGGCCGGAGATGCGGTAGAAGTCCCGGAGGCATTTGCGATAGTCACGTCCGTAGCCGAAGAAGTACAGATCAGTTCTTCCCCCCGGCCGCGCGTCGAGCCACCCCTCATCGTCGAAGACGAGGGTCTCGCTGTCGTCGAGCACGGAGAAGCCGTAGCGGGACAGGAGGCCGGGCTCGAGCTCGCAGGGTCCGTCCACGCCGTCGAGCGTCCGGGCCGTTCCGCCCAGGTTCTTCTCGCCGACTTCGCCGTAGTGCCACACGCTGTGGTAATTGCTGACGTTGCCGAGGACCTTGACCGAGAGACCGTGCGGCGTGAACTCGCGCTTGTCGTACACGAGGTGCACGTGCTCCGTGATGACCTCGAGCGCTTCCGGCTTGTCGAAGACGCGGAACTCGGGAACCTCGAGGTCCCGGTGGAGCGCGACCTGGGAAGGCCTGTCCTCGAACTCCCCGTCCGGGCTGTATTCGAGGCGGAGCAGCTGGGACGTCAAGACAGTGAAGCGGTAGTTCGGGCCTTGGACGACGGCGCCTGGCCGGGCCCGGGGAGAGGTCTCGAGGCGGAGATGTTCGGGGAGGGAAGCCGTGCGAGTGGTCTCAGTCACGCTCTCTACCCTACTCAGCCGGCCCGGGAAGCACCGCTACTCTTGCGCCATGGACCCCTCTGACCTCGTCTCGTTCGACTCCCTGCTCAGCGAGGATGAACTGGCCCTCCGCGCCCGCGTCCGGGCGTTCGTCCGCGCCGAGATCAGGCCGAACATCGCGCGCTGGTACGAGGAGGCGCGCTTCCCGCTCGAGCTCGTGCCGGAGCTTGCCCGCCAGGGCCTGTTGGGCATGCACCTGTCCGGCTACGGGTGCGACGGCCGCTCGGCGGTCGAATACGGCCTCGCCGCAGCTGAGCTCGAGGCTGGAGACTCGGGGCTGCGCACGTTCGTCTCGGTCCAGGGGTCGCTCGTGATGAGCGCGATCTGGAAGCACGGCTCGGAGGAGCAGAAGCAGGAATGGCTGCCTCGGATGGCGACGGGCGAGGCGATCGGCTGTTTCGGGCTCACCGAGCCCACCGCCGGGTCCGACCCCGGCTCGATGCGCACCTTCGCCCGCCGCGACGGCTCCGACTGGGTCATCTCGGGGACCAAGCGCTGGATCGGCCTCGCCAACGTCGCGGATGTCGCCGTCGTCTGGGCCCAGACGGACGACGGCGTGCGCGGCTTCGTCGTCCCGACCTCTACTGCCGGCTATGCGGCAACACCGATCGAGCCGAAGCTTTCGATGCGGGCTTCGATCCAGTGCGAGGTGACGCTCGACGACGTGCGCCTGCCCGAGGACGGGGTCCTGCCCGGCGCCGTAGGTCTGCGCGGACCGTTCTCCTGCCTGAATGAGGCCAGATACGGCATCGTGTGGGGGGCGATGGGGGCAGCACGGGATGCGTTCGAGGACGCGCTCGCCTACTCGAAGGAGCGCCTCCAGTTCGGCAAGCCCCTCGCCGGGTACCAGCTGACCCAGCAGAAGCTCGTCGACATGGCCCTCGAGATCAACAAGGGCTTCCTCCTCGCCCTGCACCTCGGCCGGCTCAAGGACGCGGGCCGGCTCGAGCCGCACCAGATCAGCGTCGGCAAGCTCAACAACTGCCGCGAGGCGATCGAGATCTGCCGCGAAGCCCGCACCATCCTCGGCGGCAACGGCATCACCCTCGAGTATTCGCCGATGCGGCACGCCAACAACCTCGAGTCCGTGCGCACCTACGAGGGGACCGACGAGGTGCACACCCTCATTCTGGGTGAGCGGCTGACCGGGGTTGGAGCGTTCCGCTGAGCGGCTGACGCCATGTCCTGAATGCTGTCAGTCCCAACTGCTACCTCCGGCCGGGACCGGTTGGGCCCCCCAAATCCGGCTTACGGCTGCGCAGAGCCGACGTCCTGGGCCCCTCCCATTGACACCGCAGAAGCACGCATTGCTACTCTGCCGATTGTCATTCCTCAATACGTAAAGGAGAGGTTTCTCATGGAAACTACGCGCATGAAGCGAGGCCCCGTACTCACCGTGGCCGCCGCCGTCGCCCTCGGCACCCTAGGACTGCTCGGCGCTTCGCTGGCCGTCTCGTGGATCGCGGGTTCGCTCGGCATCTCTGCCGCTGCGGCGAGCCAGATCATGCAGGCAGTCGAGGTAGGAGGGTGGGCCCTCGTCGTCATCGGCACCGTCTTCGGTGCGGGCATCACGGGCGCGCTCATCGCGACTGCGCGCGCGGTCGCGCTGCGGTGGGGCCGGGCTCAGGCCGTGGCATAGCCGAGTGTTCGCTCGCGGTCCACGTGCTGTGCTGAGGGGCGTGCCCCCGGGCCTGCTCCTCAGCACGGCGGCCGGGATGATCCTTGTCGCGTGCACGGGATACACAGCTCTCGACGTTTCCTGGATCGCCGACAACAAGGTCTTCGGCGAAGGCGCATGGTTCGCGGGCGGCCTCGGTCAGATACTCCTGAGGAACGTAGGCGCCGCACTAGTTCTGTACTCCGGCGTCGTCACTCTCGGACTCACCACGCTGATCGCGGGCGGCATCCTCGCCCTTTATGTCGGCGCGACCGTCTCCTTGGGCGTCCATTCAGTCGGCGTGGCCCAACTCTTGGCTGACGTCATTTGGTACGCCCCCCTTGAATTCGGCGGGCTCGTCCTTGCTGCAACGGCTGGACTCCAGCCAACTTCCGGTGCGGTGCGGCAGGTCCTGCTCGACAAGGGCAGGATCTCGCTCACCTCGCTGTATCGCGACGTCGCCGCCTCGCTTCGCACCGTCGCCCTCGCCCTGGCCCTCATCACGGTGGCCGCGGTAATCGAGAGCACCCTCATTTCCCTCCGATCACCTTAGGAACCATGAGCATCTCAGCCCCAGAACCTCCCCGACCCGACGAGCCCCTGATCAGCGTTGCCCGCGTCGGTCACATGAAACCCGAGAATTCCTCGGACGAGGGCAAACAGAAAACTCCCCGATTCTTCTGGGTCATCGCCTATCTGGTCATCATGGGGCTTGTACTCGCCCGGCTTCCCCTTGTGCTCCAGGCGGTCGCCTCGCAGATACCTGCCGATGCCAAAGCGGAGCTAGGCGACGAACGGCTGATGACCTTCTCTACCACGGTGGGTGGGGTCATGTTCGTACTCGTGTACGCAGTCGTCATGCTGCTGTATCTGCTCTTGGCAGCGTTCCTCGATCGACGAATCATTCCCACAAAGCCGCTGCTTCATGGGAAATGGAGAGTCGGCATGTATTTCGTTATCGCTGTACTGAGCACCATTCCCGTGCACCTCGCCAGCATCGTGTCTCAACTCCCCGATCTGCACGGCGTGCCCGGCTACTACGCCTACTTTCCCCTGGTCGCGGTCTCCGCCCTCTTGGCCTACCGCCACTATTGGCGGGGACTAGCAGCTGGGAAAAGGGTCCTCGTCATCGCGACCGCCGGGGCTCTCCCGCTACTCATCAGCTTCGGCTAAAAAGGCAGGGGCGCCATGCTGGGACGCTTATATGTTCGCTACTTCCCAATACTCCACCGGATTCAACTCGTCGGCCTGATTCTCCTCTCCATCGTCGCTGCAATCGGGCTGTGGGCGGCCCCCTTGCCAACGGATCTTAAAAACCTCGATCCGCTTGCAGCAAAGTATGTTGCACTAGGAGGGGTGACCGCATTTGGCGTACTGGTCCCTTTCGTCTTGACGTTTACAAAGGTCAATGCATTCTCTGCACTGAAGATCATCGTCTACCTCCTCGCAGGAGTCTCACATGGATTCAGTCTTAGTCCATATCTGGCCACCCCTGTCCAGACTGTCGCTTCACTAGCGGCAACGGTCGTCTGCACACTGTTGGCCTCGGCCCAGCTCGTCGAACTCCATGGTTCGATCCTTTCAGCCGACCCCAAAAGCAAATTCTGACCATGGCCTCATCCGCCTGGATCGCCGATTTTCGCCTCATGCGGGATTTTCGCGCTTTCGAAATCATCAACTCCTTTCGACTTCCTTTGAGCCTCGGGGCCTTCAAGCTGCTGGTGACGACAGCCGTTTGCGTGGGCGGCCTCATCGCGATCGGGCTGTGGTTCCTGCTCCTGCGGATTCTCCGCGACACTGTCTTCGCCCAGGATCGCGAACTCGCGTGGCAGATGTGCTCCCTCGCGATCCTGTACTCGTCAGCCACCCTCGTCGGCTCGGGGCTGCTGACCGGCCGGCGCCTCGCCGTGGCCGCAAACCCCCACCTCAAGCTGTTCCGGGACCTCGATCTGCCGCTCTCCCACGTCGCACTGCGCTACGGGGTCCTCCCCGCAGGGGTCGCGGCGGCACCGCTTCCGGTCGCGACCCTCGTCTTCCTCCTCGTCTTCGGCCCCGACGACCCCAACACGGCGGCACGCTACGCGTGGATTCTTCCTCTCGCCCTCTGCGCCTCGGCTGCGGCTTGCTTCACCGCCGCGTGGTGCGCCATCCGGGTGCCGCGCCGGGCTTCCGTGACCTGGCTGCGGGCGGAGGCGTGCGCCGTCGTCGGCTTTCTGCTCGGTGTCGCAACAACAGGGACCATGCGCGCTGGCATCTCCTGGCCCGGCCTCCCGCCGCTGGCGATCCCTGTGCTCGCCACGGCCTCGCTAGTCGCCACGGTCGCGTTGATCGTCGGCACTCTGGTCTGCCTGCGCAGCGCCCGGTACTCCTCGCTCCTGCTACCGAATCGAGAGCGCCGGTCCCCTCAGCGACCGACGGGGAGCGGCCTCTCGACAGCTTTCCTCGCGGATCTCACGGCATCCCCGCACGGAACGCTGGCATCGATGTACTAGTTGATCCCGATCTCGGTGTGCGGAATTCTGGTCGGCTGCGCTCCTCTTCTTCCGCTCCCAGCTCTCGCCGCGGTGCCGACGACGGACGTGAGCCGCGCCGTCGTGGGCATCACCGTCCTGCTCGGCTCGTGTGTGCTTGCGATTGCGTTCGAACGCGTCGGTCCCACGGCCAAGATCTACCATGCCCGCTTCGTCATCGAGAATGGCCTCTCCGCCCATCGCGTTGCGGCCTCGCTTCTCGGTTTGTACATCGGCATGACCCTCCCGCTTGGCGCCTTCGTCACGACCGCGGCGTGGCTCGCGACGGGCAATCTCTACCTCGCACCCCTAGCCGCCGCCGTCGTCGTCGCTGCCGCCGAGGCAACCGGAGAATCGCTCGTCGCCCCGCTGCCCAGCACGGACGGCACCAAGCCCTTCGAACTCGCGAGCAGCGTCGCGGCCTATGCGCTTATGGCGCCCTGCTTCCTCGTCATCCTCGTCGATCCTGTTCTCGCCGCCGTCCTCATCGCCCTGTACGCCCTCGTCCTGACATTGGGAGCCCTCCTTTGCCTTCGCCACCGCCTGAGCCGCCACACCTCGAATTCGCGTCGGTCGTCGCCGGCTACGATCGCGAGCACCCGGTCTTCAACCCCTTGAGCCTCGCCCTCGGCGGCCCGGGACTCGTCCGGATTGCCGGCCCGAACGGGAGCGGGAAGTCCACTCTGCTCGAGCTGGTCTCTGGATTTCTTGCTCCCTTCGAGGGCGAGGTGCGAATCTCGGGAACGCTCGCCCACTCGCCCGAAGCCCGGCTCCTCCGCAGTGTCTGCCGGACAGCGCCTGCACTGTATCCCTCGATGACCACGAGGGACCATCTTGCGTTCGCCGCACGCTGTCGCCGCACGGACCTGAACCCGCTTCTCGAGCGAGCCGCAAGCTACGGCCTGGCGGAGTGGCTCGAGGCGCCGGCCGCCGAGCTCTCGACCGGGAACCAGCGCAAGCTCTGGCTCCTCGCCTGCACCTCGTTGCCCACCCCACTCACCATCCTCGACGAACCGTTCAACGGCATGGACGACCATGGCGTCGAGACCCTCATCGCGGAGCTCTCCAAATGGTCCGACGAGGGGCTCGTCCTCCTTATCGCCCACACGCCGCCCCGGGGACTTGAACCTCGGCAGACAGTCCTGCTCGAGGGCTAGGCGGCTACGGAGAGATGTGGTCCAAGTGCCGGTTGCGGGTGTGAGGGGTGAATTGGACGAGGATGGCTGCGATGACGAGGAACACCGAAATCAGGCCCAGCGCCCACACGACCGGCAGCTGGGGCAGGATCGGCGCGATGATCATGACGCCGATGCCCCCTCCGATGTGGCCGACGCCGTCCACGAGGGCAAAGCCCGTCGTGCGGGCACGAGTCGGGAAGCACTCGGCGGTCAGCGCGTACGTCGGGGAGACCCACAGGTTGAACCCGGCGAAGATGAGGATCGCGCCGATGAAGGATACCCAGATATTGGTGCCCGCCGAGGCGACCACGAGGGAGCCGATGATGGTCACCACGGCGGCGATGGGCAACCAGTAGCGCCGCTCGAGCTTCTCCACGATCGCACTCATCACGGCAGCCTCAGCAACGAAGCCGAGCGTCCCGACGGCAGCGATGACGCCGGCCTCGGGCGGCGGGTAGCGAAGCGCCGACAGGACAGCCGTGAAGCCGGACGCGAACGAGTAGACCGTGATGTAGCCGATGAACCAGATGAGGAACAGCAGGATGATCCGCCGCACATACATCGCGCGGCTGAAGAGGTCGCGGTACGGCACGGGCGACGGCGGCACGGTTGCCCCGTACGTGTCCGCGAGGAGAGGCTCCGCGAGCGGCCCGTGACGGGCGGCTCGTTCCTCCATGACGCGGACGACGCCGTCCGCGTCCGCGAAGCGTCCCTGACCGATGAGCCAGCGCGGCGACTCGGGCAGTTCGATCCTGAGCAGGACCGCAATGACGGCGAGGATCGCGCCAATCCCGTACATCCACCTCCACCCGATCTCGAATCCAGGGCCGGCAACGGCGAACGGGAGGCCGAGCGGCCAGGGAGTGGCCGGTGTTGTCAGGATGAGCCCGAGCCAGATGCCGACGAGCGCCCCCAGAGCGGACATGATGAAGATGATGGTGGTGAACTTCGCCCGCGCTCTACGCGGCGCGACCTCGTTCACGTACGTATTGACGATCGCGAGGTCGGCGCCGATGCCGATGCCTGTCACGATCCGTGCAATGTTGAAGTTCGCGTAGTCGCCCACGAACGCGTTGTAGAGGGAACCGAGACCCGTGATGAGCATCGTGACCATGAGCATGTTGCGGCGCCCAACGCGGTCGGCGATCGGGCTGAGCACGAGGGTTCCGACCACATAGCCGGCGAGATTGAGGAGCACCGGGAGCGGCAGCGCGCTCAGGGCGTTCTCTGGAGTGCAGCCCTTGTTCAGCTCCACGCACGTCTGGATGAACGAGACGTTGATGTCGAAGATGTCGTAGAACGTGAAGAGGAACCCGAGCCCGATGATCCCGATGAAGAGGTAGGAAAGGCTCCAGACCTCAAGGCGTTCGAGCCGTGCGACGACCTGCTGGCCCGTGGGGGCACTGACGGAACCAGCGTCCATGGATGAACTCACGTGGACCGACCTCCCACCCCGGGGTGGCGCGTATCCGTGCCAGGACTGCCCCGGCTGTTGGCGCCATTGTGCACCTGCGCCTTGGGCGATACAAGGCGCAGTACGCTATCTCGGGCTGGCGTCCGGTCGGTGCGGTCGGCTGGTCAGTCGAGCAGGAGCGCAGGCTCCTCCATGATGGCCGCGACGTCGGCCATGAAGCGTGCCGAGAGGTCGCCGTCGACGACGCGGTGATCGAACGAGCCGCCGAGGGTCGTGATCCAGCGCGGAATCACCTCACCGGAGACCACCCATGGCTTCTGCTTGATCGTGCCGAAGGCGACGATCGCCACCTCGCCGGGGTTGATGATCGGGGTGCCGATATCAATGCCGAGGGCACCGATGTTGGTGACGGTCAGTGTGCCGCCCTGCATGTCGGCAGCCTTCGTCTTTCCGGCACGCGCGGTCGTCGCGAGATCGTTGAGCGCAACCGCGAGGTCCTTGAGCGAAAGATCCTGGGCGTTCTTGATGTTCGGCACGAGGAGGCCACGCGGAGTCGCCGCGGCGATCCCGAGATTCATGAAGTGCTTGACGTGGATCTCGTCGCCCTTCGGAGTGCTCACCCACTCCGAGTTCACGCTCGGATTCCGGGCCGCAGCCCAGATGACCGCCTTCGCGAGGATGAGCAGGGGGGAAACCTTGATGTTCTCGAACTCGCGCGACTTCTTGAGCCGCTGGACGAATTCCATGGTCCGCGACGCATCGACATCGACGAAGATGCTCACATGGGGTGCCGTGAAGGCCGAATCGACCATGGCCTTCGCCGTAGCCTTCCGTACGCCGCGGACCGGGACAACCTCGATCCGCTGGTCCGACGGCTTCTTCGCGGGTTCCCAGAACTTCGGTGCCGCAGCGATCTCGCGTTCGCGCTGCACCTGGTACGACTCCAAGTCCGCGCGAGTCACCTCGCCGCGTGCGCCTGTCGCGGGAACGTCCGCGAGATTGATGCCGAGTTCCTTCGCTATCCGCCGGACGGGGGGCTTGGCGAGGACCCTCGTCAGCAGACGGGCGACGGCGTTGTCCGCCTCCGGGGTTGCGGCGGCCTGCGGAGCGCCTCCGTTGATCCCCATCGCCGTTCCCGAGGGGACAGCAGGCTGCGCCTCGCTCTGCTGAGCGGCGGAGTCGCCGAGACTCGAGCCAGGAGCCGTGATCTGCTGCCTGCGGGGACGACGCTTCACCGCGTCCGCCTTCGGCCCCGAGCCAACGAGGGGTCCGCTCTCGACTCCCGGTTCGTGCATCTGAGGGACGGGTGCATTGGCGCCATCCGCTCCCGCGGGCGGCTGCACCGATGGGAGCGCGACGGAGGGGGCCGACGACGGGACGGCGGGCGCGCTCGGGGCCCTCCCGCCGTCGTTCGCTTCCGGGGAGGCAGACGGCGAGACAGGCGCCGGGCCGGGTGCGGCAGGAGCGGCGTCCGTGGCCGCACCGATCGCGATGATCGGCGAGCCCACTTCGATGGTTTCGTGTTCCGGGGCCAGGAGTTCGAGAACGGTGCCCTCGAAGGGGCTCGGAAGCTCGACGAGGCTCTTCGCAGTTTCGATCTCGCACAGGACGTCGTTGATCGCGACGGTGTCGCCGGGCTTGACCTTCCAGGCGACGATATCGGCCTCGGTCAGCCCCTCGCCCACATCGGGGAGGTTGAAGATCTGCTTGCTCATGGGGCTCCTAGTACGCGAACGCCCGGTCGAGGGCCTCGAGGATTCGGTCGATGTCCGGCAGATACTGGCCCTCGACCTTCGATACGGGGTACGGCATGTGGAAGCCGCCGACTCGGATCACCGGCGCCTCGAGGGAGAGGAATGCGCGTTCGGACACCCGGGCCGCGATCTCGCCGCCCAGCCCGCCGAAGGTCGGTGCCTCGTGGGCGACCACGAGCCGGCCCGTCTTCTGCACCGACGCCGTCACGGTGTCGAAGTCGATGGGCGAGAGGGACCGGAGGTCGACGACCTCGATGCTGCGGCCGTCCTCGACTGCCGCCTCCGCCGCGGCGAGCGCCACCGGAACGAGGGGGCCGTAGGCCACGATGGTCGCGTCGGCTCCCTGACGGACAACGTGCGCCCGGAACGGGTCCGCCGAGGTTCCGGGATCCTCCGTGTCCACCTCGCCCTTGAGCCAGTACCGGCGCTTCGGCTCGAGGACGATGACCGGGTCTTCGCACTCGATCGCGTGGCGCGTCATCCAGTAGGCGTCGTGCGGGTTGGAGGGCGTCAGGATCCGGAGCCCCGCGGTGTGGGCGAAGAGGGCCTCTGGCGATTCCGAGTGGTGCTCGACCGAACCGATGCCCCCGCCGTAGGGAATCCGGATCGTCACCGGAACGGTGAGCTGGCCCCGGCTGCGCGCGTGGAGCTTCGCGAGCTGGGTGGTGATCTGATTGAAGGCCGGGTAGACGAACCCATCGAACTGGATCTCGCCGACCGGACGGTACCCGCGCAGCGACAGGCCGATGCTCGTCCCGACGATCCCGGATTCGGCCAGCGGGCTGTCGACGACCCTATCCTCGCCGAACTCGGCCTTGAGACCCTCGGTCACCCGGTAGACGCCGCCCAGGGCGCCGATGTCCTCGCCCATGAGCATCACCATCTCGTCCGCCGCGAGCGCATCCCTAAGGCCGGCGTTGATGGCCTTCGCCAGAGTCATCGTGGGCATCAGTGACCGCCTTCCACTGCATTCGCGTCGGCGTCGGCGAAGCCTGCCTCGTACTGGAGGTGCCATGCGAGCTCTTCATCTACGAGCGGGTGCCGCTCGGAGTAGACGTTCTGCATCTCTTCAGCAAGGCTTGGTGGCTCGAACGCGAGGACGTCCTTCCGCGACTTGGCGGCCAGGGCATCCCCTTCAGCCGCGACCTCGGCGAAGAACGCGTCGTCTGCGTGGCCCTCGGCACGGAGGAACTTCTCGAAGCGCGTGACTGGGTCCTTCGCGAGCCACGATTCCTCTTCGGCGGTGAGCCGGTACTTCGTCGGATCGTCGGCCGTCGTGTGGGCGCCCTGACGGTAGGTGTAGGCCTCGATGAGGACCGGCCCCTTGCCGCTCCGTGCGCGCTCCAGGGCCCATTCGGTCACGGCCCGGACGGCGAGCACGTCGTTGCCGTCCACCCGAAGGCCGGGGAAGCCGTAGCCCTTGGCGCGATTGTGCAGCGGAATGCGCGACTGCACCTGGGTGGGCACCGAGATGGCCCACTGGTTGTTCTGGCAGAAGAACACGACTGGCGCCTTGAAGCTCGCGGCGAAGACCATGCTCTCGTGGATGTCGCCTTCCGAGCTCGCACCATCGCCGAAGTAGGCGACGACGGCGGCCGACTCGGGCAGCGGCCGTCCCGCACCGGCGGCGCGGGACGCGTCCCGCTGGAGCGCCATCGCGTAGCCGACGGCGTGCGGCACCTGCGCCGCAAGGACCAGAGTGTAGAGGTGGAAATTGGTCTCAGTGGGATCCCAGCCACCATTCGAGACGCCCCGGAACTGCCTGAGGAGCTCGCCCAGCTCCACGCCCCGCGTCAGCGCAACGCCATGCTCGCGGTAGGTGGGGAAGATGTAGTCCTGCGGAAGCGTCGCCCGCCCCGAACCGATCTGGGCTGCCTCCTGCCCGCGGACCGGAACCCACAGCGAAAGCTGGCCCTGTCGCTGGAGCGCTGTCGCCTCGGCGTCGAAGCGACGGATCATCGCCATGTCCCGGTACAGCCCGCGCAGTTCGTCGCCGTTCCACGCGGACGCGCGCTCAGCGAAATGGGAGCGATGGTGGAACCGGCCTTCCTCGTCGAGGAGCTGGACCATGTTCACATGGCCCTCGGTTCGTTCCTGGGCGAGGGCCTCGAGCTCGTCGAGCAATTCCTCAGGGATGTCGTCGAACTCGGTGGTGGGCAGTTCTCCTGCCATTCCGCCGCCTCCTGCCGTAATCGTCTCTCCGCCGGACGGTGCGTGCCGGATTACATATTCTGCCAAGGGAATACGTACTGCATTTGGAATATATGCCTTCGGCCCAGCTGCCACTCTACAGAGTGCGACTGGGCCGCCTGCTCAGCTTAACCGCTAGGAACCGATAGGGGCCTTTGTGAAACTCCTACAGAGCTCGAGGAAGCGGGAGTTGGCCTCTTCCTCGCCGATGCTGACTCTCACTCCCTCGGTTCCGAACGCCCTCACCGAGAGAGCTCGGGCTGCGGCCTGCGCCGCAAATTCGGGCGTTGCCTCTCCCAGATTCAGCCACACAAAGTTCCCCTGTGCATCCGGGACAGACCACCCGAGGTCGCGAAGCCCCTTCATCACTCGATCCCGTTCGTCCACGAGGCTTTGTACTCTTTCTACAACCTCGGCATAGTGGTCGAGCGACGCGATCGCTGCCCGCTCGGCCACCGACGAGACCGCGAACGGAACCGCTGCGACGCGCAGGTGTTCGGTGATCTCGGGGCGCGAAATCGAATAGCCGACCCGAAGCCCGGCTAGGCCGTGGGCCTTCGAGAACGTCCGCAGCACCACGACGTTCGGGTATCTCGTGTACAGCGCGAGGCCGTCGACGGCCTCGGCGTCGCGCACGAACTCCTGGTACGCCTCGTCGATGACGACCACGACATCGGAGGGGAGCGACTCAATGAACCGTTCGGTCTCCGCGGTCCCGAGGACGGGTCCGGTGGGATTGTTAGGGGTGCAGAGCAGCACGACGCGGGTCCGATCGGTGACCGCCGCCGCCATCGCCTCAAGATCGTGCCGTCCGTCCTCGGTCACCGGGGCCTGAACGCTCTTGGCGCCCGCGAGCCCAACCGAGATCGGGTAGGCCTCGAAGGACCGCCATGCATACACGACCTCGTCCTGGACCCCGTCGTCCTGCTGGCCTGCGAACGCCGCGAGCAGCTGGTTGAGGGCTCCGAGGCTTCCACCTCCGGTCACGATGTCCTCGGCCGGAACGCCCAGGAAGTCGGCGAGGCGGGCACGGAGCGAGCTTGCAACGGGATCCGGGTAGCGGTTGACGGCGGTCTCGGCGGCTATCGCGTCCAGAACCGCCGGGAGGGGCGGAAGCGGATTCTCATTGGAGGACAGCTTGAAGCTTTCGAGCCCTTGGACGGCGGCGGGAGGCTTTCCTGCCGCGTACTTCGGGAGACGGTTGATGACGGAACGCGGGCCGACGACCAGGGAGCGTGGGGTCTTGCCCTCCGTGCCGGCGACGACGGCGGCTGCTTCGGCGCTGTCGTGACTGTTGAGTGCAGAAGTCATGGTTTCAAGCGTAACTGGGTCCCGAGACGTAGAGGACGGCGTGTGGAACGATGGGCGCATGCTGCGATTCCTGATCCGCGTCGTTGTCAACGCCATCGCACTCTGGGTGGCCAGCTGGATCCTGCCGGGCATCAAGATCAACTCGACCGCGGTCACTGACGTCGCCGCGAATTCCGGCGCGGGAGGGCACAGCAATCTCGTGGGCATCGTGCTCGCGTACCTCTTCATCGGCCTCATCTTCGGGCTCGTCAACGCGCTCGTGCGCCCGATCATCGAAGTCCTCTCCCTCCCCGTCACGTGCCTGACCCTCGGTCTCTTCGCGCTCGTCATCAACGCCGCGATGCTCGCCCTCACCGCCTGGCTCAGCGGCTACACGCCTGTCCACTTGACCATCGACTCCTTCTTCTGGACAGCCATCCTCGGCGCCATCATCATCTCCGTCGTCTCGGCCGTCATGGGCTGGATCCTCGGAGCCAACCGCAAGCGCTAGGCCCCGGGGAAACCGGGAGTACGATCAGCCCTTCGTCTTGGGATCCGTCGCCGTGTACGCGAAGCGCTGGCGCTGCGGGGCCCCCGTCTGGGACGCGCTTCCTGCGGCCGCTGCGGCGGCAACACCTGCCCCGAGCCCCACCCCGAGCGCAGTCCCGACTGCCGTCCGGTGGGCAAGGACAGCCGCGTTGCCTGACTCGTCCAGCCGTTCGGCATCACGTGCGTAGTTGCCCAAGTCGTGAGCCTGGGCGATGACGTCTTGGGGAAAGCCGAGTATTGCCGCGGAACCGGCCCGGCTCGGTGACCGGACGTTCACAATGGATCCGCTCAGATCCGCCAATCTCCCGCCCGCGGTCGGCACGATGTCGTCTGCGTTCGTCAGGCTCAGGACAGGAATGCCCTCAGGAGCTGCGAAAGCAGACGCGGGGCTTCCAACGGTGGTGACGGCAGCGACCCGGTAGCGCTCGAGGAACTCACGGTCCTCAAGCAGACCCAGCACGTGGATTCCGCCTTGGCTGTAGCTGTTGAAGAGCACAACGTCGTCGGCACCGAGGTCCTGGTCTCGGAGGGCCTCCTCGATGAGACTGCGCACCTGGCTGTCGCGGTACGCCATGCCGTCGAGGATCCCTTCAGTGTCAAAGACGTTCCCGTCTTCCGCGTCCATCGCCCAAGTCTGCGTCCCCGGCACGGTCACGGTGACGGCCACAGACCCGTCAGGCCGCGGAACCCTCTCCACCATGACCGACGACGGCCGTACGAAGCTGCCGTCCTCGAGCGGCTCCTGCCCCTGCGCCTGCCGCAGACTCGAGAGCGCATACGAGAAGCGGCTCGGGTCGCCGGTCCCCGGGGCTAGAGGCGATCGTGAGACCAAGACAGGATCGTCGGGAGAACCAGCCAGCCGGTCCCGCTGGAGAGTCCGGAGAAGGGTTGCGAGGGTGCTTCCTGGCGCTACCCGCGTGCCCGCAGCACTTACGCTGCTGAGGCCCAAGGGACCGAGGAGGCCGCCGATCGCGTCCGTCCGGAGCAGGAAGTTCTGAAGACCGTCCATGGCCCGAGTACGCGCCGTCTCCTCTCCCCTGTAGGCTTCCGCGGCTCTCGCAACTGCGGAAGCGCAGGCCGCAGATTCGTCGCGTGCTCGTCTTGCGCGTACCTCGACCCGCCTCGCCTCGTCGTCGAACTGGGGAGCCGCAAGCGAGGAACGGCACGATGCGCCAAGCACAGTCTGCCGAACCGAGTAAAGGGCTCCCCCGGCCCGTTCGAGCACGGCTGACGCCTCTCTGAGCGCGACAGTCGAGGCCTCGAGGGACTCGAGCGCCACGACGAACCGCGGGCCTCCCGCCACGACGAAGCCATCGCTTCCGGTCCCGACAGCCCTCGCCCTCACCGGCAGGGCTCCTGCCCCGCCAGGGTGGCAGGAACCGCAGCACCGGACTGGTACGGGAGCATCTGTGGCTGCCTCACCCCCGCAAGGATCGGCCCCGAACACCCGACCGGGAGGAGAGGACCCTGATGGGACGTGATCGGAAGAAGCGGCCCGGCCGCCGGCAGCCCATCCGGCGTTGTCGCCACGGAGGACTGGGCGGCTAGGCATTCCTGCAGCTCGTCCTGCACAGAGGCGAGGACACAGGCCAATGCAGCGATCCCTGCAGTGACGGCGGCGAGCTCAGCCGCGATGAATGCGGTCCTGGCCCTGAAAGAGTCCGCAGCGGGCCCGCCCCACTCGAGGTCTCCCGCGCAACGGTGCGCCGCCTCGGCCTCTCCCACCTCGGCTTCTGCTCGGGCAAGGCTCTCCCGACCTGCCCTGAGAAGCGCCTCATCGTGCCGGCACTGCATCTGGCTCCCCCTCCTCGGTCCGCGCGCCCCCGGCACGACCCTCACCCGACGTTAGGCGGGCAGGACAGCGCTCCGCTGCCCACCGTCGTCGTATGTGGAAAACCGGGGCCAAGCGGCTGAGCCGATCTGGAAGAATGGAGGCCATGGCTGAGACCCCCGCACGTATTCCTTCCGGCAGGCTGTCCCTCGCGAACGCGTCCGAGCAGATCGCGCTCGGCCCCCTCGACGGTCGGTACCGCCCGGCGGTGGCTCCGCTCGTCGACTACCTCTCGGAGGCTGCCCTCAACCGCGACCGCGTCGCCGTGGAGGTCGAGTGGTTCATTCACCTCACCCGCAACTCAGTGCTGCCCGGCACCCAGCCGCTCTCGGCGGAGCAGGAAGAAGGGCTCCGGAAGATCGTGACGGAGTTCGATGCCGACTCGGTCAGGGAACTCGCCGAGATCGAAGCCGTCACGGTCCACGACGTCAAGGCCGTCGAGTACTACATCGGTCGCCGGCTCGACGCACTCGGGCTCGCCGACCTCACCGCCCTCGTCCACTTCGGCTGCACGTCGGAGGACATCAACAACCTCTCCTACGCCCTCGGCATCAAGGGCGCTGTGGAGGACGTGTGGCTCCCGGCCGCGCGGAACCTGGTCGAGCAGATCAGCACCATGGCACGCGAGAACCGGGATGTGCCGATGCTCTCGCGTACTCACGGCCAGCCCGCCACTCCGACGACGCTCGGCAAGGAGCTCGCCGTCATGGCGCACCGGCTCGGCCGTCAGCTCGACCGCATCGCACGGACCGAGTTCCTGGGGAAGCTCAACGGCGCCACCGGCGACTTCGCGGCCCACGTCGCCTCGGTGCCGCTTGCGGACTGGCAGCAGGTGTCGAAGTCGTTCGTGGAGGGACTCGGACTTACCTGGAATCCCCTGACCACGCAGATCGAGAGCCACGACTGGCAAGCCGAGCTCTACGCGGACATGGCACGCTTCAACCGGATCCTCCACAACGTGTGCACGGATGTCTGGAGCTACATCTCGATCGGCTATTTCGCGCAGATTCCCGTCGCTGGTGCCACTGGCTCGTCGACCATGCCGCACAAGGTCAACCCCATCCGGTTCGAGAATGCGGAGGCGAACCTCGAGATCTCGTCGGCCCTCCTCGACACCCTGGGTTCGACGCTCGTGACCAGCCGCTGGCAGCGCGACCTCACTGACTCCTCGAGCCAGCGGAACATCGGCGTCGCGTTCGGCCACTCGCTGCTCGCCATCAGCAACGTGGCGAGGGGCCTGGGCGGCCTCGACGTCGCCGAGAACGTCCTCGCCTCCGATCTCGACCAGAACTGGGAGGTCCTCGCCGAGGCGATCCAGATGGTGATGCGGGCCGAGGCCATCGCGGGCGTCCCCGGCATGGACAACCCCTACGAGCGGCTCAAGGACCTCACGCGTGGCCATCGTGTCGACGGCGCACGCATGAAGGAGTTCGTCTCGAGCCTCGGCCTCTCCTCCGACGCTGAGGCCCGGCTTCTTGCGCTGACGCCGGCCTCCTACAACGGGATCGCCAGCGAGCTCGTGGACCACCTCGGCTGACCTGGCCTGCAGTTCCTGCCCTTGAGTGATCTGCTCCACTCGGCCCGCGCGGATTGGTGCCGACCGTCTCGGGCGTGTAAAGTAGATCAAGCGCCGCGGGGTGGAGCAGTTCGGTAGCTCGCTGGGCTCATAACCCAGAGGTCGTAGGTTCAAATCCTGCCCCCGCAACCACATGAGGCCCCGGATCCGATGGATCCGGGGCCTCTGCCATGCCGGTTACTCTCGCAGGCCGGCCTTCCAGCCCAGTTGTTCCTCCCGACAGCGCCGGGCGCCGGCGTGTCTCCGCGACTCACGGCAACGACGCCGAACAAGTGGGCGGGAGCGCCGCCCGGCCCGGTCAGAACAGCCTGGTCAGAACAGCCGGGTCAGAACAGCCCGGTCAGAACGGCCTGATCTGAACAGCCGGGTCAGAAGAGCCGGGCCAGAACAGCCCGGTCAGAACGGCCTGGTCAGAACAGCCGGGTCTGAACAGCCCGACCTAACCCGCCCCGACCTAACCCGCCGCGGCCCGTCCGGCGACGCGGCCGGAGAAGAGGCATCCACCGAGGAACGTTCCCTCGAGGGCGTTGTAGCCCATCATCCCGCCGCCCCCGAATCCGGCGGCCTCGCCGGCCGCGAAGAGCCCTGGCACCCGCTGGCCCGAAACCGACATGCACTGGCCCGAGAGGTCCGTCTCGAGGCCGCCGAGCGTCTTGCGCGTGAGGATATTCAGGCGAACCGCGATGAGGGGGCCGGCGGCGGGATCGAGGATCCGGTGCGGCGCCGCGACACGGATGAGCCGGTCACCGCGGTACCTCCGGTGCCCGCGCAGGAACATGACCTGCGCGTCCTTCCCGAATGGATTGTCGATCTCGCGGTCGCGCGCCTCGAGGACGTCCCGGAGCGCGCCCTCGGAAATCAGCCCTGGCTCCCCGATGCGGTTCATGCCCTCCACAAGTTCGCCGAGCGACGACGCGACGACGAAATCCGCCCCGTGCTTCATGAACGCGGCAATGGGCCCCGGCGCACCGCCGCGGACACGCCCGAGGAGCAGCCGCAGGTCCTTCCCGGTGAGGTCAGGATTCTGCTCGGATCCGGAGAGGGCGAATTCCTTCTCGATGATCTTCTGGGTCAGCACGAACCACGAGTAGTCGTATCCCGTACCCCTCAGGTGCCGAAGTGTTCCGAGCGTGTCGAAGCCCGGGAAGAGCGGCGGGGGGAGCCGTCGTCCCGTCGCGTCGAGCCATACCGAGGACGGACCCGGGAGGATCCGGATCCCGTGGTTCTCCCATACCGGGTCCCAGTTCCGCAGCCCCTCGACGTAGTGCCACATGCGGTCCCCGTTGATGAGACGCCCCCCGGCCTCCTCGGCCACCCCGAGCATGCGGCCATCGACATAGGCGGGAACTCCCGCGATCATGGACGACGGCGGCGTGCCCAGCCGCGCTGGCCACATCCGGCGGACGAGGTCGTGGTTCCCGCCGATCCCTCCCGAGGCGACGACGACGGCGGAGGCCCGGAGTTCGACGTCGCCCTCGACCGCCCGCGAGCTTGCCGTGCCGCGCGGCGCCGACGAGGGCTCGAGCACCTCGCAGCGGACCCCCACGACCGCTCCCGCCTCGGTCAGCAGTCCGACCACCCGATGCCGGAATAGGAGCCGGACGCGGCCAGCGAAGGAATGCGCCCGGACACGCCGCACGAAGGGTTCGAGGACGCCTGGGCCGGTGCCCCACGTGAGATGGAATCGCGGGACGGAGTTCCCGTGCCCGTCGGCACGGCCGTCGCCGCGCTCGGCCCAGCCGACCACGGGGAAGAAGCGGACTCCGAGCCCGTGCAGCCACGCGCGCTTCTCCCCCGCGGCGAAGTCGAGATACGCCTCGGCCCAGCGTCGGGGCCAATAGTCCTCTGACCGGTCGAACTGGGCGCTCCCGAACCAGTCCTGCGCCGCGAGCGCGCGCGAGTCCCGGACGCCCATGCGGCGCTGCTCGGGAGAATCGACGAGGAAGAGGCCGCCGAGCGACCAGAAGGCCTGGCCGCCCAGCGACTGTTCCGGTTCCTGTTCGACGACGATTACGCGCCGCCCGGCGTCGGCGGCCTCGACGGCGGCAACCAGCCCTGCGAGCCCAGCGCCGACCACGATCACATCAGCATCCACCGGCTCAGCCTTCCGGCTCGGCGCGCGTCGCGTCAATGGAAGCGGGATACTCGAGCTATGGAACCCTGCTGCGGCCCCACGGAGCCGGGACCGTATGACGCGATCTTCGACTCACGCTTCTCCGGCGCGCTGGCGCGGCGATACGGGCGCAAGGGCCTGCGCCATCCCGAGCTGAGGATCGTCGAGTTCCTCGCCGCGACTGGCATCGAGGGCGCATCGGTGCTCGAGATCGGCGGCGGAGTGGGCGAGATCCAGCTGGAGCTGCTCAAGCGCGGGGCCGCGCGAGCCGTGAACCTCGAACTCTCGGCCGGCTATGAGAAGGACGCGACGCGGCTCGCGGAGGCCGCGGGACTGGAGAGCCGCATCGACCGCCGCCTCGGAGTCGACCTCGCCGCCGCGCCGGACGACGTCGAGCCAGCCGACGTCGTCGTCCTCCACCGCGTGGTGTGCTGCTACCCGGACTACGCGGCCCTGCTCGGGGCCGCCGCGGACCATGCTCGGCGCGCCCTCGTCTTCAGCTATCCGCCCGCGAACCCGCTCTCGCGCGTGTTCATCCGGGGAATGAACGCGATGCTCAACGCCTCGGGGCGTTCATTCCGGGGATACATCCACCCGCCGAAGGCGATGGTCGAGGTCCTGCGCAGCCGCGGACTCGAGCCGGCCTATCGCTGGCACGGCCCCGTGTGGCACCTCGTGGGGGCCACACGGGGCTGATCCGGCTCACACGCGGGCGGCGAGGATCTCCTCGGCTGCGCGGCGGCCCATCCGGAGCGCGCCGTCGACGTGCTGATACCCCTCCGAGGCGATGTCGGAGCACGCGAAGTGGATCGGCCCGACGGGAGTCCGCTGGTCCGCCCCGTAGCGGGAGAGGCCGCCGAGGTCGAAGCTCGCGGCGTACGCGCCGCGGGTCCACTCCTCGGAGCCCCAGTCCGACTCGTAGTAGACCTCCGCGTCGAGGGCCTTGGGGCCGAGGTAGTTCGCGATCGAGCCGAGGATCGCAGCCTTGCGCTCTTCGGCGCTGAGCTTGAACATGGCGTCGGCGTGCTCGTCCGAGACGAAGCCGACGAGGGTGCCGCGCTCGTCGCCGTAGTTCGTGTTGTCGTAGACCTCCTGCACGATCTGGCCCACGCCGAAGCCCGTACCCGAAAGGCCTTCCTCGCGCCAGAAGGGGCGTCTGTAGACCGCGTGGACCTTGATCACGAGGCCCATCGAGAGGTGCTGGTGCAGCTGGTGCTGGCGGCGCGGGAGCGGCGGCTCGTACGAGATGCGGCTGTAGAGCGGGGGCGGGACGGCCAGGATCGCGCGGCGCGCAGTCACAGTCGCGCCGTCGGCCTCGGCGCGGACGCCGTCCCCGCCCCAGGCGAGGGCGCGCACGGGCGCGTTGAGGACGACGGCGTCGCCCAGTTCCGCAGCCATCGTCTGGCTCACGGACTGCATGCCGCCGACGACCCGGCGGTCGAGGATGAAGTCCTCGTCGAGGAGGTTGCTGAAGGAGCCCGCCGACGCGGCCATGAGGACCGCCTGCAGTGCCGAGAAGGCGTGCGCCGGCTTGGTCAGCATGGCTCCGGCGATGAACATCCCGATGAGCTCGCACGCGTCCTCGTCGGCGGAGTGGGCGCGGAGCCAGTGGTGGAAGGAGATGGTGTCGAGCTCCCGTGCCTTCGGGTGGGCCCAGGGTTCTTCGGGGCCGAGCTCGGCGGCGAGCCCGTCGAGGATGGCGGTGAGCCGCTCGACCTCGGCGAGCGTCACCGGCGAGACGGGGAAGTCGGAACCTTCGTAGACGGTGCGTGTGCCGTCGTCGGCGACGAACACGCTGCGTCCCTCCCGATACCGCTGGTAGGTCTCCTTGCCCAGCTCCTCGACGAGGCCCAGCAGCTCGGTCTGATCGGGGCTGATCCATTGGCCGCCGATCTCGAGCCACGCGCCGTCGACCGTGTTGCTCCACGTCCGCCCTCCGACGCGGTCGCGCGCCTCGAGGACGACGACGCGCTCGCCCGCCTTGGTCAGCGTGCGCGCGGCCATGAGGCCAGCCGGTCCCGCTCCGACGACGACGACGTCGGCCTGGAGCTCTCGCTTCTCACCCGCCATGGTGTTTCCTTCCGTGATGGGCGTCAGTACCCAGATGTGGTTCACGTCTCTAAATGAATATAGTTCATTTACTCTCCTTTGCAACCCCGGTGCCGAGGCGCCGGTCCCCTAGACTCCCGAGCATGGAGTCCGCCCCGCCTGCCACGCCCGAGACCCCGGGCGCTTCAGCCCCGCGCCGACGCGGAAGGCCGTCGCAGCCCGTGCTCTCGCGTCAGAAGATCACGACGGCGGCCCTCGCCATCATCGGAAGGACCGGCTACGAGGGGCTCACCATGGCTGCCCTCGCCCGCGAACTCAAGACCGCGCCGTCGGCCCTGTACAACCACGTCGCCTCGAAGGACGAGGTGCTCAACTGGGTTCAGGACGACGTCAACGACACCATCGACACGTCGGCCTTCGGCCGCGACCCATGGGACGTCGCCCTCATGAGGTGGGCCTATTCCTACCGCGAGGCCTTCGCGCAGCACTCCCCGCTCATCCCGGTGATCGCCGTCCTGCCCATCACCGGCGCGCCGCACACACTCGAGATGTACGAGCGGGTGGCAGAGGGACTGCGGGCCGGGGGCTGGCCCGAGGACCTCGTCATCGACACCATCGTCGCCGTCGAGTCGTTCATCCTCGGCTCGGCGATGGACGTCTCGGCCCCGGAATGGATCTTCGACGTCGGGGAGCGGCGGGACCTTGCGCCCACCTTCGCGGAGGCAGTCGGAGCGCGCCGCGGACGGGGACGAACTGCCGCGGACGATGCGTTCGCGCTCGGACTCAATGCCCTTGTCGCCGGGCTCCGGGGAACCCTGGCGGCGACACTCGCGACGCGCCGCTGACTTCTCCGCGGCCCTTGGCGCATCCGGGGATGTCGGGAAGGCGCCGCAGCAAGCCCTCCGGGTCACCCCCTTGACCGTGGGCTGGGTCACTGTTCTAATAAACGAACGTCATTCATTTAATGACTCCTCCAGACCCTCACCACAAGAAGGACCCCATGCAAGAGATCCTTGCCCTGCAGCCCCCGGTGTCGTGGGCCCGCACGAGCGAAGAGGCCGACAGTCGCAGCCAGCGCAGGGAACCGCTGCGCGTCGCGCTCGTCCAGCACCGCTGGCACGAAGACCCCGCCACCACGGAGGGCGAGCTCGAGGAGGGCATCCGCCGCGCCGCGGCACGGGGCGCGAAGGTCGTCTTCCTGCCCGAGCTCACGCTTTCGCGCTACCCCGCCGACACCCTCCCCGACTACACGCCGAGCAGCATTGCGGAAGACCTCGAGACCGGCCGCACCCTCGCGTTCGCCCGCCGCGCCGCTCAGGAGCACGGGATCGCCGTCCACGCGAGCCTCTACCGCAAGGGCGACGAGGGCGACGAACGCGGCTTCAACACCGCAATCCTGGTCGGCCCGGACGGCTCGCTGCTGGCCGCGACGGACAAGCTCCACATCCCAGTGACCGAGGGTTACTACGAGGACAAGTTCTTCCGCCAGGGCCCACAGCCCGGTCAGCCGCAGGCCGCCAACGAGGGCTACCCCATCCACACGCCTGCAGAGCTCGGCGGCGCACGCCTGGGGCTCCCGACGTGCTGGGACGAGTGGTTCCCCGAACTCGCGCGCGTCTACTCCCTCAACGGTGCCGAGATCCTCGCCTACCCGACGGCTATCGGGTCCGAGCCTGGCCACCCCGACTTCGACACCGAGCCGCTCTGGCGCCAGGTGATTGTGGGCAACGGCATCGCGAACGGGCTGTTCATGGTCGTTCCGAACCGCTGGGGCAGCGAAGGCCTCGTCACGTTCTACGGGTCGTCCTTCATCTCCGACCCGTACGGCCGCATCCTCGCCCGTGCTCCGCGCGAAGGCTCCGCCGTCGTCGTCGCCGATCTCGACCTCGACCAGCGCCGCGACTGGCTCACCCTCTTCCCATTCCTCACCACCCGCCGGCCCGAGACCTACGGCGCCCTGACGGCACCACTCGACCCGTCCGCGCCGTTCGGCGCCGCGCCCGAACTCGAAGACGCCCGGCCATGACCTGGCGAATGCCCGCCGAGACCGAGCCACAGGAGCGGCTCTGGATGGCCTGGCCCTCAGGTGGATACACGCTCGGCGAGACAGATGCCGACGCCCACGAGGCCCGCGCGACGTGGGCCGCCGTCGCCCACGCCGCGCTCCGCTACGAGCCGGTGACCATGGTCGTCCGTCCCGAGGACCGCGCGATCGCCGCGGGATACCTCGACGCTCGGATCAGCCTCGTCGAGGCGCCCCTCGACGACGCGTGGATGCGCGACATCGGGCCGAGCTTCGTGACGGACGACGCCGGCCGGCTGGGCGCCGTCGACTGGGTCTTCAACGGCTGGGGGCAGCAGAGCTGGGCCTCGTGGGAGCACGACTCGGCCGTTGGCCCGGCGGTCGCCCGCGCCGCCGGAGCGGAGGTCCTGGCCAGCCCCCTCGTCAATGAGGGCGGCGGGTTCCAGACCGACGGGCGGGGCACCGTGCTCCTCACCGAGTCCGTCCAGCTCGACCCCTTCCGCAACCCGAACCTCACGAGGGCCGACGTCGAAGCGGAGTTCGAGCGCACGATCGGCGCCCGCCACGCCGTCTGGCTCCCCCGCGGGCTGACCCGCGACTCGAAGGAGTTCGGCACGCGCGGGCACGTCGACCTCGTGGCGGCGATCCCGTCGCCGGGGACGCTGCTCGTGCATGTCCAGGCGAACCCCGAGCACCCGGACCACGAAGTGAGCCAAGAGCTGCTCGAGGTCCTCCACTCCTCGCGGACCGCGGACGGCAAGCCCTGGCGGATCACCGAGATACCCGCCCCCCAGCAGCTGCACGACGGCGAGGACTGGGTGGACTGGAGCTACATCAACCACGTCGCAGTCAACGGTGGCGTCGTGGCCTGCTCGTTCGCCGACCCCCACGACGAGAAGGCGCTGCGCCTCCTCGCCGATGCCTACCCCGGGCGGCAGGTCTGCGCCGTCGACGCCCGCCCCCTCTTCGCCCGCGGCGGGGGGATCCACTGCATCACCCAGCAGCAGCCTCGTGACGGCGGCCACACCCCGGCCTGACCGTTCGAGCCCACCACCCGCGGAAGTTCAAGCACTGGCAGAAGTTCAAACACTCGCACCCGAGGAGTGATACTCCCTGGGCCCGAGGCCGGACCCCGGCCGTCCTCGGGCCACCGCCCATCCGCAGGCATTGTCGCCTCGGATCGCACGAAAGAGAATGGCCTCTGATGTCTCAGAACTCCCCCTCGTTGAATTCGACGACCCTGAAGAACTCAACTGCGCTCAAGCGGTCTCTCGGCCTATGGGCTATCGTCGGCCTCGGTCTCGGGTACATGACCCCGACCACGGTCTTCGACACGTTCGGCATCGTCTCCGGCGAGACCAACGGCGTCGTCCCCCTCGCGTACCTCGTCGCCCTGGTCGCCATGATTTTCACGGCCGTGAGCTATGGCCGCATGACCCGCATCTACCCGTCCGCCGGTTCCGCCTACACCTACACGTCCGAGACGATCCACCCGAACGTCGGGTTCCTCGTCGGGTGGGCGTCCCTCCTCGACTACCTTCTCCTCCCCCTCGTCAACGCCCTGCTCATCCGGATCTACATGGAGTCGTTCTTCCCCGGCATCCCGGCCTGGATCTGGGTTGTGGCCTACGTCCTCCTCATCACGGTGATGAACCTCTGGAGCATGAACTCGACGTCGAAGGTGAATGGCATCCTCGTCGTCTTCGAGGTGGTCCTCATCGGCGTCTTCGTCGTGCTGGCGTGGAACGCTCTCTCCCACGGCGCCGGGGACGCGTCCGTCTTCTCGACGACCCCTCTCTTCCACGACGGCGTGGACATGTCGGCGGTCATCAGCGGCGCAACGGTCGTCTGCTTCTCCTTCATCGGCTTCGACGCCATCACCATGTACACGGAGGAGGCCAAAGACACGAGCACCGTGCCGAAGGCGATCGTCCTGGCCCTCCTGATCGGCGGCGCGATCTTCTTCGTCGCCGCCTGGTTCGGACAGTCGGTCTTCCCCACGCTCGACGGCTTCCAGAACACCGACGACACTCTGCCCGAGATGGCGCTCAAGATCGGCGGCGAGTTCTTCAAGATCCTCTTCACCTCCGCCGCGTTCGCCGCGACGGTCGCCTCGAGCCTCTCCTCGCACGCTTCGGTTTCCCGGATGATCTACGTCATGGGCCGGAACGGCAGGGGTCCCGTTTCACGCTTCTTCTCGTTCGTCCACCCGAAGTACCGGACGCCCACCTCGGCCGTCCTCTTCGTCGGCGCGGTCTCGCTCCTCGCGATCCCGTTCACGCTCGAGTTCATCTCATCGATGATCAATTTCGGCGCCCTCATCGCGTTCACGTTCGTCAACCTCACGGTGGTCATCCTGTTCGTGTTCCGACGGAAGCAGTTCCGCTCGCCCCGGGACGTCCTCCGGAACCTCGTGCTGCCTGTTGTCGGCATGGCGCTCACCGGGGTCCTGTGGGCCAACCTCCAGGCCGATGCGCTCACGTACGGTGCGATCTGGCTCAGCATCGGGATCGTGTGCCTCCTCGTCATGACGCGGGGCTTCCGCCAGAAGATCAACGTCAGCATGCGGGAGGAGGACGCGGTCGAGCTCGACGGCGAGTCCGTCACGGCCTGATCTCCGGACCCGCCCCCCCGCGCCGGACGACGGCGGCGCTCACCTTCCGCGCGAAGGGGAGCGCCGCCGTCGTCGCCTACCCGTCGGGTTCCCCAACATCTGATCGGTCCTCCCTTGAGTTCAGGACTTCGAAGCAACGCTTGCGATGATTTCGGGGGCATGAGCTGAGGAGTCGCATGGCGCGTAGGGAGCTGACTGCTGAGGATCGGCTGATGATCCAGGCGGGGATTGGAAAGCGGATGTC
>NZ_SSNH01000001.1 GCF_005877005.1 Sinomonas susongensis | reverse complement strand
GACATCCGCTTTCCAATCCCCGCCTGGATCATCAGCCGATCCTCAGCAGTCAGCTCCCTACGCGCCATGCGACTCCTCAGCTCATGCCCCCGAAATCATCGCAAGCGTTGCTTCGAAGTCCTGAACTGAAGCAGAAACCCCAAGCGGCGCGTTGTGAAGGCTGGCGTACCCGAAACGGTCAGGCGGCCAAGTTGGCGTACCCGAAACGGTCAGGCGGTGAAGTTGGCGTACCCGAAACGGTCAGGCGGCCAAGTTGGCGTACCCGAAACGGTGGGGGCGCGGAGGGGGTCAGCCGCGGGCCGCTGCCTCCAGGAGCGGCAGGGTGCGCCCCTCGAAATGGGTATTGAGCGCGATCACGCTCGACGAGCGGACCACGGCCTTGGTCGCCATGATGATGTCGAGGACGCGCTGCAGATCGGAATTCGACCGGGCCGCGACGCGGGCCATGAGATCGCTGTCGCCCGAGACAGTGTGGACTTCGATGACCTCGGGGATCGCCGCGAGTGCCCTCGAGACGGCGTCGTGCCCGAGGTCCTGGTTGATGGTGAGGAAGCAGAACGCCACCACAGGGAACCCGAAGGCGCGCGGTTCGGGCTGCGGGACCCAGTGGGCGATCACACCGTTCGCCGTCATCCGGTCGAGGCGCGCCTGGACCGTCGCCCGGGCGACCTTGAGGATGCGCGAGGCTTCGAGGACGGACATGCGCTGCTCCTCGGTGAACAGCCGGACGATCTTCGCGTCGAGCTCGTCGACCCGCATGAGTGACCTCCACTCCCGCACTGGCCGGGTGCCGCGCAGGCTTTCTCAAGATGGTACAGATTGATGCCGCGGTTTTCCTTCATTGCGCATTCTGCTCAGGGCGGCCGCCCTTCCGGATGCCGATGCGCGCACACTGCTCAGCCCCGTGATGGGCGCCACACGGCCGTGGGATTTCGGGCTATCCTCGTCACCGTCCCCTGGCCCGGCACACCCCGCCGCGGCCATCGAAGAACCAAAGAGGGTCAATGACACCTATGCACACTGCAGATGCGACATCAGGCACCCGCGATGCGACATCGGGCACCGGAGCAGCGACAGCAGGCACCCAAGACGCGGAAACGACGACGACGTCGACGCTCGGGGCCGCCCTCAAGCCCCGGCAGCTGACGATGATGGGCCTCGGCAGCGCCATCGGCGCGGGTCTCTTCATCGGCTCGGGCGCAGGCATCCAAGCCGCGGGCCCGGCCGTCCTCGTCTCCTACCTCGTGGCCGGGAGCCTCATCATCCTCGTCATGTGGGCTCTCGGCGAGATGGCCGCGGCGAACCCGAACAGCGGTGCGTTCTCCGTCTACACGGCCCGGGCGCTCGGACCGGTGGCCGGCGCCACCGTCGGCTGGCTGTGGTGGCTCCAGCTCGTCGTCGTCATCGCGGCGGAGGCCCTCGGCGCGGCGGGCCTTCTCGCGAGCGTCTTCCCTGCACTTCCCGTGTGGCTCATGGCGCTCGCCTTCATCGCCGCGCTCACGGCCGTCAACCTCACCCGCGTCCGGAACTTCGGCGAGTTCGAGTTCTGGTTCGCCCTGCTCAAGGTCGTCGCGATCGTCGGCTTCCTCGTCGTCGGCGTCGCGCTCCTGTTCGGCTGGATCCCCGGCGCCCATTCCCCCGGCCTGACGAACTTCGGCGGCTTCGCACCGCATGGCTTCGAGGGAATTGCCACCGCACTCTTCGTCGTCGCGTTCGCCTTCGGCGGCACCGAGATCGTCTCGGTCGCTGCAGCTGAGACGCGCGATCCGGCGCGCAGCGTGGGCAAGGCCGTGCGGACAGTCGTGTGGCGCATCCTCGTGTTCTACTTCGGCTCGATCTTCATCATCGCCGCGGTCATCCCGTCCGGCTCGGACGCGCTCAAGAGCCCCTTCGCCGGCGTCCTCGACGCCGCCGGCATGCCGGGCGCCGCCACCGCAATCACGCTCGTCGCCGTCGTCGCGCTCCTGTCGGCCCTCAACGCGAACCTGTACGGCGCGTCCCGCATGGTGTTCTCCCTCGCTGAGCGCGGCGAGGCCCCGCGGGCCCTCTCGGCACTCACGGCGTCGCGGGTGCCCGCGGTCGCCGTGGTGTCGAGCGTCGCGTTCGGCGTCGTCGCGACCGTACTCGAGCTCCTCTTCCCCGACCGGGTCCTCCCCGTGCTGCTCAACATCGTCGGATCGACGTGCCTCATGGTGTGGGGGTCGGCGCTGGTCTCCCAGCTCGTCCTCCGGCGCCGCGCGGACCGCGACGGCGTCGAGCTGCCGCTTCGCATGGCCGGATTCCCGTGGCTGACGTCACTCGGCCTGGTCCTGCTCGCGGCGATCTTCGCCGTCGGGCTCATTGGCGACGACTCACGGCCGCAGCTGCTCAGCACGTTCGGCCTCGTCGTCGTGCTCGCCGCCGGCAGCGCGCTGCGGCGTCGGTCCGCGGCGGCGAAGGCCTAGCGCGCCCCCTTGAACTGCCCCGGGTTCCGGACATCGCCCTGCGCTGAAGCGCGCGGCATGGTCCGGAAACCGGGGCAGTTCTGCGCCTAGGCACTCTGCCGCGTGACGTGGGCCACAAGCACGCATCGGGGAACACTTTGTACATTGTCAGCCTGAGACGTTGCACAGCCTGCTCCCTCAATCTACGTTCTTACTATGCAAACTTCAGGACAGAGCACGACGGCGCCGGGGCGCGGTGCGCTCGCGAACGCGCCGAGGGAGCCGCTCCCCCAGCTTCCCGTCGTCGACCCCGTCACGCCGGGCGAGCTCGTGGAGCTCTACCGGCTCATGACTGCCGTCCGGCACCTCGACCGGGCCGCGATCTCGTGGCAGCGCCAGGGCATCATCCCGGCGTACGCACCGGAGCTCGGGCAGGAGGCCGCACAGGTGGGCTCGGCCCTCGCGGTGGACACGCGGCGTGACTTCGTCTTCCCGACCTACCGGGAGCTCGGCGTCGCTCGCGCGTGCGGTGTCGACATGGTCGAGTACATGGCCACGCACAAGGCCACCTGGCACGGCGGCCTCTGGGACCCCGCGGCCGCACACGTCGCCCCGATCCAGGCCGTCGTTGCCGGCTCGGTCCTCCACGCCGTCGGCTGGGCTCATGGCCAGACCCTCGAGGCCCGCGGCGAGCTGCCCGAGGACGGCTACAACGTGGCCATCACCTACCTCGGCGACGGCGCCTCGAGCCAGGGCGACGTGCACGAGGCCATGAACTTCGCCGCCGTGTTCAAGGCACCGGTCGTGTTCTTCGTCCAGAACAACGGCTGGGCGATCTCGGTGCCGACCGAGAAGCAGGTCGCCGGCGGCAGCGTCTCCGCCCGAGGCGCGGGGTACGGGATCCCCGCTCTGAAGGTCGACGGCAACGACCCAGCAGCCGTCCTCACCGCGACCCGCCGCGCCGTGGCCCACGCTCGCGCGGGCCACGGCCCAGTGCTGGTCGAGGCGATGACCTACCGACGCGGCCCCCATGCGACCTCCGACGATCCCGGCCGCTATCGCACCCTCGAAGAGGAGCGGGCCGACGCCGGGGCCGACCCGATCGGGCGCCTCAGGGAGCGGATCCTCGCCGAGGGCGCCGCTGACACCGCGGCACTCGATGCTGCCGAGGCCGCAGCCGCCGCCGAGGCCGAGCAGGTCCGGGAAGGCGTCCTCGCCCTAGGCCCGCGCCCCGGCGCCGAGATGTTCGACCTCGTCTTCCAGGAGACCACGGACGAGCTCGAGCGGCAGAAGGCCAACTGGCAGGAAGAAACCGAATCGCGCAAGGAGTCCGAGGATGCCTGACACCCTGACCACGCCGGACGCCGGGACGACGGAGGCCACGACGGCTCCCCTCGAACTCTCCCTCCAGGGAGCGCTCAACCTCGCGCTCGACGAGATCCTCGCCGAGAACCCCAAGGCCCTCGTGCTCGGGGAGGACGTCGGGACGCTCGGCGGCGTCTTCCGCGTCACGTCGGGTCTCGCCGCAAAGCATGGTTCAGAGCGGGTCTTCGACACGCCGCTCGCCGAGTCCGGCATCCTGGGCATGTCGATCGGCCTCGCGATGGCCGGCTTCCACCCCATCCCCGAAGTCCAGTTCGACGGCTTCGCCTACCCCGCGGTGAATCAGATCGTGTGCCAGCTGGCCCGGATGAACTACCGCAGCCGCGGCACCCTGCCGATGCCGGTGACGCTCCGGGTCCCGAGCTTCGGCGGGATCCGCGCCCCCGAGCATCACGGCGAGAGCCTCGAGGCCCTCTTCGCCCACGTCCCGGGCCTCAAGGTCGTCTCGCCATCGGACCCGCAGCAGGGCTACTCGCTGCTGAGGGCCGCGGCCCGCATGGCCGATCCCGTGATCTTCATGGAGCCCAAGTCGCGCTACTGGCAGAAGGGCCAAGTGACCCCGGAGGGCGGGGCGCCCTCGTCCAAGCTCAGCGGTGCACGCATCGCGCGGCCGGGACGGCACCTCACCCTTGTCGCCTGGGGCGCCATGGTCGCGCGGTGCCTCCAGGTCGCCGAGCTCGCAGCCGAGGACGGGATCGACGTCGAGGTCCTGGACCTGCGGTGGCTCAAGCCCATCGACGGCGACGCCCTGGCGGCCTCCGTCGGGAAGACCCGCCGGGCCGTCGTCGTCCACGAAGCGCCGCGAACCTCGGGCCTCGGCGCCGAGGTGGCCCAGGTCATCACGGAGCGCTGCTTCGGAACCCTCAAGGCGCCCGTTGAGCGGGTCACCGGGTTCGACGTACCGTATCCCTCAGGTGACCTGGAGGACGAGTACATCCCGAACATCGACCGGATCCTTTTCGGCATCCAACGAGTATTGGAGTACAAGCGTGGCTGAGATCCCCTTCCCCCTCCCCGACCTCGGAGAAGGCCTCATCGAGGCCACCGTCCTCGAATGGCTCGTCGCCGAGGGCGACCAGGTCGAGCGCAACCAGCCGCTCGTCGAGGTCGAGACAACGAAGTCGGCGCTCGAGCTCCCCTCGCCGCAGTCCGGCAAGGTCCTCAAGGTCCACGGCGCGCCGGGCGATGTGATCAAGGTCGGCGACCCGCTCGTCGTCTTCGAGGTCCCCGACGACACCGCGGGGATCGTCGGCACCGTGCCACGGGAGGAGGCGCCCAAGCGGCGCGTCCGGCTGAGCGCAAACCTCGACGACGACTGAGAACTCGACGACTAACTCAAGGCACTGCAACGGGCCGGACTGGACTCAGGAAGAGGGACTGATGGCGATGGCGACGGGGCGGCACGCGGGAGCGTCCGCGCATCACACGGTCGAGGGCACTGACCCCGGGCTCAACGTCCAGACTTTCGAACCCGAGGACGCCGCCGCCCTGCCGCCCGTCCTGCTGATCCATGGCTTCGCCTCCTCAGTCGCGCTCAACTGGGTGCAGAGCGGCTGGGTACCCGCGCTCCTCGACGCCGGCCGCCGCGTCATCGCCGTCGACCTCCCCGGGCACGGGCTCAGCGCCGCGCCCGAGGACGTGGACTCCTACTCGCCCAGCCGCATCCGGGCCGACCTCCTGCAGATCGCAACCGACGCGGGTGCCCGCCCGCTCGTCGCGGGCCACCCCGACAGCGGGCTCGACGTCATCGGGTATTCGCTGGGGTCGCGGCTCGCGTGGGAGTTCGGCGCGACGCAGCCGACGCTCGTCCGGCGCCTCGTCCTCGGCGGCCCCAGCAGCCACGACCCGCTCGCGGAGTTCGACCTCGCGGCGGCGCAGCGGTTCCTCGCAGACGGCACCCCGATCGCCGACGGATCCACGTCGGCGCTCGTGACCATGGCCCTCGCGTCACCGGAGTCCGACATGTATGCGCTCCTCTCCCTCGTGGAGGCGGTCAAGGAGGAGCCGTTCGACGCGGCGGAAGCGGTGCCCCGGCAGCCCATCCTCATCGTCGCCGGAGAGAAGGACGAGCGGGCGGCTGGGATCGAGGCCCTTCGCGGCCTCGTGCCCCAGGCCGAGGTCCTGCTGATCCCCGGGCGGAACCACATCAACGCGGTCACCGCGCGGGCCTTCAAGCAGGCTGCGATCGAGTTCCTCGCGGCCTAGGCGGCCCAGGGGTTGACGGGAGCCTCCGAGCGGGGCACACTGGATCGTATACGATGATCGTATACGATCCAGCCGAGGTGCACGGGAGCATACGCGCCCTCGCCCGGCCGCCGACTCGAGGAAGAGGGAACCGTGGAGCAGCACGACCGCCTGGGCCAGGACACGATCGACGCCGCCGGCAAGGTCATCGCGGTGCACCTCAACTACCCGAGCCGCGCGGCCCAGCGCGGCCGCACCCCCGAGGTTCCCTCGTACTTCCTCAAGCCGGCCACCTCGCTCGCCCTCTCCGGCGCGGAACTCCTGAGGCCCCGGGACGTCGAGCTCTTCACGTTCGAGGGCGAGGTGGCCCTCATCATGGGCGGCCGCGTCCGCAACGTGGGCATCGACGAGGCGTGGCAGCACGTGGGCTGGGTGACGGCCGCGAACGACGCCGGGCTGGCGGACCTCCGCTGGCCGGACAAGGGCTCGAACCTGCGCTCGAAGGGCGTCGACGGCATCGCGCCGATCGGCCCGACCCTCCTGCCGGCACAGGAGCTCGATCCGACGAACCTCCGCGTCCGCACCTGGCGGAACGGGGAGCTCGTGCAGGAGGACTCGACCTCGACCCTGCTCTTCCCGTTCGCCCACCTCATCGCGGACCTCTCGAGGCTCATGACCCTCCACCCAGGGGACATCATCCTCACCGGCACCCCCGCCGGCGCGACAGTGGCCCAGCCCGGCGACGTCCTCGAGGTCGAGGTGGACGGCGCAGCCTTGGACGGAACGCCGGTGAGCACCGGACGCCTCTCGAACAAGGTGGTCCAGTCCGATCTGGTCCTCTCCCCCATCGGCGCGATGCCGAAGGTGAACGACGCCGAGCGCATCGACGCGTGGGGCTCCGCCGAGGCCGCGGGCGTCGCCCCGCACGACAGCCGCCCGGCGAGCGTCCTCACCCCAGAACTCGAGGCGAGCCTCCGTTCCGTCGGGACCGCGACGCTGAGCGTCCAGCTCCGGAAGCGCGGCATGCAGAACTGCCACATCGAGGGCCTCACCCCGACCAAGCCCGGCGCGAAGATCGTGGGCACCGCCCGCACACTCCGCTATATTCCCGCCCGGGAGGACCTCTTCGTGGCGCACGGCGGCGGCTACAACGCGCAGAAGCGCGCGGTCGACTCCCTCCGCCCCGGCGACGTCCTCGTCATGGAGGCCCGCGGCGAGAAGGGATCGGGCACGCTCGGCGACGTCCTCGCCCTCCGCGCCCAGGTCCTCGGGGCCGAGGCGATCATCACGGACGGCGGCATCCGCGACTTCGGCCCCGTCTCCGGAATGGACATCCCCGCCTGGGGCGCGAACCCCCACCCAGCAGTCCTCGGCAGGAAGCACGTCCCGTGGGCCGTCGACGAGACGGTCGCATGCGGCGGCGCCGCCGTGCAGCCGGGCGACGTGATCGTGGGCGACGAGGACGGCATCGTCGTCATCCCGCCGCAGCTCGTCGAAGAGGTCGCGAACGACGCCGCCGCCCAGGAACGCGAGGAGGCGTGGGTCGCGGAGCGGGTCGCCGAAGGCTATCCGGTGGACGGCCTGTTCCCCATGAACGCCGGGTGGCGCGAGCGCTACGAGGCTGAAGCGGGGCGGCGGCCATGAGCGGGCAGGCCGGAGCGATGGCAGCCTCGCCCGCTGCAAGCAAGTCCCAGCTCGCCTACGAATGGATCCACGGCCGGATCGTCTCGGGAGCGCTCGGGCCGGGGTCCCGCCTCGTGCTCTCGCAGGTCGCGGCCGAGCTCGACATCTCGGTCGTGCCGGTCCGCGAAGCAGTCCGGCGACTCGAGGCCGAAGGCCTCATCACGTTCGAGAAGAACGTCGGGGCGACTGTCGCCGGCATCGACCCGGTCGAGTACCTCTACACGATGCAGACCCTGAGCCTCGTCGAAGGCGCGGCGACGGCCCTCTCCGCACCCTCCGTGCGACGGGCCGACCTCGACGCCGCACGGGAGGTGAACGGCCGCATGCACGCGATGCTGGCGGACTTCCCGGAGAACTTCGACCCGGTCAGGTTCACGCAGCTCAACCATGACTTCCACAGCGTGCTGTTCGAACACTGCCCGAACCCGCACATCCTGGACCTCGTCCACCGCGGCTGGAACCGGCTCACGGCCCTCCGCGGCTCGACGTTCAGCTTCGTCCCCGAGCGCGCACCCGAGTCGGTCGAGGAGCACGAGGTGCTCCTGCAGCTCATCGAGCGAGGGGCCCCGACGGCCGAGGTCGAACTTGCCGCCAGGCGCCACCGCTCGGCCACCCTCGACGCCTACCTCGCGCGGACCGACGCTCACCCAGCCTTCCCCGTCCTCTGACCAACCCGATCACCCTCGAGACCCCGCTCTAAACGCCTAAGGAGCACCATGAGCAAGCACTTCGTGCCGGAGAACCTGCCCACCCACCTGCAGCACTACATCGGCGGCAAGCGCGTCGACTCGATCGGCGCTGAGACATTCGAGGTCCTCGACCCCGTCACCAACACCACGTATGCGACCGCAGCGTCCGGCCAGAAGGCGGACATCGACGCTGCCGTCGCCGCCGCGACCGACGCATTCGAGCACGGTCCGTGGCCCCGCATGAAGCCGCGGGCCCGGGCACGGATCCTCAACGCGGTCGCCGACGCCGTCGAGGCGCAGGAAAGCCGGCTCGCCGAGATGGAGACCTTCGACACCGGGCTTCCGATCACGCAGGCGCGAGGCCAGGCGCAGCGCGCGGCCGAGAACTTCCGCTTCTTCGCGGACCTCATCGTCGCGCAGCAGGACAACGCCCTCAAGGTGCCCGGCAGCCAGCTCAACTACGTCAACCGCAAGCCCATCGGAGTGGCCGGCCTCATCACGCCGTGGAACACGCCGTTCATGCTCGAGTCCTGGAAGCTCGCGCCGTCGATCGCCTCCGGGTGCACCGTCGTGCTCAAGCCGGCCGAGTTCACGCCGCTCTCGGCGTCGCTGTGGGCAGGCATCTTCGAGGAGGCGGGCCTGCCCGAGGGCGTGTTCAACCTCGTCAACGGCTTCGGTGAGACCGCCGGCGACTCGCTCGTCAAGCACCCGGGCGTCCCGCTCATCTCGTTCACGGGCGAATCGTCGACCGGACAGCTGATCTTCCGCAACTGCGCGGAGAACCTCAAGGGAATGTCGATGGAGCTCGGCGGGAAGTCCCCCGCCGTCGTCTTCGCCGATGCGGACCTCGACGCCGCGATCGACTCCACGCTCTTCGGCGTCTTCTCCCTCAACGGCGAGCGCTGCACGGCCGGCTCGCGCATCCTCGTCGAGCGCAGCGTCTACGACGAATTCACCGAGCGGTACGCGGAGCGGGCCAAGAAGATCGTCGTCGGCGACCCGCACGATCCTAAGACCCAGGTCGGCGCGCTCGTGCACCCCGAGCACTACGAGAAGGTCATGAGCTACGTCGAGATCGGCAAGTCCGAGGGGCGCCTCCTGGCCGGCGGCGGCCGCCCCGAGCACCTTCCCGAGGGGCAGGAGGACGGCTCCTACGTCGCCCCGACAGTGTTCGCAGACGTGAAGCCCGACGCGCGGATCTTCCAGGAGGAGATCTTCGGCCCGGTCGTGGCGATCACACCGTTCGACGACGACGACGAGGCCCTTTCGCTCGCGAACAACACGAAGTACGGCCTCGCCGCCTACGTGTGGACGAACGACCTCAAGCGGGCCCACAACTTCGCCCAGTCGATCAACGCCGGCATGGTCTGGCTCAACTCGCACAACGTCCGCGACCTCCGCACGCCGTTCGGTGGCGTCAAGGCCTCCGGGCTCGGCCACGAGGGCGGCTACCGCTCGATCGACTTCTACACGGACCAGCAGGCCGTCCACATCACGCTCGGCGAGGTCCACACCCCGAAGTTCGGCGCCTGACGCCCACATCCCGAGAACGCTCAATGAGGAGAGACACCGTGACCGACAACACCGAATCCGCCCACCGTCCCACCAGCGACCCATCCGGCCTTGTGCCCTCCGTCCCCGCGCCCGATATTGTCCGCTGCGCCTACCTCGACCTCGTCGTCACCGACCTCAAGCGGTCCCGCGACTTCTACGTGGACCTCCTCGGCCTCCACGTGACGTACGAGGACGACGAGGCGATCTACCTGCGTTCCTTCGAGGAGTTCATCCACCACAACCTCGTGCTGCGCAAGGGACCGATCGCTGCCGCCGCGGCGTTCGCGTTCCGCGTGCGCACACCGGAGGACGTGGACCGCGCCGAGGCCTACTTCCGAGAACTCGGCTGCCGCACCGAACGCCGCAAGGAGGGCTTCGTCCGGGGCATCGGCGACGCCGTGCGCGTCGAGGATCCCCTGGGCTTCCCGTACGAGTTCTTCTACGAGGTCGAGCACGTGGAGCGCCTCCACATGCGCTATGACCTGTACTCGGCGGGCGAGCTCGTGCGCCTCGACCACTTCAACCAGGTCACTCCCGACGTGCCGCGGGGCCGCACCTACCTCGAGGGCCTCGGCTTCCGCGTCTCGGAGGACATCAAGGACTCCGAGGGCACCACGTACGCGGCCTGGCTGCACCGCAAGGAGACCGTCCACGACACCGCCCTCACCGGCGGCGACGGTCCGCGCCTGCACCACATCGCGTTCTCGACCCACGAGAAGCACAACATCATCCAGATCTGCGACAAGATGGGCGCGCTGCGCATGTCGGACCGGATCGAGCGCGGGCCCGGCCGCCACGGGGTGTCCAACGCGTTCTACCTCTACATCCTCGACCCGGACGGGCACCGTGTGGAGATCTACACGCAGGACTACTACACGGGCGACCCGGACAACCCCACCATCACGTGGGATGTCCACGACAACCAGCGCCGTGACTGGTGGGGCAACCCCGTGGTCCCCAGCTGGTACACGGAGGCCTCGCTCGTGCTCGACCTGGACGGGAACCCGCAGGAGGTCATCAAGCGCGAGGACAAGTCCGAGATGGCCGTGACGATCGGCGCCGACGGCTTCTCCTACACACGCGCGGGCGACGACGCGGGCTCCTACCGCGGCGAGGCCTCGAAGGGCTTCAAGCTGGGAAGCCAGGTCTGAGACGTGCTGGATCCCCAGACCATCGAGAAGATCGCCGACGAACTCGTCGAGGCCGGGCGGACCCGCACTCCCGTCGCACTCCTCCACACCCGGTACGAGGGCATGGACATCGAGGACTCGTACGCGGTGCAGAAGCTCTGGGCCTCTCGGCTCGAGGCTCAGGGCAAGCGTGTCGTCGGCCGCAAGATCGGGCTGACGTCCAAGGCGATGCAGGCCGCGACCGGGATCACGGAGCCGGACTACGGAGTCATCTTCGACGACATGGTCCTCGGGAACGCGGCAGTGGTCGAGTGGAAGCGTTACACGCATCCCAGGATCGAGGTCGAGCTCGCGTTCCGGCTCAGCCAGGACCTCAAGGGCCCGGGCGTCACGCTCTTCGACGTCCTCGACGCCACGGACTACGTGGTCCCGGCCCTCGAGATCCTCGACTCCCGCATCGAGATGCAGGGCCGCACCATTGTCGACACGATCTCGGACAACGCGGCGATGGGCGCCATGGTGGTCGGCGGGCGCCCGGTGCGGCCGCACGACGTCGACCTCCGCTGGGTCTCCGCTCTCCTCTACCAGAATCAGGAGATCGTCGAGACCGGGGTTGCTGCCGGCGTCCTCAACCACCCTGCGAGCGGGGTCGCGTGGCTCGCCGACAAGCTCGCCCAGCACGGGCAGTCCCTGAGGGCCGGCGACCTCGTCCTCGCCGGATCCTTCACTCGGCCCATGTGGGTGTACGAGGGAGACACCGTGTTCGCCGACTACGGACCCCTGGGGACAGTGACATGCCGTTTCGCCTAGAGCCCGAGCGGACGTTCCGGCACGCGCTCGCCCAGCCGGAGGGACAGGACAAGGCCCAGGGAGGCGGCGAAGCGCGAGCGAAGATCGGCCTCTGGGTCTGCTCCGGCAGCGCTCTCGTCGCCGAGATCATGGCGGGTTCCGGTGCGGACTGGATCCTCATCGACACCGAGCACAGCCCCAACTCGCTCGAGTCTGTCCTCGCGCAGCTTCAGGCCGTGCACGGCTACCCCGTCCTGCCCATGGTGCGCCTGCCGTGGAACGACGTCGTGCTGATCAAGCAATACCTCGACCTCGGCGCGCAGAACCTCCTCATCCCGATGGTCAACGACGCCGAGCAGGCGCGGGCCGCCGTCGCCGCCGTGCGGTACCCGCCGCACGGCGTGCGCGGGGTCGGGTCCGCGCTGGCGCGTGCGGCCCGCTGGAACCGGATCCCGGACTACCTCGCCCGGGCCGACGAGACCATCTCGCTCGCGGTGCAGATCGAGACGGCCGAGGCGGTGGGCAACGTCGACGAGATCCTCGCCGTCGACGGCGTCGACGCGATCTTCATCGGCCCGTCCGACCTCGCTGCGTCGATGGGCTACCTGGGCCAGCAGGAGCATCCCGAGGTGGTCTCCGCCGTCGAACGCTGCCTCGCCGCCGCGCAGACGGCGGGGAAGCCCGCAGGCGTCAACGCGTTCGTCGAGGCGACGGCACGCCGGTACATCGAGGCGGGCGCCCGCTTCGTCCTCGTGGGCGCGGACGTCGCCATCCTCGCGCGCTCGAGCGAGGAGCTCGCCGTCCGCTTCTCAGACCCGGGCACGGACGACGCCGAGCGGCCGGCGGGCTACTGACACCTCGCCTGGCGGGGGCGGCCAGGCACATGGCCTAGTGCTGCCCCCGCCAGAGCCGCCGCCACCATGTGCGCTGCTTCCTCCGCACCTCCTCCTCGGCCGCAGCCTCCTCCTCATCGCTCCGAGCCGCGGCCGACCGTTCTTCCCGCCGCTCGCGCCACCGCTGCACCTCGCCGTCGACGTCCCGGGTCTTCGTGATCACGGGCGGCCCGCCCTCGAGCTGCCGCCGCGCATCGATCACCCTCGCGTTGAAGTCCTCCACGGCCGCGCGCACCTCGCGCTCGCTCGAGAACGTGTCGAGGCGCTCGTCCATCTGCGCGTCCTCGACGCGCAGGAGCAAGGCCTTCGGCCCCAGGCCGGTCAGCTGCTCGCGCTGGATGAGGCCTTTGATCCACCAGTCGGGATCGTACGTCCCGCCCAGTCCCGGGATCGGCTTCCCGGCGTATTTGAGGTTGTCGAACTCGCCGCGCGCCATCGCGTCCCGCACGAGGTACTCCGCTCGGACCGCAGGGTCGAACTTCAGGCGCTTCTTGCGCAGCTCCTCCTCGGCGGCCTGCTCAGGATCGCTCTCCGCGTCCCCGGCCGCCCTGAGCTCGGCGGCGCGTTCAAGGCGCCGCCTCAGCTCGTCAGCTCCCCCAGGACTCACAGCTCATCACCTCGCACCACCAGAATCGACTGGAGCATCCTTACCCGGACGCCGGCGGCCTGAGCGCGCATACTGACATCATGGCCTCATCCCCGGGGGCTGGACCAGCGGATGAGGGCACGGGCCTCTACCTGGACCGCGCCCACGCGGGGCGCGTCCTTGCGTCGGCGCTCAGGGGCACCGTGTTCCGAGAGAGCCCGACCGGAGACAGCCTGCCGGGATCGGGGCACCTCCCCCTCGTCGTCGGCCTGAGCCGCGGCGGGGTCGCGGTGGCTGCCGAGGTGGCGCGTGCCCTTGGCCTGCCGTTCGACGTCGTGCCCGCCAGGAAGCTGGGCATCCCGGGCCACGAGGAGGTCGCCTTCGGGGCAATCGCCTCGTGCGACGGCGAGCGCTGCGCCGATGTGGACATGCCCCTGGTCCGCCGCCTCCTCGCTGCGGGATTCGCGAATGCGTCGCTCGAGAGGGGGCGCCAACGTGAGATCTCCGAGCTCGAGCGTCAGGAGGCCCTCTTCCTCGCTGGTCGCCGCCAGGGGGCGGCCGGTCGCACGGTCATCGTGTGCGACGACGGCGCCGCGACCGGGGACACCGCGAGGGCGGCGATCGCCGCAGTCCGGGCGGCGGGTGCGCGCGCCGTCGTCCTCGCCCTGCCGGTCGCTCCGCCGGGAGTCGTCGAGGATCTTGCCGAAGTGGCGGATCGGGTCGTGTGCCCGCACCAGCCTCCGGCCTTCCTCTCGGTCGGCGGGGCCTACAAGGGCTTCCCGCAGTGCAGCGACGACGAGGTCCGCGGATTGCTCGAGCACCGGGACGCGCCCCTGGACAGGCCAGCGCCCGGGTAGGCCAGCATGGGCACAGGCCAGCGTGGACTCGCCCGGCTGGGTACCGCTACCTACCCTGCACCGAGGCGAGCCCACGCCACTTCCAAACTGTCTCCTTCAGGGATGCATCGGCTAGGGCGTTCAGACCCTAGTCGTCCTCGCCCAGGTGGTGCGCCCTCGTCTCTTCCTCGCCATGCCCGATCCGCTGGTACACGGCCGGATCCACGCGGCGGATCCGGAGCGCCCAGAAGATCCCTGCCACCCCCGGGACGATGATCAGGGCCGGAAGGATGAAGCTCACGGGGCTGGACTCCGTCTGGCCGAGCAGCACGTCGAAGTTCGCGACGATGAAGCCGAAGATGACCGCGAGGGCGACCGCGCCGATGGCGGGGGCCACGACGGCCGACCACGCGCCCTGGGCGAGCCGACGGCGCCGCCGGAAGAAGCCGATGACGGCCACCGAGACGACCGCCATGAGCAGTACAAGGCCCATCGCGCCGGCGTTCGTGAGCCAGGTGAACATCGTGAGCACGGGATAGAGCGGGTCGGCTCCGTTCCCGGCGATCGCGAAGGCAACGGTCACGATGACGGCGATCCCGGTCTGGACGAGGGAGCCCGCCTTGGGCGCACCGTGGCGGCTCGTCGCCTCGAGCCATGCGGGGATGACGCGCTCGCGGCCGAGGGAGAAGAAGTAGCGCGCCACCGCGTTGTGGAAGCTCACGAGGGCCGCGAAGAGGCTCGTGCAGAACAGCACCTGTGCGATGTCCGCGACCAGCTGGCCGACGTGGCCGGAGAGGAAGCCGAAGACGAGGTCCGGCCCCTGCTTCCCTGCCGCGTCGAAGAGCTGCGACGGTCCCGTGCCCACGGCCATGGCCCACGAGGAGACGGCGTAGAAGACCGCGATGACGCCGACCGCGGTGTAGGTCGCGCGCGGGATGGTCCGCTGCGGGTCCTTGGCTTCCTCGCCATAGATCGCCGCGGACTCGAAGCCCATGAACGCGGCGACCCCGAACGAGAGGACCGCTCCCACGCCCGGGACGAACAGGCTGGCGGGCGAGAGCGGGGCCGCTGTGACACCCTCGGGGGCAACGGCGAATGAGACGACGTCGTACACGATGACGACGAGGAACTCGAGGGCGACAAGCCCACCCAGGACCTTGGCCGAGAGGTCGACGCGGTTGACGCCGAGCACTGCGACGACCGCGATGCAGATGATCACCGGAATCCACCACGGGACGCTGAGGCCGAACCTCGCGGACAGGAGCGAGGAGACCGTGAAGCCGAAGAGCCCGTAGATGCCGACCTGCATGAGGTTGTAGGCCATGAGCGCCACGAGCGAGGCCCCGACTCCGGCGGGGCGGGAGATGCCTTGGGAGACGTACGCGTAGAACGCGCCGGCGTTGGTGACGTGACGGCTCATCGCGGCGTAGCCCACCGCGAAGACGGCCAGCACGGCCCCCAGGATCAGATACGACAGGGGCACACCGAGGAGCCCTGTCACGGCGAAGGTCGTCGTCACGCCGCCGGCGAGGACAGTCAGCGGCGCGGAAGCGGCGATGATCATCATGGTCACCGACGCCACGCCGAGCCTACGCTCCCTTGCGTGTGCCACGGCTGGCGTGCCCCCCTTCGCGCGGTGCGAGCTCGTCTCGATGCTCATGGGTTCTCC
The DNA here is from genome assembly GCF_005877005.1 of Sinomonas susongensis. GTDB lineage: Bacteria > Actinomycetota > Actinomycetes > Actinomycetales > Micrococcaceae > Sinomonas > Sinomonas susongensis. The sequence continues at coordinate 674,655 of NZ_SSNH01000001.1, read as the reverse complement.
AGTCTCAATAAGGATCGTTGGATGCGGCTGCGGCCGCAGCACCATCGTGCTGCGGCCGCGTGCCGTGTGACTTGTCCCACAGCGAACGCTTCTTGTCCTCGGGAGCGAGGCTCAGCGCGTGGGGCCAAGCCGCGACTAGGGGTGGCAGTGGCCGCCCTCGCGCGGGGCCGACGGGGGGACGTCGAGGACGGGGCTGCGGTCGAAGAATCCCTCTGGCCGGAGGCGGAACCCCACGTGGTCCACAGGCATGATGGGCCAGTCCTCAGTGCGGGGGAAATGGGTGAGGCCGAAGGTGTGCCAGACGACCAGCTGGGTGCCGTCGAGGTCGCGGTCCCGGGCCTGGAAGGCCGGGAGGCCTGCGCCGCCGGAGTGCTGGTTGACGAAGTCCCCTGTCGGATACCGCTCCGCCTCGTCATAGGCGGTGACCCACAGGTCCCTGATCGCGAACGCGGCGCGCCGAGCGACTGAGGAGGACGGGTCCGCGAGCAGCATGGGCTGCCCCTGCGGGTGCAGCTTGTAGCCGATCGGCTCCCCGAGCCTGTTGAGGGACTCGGGGTTGGACACGATCCACGTGCGGCCAGCCGCCATGTCGGCGCTGCGGGCCCCTTCGGACTCGCGGCGGATCACGGTGCGGCGGCGCGTGAACGCGTTGCCGCGCTCGTTGCCGGGACCAAGGGGGACGCGCACGGCGTCCTCCTCCTCGACCCGGTTCGGGCCGCCGTCGAGGGCGAAGTCGAGGCGTGCGCTGAACAGGTGCTGGTGGAAGGGCGCACCCAGGCCGGGGGCGAGCTCCGACGCGTACTCGTAGCCCTTGCCGGGGTACGCGCTCGTGAACACCACGCCGGTCGCCTTCGCCTCGAACTCGATCGTGCCGTCGAGGTAGAGGTACCAGTAGAAGCCGTAGTCGTAGTTTCCGATCGTGGTGAAGAAGCTGATGACGAGGCGACGGTTGCGCCGAACGTAGTCCACGCCCGCCCACAGGTCCGAGTGCTTGGCCAGGATCGACCAGTCCTCCTCGTGCATGCAGATGCCGTTGCGGATGGTCCTCGGGTTGCCGAACGAGTCGCTCACCACCGGGCTCAGGTACGTGATCTCGCCGAGGCAGTCGCAGCCCAGCTCGAGCGAGTTCGCGTACTGGCCGACGAGGTACTCGCCCGTGTCGAAGTAGTTCTGCCACGAGCGCACGGGCGACGGGTCCCCGTACGGGACGACCATCTCGGCGATCGAGGCCCGGTCCAGGATCCGCCGCCGACGCGGGGCGCTGGCCTTCCGCGGGGAGTCCGAGGCGACGTCGTCGAATGCGATGTTGTGCAGCACGAGGCCCTCGCGCACGTCGAAGCCGACATCGAGGCTCCACCGCTCCCACTCGACGTGGTTTCCCCCGGTGACCGTGAAGCTGGGCCCCTCGGGCTGTGTGATCTCGATCGGCCGCTGGCTTGTGCGCAGCGGACCGGTGAGCTCCGGGTCGGTGAAGTTGCCGTGCTCGGAAGGCACGGGGACGGGCCCGAAGTCCAGGATCTGGTCGACCGAGCGGTTGACGATGTCGACGTACGCGACGAGCCCGTCGACCGGGTGGGCCCAGGGAAGGTCCTCGGGGGACTCCTGGACGAACGCAAGCCCCCGAAGGATCCTGCGCCCCTTCTCCTCCGGGTACTCGAACACGCCCGCGGAGAGGGGCGCGACCCGGACCTTGGCGACGTCCAGCTCGCGGGCCGCGAGTGCCTCGAGCCAACGCCCATCCGCGTTGAGGATCTCCTCGACGGCCTCGAACTCCTCCGCCATGACCGGAAGCTCGCCCATGACGGCCGTGTCGAGTTCGACGTCGGAGACCAGGCTCCGGTGGGTCACGGAGACGACGACGTCGTGCGGCCGACCCCCGGAGATGTCGTGCACGAACGCCCGGAAGCGCCGGTCGACGGGAGCCTCGGCAGAAGCACCGTCGTGCTCGGCGTCGGCAGCCGAACGGCGCGGTGGGTCGACGAGCCCGAGGTACGCGATGCGGGTCGTCTCGCTCCATCGGCCCACCTCGGCGAGGACCTCGCGGACCGCGTTGATCTCCTCGGCGCTCGCCAGGGCGTAGGCGCTGCCTTCTGTCGCTTCCGCTGCCGCGCTGTGGCATGCGTGGCCGACTCCCTGGCTGGTCTCGTGGGTCTGGGACGTCGGCGTCTCGGTGCTCATGGTGCCTCCGGGCTGGAAGTCGGTTTTTTCTATAGACGTAGACAATAACCGCCTGTAAGCTGAATCACAACAGCCGTAGAAAAAAGATCGGGAGAAAGCGGAGGGCGATGCCGAAGATCGTGGACCACCACCAGCGCCGAGTGGAGCTCGTGGACGCGACCTGGCGGATCATCGCCGAGAAGGGCCTCGACGGCGCGACGATGCGGGACATCGCGGCCGCAGCCGGGTTCGCGAACGGTGCCCTCAAACCCTATTTCCCCACGAAGGACCACCTGCTCGACTTCGCGTTCGAGCACATCTTCGCCCAGACGAACCGGCGCATGAGGGAGGCCACCCAAGGCCTCTCGGGCCGGGCGGCCCTCCGCGCGTACTGCCACGAGATCCTGCCGCTCGACGACGAGCGGCTCAACGAGGCCCGGGTCGCCATCGCGTTCTGGCAGAAGGCCCTCCAGGACCCCGCGAAAGCCGCCGTGCACGACCGCGCCATGGAGCAGTGGCGCGAGTCCCTCAAGCTGCTGCTCGCCGACGCGGGCTACCGGGGCGACGACCCCGAGAACTCAGTCGGAGCCGTGATGGACCTCCTGCTCGGGGCGCAGATCACGGCCACCCTCTCCCCCGCCCACCACTCGCCCCAAAAGCTCGTCGCCCAGCTCGACACCCTTCTCGACGCCCTCGTCTAAAGACCCATCCAAGCTCGACGCCCTCACCCAAGGGAGGATCAGGATGACACCACCCACCACGTCCCCGGCGGCCGCCCTCGACCTCTCCGTCGCGCACGACGCCGACACGTGGCGCTGGGCGACCTCGGAGTCCTTTGTGCCGCTCAAGGTCACCGTCGACCGTCCCGCGGGCTTCCGAGGAACCATGCGGGGCAAGCGGCTCCTGCCCGACGACCTCGCCATGATCGAGGTCGACGCGAGCGGTCACGCCGTCCACCGGACCGAGGAGCTCATCGCCGCGTCCGAATTGAAGTACTTCAAGCTCGGCATCCAGCTCGCGGGCACGGGGCTCCTCCTCCAGGACGGCAGGGAAGCCGTGCTGCAGCCGGGAGACCTCGCGGTGTATTCGACTGACCGGCCGTACACGCTCGCGTTCGACGGCGACTTCCGCTCGCTCGTGCTCATGTTCCCGCACGCCGCGCTCGACCTTCCCGCGGAGGCCATGGCACAGGTGACCGCGACGGCCATCAGCGGCTCCAGTGGACTCGGGCTGCTCGTGAGCCCGTTCCTGATCCGCCTCGCGGAGAACCTCGAGGCGATCGCAGGGCCCAACGGCACCCGCCTCGTCCGCAACGCCCTCGACCTTGTGACCACACTGTTCAACGGCGAACTCGACATGCGGGCCGCTGCCTCGCGCGACCCGCACCAGATCCTCCTCGCGCGCATCCACGACTTCATCGAGGCCCGGCTCGGCGATCCCGAGCTCTCCCCCGGGTCGATCGCCGCGGCGCACTACATCTCGACCCGCCACCTGCACGACCTCTTCCGAGAGCTCGGCACGACCGTCGCGTCGTCGATCCGCGAGCGCCGGCTCGAGCGCTGCCGCCGCGACCTCCGGGACCCCGTGCTCGCCGACCGGCCAGTGACGGCGATCGCTGCGAGGTGGGGCTTCCTCGACTCCGCGCACTTCAGCCGCATCTTCCGGGCCGCGTTCGGCGAATCGCCCACGGGCTACAGGGCCAACGCGTAGACAGCGTCAACAGCTAGACCGCGTCAACAGGGCCAGGCCTCCGGGCCCCAGCCGCCCCGTCCCACCACTCGAGGACCCGAGAGCCGAAGAACGTCAGCCACTTCGACGGCTCGCCCTCCGGCACGTCGACTTCGAACCACACGCGGCCCGGGGTCACGCTCCCCTGGAGCCACGTCCCGTCGTTCCGCCGTTCGGCACGGACGACGGCGATCGCCTCCGCGAGGCGCTCATCGGGCGCGATGCCGTCGTGACGGGCGGCGCACCTGAAGTAGTCGAGGGCACGCAGCGCGCTGTACTGCCAGCGGAACGGGTAGGCGAAGCGCGTGGCCCAGGGACCGACGGTCTCGCCCGTCGTGAGCCTCCGGAGCAGGTGGCGCTCGAGGAGGTACTCCTCCCCCGCCTTGCGCGCGCTCCGGAGCGTTCGGGTGCCGCCCGTCGCGGCTTCGTAGTAGAGGAGACCCCGGAGGGCGTTGAGGGTCGAGTGGAATGAGGACCGCCTCGATCCGTTGACCCACTCGCAGTTCCACCCGCCGTCGTCCATCCTGTGCCCGAGGAACCAGTCGGCGATCCCACCGACATCCGCGCCGAGCCACGCGCCGTTGGCCAGGGTGTAGGCGTTGATGCAGCAGTCGACCTCGCCGCCCCAATACGGGAGGCCGCCGTAGTCCCAGCGGCTGTTGGCGGCGAGGCGCTCCGCGGTTCCGCTGAGCGCTGCCGCGTCGAGGCCCCAGTCGCGGAGCGCGTTGAGGCTCCACGTCGTTGCCGTCCACGGCTGCCCCGCACCCTCGGCGGCTTCCGGGCCGTGGAAGTCGAAGTCGCCGGGAAAGTAAGATCCCCCTGCCCACTGGCCGTCCGGCTCCTGGAGGGCGAGCAGGCGGCCGCCGAACCCCTCGTCGGCAACCCGGGCGCGCGTCGCGGCCCACGTACGACGAGGAGAGCCGAGGAGGTCCCGCTCGACCTGCCAGCGGAGAGCCGGGTCTGATTCCACGAGCCATGCGAGGACTGGGTCGGGAACCGCCATGGCCACAGGCTAGTCAGTGCTGGTCCGCTCGTAAACGGTCCCGCCCTAGCCCTCGGAGAGGCTATTCGATATCCTATAGGATCAGTAGCTGACAAGGATCAGCACCCCAACGACGAGGGAGTCCCATGGCCCGCATCTCCTCCATCACGACTCAGGACATCCGCTTCCCCACCTCGCTCGAGCTCGACGGCTCCGACGCCGTCAACGTCGACCCGGACTACTCGGCCGCCTACGTCGTCATCCGCACGGATGCAGGCGAAGAGGGCCATGGCTTCGTCTTCACGGGCGGTCGCGGCAACGAAATCGTGGTCAGAGCCATCCAGTCCTACGGCGAGCTGCTGACCGGCCTCGACGCCGACGCCCTCGTGGCCGACCTCGGCGAGGCGTCCCGACGCCTCGTCCACGATTCCCAGCTCCGCTGGCTCGGCCCGGAGAAGGGGGTGAGCCACATGGCATGCGGCGCACTCGTCAACGCGCTGTGGGACCTCAGGGCCCGCCGCGAGGGCAAGCCGCTCTGGCTTCTCCTGAGCGAGCTGAGCCCGGAGGAGATCGTCGACGTCATCGACTTCACCCACATCTCGGACGCCCTCTCCCCCGCCCAGGCACTCGACCTCCTGCGGGCCGGGCAGTCCGGCAAGGAAGAGCGGATCGCAGCGCTCCAGTCGGACGGCTACCCTGCCTACACGACCTCGCCGGGCTGGCTCGGCTACAGCGACGAGAAGCTCGTGCGGCTCAGCCGGGAAGCCGTCGCCGACGGCTTCTCCATGATCAAGCTCAAGGTCGGCGGAAGCGTCGAGGACGACCGCCGCCGCCTCGGCCTCGCGAGAGGGGCCGTGGGCACGCTGCCCATCGCCATCGACGCCAACCAGCGCTGGGACGTCCCCGAAGCCATCGAATGGGTCAAGGCGCTCGCGGAGTTCGAGCCGTACTGGATCGAAGAGCCGACGAGCACGGACGACATCCTCGGCCATGCCGCCATCCGGAAGGGCGTCTCCCCGATCCGGGTCGCGACCGGCGAGGCAGTGGCCAACAGGATCGTCGTGAAGCAGCTCCTGCAGGCCGGCGCGATCGACGTCCTCCAGATCGACTCCACGAGGGTCGCCGGCGTGAACGAGAACATCGCCAACGTCCTCCTCGCGGCCCAGTTCGGCGTGGCCGTCTGCCCGCACGCCGGCGGCGTCGGGCTCTGCGAGCTCGTCCAGCACTTCTCGTTCTTCGACTACGCGGCCGTCTCCGGAACCCAGGAGGACCGCATGATCGAGTACGTCGACCACCTCCACGAGCACTTTGCCGACCCCGTCCGGATCGACCGCGGCAGATACCTCGCGCCCCAGCGCCCAGGCACGGGGGCCGAGATCCTCGCAGCCTCCCGCGAGCGCTGGGAGTTCCCGTCCGGGCCAGGCTGGCTCGAGGTCGGGTCACGCGCTGCCGTCTCCTCCCCGAGCCTGGCGGGAGACGCGCGATGAGCCAGGGCGCGATCAGAGAGCAGACGACGGCGGCAGATCTCGCCGAGACCGTCGAGGCGGCCCACCGGGCCTTCCTCGAGGGCAGGAGCGCGGATCCGAGGACGAGGTCCGAGTGGCTCGATTCGGTGGCGTCCGCACTCGAGGCCGACGCGGAAGCGCTCGTCGAGGTCGCGTCACGGGAAACGCACCTCGCCGAGCAGAGGCTCACGGGTGAACTGCGCCGCAGCGTCTTCCAGCTGCGGCTCTTCGCAGCCGAGATCCGGGCCGGGGAACACCTGGACGCGACCATCGACCACGCCGATCCCCAGTGGGGCATGGGCCCCCGCCCCGACATCCGCCGGATGAATGTCCCGCTCGGAGTCGTCGGCGTGTTCGGGGCCTCCAACTTCCCGTTCGCGTTCAGCGTCGCCGGCGGCGACACCGCCTCGGCGCTCGCGGCCGGCTGCGCCGTCGTGCACAAGGGCCACGAAGCCCACCCCGAACTCGCCGTCCTGACGGCCGCCGCCGTCGTCCGCGGCCTCGAGGCGGCGGGTGCGCCGACGGGCCTCTTCGGCCTCGTCACGGGACGCGAAGCCGGCATTCAGCTCGTCCAGCATCCCCTCGTCAAGGCGATCGGCTTCACGGGCTCGACCGCAGGCGGACGCGCCCTCATGGACCTTGCGGCCAAGCGCCCCGAGCCCATCCCGTTCTACGGCGAGCTCGGCGGGATCAACGCCGTGGTCGTCACGCCCAGCGCGTGGCAGAAGCGCCGCAGCGAGGTGCTCTCCCAGTACGTGGGCTCCTTCACGTTGGGCATGGGGCAGTTCTGCACGAAGCCCGGCCTGCTGTTCGTCCCCGCCGGCGAGGACGAGGAGCTCGAACAGCCCCTCCGCGAGGCGCTTCGCGGGGTCACCCGCCACCCGCTCCTCAGCGAGCACCTGGCCGCCGGCTACGAGAAGGCTGTCGACGCCATGTCGTCGCTCGAGGGCGTTCGCACCCTGATCCCGGGCAGCTTCGGCCCGGCACCGGAGCCGACCGTCCTCGAGGCCGAGGCAGGCGCCGCCTTCGCCGACCCCGAACTGCTCCGCCGCGAGATGTTCGGGCCGGCCAGCCTCGTGGTGCGCTATTCCGACGACGACGAGCTCCTCCGGCTCGTCGGCCTGCTTGAAGGGCAGCTCACGACGGCGATCCAGGGAACGGCCGACGACGTCTCCCCCACGCCCGGCGAGCTCACGGGGCAGCTGGCCGAGAGGCTCGTCGAGCGCAGCGGGCGCGTCCTCTGGAACGAATGGCCCACGGGCGTGACCGTCAGCTACGCCCAGCATCACGGCGGCCCCTACCCCGCGACGTCGAGCAACACGACCTCGGTCGGGACTGCGGCCATCCGCCGCTTCCTGCGCGCCGTTGCCTTCCAGGGGTGGCCCGAGGATCGGCTGCCCGAGCCGCTGCGGGACGCCAACCCGTGGCGCGTCCCGCAAAGGGTCGACGGCGTATGGAAGCGGCCGGAGATAGGACAGGGAGAGGCAGAATGACGGAGCTCGAGAACATCCTGCCCGAGGACGCGGACGCCGCGGTCCTCGTCGGCCGAGTCTGGGATCCCGAGGCCGGCGGGCCGCGCGTCGTCGCGGTCCGGGGACGGGACGTCTACGACCTCCAGGAGGGGGCACCCACGGTGGCTGGCCTCCTCGCCACACCCGACCCGGCCGACGTCGTCCGCCGCGCCGTCGCCCGCCACGACGCACCGCGCTGGTCCACGGCCGAAGTGGTCGAGGCAGCCGAGGCGGGCGACCGCTCGCGCCCGCATGTGCTCGCACCGATCGACCTCCAAGTGGTCAAGGCGTGTGGCGTGACGTTCGTGGAGAGCATGATCGAGCGCGTCATCGAGGAGCGCGCCGCGGGCGACCCCGCTAGGGCGGCCCAGCTCCGCGAGCGGGTGGGCGCGGCACTGGGCGGCAGCCTCGACGGGGTGCGCCCGGGCAGCGCCGAGGCTGAGAAGGCGAAGGCCGTCCTCAAGGAGGAAGGCCTGTGGTCCCAGTACCTCGAAGTCGGCATCGGGAAGGATCCCGAGGTGTTCAGCAAGGCCCCGGTGCTCGCGTCCGTGGGCCACGGGGCGAAGATCGGGATCCTGGACGCGTCGGAGTGGAACAACCCGGAGCCCGAGCTCGTCCTCGTCGTCGCTCCTGACGGCCGCGCGGTGGGCGCCGCCTTGGGCAACGACGTCAACCTTCGCGACATCGAGGGGCGAAGCGCCCTCCTGCTCGGAAAGGCCAAGGACAACAACGCGTCCTGCGCCCTGGGCCCCTTCATCCGCCTCTTCGACGGCAGCTTCACGCTCGACTCACTGCGGAACGAGGAAATCCTGCTCGATGTGCTCGGCGCGGATGGCTTCCGCCTCGAAGGGCGGAACAGCCTCGCCCACATCAGCAGGCCGTTCGAGGAGCTCATCTCGGCCACGGTCGGCCGCCACCACCAGTACCCCGACGGCTTCGCGCTCTTCACCGGGACCCTCTTCGCACCCGTACAGGACCGCGGTGAACCGGGGAAGGGCTTCACCCATCAGGTCGGGGACCGCGTGGCGATCTCGAGCCCGAGGCTCGGGACGCTCGCCAACGTCGTGGGGCGGTGCGAGGACCTTCCGCCGTGGGAGTACGGCCTGGGCGAGTTCTTCGCCTATCTCACAAGGACGGCACTGCGCGGGAACGGCATGAGCTGGTCGAGCACGGCTCCCGCCGGCCGCGGCGTCGAGGCCTGAGGCTGGCCCCTCGGCCCTGGCCCTGAACTCGGGTCGTCGCGAGGGACGACGACCGCCGGATCCAGCTCGCAGCCAGCATGGCGGCCGCGAAGTCCGCGCCGACGACGGCAAGCATCGAGAGCTCGCCGTCGGCAGGATCCGAGGATCCGGGTCCGACGGCGGACGACGACGGTCCGGGGCTGGCGGACGGAACCGCCGTCTGCGCTGGGGCTGTTCCGGCGTGGCCGGACCCGGAGTGGGCCATCCCGGCTTGCCCCATCCCCGCGTGAGCCATCCCCGCGTGAGCCATCCCCGCCTGGGCCATCCCCGGCGTGACGCCGAGCAGCAGCGCTCCGTGCAGAAGGGCCATTCCGAGCGACATGCCCACGAGGATGCGGGCCGAGCGCAGCGACGGCGCGCGCCACATGCTCCAGGCGCAGGGGGCGCAGGCCGCTGCCATGACGACCGCGGCCCAAGCCATGAGGCCGCCCGAGGCCACCATCGCCAGGTGGGCGGCAACGCCGCCCCCGGCGGCCGCTGCGGCCCATCTGGCGTGGTGGCCCGCGGAACGGGACCGATCTGCTGTGCCGCGTGCCCGGAGGCGGAGGGTGGGAGGTGCGGCCCTGAAGGCGGTGTCAGCCATAGGTCCAGACTGGCCTCTCCGGATCGATGGCGCCTTCACAGGAGCGCACGGCGCTTGACGAGGAGAGAATGGTGGCGGATCTTCTCGGGCGAGCCTTTCCAAGTGTTCCTATATCCTATAGGATCGAGGGAAAGTGACTCAGAGTGGAGGCAGCAGCTCATGACACGGCTCTGGAACGACCCAGCCGATTTCGCAGATGACATGGTGGAGGGCTTCGTCCGCGCAAACAGCCGCTGGGTGCGCAAGGTCTACGGCGGCGTGACCCGCAGCACGCAGGCGGCGGAGCCCGAGGTTGCGCTCGTCATCGGCGGCGGGAGCGGCCACTACCCGGCCTTCGCCGGGCTCGTGGGCCCGGGCCTCGCCCACGGTGCCGCGATGGGGAACCTGTTCGCCTCACCGTCCGCACATCAGGTCGAGTCCGTTGCCCGGGCGAGCCACCGCGGTCGCGGCGTCCTGCTCAGCTACGGGAACTACGCGGGAGACGTCCTGCACTTCACGGAGGCGCAGGACGCACTGCGCGCAGACGGCATCGACTGCCGCACAGTCACCGTGACCGACGACATCTTCTCGGCCCCTCCCGAGGAGGCCGAGAAGCGCCGCGGCATCGCCGGGGACCTGACCGTCTTCAAGGTCGCGGGTGCTGCGGCGTCGCTCGGCTACGACCTCGACGGGGTCGAGCGCGTCGCACGGCTCGCCAACGACCGGACCCGTTCGCTCGGGGTCGCCTTCTCCGGCTGCACGATGCCGGGCGCCGCCGAGCCGCTCTTCACCGTTCCCGAGGGCCGCATGGCGGTTGGCCTCGGCATCCACGGTGAGCCGGGGCTCGACGAGACCGACATCCCGACGGCGGACGGCCTCGCCGAGCTGTTCGTCGGCCAGCTCCTTGCCGACGCCGAGGTTCCCACGGAAGCCGCCAAGGCAGGCGGGCGGGTCGTGCCCATCCTCAATGGACTCGGATCGGTCAAGTCCGAGGAGCTCTTCATCGTGTACGCCCGGGTGGCCGAGCTCCTCGAGTCCGCCGGCCTCACGATCGTCGACCCCCAGGTCGGCGAGTTCTGCACGAGCTTCGACATGGCGGGCGTCTCGCTCACGCTCCTGTGGCTCGACGACGAGCTCGAACGGCTCTGGCTCGCTCCCGCCGACACTCCCGCGTACCGGTGCGGCGCGGTGGACCACGCAGCGCTTTCACCGACGGCCGACGACGCCGATGCGGACGAGCGGGCGACCGTGCCTTCCGCATCGGCCGCCTCCAAGGAGGCATCGCGGCTCATCGCCGAACTGCTCAACGCGACCCGCGAGGTGATCGACGCCCACGCCGACGAGCTGGGCCGCATCGACGCCATCGCCGGCGACGGCGACCACGGCATCGGGATGCAGCGGGGAGCCCGGTCTGCAGCGGCCGAGGCTGCGGCCCTCGTCGACCTGGGAGCCGGAGCGGGCACGCTTCTCTCCCGTGCAGGCGATGCATGGGCCGACCACGCTGGAGGGACCTCCGGCGCCCTCTGGGGCGTCATCCTCCGGACCCTCGGAGCGCATCTGGGCGACACCGAGCCCGTCTCCGCCGAGGTCGTCAGCGCGGGGGTGCTCGCCGCCTCCGACGCCGTCCGGTCCTATGGCAAGGCCCGCGTGGGCGACAAGACGCTCGTCGACGCCCTCGTGCCCTTCGCCGACACTCTGGCCGCCCGGGTGAAGGGCGGATGCGGGCTCTCCGCGGCGTGGGAGGCCGCCGCGCAGGCGGCGAACACAGCAGCCGAGCGCACGTCGGACCTCATGCCCGGGCTCGGCCGGGCGCGGTCGCACGGCGAGAAGGCCCTCGGCGTCCCAGACCCCGGGGCCGTCTCGCTCGCACTCATCGTGACGACGGTCGGCTCGCGCCTCGGCACTGCAGACGTAGCCCAGTAGGGAACCGGCCGGCGCCAACAGGGAACCGGCGCCAACAGGGAACCGGCGCCAATAGGGAAGAAACCAACAGAAAAGGTGACACCATGCCACAGTGGCGAATCGTCGTCGGCTCCGATGATGCCGGCTTCGAATACAAGGAAGCCATCAAGAAGGACCTCGAGGGAAGCGACCTCGTCGTCTCGGTCACGGACGTGGGCGTGACCGCCGAGGGCCACACGAACTATCCGACCATCGCAACGACGGCGGCGGAGATCGTGGCCCGGGGCGAGGCGGACCGCGCGGTCCTCATCTGCGGAACGGGCCTCGGCGTCGCGATCGCCGCGAACAAGGTTCCGGGAATCCGCGCGGTCACCGCCCACGATTCCTTCTCGGTCGAGCGCTCGGTGCTCTCCAACAACGCGCAGGTGCTGTGCATGGGCCAGCGTGTGGTGGGGCTCGAACTCGCGCGGCGGAACGTGCGCGAATGGCTCACGTACGAATTCGACGAGTCAAGCCCCTCGAACGAGAAGGTCCAGGAGCTCTGCGCCTACGAGGGCGTCTGACTTGGCGCCGTACCTCGTCGGGGTGAGCCTCAAGATGTACTTCAGCCACGCGAGGACCGTCGAGTGGTGCAGTGAAGTCGCGGAGCTCGCCCGGTCGCACCGAGCCGTGCGTGAGGGCACGGTCGAACTGTTCGTCGTCCCCAGCTACCTCTCCGTGCCGGCCGCGGTGGGCATCCTCCGCGGCCTCGCCGCGGTCGGCGCCCAGGACCTCGCGGCAGCGGACGAGGGTGCGTTCACCGGCGAGGTCAGCGGCGCCGAAATAGCGGAGGTCGGGTGCCGCCTGGTCGAGGTCGGCCATGCCGAGCGCCGGCGACTCTTCGGGGAGACGGACGCCGTCGTCCGCGCCAAGACGGACGCCGCGCTCCGCAACGGGCTCACGCCGATCCTCTGCGTCGGCGAGGCGCAGCGCGGGGAGCCAGCCGCCGCGGTGCGCGAGTGCGTGCGCCAGGTGGACGATGCCCTCGCGTCGGCCCGTGAGGCTGGCCGCGAGGCCACCGTCACTGTCGCCTACGAGCCCCATTGGGCGATCGGCGCGGAAGCCCCAGCCGAGCCCGAGCACATCCGATCCGTCTGCGAGGGCCTTCGCCTCCATCTGAAGTCGTCCCCGCATTCCGCCGGCTCGCGTGTCATCTACGGCGGGAGCGCCCGGCCCGGGATGCTCAGCGAGATCGCGGACGACGTCGACGGGCTGTTCCTCGGCCGCTTCGCCCACCGCGTCGAGGCCCTGGGCGAGATCCTCGACGAGGTCCTTGCTGTCGAGGCCGCGAGGACGGCCTAGAACTGCTTCCTGTCAACCTTCCCCTTCACGATGAGGTGCCTGTGATCCTCGAAGAAGCGCTGCTCGCGAACTTCCCCGACGACGTCCCCGTGCCAGCCGGCCTGGTCGCGGATTCAGTCTCCGCCTCGAAGCGGGTCCTCGTCGTGCTCGACGACGACCCGACGGGAACGCAGTCCGTCGCCGACCTGCCCGTCCTCACAGCATGGGAGCCTGAGGACTTCCGCTGGGCCTTCGCGCTAGGAGTGTCCGAGCCCGCGCCCGCCGGCAACGGCAGGCACGACGGCGTACGCCGCCCGGCGGCGGTCTACGTGCTCACGAACACGCGCAGCCTCGATCCGGCGGAGGCGGCCGAGCGGAACCGCGCGGTTGTCACGAACGCCCTCGCCGCCGCCGAGGATCTGGATCTCGAACTCGCCTTCACGAGCCGCAGCGACTCGACCCTGCGCGGCCACTTTCCGCTCGAGACGGACACGATCGCCGAGACCCTCGAAGCGCAGGACGGGCGCGCGACCGACGGGGTGGTCATCGTCCCGGCCTTTCCCGACGCAGGCCGGGTGACCATCGGCGGCACGCACTACACCCGCAGCGGCTCCGGGGCGCTCACGCCCGTCGCCGAGACCGAGTTCGCCCGCGATGCGACCTTCGGCTACTCCAGCTCGAGCCTCGCCGAGTACGTCCAGGAGAAGTCGGGAGGACGCTATCCCGCAGGCACGGTCATCGTCCTCGATCTCGCGATCCTGCGCACCGGGACCCCGGAGCAGAGCGCGATCGCGATAGCCGATGCGCTGGAGCCTGCCGCGGAGCGCACCCCGATCGCCGTCGACATCGTGACCGAGAACGACTTCCGACGCCTCGCCCTCGGCCTCGCAGAGGCCGAGCGGCGCGGCAAGAAGCTCGTCTACCGTGTCGGCCCACCGTTCGTGCGGGGCCGGATCGGCCAAGAGGTCCGGGCGCCGCTCAGCTCGGATGAGGCCCTCGGCGGTGACGCCCCGGAGCACGGCGGCCTCGTCGTCGTCGGCTCCCACGTGGGTCAGACGACCCGCCAGCTCGAGGCCCTCCTGCAGCGGCTCCCGTCCGTGCAGGTCGTCGAGCTCGACGTCGAACGCGTCCTCTCGGACGACGGCGCCCACGTCGCAGAGACCGCAGGCCGCGTTGCCGCGGCGCTCGCGACGGGCGACGTCGTCGTGCACACGAGCCGCACCCTGGTCACGGCCGCCGACGCCGCGGGGAGCCTCGCGATTGCCCGCCGCGTCTCGGCGAGCCTCGTCGAGGTCGTACGCCAGACGATCGCGGCCGTGCGGCCCCGGTTCGTCGTGGCCAAGGGAGGCATCACGTCGTCGGACGTCGCCGCCCATGGGCTCGGGATCCGCCGCGCAATGGTCCGCGGCCCCATGCTCCCCGGAATCGTCTCGCTCTGGGAGCCCATGGACGGCCCCGCCCTCGGCATCCCCTACGTCGTCTTCGCGGGAAACGTCGGCGACGACGCGTCCCTCGCCGACGTGGTCGGCAAGCTCAGCGGGCGCATATCCGGTGCACACGGCATATCCGGCGCAGACGGCACAGACGCAGACGGCACACCCAGCAGCCAGAAGGAACTCATCGATGACTGACTCCAGCAACTTCACGGTCGCGGTCCTCGGGCTCGGCGCCATGGGCCTTCCCATGGCCACCCGGCTCGCGACCCGCCTCGACGTCCGGGGCTTCGACATCTCCGAGGAACGCCTCGCCCTTGCGCGCGAGGCCGGCATCGAGACGTTCGGTTCGGCGGGGGAAGCAGCCAAGGGGGCGGACGGCGTCCTGCTCGCGGTCCGCAACGGCGCGCAGCTCGAGGATGCCCTGTTCGGCGAGGCGGGCATAGCCCCCGGGCTCGCACGCGGCGCCGTCGTGATCCTCACGAGCACGGTCGGAACCGAAGCCGTGGCCGGCGCCTCCGAGCGCCTGGCCGAATCCGGAGTCGAGCTCGTGGATGCTCCGCTCTCGGGCGGTCCGGTCCGCGCAGGGAACGGAGACCTCCTCGTCGTCGTGGGGGCGCCCCCGTCTGCTCTCGCCCGTGCCCGCCCCGTGCTCGACCTGCTGGCCTCGACGCTCTCGGTCGTCGGCGACCGCGCAGGGGACGGCCAGGCGCTCAAGACGGTCAACCAGCTCCTGTGCGGCGTGCACATCGCGGCGGCGGCCGAGGCGCTCGCCCTCGCGGACGCGCTCGGGCTCGACCGGGCACGCACCCTCGACGCCCTCACGGCGGGTGCCGCGAACTCGTTCATGCTGGAAGATCGCGGCCGCCGGATGCTCGATGCGTACGACGACGGGGGCGCGGCCGTGCTGAGCCGCCTCGACATCTTCGTGAAGGACCTGGGCATCGTGGGCGACGCCGCGCGGGCTGCCGGGCTCCCGACACCCGTCGCCGCGGCGGCAGAGCAGCTGTTCCTCGTAGGCCGGTCGATGGGGCTCGAGGCGGAGGACGATTCCGCCGTCATCCGGGTCCTCGCACCGGAGCTGCGGGGAACCGACCTTATAGTCTGAAACGTCACCTTGACTTCCCGGGTGACTTAGTTCACTCTATATCCTATAGGATCTACGATCAGGGAAGATCGACTTCCCCTACGCAACGGAGCATCATGCCGGAGAATCCTCACTACACCGCCGAAACCTGGCCGATTGCGACCTGCCTCCACGGCTTCCCCGCAGCCGATGCCAACGGCGTCAGAATGCACGACGCCGAGCCCGAGGTCTGGGACGACATGTTCGCCCAGATCGAGGAGGTCGGCTTCAACCTCGCCGAACTCGCCGACAGCCACGTCCGACCGGCGGACCTCTCGCCATCACGCCGCGACGAGTTCCTCCAGATCGCCGCGTCCCACGGCGTCGGCATCCCCTCCGTCCACCTGCAGCGGCAGAGCGTCATCATGCCCGGCCACGAGGAGCGGAACCTCGAGTACGCCCACCGGACCATCGACGCGGCCGCCGAGTGGGGCATGAAGGTCTTCTCGACCGGCCTGCACCAGCCTTTCAGCGAAGCCCAGCGCAGAGCCCTGTGGTTCTGGACTGCCGAGGGGCCCAAGGATCCAGACGACCGCGAGACGTGGGAACTCGCCGTCCGCCGCATCCGCGAACTCGGCAAGCACGCGGCCGAAGTCGGGCTGCCCGTCTCCCTCGAGCTCTACGAGGACACCTACCTCGGCACGGCAGACAGCGCTGTGCGGTTCGTCGAAGAGGTCGGCCTGGACAATGTCGGCCTGAACCCTGACGTCGCGAACCTCATCCGCCTCCACCGCCCCGTGGAGGACTGGCGCGAGCTGTACGCGAAGACGCTCCCCTACGCCAACTACTGGCACGTCAAGAACTACACCCGCGACGAGGCGGCCGACGGCAGCTGGGCGACCTCCGTGCCCTCGACCATGGAGGCCGGCCTCATCAACTACCGCCAGGTGTTCCGCGACGCCGTGAAGCTCGGCTTCAACGGGATCATCCTCACCGAGCAGTACGGCGGGGACAGCCTGGGCGTGTGCGCCACGAATCAGAAGTACATCCGCTCGCTGCTGCCCAAGGCCTAGGAAGGAACCCCAGCATGACAACGAACCCTGAGGCCCAGCCCCAAGCGGTCCAGACACAGTCGGCGCAGCACCGGATCGCCGTCGTCGGCTCCGGCTACATGGGAGGGGGCATCGCGCAGTCCCTCGCCCTTGCCGGCTCGACCGTCAAGATCGCGGACATCTCCGAGGAGATCGCCCGGAAGAACTACGACCGCCTCCTCGCCGAGGCAGCCGAGTTCGCCGAGCAGGGCCTCTTCCCGGCAGACGCCGTCGAGCGCATCCGTGCGAACGTCTCCCCCGCGCCGTCCATCGAGGACGCTGTCGCGGACGCTGACTTCATCGAGGAGGCCGTCCCCGAGAAGATCGAGATCAAGCACGAGACGCTCCGGCGGATCAGCGCCGCCGCCCGTCCCGACGCCGTGATCGGCTCCAACACGTCCACCATCCGCATCGCCGAGCTCGCGACTGCCGTCGAGCGGCCCGAGCGCTTCCTGGGCGTCCATTTCTCCAACCCGGCCCCGTTCATCCCGGGCGTCGAGCTCATCCCGCACGCCACGACCGATGAGGCCGTCATCCCGCTCGTAGAAGCGCTCGTTGCCTCTACGGGCAAGGAGAGCGCGCGCGTCAAGGATGCGACGGGCTTCGTGCTCAACCGGCTCCAGTACGCGCTGTTCCACGAGGCGACCCAGATCGTCGAGGAGGGCATCGCGACGCCCGAGGACATCGACACGATCGTCCGCACCACGTTCGGCTTCCGCCTCCCCGCCTTCGGTCCGTTCGCGATCGCGGACATGGCCGGCCTCGACGTCTATGCCTTCTGCTACGCCTCGCTCCAGACCCGCTGGCCCGAGCGCTTCGCGACTCCCGAGTCGCTGCGCAAGCTCGTCGACGCCGGCAAGTTCGGGACGAAGTCCGGAGCCGGCTACCTCGACGTCCCCGCCGAGCGGATCCCCGAGCTGGTCGCCTACCGCAACAAGGCCTACGTCGCCATCAAGAAGCTCATGGACGAGCTGGGGCCGGCGCCCATCCACGCCGATTCCGCAGAATCCGGAAACTGACCAAGGAGAGTCCGCTATGACAGCATTCCCCGAAGCCCGCACTGCGATCCTCACGGGTGCAGCCTCCCCGCGGGGCATCGGCCGCGCGACTGCCCACTACCTCGCCGAGCGCGGGTGGAACATCGGCATCATCGACATCGACGCCGAGGCCGCGAAGCGCGTCGCCGAGGAAATCGCCCTCGAACACGGCGTCCAGGCCGCCGGCGCGGGCGCGGACGTCTCGAACGAAGAGCAGGTTCGGGCGGCGTTCGACGAGCTCGAGGGCACCCTCCCCCAGGTGGTCGCGCTCGTGAACCTCGCGGGCGTCTCCTCGCCGGTCCCGTACCTCGAGGTCACCCCCGAGGAGTGGAACCGGGTGATCAACATCAACCTCAACGGCGTGCACTATGCGACCCACCGAGCGGTCGAGTCCATGGTCAAGCACGGCGTCGGCCGGGTTGTGAGCCTCTCGTCCGTCTCGGCGCAGCGCGGCGGCGGCACCTACAGCAAGACGGTCTATTCGGCTGCGAAGGCCGGCATCATCGGCTTCTCGCGGAGCGTGGCCCGCGAGCTCGGCCAGGACGGCATCACGGTCAACGTGATCTCGCCCGGCCCTATCGACACCGACATCATGGGCGGCACCCTCACCGAGGAGCGCAAGGCGAAGATGGCGGCCGACGGCGTCCTGCCGCGGATCGGGACCCCGCGCGACATCGCGGCGGCCATCGCGTACCTCATCAGCGAGGACGCCGGATTCGTGACCGGTCAGACGCTCAACGTCGACGGCGGCCTCTACATGCACTGACCTTCGTCATGCACTGGCTTCCCTCATAGCCAGGTCCCTGGCGAGAAGCCGGGCTCGAAGGAGCCCGGCTTGAAGAAGCACGTCCCGACGAAGCACGTCCCGACGAAGTCCAAATCAACGAAACCAACCCAAGAAGCACGGCCCAGAAGTTCAACTCGAAGGAGAGCTGAAGTGTCCATGCCCGCTGATGTGTCCTTGACCGCGCCGTCGACCCACGACGCGAAGCTCAAGTCCGCCATCTCCAAGGCCGCCCGGCATCTCATGCCGATGCTCGTCATCCTCTATTTCGTCGCGTTCCTCGACCGCACCAACGTCGGCTTCGCGCAGGCTGCACTGAAGGCCGACCGCGGCGTCGGCGACGCTGCCTTCGCCCTCGGGGCCGGCATCTTCTTCATCGGCTACGCCATCTTCGAGGTGCCGAGCAACCTCCTGCTCAAGCGGTTCGGGGCACGGTTCTGGCTCGCCCGCATCTCGATCACCTGGGGCATCGTGGCGGCGTGCTTCGCGTTCACGACCAACGACGTCATGTTCAACGTCCTGCGCTTCCTGCTCGGCGTGACCGAGGCCGGCCTGTTCCCCGGGGTCATCATGTACCTCTCGGAGTGGTTCCCGAACAAGGTGCGCGTGCAGATGTTCGCGATCTTCTACCTCGCCCAGCCGTTCTCGCAGATGATCGGCGCCCCGCTCAGCGGCGGCCTCATCAGCTTCGGCGACTCCCTGGGCTTCGCCCGCGGGTGGCAGGTCATGTTCCTCGGCGAGGGCCTCCTCGCCGTCGTCGCCGGAATCGCCGCCCTGTTCCTCCTCACCAACAGCCCGTCGAAGGCGAAGTTCCTCGACGACGGCGAGAAGCTCGCGCTCTCCGATGCGATGGCCCTCGAGGACCGCGCCCGCAGCCAGGACGGCCCGAAGGGCATCTGGGCGGCCATGGCGAACTGGAAGGTCTGGTACTTCACCGTCATCTACTTCGCCCTCCAGATCGCGGTGTACGGGACGACGTTCTACCTCCCCCAAGAGGTCGCGGGCCTTCTCGGCAAGAAGGTCGGCTGGGAGGTCGGCCTCGTCTCTGCCATCCCGTGGCTCGTCGGCCTGTTCGCCTGCTACTACCTCGGCCGCGCGGCCAACACCATCGCCCGCCGCCGCAACTGGGGAACGCTCCTCTACATCGGAACAGGGCTCTTCATCGTGGCGTCGGCGTGGGCCGGCGTAAGCGGGCAGCCGCTGCTCGGCATCGTGTTCATCACCCTCGCCGTCGCGAGCTTCCTCTCGGTTGGCCCCATCACGTGGGCGTACCCGACGTCGTTCCTCACGGGCGCTGCGGCGGCCGCAGGCATCGGGCTCATCAATTCGCTCGGCAACCTCGGCGGCTTCGTCGCTCCGCTCATGCGCACGGCCATCAACGCAGCCGTTCCCACCGCCAGCGGCGAGTGGGGCGTGGTCTCGCTCGGCGTCTTCGCATTCGTCGCCGCGGCGATGGTCTTCCTCACCAAGTTCTTCCGCGCTCCGAAGTCCGACGAGCTGCTGGAGGAACCCGTGATGCACCACTAGCCAGAGCTCTTCCGCCCGAGTCTTCGAGCCCATATCCGATAGGATTCGACCATGCCCGCCGTTTCGAGTAGCCGCCGGCCCGCCAACCGGCAGCTCCTGGCCGACTACGTGTACCAGGAACTCCTCGCGTCCCTCATGGACGGCCGGCTCGAGCCGGGCCAGGCCATCGGCATCGACCGGACGGCCCTGGAACTCGAAGTCTCCCAGACCCCGATCCGGGAAGCGCTCGCCCGGCTCGAGGCGACCGGGCTGGTCCGGCGGGAGGCGCTCAAAGGCTACCGGGTCGCACCCCTGTTCACCGCTGAGGAGCTCGACGAGCTCATGGCAGCGCGCGCCGTCATCGAACCGGCGATCGCCGAGCGTGCGTGCGCGCACGTCACCCCGGAGCTCCGGGCGCAGCTCGAGCAGGCCGTCGACGACCTCCGGGGCGCCCCCACCGGGCCGACCTTCGCCGAGTACGGAGCGTACTGGGAGGCGGACGAGCGCTTCCACCGCCTGATCGCCGAGAATGGGCAGAATCGCTTCATGCTCAATGCCTACAACGCCCTCGGCGGCCAGGTTCAGCGCTTCCGCTTCTTCGGGAACCTGGGCGTGACGGACGCGGAGAACGCGATCGACGAGCACACGAAGATCCTTGAGGCGTTCGAGTCGGGCGACCCCCGGCGCGCGCACGACGCGATGCTCGAGCACATCTCGCTCGTGCGGGACCGCGCCGTCAGGGACGCCGTCTCGACGCGCGGCTGAAGGCTCGACGCGCGGCTGAAGGGCAGCCCTTCCACCTTGGGGAGGGCTGCCCTTCAGCCTGTGGAGGCTCCTCAGTCCTCGCGGTGAAGCAGTTCCCGGACGCGGGCGCGCAGTGGTTCGCGGTCGTAGCTGTTCACGAGCGCGCTTGCCATGCGCACCGGGTCGCCGAAGAAGAAGTACTCGTAGAGTGCCTGCCGCCCGGCAAAGCCCGAGATCGACGCGTCGTAGGCGAGCTTGAAGAGGCGGATCCGTTCGGGGCCGGTCAGCGATTTGCCTTGGAGGTACTGCTCAATATCCTCGCGGGCCACGTCGAGGTCCGCCTCGCCGGGGAGGGCCATGAGACCCGAGGCGCAGAATTTGCGGATGATCTCCGGGTAGCGCTGCGACGCCTTCGGGTACCAGTTCCGGGCCGCGTTGAGCGTCGGCCAGTGCGGGAGCATGACGTCGTCGTCGCTCAGCTGGGCCTGGGCCTCAGAGGCGACGGCGAGCGCCTTCCCTATCTCGACGTTGCGGACGAGCTCTGCGAGGTCCTCCTGGATGTGCTGGAAGCCGTCGATCCCGATCGCCGCCGCGATCTCGGAGGCAAGCCCGAGGAAGAACTCGCTCTTCGCGACCGTGCGGGTCACGACCTGATGCGTCATGAGCGCCGCAGCGCCGGTCTCCGAGTACCACTGGTTGCACAGCTGGGGGTGGCCGAGCATGAACAGCCGCTCATCGGGGACGAAGACGTCGTCGAACACCACGACGGCGTCCACCTCCTCGAAGCGGCTCGCTAGCGGCTCGTCGTGGTGGCTCCCCCCGTGATGCAGTCCCGTACGGCACAGGTACCGCAGGCCGGGCGCGTCGTTCTGGATCGCGAAGGCGAAGGAGTAGGGCGCGTCTTCGGGCGCGCCGCGGAGCACGGTCGACGGGAAGACCAGCAGCTCGTCCGCGATGGGCGCGATTGTCGCGAGCATCCGCGCGCCCCGGATGACAACGCCGTCGTCGCGCTCCTCGACGACGCGGGCCGCAAGCTGGCCGCCGAGCTGTTCGGAGCCCGACACCGAGCGGTTGGCCTGGGGAGGGATGAGGGTGTGGGTCGCGAGGAGGTCGTTCTCCCTCGCCATCTCGTAGTAGGCCTCGATGCGCTCCCCGAAGGCAGGGTCGGCCCGCGCGAAGAACTTCTTCGCCGCGCTGAGCGCGGTGAGTGCCGAGTTCATGTAGTCGCCGGTGCGGCCGAGGAAGCCGTTGGAGTACTCGGCCCACACGGACATCGCGTCCCGCCGTCTCGCGAGGTCCTCCTTCGAGCGCGGGACGAGGAACGAGGCGTTGACCGGCTCGCCGGTGGTGGGCGACGGGTAGGTCAGGCGGTCCCGGAACTGCGGATCGTGCTGCATGTCGAAGAGCTTCGCGTAGGTGTGCGCGAGGCCCCTGAACGCGGGGTGTTCGGTGAGGTTCTCCGAGACCACCTCGCCGTCGATCACGAGGTGCGGCCGCATCGAGTCGAGCTTGTCCAGGAACTGCTGGCCGGTACGGATGCCCATGGTGCTTCTCCCGTCGTCGGATGGTTGGACCTGGAGGATCGTCGGGGGCTAGAGCAAGTCCTCCACCCCGAGCTGGCTCTCGGGGATCGTGGTGAAGCGTCCGCTCGCAAACGCGAGCGCGTCCCCGGACCGGTAGTTGAAATCGACGACCTCGCCCAGATACAGCGTGTGGTCTCCGCCGTCGTAGGCCGCCCAGGGCTTGCATTCGAAATAGGCGAGGACGCGGCTGAGGCGGGGAGCCACGGTCCCCTCGACCCATTGGGGCTCGGCCCCGGGAGTGCCGGCGAAGTGCATGGCCAGGGCCTTCTGTTCCGCCCCGAGGATGTTCACCGTGAAGGGACGCCCGGCAAGCTCGTCGTGCGCCCTCGTGCTGCGGGCGATGCTCACGAGGACGAGCGGAGGATCGAGGGAGACGGAGGTGAAGGAGTTGACGGTGATGCCGTGGCGTGTTGTCGACCCGTCGAAGGTCACGATCGCCACTCCGGTTGCGAAGCGGCCGAGGCTGCCGCGGAAATGGTGGGCGCGGCCGCTCACGGTCCGTCCCCTCTTCTCCGGCCCAGCACCGGGCTCACGGATCATCGTCACACCTCCTGGGCCTTCCTCTGCGCGTCCTGTGCCGTAGGACGCTTCAGGTCGCTTCCTCTGCGATCGGGCAGGACGTCACACTGAGCGCAGCCTCTGTCACGGCACCCCAGCCGGTTCTATAATCGGAAAAGACGTCCTTTTATCGAACACTCATCGAACACCCACTGAAGGATCCGCTGTGGGGCCTGCATAAGACTCTACGACGCCGAAGCCCTCGCTGGCCCCCCGCTACAACGCCTCCGTCGGATCGATCCTCTCGAACCAGACGCGCCCTCGGAAGGAACAGCATGCCGCAGTCAACCGAGACAGCTGCCCACTCCCAGACCCTCTCGCGGGGGATCCGCGCGCTCGAGGTTCTAGCAGACGCGCGTTCACCCCTGACCATCGCGGAGCTCGCAGAGTCCCTCGGAGTGCACCGCTCGATCGCCTATCGCATCATCCGCACGCTCGAGGACCACTCGCTCGTCGAACGCGACGACTCGGGACGCCTCCAGCCCGGCGCCGGCCTGGCCGTCCTCGCGCGCGGCGTCGCCCGCGACCTGCAGTCCGCCGCCGCTCCGGAGCTGGGACGCCTCGCGGAGGAGCTCGGGATGACCGCCTTCGTCGTCGTGTGGGACCACGCCGACTGCGTCACACTCGCCACCGTCGAGCCCCGGCACAACGGCACGACCATCGCGCAACGCCCGGGCACCCGGCACAGCGTCGCGTCGGGAGCCCCCGGAATCGCGATCCAGTCCGCACTCGGGCGCGCCGAGTGGGAGCGGCGGATGCCCGAGGTGCCGTATCGCGCGGAGGCAGACGAAGCCCGCGAACGCGGGTACGCGGTGAGCCACGACGAGGTGATCCCGGGTGTCTTCGCCATCGCAGCCCCCATACTGACCCCGCGCCAGCGGCCGTCCGCACTCGCCGTCGTGCACTTGGGCGGGAACATCGAGATCGAACCGGTCGGCGGGGCACTCAAGGAGTCCGCCCGCCGGATTGCCGCTGCGGTCGGCTGAGACGGGCTTTCAGGTCAGCGGCGGCGGACGACGGCGACTGCAGCCCCGAGCGCAAGCAGCGCGCCCGCCGCTGCGCTCGGCGCCACGAACGCAGCGGCAGATCCGCCTCCCGCGGCGAGCTGTCCGCCGAGGGCCGAGCCGAGCGCGGTGCCCGCGACGATCCCGCTCGCAAGCATCGTCATGACAGTGCCCGTCCGACCGTGGGGGGCCACGCGTCCGCCGATGCCGAAGACGGTCACCATGATCGGGCCAACCGGGATCCCCACGAGCAGCAGCGCAGCCGTCATCGACGGCAGCCCGTCCGGGATGAACAGGACGAGGCTGAAGACGAGCATGCACCCCGCGCACACGATCCAACGGGATGCGAGGCTGAAGGCCGGCGGCCAGACCGCGACACTGAGGGCCGCGATGGCGGACGTGAGGCCGACGGCGGCGTACAGCAGGCCGCCCAGGTCTGGGGAGCCGTGCTCGGCGGCGAACGCCGTCAGTGCCGCCTGAGTGCTTCCGAAGAACGTCCCCATTGCGATCATGGCCGCGACAGGAACGAGCACGATGGCCCACTCGCGGAGGCTCACGGGCGGGAGTTCGTGGCGCGCGATCGGGCGGACCGCCCTGGCCGTCGGGTGGAGGGCGAACGCCGTCACGGAAATGGCTGTGAGGAGGGCGGCGGCCGAGAGGGGCAGCCACGGCGCGACTCCCGCCCCCAGGAGGCCAACGAGGGCGGGCCCGAGCACGAACGTCAGCTCGTCTGCGGTGCCCTCGTACGAGAGGGCAGCGTCGAGCTCCAGGGCCCGCAGGGTCCGCCCCTCGGTGAGTCCCATCCACCGGGCGCGGGCGAACGGCCCGACCTGCGGCGTCGTCAGCCCGGAGAGCAGCGCCGAAACGACGACGGGGGCGCGGGCACCGCCGTCCGCATCCCCCAAGGTGAGGGCGGTGAGGACCAGAGCTGTCACGGCGACCGTGTTGAGGGCCGCGGCCGCGAGGAGCACCCGGGTCTGCCCGGCCCGGTCCGCGAGAGCACCGAGGATCGGCGCCCCGATCGCCGAGCCGATTCCGACGGCACCCGCGGCCATGCCCGCGAGGGCGTACGACTTGGACTCGACGGCGATGAGCGTGAGCGTCCCGACGGTGAGCATCGCGAGGGGGAGGCGGGCGAAGAGGCCCAGGGGTAGGAAGGCCGCGCCGGCGAGGTCAGGGAGGACCTTGTAACGCGACAGGACGGAGACTCGGATTGGCACGGGCACGCCTCAGCTCGTGCACGACGTCCCTGCCTCCCGTCGTGCGGTACCCGGATGCGCTCCCCATCGTAGCGGCTGGCTGGTCGTTGCGGGCTGGTCGTCGTTGCGGGCTGGTCGTTGCGGGGTGGTCGTTGCGGGCTGGTCGTCGTTGCGGGCTGGTCGTTGCGGGGGCTGCTCTGGTCAGATGGCGCCCGCGCGGACAGGCGAGTCGGTCGCGACAGGCGAGTCGACAGCGACCAACGCGTCCCCGCCCGCCACGACCTCGAGTTTCGAGCCCGAGCGTCCCTTCGTGACCCTAATCTGAGCGGGAATCCTCTGCTTGAGTTCGGCGACGTGGCTCACGAGACCCACGGTTCGCCCGCCGTCCCGCAGCCCCTCGATGGCCTCCATGACCTGTTCGAGCGTCTGCTCGTCCAGGCTGCCGAACCCCTCGTCGACGAACAGCGTCTCGATATCGATGCCCCCCGCCTCATGCTGCACGACGTCCGCGAGTCCGAGCGCGAGCGCGAGCGACGCCATGAAGGACTCTCCCCCCGACAGGGTCGAGGGGTCCCGCCGCTGGCCCGTCCACGCATCGAAGACCTCGAGCCCGAGGCCGGACGCCGCCCCCCGAGCGGCCAGGGCGTCACTGTGCTCGAGGCTGAACCGCGCGTCGCTCATGACGGCGAGCCGCTCGGTCGCGGCGAGAGCCACCTGCTCGAGCCGGGCAGCGAGGACATACCGGTGAAGCGACATCCTGAGGCGGTTCTCGCCGGACCCCCGGGCCGTCCGCTGGAGTTCGCCGAGCAGATCGGCCCTGGAGCGGGTCGTCTGCACGACGGGGAGGATGCGGGCGAACTCCTCGTGCAGTCGCTCGCAGCGTGCCCGCGCGGCCGACGCCGCGTGCTCGGCCGCGTGGGCCGAGGCGAGGCCTGCCTCCGCCTCGGCCAGCCCGTGCCGGCAGTCTTCGAGCCGCTGGGCGGCACTTTGACCCGGGTCGGAGCCGGCTGCCCTCTCGGCACCGAGGGCGCGGGTGGCGGCGGCGGACGAAAGCAGCCCCGCGATGGCCTGTTCCTCCGCGACGTGGGAGTCGACGGCCGACTGCAGGACCTCGGCTTCAACCTTCGTCAGGAGAGCGTCCCGGGCAGCCCGCGCATCCGGGAAGGGGCTGTTTCGAAGGGCTGCCGCGAGGGCCTCCGCCGCGACTTTGGCGTGGGCCCGCTCGGCGGCGGCAGCAGCGGCTGCATCCGCGAGCGGCTCGAGGGCGCGGACGAGGGCGCTCAGGGCGCGGTGTCTCGCGCCGAGGCTCGGCCAGCCGGCCCGCCATTCGACCAGATCGTTCTGGCACTGCTCGATCTCGCTGGCGAGTCGCGCGAGCGCCGCCTCGGCAACCGCGAGCGCGCTCGCCGCGGCCTCCCGCTCGGTCGCCGCGTCCCGCCGCCGCGCTTCGATCGCTGCAAGCCGCTGCGCGACGCTTCGCAGCCGTTCCTCGGCTCGACGCGCATCCTTCAGCCGGGCAGCAGCCTCGTCGAGGGCTCGGGCCGCCTTGTCGGGATCGGCGTCCCCGCCACGCGCCACGAGCGCGGACACCGCCGACTTGGCGTCCGCGACGGCCGCGGCGGCGGCACGCTCGCGCTCGACAGCTGCGTCCGCCTCGGCTGCGGCATCCTTCTCGCGATCCACGAGCCGCAATGGGTCGTCCGCGCCGATCGCGGGCCTCGGGTGGTCCGGGGAACCGCAGACGGGGCAGGCGACGCCGTCCTCGAGCCGGGCCGCCAGCTCGAAGGCCGTGTGGTCGAGGCGTTCCTGGCGCAGGTCGAGCCAGCGCTCCCGGAGCTCGAGCGCCTGCTTCCGGCACTTGAGCAGAAGCTGTTCCGCGGCCTCGAGCTGCGCGGCTGCGACCCCATACTCCTGGACCGCGTCGAGTACGGCGCGGGCCGCCTGCTCGTCTCGTTCATCCGCTGCTCGGGCCGCCGCGAGGGGCTGGATCCGCTCCCGCTCCGCCTCGAGTTCGGCCTCGAGCCGCTCGGCCTCGGAGCGCTCGGAATCGAGGTGGGAGAGAGCCTCGCGCCCGCGCTGGGCCGCGGACTGCGATTCCCGCTGCTGCACGATGAGCCTGTCGAGCTCGTCCTCGAGCGGAATGCGTTCGGCGAGCACCGCCGTCTGGGCACGCGTATCCCCTGCCTCGGCACGGAGCTCGTTCGGCGAGAGCACGGCCTCGTCGGCGCCGGTCCACCCTGCGGCTGTCGCGGCGCTCAGTGCAGCTCGGAGTTCCTCCTCGGCGCCAGCCCAAGCTGCCGCGGCCCGACGATCCTCCTCGAGCTCGGGTCGCAGCGCGGCTGCCGCCCGTGCTCGCTGCAGCCTTTCGAGCCGCGCCTCGTGCTCCGCGGCCTTGGCCTCCCAGCGGGCCCTGCGCTCCCGTGCGGCGGCGAGCTCCGCGGCGTCGTCCGCCGCACGCCGGCACTCCTCCTCGGCGAGGCGAGCGACTGCGACCTCGCGGCGGGCGCGCTCGATCGCAGTCCCCGCCTGCTCAGCGAGCCTTTCGAAGCGGGCGTCCGCAAGCCGGAACCACTCCTCGGCCTCGGCGAGGACCAGCCCGTCGGGCACGGTATCCCCCAAGGCCAAGGACCCGCTGAGTCGCTTCGCCTCGTCTCCCCCGGCGAGCTCGACGACGCTCTCACCGGGCTCGCCGTGGCCGGCCGGCTCGCCGTGGCCGGCGGACTCGTAGTGGCCGGCGGACTCGTGGTGGGCGGCGAGCTCGGCCGCGAGCTGTCGGAGGGGTATCCGCATGGAGTTCTCGGCTTCGGCGGCGCGCGCCTCCGCTTCCTGCGCCATCGCCGCAAGCTGAGCCTCGACGTCCGCGTAGCGCCCGGTCGCAAAGAGGCTTTCGAGGAGCTTCTCGCGGTCTTTGGGGTCTGCCCGCAGGAACGCAGCGAACTCGCCCTGTGGGAGCATCGCGACACGGGTGAACTGCTCGCGGTCCATTCCGAGCACCTCGCGGAGCAGGGCGGCTGCCTCGTCATTCCGAGTCGAGACCGCGTACCACTCGCCATCGACCAGCTCGCGCAGCTGGGTGCTTGCCTGCTGGGACGTGAAGCCGTTCTTGGAGCGCGCACTCGGCCTGTCCCAGGCGGGACTGCGGCGGACTTCGAACCGCCGGCCCTGTGCGCTGAACTCGAGCTCCACGAACGGCTCGGCCGAGGCGTCTGCGTGATGGCTCTTGAGGGATTTGCTCCCCTGCCGGGCGCCCGGCAGCCCGCCGTACAGGGCGAAGCACACGGCGTCGAGGACGCTCGTCTTGCCTGCCCCGGTGGCCCCGTTGAGGAGGAAGAGTCCGTGCTCGGCGAGTGCGTCGAAGTCGACGCACTGCCGTGTGGCGAACGGACCGAAGGCGGCCAGCTCGAGACGGTGGAGCCTCATTGGGCGGCCTCCGTGAGCCGCACCCTCTCGAGGGCCTCGGTGACGGCAGAGCTTTCGGGCCCGTCCAGGCCTCGGCCACGCACGTGCTCGAAGAACCCGCAGCACACGTCGAGCTCGTCGCGAGCGGCGGCGAGGCGGCCGCTGTAGGTGGACGAGGCGCGGGAAGCCGCGCCTTCCGGGTCGAACTGGAGCGAGAGTGCGAGCGGGAAGCGGGCCCGCAGCCTTTCCATCGCCCGCTGCGGCCGCTCGGCGTCGGTGAGGGTGATGTGGCAGCAGGCTTCCTCCGCGTCGCCGAGCCCCGCGTCGGCAAGGAGTTCCTCCAGCTTCCCCCGCAGGACGGCGAGCCGATGGGTCGTCGGCCAGCCCACCTCCGTCACCGACTCCAGGCCGGAGGGCGAGAAGTCGAGCAGCCACGCGCCCTTGGACTGCTTGGCCTCGCCGAAGGAGTAGGCGAGCGGGGAGCCCGAGTAGCGGACGGTATCGGTGAGGCGCTGACGACCGTGCAGATGGCCGAGCGCCGCATAGTCGAAGCCTTCGAAGAGCTCGGCCGGGACGACGTCAAGGCCGCCCACTGCGAGAGCACGTTCGCTCTCGGCGGGCACGCCGCCCGAGGCGAAGGTATGGGCCATGACGACCGAATGGATGGTGCCACCGGCCCGACGCTTCTCGAGGTCCGCGCGGACTCGGTCGAGGGCCGCCCGCGTCACGGGGACATGCCCCGAGCCCTCAGCCTCGAGCTCCGCCGCGACAAGCCTGGGCTCGAGATACGGCAGTCCGTAGACGGCCACCTCAGTCCCGTCCGCTCCCTTGAGCAGCACAGGGACGTCGATTTCCGGGATGCGCGTGCGCACGTGCACGCCGGCGCGCTCCAGGAGCCGGGAGCCGAAGCCCAGTCGGACCGCCGAGTCATGGTTCCCGCTTGTGAGCACCACCTGCGCGCCGGCCTGCGTGAGCCGCACGAGCACCTGATCGAGCACAGCGACGACGTCCACGGCCGGGAGCGCCCTGTCGTACACGTCGCCGGAGACGAGCACGGCGTCGATCCTCTCGGCCGCGACGAAGTCCACGAGGCCGTCGAGCCATTCGCCCTGCGCGGCGAGCAGTCCGAGCCCATGGAACGAACGCCCCAGGTGCCAGTCGGAGGTGTGCAGGATCTTCATGCTGGGAGGCTAACGGGTGGCACCGACAATTCCCGGTGCCACCCGCGCAGATGCATCAAACGGCTTACTTGTTCTGGTCGAAGAAGTTCTTCGCGTCATTCTCGTCGGAACGCGGAGCCTCGGCGGTGGGGGGAACTTCCGCCCCCTCGCCCAGCGCTCCCGCGCCGATCGAACCCTCGGCCTCGTCTCGCGCGTCGAAGGAAGCGTCGTCTTCCGTGGTCGCGCTGTGCTTGCGGTGCTCGGCCTCTTCGACCTGCTCGACGGACGCACCGGAGGTGGATGCGCCCTCAACCGTCGTGAAGGACGGAGCACCCGGGGCACCCGTCACGATGACGTCCTCGGGCGAGCCGAAGCCGCGGAAGATGAGGCCCGTGATGGCAGCGCCGAGGAGCGGCGCGACCCAGAAGATCCACAGCTGTCCGATCGCCGAGGGCTCGGCGAAGATCACGGTCGCGGTGGACCGGGCTGGGTTGAGCGATGCGTTCGTGATGGGGGCGATTGCCTGGACGAGGATTGCGAGGCCGAGGCCGATCGCCCAAGGGGCCACGCCCCTCGCGGCACGCTTCGACGTCGCGCCCAGGATGATCGCGAGGAACGCCGCCGTCGCGACGACCTCGGCGAGAAGGCCCGCCGCCATCGGGAACTTGTTCGGCGAGAGGTCGTCGACGCCGTTCGAAAGCTGCGTGAAGATCGTCTGGACGTTCGAGAGGTTCGGGAGGGTGCGCACCGCGATCCACAGGATCAGTGCGCCCGCGGCGCCGCCGACGAGCTGGGCGAGGACGTAGCCGGGGACCCGCCTCCAGGGGGTGCGCCCGGCCACGGCAGTGCCGAGCGTCACGGCGGGGTTGAAGTGGCCGCCCGAGATGTGGCCGAACGCGGCGATGCCGACGCCGATGCTCAGGCCGATGGCGAGCGGAGCGGGCAGCGGAGCCGAGGAGGGGTTGCTGAAGAGCGCAACGCCGAGGCCGCCGAAGACCAGAAGGAACGTGCCGAATGCCTCGGCCGCGAGCTTCGCGACGATGCCGAACTCCTTCGTATCCGAAGGAACGGCCTCAGCGGTGGTGACCGCAGGGGTGGTCATGGGATTCCTCTTTCGAGTCGTCGGTGGGACGGCGGCGTGCCGCCAGATGGCCAAGGTCGTCTCGCAGCACCCGCCACGGCGTGGCCGGGCGCCTGACCGCCCCTCATGCTACCTGCCTTGGCAATGTGCGCGGTGTGGGCCGAGACATAGCCCCGCGACAGGGAACCACCTGAGGGCGCGCAGCGGAACGGGATGGGGAAGCGGTCAGAGGTAGATTGCTGGGGTGACGAGCACCCCAAGCATCCGAGCCCGCATCCACGGCTGTCTGTTGGGCCTTGCAACGGCGGAGGCCGTGGTTCTCGAGGAGGCAGGATCGGCCCACGGTCGCACTGATGACGGCAGGCTCGCGCTCGGCGTGTCAGGCCAGCTTGCGCTGTACACGGCCGACGCCCTCGTCGAAGTGCTCGAGTGGGCCAACAGGGGCGTCTACGCCGACCAGGCAGCGACCTTGTGGCTCGCCGCGCTGCGGTGGGCGGCGGGCCAAGGCGTGCCCCTTCCGCCGTCCGCGCCGCCCGCGCAGCCCCGCTGGATCGACTCCGAGCCCGCGGCGGTCCGCCCCCTTCCCGTACGCCCCTCGTGGGTGGCCTCCCTGGCGTCCGGAGAGATGGGAACCGCGGGCCGCCCGCTCGGGCCCGCGTTCGACGACGCTGCCGCCGCCGCGCGGACGGCGCCGCTCGGCCTCATCCCCGGGACCCCGTCGTCGGCCGTCCTGACAATGGCCGCAGAGGGGGCTTCCCTCACCCACGGGCACCCCGATGCCGTCCAAGCCTCGGTCGCGGTGGCGAGCGCCGTGCACGCGGCGCTCGGCGGCTCTGATGTCTCCGAGGCCGTCGACGCCGCCAAAGCAGCCGTTGCCGGTCTTCGCTCTCCCGAGCAGGACATTGTCGATGCCCTCGCCGGCGCATCGACGTCGGACACCGCCCCGCCCGCCGCTGCGCGGGCCTCGCAGTCGCTCGCGGCTGCGGTCCGGGCAGCGTTGGGCGCGGGCGAGGTCGGGGGCCCGGAGGCCTTCCGCCGGGCCGTCCTGAAGACCTCCGACGCCGGTGCGGAGGCCGCGGCGATCACAGGGGCACTGCTCGGGACGGCATGGGGAAACGAGATCGTTCCCTCGGACTGGGCGGAGCGCCTCGACGCGTCCGCCGTCATCGGCCGGATGGCCACAATGCTCGCGGACGCTGCCGGCGCGCTCGAGTGAGTCGTCTGCCCGGCGGGCCGGGCCCGCGTCCTGCTATCGGGAGGTCGACGGTCGGTTCAGCCGCGGCTGAGGGCGATGTTGCTGCAGGCCTCGCACACGCTCTCGGGAATGATTCCGGCGTTCTGGAGGCGGCCGAAGATCCAGCAGCCGAGGCAGAAGCCGGCAAATGATTCGAGCGAGGCCGCGACAATGAGGAGGCCGAGGAGGACCCAGGCCGCGGGTGCGAGCCCAACGGTCCACAGCACGGCCGCGGGGGTTGAGAGGACGGCGCCGATCGTCTGGGCGAAGCGCTTGGGCGGCCCGGCGACGAGCCGGCGCTTCCCCAGCCGCGGGACGATGACATGGACCGCGAGGCGGCCGGCGGGCGAATACCGCGGTCCGCCGGCGACGCGGAGCCAGAACCCGAGCGCGATGAGCCACAGCGGCCAGCCCCAGCCGGTCGCGAGTCCGACGACGAGCACCACAGCGCTCAGGACGACGATGATCCCCGCCGTGCTGCGCGCGGCGTACTCGTTCACGGGGTTCGGGAACTCGAACGCCCTGCGGAGCGCGCTGCGGGGGGCTTTGCCGGTGGAAGTCGTCACCCTTCCAGCGTAGGAAGCTGACGCGTCATCGAAAAGGAATGTTGCGCAGTGCGTCGTCGCGTCGCTCAGGCGCTGCGAGCGGGCCACGCGCCGCCCAGCATCTGCAGGAACTCGCCCTCGGACAGGACCTCCACGCGGTACCCGGCGGAGCGCAGCTCGAGGGCCCTCCGCGCCTTCGACGTCACCCGCCCAGTCCCGCGGCCCGCGCGCAGATCCGATGCCACGAACCCGTCGCCCACCACGAGGAGGGTCGTCGCGCGCGTGACCGAGCTCGCAGGCTGGGCTCCATAGGCGGCCGCCCGCGACTTCGCTTCGGCGCGAGGGATGCCGAGAGTGCCAGTGAAAACAATGCGGTGGCCGAAGAGGGGATGCCCCGGATCAGCGCCCTCGTTCGCTGCGGGATTCGCCCCTTCCTCCGGCCAGCCCGCCCATTGGCGCGGCGAGGCGGTGGACCGAAGGGCCTTCGTTGTCGCCGCTGAGAGGGCGTCCCGCCCCGGCACGAACTCGGGATGCCGCGGAAGGGAGAGGTGCAGCGCATCGTAGAGCTGCGCGACGTCGGACGCTCCGTGCCGCTGCGCGATGTCGACCAGGATTCCCGCGCAGGCCGCGGCGTCCTCGCTCGCGTCGTGGTGGTTGACGAGCGGGACGCCAGCAGCCTCCGCTACAAAGGGAAGCGAATGGGACGGCAGGTCGTAGGTCCGCCGCGACAGGACGACGGTGCACGCATAGTCATAGGCGGGGGCCGGGAGCCCGGACACCTCGAGCGCGGAGCGGATGACGCCGAGATCGAAGGCTGCGTTGTGCGCGACGAGCACGTCGTCGCCGATGAACCCGCCGATCTCCGCGAAGAGCTCGCCGAAGCGCGGCTGCCCGACGACGTCGTCGGGCCTGATGCCGTGGATGGCGACATTCCGCGGGTCGAAGACGTCGTGTCCGTGCGGCGGCCGCATGAGCCACGTCTTGGTCTCGACCGGGCGGCCGTCCCTCACCCTGACGAGCCCGACCGCACAGGGAGAGCTCCGAAATCCATTGGCGGTCTCGAAGTCGATCGCGGTGAAGTCCAGGGCCACGGTGGCGAGTCTAGCCACGCGAACCGCCCTCTCCCGGGACCGCCACGGCCCCTCCGGTACGCTGGACGAGTGATCCGTGCCGCGCTGACCCATCTCGCCGCCGCCGTGCCCGCGGCCGTCCAGCCGAGGGCCTCCATCCTCCCGGACTGGCTCAACCCGGACGTCTTCCTCCGCGACTCGCCTCTCGGTCCGTGGATCGTTCTCGTGGTGTGCGTCATCATCTTCGCCGAGACGGGGCTCCTCATCGGGTTCTTCCTGCCCGGTGACTCGATGCTGTTCACGGCGGGCCTCCTCGTCGCGACCGGCGCAATCCAGTTCAACATCTGGCTCCTCGCGCTGTTCGTGGTGATCGCGGCGATCATCGGCAACCAGGTGGGCTTCCTCATCGGCGCGAAGATCGGTCCTGCCCTCTTCAGCCGCCCCGACTCTCGGCTTTTCAAGCAGGAGAACGTGCGCAAGGCCCACGAATTCTTCGAGCGCCACGGCGGCCAGTCGCTCATCCTCGCGCGCTTCGTGCCGATCATCCGCACGTTCGTCCCCGTCATCGCCGGCGTTGCCCGCATGGAGCGGCGCAAGTTCTTCCTCTACAACGTGCTCGGGGCGATCCCGTGGGCAGCGGGCGTCACGCTGCTCGGTGCGTGGCTCGGGCATTACACGTGGGTCGGCCAGAACATCGACCTCATCTTCCTCGTCATCGTGCTCGTCTCCCTCATCCCGATCTTCGTGGAGTTTGCGAAGGCGCGGGCGGCGAGGCGGCGCGGCGCCGTCTCCGGGACGCCCGTCAGCGAGGACACCGAGACGGAGCGTCCCGAGGGGCGCTGAGTGTCGCGGAGGCAGAGGCTCGCAGCCCTCGGACTGTGCCTGATCCTCGTAGGCCTCAACCTCCGTACCGTCTTCTCGAGCTTCTCGGCCATCCTTGACGAGGTGCAGCGGGCGGCAGCAGTTCCCGCCTGGGCCGTCACAGTCCTCACCACTGCCCCCGTCGCGTGCCTCGGCGTCTTCGCGCCGCTCGCTCCCCCGCTGGCCCGGCGCTTCGGCGCGGAGCGGGTGCTCCTCGCCGCAATGGGCGTGCTCACCTTGGGCCTCCTCGTGCGTCCGACGACGATTCCCGGCTGGGGTGCCCTGCCTTCCCTCCTCTTCGGCACGGCAGCCTGCGGCTTCGCCATTGCACTCGGGAACGTCCTGCTGCCGGGGCTCGTGAAGAGGGACTTTCCGCACCTGCTCGGGCCCATGAGCGGGCTCTACACGACGGCAATTGTCGCCTCGGCAGCGCTCGCGGCAGGCTTCACCTATCCCCTGCTCGAGGCGACAGGCTCGTGGCAGCTCGCGCTCGGCGCCTGGGCGGTGCCTGCCGCCGTCGTCGCCCTCGTCTTCGCCCCGATCGCCTGGAACGGCCGGGATCCGCTGCACACCGCGGAAGGCCAGGGTCCTCGCCTCGCCCGGGATCCCGTCGCGTGGCAGGTCACCCTCTTCATGGTCGCGCAGGCCATGATGTCCTTCAGCGTCTTCGCGTGGCTGGCCCCGATCCTCCGCGACCGCGGCGTCGACGGCGCAACTGCGGGTCTGCTGGCCTCGTTCTCGATCGTCCTGCAGATGGCCGGCTCCCTCGTGGCGCCTGCCCTCGCGACCCGGCTCAGGCAGCAGAGCGCGCTCAACGTCGTCGCAGCCCTGCTCACGGGCTGCGGGTTCGCGCTCTGCATCGTGGGGCCCCTCGGCGGCATCTGGGCATGGGCCGCGATGCTCGGGCTCGGCCAAGGGAGCCTCACGGCGCTCGCCCTCACGATGGCGATGCTGCGGACGCACGACGCCGGGACCGCAGCCCGGCTGTCAGGGATGATGCAGGGCTTCGGCTACGGGCTCGGGTCGACCGGAACGCTCCTCGTGGCCCAGCTGCGGGCGGCAACGGGGTCCTTCACCGCCGTCGCGGTGCTCTTCGCCGCCGTCGGCTGCTTGGCGGCCGTCTTCGGCGCGCTGTCCGGGCGACGCCTCTACGTAGGTTCCGACGAGCGCGTAGGAGCCAGCGGACAGCGGTAGGTTGCGGCGGGCAGGGCTAGGACAGGGCGCTCACGATCGCGGGGAGGAGCGCGCGGAATGCCTGCCCACGATGGCTGATGGCATTCTTCTCCTCACGGCTCAGCTCGGCGCAGCTCCGGTCGAGCCCTTCGGGGAGCAGGATCGGGTCATAGCCGAAGCCCCCTGCCCCGCGGGGCGCGCGCAGGAGGGTTCCCCTGAGTTCGCCGTATTCGACGTGCTCATACGGGTCCCCGCCGTCCTCCGCCGGGGCCACGAGGGCCGCGGCGCACACGAAGGCGGCGCCCCGGTGCTCGTCGCGGACGTCGGAGAGCTGTGCGAGGAGGAGCTCGAGGTTGGCCTGGTCGTCCCCATGGCGTCCAGCCCAACGGGCCGAGAAGATGCCGGGTGCGCCGCCGAGCACGTCGACGGCGAGGCCCGAATCGTCCGCGATCGCGACGAGGCCCGTGGCCGCCGAGACGGCCCGTGCCTTGAGCAGCGAATTCTCGGCGAACGAGACTCCGTCCTCGACGACGTCCGGGCCGCCGACTGCTGCGGCGTCCACGACCTGGGTGTCGACGTCGAGACCCTGCACCTGCCCTCGGAGCAGCTCTCGCAGCTCACGGACTTTGCCCTGGTTGTGCGTCGCGAGGACGAGGCGGGGCTGCGCGTTGCTCACGGAGCCGTCCTCAGCGCCTCCGCGAGCGTCTCGCGCTGGATGTCCGCGAGCTGCGCGGTGCCGATGAGGGCCAGGTCCAGGAGCCGGTTGAGCTCGTCCCGGTCGAAAGGCGCACCCTCGGCGGTGCCCTGTACTTCGACGAACTTGCCCGAACCCGTCACGACGACGTTCATGTCCGTCTCCGCGCGCACGTCCTCGACGTAGGGGAGATCGAGCATCGGCACGCCGTCGATGATGCCGACCGAGACGGCGGACACGGTATCCGTGAGCGGCTCGGCGCCAGGCTCGATGAGGCCCTTGTCCTTCGCCCAGCGCACGGCCTCCGCGAGGGCAACGAACGCTCCGGTGATGGCCGCGGTACGGGTCCCGCCGTCGGCCTGCAGGACGTCGCAGTCCAGCACAATCGTGTTCTCGCCGAGGGCCTTCGTGTCGATGATCGAGCGGAGCGAGCGGCCGATGAGCCGGGAGATCTCGTGCGTGCGCCCGCCGATCCGGCCCTTGACCGACTCACGGTCCGAGCGCGTGTTGGTCGCGCGCGGCAGCATCGCATACTCGGCCGTGACCCACCCACGGCCCTCGCCCTTGAGCCAGCGCGGCACGCCCTCGGTGAAGGACGCCGTGCACAGCACACGGGTGTTCCCGAATTCGATGAGCGCGGAGCCCTCGGCCTGCTTCGACCAGCCTCGCGTGATGCTGATGGGACGCAGCTCGTCGGGGGTGCGCCCGTCGGCGCGCACAGAGGGACTCGTCGGGGTGCTCGGGGTCATGGCACCAGCTTAGCGGCCGCCCGTCGTCGATCGCTGGCGCCCTGACGACGGCGTCCCGTGCGGGCCCGGATGCTGCAGGTTCAGGCTCCCCCTCGACCATCAGGCTCCCCTCCGATCCCTAGGCTCCCCACCGACCTCCAGACTCCCCTCCCACCTCTAGACTCCCTCCCACCTCTAGACTCCCCTCCCACCTCTAGACTGGGGAACGTGCTCCCCGCCTACATTCCGTCTCCCACGGTCAACGCGATCAAGGTCGGCCCGCTCTCGGTCCACTTCTATGCACTGTGCATCCTCGCGGGCATCGCCGTGGCGCTCTGGCTCACGAGCCGCCGTTGGGTGAACCGGGGAGGCAAGCCGGGCGAGGTCCTCGACATCGCGCTCTGGGCTGTCCCGTTCGGCATCATCGGCGGCCGCATCTACCACGTCATCACCGATCCCGAGCTCTACTTCCTGCCCGGCAAGGACCCTTGGAACGCGTTCGCGATCTGGGACGGCGGGCTCGGGATCTGGGGGGCCATCGCCCTCGGGGGCCTGGGAGCATGGATCGGCTGCCGCCGTGCGAAGGCGAGCCTGCCCGCGTTCGCGGACGCGTTGGCCCCGGGCCTCCTGTTCGCACAGGCGCTCGGCCGCCTCGGCAACTGGTTCAACAACGAGCTCTACGGGGACCCGACGACGCTTCCGTGGGGCCTGCAGATCCACCAGATGGACCCCTCCAGCGGCGGGGCCGCCGTGGGCACGGACGGCTCCCCCATCGTGATCGGCTACTTCCAGCCCACATTCCTCTACGAGGCACTGTGGTGCACCCTCGGCGGTTTCGCGATCATCGTCGCGTCCCGCCGCTTCCGGCTCCCCCGCGGGGCCGAGTTCTCCCTCTACGTGATGATCTACACCGCCGGTCGCTTCGTCATCGAGCTGATGCGCTCGGACTACGCCAACCTGATCCTGGGGCTGCGGGTCAACACGTGGGTCGCCGGGCTGGTCTTCCTCGGGGGCGCCGTCGCGTTCGCCCTCGTGATGCTGCGCGCGAGGCGCCGAGCAGAGCCCGACGGCAAGAACACGCCGAGCTCCGACGGTTCAGACGATGTAGTGGACGCCCGCGACAGCGACTGAGATCGGGCCCGCATACGCGCGCTGAGCCTCGGCGACCGTACGGTTTGCGTCGTTCCACACCGGAAGGTGCGTGAGGAGCAGACGCTTCGCCCCGGCGTCGGCGGCCGCCTGGCCAGCCCGGAGACCCGTGAGGTGCACGCCGTCGATCGCGTCGTCCCGCCCCTCGTGGTACGCGGCCTCGCACAGGAACATGTCGGCGTCGCGGGCGGCGTCGAGCAGGCCTGGGCACGAGTCCGTGTCCCCTGAATACGCGAGGATCCGCCGCTCGGGCCTGCCGTCCCGCCCCGGCTCGACGGCCTCGATCCGCATGGCATACGCCTCCGCGATCGGGTGGCGCGCAGCGTGGACGCCGAAGCGGAAGGGTCCCAGTTCGACGGTCTCGCCGACTGTCCACGTGTGGAACTCGAAGTCCTCGTGGAGATCTGCGGCAGGCTCCATGTCCAGCGCGATGGAGATGCGCCGTGCCGTCGCCTCCGGCCCCCAGACCGGGACCCGACCGGACTTCCAGCCCTTCGGGTCCCAGTGGATCGCGACCTGGAGGCCCGTGAGGTCCATGCAGTGGTCAGGGTGGAGGTGGCTGAGCAGCACGCCGTCGATGTCCTCGAGGTCCATGTACCGCTGGAGGGTGCCCAGCGCGCCCGAGCCGAGGTCGAGGAGGACGCGCCAGTCGCGCTCGCCGTCGTTCGCGGTCAGCAGGTAGCAGCTCGCCGGCGAACTCGGACCCGGGAAGGAACCGCTGCAACCGACGATAGTGAGCTTCACGGGTGCATCCTATCCGCGGCCGGGTCTGTCGCCGCCGAGGGCTCCACGAAATACGAGACGCGCCCGAAGCCGGCCGCCCCCGCGTCTCCGCGCGCTGCCTCGATCATCTCGGGCGTGATGCGGGCGAGGCTGCCCGTCGGATAGTGGGCCGCAACGTGCTCGGCGTGCTCGACGCGCTGCACCTCGGGCCCGAGGAAGCGCCGGGCAAGGACCTCGAACTGCGCGGCATCGCCCGTGGCGAGGAACGTGTGGGTGGGTGCCTCCGAGGAGCGGCGTTCCAGGCCGTGGCTCACGAGCGCGCGGTAGACGTCCTTCGCGGTCTCCTCCGCGCTCGAGACGAGCGTCACGCCGTCCCCCATGACATAGCTGATGACGCCGGTGAGCAGCGGATAGTGCGTGCAGCCCAGCACCAGGGTGTCGACGCCCGCTTCCCGGAGCGGTGCGAGGTAGCGCTCCGCCGCCTTGAGCAGCTCGGGGCCGGTGGTCACCCCTGCCTCGACATACGGGACGAAGTCGGGGCACGCCGCGGACGAGATGCTGAGGTCGGGAGCGGCCGCGAACGTGTCCTCGTAGGCTCGCGAGCCGACCGTCGCGCTCGTGCCGATGACGCCGACCCGGCCGTTGCGGGTCGCGACGACGGCGCGGCGCACGGCGGGCTGGATGACCTCGATGACGGGGATCCCGTAGCGCGCCGTGTAGCGTTCCCGGGCGTCGCGCAGGACAGCGGCCGAGGCGGAGTTGCACGCGATCGTCAGGAGCTTGACGCCCGAATCGACGAGTTCGTCCATGACTCCGAGGGCGTTGGCGCGGACCTCGGCGATGGGGAGGGGCCCGTACGGACCGTGCGCTGTGTCTCCCACATACAGGACGGACTCATTCGGCAGCTGGTCGATGACCGCGCGTGCGACCGTGAGGCCGCCGACCCCCGAATCGAAGATCCCGATCGGCCTTTCCGAACGCTCGAGCATCGGGTCCTCTCCGCGGTCAGCCGTTCTCGTCATCCACCTAGCCCTTTCCGGCGCCCGGGGCGTTGCCACCGCGCGTCCGACCTGCCTGTGCCCTGTGGGCCGCCATCATCGCGTCGACGAGCGTGGTCTGGAGCCACGTCACGAAGTTGTAGACGAGCGCGAGGTACGCGTCGACGTCGTCGTCCCCCACGTCGGACCAGTCCGCCACCGCGTGGACGCGCTCGGCGTCCTCTTCCGTGCGGATGCCCAGCCGCTCGGCGAGGACGAGGCGCACGTCGGTGAGCGCCGTCGCCCAGTGCGCGGCCGCCGCCCCATCGAGGACGACGTCGCGCGCCTCGAGCCCGAGCGCGGCGGCCCGGAGCGCACCCGCCTTCGTCTCCCTGAGCGAGCGCTCGGTGAACCGCCGGAACTCGAGCGAGGCCTCGGCGTCGTCCCTGGAGACGTTCGGGAGGAGGCGCCTGACGGCCGGGTCCTCGGGCTCCGAGGCGTCCGGGCTGATCCCGACGAGCGCCGCCAGCGGATCCTCGTCGGGCCGCTCGTCCGGCTCGAGGAGGGCGACGACATCCCGGAAGAGCCCACGCAGGAGCTCCCGCTCGGCGTCCTCGAAGCGCGCGCTGATGCCCTTCCGCCCGTAGGTGAACGGCTCAGCCATCCTCGCCAGCCCTCTCGACCGTGGCCCACAGACCGTAGTTGTGCATCGCTACCGCCTGCCGCTCGACCGTCTCCTTGGAACCGTGGGAGACGATCGAGCGCCCCTCGGTGTGGACCTGCATCATGAGGGCGTCCGCCTTCGCCTCGGTGTAGCCGAAATAGGTCTGGAACACGTAGCTCACGTAGCTCATGAGGTTCACCGGGTCGTTCCACACGACGAGATTCCACGGGACGAGGTGCGCGGTGTCCGTTCCCGCCGTCGTCTGTTCTCGGAGGCCAGGACTCGGTTCCGTGGCGACGCTCAGGCTCATGGCCTCCATTCTAGGCAGGCCACTCGCCCGCTCCGCGGCAGCCCGCTCCCGGTCCCCGCGGATAGAGTGAAGCCGTGACCCCTTCGAGCGCCAAGGAATACTCCCGGCAGGAACCGCCCCGCACGTCGCTGTTCACCGACCACTACGAGCTCACCATGCTCCAGGCCTCGCTGCACTCGGGGGCAGCCCACCGCAGCGCGGTGTTCGAGGTCTTCGCGCGTCGGCTTCCCGACGGGCGGCGGTACGGCGTGGTCGCCGGGACCGGGCGGCTCCTCGAGGGCATCGCCGGCTTCCGCTTCGGGGACGAGGAACTCGCGTTCCTCGAGCGCACGCGCGTCGTGAACCGCGAGACGCTCGACTACCTCGCCGACTATCGCTTCTCCGGGGACGTGTGGGGCTACGCCGAGGGCGAGGCGTACTTCCCGAACTCCCCCATCCTCATCGTCGAGTCCACCTTCGCCGAGGCCTGCATCCTCGAGACGTACCTCCTCTCGGTCCTCAACCACGATTCCGCCATCGCCTCGGCGGCGTCGCGCATGACGGTTGCCGCGAACGGGCGCCCCTGCATCGAGATGGGCTCGCGCCGCACCCAGGAGGAGTCCGCCGTCGCGGCGGCGCGCGCCGCCGTCGTCGCCGGCTTCTCGAGCACCTCGAACCTCGAGGCCGGGCTCAGGTACGGCATCCGCACCGTCGGCACCGCGGCGCACTCGTTCACGCTCCTCCACGACACCGAGCGTGCCGCCTTCGAGGCGCAGGTCGCCTCGATGGGGGCGGATACCACGCTGCTCGTCGACACGTACGACGTCGAGACCGCCGTGCGGACGGCTGTCGAGATCGCGGGCGAGCGGCTCGGCGCCGTCCGCCTCGACTCCGGGGACCTCATCGGCCAGGCCCATGCGGTGCGACGGCTCCTCGACGAGCTCGGCAACGTCAACACGAGGATCGTCGTGACGTCGGATCTCGACGAATTCGCCATCGCGGCCCTCGCGGCCGCACCGGTGGACTCGTACGGGGTGGGGACCGCCCTCGTCACGGGTTCCGGCGCCCCGACGGCGTCGATGGTCTACAAGCTCGTGAGCAGGACCGACGACGCCGGAGAGTTCGTCTCCGTCGCGAAGGCGGCCAAGAACAAGCAGTCCGTGGGCGGGCGGAAGTACGCGCTCCGACGCCTCGACGAGGACGGCACGGCAACCGCGGAGGTGGTCGGCGTCGGCCGGCCCCCCGAGGGGGACAACAACGACCGCCCCCTGCTCGAGCACTTCATCGCCAAGGGCGAGCTCCAGCCGGGGTGGACCGGGGCGGAAGGCGTCGAACGGGCCAGGGCCCGTCACGAGGCCTCTCTGGCGGAGCTGCCCGCCGCGGCTAGGCGGATGCACCGCGGCGAAGCCGCCATTCCGACCCTGTATCTCGAAGACTGAGAAAAGAAAATAGGACCA
This sequence comes from Sinomonas susongensis, assembly GCF_005877005.1. GTDB lineage: Bacteria > Actinomycetota > Actinomycetes > Actinomycetales > Micrococcaceae > Sinomonas > Sinomonas susongensis. The sequence continues at coordinate 632,538 of NZ_SSNH01000001.1, read as the reverse complement.
TGAAGCGAGCACTCATCATCGTCGACGTGCAGAACGACTTCTGCGAGGGCGGATCCCTCGCAGTCGACGGCGGCGCGGGCGTCGCCGCGCGGCTCACCGAGCATGTCGCCCGAAATGGACACGAGTACGGCGCGATCGTGACCACGCAGGACTGGCACATCAAGCCTGGCTCGCACTTCTCGGAGACGCCGGACTTCGTGGACTCGTGGCCTCCCCATTGCGTCGCCGGGACGCCGGGGGCCTCCTTCCATCCGGACCTCGACGTCTCGAGCGTCGATGCGATGTTCCGCAAGGGCCAGTACGCTGCCGCCTATTCGGGGTTCGAGGGCCGCCTCGCACAGGCGGGCGACGCGGAGGGCTCCTCCGACGACTCCCCCGGACTCGAGGAGTGGCTCGCGGGGCACGAGGTGACCGAGGTCGATGTCGCGGGCATCGCGACCGACTACTGCGTCCGGGCAACCGCCCTCGACGCGGCCCGCGCCGGCTACCGCACGCGCGTGCTCTCCCACCTCTGCGCCGGAATTGCTCCCGACCTCTCCCCGACCTTCCGTGAGCTCGAGGAAGCAGGCGTCGACGTCGTCTGACGGCCCCCGTAGTCCGACGGCCCCCGTAGTCCGACGGCCCCCGTAGTCCGACGGCCCCGGTAGTCCGACGGCCCCCGTAGTCCGACGGCCCCGGTAGTCCGACGGCCCCCTCGTTCGGCAGGCCCTAGGACCGCCCGATGAACCACTCCTGGAGCTTCTTGAGGCGCGCGCGCAGCTGCTCCTCGCTCGCCTGCGCGACGGCCGGGCCCCCGCACACCTCGCGCAGCTTGGTGTGGACGACGCCGTGCGGGGTCCCCGTACGCGCGCTCCACGCGGAGACGTTCTTGGCCAGCTCGTTGCGGAGGTCCATGAGGAGCCTGTGGTCCGGGACGCCCGGAGGGGCCGAGGACGCCGCAGGCCTGCCCTTCCGCCGCGACACCTGCTCCTGCTGACGCTGCCGCAGGAGCGTGGCAACCTGGTCCGCGTCGAGCAGGCCGGGGATCCCGAGGAAGTCGAGTTCCTCATCCGACCCGATCTCGCCCCCCGTGCCGAACTCGCCGCCGTCGAACAGCACCCTGTCGAACGCCGCCTGCGACTCCAGCGCCTCGTACTTGCCCTTCGTGAGCGTGTCGGAAGCCTTCTCCTCGCGGTTGGCCTCGTCGACGAGCGACTCCTCGAGATCCATGATCCCGTCCTCGTCCGAGGTCGGCCGGTCGAGCGCGTGGTCACGCTCGGCCTCCATGGAGTTCGCCAGCGCCATGAGCTGGGGCACGGAGGGCAGGAACACGGACGCGGTCTCGCCCCGCCGTCGTGCGCGCACGAAGCGCCCCACGGCCTGGGCGAAGAACAGCGGCGTCGACGTCGAGGTCGCATAGACGCCGACCGCGAGGCGAGGCACGTCGACGCCCTCGGACACCATGCGCACGGCGACCATCCACCGAGAGCCGTCGGCGGCGAACTCCTCGATCCGACTCGAGGCCTTCGCATCGTCGGAAAGGATGATGGCGGGAGACTCGCCGGTGATCTTCTTGAGCTGGCCCGCGTACGCCCGCGCGTCCTCGTGGTCGGTCGCGATCACGAGCCCTCCCGCGTCGGGCACGGTGCGGCGTACCTCGGTGAGCCGCCGGTCGGCGGCTGCGAGGACCGCCGGGATCCACTCGCCCTGGGGGTTGAGCGCCGTGCGCCAGGCCTGGGCGGTGATGTCCTTGGTGACTGCGGCCTCGCCGAGCGACGCCGCCATCTCCTCGCCGGCACTCGTGCGCCATCGCATCTGCCCGGAGTAGGCCATGAAGATGACCGGCCGCACCACGTTGTCGCGAAGAGCTTGGCCGTAGCCGTAGGTGTAGTCGGCCTTCGACCGCCGGATGCCGTCGGCGTCCTCGACATAGTCCACGAAGGGGATCGGCGACGTGTCGGAACGGAACGGGGTGCCCGTGAGGGCGAGCCGCCGGACGGCCGGGTCGAACGCCTCGCGGAGGCCGTCGCCCCATGAGAGCGACTCGCCGCCGTGGTGGATCTCGTCGAGGATGACGAGGGTCCGGGCGGCCTCGGTCTTGGCCCGGTGCAGGAGAGGCTTGCTCGCCACCTGCGCGTAGGTGACCGCGACGCCGATGAAGTCGCGCCCGTGCTGCCCGTCGGAGTTCCTGAAGTTGGGGTCGATCGCGATTCCGACCCGCGCAGCGGCGTCGGCCCACTGGCGCTTGAGGTGATCCGTCGGCGCGACGATCGTGATGCGGTTGACGAGGCCGCGGTCGATCAGCGTCGATGCGACGCGGAGCGCGAACGTCGTCTTGCCGGCGCCGGGAGTCGCGACGGCGAGGTAGTCCCGCGGCCCGAGCTCGAGGTACCTGTCGAGGGCTTCCTGCTGCCAGGCGCGCAGCTTGGGCGCCGTGCCCCATGCGGCGCGCTCGGGGTAGGCCGGGGAGAGGGCGCGCGAGGACTCTTGGCCGTGGCCACCGAAGAGCGTGTCCGTCACGCCCGATCCGCCTCGCGGACGGCGGGCGACGGCGTGCTGGTCCTGAAGCCCGCTGCAGCGCCGAACAGGGCGGATACGGCGAGGGCGCCGACGAGGAGGGCGAAGGCACCGGGGCCGGGGGCCCTGTCCGGGGTCAGCATCAGGGAGTACAGCGTTCCTGCTCCGGCGGTTCCAATCACTCCACCGAGCATATCGGCCAACTGGAGCGAGGCCGAATTCCTCCCCCGCTCGGCCGCGCTGCTCAGCTCGAGCACGAGCACCGATGTCGTCGACGTCGCGAGGCCCATCCCGATCCCGGCGACGGCCCAGGCCGACGCGAGCAGGAGGGGTGCGCCCTGCGCGAGGACGACGAGTGCGACGCCGCCCATCGACGCCCCCACCGTCCCAGGCCCGACGATGAGGAACGCCGGGCGCGGAAGCCATCCCTTCGCCTGGGCGAAGGATCCGATCGTCCACCCGAGCGCACCGCCCGTGAGCGCCAGCCCCGCGAGGGACGGTTCGAGCCCGTAGCGGTCCACGAGCATGAGCGGCACGAATGCCTCGGCTCCAAAGAACGCGAGCGTCAGCAGGCCCCGCACGACGATGACGGCCGGCAGCCCGCGCGCGAGCCGGAAGGAGCCAGGGGGCAGCAGTCGGGGAACGGTCAGGACGACGGCGGCGACCCCCGCGAGCGCGAGGAGGGCGAGCACTGCCGGCGCGACGGCCTCCCGGATCCCGGGATCGGCCGAGGACTGGGCCGTCCACTGGGCGACGGCGACGCCAGCAGCGAGGGCGGCACCGAGGAGCGCACGACGCCGTCCTTCGCCCGCCGCCAGGGACTTCTCCCCGGGCGCCCCAAGGGCCCTGATGCGGGGCCACATGAGCAGCACCGCGACGACGACGATGGGGGCCACCCCGAAGAAGGCCCAGCGCCAGCTCGCGTGCTCCGCCAGGAGCCCCGAGACGTAGGGACCGACGAGCGACGGGACGACCCATGCGGCACTGAACCAGCCGAACAGGATGGGCTGGAGAGCAGGCGGGAGGGCCTGGCCGATGATGACGTACACGGGCACGATCATGAAGCCCGCGCCCGCCCCCGAGACCATGCGCCCGACCGTGAAGGCCGTGAAGTCCCACGCGCCGCCGCACAGGAGGAGGCCGGCGCACATGAGGAGCAGGCCCGTGAGGAGGGAAGGACGCGCGCCCCACCGGTCGCACCAGGGACCGGCGGCCGCTGTGGCAGCCAGAGACGCCGTGAGGTACAGCGAGAACGCCAGGCCGTAGGACCGCTGGCCCCCGAGGTCGGCAGCGACGACGGGCATCGCCGTCGTGACCGCCATGGCCTCGAAGGCACTGCACGTGACAATCGCGAGGAGCCCTACGACGAGGCCACGGTAGGCCCGGGACATGAGGCCCCGGGCCTCGCCCGCGGCCACTTACGCGTCGTCGCCGCTGTTGCCGCCGTCCTTGCCGGGGCGCAGTCCCTCGTAGATCTCCTTGCACGTGGGGCAGATCGGGAACTTCTGGGGGTCTCGGCCGGGAGTCCAGACCTTGCCGCACAGGGCGATCACGGGCTCACCGGTCAGGGCGGACTCCATGATCTTCTCTTTGCGGACGTAGTGCGAGAACCGCTCGCGGTCGCCCGGCTCGAGTTCCTCGCGGACCTCCTCACGCTCGATGGTCGCCGTCGAACCGGCGGCCGAGGGGTCCCGCGGGTCTTTCTCGTACGGGTCGAAGGGGTCAGCTGTGCTCATTGCTCCATGCTAGCAACGGGCCCCAACAGTTCACCGGGCCGAGGGCGTCCAGAAGAAGACCGCTCAGCCCGACCGCACGAGCGATGCGTAGACCTCCGGGCCGCGGCGGTCCAGCCACATCCCACCAAGGGTTATTCCGAGGACGAAGAGCGCGCTCCCGAGCACGATCCCGACGAGTAGCGAGACCCAGCCGTAGCCCGCCTGCCCCGTCGAGGCCGAGAATGCTACGAGCACGATCTCGGGCAGGACGAGCAGCCCGAGCGTCACGAGCCCCCCGATCTGGACCAGGAACGTCTGCGTGGTGTTGCCCGGAGGCCGTTTGAACGGGCTCTCGCCCGGGAGCGGAACGGTCACGGTGAACCTCGCCGAGACGACCGAGGCGAGCCCGCTGCCGCTCAGCAGGACGCCGAGCGCAAGCCCCAGGTATCCGGGCAGGAGGTCCCACCGTCCGGAGACGGCGAACGGCACGAGGGTGATCACGACGGCGCCCGGCAGGGCGAACGTCATGAGCGCGAGTGCACGTCCCCAACGGTCCGCACGGCCGCGGACGCCGGCCGTCAGGTGGAGGGAGAAGGCGGTCGAGTCGTAGGAGACGTCCGTCGCGAGGGACCACGCGAGGAGGAACGCGGCGAGTGGACCGGAGAGGAGGAACAGGTTGGACTGGTGCTGCTGTGCCGAGGAGAAGAACAGGATCACCGGGACGAGCGGGACGATGATGAGCGCGGTCCCGTACCGCGGGTCGCGGACCCAGTAGGTCAGTGCCCTTGCTGCGATCGCGCCACCCGGACTCGCGGGCATCCAGCCGAACGGCCCGAGGCCCCTCCGCCCGGCCCTGCTGCCCGACGACGCTCGGCTGGCGGGCGTCACGAGCGCCCGGGCGAGCGCGCGCGACCACGCCCACGCCGCGAGGACCAGGGACGCGGCCGCGATCAGGAGCTTCACGAACGCCTCGGGCAGGTGCCCCTCCGCGACGGCCGCGGGCACTCCGAGCGGGGCCCCAAAGGGTGTCCATGCGAGCACCTGCGCGAGGGCCCGCATGGCGTCGAGGTTCGTCTCCATTCCGCGGATGGCGAGGCCGACGATAGGACCGAGCAGGACGATCGGAACCATCATGACCATGCGGCTTCCCTCCCGGAAGCGCCGCGAGGTAGCCAGGTCCGTCACCGCACTCGCGACGAGCCGGCTCACGACGACGCAGAGCCCGAGGGCGAGCGCCGCGCCGAGGACCCCGGCGACGAACGTGAGAGGGTCTCGCGCCCACGTGACCGTGGTCGAGGCGAGGGCGACGGTGGTGCACACACCGGGCACGCCGATGAGTCCGCCCAGCGCCTGGCCGACGAGGAGGCGCGAGAGCGGGATCGGGTACGGCGCGAAGCGTCCCGGGTCGAGGGTGAGATCGACGCCGGACACCAGGATCGGCGCGAATGTCCACCCGGCCAGGAGCGCCGAACCGCCGAGCACGACGATGGGGCCCGCGATCCCCGCGTTCACGAGCCGCAGCAGGATGAGGCCGAGAACGGCCAGGAAGAGCAGCCCGAGCCCGTAGAGAGACGCGACGATGAGGCCGACGAGCTGTGCAACATTGCGGCGAAGGCCGTTGCGCAGGAGCGCCAGCTTGAGCGTGATCAGGTGTGCAACCACGAGAGCCCCTCTGCGGGGCCGTGTCCGCCGACGAGTTCGACGAAGCGGTCCTCGAGGCTCGACCCGCTCCTCACCTCGTCGACGGTCCCTGCCGCAAGGATCCGTCCCTGGGCGACGACCGCGACGTGGTCGCACATCCGCTGCACGAGGTCCATGACGTGGCTCGAGACGATCACCGTCCCGCCGGAGTGCACGTAGTCGGTCAGGATTGCGCGGATGTTGGCCGCGGAGACGGGATCGACCGACTCGAACGGCTCGTCGAGGACGAGCAGGCGCGGAGCATGCACGAGCGACGCGGCGAGGGCGATCTTCTTGGTCATGCCGGCCGAGTAGTCGACCACGAGGTTCCGCGCGTCGCCCGTGAGGTCGAATGCCTCGAGGAGATCGCGGGTCCGCGCCACCACGGTTGCCCGGTCGAGCCCGTGCAGGAGGCCCGCGTACGTGATGAGCTGCTCGCCGCTGAGGCGGTCGAAGAGCCGCACCCCGTCCGGCAGCACTCCCATGAGCCGCTTCGCACCGAGCGGATCCTGCCACACGTCACGGCCCAGCACGAGCGCGGTTCCGGCATCGGGTCGGAGGAGGCCCGTGGCCATCGAGAGCGTTGTGGTCTTGCCCGCCCCATTGGGGCCGACGAGCCCGTAGAACGAGCCGGTGGGGACCTCGAGACTAATGCCGTCGACTGCGGTCTTTCCCGCGAAGGCCTTGGCGAGGCCTCTGATGGAGAGCGCCGAGCCGGCGGGGTACCCCGCGCCCTCGGGCACCGGGTAGCTGGGCAGGGTCATGACCTCACGCTAGCAAGCCGATCGGGCAAAGGGATCCCTCCCACGGAGGACACCCTGGGAAGGAGGACTCGAGAAGGCGTCCTCCCCGACGGACAAGGACTAGAAGAGCGCGCGGGCGAGCTGCTGGCGCGCCGAGCTGACGCGCGGATCCGTTGCGCCGACCACCTCGAAGAGCTCGAGCAGGCGCACCCGGGCCTGCTCGCGCTCGGGCCCGAAGTTGCGCGAGATGAAGCCGACCAGCCGGGCGAACGCGTCCTCGACGTGGCCCCCTACGAGGTCCAGATCGGCGACAGCGAGCTGCGCCTCGACGTCGTCCGGCGCGGACGCCGCCGTCGCACGCGCGCGCTCCGCCTCCTCCTGGCCGAGGCTCTCGACCCGGGACATGAGGTGGACCTGCGCAAGCATTGCCTTCGCCTCGTGGTCAGCGGGGTATTCCGCGAGCTCCTTCGTCAGGGCCGCCTCGGCCGCCGCGTAGTCGCCCGCATCGAGCGCCTCGTATGCCTCCTGGAGGCGAGGCGGAAGGGGCGGCTCCGCGGGCTCGGCCGCGGGCTCGCCGTCGACCGTGCCCGTCACTCCGTTGGCCTCGGCGACGCGGAGGAGCTCTTCGACGAGCTGGCGGGACTGGGCCGGAGCGGCGGCCCCCTGGAAGAGCGGGATCGGCTGCCCCTTGAGGAAGGCGATGGCGGTAGGGACAGCCTGGATGGCCAAGGCCTGGGCCAGCTGCGGGAACGCCTCGATGTCCGCCGTCGCGTACGCGAGGCGGCCTCCGTACCCTGCTACCTCGGTCGCGAGCTCGTCCCGTGTCCGCTGCGATTCCGGCGAGTACTGCGCCCAGAGGAGGACGACGACGGGCACCTCGGCCGAGAGCTGGACGAGCTGCGGGAAGTTGGCCTCGTCGACCTGGATCGGCTGGCCCGCGCCCTGGGCGGCCTGCTCGCCGCCCGTCTCGGCGGGCGCCGGCGAACCGCTTCGCGCAGTGTTCGCAGCGCCGGCATTCGGGTGCGCCGGCGGCGTCGCCGTCGCGCGCGCCTTGAGCGCCGAGAGGTCGACGGCGCCGCGGAGGCTCATCGAGGGCAGGGGGCTTGGCTGGCGGGAACCGGGAACGCTCATGCCTCCACCATAGTGCGAGGGGCGGAGCCGCTCACAGCGGCTTCGCCCCTCGCGAAAGCTCCAGTGGGCGGCGGTCAGCTCACGCTCGCGCCGACCAGGTTCCGGGTTGCGGAAACCAGGCTGACCGGCTGCTTGCTGCCGACCGGCGGGATGTACAGTGCGACCGACTCGAGGAACTGGAGGGTCATCTTGGTGGTCGCCTCCTTGCCCCCGGCGAGCGCAGCCGCGTCGTCCTGGAGCGTGAGCTTGTCGCCGGGCGACTTGGGCGTGCCCTCGATGGTGAACTGGAGGGCCGCGACGACGAGAGACCCGCCGTCGGCCGTGCGGTACGCGACCGCGTCGTTGCCCGTCGGCGTGTGGGTGAACGTCAGATTGCCGTTCGGGCTCGCGTTCACGATGTCGGACTCGTACCCGAGCGTGTCCTTGATGTACGCGTTCTCGGGGATCTTGTCCTTCCACGAGCCCTGGGCGTTCGTGAGCCGATCGCCGAGCCCGCTCAGCGCCTCGTTCGGGCTGAAGGCGAGGCCGCCCTTCGAGTCGAGCGGAATCTGCTCCGCTCCGGCCCTGAGCGCATTGGGGAAGGTCGAGGCCGGAAGGAGCGGCGAGGCCTCGACGAGCTTGTAGTTGGAGCGGGCGTCGTTCTGGCGGAGCGTCAGGACCTGGGGCGTCGTGTTGCCGTCGCCCTGCGTCACAGCCACCACGGTGCGAGGCCAGCTGCGCTGGACCGACACGACGCTGGTGAGGAGGCGCGAGCTGCGAACCGGCGCGGGAGCGGCCGCCGACGAGACCGATGCACGGATCTTGTAGTTCTGCGTCCGGGCCTGGAGCGCAGAATCGTCGACCCGCGGCTGGAGCTTGGTGGCGTCCTTCGCCTGGTCGCCGGCGGCGACGGTGGTGGCGACCTGGTCGAGGATCCGCTGGAGCTGCTCGTCGATGACGACCTTGTCCTGGGCGTTCGGCGAGGCCGCGGGGCTTGCGCCGCCGGACGCGCTGGATGGGCTCGCCGAACCGGAGGGGCTGCCAGAGGGGGACGGACTCGCCGAACCGGAGGGGCTGCCAGAGGGGGACGGACTCGCCGAACCCGAGGGGCTGCCAGAGGGCGACGGACTGGTCGTGGCGTGCGCCGCAGCGGCACCCCCGGTGAGTGCGAGGACGACGGCGGCCGCCGCCGACACTGCGCGGGGCAGCGCGCGACGCTCGGAGCGTCCCGCGGCGGGCATCTCCGGCTGAGCTGCGTGCGGGGCTGCGCTCGGGCCGCCCGGCGCTGATGCCTTCCGCCCCGAGCCCGGCCGACGACGGCGCAGCACGAAGAGCACGACGCCCCCCACGATGAGCAGGCCGCCGAGGACGATGAGCGGGACTGCCCACGGAGTCGTCGCGTTGCTGGGCCACGTGACCGTGATGTCGTGCGGGGCGGGCTTCGTGCCGTCCGTTGCCAGGACGAGCTGCCAGTTGCCGTCGCCGGGGACGTCCCAGTGGTAGTCGAGCGTCCCCGAGGCGTTCTGGGTCGTGGCGAACGTGTCTGCGCCGGCCGGAGAGGGAGCCGAGGGGTCGCCGGCCGTATAGGCCGCGGTCAGCTGCTTTCCGTCGGCGGAGCCGCCGTCGATCGTCGTGTGGGCCGTCTTGCCGACCCAGGCCGCGACGTCGTCCGGGCGTCCTGTCGCGAGGATGAACGCGCCATCACCCTTGACCGTGATCTGGGACTGCCCTCCCCGGAGGCTTTCGAGCTTGGAATCGATCACGACCAGCGGGGCGGCCTTGGTGTCGGCAGGGAGAGTCGCCGTCACGGTGCTGGGGGGCGCCCAGAAGGTCAGCTGGCCAATGCCGGCCACGAGAGCTATCAGGCCCAGCAGCACGAGCGCGGCTGCGGTCTTGACTCGCACAGAAAAACACCTCACGTCGGGGAAGGGGACAGTTAATGGTAACCAAATCGTGACCTGAAGGCAGAGTCGACCCTTTCGACGGCGCTCGCTTCGCCGTCCCATCCGCGAGATCATGCGGCTGATAGTGTGACAAGAGGCCCGACCGGAAGGCAGACCCTGTGGCAGACGAACCGACCCGAACACCGGACGATCGTTCGGCCGGACTCGGCAGCCCCTCCGCCGAGGAGGCGCGCGCCCGGGCCGTCAGGCGGCAGTGGGACATGCGTTCGTTCGCGAGCAGGCTCCGACGTCCGATTCCCGGCGCGCAGCCGCGTGTGCGCTTCCAGATGCCGCCGCTCCGGGAGCCCGTCGAGGCCGAGCCGGAGGGCGAGTTCGGCAAGCCGGGACCGCGCATGTCACCCCAGCACCCCCTGTACGTCGGCTTCATGGCCACCGTCGGGGTCGGCATCGCGCTGGGGCTCTACTACATCGCGCAGCACACAACGCAGCTTCTCGTGTGGATCCTCACCGCCCTCTTCATCTCGCTCGGCCTGGACCCCGTGGTCCGCTGGCTCGAGGGACGACGCGTGCCGCGCGCCGCGGGGATCACCGTGACCCTCCTGGCACTCCTCGGGATCTTCTCGGCCTTCTTCGGGACGCTCATCCCGACGCTCGTCGACCAGATCAGCCAACTGGTGAACGCCTTCCCGAACTGGATCAACAGCATCGTCCAGTCCGACTGGTACCGGAACCTGGACGAGCAGTTCGGGATCAAGCAGCGCGTGACGGACGAGCTCCAGAAGTTCGGCCAGAACTCGCAGGCTGTCACCAACGTCTTCGGCGGGGTGCTGGGCGTCGGTACCACGATCGCCAACACGACATTCGGTGCCCTCGTCGTCCTCGTCCTGAGCCTGTACTTCCTCGCGGCGCTCCCGGCCATCAAGGCGTGGGGGTACCGTCTGGCCCCCCGCTCGCGGAGGGCCCGGGTCGAGGCGCTCTCGGAGGAGATCACCCGGTCGGTCGGCAACTACGTGATCGGCCAGGTGTGCGTTGCATTGCTCAACGCGACGTATGCGTTCATCGTCATGAGCATCCTCCGCGTGCCGTTCGCCGCGCTCCTCGCGTTCGTCGTCGGATTCCTCGCGTTCATCCCGCTCGTCGGCGGAGTCATCGCCGGGGCGACCATCGTCCTCGTCGCCCTCACGGCGGGATGGCAGACGGCCCTCGTGCTCGCCATCGCCTACTTCGGCTACCTCCAGTTCGAGGCGTACTTCGTCTCGCCCCGCATCATGCAGAAGGCCGTCGCCGTCCCGGGCCCGGTCGCGGTCATCTCGGTCATCGCGGGCGGCAGCCTCCTGGGCGTCCTCGGTGCCCTCATCGCCATACCGACGGCCGCCGCCGTCATGCTCCTCATCCGCGAAGTCTTCATCGCCCGCCAAGACCAGCACTGAGAGGCCGGCCCGAGGAGAGGCCCGCCTCCCTCAGCCGGCGGCGGTGGCGACGGGCCCCTCCCACGAGGTCGGCAAGGTCGGTCCCATCCCCGCCGCATCACCCGCCACGGTCGTGACGATCTCGCCCAGCACGCGCTGGACGAACTTCTCTCCGACCCACAGGTGCTTCGCGCCGTCGACGCCGACGACCCGCGCCTGCGGAACCGCAGAGAACCGTTCGCGCGCCTCATCAGGCCGGAGGTAGTCGTCATGCTCGGGCACCAGCACCGTGAGGGGCTTGCCCGACGACGCCCACGCCGCGAGATCCGCGTCGCCCGCTCGGTGCAGCGGCGGCGAGAGCAGGACCGCGCCGTCGATCTGGGGCTCGACGGGCGGCAGCGCGCCGTACTTGAGCACCAGCTCCGTGCCGAACGACCATCCGACGAGCCACCTCCTCGGCAGCCCGCGCTCCACGGCGAAGCGCACAGCCGCCTCGACGTCGGCACGCTCCCCCACGCCCTCCTCGAAGCTGCCCTCGCTCGTGCCCCGCGGACTCGACGTCCCCCGGGTGTTGAAGCGGAGCACGGCGAGCCCTGCGAGCGCGGGCAGGCGGAACGAGGCCTTGCGGAACACGTGCGAGTCCATGAAGCCGCCGTGGGTCGGGAGCGGATGGAACGTCACAAGCGTCGCCTTGGGCTCGCCGTCGAGCGGAAGGGCGAGCTCTCCGACGAGGGTGAGCCCGTCGTCGGTGCGAAGCTCGATGTTCTCCCTGCGGGCGGGCAGCACCGTGTTCGCGCGGATCTCGGTGGGGCCTGGTGTCGGCTCGAACTCGTAGGAGGAGGGATCGAAGGGCATGAGCCCAGATTAGGGCAGACCGACGGGAGGGCCCGCTCAGCGGTACCTGTATGTCCGGGTCTGCCAGCAGCGCGTATGCCAGTGCCTGCGCTCGGCGATGCCTGCCTCCTCGCCGAACAGGTGGTCGTCCGCCCACACGACGACGTGCGCGACGCCGGGAGGGATCGTGCGCGAGCAGCCCGGGCACGTGTACTCCTTCGCGGCGTTGCGGGTCGTCACCTGCCGCACCCGCCAGTCGCCGTCGGGCGCCGACTCGAGCCGCGCAAAGCCGGCCAGGACACGCTCGAGATCGAAGTCCTCGCCGTCGTCGTCCGGCTTCGGGCCCCCGCCCTGACGGCCGCGGCCGCCGGGGGCTGGGCGCGCGGGGCGGCGGGGACGGTTGGAACGCGGCATGCCTCCATTCTCTCCCGGCCCCGGTAGAGTGCTCGGGTGCGACTCGTCATTGCCCGCTGCTCGGTGGACTACGAAGGCCGCCTGAAGGCCCACCTACCGCTCGCGACCCGTCTCCTGCTCGTGAAGGCGGACGGCTCGGTGCTCGTCCATTCGGACGGTGGCTCCTACAAGCCGCTCAACTGGATGAGCCCGCCCGCGACGCTGCGCGTCACTGCGGCCGGAGCTGACGGGTCCCGATTCGAGGATGGGGTCGTCGAACAGTGGACCGTCCAGTCGGCGAAGTCGGACGACCGCCTCATCGTGAACATCCATGAGCACCTCCACGATTCGAGCCACGAGCTGGGCGTCGACCCCGGGCTCATCAAGGACGGGGTCGAGGCCGACCTCCAGCGCCTCCTCGCCGAGCAGATCGAGACGCTCGGCGCGGGGTACACGCTCATCCGCCGGGAGTACGCGACCGCGATCGGGCCGGTCGACATCCTGGCCCGGGACGCTGACGGCCGGACGGTCGCCGTCGAGCTCAAGCGGCGCGGCGACATCGACGGCGTGGAACAGCTGACGCGGTACCTCGAACTCCTCAACCGCGACCCGCTCCTCGCCCCCGTGCGCGGCGTCTTCGCGGCGCAGCAGATCAAGCCACAGGCTCGGGTCCTCGCAGCTGACCGTGGGATCGACTGCCTGACGCTCGACTACGACGCCATGCGCGGCGTCGACGATTCGGAGAGCCGGCTGTTCTAGGACGCCGCTCCCCCCATTGCGGGTCCCTCGGGCGGGGAGGCTCCCGGGGCACATCGTCGGACACCGCGGACGGACGCGGCTGGCGCTGCTCGCCTATGATCGTCGTATGACTTCCCCCGCCTCCCAGCAGACCCGCCGTGTCGCGCGCGGTTGCATTGTGAGCGACGGGGAGACGCTCGACGACGGGCTCGTCGCCATCGAAGGCGACCGGATCGCCTACGCCGGGCCGGCCGCCGACTTCGACGCGGCTGCCTTCGGGGGCGAGGAACTCCCGCTGCCGGACGGCGCGCTCCTGCTCCCTGGGCTCGTGGACCTGCACTGCCACGGCGCCGCCGGCGGCGACTTCCCGAGCGGGGACGAGGAAGCGATCCGCCGCGCCCTCGATTTCCTGCACCGTTCCGGGACGACCGGGCTGCTGGCGAGCCTCGTGACTGCCCCGCCGGAGGACCTCCTCAAGGGTGTCAGGCTGTTCGCGCGCCTCGACGCCGAGGACCTTGTGAGCGGAATCCACCTCGAGGGCCCTTTCCTCTCGGCGGCCCGGTGCGGGGCCCAGAATCCGGACTACCTGCTCGAGCCCGACCTGGGGCTCGCGGAAGACCTCATCGAGGCTGCCGACGGAAACCTCGAGACGATGACCTATGCGCCGGAGCTCCCCGGCGCGGCGGCGCTCGTCGACCTCCTGGTCCAGCACGGCGTCACCCCGTCCCTCGGGCATACCGACTGCGACGACGCGACGGCTGAGGCCTCCTTGGCCCAAGCGCGCGACGAGCTCACGACGGCGGGCTTCGACGGCGAGGAGACCCTCCCGACAGTGACCCATCTCTTCAACGGCATGCCGCCGTTCCACCACCGTTCCCCCGGGCCCGTCGCCGCGTGCCTGCGGGCAGCCGCGGAAGGGCACGCGGTGCTCGAGCTCGTCGCGGACGGCGTGCATCTCGACGCGGCCACGGTCCGGACCATCTACTCGCTCGTCGGCGAGGCCAACATTGCGCTCGTGACCGACTCGATGGCAGCGGCTGGGCTCGGCGACGGCAAGTACATGCTCGGACCCTCGGCCGTCACGGTGCACGAGGGCGTCGCGACCCTCGATTCCACGGGGGCGATCGCCGGCGGCACTGCGACCCTGCTCGACGTCGTCCGCACGACCGTCGAGGGCGGGGTCCCCCTCGCGGCCGCCGTGCGATCCGCTACCGCAGTTCCCGCCGAGGTCCTGGGCCGCATCGACGAGTTCGGCAGCCTGAGGCGCGGCCTCTGCGCCGACCTCGTCGCGACCGACGCGGATCTGCGCCTTGCCGCCGTCATTCGCCGCGGGCACCTCCTGCCACTTCCGGACGCGGTCTGAGGACCGTCCATTCAGGAATTGTTCTCCCGGAATTCGGGCAACGTCTTTGTATGCCATTGACCGTGCCTTCCGGGCATGATTGGCTATAACCAGTCTTGAGTAGTCAGCAGTATCTGTGAGCTAGCAGCTTGTTCAGTTAGCAGAACATGCTCGCAAGACCGTTGCGAGCGCGAAGCTCCTGATAACAGTGCGTGTCAGGTTCTTCCGCGGAGTAACTGGGCTTTCCGCACCGGCGGAACGCCATCGATCGGCAATCCACAGGAGAATCAAGGAATGGCACAGGGAACCGTCAAGTGGTTCAACGCTGAGAAGGGCTTCGGCTTCATCACTCCGGACGACGCCGAAGGCGACGTCTTCGTCCATTACTCGGAGATCAAGTCGTCGGGCTTCCGCACGCTTGAGGAGAACCAGCGCGTTGAGTTCGAGATCGGCCAGGGCTCGAAGGGCCCGCAGGCCACGGGCGTCACCGCCCTCTGACCTCGGCACATTCAAACAGGGCCCCGGGCTGACCGGGGCCCTGTTGTTTGCCCTCTGTGAATATTCTTGACGGAAAAGGTCACTAATCGCCCTTTACCGCACGAGGCTCCGGAGAAGGCGCATGCGGTGCCTCGTAGTGAGGCCGGGCAGATAGGCCTCGGCCAGAGCACGGCCAATGGCCGGCAGGTGCAACGCGTCCTGGTAGTACATGTAGAGGGCGCGGTATTCAGGCTGGAAGTGCGATTTGAAGCGCGCCAGCGAACGGAACCCGTAGACGGGCTCGAGTGCTTGCCCCGTCGCATCGAGGATCCGGCCGAGCAGCTCGTCCTCCCCTTCGACCGCTGCACGCTCTCCCGTTGGATCGGACGAAAGCGGTGAGCCGGAGAGCGAAATCGTGTCGACCATGGAACGCAGCTCGGTCACCGCAGACGCCACGAGGAATTCCATGACGCCGGGAAAGCCTTCCGGGCTCCGCCGCATGAAGTCCAAGGTCCAGCTGGCTATGCGGCCTTCACGGTAGACGGGCAGCCAGCTCGTCGCACCGTGCAGTGTCCCGCCCTCGTCGACGGCGAGGCACAGGAGAACTTCGGGATCGGCGAGCTCGTCGAGACCGCCGAGAGTGAATCCCATGTCGGGGAGGGCCTTCCGCGCTGACCACTCCTCGGCGAGGACGTGCAGCTGCGACCGCCGCTGCGAGCTCAGGGCCACGTACCGGCCCCACTCTGCCCGCACCCCCAGCTTCCGTGCGCGGTTCACCGCCGTCCGGACGTTCTGCCAGTCCTTGCCCTTGAACTCGAGCTCCCGGATCCGCAGCCGCGTCTCCTGAGCGACCTCGACGCGCCGGAAGCCCCGGTCACGGAGGAGCGGCCAGAAGTCGTCCGTCACGGAATAGAAGCATGGCACGAGGGCGTGGCGGGAGCAGTAGCCGATGAAGCCCTCGACCGCGGAGTGCCACCGCTCGGGGTCTCCGATCGGTCCGGCCACGGAGAGCGCGACCCTGCCGTGCTGCTGGAAGGCGATGCCCGCCGTCGACCCTTCGTCGAACCAGAAGCGGTTCGGCGGCCACAGCGTCATCCACGAGAGGCTTCCTCCGCCTCGGTGCACGAGGCGTCGGGCGAGCTGGAGGCTGTCGTCCCGACGGCCGAGGGACTGCTGTCCCCGGAGGACGGCGATGCTCACTCCCACGAGGCCCGCGGCCCAGACGATGAGACCGCTGTAGGTGAAGAGCCAGAGCTCGAGCGGACTCCGGTTGCTGAACAGCGGTGCGTAGCTGATCGGGATCGGCGACGGCACGTACTGCCGCAGGATCTCCCCCACGAGCCCGAGCACCCCCCCGGGGAGGCTCGTGCCGCCATCCCGCAGCCAGAGGAGAACGTAGAGGACGACGAGGCCCCCCACGAGGACTGCTCCCCCGATCTGGAGCCTCCGGCGCATGCCGCGCGCCGTTTCGACGGGAAAGAGGTCACGGTGCATCCACAGCAGGATCACGAGCGCGAGAGCGCAGATCGCAACCGGCAGGAGGTGGACGAAGCCGGAGCCCAGGATGCCGATGCGGGTTCGCTCCGGTCGGTACGGAATCCGAAGGAAGAGGGCGATGTACCCTGCCGAGAGCGCGGCGACAGCGAGCTGGACGAAGATCGCGACCCGGAGGGCCACGGACCGGCCGCGTCGCAGGCCCTCGGCGCAGACCAGGAGGATCAGGATGGGAAAGAGCGAGGTGAGGTAGCCCGCGGCCGAGAGCACGGTGGGCTGACCGGCCTGCAGGCACTGGCTGTCGACCGTTCCGCCACAGTCCTGCTGGAGCTGGTTCAGTGCCGGGAGAGGGTTGAGGACCATGTCCCGCACAAGGGCGAGGGGGCCGCTCGGGCTGTGGCTGAACGCCGTGAGGACAGGTCCGACCGCGACGAAGGCCACGCAGAGTGCGAGCAGATTCCGCCTCTCGCGAATGCTCGGGAGCCGGAAGGTCCGCTCACGGACGCCGGTGCGGAACCACCACCCCACGCCGAGGCCCACGAGCGCCCCGATGAACCCGAGCACGGTCTCCGAGTGCCCGATGTAGAGGACGAGCATTCCCGCGACCGCGAGGACGACGGCGCGCAGCCGACGCCGCACGAAGGCGCTCTGCATCCCGCTCGCTCCGAGGCCGCACACGAGGGCGGCGGGGTAGGGGCCGAGCACCGGGACGTCGACCATGGCACCGATCCAGTCGTCGCCGGCCCATTGGGCGACCTGAGCCACCGCGAAGAACACGATGAGGCTCACGAGCTGCCCGCCGAAGAACAGCGCGAGCGTCCGCAGCGCACCGAACGTCCGCTCGGCAAACGGCACGAGGGCCCCGATGACCACGGTTCCCGCGAGGTAGGCGAACGGGTTCGAGGCGAAGAAGATCGACGTCGCCACGCCCCACCACTGCCCCGAGCGCAGTGACGCGAAGTCGCCGCCGACGAGGCCGTAGAGCCGCGGGCTTGGGCCGGAGAGGAGGCTGCCAGTGCCGATGCCGACGGCCCAGAAGACCGCGATGAGGCTCAGGGTCACGGGATAGCGGCCGATCGACGCGAGCCGCCGCGCTGCACCGGCGCGCACGGTGTCGACGAGCGGTCGGGCCTCAGGCGCTTCGACCTCGGTCGTCATCCAATCCCCCATCGCTCGGCGAGCAGCCGGATTCCGTGCCCCCACGCTTTGGCAATCATCTCCCACGAATGGCCTTCGCCCTGGACGAACACCATTTCGACCGCCGCGCCGGCTGTACGTGCCTGGTCCCCCAGAACCCTTGCCTGCCCGACGAAGTCGTGGTCTTTCGACCCGACGGCGAGGAACAGGAGGCTCCCCTCCAGACGCCTTGTCGCAAAGTGGTGAGCCGGCACCTGCGCATCGAAGGCCGCCGCGTCGCCGTCGAACGCCATGCCGATGGTCTTCGAGCGGTCCTTGGCGAGTGCGGGCTCCTCCTCCGCTGCGAAGCCGAGCGCGCTGTGGACGAGTTCGGGATGCTTGGCGAGGAGCTGGACGGCGCACGTGCCCCCGAAGGAGAAGCCTGCGGAGGCCCAGTGCTCGGGCCCCTTCGCAACGCTCAGGCTCTCCTTGATCCACGGGACGACGTCGTGGACAAGATAGCTCTCCGCGGCGCCGAGCTTGGTGTCCATGCAGAGCGTGTTCGCGGACGGGCTCCCGAGCGGGTCGACGACGACGCCGACGGGTGCCACGCCTGCGTGCTCCGCGGCGAAGCGGTCGAGCTTGGCCTTCAGGCGGCCGCCTGTGAGCCAGTCAGAGGGATTCCCCGGCTGGCCGGACATGAGGAGCAGCACCGGGAGCTCGGGCCGCGTGTCCGCAAAGTAGGCGGGCGGAAGGTAGATGTACGCGGGGCGTGCCCGGAAGCCCGAGGCGGTCCCCGGAATGTCCGCAGTCCGCAGCTCGCCCGCATGCGGAAGGCCCTTGGCCGGCGGAACCCATGCGGCGAGCGGAACCGCCGGTGCCGCCGAACGCCGGAGCTCCCGTTCCAGGAGGCGAACCTCCGCGGACGTCCTCCCGACGAGGTCGCCGAGGGTCGGGCTGAGGCCGAAGTAGGCGTTGACCATCTGCCCGGACAGGAGTGCAGTCGAGGCCGCGGACGCCACCGCGAGACCGCGCTGTCCCCACGCCCCCCTCCTGGGACCGATCCGCGCGAGCGCGGTGGCTCCCAGCAGAAGGCCGAGGAGCCCGAAGCCTGAGGCCGCAAGCACTTCGCCGGGGAGGTTTTCGGGGAAGACACTGGCACATTCGACAAGGAGCCAATGGATGGTGGCAGTGAGGGCGACGGCCCCCAGCGAGACCGCCGTGAGGACCACCAGCCGGGCAGGGCGGAAAGGAGCGCCGCCGAGAATGACCCAACAGAGGGCGGCTGTCCCGCAGGAGGCGAGGATCCAGCAGGCGGCCGCCACGGGGCCGTCCACGATCCTCAACTCGTACAGCGCGTCCATCTTGTACAGCGCGTCCATCTGAGGCTCAGCGCCACGTTCCGACGCCGATCACAGGCCCCGCCTCGAGCCACGAGGCGAGACCGGCGTACGCCCGGAAGTCCATCGCGAAGCGCACTTGGCTCCCCTGATGCGTCAGTTCCACGATCACGACGTCGGCCTGCACCTTGGGGCGCTCTGCCTCCGTGGGCATTCGGCGGCCTTGCAGTACCAGCGCGCTCCGCGTGAAACGGCGTTTGGGAAGTGGGCTGAGGGATAGCAGGTCGAACCACTCGAGCTCGGTGTCCTGATAACGGCAAACCCCCATCCGCCATGACCCGGAGGACAGGCTGATGGAGGCGTCTACCGTGCCCAGGGTGCGCCGCAGGACGAAGCGGCGCACCCCTAGGGCAAGGAGCAGTGCTGCAAGGAGCAGGAAGACCGCTGCCAGGACGATGAACGGAAGAGCAGAATCGTCCATCAACGAGGGCTAACGGGTCCCCGCGACTGACTCGCTGATGTGGGCGTTGTCCGCGACGATGACCACGCGGTTGCTGTCCACCGAGAAGAAGCCGCCGTCTGCCTCGACCACGATGCGGTCGCCGGAGACGGGCTGGATCTCGATGCTGCCCGCGTCAAGGATCGCAAGGACCGGAGTGTGGCCGGGCAGGATCCCGATCTCGCCGTCGGCCGTGCGGGCCTTCAACATCTTCGCGCCGCCGGACCACACGAAGTGGTCCGCCGCCACGATCTCGACTTCGAGTTCGGCCATGCTACTTCGTCGATTCCTGGATCTTGGCCCAGTTGCGCTCGACATCGTCAAGGCCACCGACGTTGAAGAAGGCCTGCTCGGCAATGTGGTCGAGCTCGCCGTCGCAGATCGCCTTGAAGCCCTCGATCGTGTCCTTGATGGAGACGGTCGAGCCCTCGACACCCGTGAACTGCTTCGCGGTGTAGGTGTTCTGCGAAAGGAACTGCTGGATGCGGCGGGCGCGGGCCACGACGATCTTGTCCTCTTCGGAGAGCTCGTCGACGCCGAGGATCGCGATGATGTCCTGCAGCTCCTTGTTCTTCTGGAGGATCTGCTTGACGCGCACCGCGGTGTCGTAGTGCTCCTGGCCGATGTACTGCGGATCGAGGATGCGCGAGGTCGACGTCAGGGGATCGACAGCCGGGTAGAGGCCGCGCGAAGCAATCTCACGCGAGAGCTCCGTCGTCGCGTCGAGGTGCGCGAACGTCGTAGCCGGTGCCGGGTCCGTGTAGTCGTCGGCGGGGACGTAGATGGCCTGCATCGAGGTGATGGAGTGGCCGCGGGTCGAGGTGATGCGCTCCTGGAGCACGCCCATCTCGTCCGCAAGGTTCGGCTGGTAGCCCACGGCAGACGGCATGCGGCCGAGCAGCGTCGAGACCTCGGAGCCGGCCTGCGTGAAGCGGAAGATGTTGTCGATGAACAGGAGCACGTCCTGGTTCTGCACATCGCGGAAGTACTCCGCCATGGTCAGCGCCGACAGGGCGACGCGGAGACGCGTTCCCGGCGGCTCGTCCATCTGGCCGAACACGAGGGCGGTGTCCTTGAGAACGCCCGCCTCCTCCATCTCGACCCAGAGGTCGTTGCCCTCGCGGGTACGCTCGCCGACGCCCGCGAAGACCGAGGTACCGCCGAAGTTGCGGGCAACACGGGTGATCATCTCCTGGATGAGAACCGTCTTGCCGACGCCGGCACCGCCGAAGAGGCCGATCTTCCCGCCCTTGATGTACGGCGTGAGGAGGTCGATGACCTTGATGCCCGTCTCGAGCATCTCCGTCGAGCCCTCGAGCTGCGCGAAGGACGGTGCCTTGCGGTGGATCGGCCAGTAGTCGGAAGCCTGGATCTCGGACTCGTCGACGTCGAGCGGCTTGCCGAGGACGTTGAAGATGTGGCCCTTGACGCCATCACCGACCGGAACCGAGATCGGGGCGCCCGTGTTCTGGACCTTCGTACCGCGCACGAGGCCGTCGGTGGCCTGCAACGAAATGGCGCGGACGACGTTGTCGCCGAGGTGCTGGGCGGTCTCGAACGTGATGGTACGGGTCCTGCCGTCGAGCGTGATCTCGGTGGTCAGGGCGTTGTACATCTCCGGGATCGAGTCCGCGGGGAACTCGACGTCGACCACCGGACCGATCACGCGGGCGATCCGGCCCGTCGCGCCGGCGGTGGCAACCGCTTCGGGGGCAGTGGCAGTCATGTCTCTCACTTCTCCAGTTTGGCGTGTAGTCAGTCTATTGAGTGGGGCCGAGGCTCCGGGGGCCTCAGGCGTTCAGCGCGTCAGCGCCTGCGATGATCTCGGTGAGCTCCTGCGTGATCTCCGCCTGGCGGGCGGTGTTCCGCAGGCGCGTGTACTTCTTGATCAGGTCGCTCGCATTGTCGCCGGCGTTCTTCATCGCCCGCTGGCGCGAGGCGAGCTCGCTGGCGGCCGCATGCAGCATCGCTGCGAAGATCCGCGACTCGATGTAGCGGGGCAGAAGCGCGTCGAGGACCCTCTCCGGCTCGGGCTCGAATTCGTACAACGGCAGGATCTCGTTCGCCTCGGACGCCTTCTCGGACACAACCTCGAGCGGGAGCAGGCGGATGACGACCGGCTCCTGCACGACCATCGACCTGAACGACGTGTAGACCACGTGGATCTCGTCGACGCCGCCCTCCTCGTACGGTGCCGAGAACGCCTCGAGGAGGACCTTGCGGATCTCCTGTGCACGCTCGAACTCGGGGTTGTCCGTCTGGCCCGTCCACACCTGCACGTAGGCGCGGTTGCGGAAGTCGAAGTACGCCTGGCCCTTGCGGCCGACGAGGTACGTCGCAACTTCCTTGCCTTGGCTGCGCAGGAGCTCCGTGAGGGACTCGGCGCGCTTGAGGATGCCTGCCGAGTAGGCGCCTGCCTGGCCTCGGTCGGCCGTCAGCACGAGGACGGCCGCGCGGCGGACGTTCTCGTGCTCCGTCGTCAACGGGTGCTCGAAGTCGCTCGTCGACGCGACAGCCGAGACCGCACGGGTGATAGCCCGCGCGTACGGCAGTGAGGCAGCGAGCCGAGCCCGCGCCTTGCCGATGCGGGAGGTGGCAATCAGCTCCATCGCCTTGAACATCTTGCGCATCGAGGTCGTCGAGGCGATCTTCTGGCGGTAGACCCGGATCTGGGCACCCATTCTTGTCCTTTCCTGTCCATCGCTGCCCTGCTGGGGCCGCGGCCCGGAGCTGCCCTCCAGACCGACGGCCCCAGCGGGCCACCGAGTGGAATCAGTGCGTCTGCTTGACGATCCGTTCCTGGTTGACGTCGCCCTCGGCAAGAGCCTCGTGCTCCTCGTGGCCCGCCGCGACCAGGTGGCTGTCGCCCTGACCGAAGAAGCCCTGCTTGAAGTCCGTGATGGCGGACTTGAGCGCCTCGGCCGTGTCATCGTCGAGGACGTTCGTCTGGGCGAGCGTCGTCAGGATGGACGTGCGGTGCTTGAGGTATTCGAGGAAATCGGCCTCGAAGCGACGCACATCCTCCACCGGAACGTTGTCGAGGTAGCCGTTGGTGCCGGCCCAGATCGAGACGACCTGCTCCTCGACCGGGAACGGCGAGTACTGCCCCTGCTTCAGGAGCTCCATGAGGCGGGCACCACGGGTCAGCTGCTGGCGCGACGCGGCGTCGAGGTCCGACGCGAACATCGCGAATGCCTGCATGTCCCGGTACTGCGCAAGGTCGAGCTTGAGCGTGCCCGAGACCTTCTTCATCGACTTCACCTGGGCGGCGCCGCCGACTCGGGAGACCGAGATGCCGACGTCGACAGCGGGACGCTGGTTCGCGTTGAACAGGTCCGACTGGAGGAAGATCTGGCCGTCAGTGATGGAGATGACGTTCGTCGGAATGTAGGCCGAAACGTCGTTCGCCTTGGTCTCGATGATCGGCAGACCGGTCATCGAGCCGGCGCCGAGATCGTCCGAGAGCTTCGCACAGCGCTCGAGGAGACGGGAGTGCAAGTAGAACACATCGCCCGGGTAGGCCTCGCGTCCCGGCGGGCGGCGCAGGAGGAGCGAGACGGCACGGTAGGCCTCGGCCTGCTTCGACAGGTCGTCGAAGATGATGAGGACGTGCTTGCCCCCGTACATCCAGTGCTGGCCGATCGCGGAACCGGCGTACGGCGCGAGGTACTTGAAGCCGGCCGGGTCCGAGGCGGGAGAGGCCACGATCGTCGTGTACTCGAGCGCGCCCTTGTCCTCGAGCGTCTGGCGCACGGCCGCGATCGTCGAGGCCTTCTGGCCGATGGCCACGTAGATGCAGCGGACCTGCTTGGTGACATCGCCCGAAGCCCAGTTGGCCCTCTGGTTGATGATCGTGTCGACCGCGATCGCGGTCTTTCCGGTCTGGCGGTCGCCGATGATGAGCTGACGCTGGCCGCGTCCGATCGGGATCATGGCGTCGATCGCCTTGAGGCCGGTCTGCATCGGCTCGTGCACTGACTTGCGCTGGGTGACGCCCGGTGCCTGGAGCTCGAGGGCGCGCGTCGCCTCCGCGGCGATGGGGCCAAGGTCGTCGATCGGCTGACCGAGGGGGTCGACCACGCGGCCGAGGAAGGCGTCACCGACGGGGACCGAGAGGATCTGGCCGGTGCGGTGCACCTCCTGGCCCTCTTCGATGCCGGAGAATTCACCGAGGATGATGACGCCGATCTCACGGACGTCGAGGTTCTGGGCCAGGCCCAGAACGCCGTTCTCGAACCGCAGCAGCTCATTGGCCATGACCGAGGGGAGGCCCTCGACACGGGCGATGCCGTCCGCGGCCTGAACGACCGTTCCGACCTCGACGCGCTCAGCGGTTCCGGGTTCGTAGGACGCCGCGAAGTCGTTCAGCGCATCGCGGACGTCATCGGCATTGATGGTCAATTCGGCCATCTGCAGTCCCTGCTCTCTACATCTCGTGGTCATCATCGGTGCAGTGCTGGCTGTGATGACCGTCTTGTGTGGTTCGAAGTGTGCTGTGACGTCTCAGCCGGCCTGCCCCGCGAGCTGGCGGCGCAGTTCAGTGAGCCGTGCCAGCGTCGAGGCATCGAGGACCTCGTCGCCGACCGTAACGCGGACGCCGCCCAACAGCTGAGGATCGACTGTCGTGTTGATCTTGAGCTCCCGGCGGTACAACTGGTTGAGACCGGTCTGCAACCGCTCAGCCTGATCGCCGGCAAGCGGCCGCGCGACCACGACCTCTGCGATCCACCGCTCCTGGCGCTTGGCGGCCAGGGCAGCGAAACGCTTCACGAGCTCCGTGGGCTTGAGGCCGCGGGGATCCGCCGCCGCCTGCCCAATGAGCAGACGGGCCTCGTCCGAGGCATTCGGGACGAGGCGAAGCGCAAGTGCCCGCTTCGCCTCGGCACTCGCCTGCGGCTCACTCAGGGCCGCCTGCAGATCGTGGCTCTCGTCAACGGTCCGGACGAAGGAGAACAGGTCGTTCTCGACTCGCTCGAGGCCGCCCAGTCCCGACGCCCCCCCGCTCTGTTCGGCGACGGCGATTGCCACAGTCGCTGCCAGGGTCTCGAGTGCATCGCTGATGTCGCGGGAGCCCGCCCAGCGCTGCGAGGCCAGATTCGACACGATCTCCGCCGCGTCGGTCGAGGCCTTGCCGGCAAGAAGCCGCTGGACGAGGGCTGACTTCTCCGCGCCCTCGCGCGACGGGTCCGTGAGTGCTCGGCGGAGGCCCGCCGACGCGTCGAGGACCCGCAGGATGCCGAAGAGCTCGTCCGCCAGCGACAGCGAGGCCGTGGGCAGCTTGGTCTCCAGGTCCGCCAGCGCGGTGGCCAGCGATTGGCTCGATACTCCTGCCATTACTTCGCCGCACCTGCGTTCTGGGCTTCCAGGTCCGCGAGGAAGCGGTCGACTACGCGGCTTGCACGCGCGTCGTCGTCCAGGGCTTCGCCGACAATCCGTCCGGCAAGCGTCGTCGCCATCGAGCCGACCTCGCTGCGCAGGGAGACGAGCGCATGCTGCCGCTCGGCCTCGATCTGCACGTGCGCCTGCTCCGTGAGACGCGCGGCCTCGGCGGCCGCCCGCTCCTTGAGCTCGGCGAGGATCTGGGCGCCCTCGGCACGAGCCTCCTCGCGGATGCGGTTCGCCTCGGTCCGGGCATCGACAAGCTGCTGCTTGTACTCCTCGAGCGCAGCGGAAGCCTCTGCCTGGGCCTTCTCGGCCTTGGCAATGCCGCCCTCGATCGCCTCAGCACGCGCGGCGAAGGTCTTCTCGAACGCTGGCACGACGTACTTGACTGCGATGAAGAGCAGGATGGCAAAGCCGACCGCGGTGACGAGCACCTCCCACCAGTTCGGTGCGAGCGGGTTGGCGCTCTCGGTGGCTGCTTGCACCATGAGCTGATGCATGTGGTCCACCCCTCCTATCTACTGAAGTAGCTGGTTCTCGGCTCGGTAATGCCCGTTTTACTTCAGGACGAAGGCGAAAACGAGCCCGAGGATGGCGAGCGCCTCGGTCAGGGCAAGGCCGAGGAACGCGAGCGGCTGGAGAACGCGCTGCGCCTCAGGCTGACGGGCAACGCCGTTGATGTAGGCCGCGAAGACGAGACCCACGCCGATGGCACCGCCGATGGCGGAAAGACCGTAGCCGATGAGGTTGAGGCTGCCGTTGATCGTGCCGTTCATTGATTTTCCTTTCAATCGCCCGCAGGCAGGTTGATGGGTTGGGTGCCCCCTCCGCGAGGGGAATTCTCAGTGGGCGTCTGCCCCGACCGCGCCCTGGATGTAGATGGCGGTGAGGAGCGTGAACACGTAGGCCTGAAGCACCATGATCAGTGCTTCGAGCATGTACATGGCAACTGCGAAGACCAGCACGAAGACGCTCAGGCCCTTGAGGACGACGTTCTCCTGCTCGACGAGGAATGCGATGCCGGATCCGGCGAGCGCGACGACGAGGTGGCCTGCGAGCATGGTCGCGAAGAGACGGAGGCTGTGCGTCATCGGCCGGACGATGAAGTTCGAGATGATCTCGATCGGCACGACGATCGGCATGATGTACCACGGCACGCCCGACGGGACCACCGCGAGCTTGAGGTACCGGAGGCCGAAGCGCCGCAGGCCCACACCGATCCAGATGACGTAGACGAGGCCCGCAAGGAAGTAGGCGCCGCCGACGTGGGACATCGTCGGGAGCTGGAAGAACGGGATCGCGCCGTAGATGTTGTTCAGCAGGATGAAGAAGAACAACGCGAAGAGCAGCGGCACGAACTTCATGAAGTCGCGGCCGCCGATGACGTCCTTGCCGATGCCGTTGCGCACGAAGCCGTAGAGCTGCTCCCCCAGGAACTGGAGCTTGCCCGGCACGAGCTGCTGCTTCCGGGACGCGGCGATGAAGAACCATGCGATGAAGACGACCGACAGGAGGACGAGCAGCATCTGCTTGTTGAAGCCCTCGTCTGCGCCCCACGGCAGGATCGCCGGGAGGTGCAGGCTTTCGAGGCCGGGAGGGGTGAAAGTGCCGCTGTTGTCGGCGGCCGGAAGCGTGAGCGGGGTCAACGCGATTCCTCTCTTGCAGTGTCCTTCATCGGGCAGGTGCCGGGGCGAGTGGCTTCGACCCCCACATGTGAAATTTTCGGTGGCTCCATCAGGTGCTGCTGTCCCCTTCGACGTCGTCGTCCCCGGGTTCGGCCCGCGCCGGTCCGCGCTGTTGCGTGAAGAGTCCGTGCTTGCCGGCGAGGTACAGGCCGCCGACAATCCCCAGCAGGGCTCCAATGAGCACGAACCAGCGGGTTTTCAGGAGGATATCCAGCCCCCACCCTATCAAACTCCAGACAACGGTCCCGCCAATGATGTAGCTGAAGACGGCCATGCCTGCGTTGTAGCCGCCGTCGCCGTGAGGCTCGCTTTCGGCCGGGCCCTGGGAGCTGCCCCGCTCAGCCATGGGAGCCGCCTCGAGGCGTCGCGCCAGGGGCCGGCGAGGCGCCCGGTCCCGGCTCCTCCGGGTCGTTGAAGATCTGGAGCCGCACACGGCTGAACCCCCACAGCTCGACTGCCTGCCAGACGACGACGGTTACGATTCCAGCCGCCCCGAACCACGGAGGATTGATCCAATTCGGGGTCCCCATCCAGATCAGCACGGCCGCGAAGCCGACGATCTTGATGAGGTAGACGACGGCGAACATTCCAATCGCCCCGGCAGGATTCCGCCGGCCGACGAAGTGCCCCACGAGGAGGCTGATGGCGAAGAAGGCGATGACGACGACGGCCGCGAAGGCGACGCTTCCTGCGGCGGCAGGGCCCGTGGCCACCCAGGCGACGATGGCCAGGATTGCATCCAGTGCCGCGGTCGTTCCCGTGCACAGTCCCGCGAGCCGCAGCCAGAGCGAGGAGAAGCCGACGCCAGCGGGTCCGATACCTCGACCGGGGCGTGGGGGCCTGCTGTTCATCTCGAGCCGTTCGTCGGCGGCCACCGTCGATGTGTGCGCCATCGAAGCGGTGCCGGCGTGGGTGTGGGTGCGGTCTCTATTCTACATGAGATAGAACTCAATGACTGCCGCCCAGGCGCGGGCTCAGGCCGCCTCTCGCGACCCGCCATTGGGAGAGGGCGACGCCGGCCTGGGCTACGATCCACGCGGTTCCGCAGACCCAGAGGGAGAGCCAGTACCACCCTCGGTCAGACCACGTCGGAGAGCCCACCACGAGGATGGCGATCGCGAACGCGACCACCTTCATGAGCACGTCCGCCATGAGCGTGCGCCGACGGAACGGAAGCGTCGAGGCCGCCGCGTGGAGGATCACTACTGGGACTCCTCCGCACACCGCGACGACCGCCAGCGAGAGGAAGGTCGAATAGAGGAGGGGCACTCCCCCATTTCCCAGGCCGGTGAAGCCGAGGAACGTTGCCGCCGCGACCGTCGCCGCGAAGGGGACGGTGAAGCGCGGCACCCACGGCGTCGAGCGGAGCCACACCCGGCGCACGGGACTGCTGGCGACGCTCTCCCTGACCCATGGGTGCATCGTGAGGAAGGCGACGGCCGGCAGGACGATGATGTTGAAGACCGTCAGCGGGACCCACGGGACGAACGCGTATGCGACGCCGCCGAACGCGACGAACGCGGTCCACACGTACATGACGGCCACAGCCTGACGATGCGAGTAGCCGAGGTCGAGCAGCTTGTGGTGCACGTGCTCGCGGTCCGGCGAGAACGGCGACCGTCCGCTCGCAGTCCGCCTCAGCACGGCAAGGATGAGGTCGATGAAGGGAAGGACCATGACGACGATGGGAAGCACGACCGGGACGAAGGTGGGAATGCCTTCCGCGCGGTCGTAGAGGCCCGAGGCGATCTGGCCCGTTGCGACCACACCTCCCGTAGCCATCACGAGGCCGAGCAGCATCGAGCCGGAGTCGCCCATGAAGATCTTCGCCGGATGGGCGTTGTGCGGCAGGAAGCCCACGCAGATCCCCACGAGGAGTGCCATGAGGAGGGTCGAGAGGTCGGTGTAGTCAGGCAGGAGGGCGTTGCGGTGCACCCAGTAGGCCGTCAGGAAGAACGCGAAGCCGCCGATCCCCGCGACGCCCGCCGCGAGGCCGTCGAGGCCGTCCACGAAGTTGACCGCGTTGACCGTCAGGACGATGAGGAACATCGTGAGCCCGATCTGCAGCCATACCTCCGTCACGGGCAGGAGGCCGAGCGGGAGGAACGTGACCCGCGGGCCCCACACGGCGACGATGCCCGCCGCGACGATCTGGCCAGCGAGCTTGACCCAGCTGTTCAGGTCCACGATGTCGTCGATCGCCCCTAGCAGGACGATGAAGGCGGCCCCCGCGAGGACAGCCCAGGTCTGGGGGGTGTCGAAGAAGATCGAGCGGATCCACACCGTCTGGGAAGCCGCCCAGAAGGCAGCGGCGAACCCCGCGAGCATCGCGATCCCGCCGAGGCGGGGCACGGAACGGGTGTGGACATCCCGCTCGCGCACGGGCGAGACGATCCCGAGCCGTAGCGCGACGACGCGCACCACTCCAGTCGCGGCGTATGTGACGATGGCGGCCAGCATGGCCACGAGGACGTAGATGAACATGGGTCAGCCGGCGGCCTCCCCCGAGCCGGCCGTCGCAGGCTCTTCTGGGGCCGGGAGCTCAGTGAAGGCGGTCCGGTAGCCGCGGCGGCGGACCCGCGTGGGCACGAGGCGGTACGCGCCGCGCACCAGCACGTTGCGGCCGAAGGCGAGCGGCCCGAGGTAGCGCGCTCCGAGCAGCCGGCGCTGGAGCCTGAGCTCCGCCACGAGCATCCGGCGGCCGCCGCGGCGGGCGTAGGCTCCCTCGCTCACCCTGTAGAGCACGAGGACGTCCGGCACATTGGCGCCGAGGCTTCCACCGTGGAGCATTCTGGCCCACAGCCAGTAGTCCTCCATGTCCGGCACCCCGCGGTAGCCGCCGGCCGCGCGGACCGCGGAAGCGCGGTACATGACGCTCGGATGATTGAACGGCGTGCGGAAGCCGAGCTGGGCCATGATCTCCCGGTGCGAGACCGGGACGGGACGGCTCGCGAGCCGCTGGGACTCGTCGTCGCCGATCTCGGCGATCGCCGAGCCCACGATGTCGTAGCCCTCGGACAGGAGCGCCAGCTGCCGCTCGAAGCGCTCGGGCAGTGCGACGTCGTCCGCGTCCATGCGCGCGACGACGTCGTGGCGGCAGAGCTCGAGGCCGGCGTCGAGCGCGTCGGCGAGGCCCACCCCAGCGGGGAGCCGCAGCACGTCGGCCTTGTAGTCGGGGTTCCGTTCCGCGTCACGGAGGACGGCCTCGATGTCATCCCCCACCGGGCCGTCCCGCACGATGACGAGCTGGGCCGGTGGGACCGTCTGGTCCACAGTCACGGAGGCGATCGCGCGGCGGACACGCTGCGAGGCGTCGCCGGCGTAGACCGGGAGGAGGACGGAAAAGTCAGACAGCCTGCCTGTTCCGCTGTGGGACTGGGCGTGGGTTCGTACCGGGGCGAAGTCGGCGGCCGCATCGGCTCGGAGCGCTCCGGCGCGTGCCAGGACGTCCTCATTCGGACGCGGGGCACGCGAAAGCGCCTCGCACAGGCCTGCAGCACCGGCCTTCAACACGATGCGCGGGGCCGCGCTGTTCCGCACCATGGTCCCCCAGCGGCGCAGCGTCGAGGCTCCGTAGAGGGCCTTCTCGACGGGGGCGAGCGCGGGCGAGCGGAAGAAGGTCCAGAGCTTGTTGCGCACCTCGAAGCGGAAGCGGTCCCCGACGTCGGAGGTGTGCGAGTCGTACGTCTTCGTGTGGTGCTCGACGACGGAGTCGAGGCTCGCGAGGGCCAGGCGCCGCCGCGCGAGCCGCGCCGTGAATTCGAAGTCGTCGTTCCAGAGGAAGTAGTCGGCGACCGGCAGGCCGAGGGCCCTGATGGCCTCCGCGTCGACGAAGAGCGAGACGAATGACGCCGAGCGCACCACCCTTGCCCGGTGCGCGGCGGCGAAGGACCGGTCGGCCGGAGCCGCGTCCCAGCGGTCCCGCATCGTGTTCATCGGGTGGTCCCGGCCATCGCTCCAGACCACCCGGCTCGCGATGAACGCCGGCTTGTCGGTCGGGGGGCATGCCTCCCACAGGCGCAACGCCTCGGCGAGGGTCTTGGCCAGCGGAACCGTGTCGTCGTCCATGATCCAGACGAGATCCGGGCTATGGCGCGCGACGGCGGCGGCCATCCCGACTGCGAAGCCCCCGGCACCGCCGGTGTTCTCGGAGAGCCGGATCAGCTCGTACTCGAAAGGGACATCCAAGCCCTCGAGGAACTCGCCCGAACCGTCTGTGGAAGCGTTGTCCACCACGACGAGCGCGTCGGGCCGGCGGTCGCCGGAGGCAAGGGCCGAGAGGGACCGCTCGAGCAGCTCGCGCCGGTTGTAGCTGACGACGACAGCGACGACCCGCGGCTCGCGGTCCTCAGTCACGTGGCTGCTCCGCAGCGGCCCCCGCCGTCGTCTCCTGCCCGGTCTCCAGAGCCTCTGGGTTCGCCACCTCCGGCTCCCGCGCCGGCCTCGCCGGGACGGGCTCCGCCCCGGGCGCGACCGCGACCTCTGGCTCTGCCTCGGGCGCCGGGACGGGCTCCGCCTCGGGCGCGACCGCGATCCCTGGCTCTGCCGCGGGCTCCGGGACGGGCTCTTCGCCCAGTCCGAGCACCTCAGGCACGATCTCGCGCAGGGCCTCGAGGCTCACGCCGCCCTGACGCACGACCCGGAGCCGCTCCCCGGTGCAGTCGACAATCGTCGACGGGACACCCTCGGCGCTTCCGTCGACTGGCCGGTAGCCGCCGTCGAGGTAGACCTCGACCGACTCCGCGAGCTGTTCCTGAGCTTCGGCGGCTGTCTGAGCGGCCTTGTGACCTGTTCGGTTGGCGGAGGAGACGGCAAGCGGCCCCGTGATCGTCAGGAGTGCCTGGGCGATCTCGTCGTCCGGGATGCGCAGCGCGACGGTCCCGTGCGTGTCGCCGAGGTCCCAGGTGAGGGACGGCTGCGCGTGGAAGATGAGCGTGAGCGGACCCGGCCAGAACTTCTCGGCGAGTCGCCGCCCGGCCTCCGGGATGTCGGCCGCGAGGCCGTCCATCGTCTGGAGCCGCGGGATGAGCACGGGCGGCGGCATGGAGCGTCCGCGGCCCTTGGCGGCGAGGAGCGTCGCAACGGCCTGAGCCGAGAACGCGTCGGCCGCGATGCCGTAGACGGTGTCCGTCGGCATCACGACGCACTGCTTGGCCGCGATGGCCCGCTGTGCATGGGCAAGCCCCTCGGCTCGCCGTTCCCGGTCGCTGCAGTTGTAGCTCGTGGTCGTCACGGCCCCAATTCTTCCACGCGTGGAGCCTGACTCCGGACAGCGGACGTCGCGCGTGGGAGGCCGTTGAGGTCCTCATGGGACGCTACGTCGGTCCACTTGGGGTCGGCGGCGAGCCGCCGTGCGAGGGAAGCGGCCTGCACCTCGGCGTGCTCCATGACGAAGAATCCGCCCGGGCGAAGCAGCCGCGCCCCGGACGCAATCGCGGCCAGAGGCAGCTCCAGTCCGTCCTCTCCCCCGCCGTACAGAGCGAGTTCGGGGTCGTGCTCGGCCGCCTCGGGCTCCCGCGGAACCATGCCCGACGGGATGTAGGGCGGATTGCTCACGACGACGTCCACGCTGCCGTCGAGTTCGGGGAACGCCGTGCGCAGGTCCCCGAGGACGAGCTCGACGCGCCCGCCCACCTCGGGCAGCGCGACGTTCCGGCGGGCCCATGCGTAGGCGAATTCGGAAAGCTCCACCGCATGGACCCTGCTCGTCGGGCATTCGGCAGCAATCGAGGCGGCGATGGCACCCGAGCCCGTCCCGAGGTCGACGACGACGGGCGCCGGGAGGACGGCGCGGTGGTCCCCGATCCAGTCGAGGGCGAGGGAGACGAGGGTCTCCGTCTCCGGCCGCGGGACGAACACCCCGGGGCCGACGCTCAGCGTGAGGTGACGGAAGTGCGCGGTACCCGTCAGATGCTGGAGGGGGACCCGCTTGGCCCTCTCCTCCACGAGCTCCCAGAAGCCGTCCGGAACGGGGCTGCCCATGATGGCGAGGGCACGCAGCCGCCCGAGGCCGCACGCGAGCAGGTGCTCGGCCAGCAGTTCGGCGTCGGCCCGCGGGCTCGGCACGCCCGCCTCGGCGAGCATCGCCGTCGCCCGCCGCAGCGCGGCCCGGAGGTCCTCGCCGCCCGCACCCGGGGCAGAGCTGCCCATGTGCCTACTCGCCGAGGGAATCGAGGCGGTGCTGCTCGTCCATGTCGATGCAGGACCGGACGAGAGGCTCGAGGTCGCCGTTCATGACGGCATCGAGGTTGTACGCCTTGTAGCCCGTGCGGTGGTCGGCGATCCGGTTCTCGGGGTAGTTGTATGTGCGGATCCGCTCCGAGCGGTCCATGGTGCGGACCTGCGACTTGCGCACCTCAGCGTTCTCCGCGTCGATCTGCTCCTGCTGGTGCGCGAGGAGGCGCGAGCGCAGCACGCGCATCGCGGCCTCGCGGTTCTGCAGCTGCGACTTCTCGTTCTGCATGGCCACGACGATGCCCGTCGGAAGGTGGGTGATGCGCACCGCCGAGTCAGTCGTGTTGACGGACTGGCCGCCGGGACCCGACGAACGGTAGACGTCGATCTTGAGGTCGTTGGCGTTGATCTCGATCTCCTCGGGCTCGTCGACCTCGGGGAACACGAGCACTCCCGCCGCGGACGTGTGGATCCGCCCCTGGGACTCCGTCACGGGCACCCGCTGGACCCGGTGGACGCCGCCCTCGTACTTGAGGTGCGCGTACACGCCCTCGGCCGGATCGTTCGAGCTGCCCTTGATGGCGACCTGCACGTCCTTGTAGCCGCCCAGATCCGACTCGGTGGCGGAGAGGATCTCGGTCTTCCAGCCCTTGGACTCGGCGTAGCGCGTGTACATCCGCAGAAGGTCGGCCGCGAACAGGGCCGCCTCGTCGCCGCCCTCGCCGCCCTTGACCTCGAGGATCACGTTCCGCGCGTCGTTGGGATCGCGCGGGATGAGCAGCCGGCGGAGCTTCTCCTGCGCCGTCGCGAGGGACTGCTCGAGTTCGGGGACCTCTGCAGCGAACTCGGGGTCCTCGGACGCCATCTCCTTGGCCGCCTCGAGGTCGTCGGCGAGCTGCTTCCAGCGGTTATGGGCCTCGACGATGCCGTTGAGCTGGGCTGAGCGGCGGCCGAGCTTCCGCGCGAGCGCCTGGTCCTGGTAGACCGCGGGGTCGCTCAGCTGCTTCTGCAGGTCAGCGTGCTCGTCCAGCAGTCCTTTCACGGACTCGAACATGTGGGGCCTTTCTTAGCGTGGCGGGGTGGGAGCCGACCGTCGGGCGGGTTCCCAGGTTCGGCGTCGAGACGACGACGGCGGCCGGCTCGGAGTGTCCGGGCCGGCCGCCGTGCGGGGCAGCTAGTGCTTGTCGTTCTCCGACTTCGAGGCGAGCGTCGTCTTCTGCACCTGAAGGAGGAACTCGACGTTCGACTGCGTCTCGCGGATCTTCGACGTCAGCAGCTCGAGAGCCTGCTGCGTGTCGAGGCCGGAGAGCACCCGGCGCAGGCGCCACATGATCTTGACCTCGTCCGAGGAGAGGAGATTCTCCTCGCGCCGCGTGCCGGACGCGTTCACGTCGACCGCGGGGAAGATGCGCTTGTCGGCGAGCTGGCGCGACAGGCGGAGCTCCATGTTGCCCGTGCCCTTGAACTCCTCGAAGATGACCTCGTCCATCTTGGAGCCCGTCTCGACGAGCGCCGTCGCGATGATGGTGAGCGATCCACCGTTCTCGATGTTGCGCGCCGCACCGAAGAACCGCTTCGGCGGGTACAGGGCTGCAGAGTCCACACCACCGGAGAGGATGCGTCCGGACGCGGGAGCCGAGAGGTTGTACGCGCGTCCGAGGCGCGTCATCGAGTCGAGGAGCACGACGACGTCCATGCCGAGCTCGACGAGTCGCTTGGCGCGCTCGATCGCGAGCTCGGCGACCGTCGTGTGGTCGTCGGCCGGCCGGTCGAAGGTCGAGGCGATGACCTCGCCGCGCACCGAACGCTGCATGTCCGTGACCTCTTCAGGCCGTTCGTCGACGAGCACCATCATGAGGTGGACCTCAGGATTGTTGACGGTGATCGCGTTCGCGATGGACTGCAGGATGAGCGTCTTGCCCGCCTTCGGCGGCGAGACGATGAGACCGCGCTGGCCCTTGCCGATCGGCGCCACGAGGTCGATCACACGCGGGCCGACCTTCTTCGGGTCGGTCTCGAGCCGCAGACGCTCGGACGGGTAGAGCGGGACGAGCTTGGTGAACTCGACGCGGTTCTTGAGGTCCTCGGTGTTCTTCCCGTTCACGCTCGTCACGCGGACGAGGGCGTTGAACTTCTGGCGGCCGCCCTGGTTCTGGCGGTTGTCCTCGCCGTCGCGCGGTGCGCGGATGGCGCCGACGACGGCGTCGCCCTTGCGCAGGCCGTACTTCTTGACCTGGGCGAGCGGCACGTAGACGTCGTTCGGGCCCGGAAGGTAGCCCGAGGTGCGGATGAACGCGTAGTTCTCGAGGACGTCGAGGATGCCCGCGACGGGGACGAGCACGTCGTCCTCGGTCACCTCGGTCTCGTCGACCTCGGGTCCCTGGGTGCGGCCCCGACGGCGGTCGTTGCGGTCACGGAACCGATCGTTGCGGCTTTCCTCGCGGTCACGGTCACGGTCGCGGCCTCGGCGGTTGCGGCGGCTGCGGCGGTTGCCGTCGTCGCCCTCGCTGTCGTCGCGGCGGCGCTCCTGCTGGCCGCGGTCGCCACGGTCGCCGCGGTCGCGGCGACGCTCGCCGGCCTCCGCGGGCTGGCCCTCAGCCTGGCCTGCTTCGGCAGGTGCCTGCGCAGGCACCTCGGCAGGGGCGGCCTCCGGTGCGGCGTCGGCGGTGGGCGCGGACTCGGCGACCACGGCGCCTTCGCTCTGGGCGCGGCGGTTGCGGTTGCGGGTCCGCGGCTGGCGCGGCGCCTCCGTCGGCGTCGCCTCGGTCGCGGCCTCCGCGGCGGGAGCCGGCTCGGCCTTGGCGGAGCGCTCGGCGGTGGGGGCCTCGCCGGGGAACTGCTCCTGGGCAGGCTGCGTCGGCTGCGCCGGGGCGGGCTGGGCGGACTCGGCCGGGGTCTCGGCGGCCGTCACGACGCCGTCGCTTCCGGCCCGGCGGCGAACACGGCCCCGAGCACGGGCGGGAGCGGCGTCCTCGGCGGCGGGCGCCGCGGTTTCCCTGGCTTCAGGAGCAGCGGCCGGCTGCTCGGACGGCTGGGCGGCGGGCGCGGTGCGGCGCACCACGGGCTCGCCCTTCTGGTGGGCGGAGATGGCGGCCACGAGGTCGCCCTTCCGCATGCGGGAACCGCCGGTGATACCCAGCTGGGAAGCCAGCGCCTGGAGCTGCGCGAGCTTGAGGCCCGCGATGCCCTTGGATTCAGGCGGAGTGGAGGCCTCCACTGCCGGGTTCAGCTCAGTGGTCTGTGTCACGAAGGATCCTTCCCCGTCGACTGCGGCAGCTGTCAGAAGCGGCCGCATCGTGTTGGTGACCGCATTCAGATACAGCGGTCGGATGGCTGCCCCGTCGCGCCAGAACGGCGGAACGGAGCACACTGCGATTCGCCCCAGGGCGTACGAAGGGGGACAGAGCTTGCGGCAGCTGCAAGCGGGCTGACCGGCTGCGGAGCTGGTAGGGACGGCATTCGAAGCGGATGTGCTGGGCCTGCTGGACGTCCCAATACGAAGGACGTGGGCCTGCGGGGCGAAAGCTACCGCGAATGCACTTCTACTCTAGCACCTTCAGGGTCCACAGCGAGCCGCATGACACGCCAGCGAGCACCCGTTCCCCCGGCTTCGCTTCCCAGGGCGAAACGCTCGACGGCGCGCTGCACCTCGTCGGCTTCCGCGGCGCCTCCGGCGAGGGCGAGAACGGTCGGGCCGGCTCCCGAGACGACGGCGGCGTGGCCCTCCGCACGCAGGCGGCGGATGAGCTCCGCGCTCGGCCTCATGGCCGACGCGCGATAGCTCTGGTGCAGGTAGTCCTCGGTGCCCGGCAAGAGCAGCGAGGGATCGTTCGTCAGCGCGTGCACGAGCAATGCGGCGCGCCCGGCATTCGCCGCAGCGGCCTGATGGGGCACCGAAGACGGCAGGAGCGAGCGTGCGAGCTCCGTCGAGAGCTCATAGTCGGGCACCGCGACGATGGGCACGACGTCGGGGTGCACCCGCGCGATCGCGGTCCTGAACGCGTCGCCGTCCTGCCACGAGAGCGCGAGCGAGCCGAAGATCGCGGGCGCGACGTTGTCCGGATGGCCCTCGATCTCGCTGCACAGCTGGAGCACCCACTCGCGGGTGGGCCGTTCGTCGGAAGGGACGAGCTCGGCCGCGGCCAGCACCGCCGCCACGGTGGCCGACGCTGAAGAACCGAGGCCGCGTCCGTGGGGGCTCACGTTCTCGGCCGTGATCCGCAGCCCGGCCCGGCGGTAGCCGAGGCGTGAGAGGGCCGCGTCCACCGTGCGCACCACGAGGTGGCTCTCGTCGCGCGGGAGGGTGTCCGCGCCCTCACCGGCGAGCTCGAAGGCCAGCACGCCGTCGTCGGCCGTCTCGACGCTCACGGTGTCGTAGAGCGACAGGGCGAGGCCCAGGCTGTCGTACCCCGGCCCGAGGTTCGCGCTCGTGGCAGGAACCCGCACGGTGACCCGCTGCCCGGGCTCAACGGTGAGGAGCGAGGACTCCCGGGCAGTCGACTGCATGGTCACGGTCTACGGCTCGAGGCCGAGGACGCCCGCGACGCTCACGACGTCGTTTGCGACCTTGACGGGCTCGACCTGCCCCCCGGCCTCGGTGCGGAGCGCCCACTGGGGGTCCTTGAGGCCGTGGCCGGTGACGGTGCAGACGATCCGGCGGCCCGTCGGGACCTTCCCCGCCGCGTGCATCTTGAGAAGGCCCGCAACGCTCGCGGCCGATCCTGGCTC
Source organism: Sinomonas susongensis (assembly GCF_005877005.1). Taxonomy (GTDB): domain Bacteria; phylum Actinomycetota; class Actinomycetes; order Actinomycetales; family Micrococcaceae; genus Sinomonas; species Sinomonas susongensis. The sequence continues at coordinate 595,279 of NZ_SSNH01000001.1, read as the reverse complement.
GACGAACACTGCCTCCTTCGCGGAGAGCCAACGGTGCGCCGTGAGGATCTGCTCGTCCGAAACCGCGTCGATGAGCCCGCCCGACTCGTCCCGCGCTGCGACCGCGGTCTCCCAGGATGCAGGGTTGCCGATCCGGATCGCCGTTGCGATCGTCTCCGGGTGGGTGATCGGGTGGCCCGCGACGAACGGGGCAGCACCCTCGGCCTGGAAGCCCCACATCACCGGCAGCTTCGTCGCGACGGCGGGAAGCGTTCGGGTTGCACCCTCGCCGCCATCCCGGGCCGGGTACTCGGTGTCCTTCGCGTACTCCTTGTAGCCCTTCCAGTAGGCCGAGATGTTGCCCGCATTGCCGACCGGGAGCACGTGGATGTCCGGGGCATCGCCGAGGGCATCCACGATCTCGAAGGCGGCCGTCTTCTGACCCTCGATCCTGGCCGGGTTGACGGAGTTGACGAGGAAGACCGGGTACGCCTCGGCGAGCTTGCGCGCGATCTCGAGGCAGTCGTCGAAGTTGCCGTCGACCTGGAGGAGGGTCGCGCCGTGCGCGATGGCCTGGCTCAGCTTGCCCATCGCGATCTTGCCCTCCGGGACGAGCACGGCACACGTGAGGCCGGCTGTCGTCGCGTAGGCTGCCGCCGAGGCCGACGTGTTGCCGGTCGAGGCGCACACGACCGCCTTCGCGCCCGCCTCGACCGCTGCCGTCATCGCCATGGTCATCCCACGGTCCTTGAACGAGCCCGTGGGGTTCATCCCTTCGACCTTGAGGTACACCTCCGAGCCGGTGAGGGCCGAGAGCTGCTGGGCATGGACAAGCGGCGTGCCACCCTCGCCGAGCGTGATCACTCGGGTCGCCTCGGTGACGGGCAGGCGGTCGGCATATTCGCGGATGACTCCGCGCCACTGGTGGGCCACTAGACTCCTTCGACTCGGAGGACGCTCGTCACGGATTCGACGGCGTCGAGGTTCTTGATGTCGGCGACGGTCTCGGCGAGAGCCTGCTCCGTCGCGCGGTGGGTCACGAAGCGCAGTTCCGCCCGCCCGGTTCCGGAGCCGGGAGCACCGCCTTCCAGCGTCTGGCGCATCGCCTCGATGGAGACGCCGTGCTCGGCGAAGACCGATGCGACCCGTGAGAGGACGCCGGGCTGGTCGGCGACCTCGAGTCCGATGCTGTAGCTCGTGAAGATGCCTTCGACCCCGACCATCGGCAGCCGGCGGGTCGCAGTGTCGGTGCGTCCGGGCGCGCCCGCGACTGCCCGGCGCGCCGTGGAGACGAGGTCGCCCATGACGGCGGACGCGGTGGGACGGCCGCCGGCACCGGCACCGTAGAACATGAGCTGGCCGGCGTTCTCCGCCTCGACGAACACCGCGTTGTAGGCGCCGCGCACGGCTGCTAACGGATGCTCGCGCGGGAGCAGCGTCGGGTGGACTCGGACGCTCGTGCCCTCGGTGGCAGCTCCGCCGTCGCCGGTCCGGACAAGTTCGGCGATGGCCAGAAGCTTGATGACGAAGCCGGATTCCTTGGCCGCGGCGATGTCCTCGGCCGTGACGTTCGCGATGCCCTGGCAGCGCACGTCGTCGAGGCTCACGGGCGTGTGGAAGGCGAGGGTTGCGAGGAGCGCGGCCTTGGCTGCGGCGTCGTGGCCCTCGACGTCGGCCGTCGGGTCCGCCTCGGCGTACCCGAGCCGCTGGGCCTCGGCAAGAGCGTCGGCGAACGCCGCACCGGTGGTGTCCATCTGGTCGAGGATGTAGTTCGTGGTCCCGTTCACGATGCCGAGGACGCGCGTGATGCGGTCGCCCGAGAGGCTCTCCCGGATCGGCCGGATGATCGGGATGGCGCCGGCGACGGCGGCCTCGAAGCTCAGCTCGGCGTTGTTGCGGTCTGCCTCTTCGAACAGCGCCGGACCGTCTTGGGCGAGCAGGGCCTTGTTGCCCGTGACGACAGACGCGCCCTTGCGGATGGCGCGGAGGATGAGCGAGCGGGCTGGCTCGATCCCGCCCATGAGCTCGACCACGAGATCCGCGGAGTCCACGAGCGCCTCGGCATCGTCGGTCAGGAGCTCGCGCGGGAGGTCGACGTCGCGCTTCGAGTCCAGGCTGCGCACGGCGATCCCGGCCAGTTCGAGCCGGGCCCCCGAACGCGCAGCGAGTGCGTCCCCGTCCTCGAGCAGGATGCGCGCGACCTGGCTGCCGACCGTGCCGCAGCCGAGCAGCGCCACCTTCAGCACCTTGCTGGCCTCGGCCCCCGCGGCCTCGTCGGGCAGGGCCTTCCGCTCGGGCCGCGTCTGAGTCTCGGTCATCCGGTCTCCCATCGGGTTGTCACACTCCCATGTCGCGGGAGAGCAGGTCCTGTTCAGTTTCGCCGCGGACGATCCATCGTGCAGAACCGTGACGCACTGCGACGACGCCCGGGCGCCCGAGGTAGTTGTAGTTGCTCGAGAGCGCCCAGCAGTACGCGCCCGTTCCCGGAACGGCGAGGAGGTCGCCGCGGCCGGCGTCGGCGGGCAGGTAGGCGTCGCGCACCACGATGTCGCCGCTCTCGCAGTGCTTGCCGACTACGCGCGTGAGCTGGGGAGGGGCAACGGAGGCCCTGGACGCGAGCACGGCGGAGTAGTCGGCGTCGTAGAGGACGGGCCGGGCGTTGTCGCTCATGCCGCCATCGACGGAGAGGTACCGCCGGACAGCCGTGGAATCAGGGGCCGCACCAGTCTCCGGCACGTCCACCACCACGTCCTTCACCGTTCCGGCGCGGTAGAGCGTGAACGTCGACGGTCCGGCGATGGCCCGGCCCGGCTCGACGGAGATCCTGGGCGGCGTGATCCCGAGCTCGGCGCACGTCGAGCGGACGACGGCGGCCATCGCCTCGGCGATCTGCGCTGGCGGCCGTGGGGCGTCCACGGGCGTGTACGCGATGCCGTAGCCCCCACCCAGGTCGACCTCGGGAAGGCCTACGCCGTATGCCGAACGCATGGCCGCCACGAAGGTCAGGAGCTTCACAGCGGCAAGCTCGAAGCCCTCGGGCTCGAAGATCTGCGACCCGATATGGCAGTGCAGGCCGAGCAGCTCGATGCTGTCGTGGCCCGAGGCAGCGGCGACAGCCTCCTCGGCGGCGGACGCCCCGGCAGCGGCGCCGTCGCCCGATTCCTCGGCCACCTCGGCCCGGAACTCGGCGCTCGCGGTGCCGGGCGCCATGGACAGGCCGAACTTCTGGTCCTCGTGCGCGGTCGCGATGAACTCGTGGGTGTGCGCGTGGACGCCCGGGGTGAGGCGCAGCATGACCTTCGCCCGGGCTTCGCGCCGCTCCGGGTCGTGCGCCCAGTCGCGCTCCGCACGTGCCGCGGCGATCGCGGCGACCCGCTCGAGCTCGTCCAGGCTGTCGACGACGATGCGCCCGACCCGCATGTCGAGAGCGCGTTCGATCTCGGCGTCGGACTTGTTGTTGCCGTGCAGGCCCAGCAGCTCCCCCGGCACTCCGGCCTTGGCAGCGACCGCGAGCTCCCCGCCCGAGCACGTGTCGAGGCGGAGGCCCTCCTCGACAACCCAGGCAGCCACCGCCGAGCACAGGAAGGCCTTGCCCGCGTAGTACACGTCGACTCCCCCGCACACGTCCGCGAATGCCGAATCGAAGGCGTCCTTGAAGGACCGCGCCCGCGTCCGGAAGTCGTCCTCGCTCAGGACGAAGAGCGGCGTGCCGAACTGCTCCGCGAGCTCCCCGACTCCGAGCCCGCCCACGGCGAGCCCGCCGTCGGAGGCCCGCTCGACGTCGTGCGCCCACATCTTGGGCTCGAGCCGGTTGAGGTCGCTCGGCACAGCCAGCCACGTCGGGGCGAGCGGAGAAGGGGAGGCCGCCCGGACGCCTGATCCGTTCGTCGGCTGCGCCACGGTCACATCCTCTCCGGCGCCGAGACGCCGAGCAGGTCGAGGCCGTTGGCGAGGACCTGGCTCGTCGCGTCGTTGAGCCACAGGCGCGTGCGGTTCAGGTCGGTGACCTCCTCGTCGCCCTGCGGAGCGATGCGGCAGTTGTCGTACCAGGAGTGGTAGGCGCTCGCAATCGTCTCGAGGTGCCGCGCGATCCGGTGCGGCTCGCGGAACTCGGCGGCCTTCCCCACGATGGAGGGGTAGGCGGCGAGATGCGCGAGGAGCTCGCCCTCCGTCGGATGGCTCAGGAGCGAGGCGTCGAACACGTCCCGGCCGTCGACGGCGCGGGCCACGCCCGCGTCCACCGCGTTGCGGGCCGCCCCGCGCGAGCGGGCATGGGCGTACTGGACGTAGTAGACCGGGTTCTCGTTGGAGTGCTTGCGCAGGAGCTCCGGGTCAAGGGTCAGCGGCGAGTCCGCGGGGTAGCGCGCGAGCGAATAGCGCACGGCGTCCTTCCCGAGCCAGTCGATGAGGTCCTTGAGCTCGATGATGTTGCCGGCACGCTTCGAGAGCTTCGCGCCGTTGACCGAGACCAGCTGGCCGATGAGGATCTCGATGCTCTGCTCGGGGTCGTCGCCCGCGCAGGCTGCGATCGCCTTGAGGCGGTTGACGTAGCCGTGGTGGTCGGCGCCGAGGAGGTAGATCTTCTCGGAGAAGCCGCGGTCCTTCTTCGAGAGGTAGTACGCGGCGTCGGCGGCGAAGTAGGTGGGCTCGCCGTTGGCGCGGATGAGCACGCGGTCCTTGTCGTCCCCGAAATCGGTCGTGCGCAGCCAGACTGCGCCGTCGTCGTCGTACACGTGGCCCTGCTCGCGGAGGCGGGCCACGGCCGACTCGATCGCCCCGGAGTCGTGCAGCCCCTCCTTCTCCGAGAAGTACACGTCGAAGGAGACGCCGAAGGCTGAGAGGGTGTCCTTGATGTCCCGCATCTGGGCCTCGTAGGCCGCGTGCCGGACGATCGGCAGGGCAGCGTCGTCGGTCAGCTCGCGGACGTCCGGGTGGGCGGCGAGGACGTCGTGGCCCAGGTCCACGATGTACTGGCCCGGGTAGCCGCCCTCGGGAACGTCGCGGCCGTGCAGGCGTGCGAGCACCGAGTTCGCGAAGACATTCATCTGGCTGCCGGCGTCGTTGATGTAGTACTCGGCCGTGACCTCGGCGCCGGAAGCCCTGAGGACGCGGGCGATGGAGTCCCCGAGCGCGGCCCAACGGGTGTGCCCGATGTGGAGCGGACCTGTCGGGTTCGCAGAGACGAACTCCATGTTGATCACGTGGCCGGCGAGCGCGTTGTTGCGCCCGTAGACCGTGCCGGCCTCGACGATGACCTTCGCGAGCGCGCCGGCGGCCGCGGCATCCAGCGTGATGTTGAGGAACCCGGGGCCTGCGACCTCGACGCTCTTCACGCCGTCGAACGACGAGAGGCGCGCCGCGAGGACTTCAGCGAACGCGCGCGGGTTCATGCCGGCCTTCTTGGCGAGCTGGAGGGCGATGTTCGTGGCCCAGTCACCGTGCTCCCGGTTCTTGGGCCGCTCCACTCGGATCTCCCCCGGCACGTCGACGGCGAGCTCGCCGGCGCGGACGGCGTCCGCAAGGCAGGCGGAGATGGCGGAGGAGAGTTCTTCGGGAGTCACGGACCTAGATTACCGGCGGGGCCCCTCGGCCCTGAAACTGCAGGGCCTCCACGACGCCTGGATCGTCGTCGATATAGCGGGGGCGGCACACTACCCAACCCGCAACGGCAAGCACCACGAGGGTCAGGCCGAGGAATGCGAAGGTAGCGGTCCAGCCTCCAGTTGCGTCGTGCAGGATGCCGGCGAAGAGCGGCCCCGCGCAGGCGAGCAGGTATCCCACCCCTTGCGCGAAGCCGGAGACCGCGCCGGAGGCCCTGTGCGAGCGCGTCCGCAGGTTGATCAGGACGAGCGAGAGGGGGAACGTCGCGGGACCGAGGCCCGCGAGCAGGGACCAGAGCCAGGTGGCCGTAGCGGGCGCGAGCCACAGGCCGAGGTAGCCGCATACGAAGGACAGGAGCCCGAAGGCCACGATGGGGAAGGGATTGCGCATCCTTCCCGCGAGCAGTGGGACGACGAGGCTGAGCGGGAGCCCGATGCCCGAGAAGATCGCGAGCTGCACTCCGGCCTGGCCCGTGCTCAGGCCCGCGCCAGTGGCAATCTGCGGGAGCCACGCGAACATCGTGTACGTATTGAGCGACGTGATGCCGAACATGAGCGCAAGCGCCCATGCGGCCGGCGAGCGCCAGGGGCGGACGACCGATCTGGGGCCGCCGGCCGAGGCCGCCCGGGCGGCATGGGCCTTGCGTTCTGCGCCGCGGGGCGGCCAGACGGTCAGCCAGGGGACGACGGCGACGACGTTGACGAGCGCCCACCAGCCGATCGAGAGGCGCCATCCACCGGCGTTCGCAACGGGAACGGCAAGGAGCGGCGGAACCGTGGTGCCCAGGCTGATGACCGTCACGTAGAGGGCGGTCATGAGGCCGATCCGATGCGGGAAGTACTTCTTGACCATGGGCGGCAGGACGACGTTGCCGGCGCCCATGCCCGCGAGCGCGAGCGCCGAGCCGGCAAGGAAGACGCCCGTCTCGGGGGCCAGCGCCCGTACGGCCTGGCCGAGGGCCGCCGCGGCCATCGCCGCCACCGCGAGCGCCTCGACGCTCCACCTGCGCATGAGGAGGGGCGTCACGAGACCCGCGATTCCGAAGAGCGCGGTCGGGATCATTCCGAGGACGCCGACGAGCCAGGTGGGAAGGAAGAGGTCGTGGGAGATGGCGCCGGTGAGCGGGGAAACGCTCGTCACGGCGGTCCGCAGGGTGAACGCCACGATGAGGATGCCTGCACCAGTGAGGAGTCGGCCGCGTCCCAGGGTCCTTCGGCTTCCCGCGCTGTCCGTCTCGTCCGCTCGTGTCCCTGGTTCGCTCACCCCACGACGTTACAGCAGCGGGAAGGCGCAAGTCGGGTGGCGTTGTCAGGGTTCCGTCGGTGGCCTCATAGCCTGCGCACAGAAGGCGGCGCGCGTGAACCGAGTCTCCCGGGGCTACGTTTAAAGCTGGAGAATTTCCGCTCATCCTAGGAAGCACATCCATGCCAGCCTCACCCGTGTCCGCCGTCCGCCCGACTTCCTTCCCCGCGCGCAAGGCCGTCCTGACCACTCTCGCGGGCGCGTCCCTCGTCGGGGCGGTGGCGGGGTGTGCACCGTCGGGCGCGGCAGCGGCGCCGGACTCGACCACGAGTCCCGCGGCGTGCGCGAGTGCGCCGACAGCATCCGCGGGCGCCGCCGCGTCCAGCGCCGCCGGAGCATCGCCGTACCGAGACGGCACCTTCTGTGCCGACGGCCACTACGTCTCGCCGAACGGTCCGGAGACGATCGGCGTCGCCCTCACTCTGAAGTCGGGCGTCGTGACGGATGTGCAGATCATCGAGCATCCGACGAGCGCCAACACGCGCCTCTATCAGAAGCACTTCGCGTCGGGCATCAAGGACTTGGTCGTCGGAAAGAAGCTCGACAGCCTCAACGTCGGAGTGGTCTCCGGCTCCTCGCTCACCGGGCAGGGGTTCAACGACGCCGTCACGGTCATCAAGCGCGAGGCGTCCTAGGTCGGGGCCGTGGAGAGTTTCGCCTTCGACGCCCTCGGGACCCGTTTCGAGGTGCGGACCACGCGCCAGCTGGGCCCCGGTGTCCGTCAGGAACTGCTGAGGGAGACCGAGCGCTTCGACTGGGTGTGGTCGCGGTTCCGACCTGACTCCCTCGTGGCCCAGATGCGGGCGAACGGCGGCCGGTGGGACATGCCAGCCGAGAGCGAGCAGCTCGCCCGCCTGTACGCCCGGCTCTACAGGGTCACGCAAGGCGCGATGAGCCCGTGGATCGGCTCGAGCCTCGAGCGGCTCGGCTACGGTCCGCACTACGAACTCGTGCCGACGGGGGCTCCCGAACCTGCACCGCTCTGGGACGACGACCACGTCTGGGATGGGGTCGTCGTCGTCCTCGCCCACCCTGCCGTGCTCGACATCGGTGCTGCGGGCAAGGGGCTGCTCGTCGACCGTCTCGGCACCATCCTCGACGACGCCGGTCACGACGCGTATGTGGTCGATGGAAGCGGCGACATCCTGCACGCCGGTGCGGACCCGATCCGGGCCGCGCTCGAGCACCCCTACGACCCAGAGGAAGCGATCGGGGTAGTCGAACTGGCCCGTGGTGCCCTGTGCGCGTCGGCAGGGAATCGCAGGGCGTGGGGAGACGGATTCCATCACCTGCTCGACGCTCGGACCGGTGCGCCGGTGCGGTCCATCGTCGCGACGTGGGCCATGGCCGCGGACGCGATGACCGCCGACGCTCTCGCCACGGCGCTGTTCGTGGCGCCGGGCGCCGTGCTCGCGGCCGAATTCCATGACGCGGCGCCCGAGTGGCTCCAGGTCTTCTCCGACGGTCACGCCGAAGGCAGCCAAGTCTTCCTGGAGGGGCTCTTCTCGTGACCCCCGCCGTCTCAGCCCCTGTCGCCGCAAGGATGCGGCTCGCGGCCGCCATCGGGCGAATCGGCACGTACCGCCTCGTCGTCGTGGTGCTCGCGGTGCTCGCGGCGTACAGCGTGCTGCTCGGCGCGCTGGGCTCGCTCCCGTTCAGCGCTCCGGCCATGCTCGCATCCGTTCTGGTGTGCGTAGCCACGTCCTACGGCCTCAACCGGCTCGTCGCCGCCGCCGTCCGGGTGGCGCCGCAGGCCGACTCGGCGCTCGTCACCGGACTGCTGCTCTACTTCCTGTTCTGGCCGAGCCTTGCGCCCCTCGATCTGGCCGTCACGGCACTCGCGTGCGCCATCGCGACCCTGTCCAAGTACCTCCTGGCCTGGCGCGGTCGGCACGTGTTCAATCCCGCTGCCCTGGGAGCGTTCGTGGTCGGGTTCACGGGGTGGGGCGCGGCCGTGTGGTGGGTGGGGACGCCCGCAATGCTGTGGGTCGTCCTTCCGGGCGCGCTCCTCGTGCTCTACCGCGCCCAGCGCCTCGCGATGGCGGGCCTGTTCGCGCTCGTCGCCCTCGGAGTCTCGGCGGCCGTCCTCGCCCAGGTGGGGGTGAGTCCGCTCTCCTCCCTCCCGCAGGCGATCTTCCAGGGCCCCCTCGTGTTCTTCGCAGGCTTCATGCTCTCGGAGCCGCTCACGATGCCCGGGCGCCGCTCCTACCGGTATGGCTATGCCGCCGTGATCGGCGTGGCCTACGCTCTGCCGTTCGCTGTGGGGCCCCTCTCGACCTCGCCGGAAGCGGCGTTGCTGCTGGGCAACCTCCTGTCCTTCGGTTTCGGGCTGACCCGCGGCGCGGGACTCCGTTTCGTCGAGAGGCGCGAACTGACGCCTGCCTCGCACGAGTTCGTCTTCCTCCCGTCCCGGCACGTGCGGTTCGCACCCGGGCAGTATGCCGAGCTGTCGCTTCCCGGCGGCGGCATGGCCGGGGGCGGCAGCCGCCGGACGTTCAGCTTCACGAGTGCCCCGTCGTCAGACCTTGTGGCCTTCGGCGTCAGCACGGCGCCGCCGATTTCCCGTTCCAAGCGCTCGCTCCTGGAGTTGGCCCCCGGCCAACCGGCCTATCTCGCCGCGGTCGGTGGCGACTTCGTGCTGCCTCGCAGCATCGAGGAGCCCGTTCTGCTGGTCGCGGGAGGAATCGGAATCACACCGTTCGCCTCAATGCTGCGGGCTGCCCGCAGCTCGGGCGAGGAGCGCGACGTCGTCCTCGTCGTCTCGGTGCCGAGCGCCGCGGAACTGGGGTACGCCGACGTCCTGCGCACCTCGGGGGCGAGGGTCATCGTACGGACGTCCGACGGCGGCGCTCCCGCCCCGTTCGCCGAGGACGCGGGCTCTGCCCCGTTCACCGCCGCAAGGCTCCGAGAGCTCGTGCCCGATATCGCTGCACGCACAGCGTACGTGTCCGGGCCGCCGGCGTTCGTCGGAGCCGTGGCGAAGGCGCTCCGCAAGGCGGGGGCTCGCCATGTCCGCCGGGACGCCTTCTCGGGCTACTGACGAGCGGGCGGTCGGCGTAGGCTGACCACCGGAAATCCCTTCCGGAAGGAGTGAACATGGACCAGGACATCCAGAGCCGCATCAAGGAACTCATCGAGGAAGAGCACGGCCTGCGCTCGGCGCTCGCCGACGGCAAGATCTCCGAAGACGAAGAGCACCGGCGACTGACCTCCGTCGAGGCCGAGCTCGACCAGTGCTGGGACCTCCTGCGGCAGCGCCGCGCCAAGCGGCAGTACGGCGAGAACCCGAAGGAGGCAGCTCCCCGCTCCCCCGAGGTCGTCGAGAACTACCTCGAGTAGGCTCCTCGGCAGGCAGCCGGCCCTCACGACGGCGTAGCGCTTTGCCCTCCGGCCGGTTTGCACGGCTGGGGTGGGCACCTGATAAGCTCGATGAGTTCCCAGGAACGGGCCCTCGTAGCTCAGGGGATAGAGCGTCTGCCTCCGGAGCAGAAGGCCGTAGGTTCGAATCCTATCGAGGGCACCACGAATGGCCCCGCCGACTCGGTCGGCGGGGCCTTCTTGGCAATGAGAGGCAACGACTTCGGCGAGGCCGTGTTCACGCCTTACGCTCTGGATCGCCTTGCGGCTTCCATCCCGCAGGCAGCCTTCGGTCCAGGCTCGCGGCCGTGAGGACCAGCGCGAGCAGGATCACCATCACGCACCACAGATAGGCGAGTTGTCCGCGCAGCCCCAAGGACGCCCCCGTCAGCAGCTTGACTGCGAGAGGCACGCCGAGGGCGAGGATTGCGAAATACGCCGCAAGGTTCCCAAGCATCTTTCCTGTTGACTGATGCTTCGAACGCGGGACCTGCTCGGCGAAGAGACAGGGCCGGAAGCGATCGCCTTGCTCCACTGAAATCTCGTCTGCCTTCGCGAGCAAGCCCGGAAGCGCGGACTCGCCGACGCCACGTTTGCGCAGTGCCGAGGCAAGTTCTTTCGCTTGTGTTCTATCCATAACACCCTCTCGTCATGTCCCAGCCAACCTCCTGCCTAATTCACGTCCCTCCGCCTGTGCCGCCATGCTCCAACTGCTGCCGGCACCAGAATCCAGATCATCGCCGAGCTCAGGGCGGGAAGAACCTCGCCGCCTTCGCTGAGGAAATTGGAAAACGTTGAAGACTGCACATACGACGTCGGGATATTGGGGACCAACCCGATCAAGAGATCGGCGACTGTGGACTGGATCAGGACGACCACAACGGCCAAGGGCGTTGACATAAGGGCTGAAGCGACTGCGGCGCCCGAGATCGAACCAATCAGAACGGCGCAGGCGGCGTACCAGAGCCCCTGCCCGAGGCCCGCGTAGGTAACCTCGAGGCTGGAGGATCCCGCGAGCACCACCGCGACGAGCACCGCCAGGAGGCAGATTGCCGCCATGACCGCCGTCGCAAAAAGTGTGACCGCGATGTACTTCGCGCCCAAGATCACGAGCCGCCTCGGCTGCAGAACGTAGAAAGTCATCACGTCCTTGTGCTGCCAGTCCGAAGTCACCGAAAGGATAGCAAGCAGGGGCGCGACGATGGCTCCTGGAAGTGCCAATCCCATCAAGAGGAGGGACACTTCCAAGACGCCGCCTCTTTCGACAGCCAGTCCCGCCGCGAGAGTGATCACCGTCAGGCCGACGAGAATCATCGCCACGAGGAGCCAGCGTGCACTCCGAGTGTCCACGAGCTTCCGTGACTCCACCCGAACAGCAACGGCAAGGGGCCCCGAAAGGAAGGCTGCCATCTTAGGTTTCCTTCCCGTCGCCGATGGTGTGCTCAATGGAACCGGCCCTGAATTGTGGTGACGTGACCGCGCCGTACTGAGCCTCAAGCGTCACTGCTGCAGCTGGGCCGAGATGGTTCACTCTGACTCGGCGCGACCACATTGCCTCGCCAATTTCGTTCGCCGTACGGCGAACCCGAAATCCTGGACCAGCGGATGGCTCGTCCCCTCGACGGTGCTCGAATCCCTCGGCAACAAGAACCTTTTCGATCTCATCCAAATCAGGGCCGCTGACAAAGGTCCACTCGCTCACGGCCCCGCGCCGCATGATCTGATCTGACACCACACGGCCGCGATCGAGGATGACCGCTCTGTCGACGTAGGTCTCCAATTCGTTCAGCAGGTGGCTTGAGACGACGACTGCCGTGCCTTTGTCCCCAAGCGAACGCAGCAGCCTCTTGAGCCACGTCATTCCCTCGACATCCAAGCCGTTTGCCGGTTCGTCCAGAACCAGAACCTCGGGCTCTCCGAGGAGCGCAATGGCGAGGCTCATGCGCTGACGCATCCCAAGGGAGAGGGCGCCTACCTTCCGCGCCGGCACAGATGCAAGGCCGACTTCAGTCAACACCGCATCCACTCGGCTTCTACGGAGACGCATCATCATGGCCGCGAGCGTGACCGTCTCTCGCACGGATCTTCCTGGATGGTGCGCTCCCGGGTCCAGAAGAAAGCCAACCTTCCGGCCCGGATTCTCGAGCGACCGATAGGGCTGGCCATCGATGAGAACACGGCCCGCATCGGGGCGTACAAGGCCGGCGATCACCTTGAGAGTGGTGGATTTTCCCGAGCCATTTGGCCCGATGTAACCCATGATCGTTCCCGCGTCGCACGAGAAGCTCACGTGGCTCAAGACTTGAATCCGCCCGTAGGACTTGGATATGTCTTCGACCTCGAGTTTCATCGGGACACCTCCTTCCATTTCGCCCTCTTGAGCCAGACGGCGAGAAACGCAAGAATCAGCACACCCAGCGCTGCATCAAAGATGCCCGTCGAAATTCTTGGCGAACCAGCTAAATACACCGCGCACCCAGCCGTTCAGACCGTTCCACCAGCCGACGAAGGACGACCACCCCGACCTAACGGCACTGACTATCGAATTCCAGAGGTAAGTCGTCCAGCAGTAGGCGTCGAAAGAAGGACAGCCGCGGCCAAAGCGGCGGCAATAGCCCGGGTTCGGACTGGATTAGAGGCTCTTGCTGCTGACACCATTCGTGTCCCCCATTGATTCGCTCTGGTGCTTGTCAGATAGATCGTGATGCGATCGGACCGCCGCTGTCAAATTCAAGTTGTCGAAAATACAAGCATCTGCCACTACAAATACAAGCTGTTCCTTGGTCTGCCGGTGGTTAGCCGCATTCCGGGACCTACGCCTCTGAACCAAATCCCCGCTAAGAGCGACTCTGGGGCTGTGGGCGATGCCGCCCCGTCGGCGGAATCCAGCCCACAAGCATCCACCTCGTAAAGAAACAAGGATGGGAGGACTCATGTCACGATCGACGCCGTCTTCGCCGTCGCGGGCCTTGCCGCCCCGACCTCGACCACCGTGGCAGTGAACTTCTTCGGCACCGTCGCAAGACTCGACGGGCTCCGCCCGCTTCTGCTCGGCTCTCCCTCGCCGCGGGCAGTCCTGGTCTCGTCGATGGCAGCCCTCATGCCGAGCGATGAAGAACTCGTCGGCCTGCTCTCAGCAGCGGACGCGTGGCTCGGCGGCGAGGAGAACACGCACGTGTGCGGGCAGATCATTTACGTCGACGGCGGAAGCGACGTTGTGCTGCGAGGCGATGCCGTCTGGTGAACCAGCCTCGCGCAGCTCGAGTGGGCGCCAGCGTAGAAGCCTAGGAATTTGGAAGGGCCAACTAGACTGGATCAGCCATGGCCTTGACGATCACGTACCCCAGCGCTCTGCCGGTCTCAGAACGGCGCGACGAGCTCATGGAGGCCATCGCCGCGAACCAGGTCACAATCATCGCGGGCGAGACAGGCTCCGGGAAGACAACCCAGATCCCCAAGATGTGCCTCGAGCTCGGCCTCGCCGAGAAGGGGCTGATCGGCCACACCCAGCCAAGGCGGCTCGCGGCCCGCACGGTTGCCGAGCGCATCGCGGAAGAGCTGGGCGTCGAGCTGGGCCAGGAGGTCGGGTTCCAGGTCCGCTTCACGGGCGAAGTGGGACCCCAGACGAAGGTCAAGCTCATGACCGACGGCATCCTGCTCGCCGAGATCCAGCGGGACCGTCTCCTCCGTCGCTATTCGACGATCATCATCGACGAGGCGCACGAACGCAGCCTCAACATCGACTTCATCCTTGGCTACCTCAGGCGGATCCTGCCCCAGCGGCCGGACCTCAAGGTCATCATCACCTCCGCGACCATCGACCCGCAGAGGTTCGCCCGGCACTTCGCGCGCGATCTGCCCGGCGGAACGAGCGAGCCGGCCCCGGTGCTCGAGGTCTCCGGGCGGACCTACCCCGTCGAGATCCGCTACCGCCCGCTCGTCGCCGAGCCCTCCTACGGAGCGGCAGGCACGGCGGACGACGACGAGTCGAGCGTCGCGCGGTCCGACGACACGCTCGAGGACGACCGCGATCCCCTCGATGCAGTGTGCGACGCGGTCGACGAGCTCTCCCGCGAGGATCCGGGCGACATCCTCATCTTCTTCTCGGGCGAGCGCGAGATCCGCGACGCCGCCGACGCGCTCGGCACGCGCATCCAGTCGAACCGTCGCCTCTCGGGGGCGGAGATTCTCCCGCTCTACGCACGCCTCTCGCTCGCGGAGCAGCACCGCGTGTTCACGCCAGGCGGACGGCGGCGCATCATCCTCGCGACCAACGTCGCCGAGACGTCCCTGACCGTCCCGGGGATCAAGTACGTCATCGACACCGGAACCGCCCGCATCTCGCGCTACTCCCACCGCACGAAGGTCCAGCGGCTCCCGATCGAGCGGGTCTCGCAGGCCTCCGCGAACCAGCGCGCGGGGCGCTGCGGCCGCGTCTCGGAAGGCATCTGCATCCGCCTCTACTCCGAGGAGGACTACCTCTCGAGGCCCGAATTCACGGACCCTGAGATCCTGAGGACCAACCTCGCCGCCGTCATCCTCCAGATGACCGCGATGGGCATCGCCCGCGGACCGAAGGACGTCGAGGCGTTCCCGTTCGTCGAACCGCCGCAGAGCCGCGCGGTCAACGACGGCGTCCTGCTCCTCCGCGAACTCGGGGCCCTTGCGGAGCCCGGCTCCGAACCGGAGCCAGCCCAGAACGGGCGGCGCGGCGGCGCGGCCAACGGCCGGGCCCGCGGCAGGGGGGACGGCAGGCCGGGCGGACTGACCGCCGTCGGCCACCAGCTCGCCCAGCTCCCCGTCGACCCCCGGCTCGGGCGCATGATCGTCGAGGCCTCGAAGCGGGGCTGCGCCCGGGAGGTCATGGTCCTTGCCGCGGCTCTCACCATCCAGGACCCGCGTGAGCGCCCCACCGAGAAGCGACAGCAGGCCGACGAGAAGCACGCGCGCTTCAGGGATGAGAATTCGGACTTCTCCGCCTACCTCAACCTCTGGAACTACCTCCAGGAGAAGCAGCGCGAGCTCTCCTCTTCGGCGTTCCGCCGGCTCTGCAAGGCAGAATTCATCAACTATCTCCGTGTCCGGGAGTGGCAGGAGCTGTTCCAGCAGCTCAGGCAGCTCGCCCGGCCCCTCGGCATCAGCCTGGGCCAGGGGCGCGAGACCGATGCCGTGGGGAACCACGACGCGGTCCACATCTCGCTTCTTGCGGGCCTCCTGAGCCACATCGGACTCCTCGACGAGCGCAAGCGCGAATACGCGGGCGCTCGCGGAACCCGCTTCGCCATCTTCCCGGGCTCGGCACTGTTCAAGAAGAACCCCACCTACGTCATGGCGGCGGAACTCGTCGAGACGAGCCGCCTGTGGGCGCGGACGGCTGCCAAGATCGACCCCGAGTGGGCTGAGCTCGTGGCCCCCCACCTCGTGAAGCGCTCATACTCCGAACCGCACTGGTCCAAGCGCATGGGCTCCGTCATGGCGTACGAGAAGGTCACCCTCTACGGTGTGCCCGTCGTGCCGCAGAGGCGCGTCAACTTCGGCCGCATCGATCCGGTCCTCGCCCGCGAGCTCTTCATCCGGCACGCCCTCGTCGAGGGTGACTGGCGCACGCACCACGCGTTCTTCCGGCGCAACCGGGAGCTCCTGGAGGAGGTCGACGAACTCGAGACGCGCGTGCGCCGCCGCGGCCTCCGTGTCGACGACGAAACGCTCTTCGACTTCTACGACGAACGGCTTCCCGCGACGGTCGTCTCGGAGCGCCACTTCGACGCATGGTGGAAGAAGGCCAAGGAAGAGGACCCGCACCTCCTGGACTTCGACCGTGCGCTGCTCCTGAGCGAGCGGGCGGAGGACGTCGACGACGACGCCTACCCCAAGGTCTGGCGGCAGGGATCCTTCGAGCTGCCGCTGAGCTACGAGTTCCAGCCGGTCGTCCCCGGCGGAACCCCGGACCCCAACGACGGCGTGACCGCGGAGGTCCCTGTCCTGTTCCTCAACCAGCTCGATCCCGAGCCATTCCGCTGGCAGATCCCGGGGCTGCGGGCCGAGCTCGTCGCGGCCCTCATCAAGTCGCTCCCCAAGCAGGTGCGCAAGAACTTCGTCCCTGCACCGGACGTCGCCCGTCAGGCGGTCGCCGTGCTCGACTCGGACTTCGACCCGCAGCGGGACGAGTTCGAGCCGTCGCTCGAACTCGCCCTCCGCCGGATCAAGGGCCAGATCGTGCCCCCGGGCTCCTGGAACTGGGAGGCAGTGCCGGCCCACCTCAAGATCTCGTTCAGCGTCGTCGACGCGCGGGGAAAGGTGCTCGGGTCCGGCAAGGACCTCGTCGCGCTCCAAGAGCAGCTCGCGCCCGCCACTCGCCGGGCGATCGCCGAATCGCTCGGCGCGACGCCCAAGTCTGCACAGCCCTCGAAGCGACGGGGCGAGCGAGCCGCCACGAACGCCGGAAGCGGCGGCTCGCCGTCGTCCGCGCTGGGCAGCCCGTCAGCACAGCCGACGACGGGCGGCGACGGGGTCGGGGCGGCCGGACGCTCCGAGCTGGCCGAGCGGACGGGCCTCACCGAACGGACCGGCCTCACCGAACGGACTGGCCTCACCGAGTGGAGCGTCGGAACGATCCCGCGCACGGCCAGCACCGTCGTCGCCGGCCACACGGTCACCGGGTATCCCGCCCTGGTCGACGAGGGCCGCGGCAGCAAGGGCCAGCCGAAGGCCAGAGGCAGCGCGGGCCTGCGCGTGTTCCAGAGCGAGGATGACCAGCTGCAGGCCCACCGCGGCGGCGTCATCCGCCTCCTCGCGCTCCGGGTCCCCCCGCCCGACAGGTACGTCATCGAGCACCTCAACAACCGCGAGAAGCTCACGTTCAGCCAGAACCCCCACGGGAGCGTGGCCGACCTCATCGCCGACTGCGTTCTCGCCTCGATCGACCGCCTCGTCCCCGCCGAGCTCCCGTGGGACCGCGCGGCGTTCGACGCTCTCTACGACCATGTGCGTGCCGAGCTCATCGACACCGTCTTCGCCGTGACCGCGATCGTCGAGGAGGTCCTCGCGTCGGCCAGCCGCATCGCGAAGCAGCTCAGGGGAACGACGAGCCTGGCCCTCGTGAGCGGGCTCAACGACATCAAGGCGCAGCTCGAGCAGCTCGTCTACCCCGGCTTCGTCGCGCGGACGGGCTATGCCCAGCTCGTGCACCTCCCCCGCTACCTTCGGGCGATCGAGCACCGACTCGAGAAGATGCCGGCGAACGTCCAGCGGGACGCGGTCGCGATGGCGACCGTCCAGGGGCTGGAGGACGACTACGACGATGCCGCGGCCGCCCTCGCGCCCACCGGCCGGAATCGAGCGAAGCTCGAGAAGGTGCGCTGGATGATCGAGGAGCTCAGGGTGAGCCTCTTCGCCGTCGAACTCGGGACCGCGGGGAAGGTCTCCGAGAAGCGCGTGCGGCAGGCGCTCGGCGAGGCGCTCGCGCCGGCGTGAGGCCGAGCCGGGCGGCCTAGGACTCCGGGACGAACTGGCCGTGGCCTGCGTCGCGGAGGGCCCGGCGGAGCCGCTCCGCGGCCGCGTCCATGGCGGCCGGGTCGGGGTCGTGCTGTGACCGCTGGAAGTTGAATTCGGCCTCGGAAGTAGCGGGCCAGACGTGGACATGCAGGTGGTGGACCTCGAAGCCGGCGATGATCATGCCCGCGCGCTCGACCTCGAAGGCATCGACCTGAGCCTGCCCGATCCTCTGCGCCACGAGCATCACCTTCGTGAGAAGGTCCGGTGACGCGTCAGTCCAACGGTCCACCTCCTCCCGGGGCACGACGAGCGTGTGCCCGTCCGCGAGTGGGCCGATGCTCAGGAACGCGACGACATCGTCGTCGTTCCAGACGAAGCGCCCGGGGATCTCTCCCTCGATGATTCGCGTGAAGACTGTGCTCATGCCTGCCTTTCCTCGGCCTCGGTCGAGGCCTCCGTAGAACCCGTCGTCTCTCTGACCGCTGTGCCGAGGGTCGCAACATCCAGGACGAACCTGTAGGCGACGTCGCCCGCGACCATGCGATCGAAGGCGGTGTTGAGCCCGTCGGCCGAGACGAGCTCGATGTCCGCTGTGACCCCGTGCTCGGCGCAGAACTCCAGCATCTCCTGCGTCTCCGCGATCCCGCCGATGAGGGAGCCAGCGTAGGAGAGGCGCCGGCGGATGAGCAGCCCCGGATCGACGGGCGCCATGGTCCCCGAGGGAAGGCTCAGCTGGAAGAGCGCGCCGTCGAGCCGGAGAGTCCGCAGGTAGGCGTTGACGTCGTGCGGCGCGGCGACGGTGTCGATGACGAGGTCGAGCGTGCGCTCGGCGGCGGCGAGCGCCGCTGGATCGGAGGTCACGACGACGTCGTCGGCCCCCAGACCGCGGGCGGCCTCGGCCTTCGCGCCGGAGCGCGTGAAGACCGTCACCTCCGCGCCCATTGCCTTGGCGAGTCTGACGGCCAGGTGCCCGAGGCCGCCGAGCCCTGCGACGCCCACCCTTTCGCCGGGTTCGAGACCGAAGTAGCGCAGGGGGGAATACGTCGTGATCCCGGCGCACAGGAGGGGCGCCGCAGCGGCCGGGTCCAGCGCCTCGGGGACGCGCACCACGAACCTCTCGGTGACGACTATCCGCTGCGAGTAGCCGCCCTGCGTGATCCCGCCGCCATTGCGCGCGTCGACGGAGCCATACGTGAGGACGCTGCCGCGGTCGCAGAACTGCTCGACCCCGTCGAGGCAGTTCTCGCACTCACCGCAGGAATCGACCATGCAGCCGACCCCGACCCTGTCCCCCGCGGCGAACGACTGGACGTCCGCTCCCACCCGACGCACGCGGCCCACGATCTCGTGCCCCGGAACGAGCGGCCAAGGGCGCTCCCCCCATTCGCCGCGCGTCGCGTGCACGTCGGAATGGCACAGGCCGCAGAACTCGATGTCGATTTCCACGTCGTCGGGCTTGGGCTCCCGCCGCTCGATCACGAGCGGCACCAGACCACTCCGGGAAGACGTCGCACCGTACGCTGCCGCTTCGCGCCGATCGGTCGACGGCGACCCGCCGCGTTGGTCGGCCAGCGTACGCCGGACCTTCTCCGCGCTGGGCATGACAGGGCGTCCGGGGCTCATACTGTCGAAGCTATCCCATCCTCCGGCCCTCTCGCGACGGGCCGGGAGGGGTCTCTGGACCATTGCGAGAAGGACCCCGGATAGAGGGCGGCGTCGATTCCCGCGATGGCGAGCGCCGCGATCTCGTGCGCGGCGGTAACGCCCGAGCCGCAATAGACGGCGACCGCGCTCCCGGGCTCGACGCCCTGCTCCGCGTATCGGCGCCTGAGCTCGTCGGCGGGCAGAAAGCTGCCGTCTTCGGCAAGGTTCCGCGCCGTCGGGGCACTCACCGCCCCCGGGATGTGGCCCGGCCGGGGATCAACCGGTTCGACGTCGCCGCGGTAGCGCTCGGGAGCCCGCGCGTCGAGGAGTACCCCCGGGAAGGCCGCGGCCGCATCCGCGTCGATGGTGGGAAGCCTTCCACTGTCGAGATGAACGGTACCGGGAAGGCTCGGCGTCTCGATGCCCTCGCTCAACGGCAGGCCGGCAGCGCGCCACGCGCGAAGACCCCCGTCAAGGAGGTACACACTCTCGAAGCCGGCGTCCCTGAGGAGCCACCAGGCCCGGGCAGCCGACTGGCCCGACGAATCGTCGTAGGCGACGACGACGTCCCCGTCCTCGATGCCCCATCGCCGCGCCGCCGCTTCGAAGCCCTCGGGCGTCGGAAGGGGATGCCGCCCGCCCGCGGCATCTTCAGGGCTCCCGGGCTCTACCGGGACAGCGAGCTCGTGCTCGAGGTCCACGAAGACCGCTCCGGGGAGATGCCCCGACGCATACGCCTCGCGTCCGGGCGGCCCGTTGAGCGACCAGCGGACGTCCAGGAGGACCGTGCGCTGGTCCTCGTCGAGGCGGCGCCTGAGCTCGTCGACAGTGATCAGGACCTGCTGCTGGGTGCTCATCGATCTCACCCTAACTGGGACGCGGGGGTGCGCGAAGGATTCACTCAGACCTCGACGGACTCGCCCGGTTCGAGATGCCGGTAGTCCGTGCCGTAGAGGCTGCCGATCCGCTGTGCATGACCCTCGACCATGCCAGTACCTCGCTCGTTGATCAGCGCGTTGTGAATCGGGAAGGCACGCGGGGCGCGCACGGCGATGATGAAGTCGATGACTTCTTGGATCTTGTTCCACGGTGCGTGGATCGGCACGAGGAGTGTCCCGACCTCAAGGCCGCTCGGGACCGTGAAGGAATCGCCCGGATGGAAGACCTCCCCGTCGATGACGTACCCGATGTTGGCGACCACCGGGACGAGGGGATGGATGAGGGCGTGCTGGCTCCCGAACGTCTGTACGCGGAAGCCCGCCGCCCCGAACTCCTGACCGGGCTCGGCCGTGTGCACCCGGTCTGCCGCGGAAGGAGCAGCCTCCCGCAGTTGGCCCGCGACCTTCGCGGGCGCCCACGCCGAGAGCGAAGCGTTGCCCTCGAGGGCCGCGCCCACGCGGCCGAAGTCCACATGGTCCGCGTGCTCATGGGTCACAAGGAGCACATCGGCGCCGGCAAGGGCATCCTCGATCTCCGAGAAGCTGCCGGGGTCGATGACCAGGGCACGGTCATCCTTGTCCAAGCGGACGCACGCGTGGGTGTACTTGGTGAGCTTCATGCGGCCAGTCTATGCAGGCTTGCTAGGCTGGAATACCTGCGTGCACGTGGCACGTTTGCCACGGTAGGACGAGCCGGGAGGGAATCCCTTCCGCAGAAGAGAGGGTGAAGTGGCCGAGACGACGGCGTCGGGCCGAGCCCGAGCAACAGGAGGACGCGAGCAGCGCGTCACGAGGCAGAAGGTCGCCGTGAGCGACGCCCTCGACGAGCTCGCTGACTTCGTGTCCACTCAGGAACTGCACCGCATCCTGCAGGAGCGGGGCGCATCGGTCTCGCTCGCCACAACCTACCGGATCGTCCAGTCGATGGCGGACGATGGGCTGCTCGATGTCCTCCGGGCGGACGACGGCGAGGCACGCTACCGGCGATGCGAGGCGCACGGCCACCACCATCACCTCGTGTGCCGCCGCTGCGGCAAGGCAGTCGAGATCGAGGCGCCGACTGTCGAGGCCTGGGCCAGCCGCATCGCCGCCGAGAACGGCTACACCGCTCTCGAGCACACCGTGGAGATCTTCGGGCTATGCCCGGAGTGCTCGGCAGCCGTGGCCGCCGAGCACTCCGAAGAATGAGCTGGCTCTGACGCTACTGGCGTGCCAGCGCCGGCCTCTGACGCCGCTGGCTTCTGACAGCGCTGGCTAGGGGCCGCGCGTCGCTCGCCGCCGCGTAGCCGTCAGGGACGGATCGCCCAACCCCCGCCGCGTGTCGTGGCAACGCGGTCGATGCCGGTGATCGGCGCGCCGTTCACGTCGACGACAAATCCCGGCGCGACCGTCACGAGGAACTGGTTCGCCGGGCCCTGCCCGCGCTCGCCTTCATCCCCGGGGTTCCCGAAGCTGACAACGCGTCCGTCGGACAGCGTGACGAACACGGGCGCCGAGACCGAGACGTTCTTGACTGTCACGCCCGCCAGGCCGAGCGCCCTGACCACGTCGACGGAGCGGGCGAAGCGGTCCAGGACGCTGCCGCCCGCGACGGTGGTCGGTGTCCGACCGCCCCACACCCACACGAGTCCGTCCCGGCCCACGGCCGCAGTGACGTAGCTCGAATCGGTGTACGGGCTCGAGTGCACGGCGAGACTCTTCGCCAGGAGTGGCGAGTTCTGGCTTCCCGCCCAGACCTGCTGGGCGTACCCCGCAAGCCATGTGGATGTTCCGGTGGTCGCCCTGACGGACCAGACCGTGCCGTCAGCCTTCCGTGCAGTGATCTGCGGGTCGGCCCCTGCGGCGATTTCGACCACATCCCTGAGATCGCTGCCATCCTGCATCTTGACCGTGACGGGGGCAGGGCCGAAGTTCCTCGACGGGAGGATGTAGACCCTGCCGTCGGAGGAGAGGCCGACAGCCCCGGCCAAGTCGTTCCAGAAATGGGCGATCTGCACGAACGTCACGCCTGGAGGATTGCGCACTTGGGCCGCCGTCATGCTCGTCGTGACGTAGTGCTCCGTGAACACGCGGCCCTGCGAGGTGAGGATTGCGATGACCTGTGGACCCCCGGCGAGCGACACCATGGTCTCGCCCGGATTCAGGGCGATCGTCCGATTGGTCCTCGTCACCGGGGAGCCGGCGAACGAGACGTAGGAGAGGCCGTCTGGCGAAATCATGTAGGTGTGCTCGTCGCCCACCTGGGCGACATCGCGGTACCTGCTCCAGCCCTGGTCGATCACACGCTGTGGTGCTGCGGCGTAGGGGCGGTTGTAGGGCGTCTGTGAGATTCCGGTCCCGTTCATCGTCCCGTAGCCCCAGACCAGGGCGCTTCCCGCGAGGGGTACGGCGACCGGCGTCACGGTCAGGGTGGTGCTTCCGGGGGTGAAGCTCGTGGCCGACGCCGTCAGAGTGGCAGAGGTGACCGCCGTGGCCGGAGCGGTGACGGTGCCGACGGTGAAGGCACCCGTCACGGGATTCACGGTTGCCGTGGCGGGCCCCGTGAACCCCGCCGGGTACAGGAGGGTGACGACGCTCGGGTAGGTGCCGGACGTCAGGGTCACCCTGCCGGAGATCGTGGTGTACGTGCCCCGCGCGCTCGTGGAGTAGTTCGGCTGATCGAACGAGATGATGCCCGAGCCGGACGCGGCAGCGAGGGGAGCTGCGGCGACCGCAGCGACAACGGGCACCGTCCACGCCGCGCCGTGCAGGACAGAACGGCGCCCCAATGTCTTCTTCTGCTCTTCCATACCAGCGAGGCCTTTCAGGTGCGAATGATCTGCTACGGCGGCACCGTCGACAGGCCGGTCGTCGGAAGGATCGTCAGCGCGCCGGGAAAACGCCTCTAGCTCCGCGCGAGAAGAACGCCCGAACAGCTTCCCGGACCGTGCCTGGGCTGGACGGTTGCCGCAGCGCGCCATGGGGCAGCGCCTAGTTCACGCTATTTCCGGCCCCTGCCGGGTCAGTGGGCTGGAGGGGCGCTGTCCGTGATACGCCCCGCCGCGGGAGACATCTCAGTGGGGGCATCAGGCGAATTGAGTGTTTCCTGCCGGCTCCACCTCCGTGGGTCCGGCGGTGGGGCACGGAACCTTCAGGCTTCCGGCTCCCCCTCGAACCTACGGAACCGTCCAGCCTGGGTCGCATCACGGATCTCCCCGACCAGCTGCTCGATCACGTCCTCGAGGAAGAGCACACCCCGAGTCCCGCCTTGAGGGCCGATCACTCGGGCCACGTGGAGGCCCGTCTTCTGCATCGCCGTGAGCGCATCCTCGATATTCGTCTCCAGGCCGAGGTTGGCGAGCGAGCGGACGCGGGCCTCCCCGATCGGACGGTCGCGCTCCGTGTCAGGGATCGCGAGGACATCCTTGACGTGCAGGTAGCCGGCCAGCTCCCCATCGTCGTCGACCATGGGGAATCGCGAGAAGCCGGTCTTCGCGACGGCCTTCTCGAACCCCGAGGGCGTAGTCGACGTCGGAAGGGTCACGATCTGCTCGAGCGGCACCATGATCGAGGCGACGGTCTGGTCTGAGAACTCGAGAGCACCCGAGAGCAGGCCCGATTCGTCGTCGACGAGGCCGGATTTCGTCGAGACCTCGACGATCGACTGGACTTCCTCGAGGGTGAACGACGAGGAGACCTCGTCCTGCGGCTGGACCCCCACGAGGCGCAGGACCGCGTTCGCGGACCAGTTGAGTGCCACGATGACGGGGCGGACGAGCCGCGCGATCCCTACAAGGATCGGGGCAAGCACAATCGCTGCCCGGTCCGCGACGGACACCGAGATGTTCTTCGGCACCATCTCGCCGAACGTCACGTGCAGGATGGTCACGAGCGCGAGCGCGACGACGAAGGCCGTGGTCTCGGCGGCCTCGACCGGGATGCTGAGCGCGGAGAGCGGCACGGCCACGAGGTCGTGGATGGCCGGCTCGGCGACCTGGAGCAGCAGGAGCGAGCACACCGTGATGCCGAGCTGGGCGCACGCAAGCATGAGCGAGACGTGTTCCATCGCCCGGAGCGTCGTCGCCGCGCGCTTCGAGCCGCTCTCGGCGACCGGCTCGATCTGGCTTCGGCGCGCGGACATGATGGCGAATTCTGCAGCCACGAAGAACGCGTTGCCGAGCAGCAGCACGACCAGCCAGACAATCCCTCCCCAGTCGCCCATCAGGCCTCAGCCCCTTCGCTCGCGGCAGGAACCTTGGGGGCGGGGGCGAAGCGGAGCCTGTCCACCCGTCGCCCGTCCATGCGGGTCACCTCGAGCGCCCCGCCGTCGACCTCGATGCGATCGCCCTGGACCGGCACCCGTCCAAGCGAGCGCATCACGAAGCCGCCCACCGTCTCGTAGGCCGGATCGTCGTCGACCACCAGTCCCGGAACCTGTTCGGACACTTCGTCCGGGCGCATGAGTCCCGGGAAGAACCAGTCGCCCGAGGCACTCTGCAGCACGCCCGGCGCGAGCCGGTCATGCTCGTCGGCGACCTCGCCCACGATCTCTTCGACGAGATCCTCGAGCGTGACGACGCCCGCGGTCCCGCCGTACTCGTCGAGGACGACGGCCAGCTGCAGGTTCCCGCCCCGGAGCTGCGAGATGAGGGCGTCGAGATGGATCGTCTCGGGCACGCGGAGCACTTCGGTCATGATTGCCCCAGCCTCGAGGGAGGCGCGCCTCTCGGCCGGAACCGCGACTGCCTTCTTGACATGCACGAGTCCTCGGACGTCGTCGGGCGAGTCACCGATCACCGGAAAGCGCGAATGCCCCGTGGCGCGGGCCGCGACGATGATGTCCTCGACGGAATCCGTGGCGTCCACGGTCGTGACGCGCATGCGCGGCGTCATGACGTCCGCCGCTGTGCGTTCGGAGAAGCTCAACGTGCGTGAGACGAAGCGGGCAGTCCCTTCGTCGAGGGTGCCGAGCTCTGCCGAACGGCGCACAAGGGAGGCAAGCTCGGCCGGCGAGCGGGCACCCGAGATCTCCTCCTGGGCCTCGATGCCCATCGCATGGAGCACCCTGTTGGCGAATCCGTTGAGCACAATGATGGCGGGCTTGAACACGGCCGTGAAGATGAGCTGCGGGCGGGCGACAGCCCGGCCCACGTTGAGGGCTCGCGCAATTGCGAGGTTCTTCGGGACGAGCTCACCGAGGAGCATCGAACCGAGGGTGGCGATCACCATGGCGAGAACAAGCGAGACCGCATGCGCGGCCGGGACGCCGAGCCCGGCGAGCGGCACTTCGAGCAGTTTCCCGACTGAGGGCTCCATGACGAAGCCGGTCAGGAGGGTAGTGAGTGTGATGCCGAGCTGACAGCTCGAGAGCTGGGTCGAGAGGCTCGTGATGCACTGCATGAGCGCCTTCGCGCCCGGTTCGCCCCTGTCGATGCTGCGCTGGACCGTCGAATGGTCGAGCGCGACGAGCGAGAACTCTACGGACACAAAGAAGCCGGTGCCGAGGATGAGAATTATTCCCGCGGCGAGGAGTAGCCACTCCATTCAGGCACCGACCGCCTCGAGGAGCACAGAACTCGGTCGAGAACTTCGCGCAGAACTTGTTCGTACAGAACTTCGTGGAGGGTCGTCGTCCATAGCCGTTCCAGCTTACCAGCCGGGTCGCCACGGAGATCGGGGGACAGCTGCCGCGCAGAGCACTGAGAAGGATGTGACACTCCCCACGGATTGCCCGTTTCGGGTGCTCGCTCACTAGACTAGACAGGAGTGTGAACCGGAAGGCCCATGCCCTCTCCGATTCACGGTGGCAGGCGGCTCCTGTCCCGACATCGAACCGCCTGCCGGGCCATGGTCCGGTGGTTGGCCTGTGAAGACCTGCCTCCTGGCCCAACAGATCGATGGAAGAGGCGTATCTCCAGTGCCAGAATTGCCAACCCACCGCCTGCCCGAAGAATTCGGCGGCAATGAGTGGCTTGTCGACGAGCTCTACGAGCAGTATCAGCAGAACAAGAACTCGGTCGACTCCAAGTGGTGGCCCCTGTTCGAATCGTTCGAAGCCGATGCCGCAAACGGGTCTCCCGTCGTGAACGGATCCGCGAAGGCGCAGACCGTCGACACGCTCACGAAGCAGCTGCCGACCACGCCAGCGCCGGCCGCCCCCGCCAAGCCCACCGCCGCTCCCTCTGCGCAGACGGCCCCTGCGCAGCCTCCTGCCCCCCGGCAGCCGGCCCCTGCCGCCTCGGCCCAGGCCGCCCCCTCCGCGGACGCCCCGAAGAAGGGTGCCGCCGCCGTCGTCCGTGACGGCGCGAAGCCCTCGGCGAGCGGACCGATCCCGGCCCAGCTTCCGAAGAAGGCCAAGGACGAGACCGTCGAGGAAGACGTCATCACGACCCTCCGCGGCCCAGCCAAGGCCATCGCGGCCAACATGGTCGCCAGCCTCGACGTGCCCACGGCCACGACCGTGCGCGCCGTCCCCGCGAAGCTCCTGATGGACAACCGCATCGTCATCAACAACCACCTCACGCGCGTTCGCGGCGGCAAGGTCTCGTTCACGCACCTCATCGGCTTCGCCGTGATCCGCGCCCTGAAGCTCATGCCCTCGATGAACGTGAGCTACGACGAGGTCGACGGCAAGCCGGTCGCGGTCCAGCACGCGCACGTCAACTTCGGCATCGCCATCGACCTGCCGAAGGACGACGGCACGCGCCTCCTCGTCGTCCCGAACGTCAAGAAGGCCGAGACGATGAACTTCTCGGAGTTCTGGCACACGTACGAGGACCTCATCAAGCGCGCCCGCCTGGGCAAGCTCACTGCGGACGACTACGCGGGCACGACCGTCTCGCTCACGAACCCCGGCGGCATCGGAACCGTCCACTCGGTCCCGCGCCTCTCGAAGGGCCAGGCTGCCATCGTCGGCGTCGGGGCACTCGAGTACCCCGCCGAGTTCCAGGGCGCCTCGGAGAAGACGCTCGCACTCCAGGCCGTGGGCAAGATCATCACGCTCACGTCGACCTACGACCACCGGGTCATCCAGGGCGCAGGCTCGGGCGAATTCCTCCGCATCGTGCACCAGCTCCTGCTCGGCGAGCAGGGCTTCTACGACGAGATCTTCGAGTCGCTGCGCATCCCGTACGAGCCGGTGCGCTGGAGCCCTGACCTCCAGATCAACCCCGAGGACACCATCAACAAGGTGGCCCGGATCCAGCAGCTCATCCACGCGTACCGCGTCCGCGGCCACCTCATGGCGGACACGAATCCGCTCGAGTACGTCCAGCGCCGGCATCCCGACCTCGACGTCCTCACCTACGGGCTCACGCTCTGGGACCTCGACCGCGAGTGGCCGACCGGCGGTTTCGGCGGGAAGCCGAAGATGAAGTTCCGCGACATCCTCGGCGTGCTCCGCGACGCCTACTGCCGCACGACGGGCACGGAGTACATGCATCTCCAGGAGCCTGCGGAGCGCAAGTGGTTCCAAGACGAGATCGAGCACCCGTACAAGAAGCCGAGCCGCGAAGAGCAGCTCCGCATCATTTCCCGCCTCAACGCGGCCGAGGCGTTCGAGACCTTCCTCCAGACGAAGTTCGTCGGGCAGAAGAGGTTCTCGCTCGAGGGCGGCGAGTCGCTCATCCCGATGCTCGACGCGATCCTCTCGGAAGCCGCCGAAGACGGCCTCGACGAGGTCGGTATCGGCATGGCGCACCGTGGTCGCCTCAACGTCCTCACCAACATCGCCGGGAAGACCTACGCCCAGGTGTTCCGCGAGTTCGAGGGCACCCAGGACCCACGCAGCGTGCAGGGCTCCGGCGACGTGAAGTACCACCTCGGCACCGAGGGGACGTTCACGGCGGAGAACGGGAAGAAGACCAAGGTCTACCTCGCCGCCAACCCGTCGCACCTCGAGGCCGTCGACCCCGTCCTCGAGGGCATCGTGCGGGCCAAGCAGGACCGGATCGACGCGGGCGAGGCCTTCCCCGTCCTGCCCATCCTCGTCCACGGCGACGCGGCGTTCGCGGGCCAGGGCGTGGTTGCCGAGACGCTCAACCTCTCGCAGCTCCGCGGCTACCGGACCGGCGGCACGATCCACATCATCGTGAACAACCAGGTCGGCTTCACGACGTCGCCGTCCGCCTCGCGCTCGTCCGTGTACTCGACGGACGTCGCGAAGATGGTCCAGGCGCCGATCTTCCACGTGAACGGCGACGACCCGGAGGCCGTGGTCCGCGTGGCGCAGCTCGCCTACCGCTTCCGCGAGCGCTTCCACAAGGATGTCGTCATCGACCTGGTGTGCTACCGCCGCCGCGGCCACAACGAGGGCGACGACCCGTCGATGACCCAGCCGCTCATGTACAACCTCATCGAGGCGAAGCGCTCCGTCCGCAAGCTCTACACAGAGAGCCTCATCGGCCGCGGCGACATCACCCAGGACGAGGCAGAGCAGCTGCTCCGCGACTACCAGGAGCGTCTCGAGCGCGTCTTCGCGGAGACCCACGCAGCGCAGACGTCGCCGATCCCGATCGTCACGAGCGACCTCAAGGCCGTCTCCGACCTCGAGCGTCCGATCTCGCAGCAGCAGGAGGACTCCGGCGAGCAGCGCCCCGAGTCGACCGCGATCAGCACCGATCTGCTGGCCCGCATCGGCCACGCGCACGTCGAGATCCCCGATGCCTTCACGGTCCATCCGAAGCTCAAGCAGCTCCTCGAGCGGCGTGAGCAGATGTCCCGCGAAGGCGGCATCGACTGGGGCTTCGGAGAGCTCGCGGCCTTCGGCTCGCTCGTCTCGGAAGGCGTGCCGGTCCGCCTCTCCGGCCAGGACTCGCGCCGCGGCACCTTCGTGCAGCGCCACGCGGTCTTCCACGACCGGACGACGGGTGCGGAGTGGACGCCACTCTCGAACCTCTCGGACGAACAGGCGAAGCTCTCGATCTACGACTCCTCGCTCTCCGAGTACGCCGCGCTCGGCTTCGAGTACGGCTACTCCGTGGAGCGCCCGGAGGCGCTCGTCCTCTGGGAGGCCCAGTTCGGCGACTTCGTCAACGGTGCCCAGACCGTGATCGACGAGTTCATCTCCTCGGCCGAGCAGAAGTGGGGCCAGCGGTCCTCGCTCGTCATGCTCCTCCCGCACGGCTACGAGGGTCAGGGCCCCGACCACTCCTCGGCCCGCATCGAGCGCTTCCTCCAGATGTGTGCCGAGGAGAACATGATCGTCGCTCACCCGAGCACTCCGGCTTCGCACTTCCACCTGCTGCGCCGTCAGGCCTACAGCCGGCCCCGGAAGCCGCTCATCGTGTTCACCCCGAAGCAGCTCCTCCGCCTGAAGGCCGCTTCGTCGCCGGTCGAGGAGTTCACGAACGGCGGGTTCCGCCCGGTCATCCCTGAGCACGAGAACTTCGATGCCCAGCGGGTCGAGCGCGTCCTGCTCGTTTCCGGGCGCCTGTACTACGACCTGCTCGCGGCGCGTACGAAGGCGAAGGACACCACGACGGCGATCGTGCGCATCGAGCAGCTCTACCCGCTGCCGCAGGCCGAGATCGCCGCCGAGATCGCGAAGTACCCGAACGCCGAGGTCGTGTGGGCTCAGGACGAGCCGAACAACCAGGGTGCCTGGACGTACCTCGCGCTCAATCTGGCC
This sequence comes from Sinomonas susongensis, assembly GCF_005877005.1. Classification (GTDB taxonomy): domain Bacteria; phylum Actinomycetota; class Actinomycetes; order Actinomycetales; family Micrococcaceae; genus Sinomonas; species Sinomonas susongensis. The sequence goes on along the minus strand of NZ_SSNH01000001.1, from coordinate 565,357 downwards.
CCGACGCTCGACCGGACGCTGCATGTCGTGTCCCGGCCGGCGTCGGCCGCGACGTCTGCCGGCTCGATGAAGCGGCACTCGGCCGAGGAGTCCACCCTTCTGGAACTCTGCTTCCAGCACGGGGTTCCGGCCAACGCCTGATCGGCGGTAGCAAGGGAAACCCCTGACGACGGCGGCCCGCACCTTCCCCGCGAAGGTGCGGGCCGCCGTCGTCCATCCCCGCGCACGGCGTCCCCGGTTGTGCCCCGTCCGTTCGCTAGACTCGGGAGCCGAAGGAGCCGCGCTCATGTGCGGCAGGGGCGGTTCACTGGGAGGGCGCATGGCGCACGAGAGGAAGGTTCGCCTCGCGGCGATCGGCGACGAGCTGCTGGCGGGCAACGGGGATCCCCGGGCGCTTGGCTGGCTGGGCCGGGTGCTCGCGCGAACGCCGCGGGATGAGCTCACTCTCGAGAGCTACGTCCTCGCCGCCCCGGAAGAGGGGACGGAGACGCTCTCGGCGCGCTGGCTGGACGAGGCGCAGCGCCGCTTCGGGAACGGCTTTGAGAATCGGCTCGTGATCGGCCTCTCCGGCCGCGACATCGAGTTCGGCATCTCCCCCGCCCGCAGCCGCCTCAACGTCGCCAACATCCTGGACAGTGCCGCCCAGAACAGCGCGGAGGTGTTCGTCGTCGGCCCTCCCCCGACGCTGGACCCTGCGCAGAATCGGCGGCTCGCGGAGCTCAACACTGCTTTCGCCGATGTCACCACCCGGCGCAAGCACTACTACGTGGACACGTTCTCGCCCCTCCTGAACCATGAGCAGTGGCGCGGCGACCTCGCCGGGAACGCGGGCGCCCCGGGCCAGGCAGGCTACGGGCTCATCGCATGGCTCGTGCTCCACCGGGGCTGGTTCCCCTGGCTGCGCCTCTCCCAGCCGCAGTAGGGACTGGCCCCCAGGGCTTGCGGCACGCGCGCTTCCCTGCTCGGGGGCTTGCCGCCCCGAGAAACGCGATATATCTTTAGTTCAAGTCGAGTTATAACGCGTTTCCGGGCGTGAGCACCTAGCCCGGCGAGGAGGGGAAATGTCGGAGGAGAACTGGAGCATCACGGACCCGCAGACCATCACCATTGACGGCGTGCGTTCATTGCGCGCCGGGATTGTCGGCGGCCGCCTCGATGTCATCGTCCACGAATCCGAAGAGGCAGTGGTCGAAGTGAGCGAGGTCCACGGCGATCCCGTCGCTGTGAGCCTCCATGAGGGACGCCTGGAGGTACGGCACCAGCTGCACGGCTTCGAGGGCTGGTTCAAGAACCTCATGGGGACGGTGTCAGGGACGAGTGAGAACCGGACCGTCATCTCGATCGCGGTCCCGCCCGGCACTCCTGTCGAGATCGGCACGGTAGGGGGTGATGGACTCGTCTCGGGCACCGGGCCCATCACGAGGCTCAACACCGTCTCCGGGTCCGTCCTCGGCGACGGAACGGAAGGCGAGCTCTACCTGAACACCGTGAGCGGCGACGTCATCGCAAGGAATCACGAGGGGATCCTGACGGCCAACACGGTCTCGGGCGAAATCACGGCCTCTGGCCGCCTCAGGGACGTCCGGGCCAAGTCGGTCTCCGGAGACCTCGTCTTCGACACCGAGGGCTACTGCCGTTCGCTGGGCGTGAGCACGGTGAGCGGCGACGTCACGATCCGCCTCCCCCGCGACGTCGGCGTGGACCTCGCCGCCACGACCGTCTCGGGCCGGGTCCTCGTGGGCGACTCCCGCTTCACCTCGTTCAAGGGCAAGCTCGAGACGATCCTCGGCAACGACCTCCAGCTCATGCTCCTGCGGACCAACACGGTCTCCGGAGACGTCTCCGTGGTGCATGCCGCCGACCGCGTCTCCACTCCGGAGGCGGCCGAGGGCCACGACTCCGGGCGAGGCACCGAGTGACGCCACCAGTCTTTGCGCACGGCGCGCTCCGGCTCTATCTGCTCGCGCTCCTCGAGGATGGGCCCAGGCACGGCTACGAACTCATCAAGGCACTCAGCGACCGGTTCGGCGGCACGTATGCGCCCAGCCCCGGAACCGTGTACCCGCGCCTCGCCAAGCTCCAGGAGGAAGGGCTCGTTGCGGCCGAGTCGGAGGGCCGGCGGAGCGTCTACCGCATCACGGACGCCGGCCGTGCCGAACTCGATGCGCGCCGCGACGAGCTCGCCGACGTCGAGCAGGACATCAGCGCGTCGGTCCGACGCCTCGCGGACACGCTGCGGGACGAGCTCCGCGCGAGCATGCGGGGCCTGCGCGCCGACCTTGCGGCAAGCGCCGAGTCCGCTCGTCTCCGAGCGAAGGAAACAGCGCGGGATGGCCGCGGCGAGGCACGGGCGACGGCGGATCGGACAGCCGCGGACGGCGCCTCGGGGACACCCGGCACACCGGCGGAGGCAGGCCGTGGCATCACAGCCCGGCCCTCCCCGGAACGGTTCACCGGCGAGAGCCAGGGGCGGCTCAAGGAAGCGGAGATGATCGTCCAGGCGTTCCGTGACGACGTCCGGGTCGAGCTCCGGAGCCACGCCGCCCGCGAGCCGGTCACCGACGTGACTCTCGAAACGCTCCGGACCGTCCTCGACCAAGCCCGCATTGCGGTCAGGAACTCGCTTCGAGGGTGACCAGGCGGCGGTCTCAGAACTGCCGTTTAGGTACCTCCGCCCGTCTATGGGAGGATATTGGGGGCCTCGGGGCCACATATCAATGATTCGGAAGGAGGCCACCTATGAGCAAGCGTGCACGCAAGCGCCGTGACCGCAAGAAGGGCGGCGCAAACCACGGGAAGCGCCCCAACGCCTGAGCAACCCCCAGGACGCCTTTGAGGGCGCCGTGGTGCGGAAAGGGCCCGGAGCATGTGCTCCGGGCCCTTTTTCTGCGTGTTCTGCTGTTTCTGCGTCGTGAGCCTTTGGACGTGATCCTCAGATCTCGACGGCCTCGGCTCGCACGGAATGGATCTTCTCGAGAATGCTCGCCTTGAGCGTGGCGGGAGCCTGCTCGGCGCAGCTTCGCTTCATCGCGCTGCGGATCATGCACTCGAGATTGTGCTCCTCGCGGCACTCCGGGCAGCCCTCGAGGTGAGCGCGGATTTCCGCGACGTCGGCCGCCGGGAGGGCGCCGTCAAGGTATTCGTAGAGGCGTTCGAGCCGCGCTTCGTCGCAGTCTCCGAGTCCCTGACAGTTGCTCATTGTTCCTTCTCCTGCTTGCTCGAGTCCGAGACCATTCCCGCTGCCGCCCGGGCGCCGGCAAACCCTCGGTCGGCAGCATAGTCCGCGAGCCGGTCACGGAGGAGCTTCCTTCCCCGGTGAAGCCGCGACATGACAGTGCCGATCGGCGTGCCCATGATGTCCGAGATCTCCTTGTAGGCGAAGCCCTCGACGTCCGCGAAGTACACCGCAAGCCGGAACTCCTCCGGAATGGACTGGAGCGCATCCTTGACGTCCGAGTCCGGCAGGTGGTCGAGCGCCTCCGCCTCCGCCGACCGGAGACCGGTCGACGAATGGGACTCCGCGCGCGCGAGCTGCCAGTCCTCGACGTTGTCCGTCTGGGCCTGCTGGGGTTCACGCTGGCGCTTGCGGTAGAGGTTGATGTACGTGTTCGTCAGGATCCTGTAGAGCCAGGCCTTGAGGTTGGTGCCGGGCTTGTACTGATGGAACGCCGCGAACGCCTTCGCGTACGCCTCCTGGACCAAGTCCTCGGCGTCGGCTTGGTTGCGCGCCATCCGCATGGCCGCAGAGTACAGCTGATCGACGTACTGCATGGCGTCGCGCTCGAAGCGCTCACGCCGCTCTTCGGGGGTTTCCTCGCCACCCTGGCCAGCGGTAGTACGCTCCGCAGGCTCGTCGGGCTCGATGGAATCGACGGTGCTCATTGCGGTCCAGTCTACTGGCGGGGCGGGACGCGGGCGGTCCAAGACCAGCACGGGCTCTCCTTCTCCAGTTGGTGTGCTCGGACAAAGGCGGCAACTCTGGGTAAAGGGAAAATATTCCCTGAAAGTGCAAGACTGGAGCAGCTGGAAAGCCTATCTAGCCACGGAAATCCACGTAGGAGGCCCCATGTCGGTAGTTCGTTTCCTCGCTCGACCCCTGCTCGCGTCCTCGTTCATCGTTGCGGGCGTGGACAAGCTCAAGAACGCGGACGAGACAGCCGAGCAGCTCTCGCCGGTACTGCGCCGGGCCGCAGACGCGCTTCCCGTGCGCGTGGACGAGAAGACCCTTGCCCGGGCTGTGGGCGCGAGCCAGCTGGGCGCGGGCGTCCTGTTCGCGTTCGGCAGGGCGCCGCGGCTCTCAGCCTCGGTGCTCGCCCTGACGAGCGCTCTGAACACCTTTGTCGAGTGGCGGACTGCGGACATCGGCTCTCAGGAGCTGCGCTCTGCCCGCCGCGGCCGGCTCCTGCGCAACATCTCGCTCGTGGGCGGCGTCCTGCTGGCCTCGGTGGACACCGCCGGGAACCCGAGCCTCGCGTGGCGCGCCCAGCACCTGGCCGCGGACGCCGCCAAGACCACGAAGGGCATGCGCGCAGACGCCACGAAGGCCGCACGCTCCGTGAGCTCCGATGCCGCCCGCACAACGAAGGCGATGCGCGCCGACGCGGCGAAGGCCGCGAAGGAGGCTGCCAAGAGGGCCCAGCATGTGAAGGCCGACGCCCTCAAGGCGGCAAAGAGCGCGCGCGAGGAAGCCCTCAAGGCTGCACTCGCGGCGAAGGAGGACGCGGCCAAGGCCGCCAAGTCGGCGGCACACCAGCTTTCCGCCGGCAGTTTCGCGTGAGCGCTTCCGCTCCCTGGCCGGCGCCCTATGCGCGCCGGCCGGTCGACGCGACCGTGACGGTTCCGGGCTCGAAGTCACTCACCAACCGGTATCTGGTCCTCGCGGCCCTCGCGGAGGGCACGAGCCGGCTCCGCGCTCCGCTGCACTCCCGTGACTCGGCCCTCATGGTCGATGCACTGCGCACTCTCGGCGCGACCGTCACCGAAGTCGCGGGCGACGGCGAGTTCGGGCCTGACCTGGAGGTCACCCCGATCCCCCGCGACTCCATGAGCGACCTCGGCGAGGTCGCGGTGGACTGCGGGCTTGCCGGGACCGTGATGCGCTTCGTGCCGCCGCTGGCCGCGCTGAGCCGTGGCGAGATCGCGTTCGACGGCGACGCCCACGCGCGCGTTCGGCCCATGGGTGCGGTCATCGACGCCCTCGAGGGACTCGGTGTCCCAGTCTCGTCGCGCGGCGGCGGACGCCCGGCTTCGCTCCCGTTCACCGTGCACGGCACTGGTTCCGTACCGGGCGGGCACGTCGTGGTCGATGCGAGCGGTTCCAGCCAGTTCGTCTCGGCTCTCCTGCTTGCTGGCGCCCGCTTCGACAAGGGGCTCCACCTCGAGCACCTCGGCAGGCCAGTGCCGAGTCTCGACCACATTGCCATGACGGTCGATGTCCTCCGGGGGGTCGGCGTCGAGGTCGACGACTCCGAACCGAATCACTGGATCGTCAAGCCCGGTGCGATTCGCGCCTTCGACGTCCGCATCGAGCAGGACCTCTCGAACGCGGGGCCGTTCCTCGCGGCTGCGCTCGCCACCCGGGGGACGGTCCGCATCCCCAATTGGCCCGAGCACACGACTCAGGTCGGCGATGCATGGCGCGAGATCCTCCCGCGGCTCGGTGCAGACGCAACGCTCGACGGCGGCACGCTCACCGTGCGCGGGGGCCAGCGCATCACGGGAGCCGAACTCGCGGACACGAGCGAGCTCGCGCCGACCGTCGCGGCCCTCTGCGCGCTCGCCGAGACGCCGTCCCGGCTCACGGGCATCGCCCATCTCCGCGGGCACGAGACGGACCGTCTAGCCGCCCTGGTCGCGGAGATCACTCGGCTCGGTGGGGACGCCGAGGAGACGGCCGATGGCCTCGTCATCCGGCCGGCCCGGCTTCACGGCGGCGTCGTGCGGACCTACGCGGATCACCGCATGGCGACCGCGGGGGCCGTCTGGGGTCTCGCCGTCCCAGGGGTCGAGGTCGAGGACATCGGGACGACTTCCAAGACGATCCCCGAATTCCCGCAGATGTGGGCCCGCATGCTCGGCGACAGCGCGGAGTGGGAGCCTTCCGGCGACGCTCCGGCCCCCGACGAGACGGTGAAGGCTCCGTAGTTCCATGCCAGCCCGAGAATGGGACGAGAGCGACGTCCGCATCCGTCCCAACAAGCGCGGAAGCCGCCCTCGGACGAAGGACCGGCCAAGTCACGACGACGCCGTGATCGGCCGCATCATCACGGTGGACCGGGGCCGGTACACGGCAGTCGTCGCGGAGGACACGCCCGACGAGCGGGTCGTCATTGCGGCGCGGGCGCGCGAACTGCGCCGGACCGCCGTCGTGCCCGGAGACTTCGTGGGGCTCGTCGGGGATGTGTCTGGGCTCCCAGACACTCTGGCCCGCCTCGTGCGTGTCGAGGCTCGCCGCACGGTCCTCAGGCGGAGTGCGGACGACGACGACCCCATCGAGCGCGTCGTGGTCGCCAACGCGGACCAGCTCGTCATCGTCGTCGCAGCGGCCAACCCCGAACCACGCACCGGGTTCATCGACCGTGCCCTCGTGGCGGCGTACGACGCGGGGATCGAGCCCCTTCTCCTCGTCACGAAGGCTGATCTGAGGGACCCGGCCCCGCTGCTGGCGAACTACGACCTCCTGCCGCTCTCCGTCGTCGTGAGCCGCACAGCCGAGGAGGCCGAAGAACCGGTGACCGACAGCGACGGCGACGCGGAACCCGGCGGCGGCTCGGACGGCGGGACCGAGCCCGAGGCGCGCGGCGTCCGGCTGGACGACGACGCCGTCGCGCGGCTGCGCAAGGAACTCGACGGCAAGGTGACCGTGCTGCTCGGCCACTCGGGCGTGGGCAAGTCGACGATGGTCAACGCACTCACGGGGGCGAGTCGTGCCACGGGCGGAGTCAACGCTGTCACGGGCCGGGGACGGCACACGTCGTCGTCCGCGCTGGCGCTCCGACTCGAAGGTGCTCCGCCCGGGAGCTGGATCATCGACACCCCCGGCATCCGTTCCTTCGGGCTCGCCCTGGTCGACCCCGATCGCATGCTCCATGCATTCCCCGACCTCGAACCCGGGGCCGAGGAATGCGCCCGCGGGTGCCGTCACGACGCGAACGCCGTCGAATGCGGGCTGGACAAGTGGGTTGCGGAAGGAAAGGCCGGTCCGCAGGGGGCTGCGCGGCTCGCCTCGTTCCGCCGGCTGCTCGGGGCAAGCCCCCGTGACGAGGCAGCGGATGCCAAGGAGCTCGGCACACTCTGAGCCCGGAGCCTCCCAGCCGGCGGGTACCGGAGGCGATAGCGTGGATCCCATGACCCCTGCCGCCGAAGGCTACACCGACGATCTCCGTCTGGCCCACGTTCTCGCCGATTCCGTCGACGCCCAGACGATGGACCGGTTCAAGGCCATCGACCTGCGGGTGGAGACGAAGCCGGACCTCACTCCGGTCACCGACGCGGACCGGGCGGCGGAGGAGGCCATCCGCGGACAGCTCTCGCGGTCGCGCCCGCGGGATGCAGTGATCGGGGAAGAATTCGGCACGACCGGCCACGGCGCCCGTCGGTGGATCATCGACCCCATCGACGGAACGAAGAACTTCGTGCGGGGCGTCCCCGTATGGGCGACGCTCATAGCCCTCGCGGACGGCGACGATATCGTCGTCGGCGTCGTCAGCGCCCCGGCCCTGGGACGCAGATGGTGGGCCGCGAAGGGCGTGGGCGCCTACACGGGCCGCTCCCTCGCCGCTGCAACCCGGCTCAAGGTCTCGGACGTGGCCCGCACCGAGGACGCCTCGCTCTCCTACTCGAGCCTGTCCGGCTGGCGCGAACGGGGAAGCCTCGGCAACTTCCTGACGCTCACCGAGGACGTGTGGCGCACACGTGCGTACGGCGACTTCTGGTCGTACTGCCTTGTCGCGGAGGGCGCTGTGGACATCGCGACGGAGCCCGAACTCGCGCTGTACGACATGGCCGCGCTAGTGCCGATCGTGACGGAGGCCGGCGGCCGGTTCACGTCCCTCGAGGGCGTGGAAGGCCCATGGGGAGGAAACGCCCTCGCGACCAACGGCATTCTCCACTCGGAGGTGCTGCGGCGCCTCAACCCGGAGCACGACGACCTGCTCCGGCCCTGAAGCGCGCGCGAGCAGAAGCAGCCTTAACGAGCTGTAACACGTGATGACGGGCTGGAGGCGACCCGTCGTCCTCCTCTAGTCTCGTGGTCAGGTCACGAGTGCCAGCGCGAAGCCCCGGCTTGCTGGCCGGCAACCCTCCAACGCGGCGGGGTGCCCCGGGTGACGACCAGGCCAGTCCGGAGCGGATCTGGCAAGCGCGGCCCCCGCGAGGCGGGGCCCCGACCCTGAGGTGCACCGTGAGCACACCCACCGTCGTTTCTCCCTCCCCGGCAGACACCCGCCCTTCCGCAGGATCTCCTGTCCGCACTATCCGCGCCGACGACTACCCGGACGCCAGCCGCCCGATCGCCGAGGTCGTCGGCGCCGAGCTGGTCGCTCCACTCGTGGGCGGCGGCAGCACTCGATACGTGAACCTCGACTACGCAGCATCCGCGCCAGCCCTGACCGAGGTTGCCGCACACCTCAACGAGGTGCTCCCGTTCTACGCGAGCGTGCACCGCGGGGCCGGCTACGCCTCGCAGGTCAGCACCTCGGTCTACGAGAACGCGCGGACCATTGTCCGCGAGTTCGTGGGCGGGCGCCCCGACGACGAGGTCATCTTCACCCGCAATACGACGGACTCGCTCAACCTGCTGGCCGGCTGCCTCCCGGCGGCCGGCGACGTCCTGTACCTCGACATCGAGCACCACGCCAACCTCCTGCCCTGGCAGGACGGCCCACACCGGAGCGTTGTCGCCGCACGCACGCTCTCCGAGACGCTCGAGCGGGTCAGGGCGTGGCTCAAGGCGGGCGAAATCAGCCTTGTCGCCGTCACGGGTGCCTCCAACATCACGGGCGAGATCCTGCCCGTCGCCGAGCTTGCGGCCCTTGCCCATGAGCATGGCGCCCGCATCGTGGTCGACGCCGCGCAGCTCGCGCCGCACCGCCGCATCGACATCGCGGAGGCCGGCATCGACTACCTGGCGTTCTCGGGTCACAAGCTCTACGCGCCGTTCGGCGCGGGCGTCCTCGTGGGCCGACGGGATTGGCTCGACAGCGGCCGTCCGTACCTCTCGGGCGGAGGCGCCGTTCGGGAGGTCCGTCTTGACTCGGTCGCGTGGGCGGACGGCACGGCGCGTCACGAGGCGGGGTCCCCCAACGTGCTCGGGGCGGCGACCCTCGCCAAGGCCGCCCAAGTGCTCGGGAGCCTCGATGTGGAGTCGTGGTACCGCCATGAGCAGCAGCTCCGTGACGCGCTGGTGGAAGGACTCGGCCAGATCGAGGGCGTCACCGTGCACCGGCTGTTCGAGGATTCGGACCTGGGGGCCAGTCCCGCGTCCCGCGGAGCAGTGGGCATCGTCAACTTCTCGGTGGAGGGCCACGACGCCGGTCTCGCAGCGGCCTATCTCTCAGCCGAGCATGGCGTGGGCCTCCGTGACGGCCGCTTCTGCGCCCACCCGGCCCTGCGCCGGCTGGGTCTCGCTTCGGGATCCCTCCGTGCGAGTTTCGGGCTCGGTTCGCGTCTCGAGGATGTCGAACGCCTCGTGGCCGGAGTGCGCGAGCTCGTGGAGCACGGCTTGCGGCTCGACTACACGGTCGACGCCGGCCGCTGGATTCCTGTGGACGATTCCCGCCAGTTCCCGGAGTGGGCGCCGAACACGCCCGGCACGGCGGGCGCCGCGCCCTGCGCCGCGGAGGACTGAGCGCCCCGGTAGCCGAGGTGCAGCCACGCCTGCCTCCCGGGTAGATTCCTCGTCGGAGATCAAGGCTTTCCGGGAGGAAGAAGGCATGGCGCGCGGCGGACCCAAGTTCGACGATCGACGACGGCGGGAGCTCGCCCGGGCGTTCATGGCCGGCGGAGAGCACTACGAGAAGGTGCGGCCCGGTTATCCCGAGGACGCCGTGGACTGGCTCGTGCCTGCACAGGCGCGCACCGCCGTCGACCTCGGCGCTGGGACCGGCAAGCTGTCAGGGATGCTCTCGGCCCGCGGGCTCGAGGTGACCGCCGTCGATCCGAGCCCCGACATGCTCGGCGAGCTGCGCCGGCTGCACCCGGGCGTGAGGACCGTGGTCGGGATGGCCGAGTCCACAGGGCTGCCGGCTGCCTCAGCGGACCTCGTGGTCGCCGCGCAGGCGTGGCATTGGTTCGACGTTCCCACTGCGACGCGGGAAGTGGTACGGCTCCTTACACCCGGTGGCCGCGCCGCCCTCGTGTGGAATCAGCTCGACACGTCGGTTCCCTGGGTGCACCGGCTCTCGCGGATCATGCATGCGGGAGACGTCCACAAGCCCGGCTACCATCCCCCGTCGGGACCGGAGCTGACAGGCTGGGAGTCTGCATCCTTCCGCTGGGAGGAGCCGATCACCACGGGCGGGGTCGTCGAGCTCGCCAAGTCGCGGAGCTACTACCTGCGGGCCACCGCGGAACATCGCGGCCGGGTCGAGGCGAACCTGGACTGGTACCTCCACGAACATCTGGGCCACGACATCGACGCGGTGATCCTGCTCCCCTACGTCACGCAGGTCTGGCGTGCCAGACCTTCCCGGGCCCAGCCTCTTGTCCCTCCGCACCAGAAGGCCTAAATTTAGGTAAGCCGAAATTTGGCGATGAGGTGTATCAAAAGGTAGCCCCTCTGCTCGGGAGCGGGAGCGGCATTGGAGTGGCGAGGATGAGCCGGACGGAGCGTGGGACGCCTCCGCGGGCTGCCACGCGCGGCACGTGGCGGCTCGCCGCGGGCCTCATGGGCCCAGCTTTCGTCGCCTCGATAGCCTACGTGGACCCAGGCAACGTCGCCGCCAACCTCACGGCCGGCGCCCGCTACGGCTACCTTCTCGTCTGGGTGCTCGTGATAGCGAACGCGATGGCCATGCTCATCCAGTACCAGTCCGCGAAGCTCGGGATCGTCACGGGCCGGACGCTCCCCGAGCTCCTGAGCCAACGCCTGAGTCCCGGAGGCCGGCGCCTCTTCTGGCTACAGGCCGAGGTCGTCGCGCTCGCGACCGACCTCGCGGAAGTCGTTGGCGGAGCGATCGCCCTCCAACTCCTGTTCCGCGTCCCGTTGCCGATCGGTGCCGTCATCGTGGGAGCGGTCTCCCTGGGAATCCTCGCGATCCAGGACCACCGGACCCAGCAGCGCTTCGAACTGGCGATCATAGGCCTCCTCACCGTCATCACGATCGGGTTCCTCGCCGGGCTCGTCGTGAGCCCACCGTCACCTGCCGGAGTCGCCGCTGGCCTCGTGCCGCATTTCGAGGGGCCCGACACGCTGCTGCTGGCCGCGTCGATGCTGGGCGCAACGGTCATGCCGCACGCCATCTACGTGCATTCGGCGCTTTCCCGGGACCGTCACCGGGCCGATCCCCATACACACGTACCGGCGACCGCCCTTGCCCGCCTCCTCCACGGGACGAGACTGGACGTCCTCCTCGCCCTGGGCGTCGCCGGCGTCGTCAACGTCGGGATGCTCCTCCTGGCTGCCTCGACGCTGGGCGGCAAGGGCGGCACCGACACCATCGAGGGCGCGCATGCTGCCATAGCGGACGCGCTCGGGCCACTCGTGGGGACTGTGTTCGCCGTCGGGCTCCTCGCAAGCGGTCTGGCATCGAGCGCAGTCGGCTCCTACGCGGGGGCGACCATCATGGACGGGCTGCTCCAGCGGCGCATTCCGGTCGTCCTGCGGCGCACCATCACCCTCGTCCCGTCGGCGCTGCTCCTCTCGCTCGGCGTCGATCCAACGCTCTCGCTCGTCGTGAGCCAAGTCGTCTTGAGCTTCGGGATCCCTTTCGCGCTTGTTCCGCTCATCCGGCTCACCTCGGAGCGTCGGCTCGTGGGCGCTTTCGTGTCCTCGCCCGTCCTCAAAGCCGCATCATGGGCGAGCGCTGGGCTCGTCATCGCGCTCAACCTCGCACTCCTGTGGCTCACGTTCGTGCCAATGGCCTGACGGTAGGCTTGGAAAGGTGAAGAGCCAGCCATCCTCCTCGATCGAGGATTACGTGAAGGTGATCTACTCGTTCACGGAATGGCAGGACAAGCCCATCACGTCGTCCCAGCTGGCGGCCCGCCTCGGCGTCGCCAACTCGTCCGTCTCGGAGATGGTTCGCAAGCTCAAGGACCAAGGGCTCGTCGACCACCGGCCCTACGGTGCCGTGCGGCTCACCATCGAAGGCGAGCGTCTTGCCCTCACCATGGTTCGGCGCCATCGGCTCCTCGAAACGTTCCTCGTCCAGGAGCTCGGCTACAGCTGGGACGAGGTCCATGACGAGGCGGAGCAGCTCGAGCACGCCGTCTCCGACCTGTTCGTCGAGCGCCTCGCCGAGAAGCTCGGGCACCCGGACCGGGATCCGCATGGCGACCCGATCCCCAGCCCGACTGGGCGGGTCGAGCATCCACCGGCACTCCCGCTCGGCGATCTCGACCCCGGGCACGAAGGCCTGATCACCCGGATCAGCGACGACGACCCGGAGATGCTCCGCTACCTCGCCCAAGAGCACATTGTGCTGGACACGGCGATCCGGGTCGTCCGGAGGAAGCCCTTCGGGGGTCCGCTCGTCGTGCGGATCGGGGCGGGGAACGGCGCCCATGAGTTCGACGTCCCCGATACGATCGCCTCGTCGCTGTGGGTCCACAGCGAGGCGCCGCACGAGGGCTGCACCCTGGAAGACGCCTGACCCGCCTTCCGGATCACTTGCCGGTATCACTCGCCGGTCTGGCTGGCCGCCTCGCCGGGAAGCCCGCCCTCGAGGCCCGCCCCCGCACGGCCGGGATTGCGGATCCAGAGAGCCGAACTGACAGCACTCGCGGCCAGAAGCAGGCCCGTAGCGAGCAGGCCACGGCGGAACCCTGCGTCGTCGACCACTCCGCCCATGATCGCGCCGGTCGCCGCGATGCACACGAGGGAGGCAATACGGGCGACGGCGTTGTTCACCGCGGAGCCGATCCCGGAATCCTCCGTCGGCACGGCGCCGAGGACAGCCGAGGTGAGGGGTGCGACCATGAGTGCAAGTCCCAGCCCGAACAGCACGACCGGAGCGAAGATGTCCCGCCAGTAGGTCAGCGGAGGCACCTCGAACGCCATCCAAGCGCACGATCCCGCGGCAAGGGCCGGACCGAGGGCCATGGGGAGCCGCGGCCCGATGCGCGCACCCAGCCGGGCCGCCGTCGGGGAGAGGAAGAGGAGGCACAGGGTCGCGGGCAGCAGCCCGAGCCCCGCCTCGAATGCGTGCAGTCCCATCCGCTGCTGCAGATACAGGCCCAGCACGAAGAAGCTCATCCCGAGGCCTCCGTAGGCCCACAGGGTCGCGAGGTTGCCTGCCGCGAAGTTCCGCTCTCGGAACAGCCCGAGCGGAAGCATGGGCGACGCGGCCGTGCGCTGGCGGGCAACGAAGGCGACGCAGCCCGCGACGCCGACGACGAGGCACCCTATGGCGAGGGGACTCCCCCAGCCTGAGGTGCCCTGCTCGATGAGCCCGAGCACCAGGCCGCCGAGGCCGACGACGGCCAGCGCCGCTCCGAGGGCATCGAACCTGCCCGCGGGCGCGACATGTGGAGCCTCGCGGCGCAGCAGCGCGAGCGGGCGCCACATCAGGGCCGACGGGATGATGTTGACGAGGAAGACGAGCCGCCACGTTGCAAGGTCCACCGCAGCTCCACCGATGAACGGAGCGGCGACCGACGCAGCCGCGGTCCACGCGGTCCACTGTCCGATCATCCGGGCCCGCACTCCCCCGTCTGCCGAGGCCATGATCAGCGCAAGGGCGCTCGGGGTAACGACGGCTGCGGCCGTACCCTGGAGAATCCGCGCCGCAACCAGCATCCAGGCATTCCACGAGAGCCCACAGACGAGGGAGGTCACCGCAAACGCGACGATCCCGATCTCGAGGAGACGAGCGCGGCCGTACCGGTCCGCGAGCGTCCCTGCGGCGAGGATCAGCGCACCCAAGGTCAGGAGGTAGCCGTCGACGACCCACTGCTGGAAGGCGAGTCCGCCGCCCAGTTCGCGGCCCATCGCCGGGAGCGCGAGGTTGACCGCACTCCCATCGAGGATCACGAGGCAGCTCGAGCACACGGCGACGAACAGGACTCGACGCTGGTTCTGCGTCATGGCCGTGGATTTGTTCTCGCCGGAGCGGGGCATCGTCACAGGATCATCCTGCTCCCGCTCGTGGGCGAACGTCGAGAGGCCAGCTCCAGCGGTGGGCAGGCCCAACGGAGGCTGGGCCCAGCGGCAACGAGTGATTCGTCTGAGCCCGGATCGGGTAAGCCAAGGAGGAGAAGGAGGAGAGCGATGAAGTCTTCAGGCGGGGCGTTCGTAACGCCGGTCTACGGCCGTGAAGGCCGCGGCTACCTCAGTACTTGCGACGCACACCGGCACGGCGTTGTGTTCCCCGACATGGCGAAGGCCCGCGAATGCGCCGAGCACCACAACGCCTGCTATCACAAGGGGCGCGCTCCCCGCTTCCTGGCCTACGGGTTCCGCGACTTCAACGGCTAGGAAACAAAACACTGCTGTAGGCCGGCTGCATCCATTCCGAGGTCCGGGTACAGCTACAGGCCCGCGCTCCTCGGGTCACGGAGACTGCGAAAGCCCGTGCGGATCTCGTCGACGAGGAGCCCGGGCTGTTCCAGCGCGGCGAAATGACCGCCCCTGCTCGCTTCCCCGTAGTGGATGAGGTTTGCGTAGGCTTCCTCGATCCAGGTTCGCGGCACTAACGGGATGTCGTAGGGGAACACCGTCACCGCCGTCGGGAGCGTCAGCTTCGGGCCGGACATCGTGGCTGCCCGGTTCTCCCAGTAGATGCGAGCGGAGGACGCAGCGGTGTTGGTGAACCAGTACAGGGAGATGGTGTCCAGGATGTCGTCGATATCGATTGCGTCCTCTGCAAGGCCTTGGTTGTCGGTCTTGGACTGGAACTTTTCGTAGATCCACGCCGCTTGGCCGGCCGGAGAATCTGCGAGGGCAAACCCCGGAGTCTCTGGCTTGGTGCCCTGCAGGTGGTTTGACCCGCCCAGTGGGCCGCTGTACAGGGCCAGGGTGTCGAGGGCGTTTTGCTCCTCGGGTGACAGGTCTTCCGGGATCGTTGCCGGGAACGCATAGGGAGTGTTCAGGTGGACGCCGAGCAGTCCTGCGGGCTGCATAGCACCGAGCATGGTCGTGACGACCGAGCCCCAGTCACCGCCGTGTGCGACCCATCGGGAATAGCCGAGGCGACGCATCAGCTCGGCCCATGCCGCCGCGATGCGGCCTACATTCCATCCCGGTTCGGTCGGCTTTCCGGAGAATCCGAACCCGGGCAGCGACGGGACCACCACGTCGAAGGAGTCCTCAGCCGTACCGCCGTGAGCGCCCGGGTCGGTGAGCGGGCTGATCAGTTTCAGAAAGTCCACAACCGAGCTCGGCCACCCGTGCGTGAGGATCAGCGGCATCGCGTCGGGGTTCGGTGACTTGACGTGGATGAAGTGAATGTCCAGCCCGTCGATCTCCGTCAGGAACTGCGGATACTGGTTCAGTGCCGTCTCGAACCGGCGCCAGTCGTAGTCTCGCAGCCAGCGCTCCACCAGCGCCTTAGCGTGCGCTAGGCGAACTCCCTGCGACCAGTCTGGAACAGTCTCGGGGTCTGGCCATCGGGTCCTGGCGAGCCTGGCCCGGAGGTCGGCAATATCGGCATCGGGGACGGAGGCGGCGAACGGGCGGAGCGCCGTCGCCGCGGCGGATGGCGATGCTGTCATGGTGATGGTCTCCTCGATGACGATTGAGCACATCACTCCATTGCACGCTCGTGTGCAATGGAGTGCATCGGTCGCATGCTACTCCGTTGCACAGGCATGTGCAATTATGGAGTGATGGTGACGGAAAGCGCCCGCGGGGCCAAGGACGAGACACGGAAGCGGATTCTCGACGTAGCGCGCGAGGTCCTCGGGCAGAACCCCGACGCAGGCATGGGCGACATCGCGGCCGCCGCTGGCGTGGTACGCCGCACCGTGTACGGGCATTTCCCCGCCCGGGCCGACCTGGTGCGAACGCTCGCCGAGCAGGCGGCCGAGGAGATCGTCGTCGTGCTGGCAGAGGTGAATGCCGACGACGTGCCGGCGGACGTGGTGTGGACGAGGTTCGTCACACGCCTCTGGCCACTTGCTCACCGATATAGGGTGCTACTCGCGCTGCGCCGCGGCGAACACGGAGACGAGATTCACACCCTGCTGGAGACGGTCGACCGGATCCTCGCCGACCTGACCCGCCGCGGCCAGGAGGCCCAATTGTTCGGACGGCACCTACCAGCAGACCTCCTCGGAAGGATGGCTTACTCGGCCGTCTTCGCCATCGCGGACGACCGCCGCGCCGGCGTGGCGGTCGACGCCGAGGCTGCGACGATCACCAGCCTGCTCGTCCTAGGCGTCCCCCCCTCGCGCGCACACGAACTCGCCCATCTGTCCGGGTCGCGGTGACACCGCCAAGCGCAGCATCCTCGGGGCCTACAAACGCTGATGGCCTGCCCCTCAGGGAGGGGCGGGCCATCGTGCCCCAGAAAGGGAGGGTCCATCACCACAGTCCTCGCAATCGCTTTCCAACGCGGTCTGCGGCCATCGCGGACTGTGGCAACTACAAAAAGTTGAGGCCCGGAATCGCAAGGATTCCGGGCCTCAGCTCGTGGAGATGGGGGGAATTGAACCCCCGTCCGATGCGGCTTTGTCAGGTCTTCTCCGGGCGCAGTGTGCTTCGGGTTTTCTCGGCCCCAGCCATCATGCACACAAGTGGCTGACCCAGGCCCAGTCATCAAAGAGTCCCAGCAGCCCCAATGACGAGGGCTACCAGCAGTGGCTATCTAGACGACGCCAGGATCCGGGACGATAGCGCTCCCGGGCTGACGGACTCGTTCGCTACTTAGGCAGCGAGAGCGAAGTCAGTGCGCTTAGAGTTGGCACTTATTGTTTTGCAGAGAGCGTTGACGAGATGACTCTGCATCCTCGGCCCGCTTCACCTGTCTCGACCAACACCGTCGAAACCGATCATCCCCTATTCGGTTGTCAAACCGCCGGTCGCCTCTCGGCTTCCGGAACATCCAGTATAGCGCTTCCCGCGCGCGGGGTATTCCCGCCCTCACCGGGGCAGGAGGCCACGCCGTTCCTTGGCCGTCAGCACCTGCAACGCGGCGTTGTCCACGACCTTGGCGAAGCCGGGGTCGGAGCGCGCACGGTCCACGATTCCCTGCCACACCCGCGGTGCGAGCGTCTCGTTGGTGCAGAGGGCCATGGTGCCCCCGGCGGCGAGGAAGTCCGCTCCGCGGTGGTCGAGGAGGAAGCCGGAGACCTGGGCGGCGTCGCAAAGGTCATCCGAGACCACGATGCCCTGGAATCCCAGGTCACCGCGCAGCATCCCCTGGATGACTGTCGGCGAGAAGGGAGCATAGTTGGCGGCGTCGATCGCGGGATAGAAGGCGTTCGACAGCATGACCCACGGGACTCCTGCCCTCACTGCATCGGCGAACGGCGCGACGTACGCGTCATTCCGCGTCGTCGTGGAATCAGTGACGTTGGTGCTGGTGTCGGTGTTCCCCGTGACTCTTCCGAGCCCCGGGAAGTGCTTCACGGTGGCGGCCACACCGGCGTCCGCCATGCCTTGGGCGAAAGCGATCCCGTGTGCGGCGACGGCGTCGGGGGTGAACCCGAACTCACGCTGGTACTTGCCGATAGGGATGTTCTGCGGCGCGAAGGCCGGCGACGGGACGGTGTCCATCACGGGAGCGAAGTTCACATCGACTCCAGCCGCGGCAAGTTCCTGCCCCCACTCGAAGGCCGAGGCCCTCAACGCGTCCGGCGTCATGGAGCCTTGGGCGAGAGCGGAGGGCATGTCCGAAAAACCGGGCCCTCGGAGGATCTGGACCTGCCCGCCCTCTTGGTCGGTTGCGACGAACGGCGCAACTCCGAGGGTGGCCGAGGACGTCTCGGCCCGGGCCGAACGGACGACGCCGGCAACGGCGCCTGCCCCCGCCGTCGTCCGCCCCTTGAGGAAGACGTTGCCGATGTGGTCGCTGCCCAGCGCCGCGAGCGAGGCAGCGTCGAGCCCGGAGACCGGGATGCTCGTCATGACGACCTGCCCGGCACGCTGTTCGAGACTCATCGAGGCGAGCAGCTGCTGCGCCCGCGTCTGGGGTGGCGGCGGTGCGGACGGCGGCGGCGCGGACGACGCCGGAGGGCTGGGCTGCGGCGGCGTGGCAGACGGCGTGGGGCTCGACGTTGACGACCGGGGTGTCGGGACGGGGCGCGTGAACGACGGTGACGTCGGCGGGGCGGCACGTGGGGGTGTCGAGGAAGCGACCAGTCCGGGAACGATGACGGCAGCGAGTCCGCCGAGGATCAGCACGACGCTCGCGACGATGGCGATCAACACCCTAGGGCTTGGCCGTGCCACGGTCCCTTCCTGTCAGCGTCTCAATTCAGGAACACAGTCAGCGCCGGTTGCGCGCCCGCATCGCCCGTAGCGCCTCGCGGTTGTCCTGCTTCTCGCGGAGGGCCTGGCGCTTGTCGTATTCCTTCTTGCCCCGTGCGAGCGCGATCTCGACCTTGGCCCTGCCCTCGTTGAAGTAGACCTGCAACGGGACCACGGTCAGGCCCTGCTCGTTGACCTTTTGCTCGATCTTGACGAGCTCCTCCCGGTGCAGCAGCAGCTTCCTGCGGCGGCGGGCCGAGTGGTTGGTCCAGCTCCCCTGGGTGTACTCCGGGATGTTGACGCCCTCGAGCCAGAGCTCCCCGTTGGAGAACGTGCAGAAGCCGTCCGTGAGCGAGATGTGCCCCTCGCGGAGGGACTTTACCTCGGTGCCCATGAGCACGAGCCCCGCCTCCCAGGTGTCCAGGATGTGATAGTCGTGCCGGGCCTTGCGGTTGGTTGCTACTGCCTTCCGGCCGGTTTCCTTTGGCACGCCTGTCCCTCCTTCTCTGGACTCGGGTTCGGAACGATCTGGGGGCCGATCGCTCGCGGAGACCTCAGAATTCTATCGCAGCGGGCCTACATGATGCTGAGCGGGTTGACCGGCGCCCCGTTGAGCCACGTCTCGAAATGCGCGTGGCATCCGGTCGAGTTGCCGGTGCTGCCCGAGTACGCGATGAGCTGGCCCGGGCTGACGGACTGCCCGGGCGCGACGGTCACGCTCGAGTTGTGGTAGTACACGGTCGTCAGCGAGTTTCCCTGGACCACCCCGTGGGAGATCATCACGGTCCACCCGCCGCCGCCGTTCGTCCAGCCGCCCACGGTGACCGTGCCGGCGGCTGCCGCATACACCGGCGTACCGCACCCGACACCGAAGTCGATGCCCGTGTGCATGTAGCCGCCGGTGCCGAAGAAGTCGATGGTGCCCGGCGGCGTCGCCCGCCACCCGAATCCCGAGGTGATCGGCGGGTTCCCCGCGAACGGGTAGCGCAGGCCGAACGCCGACGGCGATCCGACCTGGGCGGCCTGGTCTCGCACCGTCTGGGCCGCGGCGTCCGCCGAGGAATTGTTCTGGCCGGCGGCGAGGGCCGCGGCCCGGGCCTCGGCCGCTCGTTGCTCAGCGAGCCTTCGCTGCTCTGCCTCCCAGGCCTCACGCAGGCGACGGTCGCGGTCGGCGATCTGCGCTGCGATCTGGTCCTGCTGGTTCTTGACGTCTGCCATCTGCTGCTGGATGGCAGGGCGCTGCGCGGCAAGCTCGCTGTTGAGGCGGTCGGTATCGGCGACCAGCTTGTCCACGGCAGCCTTCTTCGACGCGGCGTCGTCGCGCGCCGCCTGCTCGCGCTGGAGCGCTTGGTCCGCCTGGGACTTGAGATTCTGGATCTCGCCCTCCACGGCAGCGAGGCGGGCCTCGGAATTGACGTTCGCGGCCGTCTGCTGCGCAAGCCGCTCGAGGGCGGCATTCTGGCTGCGCAACGCCTGGTCGGCGAGGTCCAGACTCCCGGTCAGGCTCCCGCCCCCCGCGTCGCCGAAGATCAGGCCGAGGTTCGACGGTACTCCGCCGGCCTTGTACGCCTGAGTGGCGATCTGCCCGATGAGCTTCTTCGTCTCCGCGGCCTTCCCGCGGTCGTCCGAGATCTGCTGGGTGATCTTCGCCTTGTTCTGCTGGGCCGCGTCCACGCGGACGGCCAAGGCGTCCGCTTCCTTCGTCGCCGCGGCAACCCGCCCCTGGGCGTCTACGAGCGCCTGCTGCGCGCCGGGCAACTGGGCCCTGTAGCTCGCGAGATCGGACGCCGACTGGGCGATGCGCCCGTCGAGGAATTCCAGGGACGATTCAACCTGCTGCGCCTGTTGCGCGAGCTGGGCCTTCTGGTCGTCGAGATCATCCGCCCGGGCGGCACCGGAGGCCACGAGCAGGGCAACCAGCGAAAGAGCTGCGACGGCGGCCGGGCCGCGGAATGCTGCCGCGGCCCCTTTCCGGCCAACGTCAGGGGTGCGAGGGGTCATGTCAGACCTTCAGATAGCGGCGGAGTGTCAGCATGGACGACACGCCCGCAAGCACGACCCCCAGTCCAACGAGGAGCGGGGACAGCATGAGCGCCTGGGCCGGTGAGATGAACGCCGTGTCCGGATACTGCTTGGCAAGGACGTCGCCCAGGAAGAACTTCGCCACCGCCCAGACCGTCGCCGAGGCGAGTACGGCCCCCACGACGGCGGCGATCACCCCCTCGAGGACGAAGGGAAGTTGGATCACGAGCTTCGACGCCCCCACGAGCCTCATGATGCCGGTCTCCCTCCGTCTGCTGAAGGCGGAGAGCCTGATGGTTGTGCCGATCAGGAGGATCGCGCAGACGATCATGACGCCGGCGATCACGATCGCCACCACCGATGCGCCGTTCATGACCGAGAACAGCTTCTCCAGAAGCTGTCTCTGGTCGATGACCGTTTCGACTCCGGGACGTGAGGAGAACGTCTCGCTGATGATCTGGTACTTCTGCGGGTCCTTGAGGTTGATCCGGAACGAGGACGGCAGCTGGTCCGGGGTCACGGAATCGACGATCGGCGAATTCGCGAACTGTTCCTTGAAGTGCTGGTACGCCTCGGCCTGCGACTCGTAGTGGTAGTCGTTGACGTACTGGGCCACCGCCGGCGAGTCGAGGAGGGCCTGAATCGCCTTCTGCTGGTCCGGGGTCACCGTGCCGCTCGCGCAGCCCGCCGAGCTCGATCCCGGACCGCACAGGAAGATCGCGACCTGGACCCGGTCGTACCAGTAGCCCTTCATCTGGTTGATCTGCAGCTGGAGGATGCCCGCAGCGCCGACGAACGTGAGCGACACGAACGTCACGAGGATGACGGAGACGACCATGGACAGGTTGCGGCGCAGGCCGCCGGCGATCTCGCCGAGAATGAACGCGAGGCGCATCAGATCTCCTCCTCGCCCACACCAGCGGGGGACGGAACGCTATGACGGGCCTCGGCTGGCTCTCCCAGCCGAGGCGGACGCACTGCAGGCATCATCGAGGTGTAGAGGGCCTTCGCCTCGTCGCGGAGGATGCGGCCGGCCCGGAGCTCGACGACCCGCTTGCGCATGGAGTTGACGATGTCGTCGTCGTGCGTGGCCATGACGACGGTGGTGCCGTTCTGGTTGATCTTGTCGAGCACCTGCATGATGCCTTGGGAAGTCGTGGGGTCGAGGTTGCCGGTCGGCTCGTCGGCAAGCAGGATGCCGGGACGGTTCACGACGGCGCGCGCGATCGCAACGCGCTGCTGCTCGCCGCCCGAGAGCTCGTGCGGCATGCGGTGCCCCATGCCCTCCAGCCCGACTGTTTTGAGCACCTCGGGAACGGTCTCGCGGATGACGCTTCGGTTCTTTCCGATGACCTGCATGGCGAAGGCGACGTTGGCGAATACCGTCTTTTGGGGCAGGAGGCGGAAGTCCTGGAAGACGACGCCGATCCCCCGGCGGAGGCGCGGAACCCGCCAGCTCGAGAGCTTTGCGACGTTCTGACCGGCGACGAAGACGGCGCCGGCGGTGGCCCGGTCCTCGCGGAGCACGAGCCGTAGGAAGGTCGACTTGCCCGAGCCGGACGGCCCGACGAGGAATGCGAATTCGCCACGCTCGATCTCGATCGAGACCGAGTCGAGCGCTGGCTTGGCCTTCTTGTCGTAGACCATCGTGACATTGTCGAAGCGGATCATGGCACTTCCGGCCCGGCTTGCATGCAGAGCATCCAGCACCCGGCGCACGGGCAAGGCTCGGGGACGGAAAGCGCCGGCTGCATGACTATAAGCACGGTGCCCGACTCAGGCCCACCTGTTGAGGCGGCGTGTCGCCGGACTGCGGTCGAACTAGCTCTCCGCGAGCTGCCGCTGGGAGGCGCGCCAACGGATGCCGGCGTCGATGAAGGCGTCGATGTCGCCGTCGAGCACCGCGGCCGGGTTCCCCACCTCGTGTTCGGTGCGGAGGTCCTTGACCATCTGATAGGGGTTCAGGACATACGAGCGCATCTGGTCGCCCCACGACGCCTTCACGTCGCCGGCGAGCGCCTTCTTCTCGGCGTCCTCCTGCTCCTTCTTCAGTAGCAGGAGTCGGGACTGCAGGACCCGCAGGGCAGCCGCGCGATTCTGGATCTGCGACTTCTCGTTCTGCATCGAGACGACGATCCCCGTTGGGATGTGGGTGAGGCGGACTGCCGAGTCGGTGGTGTTGACCGACTGGCCCCCGGGTCCGGACGAACGGAAGACGTCGACGCGGATCTCGTTGTCCGGGATCTCGATCGAGTCGGTCTGCTCGATGAGCGGGATGACTTCGACTGCCGCGAACGATGTCTGGCGGCGGCCCTGGTTGTCGAACGGGCTGATGCGCACCAGACGGTGGGTGCCAGCCTCGACCGAGAGGGTGCCGTAGGCAAACGGCGCGTTGACCTCGAAGGTCGCCGACTTGATCCCGGCTTCTTCCGCGTAGGACGTGTCCATGACCTTGGTCGCGTAGCCCCTCCGCTCGGCCCAGCGGAGGTACATGCGCATGAGCATCTCGGCGAAGTCGGCGGCATCGACGCCGCCAGCGCCGGAACGGATCGTGACGACCGCGGCGCGCTCGTCGTACTCGCCGTTCAGAAGGGTCACGACCTCGAGCTCCTCAAGGGACTTCCTGATCGACTCGAGTTCCTTGACCGCCTCGGCGAGGGAGTCCGGGTCGGCCTCCTCCTGGGCGAGCTGCACGAGAACCTCGAGATCGTCGATCCGCGTTCCGAGACTCTCGACGCGCTCCAGTTCCGACTGCCGGTGCGACAGGCGGGACGTTACCTCTTGGGCTTTGCTCGGGTCGTCCCAGAGGTCGGGCACCCCTGCGGCTTCGCTGAGCTCAGAGATCTCGCGGCGCAGCGCGTCCACATCCGTCACCTGCTCGATGGAATCGTGGGTGTTCCGGAGGGCGCGGATTTCTGCGGGAAAGTCGATCTCAGCCATAACCATCCAAGGCTACGCCATTGATCAGCGGCCAAGCCGCGCGCGTGCGATCGACGTCACTTCTATCCGAGGCGCATCCGGCAGCAGGATGCTGATGAGGGGAAGGCGGACGACGGCGCCGAGCGTCACCTGCGCGCTGCGCCCGTCTGGCGACCCTACCGCGCTGCCGACGCTGAAACTTTCGAATCGTTCCTCCGCCCCGGTCTCGCGGAGGAAGGCGACCGCTGCACGGCGGACCCGTTCGCTGCTCAGGACTGCTCCAGGGGGACCGGATCCGGCGAGCGCGTCTGCGAAGGTGAAGCTGTCGGCCGACGCTTGGGCCGCGCCGTCCGCCGCTGACAGCAGCCGTTGGCGCTCTAGGTGCACGGCAGACACGCCCACGACAACGGACGCGACCAGAAGGCACAGCACGGCGAATCCGACGAGCAGGAGGAGGATCTGCCCGGATTCCTGCTCGCATTCCGCGTGCCCGCAGCTCCTCTGGACGGCATTCACCGGTACCGCCCGACGATCTGGGTTGCGCTCGCTTCGACCCGTCCTGCCGCAAGGCCGCGCTCCCCCCAGGCCGCGACGAGCGGGAGTGGGGCCTCGATCGCCACCGCCACTGTGACAGCGCTCCCGGCTTCGAGGCAGTCGGCCCGGCTGCACGTCACCGTCATGGTGGCCCTCCCCGTTTCCATGCCGAAGTCTGATACGGCCACCTGGACGGCCTCCTCGGCTCGCATCCTCCCTGAAGCGGCGTCAGGAGCCGTTGCGAACACCTTGGCTGCGTGATCGGCTGCTCCGACTGCGGCGTACGTCGCACCTTGGAGGACACCCATCGTGATCACGAAGTAGACCACCGGGACCAGCAGCAGGACAGCCAGCACCACGAATTCGACGACCGCGCTCCCCCTATCCGCGTCTGCGCGGTCGATCCCCGTCTCGGCTGCCGTGACCCCTCGCTGCCCGGCCTCGGCACCGTGACGAGGCACGGTGCACCGCTGAAGACGACTGAGGCCGACCCGAACAGGGCTAGCTGAGCGGAGCATGACCCGCCACTTCGAGGACTCGTGGGGGTCCCGCGAAGCCAACCAACGGCAGTGGCGCGCGCACCCGGACTTCGAGAAGCGGGGCCCCCTCTGGGGACACGATTCGCGCCGCTGTCACGTCAGACGCGAACGACGGCCCGAGAGCCGCCGCGGCGAGCTCGGCGGCACGCCCGCTCCCATCCATCGGTCCGCGATCTGCAAGAGCGCCGTACCGCGCCCCCGAGGATGCGGCGTCGACCAGTGTGTTCCGCACATGGAGCACGAGCGTCAGCTGGACGATCGCGAGGAAGAGGACGGTCAGGAAGCTGCCCACGAGCACGAACTCCGCCGGAGCCGAACCAGACTCGATCGGATCCGTCTCCCCTCGTCCGGAGGGAACACGCTCCATACGGCGCTACCTGCTCACCTTGCTGATCGCCTGCTGGAACAAGCCTTCGAGCGCCGGTGCAGCGATAGCGAGAAGGCCCATCACCAATACAGCGCTCATCAGCGTGATCATCACCCAGCCGGGCACGTCGCCTCGGTCACGGCCGGAGCCGCGGAATGGTGCTGGCCTGCTGCCCGGCCCCTCGTCATTCAAGGTCGCGGCCCACGCGCCGATTGCCCTGGCGGTGAAGCCGATTGTCCTGGCGGTGAAGAAGAAGTGTGCCCTGACGGTGTTCATAATTCCCCTTTTCAATCTGATGTTCTTCTGACGTTCAACTTGATGTTTGATGTCTGCAATTTGCTGCCGGGCATGCGATCCGACATGGTCGCTCTGCTCTCATCTGCTCGCTGGGAGAAGGCAATTCGGCTCCTCGGGACTTCGGGAAACACCTTGCCCGGCCGAAGCTGGCCGGTCATGGCCCGAGGGCTATGGTGGCGAAACCGGGGAAGACCGCGAACACGATCGTCAGAGGAAGGATCCCGAAGACGAGCGGCACCATCATGGCGATTTCCTTGCGGCCTGCCGCCTCCATGAGGTCGCGCTTCGCCGCATCGCGGACATCCTGTGCTTGGGCCCGAAGCACGTCCGCAAGAGGGGTGCCCCGCTCGATCGCCACCACGAGACCGTCGATGAACCGCGATATCGGGGCGAGCTCCAACCTGCTGGCCATCGACCGCAGAGCGGCTACGAGCGTTGCCCCCGCCCGGGCCTCCGAGATCACCTTCGATAACTCCTCGGCCAGCGCTCCCTTCAAGAGACCCGCGAGCCGATCCAACGCTGCTCCCGCTGTCTCTCCCGCCCCGACTGCAAGTGCCAGCATGTCGGCCATTGACGGGAACTCCGCCAGGATCCGTCGGCGTCTTCTGCGGACCGCCGCTTTGAGCACGAACTCGCGACCAAGAAATCCCGCCGCACCCGCACTGAGGGACAGCAGGACTGCGAGGAAGGCCGAAATGCGTCCTGCTGAAGAGCCTCCGATGGCCAACGCGGATCCGAGCGCGAATGCGAGCCCTGCACAGAGGACCTGCTCAGATCTGAACTCGATCGCGCTTCTCGACGATCCGGCTTGGGCGAGTCGCCTGTCCAGCCCGCTCCTGGCCGCCCCGAGTCCCGAAATCGAGGTGAGGGCTTCCCTGAGGATTGGCCCGAGAATGCGCTCGAGTGTGGGAGCAGCGAGGTCGGATCGAAGGAGGCGGGACGAGGCATCGAGCGAGCGCAGCTGAGGAGCGACCCGTTCTGCAAAGGTGGGCCGCCGCATCGCAGGAACCCGCAAGAACGTAATCCACAGCCCCACGCCGAGCAGCATGCCACTCAGGATCGAAAGCCCTGACCCAGGGTTCATCGAAGCACACGCTCCTCAGTCGGGAGGGCCGCGATCCGGAGCATGAGCCAGTAGCAGACCGAGGAGACTACGAGACCAGCCGCAAGGACCACGAGTCCCGCCGGGCGGCCGTAGGCGGCCATGGCCTCCGGGCGTGTGGCCAGAAGGAGGAGCACCGCCCAAGGAGCCGCGACAGCCAAGCGGGCACCGTTGACGGTCCAGGACTGCCTTGCCTCGAGTTCACTTCGCGTCCGGAGGTTCTCACGGAGGCACTCGGCGAGTGTGGCGAGCAGACGGCCGAGGTCAGAACCTCCGACGTCGCGGGTCAGCCGCAGGGCTTCGATGATCGAGTCCGCGACCGGGTCGGCGAGGCTGTCCTTCAGCCGGTCGAGCGAGTCACCGAAACTGCCCCCTGAACGAAAGTCTGCGGCGAAGGCTACGAAGACCGGCCGCAGGATCTCAGGCCCCTTAGTGCCCAACTGGATGAGGGCCTCCGGGAGGGAAAGCCCGGCGCGGATGGCGGAGCGCAGGTGATCCACCGCATCGGGCCAGACCTCGCGAAGGGCACGGGCACGCCGCTTGGCCTGCCACACCACGAGGGCCAAGGGTGCTCCGGAGGCGAACACCCCGAAGCAAAGGCCTATCGGCCAAGCTGTCATGGCGGCGACCACAACCGCGACGAGGGCGCCGGAGGCCAACGAGGTTCCAGCGAGCTGTGCGGGCGAAACGTTGCCGATCCCCGCCTGGCGAAGAAGCCGCTCCGCCGTTATGAAGCTCCCCGAGCGCGTCTTCGGCCTCCCGGGCACCCAGCACGCCCACCAGACGAGGAACAGGCCAAGGCCGCCGATCAGACCGACGGTCGGCGCCATCAGGCAGCGCCCAAGGCGGTCACGTCGATTCCCGCCCGCGCGAACTTGGCTGCTTTCGGCAATCCGGTTCCCGACGGGCGCAGTGCTCCGTCGACGCGGGAGAAGACGGAGGATGCCTCGATCAATCCACCTTCGACACGGTCGCCGAGCGCAAGAATCTCGCCGACTTGACGGTGACCGGCCGCAGTACGGACACAATGCACCACAAGGTCGATGCACGCCGCGACGGTTGGCACGATGAATTCGGAGGAGATGTTCGTGCCAGCGAGCAGGGGCAACGTACAGAGTTTGGTGACGGCATTGCGGGCCGAATTTGCGTGGATCGTGCCCATGCCCGGCATCCCGGCATTAAGAGCGATGAGCATGTCAAGGCTCTCTGCCTCTCGCACCTCCCCGACAACGAGCCTGTCTGGCCGCATCCGAAGCGCCTCCTTCACGAGCCGCCGCAGGGGAATCTCACCCGTGCCCTCAAGGCTGGCCTGACGGCACTGAAGTCCGACGACGTCCCGCAACGGAATTCGAAGCTCGAAGACCTCCTCGACAGTCACGACCCTCTCGTTGGAACCGATCGAGGCCCCAAGACAGTTGAGCATCGTCGTCTTGCCTGCCTGAGTTGCCCCAGACACGAGGATGTTGAGGCCGCCCGAGACCGCCGATGCAAGAAACTGCGCGGCATTGGGAGTGAGTGAACCGAGTTCTACGAGGTGTTCGAGACGAGACGCGCGTGCAACGAACTTCCGGATGTTGACGGCCCAATGCCGCCGGGTCACGTCGGGAATGACAACGTGCAGACGCGACCCGTCCGGCAGTGCCGCGTCGACGAACGGACTGGACAGGTCGAGGCGACGGCCCGAAGTCTTGAGCATTCGCTCGACGAGATCGCGCACGCTCTGCTCCGTGAGGGTCACGGCGGTGAGCTCGGCCTCCCCGCCCCGCGCCGCGAACACCTCGTGCGGCGCATTGATCCAGATCTCCTCGACAGCCGGGTCATCCAAGAGCGGCTGCAGAGGGCCGAAGCCGGCGACGGCGTCGAAGACGTGCCGACGTGCCACGTCGAGCGATCCGAGGGCGGGCACCGCCCCGAGCAGCGCCCGCTCGTCGTAGTCAGCCACGGCGGCCTCAACAAGGCGCCGGACCTCTGCGGCCTGCCGGAGCGGGTCCAGCCCCCGCACGCGGATGAGTTCCCGCACTTCCTTCTCAACGATGCCGAACGCATCCATGGCCCTACCCCCACGCAGCCCCCGCTGCTTCTGCGAGCCGCCCCTTTGGCGATCGGGGCGACATCGACTCCCCAGGCCGACCCTGCCAGCCTAGGCATGGCAGGACGCCACGGAGACGCCGAGCACGCATATGTGGATACGCCTGATCAACTCCAGAGAAGCCAGCGGCATGGCCAGCGAGACGTCGGGAAGCCGCCCGTAGAGAAGCCGCGTATATCGTATATATAGAGACCGACGGAGCCGCCGGCCGACGGAACGTCAGAGGTCCGCGACGAACTCCCGGAGCCAGGACCGCAGCTCGGGTCCAAGGTCGGAGCGTTCCGACGCGAGGGTGACGACGGCCTTGAGGTAGCTGAGCTTGTCGCCCGTGTCGTACCGGCGCCCCCGGAACACCACCCCGTACACGCCCCCGCCCTCGCCGTCCCGGCGGGCCAGGGTCTGCAGCGCATCCGTGAGCTGGATCTCCCCGCCCCGGCCCGGCTCGGTCTCCTCCAGCACCCCGAACACCGCAGGATGCAGCACGTACCGGCCGATGATCGCCAGGTTCGAGGGCGCATCCTCCGGCGCCGGCTTCTCCACCAGCCCGTGCACCTGCACGAACGACTCCCCCTCCACAGGGCTGACCTTCGCGCACCCGTACGCGGAGATCGCCTCCCGCGGAACCTCCATCAGCGCCACCACGGAACCCCCCGTGGCCTGCTGCACCCGGATCATCTCCCCCAGC
The DNA here is from genome assembly GCF_005877005.1 of Sinomonas susongensis. Taxonomy (GTDB): domain Bacteria; phylum Actinomycetota; class Actinomycetes; order Actinomycetales; family Micrococcaceae; genus Sinomonas; species Sinomonas susongensis. The sequence continues at coordinate 536,235 of NZ_SSNH01000001.1, read as the reverse complement.
AGCTCGTCCCGCTCGTCGATCAGGTCATCGCCCAGCAGCACCGCGAACGGCTCGTTGCCCACATGCCGCTGCGCACGCAGCACCGCATGCCCGAGGCCCTTCGGATCCCCCTGGCGCACATAATGAATGTCGCCCAGATTGCTCGTCTCGCGGACGGCTGCCAGCTTCTTCTCGTCGCCTTTTTGCTCCAGAGCTTCTTCAAGCGTCGGGACGCGGTCGAAATGGTCCTCGAGGGAACGCTTGCTGCGGCCCGTGACGACGAGGACATTGTCGAGTCCCGCCCGTGCGGCCTCGGCAACTACGTACTGGATCGCGGGCTGGTCCACCACCGGCAGCATTTCCTTGGGCATCGCCTTCGTTGCCGGGAGGAAGCGTGTGCCAAGCCCTGCTGCAGGGATCACGGCCTTGGTAATTGGTGCGGTGTCTGGCATGTGCGTAGCTTACGGGACCCCCGTGGCTGCCGAAACGCAAGAAGGGCGCAAGAACTTCATAGGAAACACCAATTTACTTGGATCACACTGTTCACACTTTTAACATCGCTGCTATGGTGGTCTCGCTCCCTCACGCCTGAGGATTCGGACCAGCTATGCGGGCAAGGTTATGAAACTCACATCTCTGACCCACTCGGTGGGGCTCTCTCTTCTCACAATTGGGCTCGTGACTGGCCTGGCAGTGCCGGCGGCTTCCGCCACGACGACGCCCTCCCCGACTCCGACCCCGGCGAAGACTGCCGCTTCCGCGCAGACCGCCGCCCCCACTCCCACCCCTTCCGCGACGGCGACCCCGAGTCCGCTCGCTTCCCAGACGACGCCGCCCCCAGGCGCCATTGCCGCGGCGACGTCAGACCCGGGTGCGAGCAACCAGCTCCGCGACGCCATGCAGAAGGCTGTCGGCCGGGGAGCCAAGATGGGCCAGGTCAACCCGCAGAACCCGAAGCAGATGGGTTCCCCTGCGAAGGGGTCGGCTGTCCGCGTCTTGGCCGCTACTTGGCAGCCGGGCTGGGGCGTGAGCGGTGTTGACGTGAGCGCCTACCAGGCTGCCTACGCGAACGGGCAGTGGAGCGACACAGTGGACTGGGCCGGGCAATGGAACCAGGGCGTCCGGTTCGCCTACGTGAAGGCGTCGGAAGGCAACTACTACAACAACCAGGCGTTCTCGCAGCAGTACGGCGATGCCCAGAGTGTCGGGATGATCCGAGGCGCCTACCACTTTGCGATTCCCAATTGGTCTTCGGGCGCGAACCAGGCCCAGTACTTCACGCAGAACGGGGGCGGGTGGTCCCCAGACGGCATCACGTTGCCCCCCGTACTCGATATCGAGTACAACCCCTACGCGGGCCAGACGATCAACGGCGTCTACATGGGAGACACGTGCTACAGCATGGCGGGTTCCGCCATGGTCAACTGGATCGCTGACTTCAGCAACACGATGCTTTCGCTCACCGGCCGTCGCCCCATGATCTACACGACAGCAGACTGGTGGAGCCGCTGTACCGGAAACTCCGCTGGCTTCGGAAACAATCCTCTGTGGATCGCCGCGTACAACCAGTCGGGTCCCCCGATGCCGGCCGGTTGGGGCGCTTTCAGCGTGTGGCAGTACAGCTCTACGGGCCCATTCGTTGGCGACTCGAACGTCTGGAATGGCGATTACGCGAGCCTTCAGCGTTTTGCGACCTACGGCGACACCAATCCCAGCGCTGCTATCGGATCGGTAGCCGGAGGAGCCAACATTGGGTCCCCGACGACGGGCGTGATCGGTGGCCTCGTCAATAGCGGGGCCTACCAGAACTTCCAGAACGGCGCGATCATCTGGTCGTCCGGGAGCGGCGCCCAAGTCTCGCCGAACGGTCCCATCCGAAGTGCGTGGCAGGCAACCGGGTTCGAGACAGGGCCTCTCGCCTACCCCACAACCGGAGTCGTCGGCGGCCTCGTCAACGGCGGAAACTACGAGAACTTCCAGAACGGCGCGATCATCTGGTCCCCGTCGACCGGCGCTCAGGTCTCGCCCAATGGACCTATTCGCAGCCTGTGGCAGACCACGGGATTCGAGACCGGGTCCCTCGGGTATCCGACCTCGAACGTCGTGACGGGCCTTACCGGAGGCGGCAGCTACCAGAACTTCCAGAACGGCGCGATCATCTGGACCCAGGCCACGGGAGCGCAGCTCTCCCCGAGCGGACCGGTCCGCGACGCGTGGCTGAACTCCGGCGCCGAGAAGGGCCCCCTCGCCTACCCCACGAGCGCCGTCGTCACCGGCCTCGTCAACGGCGGGACCTACCAGAACTACCAGAACGGCGCGATCATCTGGTCCCAGGCCAGCGGGGCACAGCTCTCCCCGAGCGGACCGGTCCGCGACGCGTGGCTGAACTCCGGCGCCGAGAAGGGCCCCCTCGCCTACCCCACGAGCGGCGTCGTCACCGGCCTCGTCAACGGCGGGACCTACCAGAACTACCAGAACGGCGCCATCATCTGGTCCCAGGGCACCGGGGCACAGCTCTCCCCCAACGGGCCGATCCGCAGCTACTGGCTGAGCTCCGGCGCGGAACAGGGGCCCCTGGGCTATCCCACGTCAGCTCAGGTCTGCGGCCTCAGCAACGGCGGCTGCTACCAGAACTTCCAGAACGGTGCCATCCTCTGGACCCAGGCCACCGGGGCACAGCTCTCAACGAGCGGACCCATCCGCACGGCCTGGCTGAACTCCGGCGCTGAGAAGGGACCGCTCGCCTACCCCACCAGCGGCGTCGTCACCGGCCTCGTCAACGGCGGGACCTACCAGAACTACCAGAACGGCGCCATCATCTGGTCGCAGGACAGCGGAGCCCAGCTCTCCCCGAGCGGACCCATCCGCACGGCCTGGCTGAACTCCGGCGCCGAGAAGGGGCCGCTCGCCTACCCCACGAGCGGCGTCGTCACCGGCCTCGTCAACGGCGGGACCTACCAGAACTACCAGAACGGCGCTGTCATCTGGTCCCAGGGCACCGGGGCACAGCTCTCCCCGAGCGGCCCGATCCGCAGCTACTGGCTGAACTCCGGAGCGGAGCAGGGGCCGTTGGGCTATCCCACGTCGGCTCAGGTCTGCGGCCTCAGCAACGGCGGCTGCTACCAGAACTTCCAGAACGGCGCCATCCTCTGGACCCAGGCCACCGGAGCCCAGCTCTCCCCCAACGGACCCATCCGCACGGCCTGGCTGAACTCCGGCGCTGAGAAGGGCCCGCTCGCCTACCCCACCACTGGAGTGGTCACGGGCCTCGTCAACGGCGGGACGTACCAGAACTACCAGAACGGCGCGATCATCTGGTCTCAGGCCAGCGGAGCCCAGCTCTCCCCCAACGGGCCCATCCGCACCTACTGGCTCAACTCCGGTGCCGAGCGCGGCAGATACGGCTACCCGACATCCGGCCAGACGTGCAACAGCACGACGACCTCGTGCTCGCAGTCGTTCCAAGGCGGCACGATCTCCTGGAGCAGCGCTTCGGGAATCAGGGGCTGACGCCAAGGTAGGGCGTGCTCGACGCCAAGTCGGGGCGCGCCGCAAAGAAGGAACATGGAAAAGGAGGGGCCCTCCACCGCTTCGAGCGGTGGAGGGCCCCTCCTTCTCGTCGTGAGTAGGGCCTTCAGCCGAGCAGCTCGAGCAGGTACCGCCCGTACCCGCTCTTCACGAGGGGCTCGGCGCGCTCCCGGAGCTCTTCGTCCGAGAGGAAGCCGAGGCGCCAGGCGATCTCCTCGGGTGCACCGATCTTTAGCCCCTGACGGTTCTCGACGGTGCGGATGAAGTTCGACGCGTCGTTGAGGTCGCTGAACGTCCCAGTATCGAGCCAGGCCGTGCCGCGCGGCAGGACCTCGACCTTCAGCTTTCCTGCCTCGAGGTAGGTCCGGTTAACGTCGGTGATCTCCAGCTCGCCTCGAGCCGAAGGCTTGAGCGACTTGGCAATGCCCACAACGTCGTTGTCGTAGAAGTAGAGCCCGGGAACCGCATAGTTGCTCTTCGGCTTGGCGGGCTTCTCCTCGAGCGAGACTGCCTTGCCGCCGCCGTCGAACTCGACGACGCCGTACGCGGTCGGGTCCTTGACCCAATAGCCGAACACGGCCGCCCCGTCGATGTTCTCGTGACGCCGGAGCTGGGTGCCCATGCCCGGGCCGTAGAAGATGTTGTCGCCGAGTACAAGCGCGACCGTCTCCGAGCCGATGTGCTCCTCGCCCAGGATGAAGGCTTGGGCGAGACCGTCGGGGGAAGGCTGCTGGACGTAGGTGATGCTGATGCCGAAACGGGACCCGTCGCCGAGGAGCCGGGAGAAGGACTCTGCATCGTGCGGAGTGGTGATGACGAGGATGTCCTTGATGCCCGCGAGGATCAGCGTAGAAAGGGGATAGTAGATCATCGGCTTGTCGTACACAGGCACCAGTTGCTTGCTCACCCCCAGTGTGATCGGGTGAAGCCGGGATCCCGTGCCGCCTGCCAAGATGATTCCACGCATGGTCCCCATGATCCCTAGGCCCGAGCGCACATGCCAAATCCGGTATTTTAGAACGTATGCAGCGACTCCTAGTCACCGGCGGCGCCGGGTTCATCGGCTCGAACTTCGTCCACTATGTCCTGAGCCACACGGACCACCACGTCACGGTCCTGGACAAGCTGACCTACGCGGGCAATCTCGAATCCCTCAAGGGCCTACCCGGCCAGCGATTCCGCTTCATCAAGGGGGACATCGCGGACGCCGCCCTGGTCGACGAACTCGTCAGCTCGGCTGACGCCGTCGTCCACTATGCGGCCGAGAGCCACAACGACAACTCGCTCCACGACCCGCGGCCGTTCCTGGACACGAACATCATCGGCACCTACACGCTGATCGAGGCGGCGCGGAGGCACGGTACGCGCTTCCATCACATTTCCACGGACGAGGTCTACGGCGATCTGGAGCTCGACGACCCGGCCCGCTTCACCGAACAGACCCCCTACAACCCGTCGAGCCCCTACTCGTCGACGAAGGCGGGTTCCGACCTCCTCGTGCGTGCGTGGGTGCGCTCCTTCGGCCTGCAGGCAACGATCAGCAACTGCTCGAACAACTACGGCCCGTACCAGCACGTGGAGAAGTTCATTCCCCGCCAGATCACCAACGTCATCGACGGCATCCGGCCCAAGCTGTACGGCAAGGGCGAGAACGTGCGTGACTGGATCCACGCGGACGACCATTCCTCGGCGGTCCTGACGATCCTCGAGAAGGGCCGGATCGGCGAGACCTACCTCATCGGTGCGGACGGGGAGAAGGACAACAAGTCGGTCGTCGAGCTCATCCTCAAGGCCATGGGGCAGCCCGCGGACGCGTACGACCACGTCATCGATCGGCCGGGCCACGACCTGCGCTATGCGATCGACTCGACTAAGCTCCGCAAGGAGCTGGGCTGGCAGCCCCAGTACCAGGATTTCGAAGCCGGGGTGGAGGCGACGGTGCAGTGGTACCGCGACAACGATGCCTGGTGGCGTCCGCAGAAGGCCGAGACCGAAGCGAAGTACAAGGAGCAGGGGCAGTGACCGGCATCGAGTTCTCCAAGCCGCTCGCGGCGCACGAGACGCCCATTCCCGGCGTCGTCCTCTACGACCTGCCAGTGCACGGGGACAACCGGGGCTGGTTCAAGGAGAACTGGCAGCGGGAGAAGATGCGCGCCCTCGGGCTGCCCGACTTCGGTCCCGTCCAGAACAACATCTCCTTCAACGAGAAGGCCGGAACGACGCGGGGAATCCACGCGGAGCCCTGGGACAAGTACGTCTCCGTTGCGACCGGGCGGATCTTCGGCGCCTGGGTAGACCTCCGCGAGGGCCCGAGCTTCGGCGCCGTCTTCACTGCCGAACTCGATCCCTCGAAGGCGATCTTCATTCCTCGGGGCGTGGGCAACGCGTTCCAGACGCTCGAGGACGGCACCGCCTACACCTACCTCGTGAACGACCACTGGTCCGCCGACGCGCAGAGCCAGTACACGTTCCTCAACCTCGCCGACGAGACCGTCGCCATTCCGTGGCCCATCCCCCTCGAGCAGGCGGAGCTGTCCGACAAGGACCGCGCGCACCCGCGCCTCGCGGATGTGACTCCGATGGCGCCCCGCAGGACCCTCGTGCTCGGTGCTGAAGGCCAGCTCGGGCGCGCCCTCCGTGCGGCGTACGACGGCGACCGCAACGTCGAGTTCGCGGGTCGCCATGAGTTCGACCTGACCGATCCAGCCTCCTACTCCGGTCGGAACTGGAAGAACTACTCGACCATCATCAACGCAGCTGCCTACACCGCGGTGGACAAGGCAGAGACCGCAGAGGGACGTCGGGCGGCCTGGGCCATCAACGTGAGCGCCGTCGCCCAGCTTGCGCGAGTCGCCATCGAGCACCGGCTCACCCTCGTCCACGTCTCGAGCGACTACGTTTTCGACGGCACGTCGGATCTCCACTCGGAGGACGAGCAGTTCTCCCCGCTCGGCGTCTACGGGCAGACGAAGGCCGCTGGCGACGCCATCGTGTCGGTCGTCCCGTCCCACTACATCGTCCGGACGTCGTGGGTCATCGGCGAGGGCGGGAACTTCGTCCGCACCATGGCCAACCTCGCCGCGAAGGGCGTCAAGCCGTCCGTGGTGGATGACCAGGTCGGCCGGCTGTCCTTCACCACGGACATCGCGGCGGGGATCCGGCACCTCCTCGAGAGCAATGCGCCGTTCGGGGTCTACAACCTGACGAACGACGGCGACGCGCAGTCGTGGGCGGATGTCGCCCGGTCCGTCTACACGTTCACAGGGCACGACGGCGCGGACGTCACAGGAGTCTCCTCCGAGGAATACTTCAAGGGCAAGGAGGCGGCGCCCAGGCCCGCGAACAGCGTCCTCGACCTCTCCAAGCTGCGGGAAACCGGCTTCGAGGCTCCGTCCAGCCAGTCCCGTCTTGAGGACTATCTCGGGCAGGAGGTGGCCGCGCCGTGACGCCGCGGCCCCGCGCCAAGACCCTTGTCATCATGCCCGCATGGAACGAGGCGGAGTCAGTCGCCTCGACAGTGCGGGAAGTCCTCGCCTACGCACCGCCCTGCGACGTCCTGGTCGTCGACGACGGCTCGACAGACGGCACAGCCCGCATCGCGGCCGAGGCGGGGGCACGAGTGATCCGTCTCCCGTTCAACATGGGCGTCGGCGGGGCGATGAGGACGGGCTTCAAGTACGCGCTCCTGCACGGCTACGACCAGGCTATCCAGGTCGACGCCGACGGCCAGCACGATCCCCGTGAGATCAAGCGCGTGCTCGAGGGGCTCTCGGAGGCAGACATCGTGATCGGCTCGCGGTTCGAAGACCGGGCCGAGTACGAGGTGAAAGGCCCGCGGAAGTGGGCCATGGTCGTCCTCGGCGGCGTCCTGTCGAAGATCTCGGGAACACGGCTCACCGATGTCACCTCGGGCTTCCGCGCGGCGAACCGACGGGCCATCCGGCAGTACGTCGCCCACTACCCTGCAGAGTATCTGGGCGACACGATCGACTCGCTCGTGGTGGCCGTCCGGTCCGGCTGCAAGGTCGCGCAGGTCCCCGTCAACATGCGCCCCCGTCAGGGCGGCACCCCGAGCCACCATCCGCTGAAGGCCGCGGTCTACCTCGTCCGTTCTGGGCTCGCCCTCGTCTTCGCCCTCACCCGGAAGAAGTCGTCGCCCGTCGGCGACTAGGAGAACCATGACCGTCCTTGCTGTCCTGTTTGTCGTCGCGGTGCTGCTCTTCGTCATCGAAATGCTCCGGCGACAGAAGATCCGCGAGAAGTATGCGGTCCTCTGGATCGTCATCGGCCTCGCGAGCCTGCTTCTGGCGGCATTCCCCGACCTGTTGATCTGGGCAGCCCGCCTCGCCGGCGTCCAGGTCCCGTCGAACCTGCTCTTCGCAATCGCGGTGATCCTGCTCATGGGGGTGAGTCTGCATCTCTCGCGCGAAGTGTCCGCGAGCGAGGACGAAATCCGCGCCCTCGCGGAAGAGGTCGCGATTCTCCGAGCCGACCTCCGGGATGTCCAGGAACAGCTCCCGATCGACCCGCAATCCCACCCGATGCCCTGACCTACAAGGCTCTTCACACGACGACGGCGGCCGCGCGAAGTGCGCGGCCGCCGTCGTTCCTCTGTGAAAGCCTGCCGGGGGCTCTCCCGGGCCGGGGTCCGGCTTGGTCCCCGTGGGGGTCAGCTCAGGATGTGCCTGATCAGCCTCGGCAACGAGTCGGTCTTGCGCTTTGCGAGCGACTTCAGAACGAGCGACCCGGCATTCATCCGACTCGTGAAGTGATTGGAGGCGGCCCGTGCCGCCGAAGTCCAGCCGAGCTCCTGGAACCGCTCCGCCTGGCTCTCGAAGAACCTGCGCTCCTCGTCGAAGCGCCGCCCGTCCAGCGCCCGGACCGAGGAATCGGACGCCGAGTGGCGGCGGTACAGGAACGCGAGCTCGGGGTCGAAGACCATCGTTCCTCCCTCGGCAGCGATGTCGAGCAGAAGGGCCAGATCCTGGACGACGTCGAGGCCCTGGGTGAAGCCGATGCGCTGGATCGTCTCGGTCTTCCAGGCGAGCGAGGGGAAATAGGCCCAGTCGGCGCGGACGAGACTCGTGGCCATCCGCTCCCCCGTCAGGACGAGCGGCACGCGCGTCTTGGGCGCGTAGGCCCATTTGACCGCATCGGCGAGGGGCATCCGGGCAATCCCCAGCTCGTCGATCACCTGGACGCCCGGCTGAACGACGTCGGCCTCGGGGTGGGCATCGAAGTTGCGGACCACGACGTCGAGGTAGTTGGGGAGCATGACATCGTCGGCCCCCATGATGACCACGATGGGTGCCTCGGCCCTTGCCAGCGCCTTGCGGTAGTTGCCGTTGGCCCCGAGGTTCGCGTCATTCTTCTCGTAAGAGACCCGAGGATCGGTGATCTCGGCGAAGAACGCTGCCGGCTCGTCGCTCGGGTACCCGTCGTCGAAGACGTGCAGCTTCCAGTCCTGGTAGTGCTGGCTCATCACGCTGCGGGCAGCGAGCTTCATCTGCTCGACGTCGCCGTAGTAGGGCAGCATCACATCGACTGAAGTCATCGTGGACGGGGGCCTTTCGGTGCGCAACACGGGCGAGGGCGTATGACACCGGCGTGCCACAGCGCTTCCACTATATCCGTATGGACGACCACCACCGTCGGCGGAAGTTCCACCGGTATGATGACCGAGTTGCCACAACAGCTAAGGAAGACCTGCCTCCCCATGCCATTTCGCCCGAGTGTCAGTGTCTGCATGGCCGCGTACAACGGCGCGGAACACATCCAGGAGCAGCTCGATTCCATCCTCGCCGAACTCGAACAGGGCGATGAGGTCATCATCGTCGACGACGGCTCGACGGATGGCACGCGGGAGATCCTCGCGTCGGTGAACGACCCGCGGGTCCGCGTGGTCTTCAACGAGAAGAATCTGGGATACGTACGAAACTTCGAGAAGGCGCTGGGCCTCAGCACCGGCGACGTCATCATGCTCTCGGACCAGGACGACATCTGGATTCCCGGCCGCGTCGAAGCACTCCTCGCGGGACTCGACGATGCCGACGCTGCCGTGGGCAACTGCGCGCATTTCGGCGGCACTCCGGGCTACTTCCAGCGGCTGCGCGTCGACCCGCGATTCTCCTCAAGGCACGCCCGAAACGTGCTCGGCATCCTTATCGGCTATCGGCTCCACTGGGGCTCGGCGATGGCCGTATCGCGCAGCCTCCTCGATGACGCGCTCCCGTTTCCGGCGGTCATGACCGAATCGCACGACCAATGGCTCGCCCTCGTCGCCAACGTCAGGCGGAGCATCAACTACCTGGCCGTCGACACGGTCCGGCACCGACTCCACGATGACAACCTGACCCCGAAGAAGCCGCGTTCGCTCCGCAAGGTTCTTCGGGCCCGGGGCCAGTTCGTCGTCGAACTCGCCGTTGCTGTCGCGCGGACACGCGCCTCCAGGAGGCCACTTCCGGCAGCAGCCGCCGCCGTCCATCGGACGGAAACCGCCGCAGTGGTGTCTGCCTACAACCCCGACGACACATTGCCGACTCACGTCGACTCCCTCCTCCGTCAGGTCGAACACGTCGTGGTGGTGGACGACGGCTCGCCACAGGATGTGAGCAGCGTGCTGGACAAGGTGGAGGCCTTGGGCGCCGTCGTCATCCGCCTCGAACGCAACTCAGGCATCGCCGCCGCGCTGAACGCAGGGATACGGCGTGCCCGGCAGGAATGGGATCCGGCCTGGATCATGACGATGGACCAGGACTCGCGGCTGACCGTCGACTACGTCTCCAAGGCTCTCGAATCGGCAGCAGGTGCTGGCGTTCTGCCCGAACTGGTCGGGGCGGTATGCGCCGAAAGCCACAACAAGACCCCACTGCCCACAATGGACGTCGGCGGGCTCACGGAAATCTTCGACCCCATGCAGTCGGGGACCCTCTACCGGAGCGAAGTGTTCGACCGGGTCGGCTACCTCGAAGAAGGCCTCTTCATCGACTGTGTGGACTCCGAATTCAACGCCCGGCTACGGAGCGCGGGATACCACCTCGCCGTCGGTTCAGGCTGCGACCTCGTCCACTCGCTCGGAAAGTCACGGCCGATGACGATCCTCGGCTGGCACGCGCACTTGGGCGACAAGAAGCTCTTCGTCTACGAGCACGCGCCGTTCCGCGTCTACTACATCACTCGGAACTCGTTGACCCTCGCGAGCCGCTACCTCTTGAGCCAGCCCCGCTGGGTGACGCGTCGAATCTACATGGAGCTGCAAAGCCACGTAGTCAGGACTGTATTTGGCCCGCGTCGCCTCGCGAACGTGATCGCAATGGCCCATGGGATCGCCGACTTCGCAGGACGGCGGTCAGGGCGTATCCCTGCTCGGACCGAGCGGGCTATCGCCCGTGTCAGCTGAGCAAGCGGCTCGACGGACGGTGACTCTGCTCGCGCACTGAGCCGGGGCTCAGGGAAGCTGACGCCCGCTTACCGCGAGGAGCTCCCCGGGCATGACATCGCGTGGCGCCTTGGTCAGTCCCTGCCACAGTCCTCGGGCGAGCGCGCCGGCCCACACCTTCTTCGACTGAGATGAAGGAAGGACCGAAAGGGCGAACATGAGCAGGTGAGCGGCCTTCGCCGGAACGCTCTGCACGAGACCGCGCGCTTCGGTGTCGAGCTTCGCGAGCCACAGATGATTCCGAACGTAGTAGAAGAGCCTCCCCGCCATGTCGGGGTTGGCGGCCTTCACCGGGTGCTTGACCACGCTCTCGGGAACGAAGAGGCCGATTGCGGCTCTGGCAAGCCTCCGGGTGTACTCGGCATCGTCCAGCCAGATGAAGAAGTCACGATGCGGCAGCGGCATCGTGGAGGCCAGACGGAGGTTGACGAGGACCCCCACGAAGGTGGCGTGTGTAATGGCGATGCACCCCATGCTCCGGGCCGTCATCTGCTTCTCGGCGCTCGAATCAACAGCGGGCAGATGGCCGGGGTTGAGTTCGCGGCCGCTCTCGTCCTTGACGGCCGAAGCGAGGAAGCCCGGAGGCACATCGGCCTTCGCGACCACCTCGAGCAGTGGCGCCAGACTGTTCTCGGCGGGCTCGGCGTCGTCGTCCATCAGCCACGCGTAGTCGTGGCCCTTCGCGATAGCGAGTTCGACACCCCAGGCAAACCCGCCCGCACCGCCGATGTTGGCGCCAGTCTCGAAGAGAGTCACCTGCGGGAACTCCTCGCGCACCAGTTCGAGGCTTCCGTCTGTCGAACCATTGTCCACAAGGATGATCTCGTCGGGCGCGGGAACCTGCCCGGCGATCGCTGTGAGGCACTTGCGGAGAAGGTCCTTGCGGTTGTACGACACGACGACGGCAGCGACAGTCAACCGGTTTCCTTTCATTCTGGACGTGCGATCCCCGTCCTGGCTCGGTCCCGCGTCTCGGGCCGCGATACGCGTCCAAGACTACCAAGGCACATGGGTCGTGGTCGGTACGCGGCTAGACTGGGGAAGGCCCCCGCGGGCTCTTGCCGTGTCGAGCTGGCGCGCATGCTTGAGGAGAAGGAGTCGTCGGCTTGGGCCCACGGTTGTCGATGGTCAAGAGGCTTGTGAGCTTCGCGCTCACAACCGGGCTGTCGAGCCTCGTGGGCCTCGTGGCGGTTCCGATCATCATCGCCGGCGCCGGACCCGAGCTGTGGGGCATCCAGGCGGCACTCCAGACGGCCGCCACCCTGTTCGGCGTAGGCGTCTCGTTCGGGTGGGGAACTACCGGCGCGGCCGAGGTCGCGGGACTGCCGCCCGAGCAGCGACCGCAGGAGTACGCCAACTCCCTCGTCAGCCGGTCGTATCTGGCGCTCATCGTCTACCCCGTCATGTTCTGCGTCATGGGGATCCTCAACCCGCACCACCTTGCCCTCGTTGCGGTCGGGTCGGCCACCTTCCTCCTGCCGTTCCTCGGAGCCTCGTGGTACTTCATCGGCGAGGCCCGGCCGTCGCGCCTCTTCTGGCTCGACGGATTCCCGCAGACCCTCGGCGTCGCCGTGAGCGTCGTCGTCATGATCCTGACGCACAACCTTGTAGCCGTGCTCGCGACGCAGCTGGTCTTCAACCTCGGTGCCGTCATCGTCGCCGCGCGGCACATCTTCCGGTCGAGCCCGGAACCGCTTCACTTCGATCTCGCGCCGCGATCCGCCTTCAGACGGCTTGCGCACCAGCGGCACGCCGTCGCGACCTCGGCAACAGCCGGCCTGTATGTGTCGCTGCCGCTGCTCATCATCAACGCGGTCGCCCCCGCATCCCTCAGCCTGTACGCAATGGGAGACAAGCTCTTCCGGTTCGCGCTCACGGCCTTCGCGCCGTTCCTCCAGCTCGTCCAGGGTTGGCTTCCGGAGGGCGGCCCCGAGAATCTCCGTCACAGGATCAGGCAGGCAGCGCGGATGACGCCGGTGATCGGCTTCCTCGGGGGGCTCGCCATCGCTGTCCTGGGCCCTTGGGGGGCTGGCATCCTCTCGGCGCATCGGATCGGCTTCGGATTCCCCCTCTCGGTTCCGTTCGGCGTCGTCTTCGCGGCCGTCGCGGTGACCCAGGTGATCGGGCTCGCCTGTCTCGTCCAGCTGCGGGCGACCCGGGCCTTGGCTCAGTCCACCCTGGTCGGCGCGCTCAGCGGAATCCCGCTCATCGCGCTGGGTGCGGCCCTCTACGGCGCTGTCGGAGTCGCTTGGGCACTGGCGATCTCTGAGCTCGCCGTCCTCGTCTACCAGTACGCATCGCTCGGCCGTCGAATGAAGGCCGGGAACACCCCTCAGAGGATGACTCCTCCCGTCGGAAACGAGACAGCAGAAGAACGATGACCGCTACCTCAACGGCCCCACGGCGAGCGTCCCTCCGGCGGGGATACTTCCCCCGGCCCTCGCTGGCCGCCCTCGTCGCCGTCACTGTCGCGGGGACCGCACTCTCCCTCTTCCGCCTTCCGGCCACAGCCCAGGACACGGTGTGGGCCGAGGACGGCGGGATCTTCCTCAACGGCGCACTTCAACATCGCGGCATCAGCCAGATCTTCGCCCCCTACGAGGGCTATCTGCATGTGATTCCGCGCACTGCGGCCTGGTTCATCGTCACGTTCCTGCCGCCCGACTCCTACGCTCTCGCGCTCACCACGCTCAGCTGCCTCGCCGTCGGTGTGGTTGCAGCGCTCGTCTGGCACTGCTCGAGCGCGCTCGCGAAGAATCCAGCGGTCCGCCTGGCGTGGGCCGCAATTCCGGTCCTCGTGGCCGTCGGACCGCAGGAGACCCTCGGCAACTTTGCCAATCTCCACTGGTACCTCCTCTGGCTAGTGCCCTGGATCCTCATCAAACGCCCCGGGTCAGTCCTCGAGAACGTGGTGCTCACCGCCGTCGCACTGGGTGCCTCGCTCACGGAAATCCAGACGGCGCTGTTCATCCCGCTGTTCCTCTACCGTTTCAAGGACCGGGCCTTCTGGCCGCCCCGGCTGGCGATTCTGCTCGGCGTCGTGTGCCAGGTCGTGACAACCCTCCACTTCCCCCGCACCGCGCCCACAGGGCCCCCGGTCAATTGGTGGTCAGTCGCAGAGGGCTGGTTCCTCAACAGCAGCTCGGCCATTGTGTACGGCACGTCGCAGCAGATCATCCTGAGCGTTACCCGTTTCGGGTGGATTCCTGTTGCGCTCGCGGCCTTGCCGTTCCTTGGCGCGTTCGTTGCTGTGCTCGTGAAGGGCAGCGCTGCCCAGAGACTCATGGCCTGCGTTTTCGTCCTGGCGTCCATCGGCGTGTGGGCAGCAGCCCAGGATATGAACTTCCAGAGCTACTTCGACTACGCCCGGTTCAATGCGGCGCAGTGGCAGAGCTTCTTCCTGTCGCGCTACTCGGTGGTGCCGTCCATGTTCCTGCTGGCCCTCGTGCCGCTCGTCGCGGTCGCCGCCGTGCCGACCGGCCGGGCCGGGGTTGCGGCAATCCTCGCCGCACTCGCCGTCGTCCTCGGAGTCTATTTCTTCCCTGCGGCGGTAGGCCGGGACCACGGACCCACGTGGTCCACTGGGATCCAGACGGCTCGCTCCGAGTGCCGCAGCACTCCAAGCGCCTCTACCGAAGCAGTTCCCATCGCACCTACGGGCTGGTTCGCCGACAAGGTTCTGGTTCCCTGCAGCATGCTGAGATAGCCGGAGCCCCACCCCGAGGCCGACCAGTTGTGCATCACCTGTGAAGCTCGCAGTGAGAGGGCGATCTGGAAGGAAGCGTCCGAGGGCATCCACTAGCCTTGAAGGGTCGCGCTAGCGGCGTCGCACCTTGAAGGAGCAGTAAGGCCGGATGGACATCCAGAATCACTTCTACGGACATTCGGCTGTCCTCGCCGGCCACGCCGGGCTCCACGCGCCCCGCCACATCCACGGGCTGTACCAGCACGGATGGACGCCCGTCACTCCCCTCCGCACACACTTCGCCGACCTCGCCCACGCCGCACCCTCCGGTGGCCTCTTCGTCTGGTCCCACGATTCCCGTGGCTGGACTGAGCGCGAGTCGCGGATGGAAACCGGCTTCTCCACCACCCCGATCGGGGCGGCGGCGCTGTACCTGGCACGGCAAGTCGAAGCTGCGGGGGCGCTGCCCGAAAGGACGATCGACGCCGTCGTCCTTCCCTTCCATGGGACACGCATCATTGAGGTCGACGGCGATCAGGCCGGCTTCGCGCGCGAGGTCTTCGAGCGGGAAGGCCCGGCAGTGGTGTGCATGCACGTCGACGACATGCAGAAGCCGGAGATCGTGAAGGCATGGAAGGACGCCGGCCACATCCTGACCACTGCTGGTGAGCGCCGTGACCCGCTTTTCCTCGCGCGCGTCATGTGGCTTGTCATGAGCGCCAAGAAGGTCGTCTCGAACCGGCTCGCGACGGCGCTCCTTTATGCGTCTGCCGTAGACACCCCAGTCCAGGTCTACGGCCCCCACTTCCAGATCGCCGGCATTCAGGAGACGTCTTCAGAGGAGTACCTGCGCGAACTCTGGCCCGAATTCTATGAAGACGAGCCGAACACGGCCCAGCTGAGGAAGATCGCAGAACAGGAGCTCGGCGAGGCCTATCTGCAGTCGCCCGAGGAGCTGCGACGCACGCTCGGGTGGGACCGGCGAAACCCTCGCCCCTTCGTCGACTACTGGCTTCGCTCGCCGCTCGCCAAAGCCCAGGCGATCCTCGGGATTCGGGAACGCAGGGTGGGGCCGCTTGTGAACGAGGTCGAGGTCTCGCCGTTCAAGTTCTTCAAGAACCCGTTCGAGCATCTCCCGGGCGTCCTGCCGCGAACCGCCTCGACCACGCTTGTCGCGCCCTCCCTCGATGGCGCCTGACTCGGCAGTGGGGACGCGCCCGAGCAACGCTCGGCAGTCGCTCTACTATCTCCTCGGCGCGGCCCTCCAGGGAACCGGGGCGCTTGTTGTCCAGCCGTTTTCCATCCGCCTCCTCAGCCCCCTCGAGTGGGGTCGCGTCGGCGTTTCGATCGTCCTGCTCCAGATCGGACAGGTCGTGCTGTCCGCAGGCCTCCCCCTCGCGATCAGCCGCGCCTACTTCGAACAGTCGGAGGGCCCTTCCAAGGCGCGCGCAATCCACGGCGCGAACATCATGCTGGGAACCGGCCTCGCCGCCATCGCTGCCCTCGGATATCTCGCAGCCGCGCCTGACAAGGAGGGCGCGGGAGCCTTCGCGTGGGCCCTGGCTGCAACGGGCTTCCTGAGCGTTGTCGTGAGTTCTCAGGCGCTGCTCCGAAGCCAGCACCGGGCCCTCTCCTTCGTCCTTCTGAGCGGCGGCGCATCACTGGGGGCACATCTGGGCGGCCTCGTCGGGATCCTGGCCTTCGGCCGTACGGCGGCGGTCTATCTGGCCTCGTTCACTGCCGTCATGGTGGCCACTGCGGTGGTGTCCCTCATCCTGACTCGGCCATCGCTCCCGTGGCGCCAGCGGCCCGCAGTCGCCGCGGCCTTCCGGCTCGGACTCCCGGTGCTACCGCACAGCATTGCCATCGTCCTCCTGCTCCAGGGCGACACCTTCCTGGTCCAGAATTTCCAAGGCGCCTCCTCTGTGGGACGCTACGTCGCCGCTGCCGCGTTCGCACTCGGGCCCTTCGCGATCCTGGCGGGGCTCAACAACGTCTGGACAACACGGATCTTCGAGGCAGCCCACGGGCCGAATCTCGTGGCGAACGTCCGTGCCGTCGGCCGCGAGGTCGCGCTCCTCGCCGCGGCCTTGGGGGTCTGCGGCACCGCAGCGGCCACGATAGGGATGCTGATCCTCAAGGGTCCCGACCACGAGGCGACCCAACTCGCGAAGGTCCTCCCGGGAGTCGCGGTCGGCTACGCCCTCTACCTCGTGGGCATGTCGACCCTCTTCGCCGTGGGTCGGACCAAGGCCCTCGCGTGGGCGACGCCACTGGTCGTCGTTGTCGCGGCCGGCTTGGCGTGGTTTCCCGCCCAGTCCTCGCAATATTGGGAGTTGGGCGCCGTCCGAGTGCTCGTCTTTGCACTGCTCGGCGCCCTGTACGCCGTGCTCGCGTTGCGAGAAGCTCCACACTCGATCGCATTGCGCTCGTTCATGGGCGCACTGGCACTCGTCGCCGTGGCGATCGCTGTCAACCTCCTGCTTCCCACGACCCTCCTCGTCGGAACGATCACCCTGGTGGTCGGACTGGCTTTGGCGGGCACCGCATTTTTGGCAGTGCGGCGGCGCGGATTAGCATCGTCTGCAACCGACCCGGCGTCCCCGACGCCATGATCCAAAGGATTGCCCTTCTCGATGCAGCCATCCATTGACGTCGCCGGCCATCACATCGGTTCGGACCATCGGCCGTTCATCATCGCCGAGGTCTCGGGCAACCACAACGGCAGCCTCGGGCGGGCGCTCGAGATCGTCGAGGCGGTGGCGTCCTCCGGGGCGCAGGCGGTCAAGTTCCAGACCTACACCGCGGATACGATCACGATCGACTCCGACCGGCCCGAATTCCGCATCAGCTCCGACCACCCGCTCTGGGGAGGCAGCAACCTCTACCAGCTCTACACCAAAGCCCACACTCCCTGGGAGTGGCATGCTCCCCTCTTCGAGCGTGCCAGGGAGCTGGGCCTCATCCCCTTCTCCAGCCCCTTCGACGCGACCGCGGTCGACCTTCTGGAGTCCCTCGATGCTCCCCTGTACAAGATCGCATCGCTGGAAATCGGCGATCTGCCCCTGCTGCGCCGCGTGGCCAGGACCGGAAAGCCGGTCATCCTCTCCAACGGGGCCGCCTCGCTGAGCGACATCGACGCTGCCGTGCGGACCATCCGTGACGAGGGCAACGACCAGATCGTCGTCCTCGCCTGCACGTCGTCCTACCCGGCGTCCCCGTCGGAATCCAATCTCCGCACGATCCCCGTGCTGCGCGACGCGTTCGGGGTCCACGTCGGCCTCTCGGACCACACGATGGGGATCGGTGCGGCCATCGCGGCTGTCGCGCTCGGGGCGCGCGTCGTGGAAAAGCACGTGACCCTGCGCAGGGCCGACGGAGGGGTGGACTCCGACTTCTCCCTGGAGCCACACGAACTCGCGGCCCTCGTGACGGAGAGCCGGACGGCCTGGGAGGCCCTCGGTTCGCCCGTGATCACTCCGACGAGCAGCGAGGACGAGAGCCGGCGCCTGCGGCGCTCGCTCTACGTGGTCAAGCCGGTCCGCGCCGGGGACCTCGTCACCCCCGAGAATGTCCGCTCCATCCGCCCGGCAGGCGGCCTCGCGCCCGCGGAGTACGAAGCCGTCATGGGGCGTGCCTTCCGAGTCGAGTGCGAGGCCGGGACGCCACTCACCTGGGAACTGGTCTAGCAGCCGACCGATCGGCAGCACGTCGACCGGCCTCCGGCGGCCCCAGCGCCTCAGCCCTCGGGCGTCGCAGCCGGCGCGGCGGCCGCCACGTTGCCCGAGCTTCGGGGCCGCAGGTTCGCCTCGTCGTAGTCCCCGATTCCGATCTCGGCTGAACGCTTCCCGTCCGTCTCGGAATAGTAGGCGCCAACCCACGTCGTGCCCCGGCGAAACGGCTGGAACTTTCCGCACGTGCCGCGAACGCTCGCTGCGAGGACTCCGCCGCCGTCCTGCTCGCTCCAGTTGGATGCCACGAGAGGCTTGGACGGGTCGAAGAGCTGCACGAGCCTCTGCCCGCCGCCCGAACCGCGGATGAAGCAGAGGACTCGGCCGTCATGAGCGATGCGCAGCGCGGGCCAAGCGTCGTAGCGCAGCCCGGGTCCGGGGCTCGGAAGCTGGATCGGCGCTGCCCAGGTCCGTCCGCCGTCCTTGGACTGGGTGACGTAAGCATTCGACCGTGCAGATCCGCGCACCACCGCGACCCAGTTCGAGGGTGAGACCTCGGCGAAGTCCCACTCCGTCGCGTCGGAGCTGTGGGGGGCCAGAACATCGACCGGAGGCGACCATGGCCCGAGCGGGTTCTCCGCCGTGACGAGGGAGGCTCTCCAGTAGCCCGCCACCTTCCGGTACACCGGCATGCGCCAGAGCCCATCGGGCGACCGGCGAAGCCCTCCCGCCGTGAGCCCGGACGAAAGGACCTCCTTCGGCGGAGCCCACGTCACGCCGTGATCGTCGCTGTACGTGATCCAGGTCGCCCCGTTGAGGCTTCGCGCGCCGGTGAAGTAGGTCAGCCAGATCCGGTCGGCTCCCGACTCCCGGTAGAGGAAGGGGTCCCTGATGTCGATCTCCTCGGCAGCAAGGCTGGCGATGAGCGTGGAGGGGCCGAAGGTGGCTCCCGCATCGGTCGAACGCCTCACGTAGAGCTTCCCCGGATCGCTGCCGTAGGCGAAGGCGTGCGCGCTGCCAGCTCGGTAGGCGAGGACATAGTCTCCGTTGACGGCGTCCACGAGGGCGGGAATCAGGTAGTCGTCTGTCCCCTCGACGATCTTGACCGGGTGGCCGAACGACTTCGGGAGCGAAAGGTCGGCTGTCACCGAGGATGGCTCCCGGACTGACGGCGCAATGGCCTTGGTCTGATCCTTCGGTGCCTCGGGAGTCCCACATGATGTCACCGTCAGCCCGAAGAGGGCGGCTGCTCCGGAGAGCGCGAGGACCTCTCGGCGGGACAGGCGGGGGCGGGGACGATACGACATGGATTCCCTTGACTTGACGAGGCAGCAAGGAAAGGATAACGCAGCATTTCAGAGCATATTTACGCTGTGATGCGTCACACCGTCATCCCTCGTTTCGCTGGGGGCGCTCCGGCGCGTCCTTCACGAGCCGGTGCCACGCGCCGTCGTCCGTGCCCTCCGGCGCCTCCGGGGCGCTCGCGTAGCCCGCTCCGAGGAACAGCCGGTGGGACGGCTCGTTGGATGCGCGCATGACGGCGTGGAGGGTGGTGGCCTCGGGATGGTCGCGGAGGAACCGCTCCTCGGCTGCCCTCAGGACTGCCCTCGCGAGTCCCCTCCCCCGCGCGGACGGTGCGAGGGTGATCGAAACCTCCCAGTCGTGCACGCCGAGGGCGTCGAACCGCACCGTCCCGGCGGCGGCCCCGTCCGCCTCGGCCATGAGGAGCACGACGTCCGTCCGTTCCAGCGATCGTGCCAGCCATGCGAGGTGTCCATCCCATTGCAGTTCGCCCGTGGAGCGCGAGACGGACCGGACCGAGGGGTCGTTGCGCCAATGGAAGAGCTGGGCCGCGTCCGAGGGCGTCGCGGACCGGACGGCGACGCCTTCGCGGCTCGCACGGACCTCCTGCCACAGGCCCACGATCCTGGCCGCGCCCTCGCCGTCGACGATGGACCGCGCGGCGGCGGCGAGCCGGGCCCGCAGCCCGGGGTCCGAGAGGACCTGGCGGAGGGTCCGTGCGGCCGCGTCCGGATCTTCGCCGAAGGCGCCCAGGCCGGCGGCCATCCCACGGCCTACGGCGAAGGCATAGTTCTGCCGCTGGTTCTCGACGAGCTGGATGAGTGCCATCGGCACCCCGAGCGCGGCGAGCTCCCAGATCGTCGTGCCGGCACCGCTGATGACCAGGTCTGCCCCTGCGAACAGGCGCGGCAGCTCGCCCGACTGCTCCACGACCTCGAGGGTGAGCCCGTCCGGCAGGCCGCCCACCTCGACGGCGCGGCCGCCCGGCACCACGGCGGTGCAGTGCGACGGGACGCCGGTCTCGGCCCACAGGCGCACCACGGCCGCCGTCGCGTCGCGCGCGTCGGTCCCGCCGAGCACCGTCACGACCGCAGGCCGCTCCCCCGCGGCCCCGAACCCCTCTGGCGGCCTGCGGGGCGCGGACCGCAGCTCGCGGACGAGGGCACGCACCGGAATGAAGCCGGCGCCCCGCGCGAGGCGCAGCGTGCCGTCCTCGGGGCGGCACCCGGATTCCGCCCCGGCCGAGGGATCGATGGCGAGATCGGCCGGGCGGCGCCCGAAGGAGCCGTCCTCGACGGACGAGAGCAGGACCCCCGCCTCGGCGAGCCGGGCACGGACGTCCCCCTCGTCGTCGTAGGTGTCGAGATGGACGACGTCGACGCCCTCCTGCCGGGCAAGGCGCGCCAGTGCCTCGGCATCAGGGGGCCGAGGGAACAGCCGGCCGGCCACCCCTCCGAGGAGCCGGCGCCCCAGCGGGCTCTCGACATCCCCTGCCGCGATCACGTCCCAGCCGGCCTCGCGGGCGGCCTCCCCCACGGCCACGCAGCGCACGACGTGGCCGAGCCCCTGGGTCTTCGCGGAATCGCAGCGGAGGAGGACGCGCACGTCAGCCCTCCAGGAGGGGCTTCTGCTCGACGTGCGCGTTGAGCGCGACGATGTCCGGCCGCCCGGCCAGGATCCGGACGACGTCGCGCCACCGCGGCGGCCGCGCGGGCAGCAGGGCGGCCAGCTCGTCCAGCAGCCGGGCATCGTCCTCGGTGTCCAGGGTCACCCGGAGCCGGTCGGAGGGCGGCCGGAAGGACAGGGAGGCGAGCCCGAAGCCCGAGCCCTCCTCGTACAGCGCACTCGTCACGTGCGCACGGTGGTGCGGCTCGCGCCGCGCGTCGGCCGCCCGCAGGGCCGAGACCGCCGCGACCTCGACATCGAGCCCGCGCGGAAGGGACCGGTCCTGCGTCGTCGAGACGTAGTCGAGCGTGGGATCGAGCCGCCACAGCGCGACCGCCTGGGAGATGACGGCTGGGTCCAGCAGCGGGCAGTCCGCGGTCAGGCGGACGACCGCGTCGGCCCCGGACTCCCCGGCGGCGAGGAGGAAGCGGCCGAGGACGTCGTCCTGGCTGCCCCGCACCGCCCGGGTGCCGTGCTCCTCGGCGAACGCGGCGACGGCGTCGTCGGCGGCCTCGGTCGAGGTCGCCACCACGACCTCGTCCACGCCCTCCGCGGCACGGGCCGCCCGGAGCACCCAGGCGAGCACCGGCTCGCCGCCGAGGTCCCGGAGGACCTTGCCCGGCAGCCGGGTCGACTGCATGCGGGCCTGCACGACCGCGACGACCCGAGCGGCCCTGCCATCGGACGCGGTCATGACCCGACGACCTCCAGGACGTTCTCGATCACCATCTCCACCTGCCCGTCGGTGAGCCCCGGGAACAGCGGCAGGGAGATCTCCCGGCTGTAGTACTCCTCGGCCGCCGGGCACATCCCCCGACGGTACCCGAGGTCCTCGAAGACGGGATGCCAGTACGCCGGGATGTAGTTGACCTGCACCCCGATCCCCCGCCGACGGAGCTCCTCGAAGACGGCCCTGCGGCGAGCGGCCTCGACGCGCAGCGGGTAGAGGTGCCACGCGGGCACCGCCCCCTCGACCGTTCCCGGCACGGTCAGCTCCGGATTCCCCGCGAACGCCCGGTTGTACGCGTCGTGGACCTGCTGGCGACGACGACGGAACTCGCCCAGGCGGGCAAGCTGGCTGATGCCCAGCGCGCACAGCACATCGGGCAGGCGGTAGTTCAGGCCGAACTCGTGCACCTCCTGGTGCCACGGGCCCTCGTCCGGGAACCGCAGCGCGCCGCGGTCCCGCACGAGCCCCTGCCCCTTGAAGCGGCGCGCCCTGGCCGCCAGCCCGGCGTCGGGGCTGACGACGGCGCCGCCCTCCGCCGTCGTCATGTTCTTGGTCGGGAAGAACGAGAACGTCGTCAGGTCCGCGGCGGCGCCGACCGGCACCCCGCCCAGGACCGAACCGATCGAGTGCGCCGCGTCCTCGAGGAAGAGCGCACCGTGGCGGTGGGCCATCGCCGCGAACGCCCCGGCATCGACCGGGAGCCCCGCGTAGTCGACCGCGGCGACCACCCGGGTGCGCGACGTCATGGCCGCCTCGGCCGAGCCCAGGTCCAGATTGCCGGTCGCGGGGTCGATGTCAGCGAAGACGATCCTCGCCCCCGCTATGGCCGCCGCCGCGGCCGTGGCCACGAAGGTCAGGGGAGTCGTCACGACTTCGTCGCCCCCCTGGACGCCCGCGGCCACATACGCGACGTGCAGGGCCGCCGTCCCCGACGTGACCGCAACGGCCTCCGAACCGCCCGCGACCAACGAGAGCGCCCGCTCGAACTCCTCGACCTTCGGGCCCGTCGTCAGCCAGTCCCCCCGCAGCACCTCGGCGACCGCCCGGATGTCGGCCTCGCTGATCGACTGGCGACCGTACGGCAGCATCCGCTCAGAACCCCTCTGCCGCAATCATCGCCTCGAGCTCCTCGACAGAAAGGAACACCTCGTTCCCGTCCGACTGGTAGCTCCACCCCTCCCGCACCGGCACAGCGCCCTCGGGGACCTCGTACTTCCAGCCGACGAGATGGGGGGTCACGATGTAACGGCCCTCGACCGAGACGGTGCGCCGGGAATCGTCGGCCGCGATCATCTCCTCGTGCAGCTTCTCCCCCGGACGGATCCCGATCTCGTGGATCGCCGCGTTGCGGTCCACCGCCGCGGCGAGGTCCATGAGACGGATCGAGGGGATCTTCGGCACATAGAGCTCCCCGCCCTGCATCATCTCGAACGAATCGAGGACGAATCTCACCGCCTGGTCCAAGGTGATCCAGAAGCGGGTCATGCGCTTGTCGGTCACCGGAAGGGACTTGCCCTCCGCCGCCAGGCGCCTCCAGATCGGCACGATCGACCCACGCGAACCCATGACATTCCCGTAGCGCACAACGCAGAAGCGAGTGTCGTAGGCCGCCGCGTAGTGGTTGCCGGAGATGAACAGGCGGTCCGCGCACAGCTTCGTCGCACCGTACAGGTTCACCGGGCTCGAGGCCTTGTCCGTGGAAAGGGCCACGACCTTCTTCACCCCGGCGTCGATGGCAGCATCGATGACGTTCTGAGAGCCCCCCACATTCGTCCGCACATACTCGAACGGGTTGTACTCCGCGGTGTCGACCTGCTTCAGCGCCGCGGCGTGGATCACATAGTCGAGCCCGTGGAACGCACGATGCAGACGGTCCCGGTCACGCACGTCCCCGATGAACCAGCGAAGCCGCGGATCGTTGTCGAACATGTTCCGCACCTCGAGCTGCTTGAGCTCGTCACGGCTGAAGACCACAAGCCGACGGACACCATGATGATCGAGCAGCTCCCTGATGAGCGCCTTCCCGAGAGATCCTGTTCCCCCCGTAATCAGAACGGACGAGCCCTCGAGAAGGGACATGCTCTGCAACCACCTTGATTTCGTCGGACCACTGCACCCAGCGGGGCTCGGCTCCGCCGGAATGAAGATCACGTTACCAACGCAACCTGTGCGCGACTTGTGACGTCAACCCTGACACGCGACGACCTTGTAGAGCCGCGCAGACCCCTGCTGGTCGATCAGCTGGACAGCCGGGGAGCCCTGAAGGTCTTCGACGCCGTGGTACGGGTGGTCTTGATAGTGGACCTCCTGAGTCCCGAAGTCGAGGACGTACCGGACGTGCAGATCCTCGATGGCCTTGCAGGCGGCCGCATTTGCTGGAGCGTCGCGGAGACCGGCGTCGATGGCATCGACTTCCGGGCCGGTAGCCGAGAGAATGTGCAGCTGCAGCGTCTTCCGATCAGCCAGTGCGTAGGCAAGCGCCGTCCCCGTCCACGGGCTTCCAGCAAGGACTGCGCCCTGCGGCACCTCCCTGTCCAGACGCTCCAGGAGCGCGAGCTCGTCCGAATTCACGAGCGGGGAATCGGGCCGCACCTCGTAGAGGCTCCTGGTCGAAAGCTCTAGCTTCCGAACCTGGCCGGTCTGCGAAGTGAGGACAAGTCCGACAACAACGATCGCCAATCCGGCCGCTCGGGCCACGTTCCTGACTCGGAGCGACAGCACTGCCCTCGAACGCATCTGCCTGCGCAGGTCGGCCGCCGCTCGCAGCCCCGATTGCAGCCAATCGCTCAGCTGCACGAAGCCTTCGACAGCGAGCGGAATGGCGGCCATCGGAAGCATCGCCGCCAGACGGAAGCTGTCGTTGTACCAGACGCCGACAAGGAAGCTGCGGATCCTCCCCTCGTCGAAGCTGGACACCACGACATAGAGTCCAGCGAGCACAACGAAGAGCCAGAGGGGAGCGCGGTGACCCGGGCGACGGACACATCGGTAAAGGCCTACAACAACAAGGCCGACAACGATCCATACTGGCTCCGCGCGCATCGGAGAGACCGCCAGTGCCTCTCCGACAGCCTGCGCAACCGTCTGGGTCGGCGGCCATAGGGCAGCCGCAGGATCAGGCCGAAGGACCTTCCACGCGACGCCCGCCACGGCGACTCCGGCCAGGAGGGCAACCGAAGGCACGACAACAGGGAGTCGCAACAAGAGACCGTCGCGCACGAGCGGCGTCACCCGCCGCAGGTACACCATGAAGACTGGCGCTGCGCTCGTCGCAACGAGCGCAAGGAGTGCGCTGGGGTGCGTCACGGTCATTCCGACGGCGGCGGCGGCAAGGAGGATCCACGCAAGCCAGAAGTTCTCCCGAGGCTGCCGCCCCAGCCCCAATGCGTGGTGAAGCTGCCCCACGCAGGCCGGAAGAACCGCCAAAGCCAAGAAATTGGGATAGAGGACCCCGAAGTAGACCATCAGCAACGGGAATGCGGCGAAGCACGCCGAGAGCGCTCCTCCGGCCAAGAGGACCAGTGGCCTTGCACCGACCAGGCGCCAGACGAGGTAGAGCATCGAGAGCGGCCAGACCAGCGCGCCGATCACGAGATTCGTCGCATTGACAGACTCGGGAATGCCCGACGAGCTGACCGACCCTACGAGCGAGACCAGCGCGTGCCAACCAGCCGGGTAGTAGGAGCTGTCGGCCATGCGGCCTACGCTCAAGGACGAGGCCGACCCCGTCTCCCTAATGTATTGCAGCGCGTTGAGATGGAAGACGTTGTCGAATGTCTGGGAAAAGCTGTCCGGCCTGTCGAATGCGAAGACAAGGTTCTTTGCGAGCAGGATGGCGGGAATTGCCACCGCGATCAGAAAGATGAGCGCAGGGCCCATCGAAGCGCGCCAAGACCTTCGGGCGAACGCAGTCTGCAGCCCGTCGCGATCGAATCTCCGAAGCCACCTGCGTACCACGGCAAAGACTCCGACGAGGACGACCGCCGTCACGAGAACCGGCCAGAGCGACCACTTCATGTGGACCCACGGCGTGACGGTCGAGGCGATCGCGACAATGGAGAGGGACAGTGCCGGAGCAAGCGCCGGCACCGCAAAGCCGCGGAGCCCTGCGGCCAGGCCGAGGCCAGCGCCGGGAAGGATCAGAAGCAGCAAGGCCACCATGACAACGGGACCAATACTCAGCCAATCCACGGGGTTCCCGTCCTTTCTCGCACGGCGCTGCAGCTAGGCGAAGTCACCAACAGGCCGTGATCTTGTAGAGGTGGTTCTCGCCGACTGACGCGACGAGCTCGAAGCCCTTTGCAAGCTCGAGCCCCGCCATTCCCGGATATCGGTAAGTGCTCGGATTCCCCGGAAGGTAGATGAGCTCATCCGATGTGAGCGCGTAATGCACGTTCAGCCGGCGAACCGCCGTGCAGACCAGAGGATTGTCTGCGGCCTGATTCAGCATCCTCGCAATGATGCCCCGATCAGGCGTCCACGGTGTCAGTACATGGGGAAAGAGGACCTGTCTCCCCGAGACGAAATACGCCCACGCACTCCCGTCCCACGGGTTGTCGGCAATTGTGCTTCCGGCGGGAACGATGTCGTCGATCTTCTTGTACAGGGCAAGTTCGTCGGCCGACATGATCGGCGATCCAGGGGCCAGACTGTAATTCGTCTGGGCGTGCGACGCCGCCTGGGGAACGTTCGTCGTCTGGGAGACGGCGCCTACGGCGATCAGGGCGACGACGGCGACGAGAGACGTTGCCAGACGACGGATCCCGGGCCCGAGCGGCGTGTGCCGCCAGAGGCTGATCTTGGTCATGACAGTCGCTGTCTTCACAAATCCGACGCCGACAATCAGCGCCATGACGGCTGCACCGGCAGCGATGCGTTTGAAGTCGGTGTACCAGCCGCCCGTCAGCAGACCCCTGAAGTACGAGGTCTGGTACCCGGCAACGGATACCAGGAGGACCGCCCAGATCGTGGCAGCGACGACGAGCCAGCGAGATCCCCTCCTCTTGGCCGCGAAGTAGAGCCCCGCGATGAAGAGAACGGAGGTCGCGTATCCAGGTAGCCAACCGCTGTGGGTGGTCAGAAGGAATTCACCCAGCGCCTGCCCAGGGGTCTCGTAGGGCGGCCATGTGATGTCGAACCTGTTCAGCGGGAACGGTCGCAGCACGATCCACACGACAGCCGAGACGATGAGGACCGCAGCGAGGCACAGGAGGGCACCCAACCGCAGGCGTCGTGTGGCGCGGACGCCACTTCCACGGACCCGGAGTCGTCCCCACAACCGTGCTACCCACAGGGGCACGATGATGACACCCGCCGTGAGCACGGTATTCGGATGCACAATGAGCAGGCCAAGACAGCTGACTGTGAAGACGACGGCCAGCGACAGGCCGAAATCGAGTCTCAGCCGCGGGGCCTTCGCTACGAGCGCGCCGAGACCGAGCAGAGCCGGGAGCACCGCCATCCCGTAGTAGTTCGGGTAGAGGACTCCCCAGTCGATCAGCAGATACGGGAAAGCGCTGAAGCAGAAGGCAAGAACTCCGGCCGAGAGGTCCACGATCTTCGCGTGACCGAAGAGGATCCGAGCCATGAAGATGACGGAGAGGGGCCAGAGCACGGCTCCGATGACGAGATTGACGGCTGACACCGCTACGGGAATGGACGAGCCGGTGGTCTGGACAACCAGCGCCACAAGATCGTGCCATCCGCCGGGGTAGAGCGATGGCCCGGATCCTCCGGCTGCCCCGAGTGAGAGCGATGATCCATTCCCGCCGTCAAGGATGAAACGCACCGCGTTCAGATGGAAGACGTTGTCCGCCGTCTGCGACACGTACTCAGGCGACCGGAAGATCGACGTCAGTCTCCAACCGAGGACAGCAACACTCGCTGCCAGTCCGAGCAAGGTCGCCCAGCTGACCCTCAGGCGGAAGACGCCGGACGATGAAGGAGCCGCCTTGGACGTCGCGCGGCTGCGCGGGGCGCTCTCGAGCCGAACGGCACCCACCGACCGCCGGTTGACGCGTTGCGTCCACGGGATTGGACGAAGCCTCGCCGCGCCGGCCCGGATTCCCCACAGTAGGAGTGCAGCGGCAAGTGTTGCGAGAAGGAGAGGGAGTACCCCCCAGCGGAGGTGCACCCAAGGCGCGACGACGGCCGTTCCTGCGATCAGGACCGCACTCAGCAGCGGGCCCAAGCCAATCGCCGCGTAGCCGCGGAACCCACCGGACCAGGCCACGACCAGTCCGGGCACGGCTGACAGCAACAACGCCGCCACCGCTGGCACTAATGCCTCGAGCCACACACTATTCTCCCCGTGAATTAACCGCCGCAGGTCACTCAGGACCTCGACGCACCGCCATCAGGCCCCAGTTCAACGCCGTCGCAGTTCCCCGACCACTTCCTCTACCGGCCCATCCAGAACGACCCTCCCCTTCTCGAGGAGGACGCCCCGCTCGCAGATCTGGGGGATGAGGTCCAAGTCATGGCTCACGACCACGAGCGTCTTGCCCTCGGCCGCGAGCTCCTTGATCTTTGCAATGCACTTCCGCTGGAAGGGCTCGTCGCCCACCGCGAGGATCTCGTCGACGAGGAACACCTCAGGGTCCGTGTGCACCGCGACCGAGAACGCCAGGCGCAAGTACATGCCGGACGAGTAGAACTTGACCTCGGTGTCGATGAACTCGCCGATCTCCGAGAACTCGATGATCGAGTCGAAGCGCTCGTTGATCTGTTCCTCGCTCATACCGAGGATCGCGCCGTTCAGGTAGACGTTGTCGCGTCCCGTCAGGTCGTGGTGGAATCCGGCTCCCACCTCGATGAGGCCCGCGACGCGACCCCTCGTCCGGACCGTCCCGGAATCGGGGGTCATGACCCCTGAGATGTGCTTGAGCAGCGTCGACTTGCCAGATCCGTTGAAGCCGAGGAGCGCTACGCTCTCCCCCTGCTCCACGGTCAGCGAAACGTCGTGCAGGGCGAAGAACTTCTGGCTCAGATCGCCGCGACGCCCCTTGAGAAGCCACACGAGCGCCTCTTTGAGCGAGCGAGTGTGGCGGAGCACGAACTGCTTGCTGATGTTGCGGACTTCTATCGCGGTGGCCACGCTCAGAGCTCCTGGGCGAAGCGGCCTTCAAGCCGCCGGAAGGTGAACTGGCCGATGAAGACCACCGCGAGGGACACGGCGAGTCCGACGGGAAGCCAGATTTCAACGAGATGCGGGGGAAGCTGAGCCGTTCCACTCGTCGTCGGATACCAGAACGCGTAGTGGTAGATCTCGACCGCGATGGTGATCGGATTGGCCTGGTACACCGTGAAGAAGGCCGACCCCAAAGTGTTCCTCACCATCGTCCACACATAGAGGACGGGCGAAGCCCACGTCACCACCATGAGGAGGAGGTCGACGATGTTTTCGAAATCGCGGAAGTACACGTTCACGGCGCCGAAGAAGAGGCCGAGGCCTGTGGCAAGGAGCGCCACGATGACGAACCCGGCAACAGCGGCCGCCAACTGGAGCAATGACGGATGCCATCCCGAGAACACACACGCGACAACGAGCACCACGAGCTGTGGGAAGAAGTGCACTCCCGAGACCCATACCGAAGCAACAGGGAACAACTCCCGGGGCAGATAGATCTTCTTGATCAGGCCGCCGTTGCCCACGATCGACCGGGCCGCATTCCCAAGAGCTTCGCTGAAGAAGTTGATCAGGATGATCCCCGAGAACAGGTACACGGCGTAGTTCTCGGTGCCCTTGTTGAGGCCGAGGAAGACTCCGAGCGCCAGATAGAACACGAGGAACTGGACGCCCGGCTTCACGTACGACCACAGGAGGCCCAGTACCGAACCGCGGTAGCGGACCTTCAGCTCCTTCCGGACCAAGAGCTTGAGCAGGAATCGCGAACGGAAAGTGTCGGCCAGGCCCGCTCCGACTCCGGGCCTGACCAACTGCTCGACGCTGCTCACCGGGAGTCGCTCAGCGTATGTTCGTCGAACGTCTTCTTCCATGACTCGATCGACGTCAGATCGTGCAGAGCGCCCTTGTACTCGGCTGCAAGCGAGCGCCAGCGGGCCAGGAGCTCACCATGGAGCTTCGCGCTCTCGGCGAGCATGCGACGCATGACGTGCGGATCGCGCTTGTACCAGGACGCACCTGTTCCCTCGGCATTGGAGACGACCGCCGAATCGTACTGCGACATGCGCCACCACTTGTTGTCCATGTGGGGAACGTTCGCCTGCGGTCGCTCCCTGCTCGTATCGACGACTGGCTTGACGAGCTGCCGGGCCACGGTCTTGAGCGCCCATGGCACGAGCACGGCCTTGTTCGGCCGGCTGAAGCCCTGGCCGTGCCTCGGGGGCTTCGCCATGCGGGGCGCTGGGAAGGCATCGGGGTCAGGCTTGAACACCGCGTCCGTGTGCTCCGAAAGCATCTTCCGGATCTCGGGAAGCTTCGTCTCGAGGAGGCCGCGGAGCGACCCCGGGCCCGCAAGCAGGTCCTGAATAGCCCACTCCCGGCCCTGCACCGTGGCGTACTGCATCGAGACGAGGTGCTTGATGTCGTCCTGCTGGAGCTCTCGGATCACGCGGCCGCCGAGCTCATAGGGGCTGTGGAGCAAGGCGGTGAGGGCACGGTTCCGGGTATGGAAGTAGGCCTGCCATCCCACCAGATCGTCCTTGTCGATCCAGGAGACGTGCCAGACTGCGGCGCCGGGCATCGATACGGTGGGGAAGCCGCGTTCCTTGGCCCGCAGGCCGTATTCGGCATCGTCCCACTTGATGAAGATGGGCAGGGAGAGCCCGATCTCCCGGATGACCGACGTCGGGATGAGGCACATCCACCAGCCGTTGTAGTCGACGTCGCACCGACGGTGGAGCCACGGCGTCTGCCGCAGGTTCGACACCATGAAGTCGTGGCCGAGCTCCATCTCGTCGCTGGGCAGCGCGGGCTGGATCCGGTAGGGGTTGACGATCTCGCCGAAGGTGTGGAGGACTGTCCGGTTGAACAGGTCGAACATGTGGCCGCCCACGAGGGTCGGCGTCTTGCAGCGATCCGCGAACGTCACGAGCCGAAGGATGCTCTCCGTCTCCACGACGATGTCATCGTCCATGAGGAGGGCATAGTCGCTGCCGTTGGCCACGGCCTCGTACATGCCACGGGAGAAGCCCCCTGACCCGCCGAGGTTGCTCTGCTCGATGATCCGGAGCCGGGCACCCAACTGCGCCTTGACTTCGTCGAAGCCCTCGGCCTGGGCTACCTTCTGGGTGCCCTGATCCACGATGAGGATCTCCTGGAGAGCCTCGAGCGCCTCCTCGTCCTGGGCAAGCAGGCGCAGGTTGTTGAGGCAGAAGTCCGTCTTGTTGAGCGTCGTGATCTGAAGCGTCACGCTTCCGCGGCGCGGTGCCGGGCCCTGCGTCTGCCATTCGGCCTGGAGGAGCTCAACGGGCTCCGCCCCGGCCACGATGTCGAACCAGTACCAGCCGCCGTCGCCGAACGGCTTGAGCGAAAGGTCGAACGCCGTCGTCGTCTGCCCCTCGACCCGCTGCGAGTCGACGCGCTGGAGGGAACCGCGGGAGTTCGACTTGTAGACCACCACAGCACCGGCGCCCTCGGTTGCGATGCTGAGCCGGACGGACTCGACGTTGGTCCAACGCCGCCAGTAGCTGGCGGGGAACGCGTTGAAGTACGTGCCGAAGGACACTCGGTCGCCGGGTCGGACCGTCATCGAGAAGCGGGAGACGAAGTCCTCGGCATGTGCCTCGCGGGCAGGACTGCTGATAGTGCGGGGCCGGCGCTCGCGGTCGCTGGTGGCGTCCCCCGTCGTCGGAAGCTGGACTCCGGTCGCCGTGCCCATGTCCACGTAGAGGGGCACGGTGTCCATCTGGGCCTGGGGCGGCAGGATCACCCGCTGGAGCGTCTGCCACTCCTGCGGGGACTCCTCGTTCACAACCTCTTTGACGTCAACTGCCGTCATTCGTCCACGCCTCCGCTGACGAGTGCCTCGCCGCCTGCAAAATGCGGCTTGATCTTGTTGTCGAAGATGCTCAGCGCCGAGCCGATGGCCATGTGCATATCGAGGTACTTGTAAGTTCCCAGCCGGCCGCCGAACAGGACCGAGCTCTCAGACTTCGCCAAGTCGCGGTACGCGAGGAGCTTGGCGCGGTCCGCCTCCGTGTTGATCGGGTAGTAGGGCTCGTCGCCCTTCTCCGCGAAACGCGAGAATTCGCGCATGACGACGGTCTTCTCGGCCTGGTAGTTGCGCTCCGGGTGGAAGTGGCGCGGCTCGATGATGCGCGTGAACGGCACGTCCGGGTCGTTGTAGTTGACGACGGACGTCCCTTGGAAATCGCCGACTTCGAGGACCTCTTCCTCGAAGTCGATCGTGCGCCACGAGAGGTCGCCCTCTTTGTAGTCGAAGTAGCGGTCGACCGGTCCGGTGTAGACAACGGGCACATTGCCGACCACATTGCCCTTGCTGACCGGCTGCGACTCGTCGAAGAAGTCCGTGTTCAGCTGGACAGTGATGTTGGGGTGGTCCGCCATCCGCTCGATCCACGCGGTGTAGCCGTTGGTGGGCAAGCCCTCGTAGATGTCGTTGAAGTAGCGGTTGTCGTACGTGTAGCGGACGGGAAGGCGCGAGATGATCCCGGCAGGCAGGTCCTTCGGATCCGTCTGCCATTGCTTGCCCGTGTAGTGCTTGATGAACGCCTCGTACAGCGGGCGTCCGATGAGCTGGATCCCCTTGTCATTGAGGTTCTGCGGGTCAGTGCCCGCGAGCTCGCCGGCCTGCTCCGCGATGAGAGCACGGGCTTCCGAGGGCGAATAGTTCGCCCGGAAGAACTGGTTGATCGTGCCGAGGTTGATCGGCAGGGGGAAGACCTCTCCCTTGTGCACGCCATAGACCCGATGCACATAGTTCGTGAAGGTCGTGAACTGGTTGACGTAGTCCCACACCCGCTGGTTCGAGGTGTGGAAAAGGTGAGCCCCGTAGCGGTGCACTTCGATGCCCGTCTGGGCATCGTCCTCGCTGTAGGCATTGCCCCCGATGTGATGGCGGCGGTCGATCACCGTGACCTTGAGTCCGAGCTCCTTGGCTGCGCGCTCGGCCACTGTGAGGCCGAAGAAGCCGGATCCGACGACGACGAGATCAGCGTCCACAAATTCTCCTGTAATCGGGGCACGCCGATGCCGCTGGCACCGGCCTTCCTGCGGTCCAAGACTACCGGACGACACTGAAGCCGCCTTCCAGCCAGCGTCGCCTCCGTGCCCCGAGCCGTTGTCCACATAGGGAGCTCGCGCGCAGGGAGAAGCCGCACAGCTTCCGTAGCCTCTCAGTAGGACGGAACTGGGGGGCCATGGAACTGCACGTAACGCTGATCGCTCCGGGACGAGGGCCCGGGCCTCGCGAGCGGAAGGAACTCGTAGCGAGACTGCCGGACGGTGCGGCCGGACGCGAGCTCGCAGCTCTGGTCGAGGAGGCCTACGGGGTGACAGGAATCACCGTGGAAGGCCGCACGCTCGATTCGCTCGTCGTCGGCCAGCCGCCCCTCGCGAACGGAGCCCTCCTGTTGGGCGGCCAAGCGGATTCGAGGACGACGGCGCGGCTCGCGGGAGGCCTCATCCTCGCCGTTCGCAGCGGTCCTGCCGCGGGCCGCCTCATCCATCTCGGACGCGGAGTCCACCGACTGGGCCGATCTGAGGGCGAAGAGCGGGAGCGCCCCGGCGCCGTAGGCCTTCCCGACCCGGAGCTCTCCCGTCATCATGCCGAGCTCCACGTCACCGACACGGTGGTCCGGCTGGTCGACTGTGGGAGCTCCAACGGGACTTGGCTCGGAACCCGGCGCGTGCGTGATGCCACGCTCGAGACTGGGCAGGAGTTCACGGTCGGGACGAGCGTCTGCAGCCTCGAATTCGAAGGCGAGTCGATCCTGGACCCGCGTGGCGGGTCTCCCCACGGAGAATCCCT
The DNA here is from genome assembly GCF_005877005.1 of Sinomonas susongensis. GTDB lineage: Bacteria > Actinomycetota > Actinomycetes > Actinomycetales > Micrococcaceae > Sinomonas > Sinomonas susongensis. The sequence continues at coordinate 502,283 of NZ_SSNH01000001.1, read as the reverse complement.
CCACATCGTTCGCCGCAACCCGCCCCAAAGGACGACGACGCTGATCGCATTGGGCGTCGCGCCACTCGCCGTGGGCCTCGGGCTGGCCGTCTTCTTCGGCCAATGGATGTTCCTTGCCTTCTCCGCGATGTCCCTCGTCTCCTTGGCACTCCCCCTCGCCGAGGGGCTCAAGGAGCGGCGCCTTTTCAAACGGCAGCTGGCCACCGCCGTCGAACGCGATGTGGTGCGGAGGGTTGCAGCGGCCCCAGACCCTGCCCAGCTCTGCCTCGCCTCACGGGCGAGGCCCGCCGACCGCCAGCCGGCGCTGCCGAACGACGAGGCGGTCCTGGTCCGCCTCGGCACCGCGCAGCTACAGCCCGACATCAGGATTGAGCCTCCTCTGGCATCCCCCCTGCCGCCGCATCCGCGGGCACCACTCGTCATGGAAGTCGCAGGAACGGTCGGGCTGGCGGGAGGGGAGGCCGAAGTGGAAGGACTCGTGCGCTTCCTTCTGCTGCAGCTCGCTCTCCTTCCGGGGGCGAAGCGAATCCGGGTCCGTCTCATGGGAGGTTCCGACGAGCTGCGGCTTGCAGCCCGTTACCTGCCCCGGACCCACGTCATGAGAGACGGCGAGGCAGTCGTCTCGTCTGCCCACGGCCCGACGCGGGGAGACAGCCAGGAGGTCGCCGTCCTTCTGCCAGGCGCTCCGCCCGCGAGCGCGCTTGCTCTCGCGCAGGCAGCGAGGAGTCACGATGCCTGCGTCGTCGACGGCGCAGGAGCCCTCAGCCACCACGACCGCGTGGTCGAGGTTGGCGAATTCGCTGGCCTCATGGCCTCCACCGGTCTTCGGTCCGAGTTCGTCCCCGACCTGCTCGGCCATGCTTCCTTTGAGAGGGCTGCGCGCGAAGCAGGATCGCGGAGCTCCTGGAACGCCAGCAGCAAATCGAACGGGAAACTGCCCGACTCGTGCGGCCTCGACCTGCTCGTGGGCCTTGCTCAGGCAGAACTGGCCGAAGCCTGGAGCGCCCGTCGGGGAAAGGGCTGCTGGATTCCGCTGGGAGTCACCGAATCCGGGCCGCTCAACGTCGACCTCGTCGCCGACAGCCCACACCTTCTTGTGGCCGGGACGACGGGAGCGGGCAAGTCCGAACTTCTGCGGACCATGATCGCCGGCGCGGCCGCGCGGCATTCGCCGGACGAACTCACTTTCCTGCTCATCGACTTCAAGGGAGGCGCGGGCCTCGCTCCGCTCGAGGGCCTCCCCCACAGCGTCGGCCTCGTGACCGACCTCAGCGGGGGGCTCAGGCGGGTCCTCGTCTCGCTTCGTGCCGAGGTCACATGGCGGGAACGGCTCCTGGCCGAAGTCGGCTGCCACGACATCGACGCCTACGCGGCCCGGGACGAGACCGCACCGCTGCCGCGGTTGGCCGTGGTCGTCGACGAGTTTCGAGTCCTCGTGGAGGAGGAGCCGGAATCGCTGCGGGAGCTTCTCCGCCTCGCAAGCGTCGGCCGATCCCTTGGAATTCATCTCATCATGGCGACCCAACGGCCTCACGGCGCAGTTTCGGCCGACATCCGCGCGAACGTCGGATGCACGATCGCCCTACGGGTCAACGGAGCGGCCGAGTCGAGGGACGTCATCGGGTCCGACCTCGCCGCCCGCGTGCCGCCGGCCCTTCCCGGGCGTGGCTACCTGGCGCTTGGCGGAGGCGAGCCGGTGGAATTCCAGACCGCGGCCCTCGCGCTCGCCCCCGACCAACGGCTGAGCCGCAGTGAGCTGCAGTCCGCCGTCGGCTGGCTTCGCGAGGGTTCCGCACGATCCTGTCATGGTGAGAAGGCGTATCTGTCGACAGAAGCCTTCGTGCAGTCGGCAAGCGAGGCGTGGACTTCCCTGGGCGGCCGACTTCCGCGGCGGCCGGTCGCTGCTCCACTTCCCGGTTCACTCCCCGACGACGCCACCCCACCTCGACCAGCGGCCCGACGAGTACTGCTCGGCATCGCGGATCTTCCGCACGAGCAGCGCCTTGCATCGCTGCGCTGGGTGCCAGAGGAACAGGGTCATCTGGCCCTCATCGGTGGGCCTCCCTCCGCGGCGGGGGCGATTCTCGCAAGCATCGCCTGCCAGCTACGGGATGGCGTGCGGACACGACACCTTTACGTTCTCGACGCCGACGCCTCCCTCGCCCACCTCGAACATCATCATCGAACTGGCGCTTACGTTCGCCTCGACGACGTTGGGCATGCGGCCCGGGTCATCGCAAGGCTCGCAGAAGCCGTGGTGCGACAGGGCGGTCCAGATTCGGACGGTCCGGATTCGGGGGCGGGTCCCGAACGACCCAGCATCATCCTGATCGTCACCGGTTGGAGCCGGTGGGTCTCCGCATTGCGGCACAGCGCCCATTCCAATGCCGAGGGTGAGCTCTACGAGCTCATCCGAAACCATCGGTCCGCCGGGCTCGTCCTTCTGGTCGTCGGCGACGGAGACCTGGTCGCGGCCCGCGTCTTCGGCGAGTTCCGATGTCGGCTCTTCCTCCCCCACGGGACGCCCGATGACGCCTGCCTCGGATGGCCGCGGCTTCACGCTGGCTCCTTCGGGCCCGCGCGTGGAATAGCCATGGGCCTCCTGAGCTTCGAGGAGCCCGTCCTCGTCCAGTGCTTCACGTCGTCACGGCCCGAGCGGAACGCGTTCCCGGCGTCTGAAACCGCCCAGAGACCCGGGCTCCGCATTCTGCCCCTTCCAACCTCCGTGACGGCGGCCCAAGTGTCGGAGGCACCGATCGAAGGCAGCAGCGACCGACAGCGCCGAGGAGGAGGCCACCGGCGCGTCCTCGCGGTCGGAGTCCATGGGGACCGGAGCAATCGGCTATGTGTTCCGCTCGGGCAAGGCGAACTCCTGTTGGTCCTCGGAAACAGGGGTTCAGGGAAGACGTGCTTCTTGGAGGCGCTGCCTGCTATGAACCCCGGCACGGGTCCCTGGTTCAGCGGAAGGCTCCCGCGGGCATGGGACGATGCGCGCGCGTCCGCACGCTCGGGGCAGGCGCCGATCCTCCTCGTCGACGACGCCGACCAGTTGGGCCGCCACGACAGCGAAGGGATGCGGTTGGCCCTTGAAGAGGGCGTCTCCCTGATCGCCACGGCAGGCTATGGCACGTCGTCCTTCAACAGACCCCCACTCCCCCTCCCCGCACTTTCCGCCGCTGCGGGGATCGCGATCGGACCCCGCTCCCCGGCGGACGGCGATGTATTCGGAGTGCGATTGGGACCCTTGGAACAAGTGGTTCCCGGGCGCGCGATCGCGGTGGTCGGAGGGCAACAGACCGAGGTGCAGCTCGGTTGGGTCGGCCCCGGGGGAAGTGACGAGCGCGGGCTCAGTCCCGGGGGTTCTCGTGAACCGGCCGCTGCGTGATGGCGAAGACAGGGCGTGAGAAGAGGAGGTAGAGGGCTGCCGCAGCCGGAACGAGGATCAAGAGCCCGTAGAGGACGTAGCCCCCGGACATCGTCGGAAGCCCGATCGTTGCGGCAAACAACTGGACGACCAGGACGACCGAACGCGTCCACCGATAGCCCCGCCACAGCAGGATTCCCGCAACCCCGATACCCGCGCCGAGGACGATGAGGAGGAGCATCGTGAAGATCGCGCCCCCAGGAGACACGTGAGCCTGCCCCGCAGCGAGTTCGACCACGTACATGCCAGCGATGATGAGGAGGGCAAGCGCTTCGAGAAGCACGAGCCCGACGAGGATCCTCAGCTGGATCGGTTTGGACGGGCGCTGGTCCTTGGGGCTGGAAGACTGCACAGCCAGAGACTACCGGCCGCGGAGGAGAACCCGCGCCAAGCGGTCGTGGCAGAAGGATCGGATGTGACGCATCCCTCGCTCTGTCGGCCCAAATCCTCCCTCGGCCCCCTTGTTTACGCACAGTTAACGTGACAACCTTGTTGAAGTTGACCGCGGGGCCCCCAAAGGCCCCTTTGCTTTGAGACGCCTCGTGAAAAAGTTCACAAAGACGGTGTCCCCCGGAACGGAGTACTTCAAAAACCATGGACTGGCGTGATCGTGCTGCATGCCTCGACAAGGATCCCGAACTGTTCTTCCCTGTCGGGAATACCGGCCCGGCTCTCCTCCAGATCGAGGAGGCCAAGAGCGTCTGCCGTCGGTGCCCGGTAATCGACACGTGCCTCCAGTGGGCCCTCGAGTCGGGCCAGGATGCAGGCGTGTGGGGCGGAATGAGCGAAGACGAGCGCCGAGCCCTCAAACGGCGCGCCGCGAGGGCTCGCCGCGCCTCCTGATCCCTAGGGCCCGAGACCTCGGGCACAGGCAAACCTCCCCGTCCGCCGTGCGTTTAGCTCGGCGGACGGTTCCGTTTAAGGCGGGACCTCCGAATGCGGGGCCTTGCGTAAGGCAGCCGTTCGGCGCCCGGCGCCCCGGAACCTGACCTTCGAGGACCAGCTCAGCTGCGGGGAGGGCCGGGGTGGAGCATGATGGTGACTTCGGTGCCTCCGCCTGACCGCGGGCTCCAGTGGATGGATCCGCCCAGCTCGCTCGTGACGAGCGTGCGCACAATCTGGAGGCCCAGGCCTTCGTGGCGACCCTGCTGCTCAGGCAAGCCCACGCCGTCGTCCGCGACCGTGACTTCCAGCGTCTCCTCGCCAGATTCGTCGATTCCGCGCTGCGCTCTCAGCCACACGGTTCCAGAACGATCCTCCAGGCCGTGCTCGACCGCGTTGGTGACGAGCTCGTTGATGACCAGCGCAAGCGGGGTGGCGAGGTCACTGGGCAACCCACCGAACTCGCCCTCGCGCTCGGTCGAAACGTGCTGGTTGCCCGTGGCGACCTCCGCAGACAGGCGGAACTGGCGATCGATGAGCTCGTCGAAGTCGACGTTCTGCGCGAGCCCCTGCGAGAGGGTCTCGTGGACCAGGGCGATTGTCGCGACCCGGCGCATCGCCTGCTCGAGGCCTTGGCGGCCTTCCTCGCTCTTCATACGCCGCGACTGCATGCGCAGGAGAGCCGCGACGGTCTGCAGGTTGTTCTTGACGCGGTGGTGGATCTCACGGATGGTCGCGTCCTTCGTGACGAGCTCCATCTCCCGCCGCCGCAGCTCGGAGACGTCGCGGCATAGAACGAGAGCTCCGAAGCGCTCTCGCTCGTCGCGAAGCGGAATGGCTCGCAGCGAGAGGCTCACCCCTCGCGACTCGATCTCACTCCTCCACGGCATGCGTCCGGTCACGACGAGTGGAAGCGTCTCGTCCACAAGTCGGCGGTCCTTCAGCAGGTCGGTCGTCAGCTCGGCGAGCGACCGCCCCTCGAGCGAATCGAAGCCGCCGAGGCGGCGGAAGGCCGAAACCCCATTCGGGCTCGCGTATTGGACGATTCCGTCGGCGTCGAGGCGGATGAGCCCATCCCCGACTCGAGGCGCCCCCCTGCGGGAACCGGTGGGCGACGCGAAGTCGGGCCAAAGCCCCAAGGTGCCCATTCGAAGGAGGTCGTAGGCACACTGACGGTACGTCAGCTCGAGACGCGAAGGCATGCGCGAGCTGGAGAGGTCCATATGCGACGTGACGACGGCGAGGGTCCGGCCGTTCCGGACGAACGGGACAGCCTCAACGCGCAGGGCCATCTCCGAACTGAAGCTCGTCTCATGGCTGCGCTCGATCGACTGGGTGGCCCACGCCCGGTCGACAAGAGGCCGGAGATCGCCACGGATGCGTTCCCCGACGATATCCTCGTGGAAAACCGTGTGCGTCGTCGAGGGACGGACGTGGGCTAGCGCGGTGTAGCCCTCGCTCGGATCCGGGAACCACAGCGCCAGATCCGCGAAAGCCAAATCGGCCACGAGCTGCCAGTCGCCCACGAGCAGGTGGAGCCACTCGGCGTCGCCTGGACCGAAGTCAGCCTGCTCCCGGATCGTGTCCGTGAAGAGCGCCACGCTACCGCCTTGTCATGAGAGGGAGGCCAGCCGCGCGGGTGCCATCACCCGCGCGGCCTCCGACGCGGCACCTAATGGCGCACGATCGACCGGAGCAGCCTCAATGCTACCGAGAGGGAAGCCATGTCGTCGCTTTCGAGTGCGTTGACCTCTTCGAACATCGTGGCGGCACGGGCGAGCGATTCCGCGTTCTCGGCCTCCCACGCCGCGAGCCGGTCCTCTGGCGAAGCACCAGCTGGCGAGACCTCCATGATCGACCGCGTCATGTCAGCGACCGTGCTGTAGAGGTCGTCCCGGAGGGCAGCGCGTGCGAGCGCCTGCCAGCGGTCCTTGCGCGGGAGTGCTGTGATTCGCTCGAGCAGCGCGTCCACGTTGAACCGGTCGAAGACGGTGTAGTAGACGCCCGCGATTTCCTCGACGCTCTCCGAGGAGGTCTGCGACAGCCGAGCGATGTCCAGGAGCGCGTAGCTCTCGAACAGTTCGGCCCAGCGTTGCGCGAATTCCTTCGGGAGGCCCCAGGAGAGGCCCCGTTCGAGCCATTCCCTCACGCGTTCGGCGTCCTGGCCGCGCAGGAACTCGAGAAGCCGTGAACGCAGGGCGTTCATCGTCGGCCCATAGAGTTCGACGACCTCGCCGATCGTGCGGTTGCCTGTCCCCTGATGGATGAGCCAGCGAACGGCGCGATCCAGCAGACGACGGATGTCGTGATGGATCGTCGTCCAGTGTTCCGTCGGGAACGACGCCGGGAGCCCGTTGACGGACTCGACCAGTTCGTCGAGCCTGTAGACCTCGCGGAGGGCTACGAAGGCCTTCGCGACCGTGGCATCCGTCGCGCTGGTCTCCTCGATCGCCCGGAACGCGAAGGTGATGCCACCCATGTTGATCATGTCGTTCGCGACGATCGTGGCGATGATCTCGCGCCGCAGCGGGTGGAGGTCGAGATCAGCGCCGAAGCGTTCGCGCAGCTCCGACGGGAAGTAGTTGCGGAGGGTGGACGCGAACCAGGGATCGTCCGCGAGGTCGCTTTCCCTCAGCGACTCGGTGAGTTCGATCTTCGCGTAGGCGGCAAGCACGGAGAGCTCGGGGGAAGTGAGCCCCTGCCCCTGCTCCAGGCGGCGGTGAAGCTCCGCCGTCGTCGGCAGGGCCTCGAGCTCACGGTTGAGATCCGCATGCACCTCGAGCCAATCCGTCAACCGCTCGAGCGCCGGGCTCAAAGGCCCGACCAGTGAACGGTCGGTGACGAGCAGGATGTTCTGGTCGATGTTGTCGCGGAGGACGAGATGGGCGACTTCGTCCGTCATCGAGGCGAGGAATTCCGCCCGTTCGTCGGCGGGAAGCTTCCCGGCTGCGACCATCCGGTCAACGAAGATCTTGATGTTCACCTCGTGGTCGGAACAGTCGACCCCTGCCGAGTTGTCGATCGCGTCCGTGTTGAGAATGACGCCCTGGAGCGCAGCCTCGATGCGCCCGCGCTGGGTGAAGCCGAGGTTCCCGCCTTCGCCGACAACCTTGACCCGAAGATCGCGCCCGTCAACGCGGATGGCGTCGTTGGCCTTGTCCCCGACCTGGGCGTTGGTCTCCGTGCTCGCCTTGACGTACGTGCCGATTCCGCCGTTGTAGAGCAGGTCGACTGGCGCGAGGAGGATGGCCCGCAGTAGCTCATTCACGCTCAGCTGTTTGGTTCCCTCGGGGAGGCCGAGCGCCGCTCTGACCTCTTCCGAGACCGGAACCCACTTGGCGGTGCGCGGGTAGACCCCGCCGCCGGCGCTGATGAGCTCCTTGTTGTAGTCGTCCCAGGACGAGCGGGGAAGCTTGAAGAGCCGCTCCCTTTCCGCAAAGGAGCTCGCCGGGTCCGGGTTCGGATCGAGGAACAGATGGCGGTGGTCGAACGCCGCGACCAACCGGATGTGCTCCGATAGCAGCGTCCCGTTGCCGAATACGTCACCCGACATGTCTCCAACGCCTACGACTGTGAAGTCCTCGTTCTGCGTGTCGACATCGAGCTCGCTGAAGTGCCGCTTGACCGACTCCCAGGCGCCACGGGCCGTGATTCCCATCGCCTTGTGGTCGTAGCCGACAGAGCCGCCCGATGCGAACGCATCGCCGAGCCAGAAGCCGTACTCCGCCGAAATCCCGTTCGCGATATCTGAGAAGCTCGCTGTGCCCTTGTCTGCCGCGACCACAAGGTACGGATCGTCGTCGTCGTGACGGACGATGCCCGACGGAGCGACGACGCTTTCGCCTTCCTCCGGCGTCGACACGCGGTTGTCGGTGAGGTCGAGGAGGCCGCGGATGAAGGTCTTGTAGCTCTCGATGCCCTCGGCGAGCCATGCTGCGCGGTCGAGGGAGGGGTTTGGGAGCCGCTTTGCGAAGAAGCCCCCCTTGGCACCCGTCGGGACGATGACGGCGTTCTTGACCACCTGTGCCTTGACCAGTCCCAAGATCTCGGTCCGGAAGTCCTCGCGACGGTCGGACCAACGGAGCCCTCCGCGCGCCACCTTGCCGAAGCGGAGGTGGACGCCTTCGACGCGGGGCGAGTAGACCCAGATCTCGAACATCGGCTTCGGCGACGGCAGGCCCTCGACCTCGGAGGGACGCAGTTTGATGCTCAGGTAGGACTTGCCGAGATAGTAGTTGGTCCTCAGCGACGCCTCGATGAGGTTGATGAAAGTGCGAAGAAGGCGATCCGCGTCCAGCGTGGGCACCTGGTCGAGTGCCTCGGCGAGCTCGGATCGGACCCGCTCAATGGAGGCCGCACGAGCTTCCGCGCTGAGGTTCGGGTCGAACCGGGCCTCGAACAGCGCGATGAGCCGCCGCGTCACGTCGGGGTTCGCGAGGAGCGTGTCGGAGATGAACCCGAGCGAGTTCGTGTTCCCCATCTGGCGCATGTACTTCGCGTAGCTGCGCAGGATGACGACCTGCCTCGAACGCATTCCTTCGCGCAGCACGAGTCGGTCCAGGGAGTCTGACTCGGTCTCCCCCGAAAGCGCGGAGCTGAAGGAGTCGGCGAGGAGCTCGCCGGTGGCGAGCGGATCAATGCCGGCCGGATACTTCAGCCCGAGGTCGTACAGGAAGAAGTCGCGGGCATCGGCGGTCTCGATCTCGAACGGCTTCTCGTCGAGAACCTCCAGTCCGAGATTGTGGAAGAACGGCAGGATCTGGCTGAGGCTCTTCGGCTCGAGGAGGTAGAGCTTCACCCGTGCGTCTTCCTCAAGCTCGGCCCCGACCCCGTCGGGGACGTAGACGCGGACGGAGGGCCGCTCCGCGACTTCCTCGCCCTCCTCCTTCTCCGCCGCGGCCCGCTCTTCGGCATACGCTTCGAACCGCTCGATGTCTTCGAGGGCGTCCTCGATGCTGTAGTCCACCCGGTACGAAGCAGGGAACGCGTCCTGCCAGACAGCGGCGAGGTGCTCGGCCTCCTCGAGTGGCCGGTTCTCGTGCAGAGCTTGTGCGATCCCCTCGGCCCAGGAGCGCGTTGCAGTGACGAGCCGCTGCTCGAGCGCACTCGAATCAACAGCCACAACGTCCCCGCTCTTGGGAAGACGGATACGGAAGTAGAGGCGGGCCAGTGCAGAGTCGCTGAGGTGGGCGTCGTAGTCGATCTGGTCGGAGTGGAACTCGCGCTCGAGCTCCACCTCGATCCGGCGCCGCACCGCGGTGTTGTAGCGGTCCTTCGGAAGGTAGACGACCGCGTTCATGAACCGCCCGTAGAAGTCGGGGCGGAGGAAGAGCCGAGTCCGGCGCCTTTCCTGAAGAAGCTGGATCCGGTTGACCGTCTCGAACAGAAGGTCTGCATCCATCTGGAACAGTTCGTCACGCGGATAGGTCTCGAGGATAGCGAGCAGGTCTTTGCCCGAGTGGGAATCTGCGGGGAACCCTGAACGACGCATGACGGCGTCGATCTTGTCCTTGACAATCGGCACGCTGCGAGCGGACTGCGTGTAGGCCGACGACGCGAAGAGGCCGATGAAGCGCCGTTCGCCGTCGACCCTGCCCTGAGCATCGAAGCGCTTGACGCCGATGTAGTCGAGATATGAAGGACGGTGCACCGTGCTGCGGGAATTCGCCTTCGTGATCACGAGAGCCCGCCGCTCACGTGCGTGCGCCTGGCCTTCTGCGGTGAGGTGCTGAAGGGCGTGGGCACCATCGCCCCGAAGGAGGCCAAGGCCGCTGCCGTCAACAAGCTCGAGGACGTCCTCGCCGTTCTCGTTCTTGAGGTCGTATTCGCGGTAGCCGAGGAATGTGAAGTTCCCCGCCTCTAGCCACTGCAGAAGTTCCTGCGTCGGCTTGAGGTCAGGGATGTCCTCACTGCCGACTACATTGTCGAGGCCGGCCGCAATCTCGAGGGCCTTCGAGCGCATTGCCTGCCAGTCGTCGACGGCAGCGCGCACATCGCCCAGGACGCGGAGCAGTCCCTCCGTGAGCTCAGCCTTGCGGCCAGCCGGAACGCGGTCGATCTCAATGGCGATCCACGACTCCATGTGTGTCGCGAGGTCGGCGTCGGCCACCAAACGGCTGAGTTTGGGGAGCGCAGCCGTGTCGCCGCTCGTGAGGCCCCACTGCGCGGGGACGCGCTGCACGTCTACGATCGATCCGCCATCGCGCCGACGGGTCACAACGAACATGGGGTGGACGACGAGATGGATGGCACAGCGTTCCCGCACGAGTTCGGCGCTCACCGAGTCCACGAGGAACGGCATGTCATCCGTCACGATGTAGACAACACTCCGTCCGCCCTCGTCGACCACTTCGACCTTCGCGGTGCCCGGGTGCCGTTCCTCCGCGAAGGAACGATGATGACGTGCGCGCTGAGCCAGAGTGGCTGCCGGATAGGACTGTCTGTCCTCTTCGGCGAGATGCTCGTAGTAGTCCGCCAGAAAGCGGGCCTCCTGCTCGGCGGTGGGGAACGGTGTCTGCTGTGCAGTTCCGGTCGACACGGTGGGAATCGCCTCCAGAGGAACGGATTTCGCGCTGCCGCGTTGCAACGCGCTGCCCTGAGCCTAGCGCGGTCTCCGGCCACCTGCCCTAGCACTTGCCACAGCGGATTTCCGTTTTCGCTGTTCAGAAGAACAGACGATTTCCGCTATCGCCCGTCGCGCTTCGCTCCGAGGCGCAGTTTCGAGCAGCGTCTGCCCCGCGAGAAGTGCCGCGCCCACTGTCTCATCGTCGAAAGGAATGAGCCCGACGATCGGCCGTGCCGGCCCGAACCGCTCCCATGCGTCGCGGAGGGCTCGGTCGGGAAACCGCCCGAGGGCGCTCCTCCTCACCCTGTTGAACACAATGTCAGGTGACGCGGTCGGCACCGCGGCGGCCAGTTCGTCCAGCGACCGCACAAGGCGCGGCATCCCCACCGTGTCAGCTGCGCCGACCGCCACGATGCGGTCCGCGACCTCCAGAACGCGGAGCGTGGCCGCATTGCGCCGGGGGGCCATCGTGTCGAACGAGAGCTCCTCATCGGCTTCGAGGCAGAAACCGGCGTCCACCACGACTTCGTCCGCAGCCTGGCGCGCGGCCCCGAGGACGGCCGCGAGCGAAGCAGCCCTGAGCTCATTCCAACGGTCGGCTCTCGTGATGCCTGTGAGAACACGCAGTTCGCCGGCCGGCGTGGCTGCGGGCTCGCGGGCGTGCGTGACGATGGGAACGGCGAGCCGTTTCAGCGCCGACTCGTCGAGCTGGCCTTGGTCGGCGAGCCGACATGCCTGCGCGAGCCCTGCAGATTCCTCGAGCAGCCCGAGATGGGCAGCGATGCTTGGCCCGTAAGTGTCGGCATCCACAAGAATGACCTTCCGACCGCGGGCTGCCAGCTCGGCCGCGGCGTTCACAGCAACCGTCGTACGGCCCGGGGAGCCGATGGGGCCCCAGAACGCGATGAGTCTCGCCCGCCCCACCTCGCCCTCGTCTTCGCCCGTGGTTCCACCTGCCGCTGCAACGGTCGGCTCCTCGAGAGGGCCAGCGCCGACGGCAGGTGCTCCGGGGTGAGAACCTGCGAAGGAGAACGATGCGGCCGACGCCGCATCAGAGGCCGCCAGCCGAACGGCATGGTCGGCCGCGCCGGCGATGAGTCGCTCGAACTGATCGCGGGGCACCCGTACAGGGGCAGTCATGGCTCCCAGCGTCTCAAGGCGACGCCTTTCGCCGTCGTCGTCCGACAATCCCACAAGCCCCACCCCCACCGCGAGGAGCCGGTCGACCAGCGTCATCGTGATGTCGGCCGTGCCGCCGGCGACGACGGCGACGCGAGCCAACCCGCTCTGACAGGCAGCGATCAGCTCCGCGAGCTCTTCACACTCCCGCACGACTGTGACGGAGCCGTTCGTCTGGCCAAGCCGCTCACCGATCTCGCTGGAGTCCGGCCCGATGACGACGACGGAGAGCCTCACCGGGGGCGTCCTGAGGGATTCTAGACGACAGACACCCTCGCCTTGTTGGCCTGCGCGCCGAGCAGCTGCGGCAGCCTGTCCGGATCGACTAGCACGTGGACGACGGTTTCGCGGGGACTGCCGAGACCTGACGCTGCTGCCTGCACGTGGGCGATCTCGGCCGCTGAAATGAGCAGTTTCGGTTCTGCAAAGCCATTTCGCCCGTCCGGGGGTGCAACCCAGATGTCTGCCCGCCTGCCCGGTACGGCCTCCGCGGGAAGAGGCTCCTGCAGGACGATGGCAATCGGACTACGGCCGAGGGCATCGGCCGCACCCAGACTCGAGGCGGGCACGAGATCGCCTTTCGACACCCGCTGCACCGCCACGCGGCCGCCGGGGATGTTTCCCTCAGTGACGTAACGATCGGCCATGGCACCGAGCCTCACCTCGACGGTAACGAGCTGGTCCGGGCCCACGGCCTGCCCGACGGGAATATCGTCCTTCGCCGCGTAGACCACGATGCTCGTCTCAGCCGACCGCACGAGCCCCACCACCCCGGCCACTGAAGCCAAGACCAGAAGGATGCCCACAAGAAGCCTCGGGTCCTTCCATGACGGCCTCCGGAGCCGAAGTCCTGGCTGTATCCCGACTGCGCCCATGCACGCTCCCCCAGAGGTCAAGCTCTTGCGGCCGCCCCCGCGGCCGCCCCAGTCCATCCTTGACTGAAGGAGCCCGATTGCGAACACGAGGGGTCAAATCGCGCCAAATGAAGGGCATATCGCTCAAACTTACCCATCTGCTGGCAGGATAGGAGCATGCCTAGGTTCCTCACCCTCGCGGACGTCTGCGAGCAGCTGCAGATCAGCACTGCCCAGGCCTACGCCCTCGTCCGCAGCGGCGAACTCAAGGCGATCCAAGTCGGTGGCCGCGGCCAGTGGCGCGTCGAAGAGGTCAAGCTCGAGGAGTACATCCAAGAGAGCTACGCCAAGACAGAGCGGATGGTCGCCGAACAGCACGCGTCTCGGCCCACCCACTCCTGATTCGACGACGGTCGCTTCCGATGCTGCCTACGCCTGGGAAACGACTGCAACGAGCGAGCCTAACGGGACAAGCGTGCTGCGTCGCCTGCCGCGAAGTGGCGTGTTTTCTCCACGATCCACAAGCTCGAGATAGTCACGCCCCACCACGTCGATCGTCCCGGTCGCCGCGACGGGCTCACCGACTGCAGCCTCGCAGTGGCAGACCACGCGAGCACGATCGCGGGCGAGTGCACGCAATGCGGTGCGAATACTGAGCGAACGCCGAACCGCGGAGGGTTCCCCCATCGCTTCCCGGCCGACCCCCGTGATCGCGGCGACGTGACTCAGGGGCAGGAGAACGCTGCGAGGAGCGACCTCGACAATGCACCACTCCTCGGCCAGTTCAACGATGCGGCCTCGGAACCGAAGGCCGCCACGAACGACGAATTCGAGCGGCACAGACTGTGCTCTGAGTCGGTCCACAAGAGCGACAGCCCCCTGCTCGGCTCGGACCAGCTCATTCACGCCTGACTCGAAATCCGCCCTTTCGGCGGCCGCTACTTGTGCTTCCATCATCGAAGAGGGCCCCCCAGCGCATGGCCCCACCCTAGGCAGCTCTCGCACTCGGAGCAATCGCCGATGAGATTCCGGTAGACACTGCTTGTCAAAACGGGTCACACTGTCGCAAACACGGGCAAACGTGATCAAACAGGATCAACGTCGTGTGTCGAGGGACCCGGCCCAGCCGAAGAAAACCGAAGTAGGGGGACAGATGAAGTCAGCAGCAGGGCGACCTCAGGGCGACGCCATCGTAGCGGCACTCGGCCTCGCGGCAGGATGCATCCTCGCAGCCTCTGGGCCTGCGATCGCCGCGAGCGGAAGCACTTCGAGCGCAGAGGCGCAGCTGGGACTCGGCGCAAGCGTCGTGGGCCTGACGATTGTGGTCTGGTGGCTGTTGGCCATGACCTGCGCGATCGCGGCCGCCATGCTCCATGCGGCCGGGCGGCAGAGCGCGGCCCGGTGGGCCGGCGCAGCGGCTCCCCCGTTCATGCGGCGACTCGCCTTGGCCGTTCTCGGAGCGACGCTTGCCGTGGGTCCTGTGGCGCACGCAGATGAACCGCCGTTCGACCCCACCTGGCAGACCACCGCTCCATTCCAGGCCGCCCCCGTGACCCCCGATGCCGCTGCCGTTCCCCCCGATGCCGCTGCCGTTCCCCCCGATGCCGCTGCCGTTCCCCCCGATGCCGCTGCGGTTCCCCCCGCGCCCTCTAGCGTGCCCCTAGACGCCTCCGCCACCGCTCCGCCCGAGGTTGGCCACGGCGTTCAGATTGGCCAGGGCCTTCAGGTTGGCTCGGGCACTCCGGTTGGCCAGGGCCTTCAGACCGAAGCCTGGACGCCCCCGAAGGAGCCGCCCTCCCCCGGACCTCTGGCGCGTCCCGAACTCAGGACGATGCCGCAGCCCTCGGCAGTGGAAGTGCGCCCTGGCGATTCGCTCTGGAGCATCGCAGCCCGTCATCTCGGCCCCGAGGCCCACGCCCTCGAAGTAGCCGACATGTGGCCAAAGTGGTTCGAGAGGAACCGCGGCGTGATCGGCGACGACCCGGACATCCTCCGTCCGGGGCAGCTGCTTGTCCCGCCGAACCTGTGAGTCGAGCCATGCTCCGCATCGGACTCCGACCAGCGACGAAGGAATCGCGATGAGCGCCGATGCCGTCAGCCCCAGTGCCGAAAGACACTCCGTCGAGCAGCTCGCGGCGCGCATCACGAGTGCGGCGCTAGAAGTCCTGGCTGGACAGCGGCCTGTCCAGCAACTTGCGCCGTGGCTGCCGCGTGATCTGCTCGCGAGGCTACAGCTGCGGGCCAATCTCGGGCGCGCGGATGTAGCGCCACCGCAATCGCGGGCCGCGAAGGCACACCGCGCCTCGATCGTGACCTCGGCCCGGGCGAGTCTCGTCGCCCCCGGAATCTACGAAGCGTCCGCTGTCGTCTCGGACCGGTTGCGCAGCCGCGCGATCGCCCTGCGGCTCGAGCGCAGGGGCAGTGGTCGCGGGTGGAGGGTCACCGCGCTCGAAATCGGCTGAGTCAGCGCTTGCGGTTCTTCGCCCGCCGCGGCCCCTGCTGGCCCGAGCCAGGCCCCGTCGCACCGCTCCTCTTACCACGAGAACCGTTCTGCGCAGACTTCGCCGAGCGCGCCTGCTCGACGTGCGTCTCAGTGGAACCATCCTCTGCGGGAGCAGTGTACTGGAGCTGAGCAGGACGTTCGGGCGCCTCGATCCCCGGCGTCTGCGCGGACGCGCTCTCGGCCGCAACCTCAGCGGCCTGCACCTCGAGGTTGTAGAGGAAGCTGACGGACTCCTCGCGGATGCCTTCCATCATTGTCTGGAACATTGCGAAGCCCTCGCGCTGGTACTCGACGAGCGGATCGCGCTGGGCCATAGCGCGCAGGCCGATTCCCTCCTTGAGGTAGTCCATCTCGTAGAGGTGCTCCTGCCACTTCCGGCCGATGACGGACAGGACAACGCGCCGCTCGAGTTCGCGCATGTTGTCGGAGCCGATCTCCTCCTCGCGCCGCTGATAGACCAGCTTCGCGTCGGAAAGGATCTCCTCCTTCAGCATCTCGACGGTCACCCGCGCTTTCCCGCCGGCCTCCTCGATGATGTCCTGAGGCGTGATTGTCACGGGGAAGAGGGTGCGCAGGTTGTTCCACAAACCATGGAAGTCCCAATCGTCGCCGTTGCCCTCGGCAGTCGCAGCTTCGATCATGGCCGTGAGCGTGTCCTCGATGAAGAACTGGACCTTCTCGTGCAGATCGTCACCCTCGAGGATTCGGCGGCGGTCGCCGTAGATCGCCTCGCGCTGGCGGTTGAGGACGTCGTCGTACTTGAGCACGTTCTTGCGCTGCTCAGCATTTCGGCCCTCCACCTGCCCCTGGGCCGACTGGATGGCTCGGGACACGAGCTTGGATTCCAGCGGAGTCTCATCCGGCAGGCTGCTCGCCATGAGACGTTCCGCGCCTCCCGTGCCGAACAGGCGCATGAGGTCGTCGGTGAGCGAGAGGTAGAAGCGGGACTCGCCCGGGTCGCCCTGACGGCCGGATCGGCCGCGGAGCTGGTTGTCGATGCGTCGGGACTCGTGCCGCTCAGTGCCCAGCACGTAGAGTCCGCCAAGCTCGAGGACTTCGTCGTGCTCCTCCTTGACGGCCTTCTGTGCCTCCTTGAGGGCCCCGGGCCAAGCGGTCTCGTAGGCCTCCGAATCCTCCTCGGGATCGAGTCCGCGGGAGGCGAGCTCTGCTACAGCCATGAACTCGGCGTTGCCGCCGAGCATGATGTCGGTGCCGCGGCCAGCCATGTTGGTCGCAACCGTCACGGCCCCCTTGCGGCCCGCTTGGGCGACGATCGCCGCTTCACGCGCGTGGTTCTTCGCGTTGAGCACCTCGTGGCGGACGCCCGCCTTCGCGAGGGCCTGCGAGAGGTACTCGCTCTTCTCGACGCTCGTCGTGCCCACGAGGACGGGCTGGCCCTTGGCATTGCGGCGTGAGATGTCCTTGACGACTGCGTCGAACTTGACCACCTCGTTCTTGTACACGAGGTCGGGCTGGTCTACGCGGGCCATCGGCTTGTTCGTCGGAATCGGCACCACACCGAGCTTGTACGTGCTCATGAACTCGGCGGCCTCGGTCTCGGCCGTACCCGTCATACCCGAGAGCTTCTCGTAGAGGCGGAAGTAGTTCTGCAGGGTGATCGTTGCGAGAGTCTGGTTCTCGGCCTTGATCTCGACGCCTTCCTTGGCCTCGATCGCCTGGTGCATGCCCTCGTTGTACCGGCGCCCGGGAAGGATACGGCCGGTGTGCTCATCGACGATGAGAACCTCGCCGTCGAGCACGACGTAGTCCTTGTCCCGCTTGAACAGTTCCTTCGCCTTGATGGCGTTGTTGAGGAAGCCGATGAGCGGCGTGTTGGCCGACTCGTAGAGGTTGTGGATGCCGAGATAGTCTTCGACCTTCTCGATGCCGGGCTCGAGGACGCCGACCGTACGCTTCTTCTCGTCTACCTCGTAGTCGCCCTCGCCGAGGCGCAGCGCGATCTTCGCGAACTCCGAGTACCAGCGGTTCGCATCGCCCTGCGCGGGTCCGGAGATGATGAGCGGGGTGCGCGCCTCGTCGATGAGGATCGAGTCAACCTCGTCGACGATGGCGAAGTGATGGCCGCGCTGGACGAGCTCATTCTTGTCCCACGCCATGTTGTCGCGCAGGTAGTCGAAGCCGAACTCGTTGTTCGTGCCGTACGTGATATCTGCTTCGTACTGCTTCCGGCGCGCTGCCGGGTCCATGTTCGCCAGGATGCAGCCGCTGGAGACGCCGAGGAAGCGGTATACGCGCCCCATGAGCTCGGACTGGTACTCGGCGAGGTAGTCGTTGACCGTGACGACGTGGACGCCCTTGCCCGTGAGCGCATTGAGATACGCCGGCGCGGTGGCCACGAGCGTCTTGCCTTCACCGGTCTTCATCTCGGCGATGTTCCCGAGGTGCAGGGCGGCACCGCCCATGAGCTGGACGTCGAAGTGGCGCATGCCCAGGGTGCGGCCCGCCGCCTCGCGCACCGCAGCGAAGGCCTCGGGGATGAGGTCGTCGAGCTTCTCGCCGTCGTTGTAGCGTGCCTTGAGCCGGTCGGTCTCTTCACGGAGCTCCGCGTCCGTGAATCCCTTGAACTCTTCCTCGAGCGCATTGGTCGCGTCGACGTAGACGCTAAGCTGCTTCAGGATCCGGCGGTCACCGGTCCGGAGGAGTTTCTCGAGAAGGTTTGCCACGTGGCTTTCGCTCCCTTGTCAATGGCGTGAGCCCGCAATGCCGTGTACTGCGGGCGGCTTTCAGTCTACGGGAGACACGAGTCGCCGCGTATCCGGGTTCCCGAGTGCGTGAGCCACCGGCGCGGCGAGGCTTCCTTCGTCGGCAACCACGATGTCCTCGAGCTGGAGCCAGTCGGCGAGGAGGCGCAGCTCCTGCGCGAGTTCGACGGCGGTCCCCGGCGGAGCGTCTGCCTCGCCGTGCACGGCATGCACGAGCAGGACTCCTCTTGTGCGGTCCGCCTTGAGATCGACTCTGGCCGCCATCGTCTCGCCGAACAGGAACGGCAGCACGTAGTAGCCGTATCGCCGACGCTCCGCAGGCGTGTAGATCTCGATCCTGTAGTGAAAGCCGTAGAGCTTCTCGAGCCGCCGCCGCTCGAACACGAGGGAATCGAACGGGCTCAGCAGCGCCCGCCCTCCCGCGGACCTCGGGATGCCCGCCGCTGCGTCCTTGTAGAGGTCAGGGCCCCAGCCGCGGACTTCGACCCGTTCCGCCTCGCCGGCACGCACGAGCTCCGCGAGCGCCGCTTCCGTCGCTTTCACGGGAAGACGGAAGTAGTCCGAGAAGCATCGGACCGTCCCGATTCCGTGGGCGCGGAGCGCCGCACGGGTGAGGATGAGTGCCGCCTCGTCCCGATCGAGCTCGTTCGCGCCGAGGCCCGCGCCGGTTGCAGTCAGCGGCCGGCCGCTCAACGCGGCGGGTGCAAGAGTCAGGGGCTCCAGAGTGGCGGGCGTCAGATAGGCGGCGGGCAGCACCGCCGCCGTGAGCGTGTAGCGTCGCTCGAACGACGCCGTCCGTCCCGCCGAGCTCACGATGCCCTGCTCGAAGAGATGGCTGACAACTCGCTTGACGGCGTTCCAATTCCAGCCCCACTGATCGGTGCGCCGCTCCTCGACGTGCCCGAGACGCTCCGTGAGCTGTGCCGCGGTGAGAGGGCGGCTCGACGCCAGCACGGCCAGGATCCGCTCTGTCAGGTCGTCCCGCACTTCAGGCGCAAGGCTCGAGGCACCGACCCAGTCACGCTTCTGCCAAAGCCGGAGGGCCTCGAAGTGCTCTGGCTTGATGAAGCTCGCCTCGTGTGCCCAGTACTCCACCATCCGACGGGGGCTGCGCGAGGACATGCGGTCGAGGCTCTCCCTGTCGTAGGGGCCGAGCCGAGAGAAGAACGGCAGATAGTGGCTGCGGACGAGGACGTTGACCGAATCGATCTGCACCAACTGGAGCTTGTCGAAGATACGGCCCAAGGCCCGCGTTGTCACGGGGGCCTTGGGCCGTGCTCCTATGAGTCCTTGTGCCGAGAGGGCGACGCGTCGGGCCTGCGAAAGGCTCAGGGCAGCGCCCACCAGCTCTCCTCCCGTGCCGTCAGTGGACGACGGCTCCTTCGTCGTCCGAGCGGTAGGCAAGGATGCGGTCTTCTACCGCTGCCTTGCCCGGCTCGCACGCCTGATCGAGGCTGATCACGCCGTACGTCCACCCGCGACGACGGTACACGACCGAAGGCGTGTTGGTCTCGGCGTCGATGAAGAGGTAGAAATCGTGGCCGACGAGCTCCATGTTGTCAACGGCGTCGTCGAGGGTCAGAGTCGCCGCGGGGAAGACCTTACGGCGGATGAGGACTGGAGAGTCACCGGCAGGAATGTCGTTCTCGACCTCGTAGGGCGAGGTGCCGTCATGCTCGGCCTGAGAATCCTGGGCCTCGAGGGGTGCATCGGCATAGATCGGCGTGCTGCCGCTCACTACCGGGAGGGACGCCGTGGCCGTCTTCACCGCAACCGGTGTGTGCTTGCCGTGGTGGACCTTGCGCCTGTCCTTCACCCGCCTTAAACGTTCAAGGAGCTTTCCATACGCAAGATCAAAGGCCGCAAACTTGTCCGGGGCTGTCGCCTCCGCTCGGATCACGGGACCGCGCCCCGTCACCGTGAGTTCGACGGTTAGCTGGTCGCCCCCTGATCGAGCACTGGTCTGCTTCGAGCACTTGGCATCGACGCGCTGGACCTTGTCTGCCAGATTCTCGATCTTCTCGAGCTTCTCGGTGGCGTACTCGCGGAACCGGTCCGACACAGTCAGGTTGCGCCCACTGATCTTGAACTCCATGGTGCCCTCCAGAAGACTACTCGGTCAGCCCGATGGGGCTCTTGGGGGCCGCTGCTTGACAGTCGAGCCCCTTTCTTGAGCCGCTATCGAGAGGTTCCCCTCAGCCTGGAACCTGTTATCGACGTTAGTTGATCGTCACCGATTGCACACCCCTTCTTGCCCTGAAATTCACTTCGTGTCCGCTGCAAGCGTCAAAGCGTCGGTTCTTGCGCCTGCTTTTGGAACGACAGCGAGGACAACCGCGCCAATCACGACGGCGCCATTGTCTTCCAAGGCCCGAGCCGCCTCGCGGAGTGTGGCGCCGGTCGTCAGCACGTCGTCGACGATGACGATGTGTCGCCCCGCCAGGGAGCCATCTACTCCACGAAGCGCCCGCCGAGGCGTTTGGGCTCGAAGACTGCCCGAGAGGCGAGCCCTCCTGTCTCGGCGACCGAGCCCCTTCTGACCTCCCCGTGCCCCCGAGGCAACAGACGCCGCCAGCTGACGGACGGTTGTCACGATGCCAGCAGGCCGGCGCCGGAGAACGCGGACGCACCGCGCCGTCGGTGGCAGCAGACTGTGGTGGGAGAGCCACCGAAGAAGGTCGTGGACGGGGTCGAAACCCCTGCGCAGATAGGCGGCCGTGGTCGTGGGCACCGGCACGAGCCAGATCGCGGGACTCTGGCGGGATTCGTGCAGAGCGCCACGCAGAGCACG
Source organism: Sinomonas susongensis (assembly GCF_005877005.1). Classification (GTDB taxonomy): domain Bacteria; phylum Actinomycetota; class Actinomycetes; order Actinomycetales; family Micrococcaceae; genus Sinomonas; species Sinomonas susongensis. Next base: position 481,362 of record NZ_SSNH01000001.1, on the reverse strand, counting down.
GCCAAGGGCCGCCGCAAGTTCGGCTCGGAGGCCCGGGGCCCCGTGGCGCTTGTAGGCGAGCAGGGCCTGAGCGAGTTCGCCGCGGTACAGCCCTGCGGCGACCGCAGCGACGAGGACGCGGCCGTCGTACTCGAGAAGCCCCGGCGCAAGGGCTTCGCACCGGGCGGGGACCGTCGTCGCCCGGCGCAGCCTCCGAGCGCAGGCAGAGCAGAGCACGCTCTCCGGGGCGGAGCAGGACGCGCACTCCACGGGGACCACAAGCGAGAGGAGGGCGGCACCTATTTGGGCTGCGATCGTCACAGACCGGCGGAGGACGCCGGTCACGGGAGCAACGTGACGCGATGGGTTCGTCATCTCCTCACGCTTCCGCGACCGGATGCTGGACTCGAGGCCCGACTGCATGCATGTGGACGACACGCCCTGACGGCCGCCGTGAGGGGCAATCGATGCGGGCAGTTGCGGCGGGCTGCCGGCGAGGGGAGATGGAAGCCCCAGCCCCCGAGGGGCGAAACGAGGAAGCCCCAGCCCCCGAGGGCGAAACGAGGATGCCTCAGCCCGCGAACGCGAGTTGAGTGGCCCCCTTGCCCTGCTCCGTCCAGGAGGTGCGGACGAGGAGATAGATGCCGTCCGGCGTCATCGCGTAGATCGCGGTATCGCCGTTGCCTGCCGAGAGCGACTGGATTCCAGTCAGCGGCGAGATCTGGCGCGGCTCTCCGCCCTGCAGGCTCACGAGTTCCGGGGCCACCTGGGCCGTGGACGAGGTCTCGGACACGATGACCGTCGACTCGTCGACCCAGAGCGCGACATCGGGATTCCTCGCAGTGAGCGGCAGCGTGATGGGGTTCGTGAGCGTCTGCGGGGTGCCGTCCGGGCCGCGGACGATGCCCGAAATCTGGAGGAGGGTCTGGCCCCCGGCCTCGGAGAGGACAAGCGCGCGTACGCCGTCACGGGAGACGCGCAGGGACTTGACGGTGCGGCCCGCAAGCCACGGCGCCGACACGCTGGTGCGCGGCACGGCGGTGTTCTGGGCAGTGCCGACCGGTTTGAACGCGACGACCTGCCCCGGTGCGCCGGGGTCCGGCGCGGAGGACCACACCCAGTCGTCGGGCCCGATCGAAGGCGGCACCAAGGACTGGCCTGACTCCAGGAGCCGGGCCGGCTCCCCCGGGATGATCGAATACAGGTTCTTCCCCTCGTCTCCGAGGAACGCGTAGACATGTTCCGAGGAGGCGGCAGCGGGATTCGAAGGGGCGAGCTGCGAGACCGAGGCAAGGCCGTCGATCTTGGACGCCTGCTTGGAGCCGTACTGAACGAGCTGGCCGCCCGCGATGCCGACCTGCCACGAGGGGACCTTCGGATCCACGAGCGGTTCCGGCTGCCGGGGCGCCGAGGGATCCTGGATGGCGATCTCGGTCTGGTTCGTCCTCAGGGAGACGTCTCCCACGGACGGCAGAGCCGCGAGCGTCCGCACGAGCTGGCTGTGCATGCGCTGCCGGTCTGTGAACGACGCGTCGCGCAGCTCGGGGGTCAGGTCGACCTGGGCTACGTTTCCGACGATCGGCACGGACTCGCGCTCGAGCTGGATTCCCTGGGGGAACGCACTCGCGACCGCGGGCTTGAGATACGGCGCAGGCCCGGCGATGAGCGCGCTCACGAGGGACTTCGCGATGCCGGAATTGTCGATGAACCAGCGGGCATCAGGGACGAGGATCGCGAACGTCGGATCGAAGAAGTAGATCGAGAAGGCGCGGTACAGGACCTTGAATGTCTCCTCGGGGATGGCCGTCCCGTCCGGGATCTTGGAAAGCCGCCACTGGCCGTCGACCTGCGTGAGCTCGACGTCGATCGACTGCTTCGTCCCTGCCGGGTACTGCGTCATGATCCCGTCCTGGTCGACGGAGTAGGCGACGTCGAGCTCGTAGCGGTAGGCGTTCGGCCGGCCTGCCGGGACCACAGTCGCGCTGCCCCTGTACACGAGCGTGCGCTGGCTCGGCTTCCATGAGACAGCGTTCGCCGGCGCCAGGAACTGCCGCGCGACGGTGAAGTCGTTCTGATAGCCCGAGCCCGCGTTGAAGAAGCCTTCGATGATCGACTGGGGCGACCCTCCCGTCTGGGGTCCCGGGGGGATGTACTGGGGTGCGTTCCCGACGGCCGAGCCGCCGTCGTTGCTCGTGCCCACGGCGCCCGCGGTGGGGATCTGGGCACAGCCCGCCACGGTGAGGAGCGCGACGAGGGCGAGCGCGGCCCAGCGGAGGGCTCGAGCAATGCGCCCGGGGCGCCGGAAGATAGACGACGGCGACAGGTCGGTCACGGCGTTCTGCCTCCGAATTCCGGGGGTACTTCGGCACGGGGCGCCCCGGCGACGGGCGCCGTCTCGCTCTGCTGGGCGCCGGAGACGGGTTCCCCTTCGGCATGGTGCGCGCCGACGGTGGGCGTCGCGACAGTGGCCGCCCCTGCAGAAGCCGCCCCCGCAGACGGCGTCCCGCCCGCACTGCGCAGCGCCGTTGCTCCCACGACGACTTCGCGGGTCGCGCCGCGAACGAGGGGAAGAGTGCCGCCCGGCTCGAGGGCTACCGGCGATTCGACGATCGTGCCACCGGCGTGAAGGGGCAGCGTGAGGCGGAAGCACGAGCCTTCGCCTCTGCGTCCCCAAGCCTGGAGCCAGCCGTTGTGGAGCTTGACGTCTTCTGTGGCGATCGAAAGTCCGAGGCCGGACCCCCCGGACTTGCGTGCCCGCGCCGGATCGGCCCGCCAGAACCGGTCGAAGACCCGCGCGGCTTCAGACGGCGACATGCCGATCCCGTGGTCGCGCACGGAAACCCCCACCGCATCCGCGTTCGCCGCGACGAAGATCTCGACCGGCCGGCCCTCGCCGTGCTCGAGCGCGTTCAGGAGGAGGTTGCGCAGCACGCGCTCGATGCGGCGCGCGTCCATGTCCACCACGATGCTCCCGGCCCGCGCGTAGAGCCTGACCTCGGAGCCGCAGGAGACGGCAATCGGGGCGGCTGTCTCGATGACCGAGCGCACGACCGTGACGATGTCCTGCGGTTCGACGTCGAGGCGCGCGACTCCCGCGTCGAATCTCGAGATTTCGAGGAGATCGTTGAGGAGCGCTTGGAAGCGCTCGACCTGGTTGTAGAGGAGCTCGGCGGACCGCTTGTTGACGGGGTCGAACTGTCCACGCGCGTCGTAGAGCACCTCTGCCGCCATGCGCACTGTCGTGAGCGGAGTCCTCAGCTCGTGGGAGACGTCCGAGACGAATCGCTGCTGCATCTGCGACAGTGCGGCGAGCTGGTTGATCTGCTCCTGGAGGCTCGTCGCCATGTGGTTGAAGGACTTGGCGAGTCGGGCGACCTCGTCCTCGCCCTCGACCGCCATGCGCTCCTCGAGCTGCCCGGCAGCGAGCTTCTCGGACACAGCAGCCGCATGGCTCACAGGGCTCACGAGGCTTCGCGTGACAATCCAGACGATCGCGCCGATCAGCAGGATGAGGAAGACGCCGCCGAACCACAGGACGTTCTGCATCTCGTCGAGCGTCTCCTGCGCCGACTGGATGTCGTACAGGAGGTAGAGCTCGTAGACGGTGCCCCCGAAGGTCACCTTGTTGCCCACCGCGATCGCGGGATGGACCGTGTTGTCGACCGTGAGGGGGATCGACTCCCAGAACTGCTGCGACTGCTGCGATCCCTCCACGGCCGCGCGCAGCGACTGCGGAATGTCGTTCTCGGTCCTGAGGTACGAGGCGCGGCTGTCGACCCACTGGTTGCGCGGCTGGTCCTGGTTCGGGACGGCAAGGAAGACGTACTGGCGGGGCGTACCCGAGTCGCGGGCCTCGAGCGTCGCGAGCGTGTCATTGACTAGCTTGAGCACGCCCTGCTGGTCGGTGACCTGCGCGCCGTCGAACGTCTCCTGGACCTGGGTGACGCTCTGGCGAGTCTGGACCTCGGATTGGGTGAGGCGTTCCTGGAAAAGGCTGTTAGCGATCTGGTTGGAGAGGTAGATGCCGACCCCGAAGATCGAGGCACACGCGAGGACGAGCGTGATGAGGACGGTCCGGAACTGCAGGGAGCGGCGCCATCGGCGCATGAACGCCGAACGGATGCGGCCGGGAATGCGCAGGAGTCGGCGGAGGTACCGGCGGCCTTCTCGGCGCATCCGTGCAGCCGTGATCCGGGCGCGCCGGGCCGCGAGAGCGCCACGGCGCTGGACACGCCCGGCCACGTCGCGGGCGCGTGCCCAGCGGTCCTCCTGCTGTTCCATTCCTGCCTCGGTCTAGCTCCCGGCCTTGTAGCCAACGCCCCGGACGGTCAGGACGATCTCCGGCGCCTCGGGATCGCGCTCGATCTTCGAGCGCAGACGCTGCACATGGACATTAACGAGCCGGGTGTCGGCGGCATGCCGGTAGCCCCACACCTGCTCGAGGAGGAGCTCGCGCGTGAACACCTGCCACGGCTTGCGAGCGAGCGCGACGAGCAGATCGAACTCGAGCGGGGTGAGCGCGATCGGCGCGTCACCGCGCCGCACAGTGTGGCCGGCGACGTCGATCGAGACGTCCCCGATCCGGAGGGTTTCGGGGGTCTTGGCCTCGCCCGGGCGGAGCCGGGCGCGGACGCGCGCGACGAGTTCGGCAGGCTTGAAGGGTTTCGGCACGTAGTCGTCTGCGCCTGACTCGAGCCCGCGCACGACATCCGAAGTGTCCGACTTGGCGGTGAGCATGACGATCGGCACGTCGGACTCGGCGCGGATTCGGCGGCAGACCTCGATGCCGTCGAGACCAGGGAGCATGAGGTCGAGCAGCACCAGGTCCGGCTTCTGGGCACGGTAGACGTCGAGGGCCTCTGCCCCGTCTGCACAGAAGACCGGCTCGAAGCCGTCATTGCGCAACACGATGCCGATCATCTCGGCGAGGGCCTCGTCGTCGTCTACAACCAGAATGCGTGCCTTCATGCTTTCCACTTTCCCGCACATTCGGCCGCGGCCCGTTCAGGCACGCCCGCCCGCGCGCTGTTCTATTCTAGTCTCCGCATGGATCCGACCGTGTCCGGGCACCCCGCTCGGGGACTCGGCCATGCCCCGAATGCTGGGTTCAGGCCCAGCGAGGTGGCCTACAATCGTCAGAGTGCCACCCGTCTCCACGCTCCTGACAGCCGTCACGCTCGATCCTGCTGCCGTGGCCCTCGCGCTGGCAGCGGCGGTGCTCTACGGCGTGGGACTCCGTTCGGCCCACCGCCGAGGTGAACGCTGGCCCCTCTGGCGCGTCCTGTGCTTCTACGTCTTCGGCATCGCCGCGTACCTCGTCCTCACCTGCGGGTTCACGGGCGCGTACGGGCGCGAGCTCCGCTGGGCCTTCACGCTCAAGCTCGCCCTCCTGTTCTTCGTGATCCCGCCCCTCGCGGGCCTTGGAAGGCCTCTCAGCCTCGCGCGCACGGCCCTTGGCGATCGAGGTCGACGGCGGCTCGATGCCATCATGGCGAGCCGTCCGATGCGGGTCCTCGGGAACGCGTTCGTCGCGCCGGTCCTCGGCCTCGCATTCTTCGGGACGTTCCTGACGCCCCTCCTGGCCACCTACCGTGCCGATCCCGTCGTGAGTGCCGCACTGAGTGTCGCCATTCCACTTCTCGGGCTCGTGCTCGCGCTCCCGATCACTGAGGCCGAGGGGTTTCAGCGGACGTCGAGCTTCATCATGCTCGAGTTCGTCTACGTGTTCATCGAGCTGCTGGCGGACGCAGTCCCCGGCATCGCGCTCCGGCTCAACGAGACCGTGCTCGACGGGGTCACCCAGTGGGCGGCAGGCGCGCCGGGCTGGTTCCCCTCCCCCATCCGCGACCAGCAGCTCGCAGGGGACCTTCTCTGGTTCATCGCAGAGATCGTCGATCTGCCGATCATCATCCTCATGTTCGTGCGCTTCAGCCGGAGTGACAGGCGCGAGGCCCGCAGCTTCGACGAGCTGAGCGACGAGGAGATGGACGCGCTCACGGAGGCGCACCTGCGCCAGCGCGGCGAGTAGGCCAACGCGGCGAGTAGGCCAGCGCGGCGAGTAGGCCAGCGCTCAAGGCCAGCGCTCAGCCGAAAGCGAGCTGATTGACGGCGTCGGTGAGCTTCACGAGCCGGGCGAGGACCGCCGTCGCCCGCTCCGGCGAGACGTCCCTGAGGCTGCCCGCGGGAGTCACGCGCACGGCGCCGAGCGCTCGCTCGGGCAGGCCGAGCTGACGCCAGGGGCGGAGGAGCCGCTCGGCGACGTCGTGGGTCGTGGTCCCGTGTGGGGCGTCGAGCGGCAGCAGCCCGAGCCAGACGCTCGCTCCACTCTCCACGGCAGCCGCGAGGGATTCCCACTGCGCGACGCTCAGCGACTCGGCGGGGAGGGCGACGCCGTCCGCCCCAGCTTCGAGGATGCGCTCGATCGGCGCTTCCCAAGCCGGTGTCTGGAGGACGACCTTCTCGGCCCCGCCCTCGCGCAGGGCCTCTATGAGCCCCGCCCACGCGGCCCTCGCCTCGGCGGAGGGCAGCGCCCGGAGGGTCCGGTACCCGCTCGCGGTCGGCAGGAGGCCCGCGAGGACCTGGGCGGCGTCCGGCTCGGCCACCTGGACGGTGAGCTTCGCACCCGGCGCGGCGGCGCGGACACGGGCGAGGAACGGCGCGACACCCGCCGACAGCGAGTCCGCAATATCGCGGCGGGCCCCGGCATCGACGAGGGCGCGCTCCCCGCTGTGGAGATACAGGCCTGCCATAAGGCTCAGCGGGCCCAGAATGCGGACCTGGAGCCCCTCTGCATGCGATTCCTCCGCGCCGACCATGTCGGCGAGGACGTTGACGTCTGTTGCGAGCGCCGACTCGGCGCGTGCGGCGTCGCGCCCGGGGCGGTCGACGAGCCGCCAGCCGTGGGGCTGGAGGTCAGCGTGGAGGTCGACAAGCAGGCTTGCGGTCCGTCCCACGGCGTCGGAGCCGACGCCCCGGTCCGGGAGCTCGGGAACGAACGGCAGATGCGGGGTTCCGAGCTCGCCCCGAATGGCCTTCTCGGCCTCGACCGGGTCCGTTCCGGGCCACTCGCCCAGAGCAGTGGCCGTGACCTGGGTCTGGTCCGCCGTCTCCGAGGACATCCGTCAGGCCTGCTCGGCCGAGGCGGCTCCGCCGGCAGGCCCATCCGTCGGAGCGTCCGGCTTCTGGCGAGCGTGGTGGTCCTGGGAGATCGCCTGGTGATGGCGGATGACCTCGCTGATGATGAAGTTGAGGAACTTCTCCGCGAAGGCAGGATCAAGCTGCGCGTCCTCGGCAAGCCGGCGGAGGCGCGCGATCTGCGCCGCCTCGCGGTCAGGGTCGGCGGGGGGCAGGTGATGCTTCGCCTTGAGCCAGCCGACCCGCTGGGTCACCTTGAACCGCTCAGCGAGGAGGAAGACGAGTGTCGCGTCGAAGTTGTCGATGCTCGAACGGATGGAGAGCAGCTCCTGCATGACCGCCGGATCGACGGAACCCTTGAGCGAGCTGGCGGTCGGGTCGTAGTCCTCTTCGGCCTCGGCCGACTCAGGGCGGGCGTCATCACGGGGCTGCTCGGTCATGCTGCAAGTCTAGGTTGCCGAGCGGGCCCGCGCGGACGACGACGGCGGGAGCCGCCCGCCGTCGTCGTCCGCCCGCTGGCGTGCCGCCGAGGCTCAGCCGCCGAGGAGCGCCCGATGGGCCTCTCGGCGTTCTGCCTGCTCGACCGGATCGGGTACCGGAAGCGATGCGATGAGCCGCTTCGTGTAGGCGTCCTGAGGATCGTTCATGACACGGCTGCTGATGCCCTGCTCGACGAGCCGCCCCTTGTACAGCACCCCCACCCAGTGGCTCAGTTGGTCCACGACTGCGAGATCGTGGCTGATGAACAGGGCGGCGAAGCCGAGCTCCGCCTGGATCTCGCGGAACAGCTCGAGCACCTTGGCCTGGACCGAGACGTCGAGTGCCGAGGTCGGCTCGTCGGCGACCAGGAGCCGCGGCTCGAGCGCGAGCGCGCGGGCGAGCGACGCTCGCTGGCGCTGGCCGCCCGAGAGCTCGTGCGGGTACCTCGACGCGTAGGACGCCGGGAGCTGCACGGACTCGAGCAGCTCGCCGACGCGCCGGCGAAGCTGGGCCGGCTGCAGGCTGAGGTGCACGACGAGCGGTTCCGCGACGCATTCGCCGACCGTGAGCTGCGGGTTGAACGACGCCGCGGGATCCTGGAAGACGAAGCCGATCTCCTTGCGCAGCGGCCGGAAGGACCGTTCGCGGAATCCGACCATCTCATGCCCGAGGACCTTGAGGCTCCCGCCCGTGGCACGCTTCAGCCCCGCGATAGTCCGGCCGATCGTCGTCTTGCCCGAGCCGGATTCGCCGACGAGCCCGAACACCTCCCCCGCCGAAACGGTGAAGGAGACCCCCTCCACCGCGCGGAAGGCGGGCGAGCCGAGCCGGCCGGGGTAGACGATCTCGAGCCCCTCCGCCCTGACGAGCACCTCGCCGTCCTGGTGGAGGCGCTCGGTCGCGCCCTCGGACGCGGAGTCGCGCCCGAGGTGCGGGACGGCAGCCAGGAGACGGCGGGTGTAGTCCTCGCGCGGCTCGGCGAAGAGCTTGCGCACCGGGGCCTCCTCGACGACCTCGCCCTGGTACATGACGACGACGCGATCGGCGAGGTCCGCAACGACGCCCATGTTGTGGGTGATCAGCACGATCGACGTGCCGTAGAGGTCCCTGAGGTCGCGCAGCAGCTCGAGGATCTCCGCCTGGACGGTGACGTCGAGCGCAGTCGTCGGCTCGTCCGCCACGATGAGCTCCGGGTCGAGGGCGAGCGCCGCTGCGATGACGACGCGCTGCTTCTGTCCTCCGGAGAACTGGTGTGGGTAGTAGTCCACCCGCTTCTCGGGGTCGGGGATGCCCACCTTGCGGAGGGCCTCGATCGCCCGCTCGCGTGCCTCCTTCCGGCTCACCCTGTGGCCTTGGCCTTCACCGCTCCGCGACCTGTGGGCGCGGATTCCCTCCATGATCTGCCAGCCCACGGTGAAGACCGGGTTGAGCGCCGTCGAGGGTTCTTGGAAGACCATGGCCACGTCCCGCCCGCGCAGTTCGCGGAGTCTTGCGGCCGAGAGCGAGACGACATTCTGGCCCTTGATCACCACCGCGCCGGAGCTCGTGGCAGTCTCGGGCAGGAGACCGAGGATGGTCTTGGCCGTCACGGTCTTGCCGGAGCCGGACTCGCCGACGATGGCCACGACCTCGCCGGCCCGGACGTCGAGGCTCACGCCGCGGACCGCGCGCACCTCGCCCGCGTCGGTCGCGAACGAGACCTCGAGTTCGTCGATGTCGAGCACGTTCACAGCGGGAGCCGTGGGACGCACGTCAAGCTGCTTGCTCATGCCTGGCCTCCTTCATGCTGTGCCGGTGCTTCATGCTGTGCCGGTGCTTCATACGGTGCCGGTGCCGGTGCTTCATTGCGGGACGCGCCCGCCGTCGTCGCCCGCTGCTTCCGGCCGCGGCCACGTGTGCGGAGCCGCGAGTCGGCGAGGTCGTTCATGCTCTCGCCCACGAGCGTCAGCCCGAGCACGGTCAGCACAATCGCGAGGCCGGGGAACACACCTGTCCACCAGATGCCCGCGGTGACGTCGCTGATCGCCTTGTTGAGGTCGAAGCCCCACTCGGCGGCGCTTGTCGGCTCGATGCCGAAGCCCAGGAAGCCGAGGCCCGCGAGGGTCAGGATGGCCTCCGAAGCGTTGAGGGTGAAGATGAGCGGGATGCTCCGCGTCGCGTTCCGGAAGATGTGCCGCGCCATGATCCGCCAGCTGGATGCGCCCAGGACCTTGGCTGACTCGACGAACGGCTCAGCCTTGAGGCGGATCGCCTCGGCCCGCACGACCCGGAAGTACTGCGGGATGAACACGACGGTGATCGAGATCGCGGCGGCGAGGATGCCGCCCCAGAGGCTCGACTGCCCGTGGCTGATGACGATCGACATGACGATCGCCACGAGCAGCGACGGGAAGGCGTAGACGGCGTCCGCGATGACGACCAGGACGCGGTCGAGCCATCCGCCGAAGTAGCCAGAGGCGAGGCCGAGGGCGACGCCGGCGAAGATCGAGAGGGCGACGGCGACGACGATGACGAGCACCGCCGTCTGGGCACCCCACACGACCCGGGAGAACACGTCGAACCCGCCGACCGTGGTGCCCCAGATGTGCTTCGAGCCCGGTGGGTCCTGGGTGGGGAAGTTCCCGCCGGCGTCCGAGATCTGGGAGAAGCCGTACGGGGCGACGAGCGGCGCGAGGAGTGCCATCAGCAGGAAGATCCCCGTGAGCACGAGGCCGGTGACGAGCATTCCCCGCTGGAGGCCCACGCTGTTGCGCACATGCGAGAGAACCGGGAGCCGCGTCCAGAGCGGCTCGCGGCGCTCGAGCTGTGGAAGGGTCTGCGTGGACATCAGTACCTCACCCTCGGGTCGATCAGCGCGGCGACGACGTCCACGATGAAGTTGGTTACGGCCACGATGACGGCCAGCAGGACGACGATGCCCTGCACCGCGACGAAGTCGCGTGCCGTCAGGTACTGGGCGAGCTGGAAGCCCAGCCCCTTCCACTCGAAGGTTGTCTCGGTGAGGACGGCACCTCCCAGAAGCAGCGCAATCTGGAGGCCCATGACCGTGATGATCGGGATGAGGGCGGGCTTGTACGCGTGGCGCGTGACGAGACGGAACTCGCTCACGCCGCGCGAGCGTCCGGCCTCGACGTAGTCCCGGCCGAGCGTGCCGATGAGGTTCGTGCGGACAAGCCGCAGGAACACGCCCGCCGTGAGCAGCCCGAGCGCGAGTGCGGGGAGGATCGCGTGCGACTCGACGTCCCAGAAGGCGGCGAGGTTCCCGCTGCGGAGGGCGTCCAGCCAGTAGATCCCGGTGGGTGACGCGAGGCTCGTGAGCGCGATCTCGGTCGACGTCGACGCTCGGCCCGCGACCGGCAGCCAGCCGAGCCAGACGGAGAAGACGAGCTTGAGCAGCAGTCCGGCGAAGAAGACGGGCGTCGCGTAGCTCAGGATGGCGAAGATGCGGAGCACGGCGTCGGGCGTCTTGTCGCGGCGGTGGGCGGCGAGCATTCCGAGCGGGATCCCGACGACGAGCGCGACGACGACGGCGTTGACCGCGAGCTCGAGTGTCGCCGAGCCGAACGTGGCGAGCATCTCGGTCACGGCACGGTTGTCGGAGATCGTGCGGCCGAAGTTGCCCGTGAAGATCTGGCCGAGGTACTCGAAGTACTGGACGAGGATCGGGCGGTCGTAGCCGGCCTCGTGGATGCGCTGGGCGAGCTGGTCAGCCGGGAGGCGGCCGCCGAGGGCCGCGGTGATCGGGTCTCCCGTGATCCTCATGAGGAAGAAGACCATGGTCACGAGGATGAGGATCGTCGGGAAGATCAGCAGGAATCGGATGATGAGGTAGGTCGCGAGTCCGCCGCCCTTCCGCTTGGCGGCCGGGGCGGGCAGGCCCGCGGCCTCAGGGGGGGTCTCAGTCAGTGCAGTCATTTAGGGGAGTTCCTCCGCACAGCAGCGGCGGGACGCTGTCGCATCCCGCCGCTGCACTGGGTGGGCTGTGGGCCGGTTACTTGCTGAGCACGCCGAGGCGGAACTTGAATGACGGATCGAGGGTCGTGTCGACGCCCTTGACGCTCGTTCCGGCCACGGCGATCTGCGAGCCCTGGAGGAGCGGCAGCGTCGCGAGGTCCTTCGCCACAGCGTCCTGGATCTGGCCGATCTGCTGCTCGCGCGACGACTTGTCCGGGTTCGCGGCCTCCTTGGAGATGAGGTCCTGGACGGTCGTGTTCGAGTAGTGGTTCTTCAGGAAGCTGTTCTGGGTGAAGAACGGCGTGAGGTAGTTGTCCGGATCCGAGAAGTCCGGGAACCAACCGAGCTGGTACATCGGGTAGACGTCCTTGGTCCGGTCCTTGGAGTAGGTGACCCACTCAGTGGACTGGAGGTTCACCTTGAACAGGCCGGAGGCTTCGAGCTGCTGCTTGACCAGCGCGTACTCGTCGCCCGAGGACGTCCCGTAGTGATCCGGGTTGTACTGGAGGTTGATGTTCAGCGGGGTCTGAACGCCGGCCGCCTGCAGGGCCTGCTTGGCCTTGTCCGCGCTCGGCTTGCCGTTGCCGTCGCCGTACATCGTCTTGAGCGGCTGCGTGGCGCCGGGGAAGCCGTCCGGAACGTAGGAGTAGAGCGGGGTGTAGGTCCCCTTGTAGACCTGCTGCGCGATCGCGTCACGGTCGACGAGGTCCGCCATTGCCTGCCGGACCGCAAGGGCCTTGGCAGGGTCGGCGTTCGGGGTCTTCGCGCCGTACGGCATCGTGTCGAAGTTGAACACGATGTAGCGGATCTCGCCGCCCGGGCCCTTGTAGACCTTGACCTTCGAGTCCTTCGCGAGGCTGTCGACGTCGGTCGCCGTCAGCGAGCGCCATGCCACGTCGATGTTGCCCTGCTGGACGTCGAGCTTGAGGTTGTTCGAGTCGGCGTAGTACTTGAGGTTCACCGTGTCCGTCGCCGGCTTGCCGAGGAGGCCCTGGTAGTCCGGGTTGGCCTTGAAGGAGACGAGCTGGTTCTTCTGGTACGTGGTGATCGTGTACGGACCCGCGAAGGCCTTCTTCGAGATGATGTCGTCATCGTTCATCACCTTGTCGGCCGGGAACACGTTGTGGTCGACGATGGGGCCTGCCGGGCTCGAGAGCACCTGCGGGAACGTCTGGTCGTTGCCCTGCTTGAGGTGGAAGACGACCGTGGCCGGATCCGGGGCGTCGACGCTTGCGAGGTTGTCCAGGAGCGAGGCCGGGCCATTCGGGTCATTGATCTTGAGCTGCCGGTCGAACGAGAACTTCACGTCCGTCGAGTCGAGCGCGTCGCCGTTGGCCCACTTGAGGCCGCTCTTGAGCTTGACCGTGTACACCGTCGGGGAGGTGAACGAGGCCGAGGTCGCGATGTCGGGCTGGGGATCGGCGCTGCCGGGCTTGGAGTTCATGACGAACGGATAGATCTGGTTCATGACCATGAACGAGCCGTTGTCGTAGGAGCCCGCGGGATCAAGGAACGTGACCTTGTCGGTCGTACCGACCGTGACCGGGCCGCCGCCCGACGAGCCGCTCTGGGCCGAGCTGCCTCCGGACGGGCCGGTGCAGCCCGTCAGAGCCAGCGCAGAGATGCCGAGGAGCACGACTGCGCTCCGTACGGCTGAGGTGGTCTTGCGCATGGGGTTTGGTGACCTTCTCTTCGAAGTTCTGGGCTCGCGCCACGTGTGATGCAGCGCACAGCCGGGTGCACACAGCATTCAATCACGTTTTCGAAGATGTGAAAGCCTCGCTTGAAGACCCCAGGCTGCCGCGGTGGGCTTCGCGAGGATCAGAGAGAGGGACGGGCCAGGGAGCGTGCGGAATCGATGGTCGCCTGCCCCAGCACCCGGGTCCCCTGGTACAGCACGACCGTCTGCCCCGGCGCGACCCCGCGAAGCGGCTCGTCGAGCGTGACGACGAGCTCGCCGTCGTCGGCCCCCTCATGGCCCTGCGCTCCCTCGCGATGCACCACGCGCGCCCTCGCGGGAAGTGCGTCGCCGTGTGCGCGCACCTGCGCCGTGCACGCGAACTCCTCACCCGATGCGGCTTCAGCAAGCGGAGCGCCGGCCCAGGAAATGCGGATTCCGCGGATCTCGTCGACCGCAAGGAGCTGCTCCGGACCCACGACAACCGTGTTGTCCTTCGGCCGGACCTCGAGGACGAACCTCGGCTTGCCGTCAGGGGCGGGACGCCCCAGCCGGAGACCACGGCGCTGCCCCACGGTGAAGGCATTCGCGCCGCCGTGCTCGCCGACCTTCTGCCCGGTCTCGTCCAGGATGTCGCCCGGGGTCATCTCGATCTTGTCGGCGAGCCATCCGCGGGTGTCGCCGTCCGAGATGAAGCAGATGTCGTGGCTGTCCGGCTTCTTGGCGACGGAGAGCCCTCGCCGCTCCGCCTCCGCGCGGACCTCGGCCTTCGAGGGCGTGTCGGCGAGGGGGAAGAGGCAGTGCTCGAGCTGCTCCCGGGTCAGGACCCCCAGGACGTAGGACTGGTCCTTCGCCCAGTCGGCCGCCCGGTGGAGCTCCGGGTTGCCCGCAGCGTCGCGGACCACCTTGGCGTAGTGGCCGGTGCAGACGGCATCGAAGCCCAGTGCGAGCGCCTTCTCGAGGAGGGCCGCGAACTTGATCCGCTCGTTGCAGCGCATGCAGGGGTTAGGTGTGCGCCCCGCCGCGTATTCCGCGACGAAGTCATCGACCACGTCCGCCTTGAACCGCTCCGAGAAATCCCACACGTAGAACGGGATCCCGAGCCTGTCGCACGCCCGCCACGCGTCGTTCGAATCCTCGATCGTGCAGCAGCCGCGGCTTCCCGTCCGCAGCGTGCCGGGCATCCGGGAGAGGGCAAGGTGAACCCCGACGACGTCGTGCCCCGCCTCCACAGCGCGGGCCGCGGCGACGGCCGAATCCACTCCCCCGCTCATGGCTGCCAGAACTCGCACCCCACCATTCTAGCGGCGGCCTCTGGCCGCAGGATCGCGAGGTGCCGAGGCTTGCCAACCCAAGGCGTCCCCCTAGCGCGTCGACGCCGTCCTGATGACGCTCTCATGCCCGGCCATCCCGGCCTGGCGCGCCTGACGAAAGGCACTGCCGATGACGTTCACGAGCCCCTCGACGTCGTCCTCTCCAGAGGACCAGCCGAGGCTGAATCGCTGCGCACCCCGCGCCTCAGTCTCGCTCAGACCCATCGACAGGAGGACGTGCGAGGGCCTCGGCACGCCCGCAGTGCACGCCGAGCCCGTGGACGCTTCGACGCCCATCATGTCGAGGAGGAAGAGGAGGGAATCGCCTTCGCACCCGGGGAACGTGAAGTGGGCGATGCCGGGCAACCGGAGGGCCGGGTCGGCCGGGCCGCTCAGGCGGGCGTCCGGAACGGCCGCAAGGACGCCTTCGACGAGCCGGTCGCGGAGCGCGGCGAGGCGCGGCGCCTCCTCCCCGAGGCGTCCGACGGCGTCGGCGGCCGCGGCGGCGAACGCTGCGGCGCCCGCAGCGTCGAGGGTCCCGGAACGGAGGCCGCGCTGCTGGCCGCCGCCGTGCTGGACCGGGGTGACTGTCGCGTCGCGGCGGACAACGAGGGCGCCGACCCCCACCGGTGCGCCGACCTTGTGCCCGCTCACTGCCATCGTCGCGAGCCCCGACGAGGCGAAGTCGACCGGCACGTGTCCGAAGGCCTGGACTGCGTCCGAGTGCATGGGAACACCGTGTTCGGCCGCGAGGGCCGCGATCTCGGCCACCGGCTGGAGCGTGCCCACCTCGTTGTTCGCCCACATGACGGTGATGAGGGCGACGCTCTCTGGGTCGCGTTCGAGCTCCGCCCGCACTGCCTCGACGTCCGTGATGCCTGCCGCGTCGCAAGGCAGCCAGACTGCCTCGGCGCCCTCATGCCGCTCGAGCCATTCGACCGTGTCCATGACCGCGTGATGCTCGACGCTCGAGCACAGAATGCGCCTGCGCCCCTGATCCGTGTCCCGGCGCGCCCAGTAGAGCCCCTTGACCGCCAGATTGTCGGCCTCCGTGCCGCCCGACGTGAAGACCACCTCGGAAGGATGGGCACCAAGCGTCGCCGCGAGCGATTCGCGCGCGTCCTCGAGCGCCCGGCGTGCGCGCTGGCCGGCAGCATGGAGCGACGAGGGATTGCCTCCCTGGGCGGCCTGCTGGGTGAACGCCGCAAGCGCGTGGGGCGTCACGGGAGTGGTGGCGGCGTGGTCGAGATACACGGACACCATTCCACTGTAGGCCTCCGTGGGGCCCTCGAACGGCGGGAACCCGAGCGCCGCCTAGGATTGAGCCATGACGTCTGGCCTGCCCTCCCACTACGAGGTGCTTGGCGTCCCAGTGACGGCTTCCCTCCAGGAGATCAAGGCCGCCTACCGCCGCGCAGCGCGCATCCACCATCCCGATCACGGCGGCGACCCAGCGGACTTCCGGCGGGTCACCCTCGCCTACGAGGTGCTGTCCGATCCCCAGCGACGGGATTCGTACAACCGGAGCTACTTCGCGGCGTCGCCCCAGCAGGAGCCCGCGGCCGGGGCCTGGAGTGCCGGCCCGGGTGGGACGGCCGACGGCGGCGCGCGCCCGCCGTCGTATGCCGCCTCAGGCTTCGCCGCCCACCGTCGGTCTCCCGGAGGCCGACCCCAGCGGAATCTGGCCGGTGAACCCGCGGTGTACGAGCCGCCGTTCTCCGAGGGGGCCTCCCCGCTGCTCCCTCGCGACCTCGCCCGGCGCCCGGAGCACGGCGAGCCGCGCCGGCGCGGGATCTTCGGTGCGGGCGCCCGGATCGAGCGAGAGCAGCGGACAGCCGCCCTCATCCGGCGGAACATCCTGGCCGAGATCCCCTCCGCCCGCCTGGTCAACGGCCTCCGCTCACCCGACGGGAGCTCCTATGTGGCCCACGCAGTCCTCGCGGGGTACCGGCTGGCACTCGTCGACTCGATGCTCGTCCCGGCCGGGAACTACGCGTGGGACGGCACTCACCTCCTCCAAGGAGGTCGTGCGGCCGCTCCCCCGCTGCTCGCAGGCCAGGTGCGGTACTTCCAGGAGGTCTTCCCCGAGCTCAACGTGCACGGCTTCGTGCTCGTCCAGACCCGCGACCCCAGCATCCACCAGCCGGTCATCGACGCGCACCGGAACGCCGAGGGCGGGATCGAGCCGCTCAATGCCTCCAAGTTCGTGCGCGAGCTCAAGTTCTTCCTCGCGTCCGGGCCGCAGCCGAACGTCGTGTACGTGCCGGCACTCGCCCGGCTGCTCACCGGCCTGCACTAGGTGAGAACCAGCGGAGCCTAGGATGGAGGGCGTGTTCCGCATCCTTTTCTACACGCCCGAGATCCCGGGCAACACCGGCAACGCCATCCGTCTCGCAGCGGTGACCGGATCCCAGCTCCACCTCGTCGAGCCGCTCGGGTTCGACTTCGAGGACACGAAGCTGCGGCGTGCAGGACTCGACTACCACGACCTCGCCGTGGTCACGGTGCACAAGACCCTCGAGGACGCCTTCGCCGCCCTCCTGCCCGCGCGGGTCTTCGCCTTCACCTCGCACGGGGACACGCCCTTCGCCGAAATCGCCTACGCGCCCGGCGACGTCCTGTTCTTCGGCCCCGAATCCGTGGGCCTCCCCGAGGGCGTCCTCGCGGACCCGCGGGTCACTGCCCGCGTCAGGCTGCCCATGCTCCCCGCGCGGCGGTCGCTGAACCTCGCGAACTCCGCGTCGATCGCAGTGTACGAGGCGTGGCGGCAGAACGGCTACGCCGGCGCGCAGGTCTAGCCGGCTCTCGCGCCAAGACCGGTTCGCGACGCTGCTGCGTCGGCCCGGGGCTCAGAAGCGGGGGCTCAGAAGCCGGCGATCGTCTCCGGCGAGTTGACCGCGACGACGTGGAAGGCCTCGGCCGACGCCTCACCACCCAGTCCGTGCGCCGCCGCCGTGGCCCGGAGCCGTGCCCGGACGAAGCGCTCCGTCGCGGCGATGTCCGGGTGCTGGCTCAGGTGCACCCGGATCGCCTCGAGCTTCGCCTCGACGTGGACCGTCACGTCCACGGCATGGTTGACGCGCTCCTCAGGAGCGGCGTAGAGCCACAGCCACGGGACCCTGTAGGCCGCCAGGCCCGACTCCTCGAGCTCTGGGTAGGCGTAGGGATTCTCGGTCGCGGGATAGACAGCGCGAGTGACGGCTTCGCCGCACGCCAGGTGATCCGGATGCGACATCTGGAGACTCGACCAGTTGCGCTCCGGGTGCATGGCGAGGACGACGTCGGGCCGCACCGTCCGGATGAGCCGGACGACGTCGCGCTGCACCTCGTGCGTGGGCTCGAGATAGCCGTCTCGGTACCCGAGGAAATGGACCTCCCTGACCCCGACACGGGCGGCCGCGGCGCGCTGCTCCTCTCGCCGCATGGCGACGATCTGAGCGCGGTGAGCCGGGTCGAAGCCGCCCGCGTCGCCGTCGGTCATGACGCAGTAGTGCACCTCGACGCCTTGGGCGACCCAAGCCGAGACGGTGCCGGCCACCCCGAAGTCGAGGTCGTCAGGATGAGCGCCGAAGGCCAGGACGCGTCGGGCGCCCTGTCCGGGCGCTCCTTCCCGGGCGGCCGCCACTAGGCCCGACGCCGCTTGATCTCTTCGGTCGCCTGCGGGAGGACCTTGAAGAGGTCGCCGACGACCCCGAAGTCGGCGATCTCGAAGATGGGCGACTCGGGATCGGAATTCACGGCCACGATGACCTTCGCGGTCTGCATGCCGGCCTTCTGCTGGATGGCACCCGAGATCCCCGCCGAGATGTAGAGCTGGGGGGAAACCGTCTTGCCGGTCTGGCCGACCTGGAGGTCGTGGCTGATCCAGCCGGCGTCGGTCGCGGCGCGGGACGCGCCCACGGCCGCGCCGAGGGCGTCGGCGAGCTCCTCGACGGGACCGAAATCGCCGTCGGTTCCGCGCCCGCCCGCCACAACGATGGTTGCCTCCGTGAGCTCGGGGCGCCCCGTCCGCGGGCGGTCTGTCCGCTCGGTGATGCGCCCGGCTCGCGCGAACGCGTCCTCCGGAACCGCCACCGTCTGCACGCTCGGCGAACCGGCGGCAGATGCGGGAGCAGCATCGGCCGCCCCAGGCTTGACGGTGAAGACGGCGACCGGGCTCGTGGCCTTCGCGCGGACCTCATAGGAACCCGCGAGGACGGACTTGTGTGCCGTGCCGTCTGCCTCGAGCGCGACGACGTCCGTGATGACCCCGGCATCCAACCGCACGCCGAGGCGGCCCGCGATCTCCTTGCACTCAAGAGAGTTGTCGAGGATGACGGCGCCTGGCTGGGCTACGGCGGCAACCGCGGCAAGCCACGCGGCCTGCGGGGCGACGAGGAACCCCGAGAGGTCCGTCTCCCCGGGCGTGTAGACGGCGTCCACGCCCTGTTCGCCGAGCTCACGGACGACGGCGTCGCTGGGCTGTGCGCCGACAGCGGCGGAGATCGGGCCGAGCGCGCGACCCGCCGCGAGCAGCTCGAGCTGTGGCCTCCGGAGGCCTTCGGCCGGAACGGCGTCGAGGTAGACGAGGGTTGCAGTCATGGTCATCTCTCCCGCTAGACGAGCTTCTGGGCGGCCAGGAAGTCGACGAGCTTGACGCCGGCGTCGCCCTCGTCCGTGATGATGGTCCCCGCAACTCGCGCGGGGCGCGGCTCGGCCTGCTCAACGTGGGTGAGCGAGCCCGCGGAGCCGACCTGTCCTGGGTCGACACCGAGGTCCGCGAGGCTGAATGTCGCGATCTTCTTCTTCTTCGCGGCGAGGATGCCCTTGAAGTTGGGATAGCGCGGCTCGTTGATCTGGTCCGTGACGGACACGACGGCCGGAAGGTCCGCCTCGACGGTGTCCGAGGTGGTTCCGCCGTCACGGCGGATGACGACGGTGCGCCCCGCGACGTCGAGGCTGGACGCGAACGTCAGCTGGGGAAAGCCGAGCCGCTCCGCCAGCTGGGCGGGTACGAGCGAGGTTTCGCCATCGGTCGAGGCCATGCCGGTGAGCACGAGGTCGACGTCGCCGACTGCGCGGACCGCCGCGGCGAGCACGAGCGACGTTGCCCATGCATCCGAGCCGGCCAAGGCGTCGTCCGTCACGTGAACCGCGGAAGACGCGCCGATCTGGAGCGCCTTCTTGAGGGCGTTGGCCGCGTCCGACGCTCCCATCGTGAGGGCTATGACCTGATTGCCTGCCTTCTCTCCGCCGCGGGCCTCACTCAGCTGGAGGGCGGCTTCGAGCGCGTACTCGTCAAGCTCCGACAGGATGCTCTCCGATCGCTCGAGCGTCCGGTCCGGCCCGATGTGACGGTCGAACTGCGCGTCAGGGACGTGCTTGACGAGCACGACGATTTTGAGGGTGTCTCCCACGGTTGAGGACCTTCCGTAGTGTTGCGTCCGTCGGTGGTGGCGCTCGGTGGCGCTGGTACCGCGGTGAAACCGCGCGTGAACCCGGCGCGCACCGCGCTCCGGGAACCTTAGCTAACCATACGCGCTGGCACTGGCGCGCGAGGGGCATGGCGCCGGGCCCGACAGCGGCGAATCGTCACGGAACGCCATGAAATGTCATGAAGCGACGAAATGTATCGACGCGGTTTGGCACCTCCGGCAGGAAGAAGGCCCCGCCCGCGTTCCTCTGGAGAGGAAAGCGGGCGGGGCCCTCGGCGGTACGAGGTCAAGAGGCCCGGATCACGGGTCTCGGGTCGGTCAGGACGACGCGGTGCCGACTGTCACGTCGACGCTCATGCTCTGGCCGTTGCGGTTCAAGGTGACCTTCACGGTCGAGCCGGGCGCCTGTTCACGGACCGCGGCGGTGAGCCCGCTCGCATCCTCGATGGCGAAGTCTCCGAAGTGGGTGATCACGTCACCTGCCTTGATGCCGGCCTTGTCCGCCGGGGAACCGCTGGTCACCTGGGCGACCTGCGCCCCGACGGAGAACGTCGAGTTCGAGTTGCCGTTCGGCGCCGCGGGCTGGACCGAGACCCCGAGCTGGCCGTGGGTGGCCTTGCCGCTGGAGATGATCTCCTGGGCGATCCGCTTCGCGTAGTCGATCGGGATGCTGAAGCCGACCCCGATGTTGCCGCTCTGGCTCGTGCTGCTCGTGCTGCTGCCGGTCGAGGCGATCGCGACGTTGATGCCGACCAGTTCACCGTTCGTGTTGAGCAGGGCACCGCCGGAGTTGCCCGGGTTGATCGCGGCATCGGTCTGGATCACGTTGATGCTGATCGAGCTCTGAGCCTGCGACTGCTGGGACTGGCCGTACGGCGGCGCGAACTGGAAGCCCTGGCCGCCCTGGCCCTGCTGCTGGTCTCCGCCCTGGGGAGCGGCCGACGAGGCGACCGAGATGGTGCGGTTGAGCGTCGAGACGATGCCGTCCGTCACGGTGTTCTCGAGACCGAGCGGGGCACCGATCGCAATCACGGTGTCACCGACGTTGATCTTGCTCGAGTCGCCCACCGTGATCGGAGTCAGGTTGGCCCCCTTGATCTGGATCACGGCAAGGTCCGAGAGCGGGTCCGTCCCGACGACGGTCGCCGAGTAGACGTTGCCGTCGTTCGTGCGGACCTCGATCGACGGATTCGCAACCTGCCCGTCGAGGGTCACGACGTGCGTATTCGTCAGAATGTGGCCCGAGTTGTCGAGGACGACGCCGGAGCCGGTCCCCTGCGAACTCCCCGACGTGACTCCAATCGTGACCACGCTCGGCGACGCCTTGGCAGCTGCCGCGGTCACCGCGTTGACGCTGTTCTGGTTGTTGACGATCACCGGGCTGTTCTGGGTCGTGTTCACGGAGGCCGCGTGCGGCGCGAGGAGTGAATATCCGCTCGCTGCGACGCCCCCGCCGACCAGTCCGGCGACGAGCATGCCTGCGACGAGCACACCAGTCCCCCAACGGCGCGGCTGGCCCGCCCGCCCTGACGCCGGCGGGCCGAACGAGGAGCCACCCTGGCCCTGACCATAGGGGTACTGCTGCCCGTAGGGGCTGGTCGGTTGGCCGTAGGGATTGGCAGGCCGGCCGTACGGCGACTGGCCCTGCTGCCCATACTGGCCCTGTGGCGCATGCCCGGGCTGAGCGGGCTGGCCGTACTGCCCGTAACGGGGCTGGCCGTACTGGCCGGACTGGGAAGCCGCGGGCTGGCCCGACTGGGAAGCCGCGGGCTGGCCCGACTGGGAAGCCGCGGGCTGGCCCGACTGGGAAGCCGCGGGCTGGCCGGACTGGGAAGTTGAGGGCTGGCCGGAACCCTGGATCGGCGCTGTCGGCGCGGTGTCGGCGCCGGGGCGACCCTCCGCTCCGTGCGGCGCGACGCTCGAACGCTCAGGCGTCGTTCCGCCATCTGTCGTCTGGCCGCGGTCCGGGGCCGGGCTGTCTGGGGTTTCGCTCATGCTCCTCATCCTTTCGTGTCCTGCCTACAACTATGGACCGCCATGCTGTGCGCCACTCCTTTGTTCCCTGAGAGGTCTCTGGAAGGGAGCCGAAAGCGAGGGCCTTGCCCGATGGACCAACGATCCCAGGTCTTCGGCGGTTCGGCCTGTTCGCTCGGGGCGCACGCGGAGCCGGTGGATTCGCGCCGAATGACGCCCCTAGAATCGAACCGACACGCCCCAGCCTCCCCGCGGCATACGGCCGGGCTTTTCGGGGGGCTGGAGGCCTTCCGGGGCAACCGCCTCGGAGCCGAGCGAAGGGCTGTGCAGTGCGATCCACGCTGAAGACTCTCCTGACGGCTGTCGGCGCCTTGCTGCTCGCATTGATGCCAGCCGCGACCCCGGCGTGGGCCACCGACCCCGTCACCATCCCATCCGGGACCAACATCGTCGACCCGAGTGGCGCGATTGGGACCCGGAAGTCAGACGTCCAGGCTGCGATCTCCAACCTCCTCTCGCAGCACAAACTGAATCTCTATGTCGTCGTCGTCGACTCGTTCACGAACCCGAGCGACCGGGCTGCCTGGGCACAGGCCGTCGCGAAGAACAAGGGGATGGGGACCTCTGACGTCCTTCTTGCCATCGCAACGACCGGCCAGTACGAGCTCGTGGCGAGCACGGCGAACACGAAGGTGTACCCGAAGATCAGCACGATCGCTCAGAATGCGATCACTCCGAACCTCGCCAACGGCAAGAAGGACTACGCCCAGGCGGCCGTCGACACTGCCAAGGCCGTGGGTGACGCCGCTGGCGGTGGCAGTGGCGCGGTTTCCTCGGGCGGCGACGCGACTCCCCTCTTCGTGGGGGCCGGCGTCGTCGTCGCGGCAGGGGCCGCGGGCGCGTACGCCCTCTCCCGCCGCAGGAAGTCGCGGGCCCTCGCGCAGGCGCCCGCCGCCTCTTCGGACCCCCTCGCCGGCCTGCCCGTCGAGCAGCTGCGCAAGCGTGCCAGCGCCCTTCTCGTGCGAGCGGACGACACCATCAAGTCGAGCGAGCAGGAACTAGGCTTCGCGGAGGCTTCCTACGGTTCGGACGCGGTTGGAAACTTCACCCGGGCTCTCGCCGACGCGAAGGGGCAGCTGAGCGAATCGTTCAAGCTTCAGCAGCAGCTGGACGACCACATTCCCGACACCGAGCAGCAGCAGCGCGCTTGGCTCGGAGAGATCATCAACCGCTCACAGTCGGCCATCCAGTCGCTGGCCGACCAGAAGGCAGACTTCGACGCCCTCCGCGAGCTTGAGCGCACGGCTCCTGCTGCCCTCGACAACATCAGATCTGGAGTCGAACGGGCAACCGCCCGGCTCGCCGGGGCCGAAAGCACCCTCGCGTCCCTCAGGGACCGCTACTCGGAGTCCGCGGTACGCCACGTGGCAGACAACATCACCCAGGCAAAGGATCGCCTCGCGTTCGTCGAGTCCGCGTCGACCCAGGCACGCGGGCAGCTCGCCGCCAACGAGACCGGGCCCGCTGCCGTTTCCGTCAGGGCCGCCGAGGAGGGACTGCACCAGAGCGTGGTCCTCCTCGACGCGATCGACAAGGCATCCGCCGCGCTGGATGCCGCCCGGACCGGTCTGGACAGCGCGATTGCCGACACGGAGAACGATCTCGCCCAGGCCAAGGCAATGGCGCAGGGACAGCAGCATGCCGAGCTCACGGGTCCGATAGCTGGCGCCGAATCAGCCCTGTCCCAGGCAAAGCAGGAACTCGCGGGCGGCAAGGTGGACCCGATCGCACTGCTGGCCCGCATCGAGAAGGCACACCAGCAGCTCGACGAGGTCCTGGCCGGCGTCCGGAACCGTGAAGAGCAGGCCCAGCGGGCTGCGGCCGCTCTCCAGCAGGCGATCCGCACGGCGCAGGACACCATCGGTGCCACAAGCGACTACATTGAGGCCCGCCGAGGTGGCGTCGGCACCGAGGCTCGAACCCGTCTGGCAGAAGCCCAGCGCAACCTCGACTACGCTCTGAGCATTTCCCAGAGTGACCCGGCGTCCGCGCTCGCGTACGCGCAGCAGGCGACAGCCCTCGCACAGCAAGCCGCCCAGATCGCCCAGCAGGACGTCGAGCAGTTCTCCGGTTTCGGAGGCTACGGGATGGGCGGCGGCCGGAACTACGGCGGCGGGATCGGCGGGGCAATCCTCGGCGGAATCCTCATCGACAGCATCCTCCGGGGAGGCCACCACGACGGCGGCGGCTGGGGCGGCGACGGCGGCGGCTGGGGCGGCGACGGCGGTGGCTGGGACGGCGACGGCGGCAGCTTCGGCGGCGACGGGGGCGGTGGCGGCTTCGGCGGCGACGGGGGCGGTGGCGGCTTCGGCGGCGACGGCGGCAGCTTCTGAGCTGAACAGGACAGACCACAACAGGCCGCGGCGCTCGTGCCGGGCCAGGGAAGGGAGCACCACACCATGGCAAAGCAGTCGATCTTCGGGCGCATCACGCAGTTGGCGAAGGCCAACATCAATGCGCTGCTCGACCAGGCGGAGGACCCCCAGAAGATGCTGGATCAGATGGTCCGTGACTACAGCAACAACATCGCCGAGGCAGAGTCAGCCATCGCGCAGACGATCGGCAACCTGCGCATGCTCCAGGACGACCACGCCGAGGACCTCAAGGCGGCGCAGGACTGGGGCAACAAGGCCTTGGCTGCGTCGCGCAAGGCTGACGAGCTGCGGGCGGCAGGAAATGCCGCAGACGCCCAGAAGTTCGACAATCTGGCGAAGGTGGCCCTCCAGCGCCAGATCTCGTCGGAGAACGAGGCAAAGGCCGCAGAGCCGACGATTGCCTCCCAGAGCGAAGTGGTCGACCGCCTCAAGACCGGACTCGACCAGATGAAGGGCAAGCTCAACGAGCTCACGACGAAGCGGAACGAACTCGTAGCCCGCAGCCGGACGGCGGCCGCCCAGACGCAGGTCAACGACGCCCTCAAGAGCATCGACATCATGGACCCGACGAGCGAGGTGAGCCGCTTCGAGGAGAAGGTCCGACGGGAGGAGGCCAAGGTCCGCGGGCAGCAGGAACTGGCGGCGAGCAGCCTCGACGCCCAGTTCAACCAGCTCGAGGACCTCGGGGAGCAGACCGAGGTCGAGGCCCGGCTCGCCGCCCTCAAGCAGGGCACGTCGCAGAACGCCCTCTCGGCAGGCAAGGGTGCTCAGGCCGTCGACGCTGCCGACCATGTAGTGGATGAGGCGGACTTCGACAAGCTCTGACCCGGGCAGGGCAGCCGCAACCTGAGCGAACACGCAGGGAAGAGAAGAGCCCGGGCCGACGATGTCGGCCCGGGCTCCTCTCTTTCGTTGCGGGGGCAGGATTTGAACCTACGACCTCTGGGTTATGAGCCCAGCGAGCTACCGAACTGCTCCACCCCGCGGCGCAGTCACTACGTTACCAATCGGTGAACGTGGGGCCAAATCGGTGCTCTGGTCCGGGCAGCCGATCATCCGCCTGGGCTCGCCGACGGGCTCGCCGATGAACTCGGCGAGGGGCTCGGGCTCGGCGACGACGTGGACGGCGCCGTCGAGGAGCCCTGCCCCTGTGCAGCCTGGAGGCTTGCCTCGGCTGTGAGCGCGCGCGTCACGGCATCGTTCAGCCTCTGCTGAGCCGCCCCATAGTCGGCGAAGTTGCCGCTCTGCAGAGCTGATTGGCTGTCGCTCATGGCCTTCTTCGCGTCCTGAAGCGCTTGGTTGAGCTGGGCGTTGGCGTTGGCTGCCGCGGAGGACGAACTGGGCGGTGTCGGCGTCGTCGTCGTGGCGTTGTTGTTCCCGGCGTCCCCTGCGGAGGCTCCCGCGTTCCCGCCGAACAGGCTCTTGAGCGCCTCATCGAGCGTCGCCGCGAAGCCGACCTTGTCGCCGAACGCGACGAGGACCCGCTGCAGCGTGGGATACGACGTGGAGCCCGTGGACTGGACGTACACCGGTTCGACGTAGAGCAGACCACCACCCACGGGCAGGGTCAGCAGGTTGCCGGCCTGCACCTTCGAGGCTCCCTGTCTGAGGAGATTGAGCGAAGTCGAGACGGACGGGTCGGAATCGAATCGCGACTGCACCTGCCCGGGACCGGGCACGTTGGTTTCGGTCGGAAGTCTCAACAGCTGGAGCTTCCCGTAGTCCGGCCCCTTGACCCCCGCCTTGTTGCCCGCATCCGAGTCGGCGGCGAGGAAGCCGTACATGACGTCGCGCGATTTCCCTGCCTGCACCGTCTGAGGGATGAAGCTCGAGGTCAGCTGGAACGCCGGGGCCTTCTGACCCGGCATCTGGAGCGACATGTAGTAGGGCGGCTGCTTCCCGCCGCTCTGCCCCGCGGTCGTGGGGTCATCCGGCACGCTCCAGACGTCGTCGTTCTGGTAGAAGCTCGCGGGATCCGTCACGTGATAGCGCGCCAGCAGTTCGCGCTGGACCTTGAAGAGGTCCTCCGGGTACCGCACATGGCTCATGAGGGAGCCGGACATCTCCGAGATCGGCTTGACCGTCGTCGGGAAGACCTTCTCCCACGTCTTGAGGATCGGGTCCTGGTCATCCCAGGCGTACAGCGAGACGGACCCGTCGAAGGCGTCGACGGTCGCCTTGACCGAGTTGCGGATGTAGTTCACGGTCGATGGCGGCAGGGCGGCGTTGCGGCCAGCCGCGGTCTGCGAGTCGGAAGTGACCTGCTGGAGCTGCTGCTGCTGCGAGTAGGGGAAGTACTGGCTGGTCGTGTAGCCGTCCACGATCCACTTCACGCGCCCGTCGACCACGGCCGGATACGCCGTCCCGTCGAGGGTCAGATACGGCGCGACCTTCTGCACTCGGTCGAGCGGGTCACGGTTGTAGAGGATCTGCGACTGGGAATTGACTGCGTCCGAGAACAGGAGATCCGTGCTCTGGAACTTCACGGAGTAGATCAGCCGATTGAACCAGTTGCCGACGTTGGGGCCGCCATTCCCCGTGTACGTGTAGAGGGTGTCGCCGGCGTTGCCCTGCGGCTTGTCCTGTTCCCGCGGCTGGGCACCCGAGGGACCCCCGACGATGGAGTAGTCGGGCGAGTAGCGACCGAAGTAGATCCGGGGCTGATACGAGCTCTCAGTGCCGAGCGCGCCCGTCGTCGGTATCCCCGACTGGAGGAACACCGGCTTGCCGTCCGAGGAGGCCCTATTGCCGTACGCGGCGACTACACCGTAGCCGTGCGTGTACACGACGTGGGTGTTGTACCACGACTGTTGATCCGGGCTCAGGCCATTCAGGTTCAGCTCGCGAACGGCAATCACAGTGTCCTGGGACGCACCGTTCACGGCGTAGCGGTCGACGTTGAGGGTCGGCGAGAACTGGTAGTACGGCCTGTACTGTTCGAGCTGCTGGAAGGTCGACGAGACGAGCGTCGGATCCAGGAGCCGGATGTTCTGGGTCGTCTGGGCATCGGGCTGAAGAGCCCCCGGCGCCGCGTTCGTCGTGGCGTTGTACGGCGTGACCTGAACGTTGTCGAGACCGTAGGCCTCCCGGGTGAGCGAGATGTTCCGCTCGATGTATGGGCCCTCGAGTGTCTTCTCCGACGGCGTGACCTGGAACTGCTGGATGACCCAGGGATAGATTCCGCCCGCGAAGATCCCGGTGATGACGAGCATGGCCGTCCCGATGAGCGGGAGCCTCCAACGGCCGATCGCCGCGGCGATGAAGAACAGGATCGCGACGATTCCGGCCGCAATCGCGAGGATGGCCTGGGTCGGAATGACCGCATTGACATCCGTGTACATAGCCCCGGCCCACTTGGTGCCCGAGTTCTGCAGCGTGCCGTAACGGTCGATCCAGAAGTTGACCGCGATGAGGAGCAGCAGGAGGCCGCCGGTGATCGCAAGGTGCAGCTGAGCTGCCCGCGAAGTGTAGAGACCGCGGTCGCTGATGCGGATCGAGCCATAGAGGTAGTGCGTGAGGAGCCCGGCGATGCCGGCGATGATGACGATGCTCAGGAGGTAGCCGACGAGCGTTCCCAGGAACGGGAGCGTGAACAGGTAGAAGCCCATGTCGAGCCCGAACTGCGGGTCCTTCTGGCCGAACGGCACCTGGTTGAAGAACAGCACGACTTTCTGCCATTGGCTTCCCGCGGCCGCGCCTGCGAAGAGGGCGAAGACGATCGGGACACCGGCCATGATGACCCGCCGTACGGGCTCGAGCTGGGCCTGGTAGCGGCTCATGGTGTCCTGCTGGCTGCCGTCGGGCGCGTAGACGGGACGCGCCCGGTAGGCGAGCCGGATCGCGGCGTAGACGCCGAAGCCCATGCCGAAGGCGCCGACGAGGAAGACGAGCGTCTTGGAGACGTTCTCGGTGAGGAACACCCCGACGTACCCGAGCTGTTGGAACCACAGGACGTCGGTCCAGACCTGAGTGAAGAGCACGAAGCCGACCACGAGCACGACCGCGATGATGATCGTCGGGATGAGAGGTCCGCGTCTCTTCCTGAGGGGGCGCGGGGCGGTGCCTTCTGGACGGGCTGTCACGTTTACCTCTTCATCAAGTGCTCGGTGTCATCGCGGCGCATTGTCGCGGTGCGTAAAGCGTCCGGGCGCAGCGCACCCTCGCCTAGTCAAGCACGCGCCGCTCGAGTACGGAGTTCCCGGCTGCTCAGTAGTGGTCGGTAACGATTCGGCGACGGACTCTGGGGCCGTCGGCTCACACGTCATTTCGTCGGCCACGGATCCATTCGTGCACGCGGAGCTCATTTCGTGCATTGCGGCAGCGTTGCAGGATCCGTTCCCTGGGCGTAGGCCTCGACTGCGTGCCGCGCGCCGTCCAGCGTGTCGACCTTTACCACGGAGAGGCCGCTGGGAACGTGGCCCACCACTTCGCCGCAGTTGCCGGCGGGCGCCAGGAAGAGGGTCGCCCCCTGGGAGCGCGCCCCCTCCATCTTCTGGACGATTCCACCGATCTCTCCCACAGTTCCGTCCGGGCTTATCGTCCCCGTGCCGGCGATCTGCTTGCCATTCGTGAGATTTCCCGGGGTGAGCTTGTCGACGATCCCGAGGGCGAACATCATCCCCGCACTCGGGCCGCCGACCCGGTCGAGCGCGAAGTCGACGGTGAAGGGGAACGCGAAGGAGTACGCGACGGTGAAGCCGAGCAGGTAGTGGCCGTTCCCCGAGTCACGCGGCGTGATGGAGACCGTGTGCTGCGCGCCGTTCCGGACGAAGACGACGTCGAGCGGCTTGCCTTTCGAGGACGCCACGAGCGCTTGGATCGCGGTGAGCGAATCGACCTTCTGCCCACCCACGCTCACGATCGTGTCCTGCGGCTGCAGCTTCCCGGCGGAGGCCGAGTTGTCGACGAGCGAGGCGATCCTGACCTGCTGCTGAAACGGGATCGAGAGCGTCTTGAGGGCGGCCGCGACGGCGTTGTCCTGCGAGCTCTGCATCTCCTGTGCGTTCTCCTGCGACACGGTCTGCGTCGTGACGCCCTTGGGGTAGACAGCATCAACGGGCAGGATCGACTGTGACGGATCCAGGGCCGACCGGATGAGCCCGAGGAGGCTCACGTTCGAATTCGGGCCACCCTCGACATACACAGTCGTGAGATCGAGCGCGCCCTGCGCCGGGTACGTCTGGCGGCCCTTGATGGCGATGATGTCCTTGCCGTTGTCCGTCCCGAGAGTGTTGTAGACGGGGCCCGGCAGCTCCACCACGTAGGGCACTGGAGCGGCCCACACGATCCCGCCCAGAACGAGGGTCGCGACCGCGGCCACGGCGCCGACGAGCCCCCGGCCCGTGCGGGGCTTGGACCATGCACGGACGGGGCCTTCCCCCGCGGAACCGGGGTGCTCTCCCGGCGAGCCGTCCTCAGGTGGCCGCACACCGCCGTCGTCCGCCGGGATGCCTGCGGTCGGGGGGACGCTGCTGCTCACGCGGCGCCTTTCCGCGGCGGATTGCCGCTTCTGCTCAGGGATTCGCTCAGTCCAGCGTAGTGTGCGTCCGTGTGGCACGCTCCCCGGCACGCCACGCTGTGCCTAGAGCGAAAGGGCTGCCTGCGCGAAGACACGTGTGTTCCGCACGCGGTACCGTGAGGATGACTGTTCCCTCCCAGTGATCGGCGGCATCATGACCACTCCGGACAAGCCACAGGGCAACGGCGAGGAACCGCAGGATCCTCTGGCCGAACTCTTCGCCAAGCTCATGGGCGGGGAAGGCCTCGAGGGGGTCGACCCTGCCGAGATCGCGAAGGCTGCGGGCCTCCCGAGCGACCCCGCTGTCCTCCAGCAGATGTTCCAGCAGGTCCAGTCCATGATGACGTCCTCGGCCGGGGACGGGCCCGTGAACTGGCAGCTGGCCCACGAGCACGCGCGGCGCACCGCGGCCACGACGTCGGACCCCTCGGTCTCGGCACTGCAGAACCGCGACGTCGACGAAGCGCTGCGCCTCGCCGAGCTCTGGCTCGACAACGTGACGGACTTCCCCCCCACCGGCCTGATCGGCCGCGGCTGGTCCCGGGCGGAGTGGATCGAGGCGACCATGGCCACGTGGCGCCGGCTCACCGAGCCGGTAGCGAACAGCGTGGCCACGGCACTCTCGACTGCCATCAGCGAGCAGCTCCCCGAAGAGATGAAGGGCATGCTCGGCGGCGCCACATCAATGCTCCAGAACATGGGCGGTGCAATCTTCGGCATGCAGCTCGGCGCGGCAATCGGCGCGCTGTCCGGCGAGGTTGTGAGCGCGTCCGACATCGGAGTCCCGCTCGTAGACCTCGAAATGGCGCTCCTGCCCGCGAACGTCGCGAAGTTCGGCGAGGGCCTCGGGCTCCCCGAGGGCGACGTCCGGCTCTACCTCGCGGTCCGCGAGGCCGCGCACGCCCGCCTCTTCATGCACGTGCCTTGGCTGCGAGCGCACCTCCTCGGTGCCGTCGAGGACTACGCCCGGGGCATCCACATCGACATCTCCCGCATCGAAGAGGTTGCGCGCGAGGTCGACCCGCGGAATCCGGAATCCCTCCAGGAGGCGCTCCAGGGCGGAGTGTTCACGCCCGAGCGCACCCCGCGCCAGGAAGCCGCCCTCGCGAAGCTCGAAACGGCGCTTGCCCTCGTCGAGGGCTGGGTCGACGAGCTCACCGCGGCAGCGACCGAGAATGTGCTGCCTTCCGCTCCGGCCCTCCGCGAGGCAGTCCGCCGTCGCCGCGCCACTGGGGGGCCCGCCGAGCACGCCTTCGCGTCGCTTGTCGGCCTCGAGCTGCGCCCGCGGCGACTGCGCGATGCCGCCCAGCTCTGGGCCTCGCTCAAGCAGGAGCGCGGCGTCGCAGGGCGGGACGCCATCTGGAGGCACCCGGACCTGCTCCCGACCGGCGAGGACCTCGACGATCCGAGCGGGTTCAGCGCACGGCGGTCGGCAGCCGAGGCCCAGGAGACCGAGGTCGACGCGGCGCTCGAGAAGCTGCTCGCGGGAGGATTCGATCATCCCTCGGACGCAGAGGAGCAGAAGGACGCGAAGCCCGAGGAGGGCACTTCCGAGGGTGGGCCCCACCACTCCGGAACGGACGACGACGGCGAGCCACAGCCCGGCACGTGACATCGTGGGGCGGCTGCTGGGGCTGCGCTGCTCTGGTCTACTGGGGGTTAACGGGTTCGCCGGTGCTCTTCGACGGACCCGTCGACCCCTAGGGAAAGCCCAGCTCCTAGTCGATGTCCTCGACGATCGTCCCGAACGGAATCCGGTCGTCCACGAGCGCCTGAAGGGCATGGGGCTCGTTCGCCACAACCCTCACGCCGTACAGTCCGTCCGCTGCGGACTGGAGCAGGACTGGCCGAACGGTTTCGACGAAGTCGTCACTGCGGCCCTCGAGATACTTCATGTACCCGGCTGGAAGCTGGCTCATGGCCCAGATTCTAGGCGGGGGGACCCTCGGGCGTAAGGCCCCGCGAGGCCGCGAACGCGACTCCGGCGAGGAAGGCCTTCGCCTCCGCCGTCCGCGGATAGCCCTCGACGAGGGCCCAGAACTTCGGGGTATGGCCCGCAACGAGAAGATGCGCGAGCTCGTGGACGAGAACGTAGTCCACGACCCACTGGGGCATTCCCTGGAGCTGGTGCGAGAGGCGGATGCTCCGCTCCCCCGGCGTGCACGATCCCCACCGGGTCGACTGGTTGGTGACCCACCGCACGGTCTCCGGCCGGGCCTGGCCATCGAGGAAGAGCTCCGAGAGCTCGGCGGCGCGCGTCATGAGTGCCTCGTCGCTGCGAGGGCCTCCTCGGCGGGACCGGTCCCGCTCAAGCCGCTCCACCATCCGTTCGACCCACACCTTCTCCTCGGCCTTCGTGAACCGCGCCGGGATGGCGACGACTGCGGTTCCGCCTTCCCAGAAGGCGCTGACGGTCTTGCGGCGACGGGCAGAGCGGCGGACCTCGACGGGCGGTGGAGAGCCGCTCGGACGGGGGCTGCCCGGGCGAGGGGCCTCAGGCGCCACGGAGCAGCTCCAAGACCGCGTCGCCGTACCGTTCGAGCTTCGCCTTGCCCACGCCCGCGACCTTCGCGAGGTCCTCCAGGCTCCCCGGCTTCGCCTCGGCAATCGCAGTGAGCGTCGCATCGGTGAACA
The DNA here is from genome assembly GCF_005877005.1 of Sinomonas susongensis. Classification (GTDB taxonomy): domain Bacteria; phylum Actinomycetota; class Actinomycetes; order Actinomycetales; family Micrococcaceae; genus Sinomonas; species Sinomonas susongensis. The sequence continues at coordinate 448,849 of NZ_SSNH01000001.1, read as the reverse complement.
CGACGAACGCCGGCACATCCGCTTCCCGAGCCTGCTCGAGGCGCCACGCACGCAGCGACTCGAAAGTCGCCTCGTCATACGACGGCGGGCAGTCGGCACAGCGTCCGACCTTGCGTTCCGCCCCCGATTCGAGCACCGCCCCGCACACTCGGCACAGGACCGGGCCTCGGAACTCGCGCCGACGGCGGGCCGAAGCATCACGGGGCGCGGCCGCCGTCGTCCGCATGCTCCCCGGCCGGAGCCCGTCGAGGAATCGCGACGGGCGCCGATGTGCCCGGCCGCCCGGGGTCCGCGAGAGCGACCACGAGAGGTGGAGGAACTGGCGCGCCCTCGTGATCCCCACGTAGAGCAGTCGGCGCTCCTCGTCCACCGTGACCGCTGTGTCGGCGAACGAGATGGGGACAAGCCCCTCGCTCAGGCCCACGAGGAAGACGGCATCCCACTCCAGGCCCTTGGCGGCGTGAAGCGACGCGAGCGTCACGCCCTGCACGGCGGGCGCGTGCTGGGCGGCGGACCTTTCATGCAGCTCGATCACGAACTCGGGCAGGCCGAAGGATTCTCCGCGGCTCGCCGCGAGCTCGTCTGCGAGGGAGACAAGCGCCGAGAGCGACTCCCAGCGTTCTCGCGTTGCCCCGCTGCCCGACGGGGCCGCGTCCGCGTAGCCGAGCGACGAGAGCACGTCCCGGACGGCCTGGCCGAGGGGGACGCCCGTCGGCTGGGTCCTCGCTGCCCCGCGGAGCTGGAGGAGCGCGTCGCGGACCTCTCGACGGTTGAAGAACCGCTCGCCCCCGCGGAGCTGGTAGCCGATCCCCGCAGCCGTGAGCGCCTGCTCGAACGCCTCCGACTGCCCGTTCGTGCGGAACAGCACCGCTATGTCCTTCGGCTCAGTGCCTGCCGCGACGAGCTGCCCGATGCGCTCGGCCACAGCGGCCGCCTCAGCCTCGTCGTCAGGGCACTCGGCGAACTCGGGCTGCGGTCCCGGGACCCGCTGGGCCACGAGCTGGAGGGGCTCGGCCCAGAGCCGGTCGGCAGCCGGTCCGCCGCTGCGGCGCGCGCCAAGGAGACGATTGGCCAGGTCCACGACCTGCGGGGTGGAGCGGTAGTCGCGCACGAGCTTCACGACGGTTGCCCCGGGGAACCGCTGGCCGAATTCGAGGAGATGGGCAGAAGTCGCGCCCGTGAAGGAATAGATAGTCTGGCTCGCGTCGCCGACCACGCAGAGCTCCTCGCGGCCCCCGAGCCACAGCTCGAGAAGCCGCTCCTGCAGGGGGGACACGTCCTGGTACTCGTCGACCACGAAATGCCGGTACTGCTCGCGGACCTCGGCCGCGACCTTCGGATCCTCCTGCAGGATCCCGACCGTGATGAGGAGGACATCCTCGAAATCGATCAGGTTCCTGTCGATCTTGACGTCCTCGTACGCCTGGAACAGCCGGGCCACCGTCGTCAGCGGCAGGCCCCCAGGCTCCCCCCGGGAGCTCGCCCCCTGCAGATACGTGGACGGGGTGAGCATCGAGACCTTCGCCCATTCGAGCTCCGAGGCGAGGTCGCGGATGGCGGCACGGTCAACCGTGAGCCGCAGCCGACGCGCTGCCTCGGCGATGGCCTGAGCCTTGTGCTCGAGCAGGCCGGGCAGCTGGCCGCCCACGGCCTGCGGCCAGAAGTACTGAAGCTGCCGGAGCGCGGCCGCGTGGAACGTGCGCGCCTGCACTCCGCCGACACCGAGATCACGCAGACGGCCGCGCATCTCCGCGGCGGCCCTCGACGTGAACGTCACCGCGAGGAGGCGCTGCGGCTGGTAGACGCCTGCGTGGACGCCGTAGGCGATCCTGTGCGTGATGGCACGCGTCTTGCCCGTGCCCGCCCCCGCGAGGACGCACAGTGGGCCCTGGAGCGTCGTGGCGACGGTGCGCTGCTCATCGTCGAGGCCGCCCAGAAGCCGATCCTCGAGGGACTGTGCCTCCGCCGTCATGCCCTTGCCTGCTCGGGGGAACGATCCTCGATCGGCCCCCCGTACCAGTGCTCGATCAGCGCCCGGGAGATCGACGCCCGCGTGGGGAGGGTGACCTCGCCGGCCGCGACGGCGGCCTGGAGGTCCTCGCGCTCGAACCAGCGCGCCTTGACCACTTCCTCGCCATCCGGCCTCGCCACGGTGTCCTCCGTCCGCGCGGTGAAGCCGAGCATGAGGGACGCCGGGAAGGGCCACGGCTGCGAGCCGAGATACTGGCAGGCAGAGACGCGGACCCCGACCTCTTCAGCAATCTCACGCGCCACCGCCTGCTCGAGGGACTCCCCCGGCTCGACGAAGCCGGCCAGCGTCGAGAACATCGTGGAACGCATGCGCGCGCCGCGGCCGAGCAGAATCCGGCCGTCGGGTCCCACGACGCTCACGATGATCGCTGGGTCGGTCCGCGGGAAATGCTCGGAACCGTCTTCCGTGCAGACACGCACCCAGCCACTCGTGACCACGTCCGTCGGAGCGCCGCACCGCGGACAGCGCGGGTGGGTCTCATGCCAGTTCGATATCGCGGTCGCTTCGAGGAGGAGGCCCGCCTCGACGGGATGCATGGCTGCGCCGATCTCCCGGAAGCCCGACCACTGGGTGCCCTGCGGAAGCATCCCAGCCCCAGCCGTCGCCGGCTCGGACATCACTCCGGCGATCGGCTCGACGGGCTCGGGAAGGACGACGAGGACGACGTCGGCGCCGCCCTGGAGCGCGGTTCCCCCGTCCTCGCCGAGCCGGGCGTCGTCGGGCACCCGCCCCAGATAGACCACGAGCCCCTCGAGCCATTCCGGAGGAATCTCGGCCGCCCGGAGGAAGACCAGGCTCTCGCCCACCACGGCGGCACGGTGCTGCGCGAGGAGCAGCGCGACGGTCCCCTGCTCCCGCACGATCGAGGCGAGGAAGGCAGGATCGGCACGATCCTCGCTCCGGCGGTCGAGTGCTGCGGGCAGGACGGGCAGCAGCATGGGCGAGAGCGCGCCGGCGACCGGGCCTTCACCGTTCACCCCGCCCCTGCCGTACGGACGGGACGTCGCACCGGCCGAAACGGGAAGGCCTGGGGTGGAGTTCGTGCTCGAATGGGAGGAGGCAGAGCCTGAGGTCATAGTCCTACGGTACTGAGCCTCGGCGACAGTCGCATGCCGGCGACCGCCGCCTGTGGACGAAACGCGCGCGGGACACGCCGCTCAGGGCCGTGATCCGCCAGCCTGCGCGGGCTACCGTAAACAGGGTGAGACGTACCCCCATGGAGCTGGCTGCCCTCGCGACCGCTGCTGTGCCAGGCCTCGAGCCCGTGGCGGTCGGCCCGTCGCCCGATGACGCGACGGACTTCGATTCCGCCCTCGTCGAAGGCGAGGACCGCCGCCGCTGGCGCGTACGTTCGCCCCGTGGCAGCGAAGCAAGCGCGCGCCTCGAGACCGAGATGCTCGTCCTGCGGGCGTTCGGACCGGCCGTCCGCGCCGAATTGCCTTTCCAGATGCCGGCTGTAGCAGGAACGGTCCGCATGGGCGACCTCACGACTTGCGTGTACACACATCTCGCGGGAACCGTCCGAGAACTCGGCGCGCTGGCCGCGGGCGGCCCGCGCCTCGTCAAGGACATCGGAACCGCACTCGCCGCAATCCACGCGCTCCCCACCGATCTCGTCGACCGCGCCGACCTCCCTGCGTACACGGCCAACGAGTTCCGCCAGCGCAGGCTCAACGAGCTCGACCAAGCCGCCACGACGGGCAAGATCCCGCCCGTGCTCCTGCGGCGTTGGGAAAACGCTCTCGAAGACGTGAGCATGTGGCGGTTCAACCCGACGGTCGTCCACGGAGACCTGCACGAGGACAACCTGCTGATCGACGACGGGCGCCTGACGGCCGTGACCGGCTGGACCGATCTGCGGGTCGGCGACCCTGCCGACGACCTTGCCTGGCTCGTTGCCTCCAACGAACCGGACTTCGTCGACGCCGTCGTCGCCGCCTACCACGAGGCGCGCAAGGAGCCCGTCGACCCGCATCTTCTGCGCCGGGCCGCGCTCGCCGCCGAGTTCGCCCTTGCCCAGTACCTTGTGAAGGCCCTGACACTGCGTGACGCCGAAGCCGCGGCCGACGGCGAGGACATGCTCCGTCAGCTCGCCGCCGACATCGAGGAGCAGGAAGCCGAGGATCGGGGCTCCGCGGAGGCCGCAGCCGAGGCCTCGGCTTCTGGGGCTGCGTCCCGTGAGGCTCCGGCATCAGAACCCGAAGCCGTCACCTCCGCCGTCCCGGTCATCGCGCCCCCTTCGGTGGCGCCCTCGGTCGCGCCTCCAAGCGACCCCAAGGCCGACGCCGAGCCGCCCACGGACGCGATCCCCATCGTGGACGCCGAGACCACCGAGACCGCCAAAACCGCCAAGAACGGCGAACGCGAGGTCAGGTCAGAACCGACGCGATGAGGCGCTCGAGCTCCTTCTCGCCCGCGAGCTTCTCAGGCCGGACCACCCGGCCGTCGGCGAGATAGAAGAACGCCGCCTTCACCTGGCCGAGGGGAACGCCCTTGAGGCGGGACCACGCGAGACGGTAGACAGCGAGCTGCACCGCCCGGGCCTCGGCTCCCCGAGGCCCGGGGGCGCGCCCGGTCTTCCAGTCCACGAGGTCCCACGTGCCGTCTGCATCACGGAAGACAGCGTCCACTCGGCCGCGGACGACGACGGGCCCCACCCGCGTCTCGAGGGGAACCTCGACGAAGGCAGGGCTCCGATGAGCCCATTCCGAGGCTCGGAATACGTCCACGAACGACTGCAGGTCGTAGGCCTCGTCGACGAACTCGTCTGCGTGGTCCAGCCCATCGAGATCGAGCATGGAGCTCTGGGCGAAGTACTCCTCGACCCATGCGTGGAAGGCCGTGCCGCGACGCGCGGCCATCCCCGGGCGACGCGGCACGGGGCGCCGAAGCTGGCGGACGACGGCGTCGGGGTCTTCGCCCAGCGCCACGAGGGACGACGCCGAGAGGTGCTCGGGAAGCCGGACGCCGTCGTCGTCAGCGTGGCGTTCCCGCTGGGCGAGGAGCAGCTCCGCCTCGCGCAGCCATCGGCCCGCACGGGGCGTGAGCCCGCGGGCAATGCCCGCAGCCCGGGCAGACGGCTCATCACCGGGAGCCGCCAAGGCCGCAAGCACCGCCCGGGCAGCCTGCTCGAGGGCGCCCCGCCGCCCGGGCGCGAGGCTTCGGCGCGACCCGGTTGCGGCGTCGATCGGTCCTTCGAGGGGGTCGTACGGCCACAGGGCGGCCTCTGGCTCGGCGTGGAGCGGGTTTTCGTCCGGGAGATCTCCGTCTTCTGCCCAGGCCACGACCTCGAATCCGAAGTCCTCGGCCGCCTCACGCAGTTCCACGAGGAACACGGACGGCTCCGAGGGCTTCGCCCGGCTGGCCGACCACGCCGACCCGGTGACCACGAGAAGCTCCTTGGCCCGTGTGAAGGCGACGTACGCGAGCCTCCGTTCCTCGCGCTCGGCGTGCTCGCTCGCGTCCTCCGCGAAGGCCTTCTCCGCGTCGAGGCAGCCCTTCAGGTCCGGGTGGTCCGCGTCCCATTGGGGAAGCTCGTGCCGGTCCCCCCGCAGCGGCCACGGCAGGGCTTCGGCACCGCTCGTCCAGCGGTCGTTCCCACCGCTCGGGAACGCACCATGACTGAGGCCGGCCACGACGACCGCATCCCATTCGAGCCCCTTCGACGCGTGAACCGTCAGCAGCTGGATCGCGCCCGGCATGGGCTCGCTCGGGGCCATGTCCAGCCCAGACTCCTCCTCCGCAGCAGCTTCGAGCCACGCGAGGAACGCGAGCAGTTCGGAAGAGGTCGACTGTGCGAGGAACGAGGCCGCCGCTTCCTGCAACGCGTCGAGGTTGCGCCGCGCCTGGTGCAGGGAGACCCCCGGGCGCGCGGCAAGCTCGATGTCGAGGAGGAGCGACCGTTCGACCTGGGCGATGAGCGTCCCAAGATCGTCCGAAGCCAGCGTCCGGAGGGTTCGCAGCTCGTCGCGCAGCAGTGAGAGCCGGCTGAGTGCCTCCTCGGTGAGTGATCGTCCCGCCCCGGAAACCCAGTCCCCCCGCGGCAGGCGGTCGATGGCCTCGATGAGGCTCGCCGCTTCCGCGAGGTCGCCCTCGACCAGGGCTTCCTCGACCGTGCCCGGCGCATCGAGCTCTTGGTCGGCTGGCCGCGCGGCGCGTGCGCGCCTCGCGGCAAGGTGACGGGACCAGTCGGCGAGGGCCATGAGGTCCGCCGGACCGATCCGCCAGCGCGCGCCGGCGAGGAGCCGCATGAGGGCGTCCGAACGGCCGGGGTCGGCGATGACGCGCAGGGTGCTGACCACGTCGATGACCTCGGGGGTGTCGAGCAGGCCTCCAAGGCCGACGACCTCGTAAGGCATCCCACGGCGCTCGAACTCACGCTGGATAGGGGCGAACTGGGCGCGCTTCCGGCAGAGGACCGCCATCGTCGGCAGAGCCTCGGCCCCACCGGCCCGGCGTGCCCCGGCCCACGATGCCGCAAATGCTGCCAGCTGATCGGCAACGGAGGCGGCTTCCTCGATTTCGTCCCGGAACCGTGCCACGACCACCCGACCCGGTGCGGCAACAGGGCTCGGGTCGAGGCTCCGCACTTCGGCCCGAGCGGCCTTGGGCGCGTACGGGGCGGCGCCGCGAAGCGGCTCCGCGGCGATATTGGCGGTAGCGAGCACCGAGACGCTGTTGCGCCACGCCGTCGTCAGGTGGCTGACTGCGGCACGACGCCGCAGCCCGTCAGGCAGGACTTCCGGGAACGTCTCGGGAAAGGCAGAGAGCTGGCCCGCGGAGGCACCCCGGAACCCGTAGATCGACTGGTTCGGGTCCCCCACGGCCATGACCGCATGGCCGTTCCCGAAGAGCTGGGAGAAGAGCGTCGTCTGCGCGTGGGAGGTGTCCTGGAACTCGTCGAGGAGCACCGTCCGATACCGTTCCCTCAGGACAGCGCCCGCCTCCGGGACGTCGCGCGCGATGCGTGCCGCGAGCGCCACGAGGTCGCCGTAGTCGAGGGCCCCCCGGCGCCGCTTTGCCTCGGCGAAGCGCACGACGAGGTCAGCGACGACGGCTCGTGCTCGCAGGGTCGAGACGAGCTTGGCTGCTGCCGCAGCCGGCCCGCGACTGCTCCCCGAGGCGAGCGGCAGGCTCTCAAGCCTCGAAGCCTCCGCTGCGAGCCACCCCGCGACGTCATCGGGCTCCTGCAGGTGCTCGGCGCACTCGGAGGCGAGCTTCATGACGGCCCCCACCAGGGTGCTCTTGGCGGGGAAGCCGTCCCAGATCTCGCCGTCGTGCCCTTCGACGACGGACGCCGCGAGCTGCCAGGACTGCGCCGTTCCCAGCAGCACGGCGTCCCGTTCGATGCCGATCCGCAGGCCATGGTCCTGGACCACAGTGTTGGCGAACGAGTGGTAGGTCGACACGGTCGGGTCCATCGCCTCGGAATCGAGGGCGTCGGGGGCGAGGTCGATCCCCTCGCGCCGGGCCGCACGGGCGAGCGTGGCGAGGTGGGCGCGGATCCGGGCCGAGAGCTCACCCGCGGCCTTCCGCGTGAACGTCACACCGAGGATCTCATCGGGCCGGACAAGCCCGTTGGCGACAAGCCACACGACCCGATCCGCCATGGTCGCGGTCTTGCCGGATCCGGCTCCGGCCACGACGAGGCGAGGCGTCAACGGCGACGAGATGATCTGCGCCTGCTGCTCGGTAGGCCGATGCTGGCCGAGAAGGTCCGCCAGCTCCTCCGGAGAGAAGCGGGGGCCGGCACTGTTCGGCTGCGGATCCGGCTCCGTGCCGTCTCGAAGGGCGTTGTCAAGGTCGATCGTCACTCTGTCACTTGCCTTCCCCGCGAACACAGCGGACAGATCTCCGGGAGCCTGCATCCGTGGCCCCGGCCAGCTCCGGGCTCGTGTCGCGCCTCGAACGTCGCTCCGGACATCGACTCCGCGGCCGCTTCTACGAGCTCGACCGCCCACCCCGGATCCTCGAGGGGAGGCTGCTGCTGGATGGAGACTGCCTTGGCGGCGTCTCCGAGCTGCACGAGCTCTGCTCCGCCCGTCTCGCCCTCGGTTCCCTGTCCGAAGGCCCCGGCCGCAACCGCGACCTGGTAGGCGGCGAGCTGCGCGTGCCGGGGAACGTCGGTCGTGCGGGGCTTGCTTCGTCCGGTCTTGAGGTCGACGACGACGAGCCGGCCTTCCTCGTCCCGCTCGAGCCGATCGACTTGCCCCCGAATTACGGTCCGAGCAGCCAGAGGCGAGTCGCTGAGGTGCGCGAGCGGAGCCTCGAAGTCGACCTCGACCCCGACGAGGGCGCGTCCTGTGGACCTCACATACTGTGCGAGCTTGGCCAGCATCGCCGTTGCCCGCGCGTGCTCTCGGCGTCCCTCCCACGTGTCGGGCTGCCCGAGGGTGGGCCAGAGACGCTCGAGGTCGGCGACGTAGTCCTCGCGGGTGCCGTTCGGCCTCTCCTGGGCAATCGAGTGCACGAGGGTGCCGAGGCTGCGGGCGAAGTCGGTGGCGGCTTCTCCGCCTGCGGCCGAGACGAACCAGTCGAGCGGGTTCTTCGTCGCGGTCTCGACCTTGGACGGCGAGACGTGGATCGGCTGGCCCTCGGGGACAACTGGCTCGCTGCTCGTGAGCGGCGCCAGGCCATACCAGTCACCGGGATGCGCCCCAGCGGCGCCTGCCGTCGCCAGCCTTGCGAGGAGTCCGGCGGCCTGCCCGGCGTCCCGGCCGCCCGCTTCGGCTGCCTGCCTCAGCTCGCCCACGAGCGGCCGCAAGCCGAGGGTGCGGGGGACCTCCGTGTACGGCCGCAGCGCGACCCCCGCGGGGAGGGGATCGATGAGGTCGAGGAACGGGGAAGGGACCTCGTCCTCGGACCTCACGGCCGTGCAGACGAGCCGCTCCGAGGACCTGGAGACCGCGGCAGAGAACATGCGCAGTTCGTCGTAGCGGATATCGCGGAGCCGGGTTCGCGGCGTCACGAGCATCGCGTCGAACGGTCCCAGCTCGAGGCAGTCCGTGAACGTGGCACTCCCGAGGAGCTCCCCCCTCAGGCGGTTGTTCGGCCACACGCCGTCCTGAAGGCCCGCGACCATCACGAAGCGCCACTCGCGGCCGGCAGCGCTGGCCGGGGTGAGGAGCTCGACGGCGTCGTCCGCCTGAGCTCTCGGAGCGAGCGTGTCCATGGGGATTTCCTGCTCGACGAGGTAGTCGAGGAACTGGGCCGGAGAAGCGCCCGGAAGGCGGTCGACATATCGCTCTGCGGTGTGGAAGAGCGCCATGAGCGCGTCCAGGTCGCGATCGGCGCGAAGGCCGACGGTTCCGCCAGCCAGCGCAAGGGTGTACCAGCGCTGGGAGAGCCCAGTGGCGTCCCAGAGTGCCCACAGGACCGTCTCCGCAGTCGCGCCCGGCTCGGCGGCTGCCGCGCGTCCCCGTTCGAGCATGCGCGCGATCCGTCGGGCCGCCTGCCCCTCGACCCCGAGTTCGGCAAGGGCGCCCGGAGACTCGAGCGCTTCTACGAGGAGCGCATCGCTCCCCCGGCCGCCGCCGGCCGAGAGCTCGAGCTGCCGCAGCGATTGGCGCAGACGGCGCAGCTCAAGGGCGGACGCGCCCCCGATGCGCGAACCGAGGAGCTCGACGGCGGTCTCGGCAGTGAGCTCGTTCGGGTCCAGGACCACGCGGTAGGCGGTCAGGAGCGGCCGGACCGCCGCTTCGTCCCGCACGGCCGTTTCGGCGACCGGGACCTTGACGGGAATGCCCTGCGTGGCGAGGAACCGCTGGACTTGCGCGAGCTTTGCCCCGGACCGCACCATCACCGCCATCTCCCCGTAGCCGACACCGCCCAGCAGCCACGCATCCTGGATCCTGTGGGCGACGTAGCGGAGCTCATGGAGCGGGGACGGCACGATGTGGGCCTCGACGGCGCTGCCCGGTTCGAGGAGCGATTCGTGGTCAAGACGCCGCGCTGCCTGCCCGCCGGGAACGGACGAGATCCGGGCGGCGGCCCTCTGCCAGGCTTCCGCGACGGCGGGCGTGAGGCGGTGGGACGTGCTGAGAGCGACCTCGGTGACACCGCCCAGGAGGTCCCGCAGCTTCGGCACGAGATCCGGCCGTGCTCCCCGGAAGCCCTGGACGACGACGTCGGGCGCCGCGCCGGCGATGACGTCCCGTCGGGCCCCGAGCACCGCAAGGAGCTCGAGCACCGCGGGATTCGACTCCTGCACGTCGTCGACGACGAGGAGCGCGAGCCGCTTGCGTTCGGCGTCGAGCAGGTCCGGATCGTCCAGCAGGATCTGTCGAGCGGAGGTGATGATGCCAGCGGGATCGAAGGCCTCCGGCATGCGAAGCTCGAGCACGTCACGGTACTCGCGGTAGAGCTCCGCCGCAGCCTCCCACTCGGGACGCTTGAGGCGCCGCCCAAGGTCGGCGAGTTCGTGTGCCGTCGTGCCGTACTCGGTGACCCTGTCGAACAGCTCGCGCACCTCCTGCCTGAAGCCCCTGGTCGCGAGCGCACCCTGCACGGATCTGGGCCAGCGGGGCCCGCCTCCCATGGCGCGGTGCCCTTCGAGCAGCTCCTTCACGATGAGATCCTGCTCCGCGCCGGAGAGCAGGCGCGGGCTTCGCGGCAGCCACTCGAGGCGGCCTTCGGCCCGTGCGCGTCGAATGAGGTCGAAGGCGTAGGACTGCCAGGTGCGCGCCGGGGCCGCGCTCAGGCTCCGGTCCAGGCGAGCAGTGAACCCGTCGCGCAGACGCGCTGAGGCGGCACGTGAGGGCGCGAGGATGAGGACCTGTGCCGGATCGACCCCGTCCCTTTCGACGCGGACAGCGGCGGCCTCGACGAGGATTCGGCTCTTTCCGGTGCCTGGAGCGCCCCATACGAGCAACGGTCCGGATCCCTGCCTGAAGTCCAGTACGGCCCGCTGGTCCGGGGAGGGCGACCATCCGTGGGTCCCGGTGGGGCCCAGAGGCGGAAGAAGGCGCAGCGTCATGGGACGAGTCCATCATCGGGGTCCGACATTCTGGTGTCCCGACCGTGCAGGCGCTGCCACAGGGCTTCGGCGACCGCATCCACTGCGTCCAACCCGCCGTCGTCCGGCGCCCATCGCGCGCGCTGCATGTCGACCCGCCAGCTTCCATGCCCCGGCGTCCCGCGGAGCGGGGTTGATTCCTCCACATAGTGGCCGAGCGCTTCTGCCTCGTGCCCCTCGGGCGGCCCGCCGCTCGCCTTGATGACGCGCCACCACGGCACTTGGCCGCCGAAATGGGACATGACGCTGCCCACCTGGCGTGGGCCGCCCGCACCCAGGAGCTCGGCGACGTCGCCGTACGAGAGGACGGAACCGGCCGGAACGAGTTCGACGACGGCAAGCACCGCCTCCACGAACTCGTCCCGCATGCTCCCCAGCCTAGGTGCTCGGCGTGCCTGATCCGGGAATGTCGCACCCTCCCGTTAGCGTGTGGGGCATGACGTGGAAGAGCAGATCGCGGGCCGCCTTCGACCTCGAGACCACGGGGCGCAACGCCCGCGCGGCGCGTATCGTCACCGCGAGCATTGTCGTGCTTAGTGCCGAGGGCATGGTCGAATCGGCGCACGAGTGGCTCGCGGACCCGGGGGTCGAGATCCCCGCGGAGGCTGCCGAGGTCCATGGAGTGACGACGGAGCTGGCGAGGGCAGAAGGCCGTCCGGCCAGGGAGGTCGTGGCGGAGATCTCCGCAGTCCTCCAGAACCTGTTCGACGACGAGGTGCCCGTCGTCGCGTTCAACGCCGCCTACGACTTCACGGTCATGGCGGCCGAGTGCGCGCGCCACGGACTGCCGCAGCTGACCCGGTTCCCGGTCCTCGATCCGTACGTCATCAACAAGCAGGTCGAGCGCTTCCGCAAGGGAAAGAGGACGCTCGGGGCGCTCTGCGAGCAGTACGGTGTGGTGCTCGATGAGGCCCACACGTCGGCCGCGGACGCGCTCGCCGCGGTCCAGCTGCTTGATGCGATGGCCCTCAGGTTCCCGGAACTCGACAAGCCCGCGGCCGCCCTGCACCGGAGCCAAGTGGACTGGTCCCTCGCTCAGGCAGCGGATTTCCAGACGTACCTTCGGCGCACGAAGCCGGCCGCCGTCGTCGAGGGCGACTGGCCTGTCCTCGTGCCCGTCGATGCAACGCGGGGAGGCTTCTGAGGGGCGGTCCCCGCCCCCGGAGCATGCAGACCGACGGCCCTTTGTCCGGCCTCTGAGATGTTTCTCACATGCCTGTTTCGCCCCAGGGTGCGGCAATCCAGCATGCATCGATTCTGTGGGCAGGGCCACACTCCCTACGTCCAGATGCCAAGGCCCCCATTCCTCGAACATCCTTCGGGAAAACGTGCAATGTTGCGGAATAAGTTCCAAAAAAGAATGTTTCACAGCCCCCGCACATAATGGTATGCAGCCTCGACGCGACCGTGACCGTGCTATCGCACAGCGTTTCCGCGCGTCCTGCGTTCCCCCGAAACGAAAGCGAAGGCCCATGAAGTTCAAGGCCCCCAAGTGGCTCGCGGCCGCCCCCGTGGCGGCAGTCCTTGCCATCACCCTCTCCGCCTGCGGCGGCGGCACGAGCGCCTCCAGCTCGCCTACGGACGCCCTCAAGGGAGCGGACCAGCAGTCCACGGACAAGTACACGACTGCCTCCGTGACGCCGCTCGACAAGATCGACACGTCGAAGCTCGGCCTCATCACCCCCGGCGTCATCAAGGTCGGCACGCTCTCGGATGCCCCGCCGAACATCTACATCGACAACAAGGGCAACTTCACGGGCTACGACAACGAGCTGCTCAGGGCCATGGCGGCCAAGCTCGGCCTCAAGGTGGAGTTCGCCTCGACGAAGTTCCAGAGCCTGCTCGCCCAGGTCGCGAACAAGCAGTTCGACATGGGCTCCTCCTCGATCTCGACCACGGATGCCCGCCGCCAGACGGTCGGCTTCACCAACGGCTATGACTTCGGATACATGGCGATCGTCACGAAGCAGGGCGCCACGGTCAAGTCGTTCGACGACCTCAAGCAGGGCGTCCGCATCGGCGTCGTCCAGGGCACGGTCCAAGATGACTTCGTAACCAACACGCTCAAGCTCGACCCCGTCCGCTTCCCGGACTACAACACGGTCTACGCGAACGTGAAGAGCGGCCAGATCGACGCCTGGGTGGCCCCCTCCCAGCAGGCCGAGGGTGCGGTCAAGCCTGGGGACGGCACGACCATCGCGCAGAAGAAGGTCAACACCCAGAACTTCACTGCCTACGCGGTCGCGAAGGGCAACCAGCCGCTCATCGACGCGCTCAACTCGGCGCTCGACGCGGTGATCGCCGACGGCACGTGGTCCAAGCTCACGGCCCAGTGGTACCCGGACCGCCCCACCCTGAAGGAGCAGACTCCTGACGGCTGGAAGCCGGGCAGCAAGGCCGTCCAGGTCCCAGCAGCCAAGTAGAGGACGGGCGCCACATGGATCTGTCAAAGCTCGGCGAGACCTTCTTCGACTGGAAGGTCATCGGCGACGTACTGCCCACGATGTTCGCGGTCGGCCTGCTGAACACGCTCGTGCTCGCGGTCGTGTCCGCGATCATCGGCTGCTTCATCGGCATGGTGCTCGCGCTCATGGGCATCTCGCGCAATCCTGTGGCGCGGTGGGCCGCCCGGGTGTACACGGACGTGTTCCGTGGACTCCCGGCGGTCCTCACCATCCTCGCGATCGGCCTGGGCTTCGGCCCCATCTTCCGCCAGCTCACAGGGATCACCAGCCCGTACCCCATGGGCATCGCAGCGTTGTCCCTCATGTCCTCGGCGTACATCGGCGAGATCTTCCGCTCCGGAATCCAGAGTGTCGACAAGGGCCAGCTAGAGGCTTCCCGGGCGCTGGGCTTCGGCTACGGCCCGTCCATGCGGATGATCGTCGTGCCGCAGGGCATCCGCCGGGTGCTCCCGGCCCTCGTGAACCAGCTCATAGCCCTCATCAAGGACTCGTCGCTCGTCTTCACCCTCGGTCTGACGTCGAGCGAACGCGAGCTCTTCCAGATCGGTCAGGACACCGCGGCCAACACCGGCAACCTGTCGCCGTACGTGGCTGCCGCGCTCTTCTACCTCGCGATGACCATCCCGTTGACGCACTTCGTGAACTGGCTCGATCACCGCCTCCGGACTGGGAAGGCGCAGAAGGCCGAACCCGACGAACTCGCGGCGCCGATCGGCAAGGGGGCAGCACATGTCTGAGACACAATTCGCCTCCGGCTCGCTCGAGGCCAAGGGCGTCCACCTCTCGTTCGGGTCGAACCACGTCCTGCGTGGAATCGACCTTCGAGTCGAGAAGGGTCGCACCGTCTCGGTCATCGGGCCCTCGGGATCCGGGAAGTCGACCCTCCTCCGTGTCATGAACCGGCTCATCGAGCCGGACGAGGGCGACATCCTCCTCGACGGCAGGTCCGTCCTCAAGGACAACCCGGACGAGCTTCGCCGCCGCATCGGGATGGTCTTCCAGCAGTTCAACCTGTTCCCCCACAAGACGGTGGTGGAGAACGTCGCCTTCGCGCTCCGGAAGCTGCGCAAGCTCCCCAAGGAGCAGGCGAGGACGGAGGCCCTCGACCAGCTCGACCTCGTGGGCCTCCGGCACAAGGCCGACTCGCGCCCCGGCAATCTCTCCGGGGGCCAGCAGCAGCGCGTGGCGATCGCCCGCGCGCTCGCCATGAAACCGGAGGTCATGTTCTTCGACGAAGCGACCTCGGCGCTCGATCCCGAGCTGGTCAAGGGCGTCCTGGCGCTCATGACGGATCTCGCGAAGGGCGGCATGACGATGGTTGTCGTCACGCACGAGATGGGCTTCTCGCGCAACGTCTCGGACACGGTGACGTTCATGGACCGCGGTGTCGTGGTCGAGACGGGGGCGCCCGAGCAGGTCTTCGACTCGCCTCGCACCGAGCGCCTCCAGCGCTTCCTCAGCGACGTTCTCTGACGCGCCCCACCACAGGCTGAGCCGGACGACGGCGGCACTCACCCGAGTGCCGCCGTCGTCCGTTTCACGCCGGGCCCGGCCCCGGGCTACAGCGGAAGGCCGCCCGTGCCCTTGAGGTCCCGCATGACGATCGTCGAGGTGAGCTTTGCAAGCCCGGGGAGCGCCGCGAGCCGCTCGTCGTAGAGCCTCTGGTAGCCCGGCAGGTCCTCGGCGACGCACCTGAGGAGGTAGTCGGGGTCGCCGAAGAGCCGATAGGCCTCGACGACCTGCGGCTCGGCGACGACAGCCTCCTCGAAGGCGCGGATGGCGTCGCGCGACGTCTCACGCAGGGTCGCGAACACCATGGTGCCGAAGCCTAGGCCCACCTTCGCGGGGTCGACCTCGGCGTGGTACCCCCGGATGACGCCGCTCGACTCGAGGTCCTTGAGCCGCCGATGGCATGGGGCGAGCGTCAGGCCCACTTCGGAGGCAAGCGCCGTCGCGGTCATTCGTCCATCACCCTGGAGCACCCGCAAGATATTGCGGTCAATCTTGTCAATCACGGGAAGAATCTACCCCGGGACCGCCGATTCGAGCGAGAAGATGTGAGCACCTCTCAACGCAGAATCCCTACTCTTGCCGTATGGATCCTGCCGCGCTCCTCGGTTTCGCCGCCGTCTCCCTCACGCTCGCCCTCACTCCCGGCGCCGACTGGGCGTACACGATCGCGGCCGGCATTCGCGGAGGGTCACCGGCGCCCTCCGTCGCGGGACTCTGCTCGGGCTACGTCGGACTCACGGCGATAGTCGCGACGGGACTCGGGGTGCTTCTCGCGGGACGGCCGTCGCTGGTCGCATGGCTCTCGGTCGCGGGCGCGCTGTACCTCCTGTGGCTCGGGATGACGACGGCGCGCGGCTGGCGCTCCGCGGGCTACCACGCCGACACGGCGGCATTGGCGGGGAGAAGCGGAGCGCTCGGCGACTTCCTCCGAGGGGCCGGGACCAGCGGGATCAACCCCAAGGCCCTCCTGCTCTACCTGGCCGTCATGCCCCAGTTCGTGCGGACCGCTTCCCCTGTCCCGGTGCCGCTCCAGACCGTCGTGCTCGGCCTCACGCACGTCGTGATCACCGTCGTCGTGTACGCGCTGGTGGCGGTTGCCGCGCGGCGCCTCCTGCGCTCCGCTCCGCGCCGGGCCCGCGTCGTGACGCTCGCGAGCGGCGTCGTCATGCTTGGCATCGGCGCCGCGCTGCTCGCCGAGCAGCTGCCCGTGCTTGCGCGGTCCGCGTGAAGCGCCTCAGTTCGCGGTGAGCGAGGGGTCGGTCTGGGCAGGCGACCCGCCTCGGACGGTTGCTTCCGACGCCACGTCTGCGGGCTTCGCAGCGGCCGCGGCCCTCGCAGCTACGGGCAGGGCGTCACAGATGCGCTGCATGGCCGCGTCATCATGGGCGGCTGAGAGGAACCACGCCTCGAAGACGCTCGGCGGCAGGTACACGCCCGACTCGAGCATCGAGTGGAAGAACGGGCCGTAGCGGTACGCCTCCTGGGCCTGGGCGTCGGCATAGTTGTGCACGCCGCGCTCCGACGTCCCGAAGGCGACGGAGAACAGGTTCCCCGCGCGCTGGATCGAGTGGTCCACGCCCTCAGCGGACAGCGCCTCGGAGAGCGCCGCGGAGAGCTCGGCCGAGCGGGCGTCAACGTGTGCGTACACGTCGCCCGTCGCGAGCTTGAGCGTCGCAACGCCCGCGGCCATCGCCACAGGGTTCCCGGAGAGCGTGCCTGCCTGGTACACGGGACCGAGCGGCGCGAGGAAGTCCATGACTTCCTTGCGGCCGCCGAGGGCTGCGACGGGCATGCCGCCGCCGATGACCTTGCCGAACGTGAACAGGTCGGGGGCCCAGCCCTCGGCCTGGCCCGTGAGGCCCCAGTAGCCGGCCGGTCCGACCCGGAAGCCCGTGAGCACCTCGTCGACAATGAAGAGCGCTCCGTGCGCCTCCGTGATCCGGCGGAGGCCAGCGTTGAAGCCCTCCTCGGGTGTCACGACGCCCATGTTCGCGGGTGCGGACTCCGTGATCACGGCGGCGATGCGAGGACCGTGCTCTGCGAAGGCGGCCTCCACCGCGGCCAGATCGTTGTAGGGCAGAACGAGTGTCTCGGCCGCCGTCGCTGCCGTGACCCCGGCCGAGCCGGGAAGCGCGAGAGTGGCAACCCCTGAGCCGGCCGAGGCGAGGAGCCCGTCGACGTGCCCGTGGTAGCAGCCCGCGAATTTCACGACGAGGTCGCGGCCGGTGAAGCCGCGTGCGAGCCGGATCGCCGTCATGGTCGCCTCGGTGCCCGTCGAGACCATGCGGAGCCGTTCGACTGCGGGCACGCGCCCGATGACGAGCTCCGCGAGCGCGGCCTCGTCAGGCGTGGAGGCGCCGAACGAGAGGCCGCGGTCGACGGCGGCGTGGACCGCTGCGAGGACCTCGGGGACTGAGTGGCCCAACAGGGCCGGTCCCCACGAGCACACCAGGTCCGCGTACTCGCGCCCGTCGGCGTCCGTCACGTACGGGCCCTTCGCGGACACGATGAAGCGCGGCGTCCCGCCGACGGAACCGAAGGCGCGGACGGGAGAGTTCACCCCTCCCGGCATGAGCGAGCGGGCGCGGCTGTAGAGGTCCTCGGAGCTGGTCATGGGCTCCATTCTTCCCTATGCCCGAGGTACGCCCCCGCGCGCCCGTTCCGTCCAGCCCGATTGATGTTTCCCCATCAGACTGTTCGGCGGCGTGGCGTGAGCAGCGCGCTGCAGCCACGGCGAGAAACGGGCGGGAGGCGCGAGGCCTACGCAAGCATGTCGGCGACGAGGGGCGCGACCTTGGTCCCGAGGAGCTCGATGCTCTTCATCATCGCGCTGTGGGGCAAGGTCCCGTTCGAGTACTTGAGGTCGAAACGCTCGGTCCCGAGGACCCGGTGGGTCTCGGCGATCTTGCGGGCGACGGTCTCAGGCGAGCCCACGTACAGCGCACCGGCGCGAGAGGCCTGCGCGTTGAACTCCGTGCGGCTGCCCGGCCCCCAGCCCCGTTCCACGCCGAGCCGGTTCCGCATCGCGAGCCAGTGCGGGAACAGTTCCTCCCGGGCCTGCTCGTCGGTGTCCGCGACGTGCCCCGGCGAATGCGTGGCGAGCTGCGTATAGGGCTTCCCGAACTTCTCGAGCGAGCGTTTGTAGAGATCGATGAACGGAGCGAACCGTGCCGGCTCTCCGCCGATGATGGCGAAGCTCACGGGGTAGCCGTAGTGCGCGGCGCGGACGACGGACTGTGGCGTCCCGCCGACTCCGATCCACGTGTCGAGCAGCCCGTCCTCGAGATGGGGGTACGCCGTGAGCCCATGGATGGGCCCGCGCGTGCGGCCTTCCCAGTGGACGGGCTTCTGCGAGCTCACGCGGTCGAAGAGCTCGAGCTTCTCCTCGAAGAGCACCTCGTAGTCCTCGAGGTCGAAGCCGAAGAGCGGGAACGACTCGATGAACGAGCCGCGACCGAGGATGACCTCCGCTCGGCCGTGCGAGATGGCGTCGAGCGTCGAGAAGCGCTGGAACACTCGGACGGGATCGTCCGAGGAGAGCACCGTCACGGCCGAGGCCAGACGGATGCTGCTGGTTTCGGCCGCGACTGCCGCGAGGAGCACCTCGGGCGCCGAGACGGCGAAATCCTTGCGGTGGTGCTCGCCGACGCCGAAGGCGTGCAGCCCGACCTGGTCGGCGAGCTTCCCCTCCTCGACGACCTCGCGGATCACCTGGGCGTGGGGCTTCGGCTCCCCGTCAGGTCCGATTCCGACGTCGCCGAACGTGTTGAGGCCCAGGAGGACCGGGGGCGCTTCTCCGTCAATTCCATGCATATGCATTCAAACCCCCTGTCCGGCAGGATCATTCCCGCGCAGCCGAACGCCTACCGCTCGCCCAGCCACCGCGCGATCTCGGGCGCCCAGTAGGTCAGGACCATATCGGCACCCGCGCGGCGGATCCCGAGCACGGATTCGAGGATCGCAGCCTTGCGGTCGATCCACCCGTTCGCGGCGGCCGCCTCGATCATCGCGTACTCCCCCGAGATCTGGTAGGCCGCGACCGGAACCGGGCTCATCGCGGCGACGTCGGCAAGGATGTCGAGATAGCTCATCGCAGGCTTGACCATCACCATGTCGGCCCCCTCCTCGAGATCGAGCTCGACCTCCAGCAGGGCCTCACGGCGGTTGGCCGCGTCCATCTGGTACGTGCGGCGATCGCCCTTGAGCTGCGAGTCCACCGCCTCGCGGAACGGGCCGTAGAACGCCGACGCGTACTTCGCTGCGTACGCGACGATCGAGACGTCCTGGTAGCCGGCGACGTCGAGTGCCTGGCGGATGACGGCGACCTGGCCGTCCATCATGCCGCTCGGGCCGAGGACGTGGGCGCCGGCCTCCGCCTGCGCGACCGCCATCTGGCCGTAGATCTCGAGCGTCGCGTCGTTGTCGACACGGCCCTGGTCGTCGAGGACTCCGCAGTGCCCATGGTCGGTGAATTCGTCGAGGCACACGTCGCTCATGACGACGAGTTCGTCGCCCACCTCTGCGCGGACGCTTCGGATGGCGGCGTTGAGCACTCCCTCGGGAT
The DNA here is from genome assembly GCF_005877005.1 of Sinomonas susongensis. GTDB lineage: Bacteria > Actinomycetota > Actinomycetes > Actinomycetales > Micrococcaceae > Sinomonas > Sinomonas susongensis. The sequence goes on along the minus strand of NZ_SSNH01000001.1, from coordinate 429,263 downwards.
CGAGCGAGGCCGAGCCGGTCGCGTCACGCTGCTCGGGCACGCCGAAGAGCATGATGCCGCCCAGACCGAGCTCCGCCGCCTCGACGGCCGTCCGCTTGAGCGTGTCGGCCGTGTGCTGCACGACCCCCGGCATGGACTGCAGCGGCACGGCCTCTCCGATGCCTTCGCGGATGAACGCCGGCAGGATCAGCTCGGCCGGGTGCAGCCGGGTCTCGGCGACGAGCCGACGCAGCGCAGGGGTCTGGCGCAGGCGGCGTGGGCGGCGATGGGGGAAGCTCATGGATTTTCCTTCCGGTGCTGCTGGGACAGTGCGTGGATGACGGCGTCGACGATCCCCTCGGGTGTAGGTCTCGCCGCCGTGGCGCCGACAGGCAGCCCGAGGGAGCGCAGCTCCTCCGCGGTCGGCTGCCCGATGGCGATCAGACTCGTGCCTTCGAGGGGGCGCAGGGTCTCGTGGATGCGCCGCGCGGCGCTCGGTGATGCCGCTACTACGGCGTCGAGCCTGCCGGCGGCGAGCTGGGCCCGGGCCTCGTCCGGGGCGAGGACCACGGCACCGGCTGGCTCGGCACCGAGGGCGAGGCCTGCTGTGAGGCGACGCTGCGGGTCGGCCGGGTAGTCGACGGTCCGGTAGGCCGTCACAGCGTCGACGTCCCATCCGAGGGCGTCGAGGCCCTCGGCGAGCGTAGGCGCCGCGAGGTCGCTCTGGGGCAGCAGCACGCGGGTCGCACCGGCTCCATCGGAACCGGCGGCCCCGCCGTCGTCCGAGGGCGCCCACGCCTCGAGAAGGCCCTCCGCCGACTGACTGCCGTCCGGGGCAAGGTCCACGCGCAGGCCCTCGGCCTCGACGGCGCGACGCGACGAGGGGCCGATCGTGGCGATCTTGACCCCCTCCGGCACGAGATCGACGAGCCGAAGTCCCTGTCCGGCCGAGTAGTCCTTGAGGGCCCGTACCGTCGTGATGCTGCTGACGACGAGCCACGCGTACTCGCCTCCGCGAAGGCGGGTCAACGCGGCGGCAAGCCCCTCGGCGTCGGGGGTGCGCTCGAAATCGATGAGCGGCAGGAGGAGCGGTTCGGCGCCAGCACCGGCAAGCGCGGCGGCCATCGCCCCGGCCCGGTCCGGGCTGCGGGTCAGGAGCACGCGGCGGCCTGTCAGACCGCCAGCGGGCACCGAACCGTCCTCTGCCATGCTCAGGCGCCCAACTCCGCGAAGCCGGCGACGCCGTGAGCCAGGAGGTCCTCCGCGAGCTCTATGCCGAGCAGGTGGGCGCCGACGTCCGTCAGGCCGTCGGTCGCCTTGTTGAGCCGGACGCTCTGCCTGCCGTCGGGCGAGCACACCACGGCTTCGAGGTACAGGAGGCTGCCCTTGCGGCGGGCCAGCGCTCCCACGGGCGCGGCGCACCCCGCCTCGAGCCGCGCGAGGAGCGCTCGCTCCGCGCTCACTGCCAGGCGCGTGTCGGCGTCGTCGATCGCGGCGAGGGCTTGCGCGAGCACTCCCTGCACGGCGTCCGGCACGAGGACGCCGTTCTCCCGCGCGGGGGCATCGTCGAGGCGGCATTCGACCGCGAGCGCCCCCTGGCCGGGGGCCGGGAGCATGACGTCGGGCTCGAAGTACTCGCTCACGACGTCGGTACGCCCCAGGCGCGCGAGGCCTGCGGCCGCGAGGACGACGGCGTCGAGGTCGCCGCCGGCGGTACCGGATGCGCTGCCGCCGAGGCCGGGCACGCGGCCGAGCCGTGTGTCGACGTTGCCGCGGATGTCGTGGACCTCGAGATCAGGCCTTGCGGCCCGGAGCTGAGCTGCGCGGCGGGGCGAACCCGTGCCGACCTTCGCTCCCGCGGGGAGTTGGGCCAGCGTGAGCCCGTCGCGGGCGCACAGGACGTCGCGGACGTCGGCCCGAGCGGGGATCGCGCCCAGGGCGAGGCCCGGGGTGCCACCGGTCGGGAGGTCTTTGAGCGAGTGGATCGCGACATCGCACCGGTCGGCAAGGAGCGCCTCGCGGAGGGCGGCTACGAACACGCCCGTCCCGCCGAGCTGCGCGAGGGAACCGGTGCGGACGTCACCCTCGGTTTTGATCCGGACGAGCTCGGTCTCGAATCCGCCGACGGCGGCGAGGAGGTCGGCCGTCTGCTGGGTCTGCGTGAGGGCGAGGGCGCTTCCCCGCGTCCCGATGCGCACCGACATGGTCAGTTCCCAGCAGGGAGTTCGACGCCGGCTTCGGCTATGACCGGCTTCGCCCCCCTAAAGTTCTCGCAGCACCCCGGCCGGCAGACGTCGTACCACGGTCCGAGATCGGTGACGTGGGGGCGATCCGCGATGGTGTCCTCGGCCGTCCGCTCGCGGATGAGGTCCACGAGGCCCGCGACGAACCTGCCGTGCACGCCCGGGGTTGGAACGCGTACAGCCTGGATGCCCAGCTTCTCGGACGTCTCGAGGGCCTCGGTGTCGAGGTCCCACGCCACCTCCATGTGGTCGCTCACAAAGCCGAGCGGCACGATGACGACACCCTTCACGGCGGGACCGCCGTCTCCCGCGGCTATCGCCTCGAGATGGTCGTTGACGTCTGGCTCGAGCCACGGGATGTGGGGCGCACCGGAGCGCGACTGGTACACGAGGTCCCACTTGACGTCCCGCGAACCGCCGGCATCGACAGCGGCCATGATCGCCCGCGCGTTCGCGAGGTGCTGCGCGACGTACGCCGATCCGCCTTCGAACTCGCGCGGCTCGCTGCCGGAACGTCCCGCGGCCTCGGCATCGCGGGTGGGGATGGAATGGGTCGCGAAGAGCACCCTGATCTCGCCATCGCGCGAGCCGTCGGCGGCGCCGAGGGCCTCTCGGACCTGGGCGAGGCCCGCCGCCGTGCCCTCGACGAAAGGTTCGACGAACCCCGGATGGTCGAAGTACTGACGGACCTTGTCGACCTCGAGCCGCCCGGCGAGTCCCGTCTCGGTGAGCGCGACACCGATGTCCTCCCGGTACTGGCGGCAGCTCGAGTAGGACGAGTAGGCGCTTGTCGTGACCATGAGGACGCGGCGGTGGCCGTCGTCGTACATCCGCTGGAGCGTCTCCGGGATGTAGGGGTCCCAGTTGCGGTTGCCCCAGTAGACCGGCAGCTCGATGCCGCGTGCGTCGAGCTCGGCCTCGAGCGCCGCCTTGAGCTCGCGATTCTGGCCGTTGATGGGGCTCACGCCCCCGAAGGCGCGGTAGTGGTGGCTGACCTCTTCGAGGCGCTCGTCCGGGATCCCGCGGCCGCGGGTCACGTTGCGCAGGAAGGGGATGACGTCGTCCTGCCCCTCAGGGCCGCCGAAGGACGCGAGGAGGATGGCGTCGTAGGACTTGGGCTCCATCCGCCCGGGTTCCGTGGCCGGGTTGATCGCGGTGCTGACTGACAGGGCCCCCGGGGCACCCGTGGCGGGGGCGATCATGCGAGGACCTCGGCGACCTCGGCCGCGGAGATGCGCCGGCCGGTGTGGAAGGGGATCTCCTCGCGCACGTGGTTGCGGGCGTCGGTGTAGCGCAGGTGGCGCATCATGTCGACGAGGTCGACCAGTTCGGGAGCCTCGAGCGCGAGGATCCACTCCCAGTCCCCGAGGGCGAACGCGGAGACGGTGTTGGAGATGACCTGCGGGAAGTCGCGGCCGAGCATGCCGTGGTCGCGGAGCATCCGTGAGCGCTCGTCGGCGGGGAGGAGGTACCACTCGTAGGAGCGCACGAAGGGGTAGACCGTGAGCCACGTGCTCGGCTCGACCCCGCGGGAGAAGGCGGGGGTGTGGCTCTTCGCGAACTCCGCTTCCCTGTGAACGCCCATGGCGTTCCACGTCTGCTCTGCGCCGGCGAAGAGCTCGCTGCGCCGAATGTCCCGCACGGCCTGCTGGAGGTCCTCGGGCTTCGCGCCGTGGACCCACACCATGACGTCCGCGCCAGCGCGGAGTCCGGAGACGTCGTAGAGGCCGCGGACCGTCACGCCCTTCTCGCCGAGGCGAGCCACAAGGGCCTCGAAGTCGGAGACGGCGCTAGCGGCGGGAGCAGCGCTGCCGGAGACCCGGCCGAAGACGGCCCACAGGGTGAAGAACAGCTGCTCGGGAGCCTCGGCGCTGGGGCCACCCTCCGGCAGAGTTTTGGTGACAGAATCGTCAAAAGTGTGGCTCATGGGTCCAGTGTGCTCCTTCGTCGGCGGCAAATCGAATCAGATACTTCTACAAGACGTAGAAGTGATGAAGCTCACACGAGCCTGTCCGCAAGCTCCCCCGCCTGCCTGCGGGCATCGGGCACGACCGAGGCCAGCCCGTTCCCCGCGGCCCAGCCGCCGACGACGGCGAGGCCGGGCTGGGCGGCGACGAGCCGGCGGATCTCTGCGACACGCTCGCGATGCCCCACCGTCGCGAAAGGCAGGACGTCCTCCCACCGCACCACGTCCCAGCCGAGCACGTCCTCCGGTGCAAGGGGAACCGTCAGGAGGAGGGAGGCGTCGGCGAGCGCAGCCCGGAACAGCTCGCCGTCGGTCTCGGGTTCCTGGTCCGCCGGCGTCGCGCCCGGGTCCTCGGCGCGGCCGTAGGAGAGCCGGACGACATGCGTGCCGGGGCCGGCCTCGTCCGCGAGCCAGGACCACTTCGCCGTCGCGTGCGTCAGGGCCTTGGCATGGATGCCCGGCGACTGTGGTGCGACGAGGACGCCCGTACCCCGCGGACGCGTGCCCAGTTCGGGCTTGTCGAGCACGAGCGTGACGAGCTTGACCTCGGGGCCGGGAACCGGCTCATGGCCTGCGAGCTCCGGGACGGCGTCCGAGAGCAGTTCGACCGCCGCGGGCCCCCCGAGCGCGACGACCACGCAATCGGCGTCGTAGGCATTGACGGTGCCGTCGCTCCGCACAGTCCCCACGCGCCACCCGCTGCCCGAGCGGTCCAGGCGCTCGGCGCGCTCCCCGCTCACGAGGGTGGCGCCGTCGTCCGCGAGCCGGGACACGAGCGCGGTGACGAGACGGTTCATTCCTCCCCTCACGCCCGCCACGGCAGAGCCCGCCTTCGCCCCGGCGCGCGCCGCGCCGCGCTCGCGCTGTGCCGCGACGGCCCCCGCGAGGGAGCCCCGCTCAACCATGAGCGTGCGCAGTCCCGGCGCGACCATGTCGATGTCCAGGAGCTCGGGATCCGCCGAATGCACGCCCCCGACCACGGGCGCGACGAGGCGCTCGAGGACGCGCCTGCCCATCCGCGCGCGGACGACGGCGGCCACACTCTCCTGCTCGCGCGGCGGCCGGGCGGGGAGGTAGCGGTCGAGCGACGCCCGGAACGACCCCCACCAGCCGAGGGCCGAGCGCACCTCGCGGTCCCACGGATTGGACGGGATGCCGAGGACGCCCGCCTTCGGCAGCTCTTCTGCTCCGCTGGGAAGCTGGACCCACGCGCCGGAGGGGTGAGGGGTCACCACCTCCCCCGCGAGGCCGAGCTCGTCGAGCAGGCTCTTCACACCGTCGGTGCGGGTCGCGAACGACTCAGCGCCGCTGTCGAGGGTGAGCCCCGCGACCTCGTGGACCCCGACGCACCCGCCCCATCGGTCTGCCGCCTCGAGGACGGTGACGTCGACGCCGCGGCCGCGGAGCTCGAGCGCGGCGGAGAGGCCGGCCACTCCCCCGCCGACGACGACGGCGCGAGCGGCGGGCACCCGGCGCCCCTCGCTCCCGCCGACGACGACGGCGCGAGCGGCGGGCACCCGGCGCCCCTCGCTCTGCTCTGCTTCCATTGCGCGCCTAGATCGAGTGGATGAGCTCGACGAGGCGCGTCAGGACGCCCGGGTCGGTCTCCGGCGGTACCCCATGGCCGAGGTTCAGGACATGGCCGGGAGCGGAAGCACCGTGCCGCACGATCTCCCGCACGTGCGCCTCGAGGACGTTCCACGGTGCTGCGAGCAGGGCGGGGTCGATGTTCCCCTGGAGGACGACGCGGCCTCCCAGCCGCCGGTTGGCCTCCTGGATGGGCAGGCGGTAGTCCACGCCGACGGCGTCGACCCCCACCTCGTACATGGCGCCCAGGAGCTCCGAGGTGCCGGTTCCGAAGTGGACGAGCGGGGCACCGAGATCCCGGACGTGGTCGAGAGCGCGCGAGGAGTACGGCGCGGCACTGCGCCGATAGTCCTCGAGGCCGAGCGAGCCCGCCCACGAATCGAAGAGCTGGCCGGCCGAGGCGCCGGCCTCGATCTGGGCCCTCAGGAATCGGCCCGACGCATCGGCCGTCCATTCCATGAGCGCCTGCCAGGTTGACGGGTCCCCGTGCATCATGGTGCGGGGCCCCAGGTGATCGCGGGACGGCCGCCCCTCGATCATGTAGGCCGCAACGGTGAACGGTGCGCCCGCGAATCCGATGAGCGGGGTCGTTCCCAGCTCCTCGACCGCAAGCCGGACGGCGTCCCGGATGGGCGCGAAGATCGAGTCCTCGAGGCGCGGGAGCGCGGCGACGTCGTCCGGCGTGCGGATCGGCCGCTCGAGCACAGGCCCGACGCCCGGGGCGATGTCGACCCCGATCCCGGCCAGCTTCAGGGGAATGACGATGTCGGAGAAGAAGATCCCGGCGTCCACGCCGTGACGGCGCACAGGCTGGATCGTGATCTCGGCCGCCAGTTCCGGCTTGAGGCAGGCCTCGAGCATCCCGACGCCTTCCCGCGCGGCTCGGTATTCGGGCAGGGAGCGGCCGGCCTGCCGCATGAACCACACGGGGCGACTGCTCGGACGTGCTCCCCGGTACGCGGTGATGAGGGAAGACTGCGCGGTCCGGCCGTCCTTGAGGGGGTGGTCAGGGCTGAGGGTCATAGGCCGATTCTCTCAGAGGGGGCAAGGCCTCATGCTGACGATGTGTCACACGGGGGTTACGCAGATCACGGTCGAAATGGCGTGTTCTACACCGGATCGAAAAGCTATGATGGTCGGGCTGTGGTTGTTTTCTCGATGGTGGCGACTCACGCCGATCTGAATCTCGAAACCGTTGCCCTCTTGAGCAACGGTGCTGCCACCGTGGCCTCATCGGCCTCGAAGTCCCCCGCTGTCGCCGGCGCGGTGGTCCTCTCGACCTGCAACCGCTTCGAGATCTATGCGGAGGCGCCCGCCCCTGAAGACCTCGAGGCGGCACGCTCGGCCTTCGTCGCCGAGATCAGCCAGCGGAGCGGCGTGCCGGGCTCCACCGTCTCGGACATCTTCCGGACGAAGGACGGGGCCGACGTCGCGCGCCATCTCTTCGCCGTGAGCTCGGGCCTGGACTCCGCGGTCGTCGGCGAACGCGAGATCGCGGGCCAGGTGCGCCGCGCGCTCATCTCCGCCCAGGAGGAGGGCACGGCAAGCCCCACCCTCGTCCGCCTTTTCCAGGCCGCGTCCCGCACCGCGAAGGACGTCGGCACGCAGACCGCGCTCGGGAGCCGTGGCCTCTCGATCGTGTCGGTCGCGCTCGACCTCGCGGCCGATCTCGCCGACGAGCCCGACTGGACGGCCAAGCGCGCGGTCCTCTTCGGGACAGGCGCCTACGCGGGCGCCACGATGGCGCTGCTCCGCGAGCGCGGATGCACGCACGTCGAGGTGTATTCCTCGTCGGGCCGAGCCGAGGAGTTCGCCGCGGCCCGCGGGGGCCTCGCGGTGACTCCCGAACAGCTCCCGGAGGCGATTGCGCAGGCCGACGTGCTCATCGGCTGCAGCGGCTCGACCACGCCCATGGAGGCCGTCGAGCTCGCAGCCATCCGCTCGGAATCCCCGCAGCAGCTCATCGTGATCGACCTCGCGCTCACCCATGACTTCGACCCCGCCGTCGGCTCTCTCGAGAACGTCGAGCTCGTGACGCTCGAGTCGGTGCGCCTCGCGGCGCCCCAGGAGCAGGCCGAGGCCCTCACCGAGGCGAGCCGCATCGTCGACGCCGCCGCGCAGGATTTCGAGTCCCAGCGTCAGGCGCGTCAGGCCGACGCCGCCATCGTGGCGCTGCGCCGCCACACGATGGCGGTCCTCGACGCCGAGATCGACAAGGTCCGCGCCCGGCACGGCTGCACCGCCGCCGCCGAGGAGGTCGAGTTCGCCATGCGCCGCATGGTCAAGCAGCTGCTCCACACCCCGACCGTGCGGGCCCGCGAGCTTGCGGCCCAGGGCCGTGAGGCCGAGTACCTGGCTGCGCTCGACACCCTCTATGGGATCAGCGTCGAGCTGCCGTCCGTCGTCGCCGAGTCGCTCGGCGAGGACCACGACGCCCAGAAGGCCGCCGAGTCGGCAGAGGACTGCCCGGTCGACCACACGCAGGCCGGCTGAGGCCTCGGCCGGAGGCGGACAGCCCGCGCGGCCGCTGCGCGAGGGCTCGGGCCTGATCTTCCCCGGTCCTGAGGTCGTCAGGCCCGACGGGAACATCAGTACGTCGGCTTGTCCGGTTCCACGTCCCGCACCCAAGCGAGGACCCCACCCTCGAGATGCCTCGCGGTGCTGAAACCCGCCGTCTGGGCGGCTGCGAGGACGTTGGCCGAGCGGACCCCGGACTTGCAGTGAAAAACGACGTCCTTGTCCTTCGGGACCTCCCCCCAGGCCTCCCCCGAGAGCAGCCGACCCTGCGGGATGAGCCGTGCGCCGGGAATGCTCACCATCGCGTACTCCCCCGGCTCCCTGACGTCGATCAGCTCGAAGTCGGCCAGGCCAGCCTCGCGCGCCTCGAGCATGTCCGCCAGCTCGCGCGCCGTGACAGTCTGCCCCGACGGGGCAGGGGCGGCAGGGGCCACGCCGCAGAAGGCCTCGTAGTCCACGAGCTGGGTGATGGGCTGCGCCTCCGGGTCCTTCGAGACGCGCAGCTCGCGCCAGCTCGCGTGCAGGGCGTCGTAGAGCTGGACCCGGCCGAGCAGGGTGCGGCCGACGCCGGTGATGAGCTTGACGGCCTCGGTCACCATGGACGCGCCGATCGTCGCACAGAGCATGCCGTAGACACCGCCCTCGCCGCACGACGGTACCGACCCCGCTGGCGGTGCTTCTGGGTAGAGATCCCGGTACGTCGGCCCGTACTTCTCCCAGAAGACGCTCACCTGCCCGTCGAAGCGGAAGATCGAGCCCCACACGTAGGGTTTGCCGAGGATCGCCGCGGCGTCGTTGACCAGGTACCGCGTAGCGAAGTTGTCGGTCCCATCCAGGATGAGGTCGTAGCCCGCGAAGATCTCGAGGGCGTTCGAGGCGTCGAGGTACACCTCGTGGAGGCGGACGTCGACGAGCGGGTTGAGCTCGCGGACCGCGTCGCGGGCTGACTGCGCCTTGGGGCGGCCGACGTCCGAGACTCCGTGGATGACCTGCCGCTGCAGGTTGCTGAGCTCCACCGCGTCGTCGTCGACGATCCCGAGGGTCCCGACACCCGCTGCGGCGAGGTACAGGAGCGCGGGCGAGCCCAGGCCGCCGGCACCGATCACGAGGACCTTGGCGTTCTTGAGCCGCCGCTGCCCGGTGTCGCCGATCTCGGGGATGATGACGTGCCGCGAGTACCGCTGCACCTCTTCGGGTGTCAGCGGCGGCGCTGGCTCCACAAGCGGCGGAAGTGTGGTCTGGTCGGAGGTCGCGGACATGCTTCCAGCCTATGCCCGAGAGCGTGGCGCATGCGCCGGTGAGGCAACCCGCGGGTAGAGTGAATGCATAGTTTGTGCGTGAGACAGCGCGAGAGGAAGGTGGGGCTGTGAGCACCGAGCCTCGCCCGGCATCGATGCGGTCCCCGCGCCTCCCCCGGGACGAGCGGAGGGCGCAGCTCCTCAGCGCGGCCCTCGAGGTCTTCGCGGCGAATGGGTACCACGGCGCCGCCATGGACGATATCGCAGAGACCGCCCAGGTCTCCAAGCCCGTGCTGTACCAGCATTTCCCGTCCAAGCGCGACCTGTACCTCGCCCTGCTCGACAGCCACCTTGCCGCACTGACCGAGCTAACGCGGTCCGCGCTCGACTCGACCACCGACAACCGTGAGCGCGTGCGCGCCGTCATGCGCACGTACTACGAGTTCATCGCAAAGGACGACAAGGCGCATCGCCTCGTCTTCGAATCCGACCTCGTGAACGACCCCGAGGTCGCCTCCCGGCTGGAGACGTTCAATCGCGGGTTCGCCGAGGCCATCGCGCGGGTCATCGCGGCCGACACGAGGCTGCCGATGGTCGAGGCCCAGCTCCTGGGCCGAGGGCTCGCCGGCATGGCCCAGGTGAGCGCCCGGTACTGGCTCGAGGCATCGCACGACTTGGACCTCGACGTCGCGAGCGATCTCGTCTCGCGTTTGGCCTGGCGCGGAATCTCTCGATTCCCCAAAGAGGCCTAAGGTACTTATAGAGGACCGGCGGGCTCGCGCCCACCGGCCCATCCATGTTCTGACTGAGCAATAGGGAGACCACGTGGAAATCAAGATCGGCATCCAGAACGTCGGCCGTGAGATCGTGCTCGAGTCCACCCAGGACGCCGACGCCGTTGCGAAGCTCGTCGCGGAGGCCATCTCCGGGGAGACCGAGCTCCGCCTCCAGGACGAGAAGGGACGCCAGGTCATCATCCCGGCCAAGGTCATCGGCTACGTCGAGCTCGGGGCTCAGGAGGCCCGCCGAGTGGGCTTCGCCGCCCTCTGACGCCAGTGGAGACTGTCTGGTCCCTCGTCATCGACGTCATCGTGACGGGCGGCGTCGGCTTCGCGCTGTGGGCGGCGGACCGGCGGCACGGGAAGTATGGGATCATGCTCCCCGTGGCGCTCGGCGTCGTCGTCGCATGCCTCGCCTGGATTGTCGTGGTCGCAGCCGGGACGGGCTACCTGACCGGCCTCCTGTGGATGCCGTGGGTCGTCCCCATGGCGCTCGGCCTCGTGGTCTCGGTCGCGGTGACGAAGCTCATCGAGCGTCGCCGCGAGAAGCGGGACCTCGCCGATCTCACCCGCGTGCTCAGGGGCTGAGCGCCCGGCCCCACCGAGCGCCCAAGTCACCGAGCGCCCAACCTCACAGGACGCGCTGCCTCACAGGACGCCCAGCCTCACAGGAACTGGGCCCGCCCCTCCATCGGGCTCGACGCGAGCGCGTGCTCACGCCGCGGGATCCGCCCCGCCTGGGCTGCGAGACGACCGGCCGTCACGGCGTGACGGAACGCGGTCGCCATGCGCACCGGGTCCTGGGCACGGGTCACGGCGGAGGCGAGGAGGACTGCGTCGCAGCCCAGCTCCATCGCAAGCGCCGCGTCCGACGCCGTCCCGATCCCGGCGTCGAGCACGACCGGAACCCCGGCGCGCGCCACGATGAGCTCGATGTTGTGCGGGTTGAGGATGCCGAGGCCCGTCCCGATCGGCGCGCCAAGGGGCATGACGGCAACCGCACCCAGCTGCTCGAGGCGGCGCGCCAGTGCCGGGTCGTCGTTCGTGTAGGCGAACACCTTGAATCCCCGCCCCACGAGCTGCTCCGTCGCGTCGGCGAGCTCTATGGGGTCAGGGAGGAGTGTCGTCTCGTCCGCGATGACTTCGAGCTTGACCCAATCGGTCTCGAGCGCCTCGCGCGCCAGCTCGGCGGTGAGGACGGCGTCGCGCGCGGTGAAGCAGCCGGCCGTGTTCGGCAGGACGCGGATCCCCTTCTCGACCAGGAGCTGGAAGAGCGAGCCCTGCTCGTCGGGCGAGAAGCGGCGCATGGCCACGGTCGTGAGTTCGGTTCCCGAGGCCTCGAGGGCCTCCCCGAGACCGTCGAGGCTCGGCGCACCGCCCGTGCCCATGATGAGCCTCGAACCGAGGGCCACTCCGTCCACCACGAACGGATCGTCGGCGAGGAGCGGTTCGTAGGCGCCCTCGGCGGTGTTGACGGATGTTCCCATGTCAGCCTCCCTGCATGGCTGTGACGAGCTCGACGGCGTCTCCCGCCGTGAGCGGTGTGGCGGCCCAGCGGGCGCGGGGCACGACCTGCGAGTTGAGGGCGACGGCGAGGCCAAGCCTTCCGCCGTCTGTGGGACGGCCGTCCGAGCCGAGAGAGCGGCCCGTCGTGACGGCGACGAGGTCGAGGACGCTCGCGCCCTCGCTCATGTCCCGGCGCTCTCCGTTGACGGTGAGCGCAAGCGTGGATGAAGCGTTCATGCGGTCCTTCCTGAAGCCTGGTTTCGCTCGTGAACGGTGGAAGCCCGCCGCGGGTCGTCCATGAAGCGGTCGGGGCGGAACGCAGCCCAGCGTTCCTCGGTGCCGCCGTCGAGGATTTCACGGCAGATGGCCGCCGCTGCTGCTGTGAGCAGGACGCCATGACGGAAGAAGCCCGTGGCGACGATGAGGCCCGGGACGTCACCGCCGTCGCCCGCGGCCCCGCCCTCCGCATGCCGCGCTGCGACCCGCCCCAGAAGCGGCGCGTTGTCCGGGGTCCCGGGCCTCGCCCGGGCCGTGGTCTCGTACAGCTCGAGCTCGGCGACCGCCGGAACGAGCGCCTGCGCGTCCCGGAGCAGTTCGTACACGCCTCCCGCGGAGACGGCGTCGGACCCGTCCTCGCGCTGGGTTGCGCCGATCACGACCGTCCCGTCCGAGCGCGGGACGAGGTAGACAGGTCTGCCCCGCACGAGCCCGCGGACCGTCGCTGTCACGAGCGGCCGGAGGCTGGGGGGCACACGCAGGCGCAGGATGTCGCCGTAGACCGGCCGGAGCGGGAGCGAGACCGGCAGGTCTTCAAGCGTCCTGGCCCCCAGGCCGTTGGCCACGATCGTCTCGGCGGCACGCACTTCGCTCCCATCGGCAAGCCGCACGCCGACGACCCGACCGCTGTCCCAGAGGAGTCCCTGCGCGCGCTCACGGACGAGCCGCTCCGGGCCGAGCCGAGACAGGAGCGCAGACACGAGCCGGCGCGGATCGACCTGGTGGTCGGCAGCGATTTCGAAGGCACCCGAGATTCCCGGTGCCAGGAGCGGTTCGAGCCTTCGTGCCTCCCGCACCGTGAGGGAGCGTACTTCGAGTCCGTGCTCCTCCTGCACGGCGCGGAGGTCGGCAAGCGCCTGGCGGTCCGCCGCATCCACCCCGACGCACAGCGTCGGCGTCCGGAGGTAGCCGGCCTCGGCGGCGAGCGGGCTGGCAAAGCCGGGCCAGCGCCGGGCGGACATGAGCATGAGGCCGAGGAGGTCCTCCTCCTGGTAGTGGTACTCGCTCACCGCGGCCAGCATGCCCGCGGCCGCAAAGCTCGCCCCTGAGCCAGGAGCCGGGTCGACGACGACGACGTGGCGGCCCGAGCGCGCGGCCTCCCACGCGATGCCCAGGCCCACGACCCCGCCTCCGATCACGGCGACGTCAGCCGACGGGGCCCCGCCCCGGTACTGCTCCACGAAATCCTCGTCCTTCCCTACGCCGGTACAGGCCGGATCAGGTTCTTACGGTCGGCTCAAGCCCTCTCAGCCCGGCGGCGCCGCCCACCCTTGGGGCGGATCGTCATACGCGGGCTCCCGCAGTCGTGAGGTCTAGTCTAGTTCCATGCCTCTGACCGACGCCCAGCTTTACGTGTGCACTGACGCCCGGCGGGACCGCGGCGACTTCGCGTCCTTCGTCGACGCTGCGTTCTCGGGGGGCGTCGACATCATCCAGCTGCGCGACAAGCAGATCGAGGCGGCCGAGGAACTCGAACTCCTCGAGACCCTCAGGGCGGCCGCCGAGCGCCACGGCAAGCTGTGGGCCGTCAACGACCGGGCCGACATCGCGTTGCTCTCCGGCGCGCCGGTGTTCCACGTGGGGCAGCGCGACCTCCCGCTCGAGGCCGTGCGGCGCGTCGTGGGCGATGCAGTCGCGGTGGGCCTCTCGACCCACGCGCCGTCGCAGGTCGACGCCGCCCTCGGAGCCAGCTCAGGCGAGGGCAGCACCGGCGACGACGCCGCTCCCCTCGGCTACTTCTGCACGGGACCCGTATGGGCAACCCCCACCAAGCCCGGCCGGACACCAGTGGGGCTGGAACTCGTCGAGTACGCCGCGCAGCGGTCCGCCGAGGCCAGGGACGCGGGACGGACGCCGATCCCCTGGTTCGCAATCGGCGGGATCGACCACAGCAGCATCGCCCGCGTCGTCGACGCCGGGGCCAGCCGCGTCGTCGTCGTCCGAGCGGTCACCGAGGCGGATGATCCTGCGGACGCCGCCGCCCGCCTCCGGGCGCAGCTGCCGGCGATCGAGACCAGCGCGGCCACGGCATGACCGTCGTCGCCTATCAGGGGGAGCCGGGCGCCAACTCGCACATGGCCGCGCTCGAGGCCTTCCCGGACGCGGACGCGCTCGCCTGTGCGACGTTCGAGGACGCGTTCGCAGCGGTCGACGGCGGCGAGGCGCAGTTCGCGATGATCCCCATCGACAACACGGTGGCCGGGCGCGTGGCGGACATCCACCTGCTGCTTCCCACGACGGCGCTGCAGATCGTCGGCGAGCATTTCCTCCGCATTCGCTTCAGCCTCATGGGCATCCCTGGGTCGACGATCGAGGGGGCCCGCGAAGTCCACAGCCACGTGCACGCCCTGGCGCAGTGCCGCGGCTTCATCCGGTCGCACGGCCTCACTCCCGTCGTGGCCGGCGACACCGCGGGCTCGGCTCGTGAGGTAGCCGAGTGGGGCGACCCGGCGAAGCTCTCGATCGCGCCTCCCCTCGCGGCCCAGCGCTACGGCCTCGACGTCCTCGCCTCCGACATCGAAGACCACAAGCACAACACGACGCGGTTCGTGATCCTCGCTCCCCCGCGCGAGTTCCCGCCGGTAGGAGAGGGACCGTTCGTCACCAGCTTCGTATTCCGCGTGAAGAACATCCCGGCCGCGCTCTACAAGGCCCTCGGCGGCTTCGCGACGAACGGCGTCAACATGACCCGCCTCGAGAGCTACATGGTGAACGGGAAGTTCGCGGCCACGATGTTCATGGTCGACGTCGAGGGGCATCCGGACGAGCCGCCGCTCGCCCGCGCCCTCGAGGAACTCACGTTCTTCTCGTCCGAGCTCCGGATCCTCGGCGTGTTCCCGGCCCATCCCCGCCGGTTCGGCCAGACCGCCTGACCAGAACCTCCTGTCCGCCTGCGACGGGGAGGTCTAGGCTGACGCTCGTGGGCTACCAGCACATCACGGCGAAGGCGGGGGCCGCGACAGCGCCCGCCACCCGCCCGGGGATCGTCGCGCTGGAGTCTGCCTTTGCCGCGCTCCGCGAGGAGTTCCAGCTCGCGTCCCACTATCCCCCTGCCGCGCTGGCCGAGGCGGAGGCTGCGATTGCCTCGCTCGAGCTCCCGACGCCCGACCACACGGACGTCGAGTTCGTCACGATCGATCCGCCGGGTTCCACCGATCTGGACCAGGCCCTCCACATCGAACGGGACGGCACGGGCTACCGGGTGCGGTACGCGATCGCCGACGTGCCGGCTTTCGTCCGTCCCGACGGAGAGCTCGACGCCGAGACACGGCGCCGCGGCCAGACCATCTACGCCCCGGACGAGAAGGTTCCCCTCCACCCGGACGACATCACCGACAACGTGGGGAGCCTCCTGGCCGACTCGGTTCGCGGAGCCTTCGTGTGGGACTTCCGGCTCGATGCGAACGGCGAGGTGACCGACGTCGGCCTCCAGCGTGCGCGGGTGCGGAGCCGCGCACGGCTCGCGTACGCCGAGGTCCAGGAGCAGATCGACGCCGGCAGCGCGACTGATTCCCTCATGCTCCTCAGGGAGGTGGGCCTCAAGAGGGTCGAGCTCGAGCGCCGGCG
The DNA here is from genome assembly GCF_005877005.1 of Sinomonas susongensis. Lineage (GTDB taxonomy): Bacteria > Actinomycetota > Actinomycetes > Actinomycetales > Micrococcaceae > Sinomonas > Sinomonas susongensis. The sequence goes on along the minus strand of NZ_SSNH01000001.1, from coordinate 413,605 downwards.
CGGCGGGGCGAGCCTGAACCTGCCCGAGCAGGAGATTGTGCCGACCGACGACGGCGGGTACCGGATCAAGGCTTCCTCCGCGCACCCGGTTGAGGACTGGAACGCGCAGATCTCGCTCATGGCGGGCATGGCCGCGGCGAGGCTCATGATGGACGGCCGCGTCGGCATCCTCAGGACCATGCCGCCGCCGGACGACAAGTCGCTGCGCCACTTCCTCCGGCAGACCCAAGCCCTCGGGCGCGAATGGGACACGAGCGTTCCGTACGGCGAGTACCTGAGGACCCTCGATGCCTCGGACCCGCGCCAGCTTGCGATCCTCCACGCCGCCGCGGCCCTGTTCCGTGGGGCTGCCTACACCCCTTTCGACGGGAGAGTGCCCGAGCGTCACGTCCAGGCCGCCATCGCTGCGCCGTATGCCCACACCACCGCCCCGCTGCGCCGTCTCGTCGACCGCTTCGTTCTCGTGCTCTGCGAGGCTCTCGCGAACGCGCGCGAGGTCCCCCACTGGGTTCGCGACGCGCTCCCAGCGCTGCCCGGGCTCATGGCCGCATCGGACCTCCGGGCGGCGCAGGTCGAACGCGCGTCGCTCGACCTTGTCGAGGCCGCGCTGCTCGTGCACCGGGTCGGCCAGGAGTTCGACGCCGTCGTCGTTTCGGGCTCGAAGCCCTCGCCTGCGAACGGAGCGCCGGCCGCCAATGGGGAACGCCGTCCCGCCCAGCCGCTCGACCGCATCGCGAGCTCGCAGAACGGGACGCGTCCCTCGGCCTCGGCCAAGCCCTTCGGCACGGTCCAGCTCGCGGATCCCCCGGTGACCGCGCGCTGCGAGGGCGACATGGAGTCCGGGACCACGATCCGTGTCCGGCTCGTCACCGCCGACATCCAGAAACGGTTGGTCCTGTTCGAGCGGGTGTGACCCGGATCGGGAGCCCAGGCCGCGTGTCGTAGGCCACGATTCCCGGAATTGCAAGCCTGCACGGTATCCTTGAAATGTTATTGGATGCCCGGTCGTACATTTGCGATCTGCTTTTCAACTTGCCGGCCACTGACGCCGGCGCCCTGATAGCCCGCGATCGGCTTCCACTGGATGGCTGCTGCACGACTGCTCCGAACGCCTCCGGCCGAGGCGAGGCTCACTGCCCCTCGTCCCCTGTCGTCCGTCGAGCGGCTCGACCTAGCCCAGATGGAGAGGGACACCACCCCTTGAACGAAGTCCACACCCACGAAGTCCTCTTGGACGACACCGGCGCCGAGGTGCTCGAGACCGAGGAGACGATCACCAACGACGCGCCCGTCCGCCAGGAGGCACAGAAGACCTTCAGCGACTACGGCGTCATTCCCGAGATCGCCCAGTCGCTCGCCGATGCCGGCATCCTGCACCCGTTCCCGATCCAGTCGATGACCCTCGGCGTCGCCCTCGGAGGACACGACATCATCGGCCAGGCGAAGACCGGAACGGGCAAGACACTCGGGTTCGGCATCCCCGCCCTCCAGCGGACCATTCCCGTGGACGACCCCAACTATGGGAAGCTCCCGGCTCCGGGTGCACCGCAGGCGCTCATCGTCGTCCCGACCCGCGAACTTGCCGTCCAGGTGTCGCAGGATCTGAGGACCGCCGCGAAGCGCACCAACCTCCGGATCGAGGTCATCTACGGCGGGCGTGCCTACGAGCCGCAGATCGAGTCGCTCCAGCGCGGCGTCGACGTCGTCGTGGGCACGCCGGGCCGCCTCATCGACCTGCACCGTCAGCGGCACCTCAACCTCAATAACGTCCGGGTGGTCGTGCTCGACGAGGCCGACGAGATGCTCGACCTCGGCTTCCTGCCCGACGTCGAGACGCTGCTCGGCGCAGTCCCCGCGATCCGCCAGACGCTCCTCTTCTCGGCAACCATGCCGGGCCCCGTCGTCGCCATGGCCCGTCGCTACATGAGCCGGCCCACGCACATCCGGGCGTCCGACCCGGACGACGACTCGATCACGAAGAAGGACATCCGGCAGGTCATCTACCGCGCCCACCAGCTCGACAAGGACGAGGTGGTGGCCCGCATCCTCCAGGCCGAGGGACGCGGTCGGACGATCATCTTCACGAAGACCAAGCGCACCGCCGCGAAGCTCGCGGAGGAGCTCGTCGACCGTGGTTTCGCCGCGGCCGCCCTTCACGGCGACCTCGGGCAGGGCGCACGCGAGCAGGCCCTGCGGGCGTTCCGGAACAACAAGGTCGATGTGCTCGTCGCGACGGACGTTGCCGCGCGCGGCATCGACGTCGAGGACGTCACCCACGTCATCAACTTCCAGTGCCCCGAGGACGAGAAGACCTACCTGCACCGCGTGGGGCGCACCGGCCGTGCCGGGCACAAGGGCACCGCGGTGACGTTCGTCGACTGGGAGGACGTCCCCCGCTGGTCGCTCATCAACAAGGCTCTGGGTCTCGACGTCCCCGAGCCCGTCGAAACCTATTCGTCCTCTGCGCACCTCTTCACGGACCTCGACATCCCTGAGGGCACGAAGGGGCGCCTGCCCCGGCACAAGCGCGTCCTCGAGGGAGTCGAGGCCGAGGAGCTCGAAGACCTCGGCGGGCCTGGGCAGAAGTCGCGCCCGCGCGGCGTGAAGGGCCGGGAGCGCGGCCACAGCGAGAAGCGCGAAAGGCGCGCGCCCGCGGCGTCGGTTTCAGCGGAGGGCGAGGCGAAGGCCGAACGCGGCGATGGCGAGGGGAAGCACGGTCACGGCCGTGGCCGCTCCGACCGTCAATCCCGCGGTGAAGGCCGTCCCCGCCGCCGGCGCACGGCGAACAGCGAGGAGACGGCGTCGGCTGAGGGCGCCACCGCTGCCAAAGCCAAGGGCCGCGGCACGAAGGCCAGCGAAGCCAAGCAGGGTCCGGCGGCAGCAGCCGCCTCCGTCTTCCTGCAGGGAGACGCCGAGGAAGGCGTCGATCGCGGCGTGCTGGCCGCGCGGCGTCGTCGTTCGCGGACCCGCCGCGTCGAGGGCGAGGTCGTCAGCCGCTCCCAGGCCGAGTAGGGCCAGGGACCCGGTGTCGGAGTGCGGCTTCGGTCCGGGCGCCGGCTGGCGCCCGGACGGCCCCGACCTCGTCGTCTGCGCAGACAATGCGGAGTACCTCCCTCTCCTGCCCGACGGCGCGTTCACGATGGTCTACATCGACCCTCCGTTCAACACGGGCCGGGCGCAGCGCCGCCAGTCCCTCACGATGGTCCGGAGCTCTGACGGGGATCGTGTCGGCTTCGGCGGGCAGCGCTACGAGACGATCAAGGGCGCACTCCATCGGTACGACGACGCGTTCGGCGACTACTGGACGTTCCTCGAACCGCGGCTTCTCGAGGCCTGGCGCCTCCTCTCGCCCGAAGGCACGCTCTACCTGCACCTCGACTACCGCGAGGTGCACTATGCGAAGGTCATGCTCGACGCCGTCTTCGGGCGCGAGTGCTTTCTCAACGAGATCGTGTGGGCGTACGACTTCGGAGCGCGCGCCCGGCGCCGGTGGCCCACCAAGCACGACACGATCCTCGTGTACGTCAAGGACCCCGCGAGATACCACTTCGACAGCGCCGAAGTGGACCGCGAGCCCTACATGGCACCCGGACTCGTGACGCCCGAGAAGCGGGAGCTCGGCAAGCTCCCGACTGACGTGTGGTGGCACACGATCGTCTCCCCGACGGGCCGGGAGAAGACGGGCTATCCGACGCAGAAGCCACTGGGCCTCGTGCGACGCATGGTCGCCGCCAGTTCGCGCCCGGGCGACTGGGTCCTCGACTTCTTCGCCGGCTCGGGCACCCTCGGCGCGGCCGCGCGTGAGCTCGGCCGGCGTTTCGTGTGCGTGGACTCGAATCCGCAGGCCGTGGACATCATGGCCGCGAGGCTCTCCTCGGCTGAGATTGTCCGGGCGGACGCGCGTCCCGCCTGAGGCTGCCCGCTCGGCGCGCGCTCAGCCCCGTACGACGACGGCGCCCCGCGCCTGGCGCTCGATCTCCCCGAGCACCTCGGGCGACGTCGTGTTCTCGCCGAGCCGGTTGACCTTCCCCAGCCCGTGATAGTCAGAAGACCCCGTCACGAACAGCCCGTTCTGTTCGGCGAGCTCGAGCAGGAACGGACGCCGGTCCTCGGGATTGTCCCGGTGGTAGACCTCCAGTCCCGCAAGACCCGCATCGATCATGTCGTGGTACGTCCCCTCGCCGACGGTGCGTCCGCGTGCCTCCGCGACTGGGTGCGCGAACACGGGGACGCCGCCTGCGGCGCGGACGAGTTCGACGGCGAGCGCAGGCTCGGGCGCGTAGTGCTGGAGGAAGTACCGGGACCGCGACGAGAGGATGGTCGCGAACGCCTCCGTGCGGTCTTCCACGATCCCCGCTGCGACGAGCGCGTCCGCGATATGCGGACGTCCGACCGTGGCCCCGGGCGCTACGTGATGCGTGACGTCGTCCCAAGAGAGCGGATAGTCCTCGGCGAGCAGGGAGACCATGTGCTCCGCGCGGCTGAGCCGGGCGTCCTTGGCCTTCGTGATCTCCTCGAGCAGTCCCTCGTGCTGCGGATCGTGCAGGTAGCTGAGGACGTGGACGCTGATCCCCTCAGGGGTCCGGCAGGAGACCTCCATTCCGGGCACGAGCGTGACCCCGAGGGACCGCGCGGCCTCGGCGGCCTCCGTCCAGCCACTCGTCGAATCATGGTCCGTGATCGCGACGGCATCCAGTCCGGCCTCGCGGGCGGCCGCTACGAGTTCGGCGGGGGTGTCCGTCCCGTCGGAGACGCTCGAATGAGCGTGGAGATCAATCCTCACGCGACCACGATAGCCTTCCCGACGCGCAGCGCCGGGGTTTTCCGGAAGGGTGGACTTCGTGGGGGCCGGTGGAAGAATGGGCTCGTGAATGCTTCAGAAACCGCGGCCGGCCATGGCTACAGCCCCGAACCCGGCGCCCAGTCAGGGCAGCAGTCCGTCCAATCCCTCGAGGACCGCGTGAACAACCGATCGCAGCGGCCTTCCTCGGACGCCTTCAAGAGCTTCATGGCCTCCCAGTGGGCCCCTGCCGACCAGGAACTCCCGCAGCTCGCAGACGTCGCAGCGTTCGCTGCCCGCCGTCGTCGCGCGATCTCCGAGCAGTTCCCCGGCGAGCGCCTCGTGATCCCGGCGGGGCCGCCCAAGGTGCGCTCGAACGACACGGACTACAGGTTCCGCCCGCACTCGGCATTCGCCCATCTCACGGGCCTCGGAACGGATCACGAGCCCGACGCCGTGCTCGTCCTCGAACCCGTCGAGGAGGGGACCGGCGACGACGGCGGCCACCACACGGCGACCCTCTACTTCCGCCCGCTCGCGGGCCGGGACACTGAGCAGTTCTACGCCAACGCACACACGGGCGAGTTCTGGGTGGGCCCCCGGCCCACCCTCGCAGAGCTCAAGGCGCTCCTCGGCCTCGCGACCGCACACCTCGACGAGCTTGAAGTCGCGCTCACGAAGGGCGTGGGAGCCCCGGAGATCGGCGGCCTCTCGGTCCGCCTCGTGCGCAAGGTCGACGAGAACCTCGACGCGCTCGTCGACACGGTGCGCTACAACACCGCCCAGGACCCGGATGCCCTCGACCTGAGCGAGTTCGACGCCCTCGACGATCAGCTGAAGGAGGCGCTCTCAGAGCTGCGCCTCGTCAAGGACGAGTGGGAGGTCGAGCAGCTCGAGGAAGCGGTGGCTGCAACGGCGGCCGGGTTCGAGGAGATCGTGCGCGCCCTTCCGCGAGCTGTCGCGCACCGACGCGGCGAGCGCGTCATCGAGACGACCTTCTTCGCGAAGGCCCGTGAAGAGGGCAACGACCTCGGCTACGACACGATTGCCGCCGCCGGGAACCACGCGACGGTCCTCCACTGGATCACCAACAACGGCCCGGTACGTGAGGGCGACCTGCTGCTCGTGGACGCGGGGGTCGAGGCCGAGTCGCTCTACACGGCCGACGTCACACGCACGGTCCCAGTCAGCGGCAAGTTCAGCGACGTCCAGCGGCGCGTGTACCAGGCCGTGCTGGATGCCGCCGACGCCGCGTTCGCGGCCGCCCGCCCCGGCGTGCGCTTCCGCGACGTCCACTCGGCGGCGATGGAAGTCCTCGCGGCGCGCCTCGAGGAGTGGGGGGTCCTGCCGGTGAGCGCGGCGGAAGCCCTCTCGCCGGAGGGCCAGCAGCACCGGCGCTGGATGCCCCACGGCACGAGCCACCACCTCGGCCTCGACGTCCACGACTGCGCGCAGGCCAGGGCCGAGCTCTACCTCGACGGCGAGCTGAGACCGGGCATGGTGTTCACCATCGAACCGGGGCTGTACTTCAAGGAAGAAGACCTCGCGGTGCCCGAGGAGTACCGCGGGATCGGGGTGCGGATCGAGGACGACATCCTCATGACGGCGGACGGACCCGTGAGCCTCTCCTCGGCGCTCCCCCGCGAGCCCGGCGAGGTCGAGTCCTGGATGGCGGGCCTCCTCTGAGGTGCGGGCCTGTCCGGCCCGCCCGTCTGAACTCTTGCGCAGCCATGTATTCTGCTCCTCGTGGCAATCCAGCGCCGGACCCCGGGCTCACAGACTTCACTTCGTGAAGCCAACCGGGCGCGAATCATCGACGTCATCAAGAAGTACGGGGGCCTGACCCAAGTCGAATTGGCCGGTGCCACGGGGCTCTCCCCGGCGACTGTCTCCAACATCGTCAAGGAGCTCTCCACTTCCGGTGTGCTCCACACGACGCAGAGCATCCGCAGCGGGCGGCGGGCCCAGAGGGTCACGCTCGCGCACACGCTCGGCCTCGTCGTGGGAGTGCACTTTTCGGCTCGGCACATGCGGATCGCCCTCGCCGACGTCGCGCACACCGTGGTGACCGAGAACCACATGCCCCTGGCCAAGGACTACCGTGCCGACAACGAGCTCGACCGGGTATCCCTGCTCCTCAGCGACATGCTCGAGTCGGTCGAGGCCTCCCGGGACGAAGTCCTCGCCGTCGGCCTCGCGATACCCGCGCCCTATGACCGCGGGAGCGGCACGATCGCCCGGAGCGGAATCATGCGGGGGTGGGACGGCGTGGAGATCGCCGACTCGCTGGGGCGGCGTCTGGGGCGGCCCGTCTACGTCGACAACGCGGCGAACCTGGCTGCCCTTGCGGAGGCCCGTCTGGGTGCCGCGAGGGGGAAGCGCAACGTCATCACGCTCGACGTCGGCGACGGGATCGGGGCGGGGCTGCTCCTGAACGGACAGGTCTTCCGCGGGAATCATGGCATCGCGGGAGAGTTCGGCCACTTCACGGTGCGCGAGAACGGCGTCCTCTGCCGCTGCGGAAACCGGGGATGCCTCGAAACGGTCGCGGGGGGCCCTGCCATCATCGACGGTCTCAGGGACCATCTGGGCAGCCTGAACCTCGGAGACGTGGTGGTGCAGGCGATGTCGGGCGACGCGCGCTGCATCCGTGCGATCGCGGAGGCCGGCAAGCACATCGGGCTCGCCACCGCGAACCTCTGCAACCTCCTCGACCCGGAGCGGATCGTCGTGGGCGGCGAACTCTCGCGTGGGGGCGAGCTCCTCCTGGGGCCGATGCGCCACGCCGTCGAGCGCTCGATCATCGTCGGCGAGGAGCTCATGCCCGACATCGTGCAGGCCCAGCTCGGCCTGCGCGCGGCAACGCTCGGAGCCGTCGCGTACGCGATCGACTGCGTCGCCATCGACGCCGACCCCGTCGCGGTCTGAAGGGGCCCTCCTACATGCCCTGAAAACCGGGGCGCGACTCGTACTCGCGTCATTGAGTTCAAGTCTTGACGCCAAAGGGGGCACCTGACAAACTCAACGGAGCCGCCAAGGAAGGCGGCTGCGAATGGGAGGTTTTTTCAATGAAGATCGCCACCATGCGAGCGGTCGTCGCTTCGGCCGCGGTCCTGCTCACGGCCGTTTCCATGGCTGGATGTTCGAACGGAGCCAGCACCGGCTCGTCGAGCGCCGCGGACGCCAGCACCGCGAAGATCGGTCTGCTCCTGCCGGATTCGGTGACAGCCCGATACGAGGCGGCTGACAAGCCGTTCTTCGAGTCCCAGATCAAGTCCCTGTGCTCGGGCTGCCAGGTCCTCTACGCGAATGCGAACGGCAGCGCGAGCACCCAGCAGCAGCAGGCCGAGTCGCTCCTGACCCAGGGCGCCAAGGTGCTCGTCCTCGATCCATTCGACGGCCAGGCTGCGGCCTCGATCGTCAATGAGGCGAAGGCCAAGAACGTGCCCGTGGTCTCCTACGACCGCCTGACGAACAGCCCCGACGTGAACTACTACGTCTCGTTCGACAACGAGAAGGTCGGCCAACTCCAGGGCCAGGCGCTGGTGGACAAGCTCAAGCAGGACAACGTCCCGGCCGGCAGCGGAATCCTCATGGTCAACGGCTCGCCGACCGATCCGAACGCAGCGATGTTCAAGAAGGGCGCGCACTCGGCCATCGACTCGAGCGGCTACAAGGTCCTCGCCGAGTACGACACGCCCGGCTGGGACCCGGCACAGGCCCAGAACTGGGTCGCAGGCCAGATCACCCAGTTCGGCGGCAAGGTCAAGGGCGTCTACGCGGCGAACGACGGCACCGGCGGCGGTGCAGTGGCAGCCCTCAAGGCCGCCAACGTGACGCCGATCCCGCCTGTGACGGGCCAGGACGCTGAGCTCGCGGGTATCCAGCGCATCCTCTCGGGAGACCAGTACATGACGGTCTACAAGGCGATCAAGCCTGAAGCCGAGCGCGCTGCCCAGCTCGCCATCGACCTCGTCAACGGCAAGAAGCCGAACGGCGACACGACGGTCAACACGACGGGCGGCAGCGCCATCCAGTCGTTCCTGCTCACCCCCGTCGCGGTGACCGCCACGAACATCGAGTCCACGGTTGTCAAGGACAACTTCTATGGATCCAATTCGGCAGCGCAGATCTGCACGAGCACGTACGCAGCTGCGTGCGCGAAGTACGGCATCAAGTAGCAGTTAGCCGACGCCGGACGGAGGGACCGACCTCGGGCCCTCCGTCCGCTGCCGTGCACTCGTACCCTTTCAGATAGCAGCACTTCTAGAACCACCAGCTCAAAGGAGAACGCCGTGACGATGGACCCCGCCATCGCCGAGCCCGAACCGGCGACGCGCCAACCCGTCCTGTCTCTCCGAGGCATCTCCAAGGGATTCGGCGCTGTCCAGGCCCTCACCGAAATCGATCTCGACGTCCACGCCGGTGAAGTGGTCGCCATTGTCGGCGACAACGGCGCCGGCAAGTCGACCCTCGTCAAGATCCTCGCCGGCGTCTATTCGCACGACGCGGGAAGCATCGCCTTCGATGGCCAGCCGGTCAGCATCGGCAGCCCAGCCGCGTCCCGCGAGCTGGGCATTGCCACTGTCTTCCAGGACCTTGCCCTCTGCGACAACCTGGACGTCGTCTCGAACCTCTTCCTCGGCCGCGAGATCACCAAGGGCACGCTCGACGAGGAAGAGATGGAGAAGCGCTCGTGGAGCCTGCTCCGTCAGCTCTCGGCCCGCATTCCCTCCGTGCGGATCGCGGTGGCCTCCCTGTCCGGCGGCCAGCGCCAGACTGTGGCCATCGCACGCTCCCTCATCGGGGAGCCCCGCATCGTGATCCTCGACGAGCCGACCGCGGCGCTCGGCGTCGCGCAGACCGCTGAGGTCCTGAATCTGATCGAGCGCCTCCGCGAACGGGGCCTCGGCGTCATCCTGATCAGCCACAATATGGCCGACGTGCAGGCCGTGGCCGACCGCGTGGCGGTCCTCCGCCTCGGCCGCAACAACGGCAACTTCCGGGTTCCGGACGTCAGCTACGAAGAGATCATCTCCGCGATCACCGGCGCGACCGACAACGTCGTCACCCGCCGAGCAGAAGCCCGCAACACCGAGAGGAACGCATCATGAGCAACACCGCCACGGCAGGCAGCCAGGCGGAACGCGCGGCCGACCTGCAGGACGAACGGCTCTTCCACGGGGAGGGCCTCACAGGGGCCGTCGAGGGCTTCATCCGCCGAGTGCGGAGCGGAGACTTGGGCTCGCTCCCCGTCGTCATCGGGCTGATCGTGATCTGGGCTGTCTTCCAGATCCTGAACCCCGCGTTCCTCTCGGCCGACAACCTGGTGAACCTCAGCCTCCAGTGCGCCGCGATCGGAACGATCTCGATCGGCATCGTCCTCGTCCTGCTGCTCGGCGAGATCGACCTGTCAGTCGGTTCCGTCAGCGGCCTCTCGGCGGCCGTCCTCGGCGTGACGCTCACCCAGCTGCACTGGAACTCCGTGCTCACGGTGATCGCCTCCGTCCTCGCCGGAACGGTGGCGGGCCTCATCTACGGTCTGCTCTTCACCCGCTTCGGCGTCCCGAGCTTCGTCATCACCCTTGCCGGCCTGCTCGGCTTCCTCGGTCTGCAGCTCTGGGTTCTGGGCCCGAACAGTTCGATCAACATCCCGTTCAGCACGTGGCTCGTGACCTTCGCACAGCAGATGTTCCTGCCTCCGTGGGCGGCCTACGCGCTCGCCGCGGTCGCAGCACTCGGCCTGTTCTGGAGCGACTGGCGCCGGTCGCGGCGTCGGCGGGCCGCAGGCCTCTCGTCCGGATCGATGAGCGTCATGCTGGTCAAGGCGGGCCTTCTCCTCGTCGCACTCGGAGTGAGCGTCTGGTACCTCGCCACCGACCGCGGCGTCGGGGCCATGTTCGTCTTCTTCGTGCTGCTCGTGGTCCTGATGAACTTCCTGCTCACCCGCACCCGTTGGGGTCGTGCAGTCTTCGCCGTCGGCGGCTCGGTCGAAGCGGCACGCCGTGCCGGCATCAAGGTCAACCGCATCTACATCAGCGTCTTCGTGCTGTGCTCGACGTTCGCCGCGCTCGGTGGCCTCCTCGCCGCAGCCCGCCTCGCGTCGGTGGGTGCCTCGAGCGGCGGCACCGACACCAACCTCAACGCGATCGCCGCTGCCGTCATCGGCGGCACCAGCCTCTTCGGCGGACGAGGAAGCGCTTGGTCTGCGCTCCTCGGCATCCTCGTCATCCAGTCGATCTCGAGCGGCCTGACCCTGCTGAACCTCGACGCCTCGATCCGCTTCATGATCACCGGCGCCGTCCTGCTGCTCGCGGTCATCATCGATTCCCTCTCCCGCCGGTCGCGGGCTTCGCACGGCCAGGCGTAGCCAGGCGGCGCCCCGCGAAGGACGACGGGGCTCCGAACGGCACCACCGGACTAGAACGACCTAGCCGCAAAGAAGGGCGGTCGGCCAGCTGGCCGACCGCCCTTCTTGTTCGGGAGGCTCAACTTTGTTCGGGAGACTCAGCGCTTTGTTCGGGAGACTCAGCGCTTTGTTCGGGAGGCTCAGCGCTCCGGGGCGCCGTCGTCCTTGTTCTCCGCGCCCGCATTCTCTGCACCGGCGGCGTTCTCCGCACTGGCGGCGTTCTCCGCGCCCGCGGCGGGGCCATCCGGTTGCCCTTCCCGCCCCGGCTCGGGGCCTTGGGGATGGCCCGGGTCGATACGGACGCCGTACTGGGGGCGGCCGTCCGGCAGGTCGTGATAGCCGGACCCCGTCCGGGGCGGCTGCACGGGTTCCTGCTGCTCGACGGGGTGCTCTTGGCCGGGCTGCCGCGAGTTCACGCCGTAGGGATCGGTCCAGCCCGTGGGCCGCTGCGGACCCTGCTGGCTCGGGCCCTGCTGGGGGCCGTGCTGGGGGCCGTGCTGGTTCGGGTCCTGCCACGGGCCCGGCTGCTGCCCCGGGTCCTGGTGCTGCCCCGGCTGACCTTGCTGCCACGGCTGCTGGCCACCCCAGCCCTGCTGGCTCTGCCCCATCGGGAGCTGGTGGAGGAGGCGGCGCGCCTCGGCCGCGGCCTCGAACGCCACGACGACGTCGTAGCTCGTCGGCACGACCTGGCTCGTGGACGTGAAGTCCCGCTTGCCGCGCTGCATCGCGTACGTGACGATGCCGAAGAGCATGAAGAACGCGGCGCCCATGAGTACCGAGGTGATGATCGAGAAGTAGCCCGCGCCCGACGAGAAGAACGAGAGCAGCACCCCGACGAAGAGCCCGAACCACATGCCGCTCAGGGCGCTGTTGAGCGCGACCCGCGGATAGCTCAGGCGGCCCGTGACGCGTTCCACGAGCTTGAGGTCGTTGCCCACGATCGCGACGACCTCAACGGGGAACTGCTGGTCCGCGAGGTAGTCGACCGCCTTCTGGGCATCGAGATAGGAGGTGTACGATCCGATCACGTCGCCCTGCGGGAGGGACCGCGTCTGATCGATCTGGCCGGATGACCCGAAGATGTTCGACATGCCTTTATTCTTACCCGAGAAGCCGCCTCTGGCCTGTGTTTCCGCTCAGAGTGAGCAGCGACTTGCCGCTGGAGTAGCCTAGGGACGTGAGTCCCATTCCCACCCGCGTATTCGTCGCGCGCCTCCTCGGCCTCGACGTGTTCGACCCTCTCGGCGACCGGGTGGGTCGCCTGCGGGACGTCGTCGTCATCCCCCGCGGTCAGCGCGCGCCGCAGGCCGTCGGCGTGGTCGTCGAGGTCCCGGGCAAGCGCCGTGTGTTCGTGCCGATGACGCGCGTGACGTCGATGGACCAGTTCCAGGTCATCACGACCGGCTTGGTGAACCTCCGCCGCTTCGAGCAGCGCGGCGCCGAGATGCTCGTACTCGGCGACCTCTTCGACCATCGGGTCACACTCGTGGACGACGGTGCTCACGCCACTGTCGAGGATGTGGCCATGGACCAGCAGCGCAACGGCGATTGGCTCGTGAGCAAGCTGTTCGTCCGGCGGGAGGCGCCGGGCCGCGGACTGCGCAGCCTGCGCCGCGGCGAAACCGTCCTGGTGGACTGGGAGGACGCGCGGCTCGACACGCGCGGAGCGACCCGCGCCGCGACCCACTTCCTCGCAAGCCATGAGGACCTCCGCCCCGCCGACTTCGCCGACGCGATCCAGGAGATGAGCGATCAGCGGCGGTTCGAGGTCGTCTCGGAGCTGCAGGACGAGCGCCTCGCGGACGTCCTCCAGGAGCTCCCGGAGGACGACCAGGTGGAGATCCTCTCCTCGCTCGACAACGAGCGCGCCGCCGACGTCCTCGAGGAGATGGACCCGGACGATGCCGCCGATCTCCTTGCCGACCTCCCGGCGGAGAAGGCCGAGGAGCTCCTCCAGCTCATGGAGCCCGAGGAAGCCGACGACGTCCGCCGCCTGCTCCAGTACGACGAGGGCACGGCGGGTTCGATCATGACTCCCGTGCCGGTCGTCCTCCCTCCCGAGGCCACCGTGGCCGATGCTCTCGCCCACGTGCGGCGCGAGGAGCTCAGCCCCGCTCTCGCCTCTGCAGTCTTCATCTGCCGCCCGCCGCTCGAGACCCCGACCGGCCGCTACCTCGGCACGGTCCACATCCAGCAGCTGCTGAGGAGCGCACCGCCCGAGCAGCTCGGCTCGATCGTGGACAAGGGGCTCGAGCCTGTCTCGGACCTCGCGGCGGTCAACGAGGTGGCCCATGCGATGGCGCAGTACAACCTCAACTCGCTCGCTGTCGTCAACGAGGGAGGCCGCCTCGTTGGCGCCGTCACCGTGGACGACCTGCTCGACCACCTCCTGCCCGACGACTGGCGCACCCACGACGACGACGACGCGCCGCCGCTGAAGAAGTTCGGAGGCCGCTTTGGCTGATCCCCGCAAACTGCTGCCAGGTCTGGACACTCCGCTCGAGAACCGTGCGCGGCTCCTGCCCGCGTTCAATCCCAATACGGACGCCTTCGGGCAGTTCGCCGAACGATTCGCCCGCTACATGGGCACGCCCCAGTTCCTCGTCTACATGTCGCTCTTCTGCGTCCTGTGGCTCTGCTGGAACACGCTCGCCCCCGCGGAGTGGCAGTTCGACCCGAAGTCGCTCAACTTCACGCTGCTCACGCTCATCCTGTCGCTGCAGGCCTCGTACGCCGCGCCGCTCATCCTGCTTGCGCAGAACCGGCAGGACGACCGCGACCGCGTCCAGATCGAGCAGGACCGGTCCCGCAACGAACGCAACCTCGCGGACACCGAGTACCTGACGCGGGAGCTCGCGTCGCTGCGGCTCTCGATGCGGGAGGTGGCAACGCGCGACTTCGTCCGTGCCGAGCTGCGAGCGGAACTGCGCTCGATCCTCGAAGAGCTCGCGGACCGGGACGCGGCCGTCGCAGCGTCCGCGCGCAAGCAGCGCAAGGAGAAGAAGGAACGCCCGAGCCTCAACAACGTGGAGGCGCCGGAAGGCGTTGCGCCCGAAAGGACTGGCCACCAGTGACCCCACCCGACGAGGCGGCCGTCCGCGCCGCACTCTCGACCGTCGTCGACCCTGAGCTGCGACGCCCCATCGTCGAGCTCGGCATGCTCGCGGGGGTCGCGGTCGACGGCGGCCGTGTCGCCGTGCGCGTTCTGCTGACCATCTCCGGGTGCCCCCTGCGGAGCACGATCGAGGGCGATGTCCGCGCCGCTCTCCGGGACGTTCCAGGCGTGGCGGAGGTCGACGTCGAGCTCGACGTCATGACGCCCGAGCAGCGGCAGGCGCTCAAGGAGCACCTGCGGCCCGGGCGCGGCATCCCTTTCAGCCGCCCCGAATCGCTCACCAAGGTCTTTGCGGTTGCGAGCGGCAAGGGCGGGGTGGGAAAGTCCTCGGTGACCGTGAACCTCGCGTGCGAGCTTGCCGCTCGCGGGCTGCGGGTCGGGATCGTGGACGCGGACGTCCATGGCTTCTCGGTGCCCGCGCTCCTCGGGATCAGCCAGGGCCCGACCCAGGTGGACGACATGATCCTCCCGCCGGTCGCGCACGACGTGAAGGCCATTTCCATCGGCATGTTCGTGACGGGCAACCAGCCCGTCGTATGGCGCGGACCGATGCTGCACCGCGCGATCGAACAGTTCCTCACGGACGTCTACTTCGGCGACCTGGACGTCCTCTTCCTCGATCTCCCGCCGGGCACGGGCGACGTCGCCATTTCAGTCTCCCAGCTCCTGCCCAGCGCGAATCTCCTGGTCGTCACGACGCCCCAGGCCGCGGCAGCCGACGTCGCCGAGCGCGCCGGATCCGTGTCGACCCAAACCGGCCAGCGCGTCGCGGGCGTCATTGAGAACATGTCGGGGATGACCCTTCCCGACGGCACGGTCCTGGAGGTCTTCGGGAGCGGGGGCGGCGAGCGGGTCGCGGGACGGCTCTCCGAGACGCTCGACACTCCGGTGCCGCTCCTCGGCCAGGTGCCGCTCGACGTCGCCCTGCGCGAGGGCGGGGACGCAGGCGAGCCCATTGTCCTGAGCGCCCCCGACTCTCCCGCGGCCGTGGCACTCAAGCGCATCGCCGACCAGCTGTCCGCCGCACCACGGGGGCTCGTGGGCCGCAGCCTCGGCATGACCCCCCGCTAGGCGAGAGCGAGGGCCTCAGGTCGCGCGAGGCACCTAGGCCACCGCGCTGGCCTCAGGTCGCGTCGCTGTCGAAAGGCGCCGGCTGACCGGGGGCCAGACGCTCGGCAACACGCAGTGGAGCACCGGATCCGGGCTCGGCTGAGGGGGACGCCGACGCGGCCTCCGCGGCAGCGGGGGCAGGGGCCGGCGAAGGGGTGGAAGAGGAATCGTCCTCGAGCAGGGCGTCGCGGATGATCTTGCGGGGATCGTACTGACGCGGGTCGTACTTTCGCCAGTCGACCTCGTCGAGGTCGACGCCCGTCTCCTCCTTGAGCTGCTCCCTCGCTCCCGACGCCATCCGACGGACCTCCCGGACGATGTTCGTCAGCTTCTGCGTGTATTCGGGCAGACGCTTGGGGCCGATCACCAGAACTGCGATGACCAGCAGGATGAAGAGCTCATTCATTCCGGGCACGATCGAAGATTACCTTCTGCGCCTCGGCGCGGACGATTCTGCCCTGCACTCGGCCCGCGCAAGCAGCGTTCCGAGTCGTTCGAAGACATCGTGCCCCATTCAGGGCCGTCCTGCTGCGCTCAGGACAAGGTGCAGGCCGCGCGCGAGACGGTCCGTGGGGCTCTCGGCAGGCGGCTGAGTGCGCAGGGGGGAAACCATCTCGCGGACCAGGCTCGCGGTCTCCGTCGACGGGAAGTCGGAGGCGAGGACAGTCGTCTGCGGGGCACCCGTACTGTCCTTGGCCCCGTGCTGCTCCATGAGCGAGATCGCATGGGCGCCGTCGCCCATCCGCACTACAAGGGTCGGCACACCGTTGAGGATGAAGCCCTTGGCGGACTCGACGTGCAGTCCGTTCTGTTCGAGCTCGGGGCAGTTCCAGCCGTCTGCCGAGAGCGCGCGGAGGTCCGAGGACGTGAGGACCCGGCCGCCGTCGTCCATCCCGACAACCGCCGGCCAGCTCGCCGTCGGCGACGCCGCCGTAGGGTCGCCGGCCACGGCGTAGGCCGTGACGGCGAGCGCGGCCAATGCAGCGGCGGCAACGGTCAGGACCACGGCGGCAGCACGCAGCACGCGGCCCTTCGACGACGCCACGTGCTCGGCAAGTTCCGCCTCGAGGGCGAGCTCGCGGGTCTGCTCGAGCAGCCGCTGCGTGAGGGCTGAGCTGGCCATGGGCACAGGCGCGTCACGGAGCGCGGCGAGATAGCGCCGTTCGCTCTCGAGCGCGCCCCGGCATTCGGCACACGACTGCACGTGCACCGCGTCCCGGCCATGGTCGGTCGAGCCGCCCAAGGGTCCCAGTCGCCGTCGTTCGCGCATGCCCCGCCTCAGCGGAGGCCCGCGACGCGGGGGAGAGTGAGCCGAGGCTTCCCGGCGCCCCGGCGCGGGTCACGGTGCGCGAGCTTCTCGCGCAGGAGGGTGCGGCCGCGGTGAATCCGCGAGCGCACAGTGCCGAGCTTGACGCCGAGCGCGGCTGCGACCTCATCGTAGGAGAGTCCCTCGAGGTCGCACAGCACGACGGCGGCGCGGAAGTCCGGCGGGAGCTCCTCGAGGGCGGCCTGGACGTCGAGATCGAGGTTGTTCATCTCGTAGCTGCGCTCAGGGCCGGGCTCGCGGCCCGGGATCTTGGCCTCGGCGTCCTCGGCGAGCGCATCGAACCGGATGCGGTTCCGGCGTCGCGCCTGGTCGAGGAAGAGGTTCGTGGTGATGCGGTGGAGCCAGCCGTCGAGCGTGCCGGGCTTGAAGTTCTCGAGCGAGCGGAACACCCGGACGAAGACCTCTTGGGTGAGGTCTTCGGCATCGTGCTGATTTCCGGTCAGCCGATAGGCCAGGCGGTATACCTTCGCGGAGTGCTGGGCAACCACTTCTTCCCATGTGGGAGGCACCCAGTCGGCAGGGGCCAGCTCCGTGGGGGTCTCGGGGGTCGCAGCACGTTGCTTGAGCACGTCCACGCACCTCACCTTCACAGCATCGGCGGCCGCACTGTGCGATGGACTCCTGATCCACCTGCAACCGCTGCGGAACCCCAGTGTGACAGTCCTTGCTGAACGTTCGCTGGCCATTCCGCCGAGAGCGTAGCTCGGTGCGGGTCCGCCGAGAGGATAGGCTTGAGGCATCCCGAGCCGAAAGCGTTCCTAGCATGACCGACAAGTCCGCGAGCTGGTCCTACGCCGAGGGTCTTGCCGTCGAGGACACAGTCGTGGCCCGTGCGCGCGAAAGGTCCCTCGAGCTGGGCGTGTCTCCCGTCTCCCCTGGCGTCGGCGCCGTCCTCACGGTGCTCGCCGCAGCCTCCAAGGCGCACGCCGTCGTCGAAGTCGGCACGGGCGCCGGCGTCTCAGGCGTCTGCCTGCTCCGCGGGCTTCCCAGCCGGTCGACGTTCACGACGATCGACACCGACATCGAGCACCTCAAGGCCGCCCGGCAGGCATTCGGTGAGGCTGGCATCCCATCGAGCCGGGTCCGCACCATCCCCGGCCGCGCCCAAGCTGTCCTCCCCCGGCTCAACGATGCCTCGTATGACCTGGTGTTCCTCGACGCAGACCCGGGAGGAACGCCGGACTACGCCGAGGAAGGGGTGCGGCTCCTGCGCGAGGGCGGCCTGCTCGTCATCAACGACGCCCTCGACCACGACCGCGTCGCCAACCCGGCGCAGCGCGAGACGAGCGCCGTGCGGCTCCGCGCGCTGCACCGGCGGCTCCTCGAAGACGACCGCCTCGACACTGCGCTGCTGCCGACGGGACCCGGGCTGTTCCTCGCCTCCCGCCGCTGAAGACCGGTTGGGAAGGCCTCGTGAGGAGTGGCTGGCATAAACGTGAGGAGTGGCTGGCATAAAGAGGAAGGAGGCTGCCACAAGGGCCAGCCTCCTTCGCTTCGCAGAGTCTGCGCGAGGGTCAGTTCACTCGGTAACGCCGACGAGGCACTCCTTGAGCTGCGCAGCCTCTTCGGCATTGAGCTCGACGACGAGCCGCCCACCGCCCTCGAGGGGAACCCGCATGATCAGGCTGCGGCCCTCCTTGGTGACCTCCATCGGGCCGTCCCCGGTACGCGGTTTCATGGCTGCCATCTGAGCTTCCCCTCCAGTAGTGTGCCCACACGAATCTGCAGGCTGTCGGACGCGCCTCCGCTCACCGAGGTGATGGGAGCCTCGCCACCCTGTGCTTGACCTTTACATTATCAGTAGGGATACCACGGGGTAGCCAAGCTCGCCGGTCACGGGGGCCAGTCGCCGCCGCCCGGGAGCTCGGCCCAGTCCCAGAGCCACACGACCCAGACGATCTGCAGGAGCACGAACATCACGAGCACCGAGCCACGGTAGGCGCGTGAACGGGAGATCGCGGCGGCGGCCAGGGCGAGCGGGAAGAACGGGAGCATCATCCGGAAGGTGCTCGTCTGGGGGTAGAGGAACGCCAGGAGGAACAGCGCGTAGGCTGCGCACCACAGTCTCAGCTCGACCCCGATGAGCTTGACGTGCGAGCTCGTGAGGTAGAGCGTCACGACCGCGACCAGCACGAAGGGCGCAACTGCCCCGAGCACGGGGCCGAAGAGGTAGCTGCCCGTGTCGAACCAGGGCATGAACGGCACGAGGTCGCTCCCCCGCCAGACCGCCTCGGTGTCGGTGTACGCGGTCATGACCCCCGTGGCCGCCCACGCGATGGCCGGCCAGGCGAGGGCCGAAGCCGCCGTCGCCGCCGTCAGCACCGCGAGGCTCGGCAGCTCTCCGGGCGCGGGCGGACGACGGCGCCGCGAGAACCAGCGGACGACGAACAGGGCCGCGAGCATCGCCGCGAGGGGGACGCCGACCGGGCGGGTGAGACACGCTGCCACGACGGCGGGGATCGCTATGAGGTAGCGCCGCTCCACAATCCACAGGAGCGCCCACGCCAGGAACGCGATCCCCAGTGATTCGGCATACGGAACCTGCAGGATCGCCGAGACCGGGAAGAACGCGAAGAAGACGACGCCCCACAGGGACGTGCCCTGGCCCGCGAAATGCCGGAACAGCCGATAGACCCCGAGTGCGGCGGCGAAGCCCGCGAGCAGCGCGACAGCCTGTTCGAGGATCTGCCACGAGATGCCCGTGAGAATCGCCAGGGACCGCACGAGATAGGGGAAGCCCGGGTAGAACGCCCATGCATTCTCGGTGACAGCCCCGGTCGACGAGCGCGGGAGGACGGCGGGATAGCCGTTCTGGATGATGCGCCCGTACCACTCTGAGTCCCAGATCTGCAGGAAGTGGAAGTAGTCAGGGTGCGGCCCGAACCACGGATTGGTCCCCTGCTGGAGCGCGGCTGCCGCGAAGATGCCGAACGTGACGAGCCGTGATAGCGCGAACAGGAGTACGACCTGCAGCCACCACGGCCTCCGGGCGAGCCACACCGCCGTCGTCCGCAGGCCTCGTGCGAGCGCCGCATGGACGGGGGACGACGATGCCTCCCCGCGCGCTGCGCCGGCCCGCTCGTCGAGCCCGTGGCTCATTCCGCGGCCTCGACCTCGGAACGCGCGCGCCTGCGGAGCCGGTCGATCTCGGCGTCCTGCTCCGCGATGCGGTCGCGCAGCCGCTCGAGGACGTCGTCGACCTGGTCCATCCTGTAGCCCCTCAGCCCGAGGGAGAACCGGATCCGGTCCACGTCGTCCGCGCTTGGCCGCTCGGGAAGCAGGACGGGCGGAAGCCCTCGCAGCGGCTCCTCGAGGCCGCGGTCCAGGACTTCCGGGACGGAACGGCCCCGGAAGACCTGCGTCCCGACCCAGACGAGTCCAGCGGCGATCACGATGGCGATGACGACAAGGAAGAAGCTCACTCGCCGTCAGCCTTCTCGGGAGACCACACTTCTTCCTCCTCCTCTTCGGCCGAGCCGAACATGCCGCCCCGCCGTTCCTGCACGTCTCGGCGGAACCCGGCCAGCACGAGCTCGACCGCTTCCTCGGCGGTATCGGTGATCTGGATGAGGTGCATGTCCTCCGGAGAGATCATCCCCTCGGTCAGAAGGGTATTGCGCATCCAGTCGACCATCGGGCCCCAGAATCGAGTGCCGACGAGCACGATGGGGAACGAGGTCACCTTGCCCGTCTGGACGAGGACCATGGCCTCGAACAGCTCGTCGAGGGTGCCGAGGCCGCCCGGCAGGACGACGAAGCCGTGGGCGTACTTGACGAACATCGTCTTGCGGGCGAAGAAGTAGCGGAAGTTGACGCCGAGGTCCACCCAGGGGTTGAAGCCCGTCTCGAACGGGAGCTCGATCCCGAGGCCGACGGACGTCCCTGAGCCGTCCACGGCGCCGCGGTTGGCGGCCTCCATCGAGCCCGGACCGCCGCCCGTGATGACCGCGACGCCCTCCCGCGCTAGCAGGCGCCCGATCTCGACAGCCGTCTCGTAGTAGTCGCTGCCCGGCAGAGTCCGGGCCGAACCGAAGATGCTGATGGCGGGGCCGAGCTCAGCGAGCGCCCCGAAGCCCTCGACGAACTCGCTCTGAATCCGCATGACGCGCCACGGATCGGTGTGGACGAACCGGCCAGCCCCCTGGGAGTCGAGGAGATGCTGGTCCGACGTGCCCTGGAGGGCCTGCCGCCGCCGAAGCTCGAGCGGGCCCTTGCGCCGGGAAGGGACTGAGCGATCGTCGCGACGCGGTGATTCCGTGGTCATGGTCCAAGGCTAGCGGTCTCTCTTGGATCACGATCGGAGGGCCCGTCTCCGCGTAGCGGGATCCGCGGTGTGGCTTCCGTTACATTGGCCCTATGACAACCGAAGCACCCTCGGCTGCCCTTGTCTCCGTGCAGGGCGTGAACAAGCACTTCGGCCAGCTCCACGTCCTGCGGGACATCGACCTCGATGTCCGCAGGGGAGAGGTCGTGGTCGTCATCGGCCCCTCCGGCTCCGGGAAGTCGACGCTGTGCCGGGCCATCAACCGGCTCGAGACCATCGAGTCCGGCGAGATCTCGATCGACGGGAAGAAGCTCCCCGAGGAAGGCCGGGAGCTCGCACGGCTCCGGGCCGACGTCGGCATGGTCTTCCAGTCGTTCAACCTCTTCGCCCACAAGACGATCCTCGAGAACGTCACCCTCGGCCCCATCAAGGTCAAGGGCGTGGACAAGGCCACCGCCGAGAAGGAGGCAATGGCGCTCCTCGAGCGCGTCGGCGTCGGCCATCAGGCGCCCAAGCTTCCCGCCCAGCTCTCGGGCGGCCAGCAGCAGCGCGTCGCCATCGCTCGGGCTCTCGCGATGAAGCCCAAGGTCATGCTGTTCGACGAGCCCACGTCGGCGCTGGACCCCGAGATGATCAACGAGGTCCTCGACGTCATGGTGGAGCTCGCCCGCGAGGGCATGACCATGATCGTCGTGACGCACGAGATGGGCTTCGCCCGCAAGGCCGCGGACCGCGTCGTGTTCATGGCCGACGGGCAGATCGTCGAGCAGGCTCCGCCCGAACAGTTCTTCACCAACCCGCACAGCGAGAGGGCCAAGGACTTCCTGTCCAAGATCCTCACGCACTGACTCGAGGAGGCCGCTTTCTGCCAGCGTCCTCCTCGCCAAAGGGGTCCGTCCCCCACCAGAAAGGAATATCGTGGCACTCTTCCGCACCAAGAAGGCCGTATTCTCCGCCGCAGCAGCGGCACTCGCACTCGCGCTGAGCGCGTGTGGCGGGGACTCGGGATCCGGCGGCTCCGGGCCGTCCGCGTCCGCCCCCTACACGGTCGCCTCGAACGCCTCCCTCTCCGGAAGCCCGACGTTCGACAAGATGAAGTCGAACGGCAAGGTCCGCATCGGGGTCAAGCAGGATCAGCCCGGCCTCGGCTTCATGGACGCCGCGACCGGCCAGTACAGCGGCTTCGACATCGAGATCGCGAAGTGGATCGCCGCTTCCCTCGGCTACGGCGCAGACAAGATCGAGTTCAAGCCGATCCCGTCGGCGAACCGGGAGTCGGCCATTCAGAACGGCGACATCGACTACTACGTCGGCACGTACTCCATCACTGACAGCCGCAAGAAGCAGGTCGACTTCGCGGGTCCGTACTTCATCACGGGGCAGGGCCTGCTCGTGAAGAAGGACAACACGACGATCAACAGCGAGAAAGACCTCGCGGGCAAGACCGTCTGCTCGGCGACCGGATCCACGCCCCTGCAGAACATCCAGAAGAACTTCCCCCAGACCAAGGCACAGTCCTTCGACACCTACTCGCAGTGCGTGGACGCGCTCAAGAACGGCCAGGTCGACGCCGTGACCACTGATCAGGCGATCCTCCTCGGCTATTCCTCCCAGGACCCCGACAACCTCAAGGTTGTCGGGCAGCCGTTCACCACGGAGAAGTACGGCGTGGGCGTCACCAAGGGCGACACTGCCCTCCGGAAGTTCATCAACGACATGTTCACGAACGGCAAGGACACCTGGCAGAAGGTCTACAACTCGACCCTCGGGAAGTCGGGGACGAAGGTCGACCAGCCGGCCGTCGACAACTACTGATCGGTCCGCGGTGGGCGGGGCGCGTGACGTCCCCGCCCATCGCGTTCGCCCTCGAAAGCGAAGGCTCGCGTGAACACACTCTTCAACAATCTGGACGTCTTCACGACCGGATTCCGCACCACCATCATCCTGTTCCTGGTCTCGGGGTTCTTCGCCCTCCTCCTCGGCACGGTCATCGGCGCGATGCGCGTCTCCCCCGTTCCGGCGCTGCGGGCGTTCGGCACCCTGTACGTCAACGTCGTCCGCAACACGCCGCTCACGCTCGTCCTGTTCTTCTTCGCCTTCGGCTACCCGAAGCTCGGCCTCCCGGAGATCGACTTCACCGCCTCGGCCATCGTCGGGCTCAGCCTCTACACGGCGAGCTACGTGGCCGAGGTTCTGCGCTCCGGGGTCAACACCGTGCCCGTGGGGCAGGCGGAGGCCGCTCGGGCAATCGGCCTGCGGTTCATCCAGACGCTCACGGTCGTCGTCCTGCCACAGGCATTCCGTTCCGTGCTTCCACCGCTCTTCAGCGTGCTCATCGCACTCCTGAAGAACACGACGGTGGCCGCCGGCTTCTCCGTCTACGAGGCCGGCGCCATCCGGGCCTACCTCGCCGAACGCGGCGAGCCCGCCATCGTCGTCCTGCTCTGGGTCGCGTTCTTCTTCGTGGTCCTCGTCCTCATCCTCGCGCAGCTCCAGCGCTACTTTGAGAAGAAGTGGAAGGTGGCCCGATGACCTCGGTCCTCTACGACGCCCCCGGGCCCGAGGCCCGGAGGCGGCACCTCGTCTTCGGCGTCATCTCGACGCTCGTGATCCTTGCAGTCATCGCGTTCGTGCTGTGGCGATTCATCGCGACGGGCCAGTTCAGCGCCCAGAAGTGGCAAATCTTCTCGTTCCCGCGGGTCCAGCAGACCCTCGTCCAGGCTACGGGCGCGACGCTCTCCGCGTTCGGCGTCGCCGCCGTGGGCAGCCTCGTGCTCGGGCTCGTGCTCGCGGTGGGCCGGCTCTCGGAGCGGACATGGCTGTCCAGGCCCTTCCACTGGTTCACTGAGCTGTTCCGCGCGGTCCCGGTACTCATCCTCATGATGATGCTGTACTACGGCCTCCCGCCCGCGATCGGGGTGAGGTGGCCGCCCTACACGGCGGTCGTCGTCGCCCTCATCCTGTACAACGGCTCGGTGCTCGCCGAAGTGTTCCGCGCCGGCGTCGAGTCGCTGCCCAAGGGCCAGAAGGAGGCGGGCCTCGCCATCGGGCTGCGGAACTCCCAGGTCATGGCGAGCATCCTGCTCCCGCAGGCCGTGAGGGCGATGCTGCCCGTGATCATCTCCCAGCTCGTCGTGACTCTCAAGGACACGGCCCTCGGCTTCATCGTCACGTACAACGAGATCCTGTTCCAGGCCAAGTTCTTCGGATCGCAGGTCCAGTACGGGACGCCCATCGTGCCCTCCGCGATCGTCGCCGGCGTGCTCTACGTGGGGATGTGCCTCATCCTCTCGGGCCTCGCGAAGCTCGCCGAGCGGAGGCTCCGGCGCAGCCAGAAGGTCTCGCCCGCGCCGGCGGCAGAGGTGTGATCAGGCCGCGAGCCAGTCACGCAGCGCCCGGAAGCACTCGCGCACGTCGTCGGCTTCCACGCGCTCGTCGTCCTTGTGCGCGAGCAGCGCGTTCCCGGGTCCGAAGTTCACGGCCGGAATGCCGAGTTCGCTGAAGCGCGCCACGTCGGTCCAGCCGTACTTCGGCTTGGGCTCGCGGCCGACCACGGCGACAAATGCGGCCGCCGCGGGGTGCGTCAGTCCCGGGCGAGCGCCCGCGGCGCCGTCCGTGCGGACGACGTCGAAGCCCTCGAGCAGCTTCCGCACGTGGGCCTCCGCCTCGTCGAGCGATTTGTCGGGCGCAAAGCGGTAGTTGATCTCGACGGTGCAGCGGTCCGGGATGACGTTCCCCGCGGTACCTCCCGCTATCCGGACGGCGTTGAGGCTCTCCCGGTAGTCGAGGCCGTCGACGTTCACCGTCATCGGCTCGTACTCGGCCAGGCGCGTGAGGATCGGTGCGGCCGCGTGGATGGCGTTCCGGCCCATCCAGGCCCGAGCCGAGTGCGCGGCCTCCCCCACGGTGGAAGCCTCGAGGCGCAGCGTGCCGTTGCACCCGCCTTCCACCGTGCCCGCGGTCGGCTCGAGGAGAATCGCGAAATCGCCCTCGAGGAGCTCCGGCGTCGTGCGGACCAGCCTGCCCAGCCCGCTCTTGGCTGCCTCGACTTCCTCATGGTCGTAGAAGACGAACGTGACGTCGCGGGCCGGCCGCGACGCGCCGTCGTCCGCCGACCCGAACAGCGCGCCCGCAAGCGCGAGCTGCACGGCGACGCCGCCCTTCATGTCCGTCGCGCCGCGCCCCCACAGAGTGCCCGCGCCCGGCTCGCCATCCCACGACGACGGGACGGTGCCGCGGGCGCCGTCGGCCTTCGGAAGGGGAACGGTGTCCAGGTGGCCCGCGAGGACGACGCGCTCCCCGCGGCCCAGCTCCGAGCGCGCCACGATCGCGTCGCCGTCGCGCGTGACCGTGAGGCCCGGAAGCGCCCGGAGGGCGGCCTCGACGGCGTCGGCGATCGCGTGCTCGTTCCCCGAGACGCTGGGAATGTCGATGAGGGCCGCGGTGAGGAGGGACACGTCCTGGGCGAGGTCGAGGGTGGCTGGAGTCACGCGAGAAGCATAGCCCTGCGCGGCAGGCCAGCTTCGGTTCCCCAAGACCCGCTCGATAGACTTGGGCCCATGACTGAAACCTCCGCCGCACCCCGCTCTGCCCACGGCTTCGGCCTTGCCACGATCGCCGTGGGTACCGGGGCGGACGGGGCCGAAGAGGCCACCGTCCTCGACGTCTGGTACCCCTCCCCCGCGCTCGGCACGGCGGCCGAGCACCTGGACGACGAGACAGTCGTGGACTCCGCCCCCGCCGAGCTCGTTGCGGCGGCCGAGAACGGGATCGACACCGACCGCGGCACGCAGACAAAGGTGGTCTTCGTCCAGATCGACCTCGACCAGCCGCCCGCCGACACGGCCGACGCCTACCTCCGCCTGCACCTGCTCTCCCACCGCCTCGTCAAGCCCAACACGATCAACCTCGACGGCGTCTTCGGCAAGCTCGCGAACGTCGTCTGGACCAACTTCGGCCCCTGCCATCCGGCGGGCTTCGAGTCGACCCGCGCCCGGCTGCGCCGCCGCGGCCCCGTCACGGTGTACGGCGTCGACAAGTTCCCGCGCATGCTGGACTACGTCGTCCCGACCGGCGTGCGGATCGCCGACGGCGACCGAGTCCGGCTCGGCGCGCACCTCGCCGAGGGCACGACCGTCATGCACGAGGGCTTCGTGAACTTCAACGCGGGAACGCTCGGGGCGTCGATGGTCGAAGGCCGCATCTCCGCGGGCGTCGTCGTCGGGGACGGGACGGACGTCGGGGGCGGGGCTTCCATCATGGGAACCCTCTCGGGCGGCGGCAAGCAGCGCATCTCGCTCGGCGAACGCGTGCTGCTCGGGGCGAATTCCGGCGTCGGCATCTCGATCGGCGACGACTCCGTGGTCGAAGCCGGGCTCTACGTGACCGCTGGAACCCGCGTGCGGATCAGCGGCTTCAAGGACGCGTTCGGCGAGGACGCCGAGAAGGTCGTCAAGGCTTCCGAGCTCTCCGGGCAGCCCAACCTGTTGTTCCGCCGCAACTCGACCAATGGCCAGGTCGAGGCGCTCCCCCGCAACGGGCAGACGGTGGAACTCAACGCAGCCCTGCACGCCAACTGACTCCCGAACGCCTGACGACACAGCGCCGGGCCCCTCGCTGGGCCCGGCGCGATGAGCAAGGAGCTCCGCCTTGGCCTTGGCCCGCACCGCGCGACGCTGGCTCACGCTCGTCGTCGCCCTCGTGCTCGCCGGCACCGGGATCTACATCGCCTCGGCCGTGCTCAACGGGAACCAAGCACCCGTCGTAGAGGGCTGCACCGCACTGCTCAACGGCGCCGAGCAGAGCCTCGCCACGGATCAGGCCGCGAACGCCTCGCTCATCACCGCAATAGCCGTGCAGCGCGGCCTTCCCGCACGGGCGGCAACCATCGCCATCGCGACGTCCATGCAGGAGGCGAAGCTCCGCAACATCAACTACGGGGACCACGCCGGCCCCGACTCGCGCGGGCTCTTCCAGCAGCGGCCCTCGCAGGGCTGGGGCACGGAAGAACAGATCATGGACCCCATCTACGCGACCAACGCCTTCTACGACGCGCTCGTGAAAGTGCCCGGCTACGAGTCGATGACCGTCACCCAGGCGGCCCAGACGGTGCAGCGCTCGGCGTACCCGGAGGCGTACTCGCAATACGAGGACCTCGGGCGCGCGTATGCCTCGGCGCTCACCGGCAACTCGCAGGCCTCGCTCAACTGCACGCTCCGCAAGCCCGACGCTGCGGGCGATCCTTCTGCCCTGCGCACGGCGCTCGAACAGGACTACGGGCAGTCAGCGGTGGGCGTCGTGGCAGGCAGGACGGTCTCAGTCCAGGCCTCCGGGACCCTCGCGTGGTCCGTGGCCCAGTGGGCGGTGGCCAACGCCAAGGGGCTCGGGGTGACCCGCGTCCAGGTGGACAGCCAGACGTGGATCCGCGACGGCAACAAGGGGTGGGGCAATGCCCAGAACGCGCCCGGCGTCGTCGTCATCACCGTGGCGGACGCGCCGTGATCTCCCACAGCCCCGTTCGGATCAGACCAGTATCTCGAGAACCGGCGCCAGGAAGCTGCGGAAGGCCTCAGCGTCGTCCATGAGCCACTGGCTCATGATCATCTTGTCGCTCGCGACGAGCCATGCCCTGTCTTCGGCGAGGGGCAGCTCTATGATCCGGAGGTCGAAGTCCTTCGCGAGCGGACCGGCCTCGAGCTGCCTCCCGGCCACCATCTCGGCCAGGAACTGCGCCTCTCCCCGGGCCTCCCGCCGGGCCTCGATCCGCTCGTATTCCGCGCGTCGCTCGCCTGCCCAGGCGAGGGCGCTGCCGAAGTGCGCCTGAAGGGAGCGCTGGAGGGCAGGCGCCGCGCTGAAGGCGGTGAACTCGGGCGGACTCACGTCTGGAACGCCGTCCGGCTGGTCCGCGACGAGCTGTGACCACCACTCCTCCCACTCGCGGCGCAGCGCCTCGACGCCGCCCACGTGCTGGGTGAGCTGGTGGTGGTCGCATTCGCGGATGTGCGGTTCGGCAGGGGCGAGCGGCGGGAATCCGGCCCCCGTCAGGCCCGCGTTGTCCTTGAGATAGAGGGCGAGCAGCATCGGGTCCGACGTGTCGATCGTGACACGCCACCCGGGCCCCGCTGTCTGGTGCATGGCGTCGGCTCCTTGCGTCCCATCAGCACCTTCAAGTGTATTCCCGCCTCACGCGGACGGAACCCGGCCGAGCGTGTCCGCTTGGGCGCGGACGACGGCGAGGCACAGGTCGGCGTCGAGCCACCGGCCATGCACCAGGGCGTGGAGCGAGAGGCCTTCCGCCGTCGCGAGGAGCCGCTCGGCCTCCGCCACGAGTTCGTGGCGTTCCCTGCCGGGAAGCGCTGCGAGGACGGAACGTCCGACGGCGGCGGCGATCCGACCGTGCGCGACGTCCGCCACCGCCAGCAGGGCCGGATCCGTGCGGGCCGCGAGGCGGAACGCGCTGAAGACACAGAGGTCGATGGCGCGTTCCTCGTCGAGCGGGAGGAGTTGGCACAGCTGGGCCACGACCCCTTCTGCGCCGTCGACGCGCCGCACCACGTCTTCCGCGACGCTCTCGAAGGCGTGGATCCGGAGATCCTCCGCCGTCTCGAAGTAGTGCCGCACCGATCCGACGACGAGGCCGGCCTCAGCGGCGACCTCACGGAGGGACACACGGGCGAGGCCGTCCGCGGCCACAATCCGCTTGACGGCCTCGACGATCTCACGACGGCGCGCGGCCGCGTCGACGAATCTGGGCATCTGTCCTGTCTAGCACACCCGAGCGCCGCCTCCGCGCCCACGCCACGGGCAGCCCGAAGGGAGGGATGGCGGTCTCCCTCGCGACGTTGGGGTCCTGCGCGCCCGTAGGATGGACGCATGCGAATCCTTGTGACCGGCGGCACCGGCTACATCGGCTCCCACACCGTTCTGACGCTCCTCGAGGGCGGTCATGACGTCGTGGTGGTGGACAACCTCTCGAACTCCAGCGAAGAGTCGCTGCGCAGGGTCGGCGAGCTGGCGGGCCGTGACGCGGCCTTCGTGAAGGCCGACATCACGGACGAGACCGCCCTGGACGGGGTCTTCCGGGAGCACGCGCCGGAGGCCGTGATCCACTTCGCGGGCCTCAAGGCAGTCGGCGAGTCGACGCAGATTCCGCTCGACTACTACTACAACAACGTCGCGGGCACGATCGCGCTCCTGCGGACGATGCAGCGCCACGACGTCCGTACCATCGTCTTCTCGTCCTCGGCCACCGTGTACGGAGAGCACAACCCGACGCCGTACATCGAGAAGATGGAAATCGGGGCGATGAACCCCTACGGCCGTACCAAGGAGCAGGTCGAGGACATCCTGAGCGACCTCGGTGCGTCTGACCCGCGGTGGCATATAGCACTCCTGCGCTACTTCAATCCGGTGGGCGCACATCCGTCGGGACGGATCGGCGAGGACCCCCAGGGCATTCCGAACAACCTCGTGCCCTTCATCGCCCAGGTCGCCGTCGGCCGGCGCGAAAAGCTCATGGTGTTCGGCGGCGACTACGAGACTCCCGACGGCACGTGCCAGCGCGACTTCATCCACGTCGTCGACCTCGCCGAGGGTCACGCGGCGGCGCTGCGGTACCTCGAGGACCACGCGGGCGTATTCCGCTGGAACCTCGGCTCGGGCAGGGGGACCTCGGTGCTCGAGATGCTGCACGCCTTCGAGGCCGCCGTCGGAGCGCCGATCCCGTACGAGATCGGCGAACGGCGCCCGGGCGACCTCCCCGCCTTCTGGGCCGACCCCTCAGCGGCGCTGGCCGACCTCGGCTGGTCCACGACCAAGAGCGTGGAGCAGATGTGCGAAGACCACTGGCGCTGGCAGAAGAACAACCCCATGGGTTACCGCACGGCCTGACTCCGTCTCGGGTACACCAAAGCCACCCCCTCCCCGTCTCGGGTACAGAAAAGCTCCCTCCTCCCCATCTCGGGTACAGATAATCTCAACTGAGAGACGGACGACGCCGGCCCTCGCCTTTGCTTGAAAGGCGAGGGCCGGCGTCGTCGTACCCGAAACGGCCAGGGAGGGGAATAGCCGTACCCGAAACGGCCAGGGAGGGGAATAGCCGTACCCGAAACGGTCAGGGAGGCGAATAGCCGTACCCGAAACGGTCAGGGCGCGGCGGCCTTCCCCCTAGCGGACCGGGTAGTCGCGCTGCGCCTGCCCGACGTAGAGCTGCCGCGGGCGGCCGATCTTCGTCTGGGGATCCTTGATCATCTCGCGCCACTGGGCGATCCACCCTGGCAGCCGGCCGATGGCGAACAGCACCGTGAACATCTTCTCGGGGAAGCCCATCGCCTTGTAGATGAGGCCCGTGTAGAAGTCGACGTTCGGGTAGAGCTTCCGCTGGATGAAGTAGTCGTCCGCGAGCGCCTTCTCCTCGAGCCGCATCGCGATGTCGAGGAGCTCGTCGTTGCCTCCGAGCTTCGAGAGGATCTCGTGGGCGGTGGCCTTGATGATCTTGGCGCGCGGGTCGTAGTTCTTGTAGACACGGTGCCCGAAGCCCATGAGGCGGACGCCGTCCTCCTTGTTCTTCACCTTCTCCATGTAGTCCTCGGGCTTGATGCCCTCGGACTGGATACGGCGGAGCATGTTGAGGACGGCCTCGTTCGCGCCGCCGTGCAGCGGGCCGAAGAGGGCGTTGATGCCCGCGGAGATCGACGCGAAAAGGTTCGCGTTGGCCGAACCGACGAGGCGGACAGTCGACGTGGAGCAGTTCTGCTCGTGGTCCGCGTGCAGCACGAGAAGGAGGTCGAGGGCCTTGACCACGAGCGGGTCGAGCTCGTACGGCTCGGCCGGGAGGCCGAAGCACAGCCGGAGGAAGTTCTCCACGAGGTTCATGGAGTTGTCCGGGTACAGGAGGGGCTGGCCGATGGACTTCTTGTGCGCGTAGGCCGCGATGACGGGAAGCTTCGCCATGAGGCGGATGGTCGAGAGTTCGACCTGCTCCTCGTTGAACGGGTCGAGCGAGTCCTGGTAGAACGTCGACAGCGCGGACACTGCCGAGGACAGGACTGGCATCGGGTGGGCGTCCCGCGGGAACCCGGCAAAGAAGCTCTTGAGCTCCTCGTGCAGGAGGGTGTGGCGGCGGATCCGCTGGTCGAATGACTCGAGCTCGGACGGCGTCGGCAGGTTGCCGTAGATCAGGAGGTAGGACACCTCGAGGAAGCTCGAGTGCTGCGCCAGCTGCTCGATCGGGTAGCCGCGGTAGCGCAGGATGCCCTCGTCGCCGTCGATGAAGGTGATCGACGAGGTGGTCGCCGCTGTGTTCATGAAGCCGGGGTCGAAGGTGACAGCGCCTGTCTCCTTCAGAAGCTTCGACACGTCGTAGCCGTCGTTGCCTTCGACTGCGGCAATGCGGGGCAGGGTCAGCTCCCCACCTTCGTGGCGCAGGGTGGCACCGTTCTTCTCAGTCATAGTTCCCCTCACATGGGTAGCTCGCAACATTCCAAAGCTACTCCCGACCTCGCGCACGGAACGAATCGGCGCCTGCTTGAGACCGCGGGCGGGACGGTTCGGGCCAGCCGGCCGGCTAGGACTTCGTGAGGCGCTCGACGGCGGCGTCGATCCGCTCGTCGCCTGCCGTGAGGGCGACGCGGATGCAGCCCGCGCCGTCGTCCCCGTAGAACACGCCCGGTCCCACGACGATGCCGCGCTCGGCGAGGCGGCCCACGGTGGTCCAGGTGTCCTCCCCCGCCGTGCACCAGAGGTAGAGGCCCGCGTTGGAGTGGCTGATCCGCAGGCCGAAGGCCTCGAGCGCGGGGATCAGGCGCTCACGGCGGCGCCGGTAGCGGTCCTTCTGCACCTCGACGTGCGCGTCGTCGCCGAGCGCGACGCGGAGCGCCTCCTGGACCGGGAACGGCAGGATCATCCCGGCGTGCTTGCGGCTGTTCACGAGGTTGGGCATGAGCTCCGGGGCGCCCGCCACGAAGGCGGCGCGGTAGCCCGCGAGGTTCGACTGCTTGCTCAGCGAGTAGACGCTCAGGAGCCGGCTGAAGTCGCCGCCGCTGACCCTGGGGTCGAGGACGGACGGCACAGCCTCGCCGCCGCGCTGGACGTCCCAGTCCCCCCAGCCGAGCTCGGCGTAGCACTCGTCGGAGGCGACGACGGCACCGAGGCCGCGGGCGTCGTCGACGACGGCGCGCAGCTCATCGACGCCGCGCACGGCGCCCGTGGGGTTGCCGGGCGAGTTGACCCAGACGAGGCGGACGCGGGCGCGCGTCGCGGCGTCGAGCTCGTCAAGGCTGTCCGCGGCGACCGCTTGCGCCCCGGCAAGGCGAGCACCGATGTCATACGTCGGGTACGCGACGCGCGGGCGCACGACGACGTCGCCCGCACCAAGGCCGAGGAGGAACGGCAGCCAGGCCACGAGCTCCTTCGAGCCGATCGTCGGCATGACCGCCTGCTCGTCGAGGCCCTCCACCCCGCGACGGCGCGCGAACCACTCGACCACGGCCTCGCGCACGGCCGGCGTGCCGTGGACGGTTGGGTATCCGGGCGCGTCGGCTGCTGCGCGGAGCGCGTCCTGGATCAGCTCGGGGGTCGGGTCGACCGGAGTTCCGATGGACAGGTTGACTATCCCGCCCTCGTGCCGCCGGGCGGTCTCGAGATAGGGCGCCATGGCCTCCCAGGGGTAGTCCGGGAGGTCGAGTCCGAAGGCCCGCTGGGTATCGAGGCCCGTCCGGTTCTCGCCCGCGTCGGCGGTGCCGCCGCCGATCCCCACGCTCACGCTTGGTTCTGCAGGGGCAGCGCCGCGACGAGCGGGTGGTCCTTGCCGGTGTTGCCGAGCTTCGCCGCGCCGCCCGGGGAACCGAGGTCGTCGAAGAACTCGACGTTCGCCTTGTAGTAGTCGGCCCACTCGTCGGGGACGTCGTCCTCGTAGTAGATCGCCTCCACCGGGCACACGGGCTCGCACGCGCCGCAGTCGACGCATTCGTCCGGGTGGATGTAGAGGGACCGCTCGCCTTCGTAGATGCAGTCGACCGGGCACTCCTCGACGCAGGCCTTGTCCTTAACATCCACGCACGGCTGCGCGATCACGTATGTCACTGCTGCACCTTCTGACGACTCTGGTGATGGGGGACGTCCAGCGTCCCGGCGGAACGAGCCTATTATCATCCCGCTCAGCCGCGCCAATCCAGCCGACGACGTCGCCCCGGCCGGGGGCGCCGGGCGCCGCGTCACAGTGGGCGATGGCCCGTCACACGGCGTAGCACGCGGCGGGAGATGCCTGCGGAGCAGCACCAGCCCCGGCGGGGCCTCCCCTAGGATTGTCCCGTGCCCTCGAGTCCCGCGCCGGGAGCGCGGCGCCCAGCCGACGTCCTCCGCTCGCTCCCGCTGGGGACGCGCGTCGTCGTGCGGTACCGGATCGAGGGCGGCTTCACGGATGCGCTCGGCGACCTCACCGGTGTGGGCGACGCCGAGGCCGTCATCTCGACCCGGCGCGGCGTGGCGAAGGTCCCGCTCGCCCTCGTCGTCGCCGCGAAGGCCGTGCCGCCTCCGCCCCCACCCCGCACGGCACGGCGGGCGTAGCGGCGGGCGCACGCGTCACTCCCCCTCGGCATCGGGGAGCCTGCGCAGGCGGAAGAAGGGCCCGACGGCCACCGGAAGGCACGCAAGCAGCTGGCCGGCGATCCCAACCCACAGCGTCGGCGCGATCCCGAGCTGCGCGCCGAGCATGCCCCCGAGGAGGCTTCCCACGGGCATGACGCCCCACACGAGGCAGCGGACCGACGCGTTCATGCGGCCGAGGAGCCGGGGCGGGCAGACCCGCTGACGCATGCTGACCTGCATGACGTTGAACACGATGACCCCGAAGCTCATCGCGAACTCGCCCGCGCTGAGGATGCCGAGTGCGAGCGGACCCGGTCCGACTGCGAGCGCGAGCGGGAAGAGGGCGACGGCGGCCCCTCCCACCATGAGCCCGAGCGGGAGGAGCGGCCCCTCCCCGATGCGCGACGCCAGGCGTGGGGCAGTGAGAGCGCCCAGCACGCCACCGACGGAGCCGATCGAGAGCATCGTCCCGAGCCCGACGGGACCGAGGCCGAGCTCGCGGAGGACCACGAGGGGCATGAGCACGTACGTGACCGAGGAGAACAGGTTGCCAGTCGCGGTGCTCAGCACGACGCGGCGGATGAGCGGGTGCCGGGCCACGAACGCGGCGCCCTCGCGGATTTCATGGAAGAGGCTGCTTCCCTCGGTCCGCTCGGGGGCGGTCTCCGAGTCCCGGACCCGCAGGAGGCACAGCGCGGAGACGAGGTAGCCGGCGGATTCCGCGGCGAAGAGGATCGGGGCGCTCAGGACCGTCAGGACGAAGCCTCCCAGCGCTGGGCCGCCGAGTCGGGCGACCTGGGCCGTGGCCTCGAGCTTGCCGTTCGCGTCCGCCACGAGCTCGCGGTCCACGAGCACCGGAATGTAGCTCTGGTAGGAGACGTCGAAGAATACCGTCGCGACGCCCACGACACCGGCGACGGCGAAGAGGTGCCACATCTGGAGGGCGCCGGTCCACGACAGGAGCGGGACAGCGAGCATGGCGGCTGCCCGGACGAGGTCCGCGCGGATCATGGTGCGCCGCTTGAGCCATCGGTCCACCCAGGCCCCGGCCGGGAGTCCCACGATGAGGAACGCCGCCATCGACGCCGCGTTGAGCACGCCGAGGTCCATTTCGCTGGCCCCGAGCATGCTCACGGCGAGGACCGGGAGCGCCAGCTGCCCGAGCTGCGCGCCGAGCTGCGACACTCCCTGCCCAGCCCAGAAGGCGAGGAAGGCAGGGCGCCGTGTGAGGGGCACGACGGCGGCCGACCCGGCGGAGCTGGGGAGCATTCGGCCAGTGTGCACTTCCGATTGGGAAGTGTCAATCACTTGGGTACAGTGGTGGCATGCCATCGTCCGACGACGCCGCGAAGGGCCGGGCGCTCAGCTCGCCGCTGCGCCTCCGCATCCTGCGGCTGTGCCTCCACCATGCACGCACGAACAAGGAGATCGCCGACCTCCTCGGACTCAATCCGGCCTCGACCCTGCACCACGTCCGCACGCTCGTCGCCACCGGATTCCTCGAGGCGCAGGACGAACGGCGCGGCCGCCGAGGAGCCCGGGAGGTCCCCTATCTCGCGACCCGCCGCTCGTGGGGCCAGCGCGTCGACGACGTAGCACCCGTGCTCATCGAGACTTTCGTCCAGGAGACCGCCGCCCTCGACCCCGCGGACATCGAAGTGTGGCGCCTCGGCCTCAAGCTCAACGCGCAGCACCAGGCCGAGCTCCTGGCCAAGCTCCGCGCCGTCGTCGACGAGTACGTGGACATGCCGAGCGACCCGGACGGGCACGCGACGTCGCTCATGGTCGCGCACCACCGCGACCCGTCAGCCGACTGAACGTCCAGCAGACAGAAGCGGACGACGGCGGGTTCTCACCCGCCGTCGTCCGCTGAGTCTCTGCCCCCGCCCAGAGGGGCCGAGGTTCAGGCGCGGGCGCGGGCCCGGTTCGCCTTGAGCCGCTCGCTGGCGTCCAGGATCACCTTGCGGATCCGGATCTCCTCGGGCGTGATCTCGACGCACTCGTCCTCGCGCGCGAACTCGAGGGACTCCTCGAGCGTGAGGGTGCGCGGCGGGGTGAGGCCCTCGAAGTTGTCCGCAGTCGAGGAGCGCATGTTGGTGAGCTTCTTCTCCTTGGTGATGTTGACGTCCATGTCGTCGGCGCGCGAGTTCTCGCCCACGATCATGCCCTCGTACACCTCGGCGGTCGGCTGGACGAAGAACGTCCCGCGCTCCTGCAGGTTGATCATCGCGAACGGCGTCGCGACACCGGCGCGGTCGGCAACGAGCGAGCCGTTCGTGCGGTACTCGATGTCGCCCGCCCAGGGCTCGTAGCCCTCGAAGATGGACGACGCGATGCCGGCGCCCCGCGTGTCCGTGAGGAACTTCGTGCGGAACCCGATGAGGCCGCGCGACGGAACGATGAACTCCATGCGCACCCAGCCGGTGCCGTGGTTGGCCATGTTCGTCATGCGGCCCTTGCGCGCGGCGAGGAGCTGCGTGACGGCGCCGAGGTACTCCTCGGGCACGTCGATCGTCATGTGCTCGGTCGGCTCGTGCACGTGGCCGTCGACCTTCTTGGTGACGACCTGCGGCTTCCCGACGGTGAGCTCGAAGCCCTCGCGGCGCATCTGCTCCACCAGGATGGCCAGAGCCAGCTCGCCGCGGCCCTGGACCTCCCACGCGTCGGGACGCTCGGTCGGGAGGACGCGGATCGAGACGTTGCCGATGAGCTCCTTGTCGAGGCGGTCCTTGACCTGGCGGGCCGTGACCTTCGCGCCCTTGACCCGGCCGGCGAGCGGCGACGTGTTGATGCCGATGGTCATCGAGATCGCGGGGTCGTCGACCTTGATGAGCGGGAGCGGCCGCGGGTCGTCGACGTCGGTGAGCGTCTCGCCGATCGTGATGTCCTCGATGCCTGCGACGGCGACGATCTCGCCCGGGCCTGCGGACTCGGTGGGGACCCGCTCGAGCGCCTTCGTCGCGAGCAGCTCGGTGATCTTGACGGGCTTGATGGTGCCGTCGTGGCGGGCCCATGCAACCTGCTGGCCCTTGCGGAGGGTGCCGTTGTAGATGCGCAGGAGCGCGAGGCGGCCCAGGAACGGCGAGGCGTCGAGGTTCGTGACGTGCGCCTGGAGGACGCCCTCGGGATCGTAGGTCGGAGCAGGGATGTGCTTGACGATCGTCTCGAAGAGCGGCTCGAGGTTGTCGTTGCCCGGAACGGTTCCGTCCGCGGGCTGCTCGAGCGACGCCGCGCCCATCTTGGCGGCCGCGTAGACGACGGGGACGTCGAGGACCTTGTCGAGGTCGAGGTCCGGGACCTCGTCGGCCAGGTCGGAGGCCAGCCCGAGCAGGAGGTCCATGGTCTCGCTCACGACCTCGGAGATGCGGGCGTCGGGGCGGTCAGTCTTGTTGACCACGAGGATAACCGGCTTGTGCGAGGCGAG
The DNA here is from genome assembly GCF_005877005.1 of Sinomonas susongensis. Lineage (GTDB taxonomy): Bacteria > Actinomycetota > Actinomycetes > Actinomycetales > Micrococcaceae > Sinomonas > Sinomonas susongensis. Next base: position 376,591 of record NZ_SSNH01000001.1, on the reverse strand, counting down.
GGCCTTGCGGAGCACGAAGCGGGTCTGCGGAAGGGGGCCCTCGGAGGCGTCGACGAGGAGCACCACGCCGTCCACCATCGACAGGCCGCGCTCGACCTCGCCGCCGAAGTCAGCGTGCCCGGGAGTGTCGATGACGTTGATGAGGATGCCGCCCGGCTCCCCCGCTTCGGCGGCAGCCGGACCGGCGTACTGCACCGTCGTGTTCTTCGCGAGGATCGTGATGCCCTTTTCACGCTCGAGGTCGCCCGAGTCCATCACGCGGTCCTCGATCTCACCGTGGGCAGCGAACGAGTTGGTCTGCTTGAGCATGGCGTCGACGAGCGTCGTCTTGCCGTGGTCGACGTGGGCGACGATAGCGACGTTGCGGAGGTCAGTGCGGAAGACAGTGGACACGGTTTCAGACATACGCTTTGGGCTCGATTCGGTGGGTCGCGATGGTCCGGGGCCGGGCATCGACACGACGCGCTGGCGGCACAACGGAACAGACCCTCGGAAGGGCCAGCCCTTCTAGTTTACGCTCTCCCCCGGACTGCCGAGTCCTCGGCCGACGACCAATGGCCACGTCCCGCGAGTACAGACGCGCGGAACGTGGCCATGGGAGGACTCCGAGGGTCAGTCGATGCCGCTCGCAAGCAGGAGCTCGCGCAGCTCCCGACGCTCGCGCTGCTTCTCCGGATCCGGGAGCGGCACCGCCGCGAGGAGCCGCTGCGTGTAGGCCTCCTGCGGGTTGCGCAGAATCTGCTCGCGCGCGCCCTGTTCAACGATCCGGCCCCGCTGCATGACGCAGATGTGGTCGGCGAGGACGTCGATCACCGCGAGGTCGTGGGTGACGAACAGGGAGGCGAAGCCGAGCTCCTTCTGGAGGGCCTGGAACAGCTCGAGGACCTTCGCCTGGACGGAGACGTCGAGGGCCGACGTCGGCTCGTCCGCGACCATGAGCTTCGGCTTGAGGGACAGGGCACGGGCGATCCCGACGCGCTGCTTCTGGCCGCCCGAGAGCTCGTGCGGGTACCGGTTCCGGTAGGACCTCGGGAGCTCGACCTGGTCGAGAAGCGTCTCGACGCGCTTCTGGAGGTCGGCGCCCTTCGCGACGCCCGCGAGGAGCATCGGCTCGCCAATCGACTCGCCGATGGGAAGGCGGGGGTTGAGGGACGACGACGGGTCCTGGAACACCATGCCGACCGAGCGGCGGACCTCGTGGAGCTCCTTCGAGTTCTTCCGAAGGCCCGAGATCTCCTTGCCTGCGACCTTGAGCGAGCCCTCGGCCACGGGGAGGAGTCCGACGGCGGCCCGGCCGATCGTCGTCTTGCCCGAGCCCGATTCGCCGACGAGGCCCACGACCTGGCCCGGGTAGACGACGAGGTTTGCACCCTCGACGGCGCGGAAGGCCGGGACGCGCCCCTGCTTCGGGTACTCGATCGCAACGTCCTTGAGCTCGAGCACGGGGGCCCCACGGCGCTTCGCCTCGTCGTCGGCCGATTCCCGCAGCGCGGCGAGGTTCTCCTTCTCGCGGCGGGCGAGCTCTTCGGCGTCGACGGCCTCGAGCTCGGTCCCCGTGGCGGAGGCGAGGGCGGCCGTGATGTCCACCTCGGCCTCCTCCTCGGAGCCCTGCCCGAGGTGGGGCACGGCTGCGAGGAGCGCCTGGGTGTACTCGTGCTGCGGATTGTGGAAGATCTGCTCGGCCGTGCCCGACTCCACGATCACGCCGCGGCGCATGACGACGATGCGGTCCGCAAGGTCGGCGACGACCCCCATGTCGTGGGTGATCAGGATGACGGCACTGTTGAGCCTGTCCTTGAGGTGACGCATGAGGTCGAGGATCTCGGCCTGCACCGTCACGTCGAGCGCCGTGGTCGGCTCGTCCGCGATGAGCAGCTTCGGGTCGCACGAGAGCGACTGGGCGATCATGGCGCGCTGCCGCTGGCCGCCCGAGAGCTGGTGCGGGTACGACTTGAAGGCCTTCTCGGGGTCCGGGAGCTCGACGAGCTCGAGCATCCGCAGGGCCCGCGACCTGGCCTCGTCAGGAGAGACCGGGTTGTGCAGCCGGATCGTCTCCACGATCTGGTTGCCGATCGTGTAGACGGGGTTGAGGGCCGTCATCGGCTCCTGGAAGATGACCGCCACGTCGTTGCCGCGCACGCGGCGGATCGCCGAGCGGTCCTTCCCCAGCAGTTCCTGGCCGACCAGCTTGACGCTGCCCCGCACCCGGCTGTTCGACGGGAGGAGGTCGAGGAGCGCCATGGAGCTCGCCGACTTGCCCGAGCCCGATTCGCCGACGATTGCGAGGACCTCGCCCGCCCGCACCTCGTAGTGGAGGCCGATGGCTGCGGGCACCCACTCCTTGTCCACGCCGAAGTCGACGCTCAGGTCATCGACCTCCAGGACCATCTGGCCCTTGACGAGATCGGCGGCCACAGTCGCGGCGCCCCTCTCCGAGCGGCGGGACTTTCCTGCCATGCCGAGGTTCTCAGTCATCCTCTGCTCTTCCTTCCGTGCACCGTTCCCGAGGGCCGCTGGCCAGTCAGGTCGGAATTCTCTGTGACATGGGGCTGATCCTGCATGATGAGGGAATGAGCGCCCTCCATCACACCGGCCCCGTCGACGTGTTCAAAGCCCGCAGCAACAAGATCCTTGCCGTTGTGCTGTGGGCGCTCGCGGCGTTCGGGCTGGTCGTGACGCTCGCCCAGTCGGGCATCGGGGGCCTGCGCTTCGTGGCGCCCCTCGCGTTCATGGCGTTCGGCGGCTGGGCCCTGTTCTGGCGACCAGCCGTCGTCGTGAGCGACGCCGGGGTGGAACTCGTCAACCCCCTGCGCCAGATCGGTGTGCCGTGGGAGGCTCTCGCCTTCGTCGACACGAAGTACGCGCTGACCCTCATCACCGGGGCGGGCCGTTACTCCGCCTGGGCGGCCCCCGCCCCGGGCGTCATGGGTACGCGCCACGCGCGTCCCGACAACCTCATCGGCCTCCCCGCGAGCAGCTACGGCCCCGGCCAGTCGGTCCGGCCGGGCGACCTGAGCCACACCGTCTCGGGCCAGGCGGCACTCCTCGTGCGCCGCCGGTGGGCGGACCTCGTGGAGCGCGGCCTGGTCGAGGGAGGCCGGGTCGACGAGACGTCCGTGACGCGCCGAGCGACGTGGTGGATCCTCGCGGTTGCCGTCGTGCTGGCGGGAGCGACCCTTGCCACCCTCGGCTGACTGAGGCTCTGCCGCGGCAGGCGTCCCCGCAAAGGCGCTCACGTCAGGGGGCCTTGCGCTCGGAGTCGGGCGCTCCGCCGTGCGCCTCCGGGTCGGGAACGACGCCCCTCGCCGGGTTGACCGTCCCGCCGACGCCCAGCGTCGTCTCTCGATCCTCGGACTGCCCGCCCGCGACGTCGGCTCCTGAAGCGCGGACTGGGCCAGCTCCCGCTCCTGCGGCCACGGGCGCAGCCGCGACGGAGCTTCCATGGACTCCGCGGGACTTCGCCTTCTTCGCGTTGAACTTCCTCTGCCGCGGGTCGAAGGCGTCCCGGAGCCCGTCGCCGATGAAGTTGATGCTGAGGCAGATGAGCACGATGAAGAGGCCCGGCCACCAGAACAGCCACGGGCGCGTCGAGAACGCCTCCTGGTTCTGGGAGATGAGCAGGCCGAGCGAGGTGTCCGGAGCCTTGACGCCGACGCCGAGATAGCTGAGCGCCGTCTCGAGGAGGATGGCCGAGGACATGAGCAGCGTGCCGTTGACGATCACCACGCCGACGGCGTTCGGCAGGATGTGCTTGAAGATGATCCGCATGTTGGACGCGCCCGAGATGCGCGCGGCGTCGACGAACTCCCGCTCGCGCAGCGAGAGGAACTCGCCGCGCACGAGCCGTGCGAGGGAAACCCATGCGACGAACCCGAGGAAGATGCCGAGCACCACCACGCCGTTGCTCGCTGCGAACTGCGCGAACCAGGTTCCGGAATCGCGGCGTCCGGCGGTCTGCGACATGACGGCCGCGAGGAGCAGCACTGGAATGATGATGATGATGTCGGTGATGCGCATCAGGATCGTCTCGACCCATCCGCGGAAGTAGCCGGAGAGTGCCCCGACGACGACGCCGATGATGCCCGCGACGACGCCGATGATGATCATGATGGTGATCGACTGCTGGGCCCCGCGCATGGTCATGGCGAAGAGGTCGCGGCCGATCCGGTCCTGACCGAACGGGTGGTCGCCGAAGCTGAAGGGCGCGAAGCTCCACGTCGGCTGCCCGAAGTTGACCAGGGGCGTGACCTGGTCGAACTTGTACTTCCACCAGCCGGGGAAGGGGCCCCACCCCTCGGCCGAGAAGGCCAGAATGAAGATCGCTGCGAAGACGACGAGGCCCGCGAGAGCCCCCGAGTGGCCGAAGAAGCGCTTCCGGACGATCTGCCCGAGGCTGAGGCCCTTCGCCTCGACGGTCGGCTCGATGCCGGCGGCGGGCTGTGCTGTTGCCCCGGATTCGCCCCGGGCGCTGGCCGTGAGGTCTTCCTGCTGAGACTGCTGGCTCATGTCACTTCACCCTAACGCGAGGATCGAGCGCGGAGTACACGAGGTCCGCGATGAGGTTGAACGCCAGGGCCGTGATCGCGACGCACGCGAAGACGCCCATCACCGGGTTCGGATCGACGTGCGAGATCCCCTGCAGGAACATGTAGCCCATGCCGGGCACCGAGAAGACGGTCTCCGTGATGACCGCGCCGCCGATCAGCTGGCCGATGTCGAGTGCGACGACGGTCGAGATCGGGATGAGCGCGTTGCGGAACGCGTGGCGCATGACGACGGACCGCTCGCTCGCGCCCTTCGCCCTGGCGGTGCGGATGTAGTCCGTGTTCATGACCTCGAGCATCGACGAGCGTGTGTAGCGCGTGTAGCTCGCGAGGGAGATGAGGACGAGGGCGATGGTCGGCAGGATGAGGTGGGTGAAGCTGTCGAGGCCGTGCTGCCAGAAGTCGCCCTGGAGGTTGGGGGTGGAGCCGCCGATCGTGGCGATGGGGCGGCCGCGGATGCTCCGGTTGTTGTAGTAGCCGGGCCACGCCTGCATGAAGCGGTCGAGCACCACGAGGGCTCCGACGAGGAACGCCGTGATCCCGCCGACCCGCATCCCCTGGCCGCGGTCATAGCCGCCCCAGAACCAGCCGACCGCAACGCCCACGAGAACGGTGACGACCGCGAGGATGAAGATCATGAGCCCCGTCGCCTCGTCGAGCAGAGGCTGGACGGGGAAGTAGGCGATCGCGCCGATGAGCACGGTCGTGAGACCGGCGTAGAGGGCGCGTCGGTTCTGGAGGCCGGCAGCGAGCACCGTGATCCCGAAGGCCAAGCCGACGCCCACGATCAGGATGACGCCGAGCCCCAGGCCGGGGGTGCTGAACCAGCGGGTGATGCTCGCGACGATGCACACGAGCGTGACGAAGGCGAACACGATCGCCCCGTTGATGGCCCGCCGTCGTAGGGCGCCCGAGGAGACGACCGCCGCGATGATGCCCAGGACGATGCCGATGCCGAGGGAGACAGGCAGCGGGATCGTCGGGTCCGCGAGGAAGTTGTTGAAGTCGATTGCGCCGAATTCCTTGAGCAGGACGGCGACCCAGAAGATCGGAAGCGAGAAGAAGAGGAAGGCCATGAACGTCACGCCGTAGTCGAGGGCGCTGTACTGGCGGAGCGCGGTGACGATGCCGAGGGCGACGCCGATGAGGATCGCGAGCACGGTCGCGCCGGTCACGAGGGTGATCGTCTGCACGAGGGCCTGCCCCAATGCCTGGGTCACGGGCTGGCCGACGAGGTTCATCCCGAGGTTGCAGTTTCCGACGACGCAGCCCGCGGCCCCTCCGAGCCACTTGAAATAGCGGATGGGGGCGGGGGTGCTCAGGTCGAGAAGCTGGGACCGCGCCTGCATGAGCTGGGCGGCGTTGGGAGCGTTGCTGGCGCGCAGATCAGCGAGGGGATCTCCGGAGAGCGCAGTCAGGTTGTACACCAAGAACGATGCGCCGAGGAGAATCAAGGCTGCGGTGATGAGGCGCCGGACGACGTAAGTCACCATGATTGTTTGTACCTCTGGAAGTCGGCTGCCCGATAGGTGGGGGGCAGCACGTTGGGGGCCTGGGGCGATGCCCCGCGGTCGGCGGGGACCCGACGGCGGTGGCTGGTATGCCGGGTGGCGCTGAGAAGCGCCGGGACCATGGAGCTCGGTCCCGGCGCTTCCGCAGCATCAGAACTCAGGTGCTTACGTGGTTGCCCAGTCCCAGTAGTTCCACCACACACCGCTGCTGTTCGGCATGTACTGGACTCCGGTCACGCGGTTGCTGTACGCGTCCACGCCGACCGACTGGAAGAGCGGCAGGCCGTAGGACGAGGCCCAGATGCGCTGGTCGATCTGCTGCTCGAGGCTCACCTGCTTGGACTGGTCCGTGGTCTGGACGAGCTGCTTCATGAGCGAGTCCGCCTGCGGGTCCGAGAACTTGTTGAAGTTCGAGCCGCTGCCCGACTGGAAGATCTGCGGAACGCCGGAGACACCGACACCCGGGTTGATCCAGCCGAAGATCGAGGCGTCGTAGGTGCCGTTGCCGAGCGCCTTGCCCCAGTCGGACTTGCCGAGTCCGCCGTCGACGACGTTGAAGCCGGCCTTGGCGGCGTTGGCCGCGATCAGCGTGTAGGCGTCAACGCGGTTCGGGTTGTCCTTGTTGTACATGATGCGGACCGTCGGGGTCTTGCCGGCAAGGAGCTGCTTGGCCTTGTCGATGTTGACCGAATCGTAGGCCGACGAGCCGTTGTTCTTGACCGAGTCGGCGTAGCCGGCCTGCTGCGGCACGAAGATCTGCGAGTCGAGGGGCTTCGCGTTCGGATCCATCTGGCTGATCAGCTTGTTCAGGATGTCCTGGCGCGGGACCGTGAGCATGAAGGCCGTGCGGACATTCTGGTCGGCGAAGACGCCGTTGAAGTTCAGGTCGAGGTGGTCGTACGCGAGCTGGTTGCCCTGGTCGACCGTCACGCCCTGGATCGCCTTGAGCTGCTGGATCGTGTCCGAGGAGGCCTGCGGGGCGATGATGTCAGCCTCGCCGTTCTTGAGGGCCTGGATCTGAGCCGGCGCCGAGCCGATGTAGCGCACCACGATCTGGTCGAGGTGAGCCGCGGGACCCCAGTTGTAGTCCTTGTTGCGGACGAGGGTCATGGACTGGTCGGAGACCATGTCCTTCACGATGTACGGGCCGTTCGAGAGGAACAGGCTCGTGTCACTCGGGATCGTCTTGGTGTCGAAGCCCGTGTTGTAGAAGTCAGCGGCCTTCTTGAGGGTCTCGTTGACCGGCTGCGGGCTCGCCGGGTCGCCCTTCTTGATGCCCTTCATGAGGTCGTAGAGCGCCTTGGCGTCCGCGAGGCCCGTGTGCTTGGCGACGACGTGCGCCGGGATGTCGATCGTGCCGTTGTTGCCGCCGATCGCGGTCTCCCAGTCGGCGTACGGCGTCGTGTACGTGAGCGTGAACGTCTTGCCGTCCGAGGAGACGTCCGGGAAGTTCGTGTTGTTCAGGCCCTGAGTCGAGCCCGCAGTGGAGAAGTAGCTCGTGCCGGTCTTGCCGTCGGCGCTCGCGTCATCGAACCACGCCGAGTTCGCCGCCCAGTTGAGGGCGACGTCGTAGGCCGTCACGGGAGTGCCGTCGGACCACTTGACGCCGTCATTGATCGTGTACTTGACGGTCAGCGGGTTGTCCGAGGTCTTCTGGTACGAACCGAACTTGTCGTTGTGGACGACCTTCAGCTTGTTGTCCACGTAGTAGAAGCCCATGTGGGTCGCGTAGCTGATCTTCGAGTTGATGTCCGTGTTGCCGTTCGCGGTGTTCGCGTTGAACGTGTTGAACGCGTTCACTTCGACGACCGTGGCGCTTCCACCCTGCTTCGCGGACGAGCTGCTCGATGAAGAAGCAGTCGACGATCCGCCTTGGGTCGCGCAGGCGCTGAGGGCCAGGACAGCCGCAGCTGCAACCCCAACCGCCTTCGAAATACGCCTGAAACGCATTCCGCCTCCTATGTTCGGTGAATTCTGTGCCGGATGATTCCGGCGGACGGCCCCCACGACACAGGGACGTGGCGCGCCTCACATGCCCCACAGCCTACGCACAGTAACGGCTCACTGGCTACGAAAGCGACGTTTCAGATTGTGGTTGTTATCGAGCTGCAACATATCTTTCAGAGTTCCCTCAGGGGCGACCCTCGAACGGAGCCGATTGGGAAATCCCAATCAGTCGGCCCGCGCGACTCCGGGGCCCGCCCCTCGCAGGCGCTGAGGGACCAATCGCTCCGCTTTGCCCGAGCACCGACGTCAGGGGCCGCTCGTCACTGTATGCCAGATTCCGACGATGCCCGCGATCGACATGAGCAGCGTCGCCGCCCAGCCGAAGACAGTCGAGAGTGTCCGGTTGCGGTGCTCCCCCATGAGCTTCCGGTCGGACGAGACAAGCATGAGGACGACGAGGAACGGGCCCGCCGCGATCCCCTGGACGACCGAGCTGAAGACCAGGAGGCCGATCGGGTCCCGGTAGACGAGGCTCAGACCGATCGCAGCGAGAGTGCCGAGGGCCACGAGGAGATAGAAGAGAGGAGACTGCCGGGGCGTGCGGTCCAGGCCCCAGCTCCTGCCAGTGAGGCTTGCGATGCCCGCCGACGCCGACGCCGCGAGGACAGGCACCCCGAGGACGCCCGAACCGATGAAGCCGACCGCGAAGAGGGCGGCCGCCGCGGGGCCCGCAATGGGAGCGAGCGCATTCGCGGCGTCGGCCGCCGTCCTGATCTCGAGGTGGTGCGTGCCGAGCGTGGCACCCGTGGCCGTGATGACGGCGAACATCACGAGCTGCGAGAACACCATCCCCGTGAAGACGTCGACTCGCGCATCGACCCACTTGCGGCGCGCCGCGCGCGGATTCCTCGCGGTGAGCCGCACCTGCGAAGGCCTCTCGTCGCCACCTACCTCGCTCCGCAATTGCTCGATCCGGTTGGAGCTCTGCCAGAAGAAGAGGTACGGCGAGATGGTGGTGCCGAGCACGGCGACCATGATGCCGAGATAGTCCGAGTTCCATTCGAACTGGGTGCCGAGGAGCCCTGAGCCGACGTCCGCCCAGTCGACTCCCGTCACGACGAGCACGCCGAAATACGCGAGCAGCGAGAGGCAGAGCCATTTGATGAGCCGCGCGACGAACTCGAACGAGCCCGTGAGCATCGCCACGAGGATCCCGGTTCCTGCGACCGCGCTCCAGAGCTGCGCCGGCCCGCCATGCAGCATCTCCATCCCGGAGCCCACGGCCATGAGATCCGCGCTCAGTTGGAGCACGTTCGAGACGAGAAGAACCACGAGGAGCACGGCAAGTACGGTCCGGGCACCACGGCCGAACTTCCTGCGGGCAAGCGCGCCGAGGCTCTGTCCCGTCGCAAGCGCGGTGCGGTCCGCGGTCTCCTGGACGGCGAGCATGAGCGGGAGGGTGACCGGCACTGCCCACAGGCTCGCGTTGCCGAACATGGCGCCGGCCTGGGCGTAGGTCGCGACACCCGAAGGGTCGTTGTCGGCGGCGCCCGTGATGAGGCCGGGGCCCAGGGCCGCGAGCGCGCGCCGCAGCTTCGGCCGCCCGTCCCCCGAGTCCTCCGGCTCGCGGCTGCCGCCTGTGTCCTCGTGTTCGCTCCCGACAGGAACGGAGCCACCGGGTTCTTCGACCGTGCGGTCTCGCCACGCACCGTCGTCATGCACCGCCATTGCTTCCTCCCTGTCTCCCTCCCCCGGTGCATACCCCCATGCGGGCGTTTCAGGCAGCAGCACCCCCATCTGCCCGTCCGGAAGACGTGAAAGAATCGAGAGCCATGGCGAGTGCCATGCTCAACATGGGAGGCGCGGATGAGGGCCACGGTCAGAGACGTCGCGCGTCTTGCCGGCGTGTCGCCCAAGACCGTCTCCAACGTCGTCAACGGGACGGTTCGGGTCAACCCCGATACCCGGGACCGGGTCGAAGCCGCCATGGCGACCCTCGACTACGTCCCCAATCTTTCGGCCCGCGGGCTGCGCAACGGACGTTCGGGCCTGATCGCCCTCGCCCTGCCCGATCTGAGCACGCCGTTTTCGGCCGAGCTCGTCCACGAAGTCGTCGAGGCCGCCCACCGTCATCGGCTTGCCATCCAGCTCGAGGAGACCGGCTACGACCCTGAGCGCGAGCTGCAGCTCCTCACCAAGGCGCGCGCCAACCTCGTCGACGGCCTAATCCTCAACCCCCTCGTGCTCGACCAGAGCGCCGTCACGCCGGGAATCGTCCTGCCGCCCGCCGTGATCCTGGGCGAGGTGCAGCAGAACATCGTCGACGCGGTGGGCGTGGACAGCGTAGGCGCAGCACGAGCAGTGACGAGGATGCTCGCCGAGGGCGGACGACGACGCATTGCCGTCCTAGGTGCGCGGCGCCCCGGCGCCGCCGCGACGGCCGAAACCCGCACGCGCGGCTACCGCGAGGCGCTCGCCGAGCTGGGGCTGCCGTGGGACCCGGAGCTCGAGATCGTGTGCGAGGACTGGCACTCCGCAGGCGGGGCCGGGGCGCTCTCCGCGTTTCTGGCTCGGCACGATCCCCCGGACGCCCTCTTCTGCTTCACGGACAGCCTGGCCTACGGGGCGCTCTCAGTCCTGGCTTCTGCGGGCCTCTCGGTGCCCGACGACGTCTCAGTGTCAGGGTTCGACGATCTCGACATGAGCCCCTATGTGGTTCCTTCCCTGACGAGCGTCAGCTTCAGCCGCCGCGCGATGGCCGAGGAAGCCGTTCGGCTGCTCCTCGAGCAGATCGGGAACCGGGGCCGCGCTCCGCGGGCGGTCACAGTCCCCTTCTCCATCCAGCGCCGCGCCAGCACGGGCTGACGGCGTGCCCGAACATGGGACCGGTCACAAAATCTCTTGCCGCCTCGATTACAACGATGTAACGTGAGACGCAGATCACATTGAAGTGGTCTCGCCCAGCGGGCGCCGCAACTGATTGGAGTCCTATGTCGTCCCCCACCACAGCCCGTGGCGTGCTCGATCCGCGCCAGGCACTCGCTCCCGTCTCCCGCCGCATCTTCGGCTCGTTCGTGGAGCACCTCGGGCGCTGCGTCTACACCGGCATCTTCGAACCGGAGCATCCCACCGCAGACGAGGAGGGCTTCCGCACCGACGTCCTCGAACTCGTCCGGGAGCTCGGCGCCACCATCGTCCGGTACCCCGGCGGCAACTTCGTCTCCGGATACCGCTGGCGCGATGGCATCGGTCCGGTCGAGGAGCGGCCGGCGCGGCTGGACCTCGCGTGGCACAGCCTCGAGCCCAACAAGGTCGGCACCGACGAATTCCTCAGCTGGTGCCGCAAAGCCGGCGTCGAACCGATGTGGGCGGTGAACCTCGGCACGGGAGGAATCCTCGACGCCGTCGACCTGCTCGACTACGTCAACGGCACGGCGCCGACCGCCATGGCGGACCTCCGGCGGACGAACGGCCACGAGGATCCCTACGGGGTGCGCATGTGGTGCCTCGGGAACGAGATGGATGGGCCGTGGCAGATCGGCCACATGGATGCGGAGGCCTATGCCACTGCAGCCCTCGGCGCGGCGCGGGCCATGCGCATGGCCGACCCCGACCTCGAACTCGTCGCGTGCGGAAGCTCGGGCCCCTTCATGCCGACCTTCGGCGACTGGGAGCGCACGGTGCTCGAGGCCTGCTACGACGAGGTCGACTACATCTCCCTGCACCGCTACTACGAGGAGAAGGACGGCGATCTCGCGAGCTTCCTTGCGTCCGGAGTCGACCTCGACCACTTCATCGAGGCCATCATCGCGACCGCGGACCACGTCGGCGCCAAGCGGCGCAGCAGCAAGAAGATCTCGATCTCCGTCGACGAGTGGAACGTCTGGTACCAGTCCCGCGACGAATCCAAGGTCCCGACGGGAGACGACTGGCCGGTCGGCCCGGCGCTCCTCGAAGACAAGTACAACGTCGCAGACGCCGTCGTGGTCGGGGGGCTCATCATCTCGCTCCTCAAGCACTGCGATCGCGTCACCGCGGCGTGCCAGGCCCAGCTGGTCAACGTGATCGCCCCGATCATGGCCGAACCGGGCGGCCCGGCCTGGCGGCAGACCATCTTCCATCCGTTCGCCCAAGCGGCGCGGCTGGCTCGAGGAGTCGCAGTCCCCCTGCACCTCGACGCCCCGACCCACGAGACCGCGGGGCATGGGACGGTGTCGAGTGTCGACGGAATCGCGACGTGGGACGAGGAAGCGAACTCGGGCGCGGTCTTCCTCGTCAACAGGACCCCGGACACCACGATCGAAGTTGAAATCGACCTCGCCTCCCTCCACGAAGCCCGCGTCCGCAAGGTCAGCGTCCTGACCGACGACGACCCGTACCGGCGCAACAGCGCAGAGGACCCTGGCGCCGTCGTGCCTCGCGATGGCCTCGCGAAGGAGGAGGACAGCCTCCTCCACGTGACGCTGCCGCCCGTGTCCTGGACGGTGGTCGAGTTGGGCCGAGAGCAATGAGCGCGCTCCCGGAAGGCGGCGTCCGCCGTCGCACTCTCCTCCGCGGCCTCTTCGCCGGCGCAGCGGCCCTCGGGGCAGCACCGCTGCTCTCGGGATGCGACTCGCCGATTGCGGCGGGCTTGGTCCACACGCAGCTCGACACCTCGACCGTTGCATTCTGGAACCTCTTCGGGGGCGGCGACGGGGCGCGGCTCCAGACCATGCTCAACAGCTACACCGCGCAGAACGGCGCGAATTCCCTCACGGCAGCGACCTTCGCGTGGGGCGACCCCTACTACACGAAGCTGACGCTGGCGACCGTGGGCGGCCAGCCCCCGGACGTCGCGGTCTCGCACCTGACCCGCATGCAGAACCTTGCCGAGGCGGACCTGCTCACCCCGATCACCGACGGCATGCTCGCGAGCGCGGGCCTCGCGGCGTCGGACTTCAACCAGAACGCGTGGGCAAACCAGAAGCGAGCCGGTCAGAACTTCGCCATTCCGCTCGACACGCACCCCTTCGTGCTGTTCTACAACGTCGACGTGTGCGAGAAGGCGGGGCTGCTCGACGGGAACGGCCAGCTCAAGCCCATCCGCGGCGTGGACCAGTGGGAGGCGGCACTCGACGCCGCGAAGAAGGCAACCGGTGCCCATGCGGTGGCTTCCGCGAGCGTGGGCGACTACGCGACGCCGTGGCGCTTCTTCCAGACGCTCTACTCCCAGATGGACGGCAGTACGCCATTCCTCGGAGACAGCGGGCGCAGCATCACGGTCAACCAAGACCTCGCGCGGAAGACGCTTGCCTACATCCAGCGGATGAGCACCCAGGGCTGGCTCGCTCCGACCGCCGACTATGCCGGTGCCGAGGAGCTCATGTTCACCGGAAAGGCGGCGTTCTACCTCGAAGGCGAATGGGAGCTGACGACGGCACAGGCCGTCAAGGGCCTCAAGTTCGGCATGGCGCCGTTCCCCCAGCTCTTCGACAGGAAGGCCGCCCAGGCGGACTCCCACACGTTCGTCCTCCCGAAGAAGGACCGCACTCCGGAAGAGACCCAGCGCGCGATGGGCTTCATCGCGGCCATGCTCAAACAGAGCATGACCTGGGCCCAAGGCGGCCACATCCCGGCCTACCTGCCCACGCTCAACAGCAGCGAGTACCAGAAGCTCGAGCCGCAGGCGAGCTATTCCGAGGTCGCGCAGTACACGCACTACGACTCGCTCGCGTGGTACTCGGGCTCAGGATCCGTCTTCGAGAACATCGTCGGGGCGCAGATCGCGCTCGTCCAGCAGCGCCTCGCCTCTCCGGACGCGGGGCTCGCGAACATCAATTCACAGCTGTCCCCGTATCTGCACGCAGCGAATCCCCTCTGACGAGCGGGATCAAGAGCGGAGATCTCCCATGACAACTATCACCCCTGGCCTCAGAATCCCGAGAACGGGCTCGACGACGAGCGCGACCGCCCGCCAGAAGCCCCGTCAGAGCCGCCCTGCGTGGCTCTTCATCGCACCGTTCGCGATCGTCTACCTCGCCTTCCTCATCGGCCCAACGCTGTACATGCTCGTCGCCAGCGTCTTCAACACGAGCCTGGTCCAGTCCGGCTTCGGCAGCTTCGCCGGACTGGGCAACTACGCCGAGATGCTCACGCGTCCGGACTTCTGGTCGGCCATGTGGCATACCGTCCAGTTCACCCTCTACACGACCCCGCCCCTCGTCGTGCTCGGCTTCGTGATGGCCGTGCTCACGAACCGGGTGGGGCGCGGCCAGTGGTTCTTCCGCCTGGCCTTCTTCGTCCCCTTCATCCTGCCGTCGGCCTCTATAGCGCTCATCTGGTCGTTCATCTTCACGCCGAACACGGGCCTGCTCAACGAACTGCAGTCGTTCCTGGGCCTCACCCCGACGCCCGTCCTCGCGGACCCGGCTTGGGCAATGGCCGGGGTCGCTGCAGCGACCGTGTGGTGGACCATCGGGTTCAACTTCATCCTCTACCTCGCGGCCCTGCAGGAGATCCCGCGCGAACTCTACGAGGCGGCCGCGGTCGACGGTGCGACCCCGTGGCAGCAGATCCGCTTCATCACCATCCCGCTGCTCGGCAGGACGACGACGCTCGTGGTCCTGCTCCAGATCATCGCGAGCCTCAAGATCTTCGACCAGATCTACCTCATGACGAGCGGCGGCCCCGGGCAGTCCACGGACGTGGCGCTCACGTTCATCGCCAATACGGCGTTCACGAGCGACCGCGTCGGAGCCGCCTCGGCCGCGTCAGTCCTCCTCTTCATCGTGATCCTGCTGATCGCCGCCGTGCGACAGCTCATCACCCGAGCACAGGAAGCGAGGGCCTGACATGGCGACCATCCAGACAGCCCGAAGCCGCCGCTCCATCACTTCGGCCGCCGCCCCGGCCTCCAACACGGCCCTCAACGGAAAGGGGGCGCGCGGGTTCCGGGCTGCCGCCGCCGTCGTGCTCGCACTGCTCGCGGTGCTCTGGCTCCTCCCGACGCTCTGGGCGATCAAGACGTCGCTCTCGTCGAACGCAACCGCATCGCTCGGGGCGCCCGCCATCCTCTCCGACACCCAGCTGACCGGGCATTCGTACACCGCGCTGCTCGGCTCGGGCGACCTCTGGAACTGGTACCTCTCGAGTGCGATCACTTCGGCGCTGACGGTCATCCTCACGGTCGCGTTCGCGTCGATGGCGGCCTACCCCCTGTCCCGGATGCAGTTCCGCGGGCGGAAGCTCGTCTTCCTGCTCGTCGTCGCCGGCATCATGGTCCCGACCCAGGTCCTCGTCGTCCCCGTGTTCCGGGAGCTGGCGGGGTTGGGGCTGCTCAACACCTACTGGTCGGTCATCCTCCCGCAGGTGCCGGCCGTCGTCGCAGTCTTCATCTTCAAGCAGTTCTTCGACGGGATCCCGCGGGAGCTCGAGGAGGCGGCGAGGGTCGACGGCGCGAGCTACTGGCGCATCTACTGGTCGGTCATCATGCCGCTCTCGCGGCCCGTGGTCTCCGCGGTGGGCATCCTGACCTTCGTGACCGTCTGGAACAACCTCATCCTTCCGCTGTTCACGCTCTCGAACCCCAAGCTCATGACGATTCCGGTCGGTCTCGCCACGGTCCAGGGCTCGTACGGGCAGCGGCTGGCCGACATCCAGGCGTCGGCGATCCTCGGTGCCCTGCCGCTCGTGATCATCTACTTCTTCCTCCAGCGCCGCATCGTCGAGGGCGTCGCAGGAAGCGGGCTCAAGGGGTAGGGGAGCCCACTGGGCACAACGGCGCGGCGCGCCTTCTCTGGGGGGAGGCACGCCGCGCCGTTTTGGGCTGGCGCCGTTTTGGGCTGGCGCCGTTTTGGGCTGGCGCCGTTTTGGGCTGATCGAGAGTCAGGCCGTGCGGATGACCGCCGGGATCCAGACCCTCATCCTGCTGGGGCCCCGGTTGGCCCAGTCCGCGTAGGGTGTGAGCCGGGCGTCGAGGCTTCCGTCGCTGCGCACCTCCGGCCTGCGCCCGTACGGCAGTCCGTCGGGCTCGTCGAGCTGCCGGACGCGGAGGGAAACGGCGGTGTCGCTGCCCTCCGACCGGAGCGGCTGGCCGGGATCGATCTCGAGGTCCTCGAATGGGACGCCGTCGGGGAAGTCGACCGACTCGAGGCACAGGACCCGGGGACCGCGTTCGACGGCGACCGTGCCGCGGGTCGCGTCGATCCGAGGCGAGGGCCACACAAGTCGCGCGGCCATCGGCAGGGAAAGGCGGACGGTGCTCCCGGCCCCGAAGCGGCGTCGCAGCGTGAGGTAGTCCCCCGCGACCGCGAGGGCCTCGCCGTCGTGCTCGGCAGAGGCGAGCCCGCGGGCCCACGGGGGGATGCGGATGGCCAGGGTGAACTCGGCCTCCTCGTCCACCACGATGGTCACGAGTCCGTCCTCGGGGTACCGCGTCCGCACGCGGAGGCGCACGGTCTGGCCCTCGCCGGTCTGGGTCGCGATGTCGAGGTCGCCGAACTGGTGAAGCTGCACACCGCCGTCGTCCGCGGTGGCAAAGTAGGAGCCCACGCTCGCGAGCGTGCGCGCGACGTTGGTCGGGCAGCACGAGACCTCGAACCAGGGAGCGCGCAGGGAGGCCTCCGCCCGCTCGCTGAGCTCGTCCTGGGCCAGCTCCACACCCAGCGCCCTCTGATGCAGGGTGTTGCTGTAGAAGAAGGCACGGCCGTCCCCACGAGGCGAGGCGAGGACGTTGTTGAAGAGAGTGCGCTCGATGAGGTCCGCGTATTTGGCCTCGCCCGTCTCGAGCAGCAGTCGCCAGCTGAGCATGACCGACGCGATGCCCGCGCACGTCTCGGAATAGGCGCGGTCCGGCGGCAGCTCGTAGTCCTCTCCGAACTGCTCGTTCTCGTGACGGGAACCCATCCCGCCCGTGATGTAGGTGCGGCGGGAGACCGTGCGCTCCCACTGGCGTTCGACGGCGGCCAGCAGCGCGGCGTCGCCGGTGTCGGACGCGACGTCGACCGCACCCGACGAGAGGTAGAGCGCGCGCACCGCGTGGCCGCGCAGGACTTCCGCGTCGCGGACCGGCACGTCGTCCTGGAAGTAGTCGGGACCCTGGAAGAGGGTGCTCCTGAGGGTGCGGTGGCCGCGGCGCCGGATGAACAGCGCCGCCATCTCGCCGTAGCGTTCCTCGCCCGTCGCCCGGCCGAACTCGGCGAGCGCCGGCTCGATCTCAGGGTGGCCGCAGACCGCCTCGCGGCCCCGCGGGCCGAACTCGCGGCAGATGTGGTCGGCGAGGCGCCGGGCGACGTCGACGAGGAGGTCGTCGTGGCCCGTGCGGAGCCGCGCGACGGCGGCCTGGATGAGGTGACCGGCGCAGTACAGCTCGTGGCCCCATTCGAGGTTCGAGTACCGTCCGCGCTGCCCCTCGTGGCCGAACGCAGTATGGAGGTAGCCGTCCGGGTCCTGGGCGCCGGCGACCCGTCGGACCAAGTCCTCATACCGGCGCTCGAGCTCCGGCGTCGGGTTGCGTCCGAGCTCCCACGCCATGGCCTCGAGGAGCTTGTAGACCTCGGAGTCGACGAATTCGACGCCGTGGCGCTGCGCCCCGATGGTCCCGTCGGCGACGCGGTCGAAGTTCTCCACCCAGCCGATGCGTTCCATCCAATGGAGGCAGTGCCCGAGGATCGAGCTGGCGTTGAGTGCCTGCTTCTCGCCCCAGAAGCCGCCGGCGATCCGAACCTCGTGAGGTCCGAGGGGCCGGAGCCTGGACTGCCGCGGGCGTACGGGCCCTCCTAGAGTGCGCGTCGCGGCGGCCACTCAGATGCCCTGGGCGAGGCGGTAGTACGCCGCGTTCCACTGGAGTTCACGGGCGAAGCCGCGAACAGTGGTGTCCTCGTCGATGACGAGGAGCTCCGTCCGGGCGATGCGGGCGTAGTCCTCGAACGCCTCGACCCCGACTGCGGTGCTCATGACAGTGTGGTGGGCGGCGCCCGCCTCGAGCCACGCGGTAGCCGACGTGTGGAAGTCCGGTGCGGGCTTCCACACGGCGCGGCCGACGGGGAGCTTCGGCAGCGGGGCCGATGGCTCGACGACTTCGACGGCGTTGGCGACGATGCGGAAACGATCCCGCATGTCGGAGAGGGCGACGACGACGGCGGGCCCGGGGTCCGCGGTGAAGACGAGGCGGACGGGGTCGTCCTTGCCGCCGATGCCGAGCGGGTGGACCTCGAGGGAGGGACGGGCGGTGGTGAGCGAGGGGCTGACCTCGAGCATGTGGGCGCCGAGGATGCGCTCGGCGCCGGGGGTGAGGTCGTAGGTGTAGTCCTCCATGAGGGAGGCCCCGCCGGGCAGCCCTGCGCCCATGACGTTCGCGGCGCGCACCAGGACCGCCGTCTTCCAGTCGCCCTCGGCGCCGAAGCCGTACCCCTCAGCCATGAGCCGCTGGACGGCCAGCCCCGGCAGCTGCTTGAGCGATCCGAGGTCCTCGAAGCTCGTCGTGAAGGCGCCGAAGCCGCCGCCTTCGAGGAAGGAGCGCAGGCCGAGCTCGATTGCGGCTCCGTCGCGGAGGGACCCGTGCCGGTCCCCGCCGCGGCGGAGCTCGGGGGCAACGTCGTAGAGGTCCTCGTACTCGGCCACGAGCGCGTCGACGGCACCAGGCTCCGCGGACTCGACGGCCTGGGCAAGCTCGTTGACGCTCCAGGTGTTGACCTGGACGCCGAAGCGGGCCTCGGCCTCGGTCTTGTCCCCCTCGGTGACGGCCACGAAGCGCATGTTGTCGCCGAAGCGGGCGAGCTTGAGGGACCGGGTCGCAGCCCAGCCTGCCGCCGCGCGCGCCCACGTGCCGATGCGCTCGGCCACGCGGGGATCGGACACATGCCCGACGACGGTCTTCCGCGGCACGCCGAGCCGGGACTGGATGTACCCGAACTCGCGGTCGCCGTGCGCGGCCTGGTTCAGGTTCATGAAGTCGAAGTCGATCTCGCCCCATGGGAGTTCGACGTTGGCCTGGGTGTGGAAGTGGAGGAGCGGCTTCTGCAGGGCGGACAGGCCCGCGATCCACATCTTGGCCGGGGAGAACGTGTGCATCCACGCGATGAGGCCGATCGCCCGGTCGTCCGCATTGGCCTCGAGCGCGATCCGGCGGATCGCGTCCGCATCGGTCAGCACTGGCTTCCAGACCACTTTCACGGGCACGGCCTTGGCCGCCGCGAGCTCCTCGGCGATCCGTCGGGACTGCTCTGCGACCTGCGCCAGGGTCTCGGGACCGTAGAGGTGCTGGCTGCCGGTGAGGAACCAGACCTCGTAGGCATCGAGGGTGGTGGTGAGCTTCGGCATCAGGCGAGGGATCCTTCCGGGTTCTGTCCGTAGACGTTCTGGTAGCGGTCGAAGAGGCTGTCGATCGCCTTCTCCGGGATGGCGACGAGGGGGCCGCCCTGGCGCGCGATGTGCACGGTGCGGGCGACGTCCTCGGCCATGACGGCGGCCTTGACGGCGTCGCGAGCATCCCGGCCGATGGTGAACACGCCGTGGTTCTGCATGAGCACGGCCCGGCTGCGGTGCCCCGACAGTGTCGCCACAACGCCTCGCCCGATCGAGTCGTCACCGATGATGGCGAACGGGCCCACGGGGATCTCGCCCCCGAACTCGTCCGCCATCGCGGTGATCACGCACGGGATCGGTTCCGCGCGCGCGGCCCAGGCCGTCGCATACGTCGAGTGCGTGTGCACGACTCCCCCGACGTCGGGCATGTGCCTGTACACATAGGCGTGCGCGGCAGTGTCCGACGACGGCGAGCGCTCCGATCCGAGGGAGCCGGGGACGACCTCGCCGTCGAGGGTGCAGACGATCATGTTCTCCGGCGCGAGCTCGGCGTAGTCCACGCCGCTCGGCTTGATGACGAACAGGTCCTCGCCGGGGACGCGGCCCGACACGTTGCCGCCAGTCCACACGACAAGGCCATAGCGGACCAGCTCTGCGTGCAGCGCTGCCACCCGTTCGCGGGTGCCCCGCACGGCCGGGGTCTCGGATCTGCTCATGCAGTGGCTCCTTTCAGGGCAATCGCCCGGACGGCGGCCTCCTCGACCGCGAGGCCGGCGCGATACTGCTCGAGGTACGCCGCGAAGCCCGCGACGTCGTCGGGGTCTGGGTCGGTCGTCTCGAACCGGAAGCCGCCGAAGGCCCGCTCGGACAGGTAGGCGCCGAGGTCGGCGCTCTCCCCGGCCGAGAGGTAGGCGGCGAGCACCGCGATACCCCAGGCCCCGCCCTCCGAGGCGGTCTGGGCGACGGACACGGGTGCTCCGAGCGCGCCGGCCAGGAACCGCTGCGCGATCCCCGCGGTGCGGAACATGCCTCCGTGCGCGAACATCTGGTCCAATCCGACGCCCTCGTGTGCGAGCACCCTCATGCCCAGAGCGAGGGTGCCGAAGACGCCATAGAGCTGGGCTCGGACGAAGTTCGCCAGCGTGAAGCGGCTCTCAGGCGTCCTCAGAACGAGTGGACGTCCGTGCTCCAAGCCCGTGATGGGTTCCCCGGCGAGATAGTTGTAGGCAAGGACTCCGCCCCCATCGGGCTCTCCGTGGATGGCCTCGCGGAACAGCGCCTCATACACCGCGTCGGTTTCGACGGGCGCGCCGGCGATGGCGGCGAAGCGATGGAAGAGCGCCGCCCAGGCCGCGAGCTCGCTCGCACCGTTGTTGCAGTGCACCATGGCCACCGGGTCGCCCGCCGGGGTGGTCACCAGGTCCAGCTCGTGGTGCACGGCCGAGAGTGGGCGTTCGAGCACGACCATCGCGAAGATGCTCGTGCCGGCGGAGACGTTGCCGGTGCGCGGCGCGACCGAATTGGTCGCCACCATCCCGGTGCCGGCGTCGCCCTCCGGCGGGCACAGCGGGGTGCCCGGCTCGAGCACGCCCGTCGGGTCCAACAGCCGCGCGCCTTCCGAGGTGAGGCGCCCCGCGGGCTGGCCCGCGACGACGACGTCGGGCAGCAGCTCGAGGAGCTTGGGCAACCGTCCGTCGGCGAGGCCGTCGTAGCGGGCGACGAGTGCGGCGTCGTAGCCATTCGTGGTCGGGTCGATCGGGAACATGCCCGAGGCGTCACCGATGCCCAGCACCTTCTGGCCGGTGAGGCGCCAGTGGACGTAGCCGGCCAGGGTCGTGCAGAAGCGGATTTCGGGTACGTGGGGCTCGGCGTCGATGACCGCCTGATGCAGATGGGCGATGGACCAGCGCAGCGGGATGTTCACCCCGAACAGGGCGGTGAGCTCGGCTGCGGCGGGCCCCGTCGTCGTATTGCGCCAGGTGCGGAACGGGACGAGGAGCTCGTCTTGGGCGTCGAACGCGAGATAGCCGTGCATCATGGCCGAGACGCCAATGGCGCCGAAGGCCTCCGGGCGGACGCCGTGGCGGCGCTCGGCATCTTCCACGAGGTCCGCGTACGCAGCCTGGAGGCCGCGCCAGACACTTTCGAGGGAGTACGTCCACATGCCGTCGGAGAACTCGTTCTCCCACTCATGGCTGCCCACCGCGAGGACGATGGAGGGATCGTCGGCGGCGATCAGGCACGCCTTGATCCGAGTCGATCCGAGCTCGATGCCGAGTGCGGTGCGGCCCCCGACGATCGCGTCGTGCCCGGGAGGGCCCGTCCGCCTTGACGTCATTGTCGCCGCCCTTCTTGTGACCGGTCACATGGTGATGTGAAACGAGCATAGGCCGAGGCTCAGGGGCAATGTCAAGCCTCGATGCGCCTCGCCGGGACTAGGTGGACGAGCGGGGGACGAGTTCGGGCGCCACCGGATCGTCGAATGCGACCTCGGCGCCCTCGATGAGCGCAACGAGACGGGTGACGCATCGCCTGCCGAGTTCGGCGAAGTCCTGGCGCACGGTCGTCAGCGGAGGCGCGAAGAAGGCGGCCTCGGGGACGTCGTCGAAACCCACCACGGCGAGGTCGTCCGGGACCCTGCGTCCGGCGAGGCGGGCGGCGTGCAGGACGCCGAGGGCCATCTGGTCGTTGGAGGAGAAGACGGCGGTGATACTCGGGTCCATGAGAACCTCCGCGGCGATCTCGGCCCCGGAAGCCGCCGTCCAGTCGCCTTCGCGCGAGACGACCCCCTCGGCGTCGGACGCCTCCGTCTCCAGCAGGAACCCCTCGCGGCGCGCGCGCGCCTCAGCCCAGTCGAGCGGGCCGCACACGTGCAGGATCTTCCGATGCCCCTTCCGGACGAGGTGCCGGACCGCGAGCCGCGCGCCCTCGACCTGGTCCACGAAGAGCCCTGCCTCGTCCCCGGTGCCGGCTCCGTGGAGCTCGACCGTCGGGACGCCGAAGGACACCGACGCCATGGCCTCCTGCACGCGCTGCTGCGGCGCAATGACGACCATCCCGTCGACCGACTGGTCCACGAGATGGCCCAGCGCCGCCAGCAGATCCTCCTCCGCCGGCGACGGCGCGTGGGCCACCGTGACGAAATAGCCCGCCTCGCGTGCCGCGTTCTCCACGGCGTCGAGGCTCGACGCCGGGCCGTACAGCGATGACGCCGACGAAGCGAGGACCCCGATCGTCCGCGAGCGCGCCGTCGTGAGCATCCGCGCCGCCCTGTTGGGCCGGAACTGGAGCTCGGCCATGGCGGCTAGCACCCGCTCACGCGTCTCCGGCCTGATCCGCGGCGAATCGTTCAGCACCCGCGACACCGTCTGGCGCGACACGCCCGCGGCCGCGGCGACTTCTCGGACGCCTGGGGCACGGACTTCTGCGTTCTGGGTCACGGCGCCATCCTAAGCTGGCCGCCGGGCAGGCTGCCCTACCGCTGCCCGGCTTCCCTTGCGAAGTCGTGGACGCGAACCTGCAGGAGCGCCAGGTCGGTCATCGGGGTCTCGACGCCGGCCTTCCCCGCTCTTGCGGTGAAGTCGCCCAGCAGGTGCTCCCCCTCGTGTTCCCCTCCCCCGGTGAAGTCTCGGTAGAGGGAAGGAATGAAGGGCAGGCCTGGCTGGGCGAGCATCCCGAGGCTCGCCTGATGCGACGAGTCGGAGATGGGGTAGCCGTAGGCGGCCAAGACGGCTTCCGTCTCGGAGAGCACCGCAGCGATGAACTCGACGCCTTCCGGCAGGGACGCGATTTCGCCAAAGTTCGCCCGCATCAGGATCGATCCCACGCCCGCGGCGACGATGAATCCCCACTTGTGCCACATCGCAGCCAGCACCTGCTCCGTGACCTGCAGGTCGTAGCCCGGCACGGAAAGCTCGCGCCCGACGGCGGCCGCCCGCTCGGCGGGCCCTCCGGGTTGCGCCCCCAGTACGATTTCCGCCAACGGCAGGACCTGCCGGATCGCGCCGTCGCCTTCAACGAGGGTGACGACCCGTACCGAGCCACCCAGCACCCGTTCCTCGCCAAACCGCTCGTTCAGAAGCTCGAGGTGACGCATGCCGTTCAGGAACGGGAGGATGAGGGTCTCGGGTCCGATGGCGGGGCCGATCTGCCCGAGGACGGATTCCAGCGCGCCTGCCTTCAGCGCCAGCAGCACGAGATCGTAGGGGCCGTCGCCGTCGAGCTGCTCGGCAGTGAGCGCCCGAACGGGAATGGTCTCCTCGCTCCCCGGGCTGACGAGCCGCAGTCCGCGAGCCAGCTGATCCGCGCGGCGCTGCCGCACCAGGAACGTCACATCCCGCCCCGCCTGGACGAGTCTGGCCCCGAAATATCCGCCAGTCGCACCGGCACCCGCGATCAGAATCCTCATGCCATGTCTCCTGCCCTGCGGGGGGCGGCTCTTCCGCCCGGTCGCCCGCACGCCGTCCCTCGATAATCGTCTCTTCCCCTGCTCCCTGCCAAGGCGATGTGTTGAGCCCCGCTTGAGCGGGAAGACAATCCAGATGACCCATGCAGACGAAGCACACAGTGTCCTGTCCATGCTCTGCCCGCTCGCCGACCCCGAGACCGGAATCCTCATGGGCTTCGATGGCCGCCTCTGGCCGACCGACGAGCCCACCGCCCGAACGGCGCTCGCGCTCCTCCCGCCCCGCACCCTCCGGACGCTCGCCGACGACTTCCCCGAGGCGACGCCCCCGGCGAGGCGCCAGATCTGCGAAGCGGTCGGGATGCTCGCCAGTACCGTCGCGGACAGTATCGAGAACCATGGAAGCGCCCAACGGGAAGGAACCATGGCCCTCGGTGCGGCCTGCGGCATCATGTCGGCGAATGTCGCCAACACGCTCGCGTACCGCGAAGTGCTCGATGGCATCTGCGGGGACGGCGACGAGGATCTCAGGGACACAGCGCTGCCCGTCGCGCTCAAGGTTTTCGAAACCGGGGAGGTCCCGCAGCCGCCCCGGGACGCCAGGGAGGACACCGAGGCGTTCGCCCTCGCATCCCTCCCGCAGATCGACTACCTCGCAGCGGACACCGAAGTGCGGAAACGGGCAGGGGCCTTCCTGATGACCTTTGTCCTGGCCTACGAAAGCAATGTTCCCTACCTCGGATGGACATGCATGCACGAACCTGCCGACCCAGTCTCGTCTTTCGCCCGCGAGCACCTGAATGATCCGGGACGATGGGCTGACGCGGTGCGAGAGCACAGGACGTTCGACCCGGACGCGCTGCGTCCGGAACTCGGGCCGGTAGAGTGAGGCCAGCGCCGTCAGAAGAGCCTGGGAGGGCCCATGTGTCGCCTGTTCGGACTGCATTCGGGTAGAACTCGGGCCAAGGCGACCTTCTGGCTGCTGGACGCGCCGGAGAGCCTGTCGGAACAGAGCCGGCGAGAACCGGATGGAACGGGTGTGGGAGTCTTCACCCCCGAGGGACGCCCGCACGTGGAGAAGCAATCCGTGGCGGCCTGGCAGGACCGTGCTTTCGCACGGGAGGCAAGGGACCTCGAGAGCACGACCTTCATAGCCCACGTTCGCTACGCGAGCACTGGAGCGCACACGTATGTCAACACCCACCCGTTCGAGCAGTCCGGGAGGCTCTTCGCCCACAATGGGGCCTTCGCCGGACTGGACAGGCTCGAACGGCGGCTGGAGGACGTCGGTGCGGCAGGTCTCGTGCACGGCGAGACCGACAGCGAGCGCATGTTCGCCCTCATCACTGCCGAAACCCGCCATGCCGACGGGAACCTCGAAGAAGGCATCGTCAGAGCAGTGACATGGATAGCCGGCAATCTCCCGGTCTTCAGCCTCAACTTCATCATCACCACGGCCACCGATCTCTGGGCCCTGCGCTACCCCGAGTCCCACGAGCTCTACGTCCGCGAGGACCATGCCGGGCCAGCCGCCGCCCCTCGCCGACTCGAGACAACGAGCCCGAGGATCAGCGTCCGGAGCCACGACATCCCGGACCATGTCCTCGTCGCCACCCAGCCGATGGACGACGACGTGCGGTGGCGCCTCATGGAGCCCGGCGAACTGCTCCATGTGGGCCCCGACCTCCGCCCGACAGCGACCCGCCCCTTCCCGGACCGGCCCGCGATCCAGCTCCAGCTCTCGGATCTCGACCCGAACGCTGCGGCCTCCCAGAAGCCCCACGGAAGCTAGGAGTGGGTTTTGGAAGCGTGCCCGCGGGTAGGCCAGCAGGAGTGGCGGGTCCGGCCCACGACCAGTTCGGTGTCGTGAGGGAGCACCGGGCCCGTCACGTCGACTCATGGCCTTTCCAGGGGTTCCCAAGCCGGCCTCATCACAAGCCTCCCTTGCGGAGGTAACGGCATCAGAGCCGTTCATGGCGTGACTTCACAGGACGGGAGCCCGCCGCGGGCCACCGCTGGGTGCCCCTGCCTCGATCGCCGCCTGCCGTAGCATGAGTCCATGGAGCCGGACGCCTCAGGCGAGGACCGCACAGCAGAACGCGTCGATGCACGGGAACGCATCGTCACGGCCGCCTACGACCTCCTTGCGCGCCAGGGCATCAGGGCCACCGGCGTCGATGAGCTGATCGAGAGGTCGGGGGTGGCCAAGGCCACCTTCTACAGGCACTTCCGAAGCAAGGACGAT
Source organism: Sinomonas susongensis (assembly GCF_005877005.1). Taxonomy (GTDB): domain Bacteria; phylum Actinomycetota; class Actinomycetes; order Actinomycetales; family Micrococcaceae; genus Sinomonas; species Sinomonas susongensis. The sequence goes on along the minus strand of NZ_SSNH01000001.1, from coordinate 350,656 downwards.
GTCGTCCTCGCCTACCTGAAGCGCTGGTACGAGGCTCGGACCGCCGCGATCGAGAGCGCCGTGGACCGGTACGGGAACAAGGACGGCGACGCCGTACTGGCGATCTTCGACGTCTTCGACGACTGGTTCCAAGAGGGGGCGGCACAGGTGAGCAGCTTCCTGCACGTCCTCATGGAGATGGGGGTCGACCACCCTCTCGGGCGGGCGAGCCTGTCCTACCTGCAGGACACGCGCACCCAGATCGCCGCGCTCGCGAGGACGACAGGGCTGCGGGACCCAGAGGACTTTGCATGGTCAGTGCACATCCTCCTGAAGGGATCGATGGTCGCCGCCGTGGAGGGAGATGCGAGGGCCGCGGCAAGGGCGAAGGAACTCGCCGCCGACCTCATCGAGCGCCACAGCAGTCCGAACCCGATGACAGCTGCGGCCGACCCCGCCTGACCTCGCTCGAGCTCAGAGCGGCTCGAGCTCAGAGCGGGCGGATCTGCTGTGCCTGCGGGCCCTTCTGGCCCTGGCCCACCTCGTACTCGACCTTCTGTCCCTCGTCGAGGCTGCGGAAGCCTCGTGCGTCGATCTCCGAGTAGTGCGCGAACACGTCCTCGGACCCGTCGTCGGGAGCGATGAAGCCGTAGCCCTTTTCGCTGTTGAACCACTTCACGGTGCCTGTAGCCATGGTGCTGCCTTTCCCTGGGACACGCCGAGGCCGCACTTCGCGGCAGAGGTCTCGCGCTGTCCCCGTCGAAAGCCTATGTGCGCTTCGCCTCGTCGCCAAGACCCGCCGCGAATCAGGCTTCGGTGAGCCGCGCGCGGACCGCGGTGACGGCGGCCAGCGCGAGCAGGAGGAGCATGAGGCATCCGAAGAGCAGGGCCGAAGGGGCGGGCGGCATGATCTGGAGGACGATCCCGAGCAGGATCACGGGCAGCGACATGCCGATGTACGCGCTGAGGAAGAGGCCGGCCAGTGCTTCGCCCCGGGTCTCCTCGGGAGCCAGGCGTACGACAGATGCGACGGCGAGCTTGAAGGCCACGCCAGCGCCTGCCCCTGCGACTACGCCGCCCACCACGAGGAACGGCAGGGATGCCGACACGATGGCGGCAGTCACGAGCACCAGCCCGACGGCCAGCAGCGCGAGCCCCGTGGTCTGCTGGGTCCTGGGCCTCAGGCGGGCAGAGACCATCTGGGCGAGGGCGGACGCCGCGAATACTGCGAACGCGATTGATCCCGAGGCCGCGAAGGAGTGGATCCCGAGCTGGCCCGAGATGAACTGAGGCGCGAGCGAGGTGAAGAAGGCGAACATCGCGAATCCGACGAGGGCCAGGAGCGAGGCGGCCAGGAATCGGCTCCGCCCGGCACGGGGGACGGCAATCTTCTGCGGACGGTACGCCCACTGGTCCGACCCGGTGGCGGTCTCGGGAACCGTCACGATCAGCAGGAGGCCGACGACGAGGACGAACGCGAAGATGACGTAGGGCGTGAAGAGCGGGGCGGGCGCAAGATCAGCGAGCAGGCCGCTCACGAGCGGTCCGAGGCCGAGGCCGCCGATGTTCGCCGCTGTGGCCACGACCTCGGCCCGTCGGTGCCCCGTGCCCGGCCGGGCAGCGCTGTTGAGCTCCGTCAGGTGCGCGGTCGCCGTCGCCGTGATCATCCCGACGCCGATTCCGCTGAGGAACCGCGCCATGAACAGTCCGGGAACGGCGGGCCACACCATGAACACGAGAGCCGAGAGCACGTTGAGTGCGACGGCGGGCGCTATCACACGGCGTCGGCCGAACTGGTCCGAGAGGTGCCCCGCGAGGAACAGGCTCGTCACGACTCCGAGCGCAAAGGCCGCGAACACGAGCGTGACCACGAACGGCCCGAAGCCGAGGTCACGCTGATAGACCGCGTACAAGGGCGTCGGGACCGTGGCGAAGGCCATCGTCGCGGTGAACACGCCGGTCACTGTCCAGAATCCGAGGCCGTGACCGCGGCGTGCGGAAGACAGATCCGCTTTCAGGCCGGCCTTCGGCCGTTCGAGGAGGAGAGGTTTTCTGTTCATGCTCCAAGTCTCCGAGGGTCGAACGATCGCGTCCAACACTTATTTGTGCTCAATCCCATCTCCTATGGAGATACTTCCCGCATACTCGGTGACATGCAGCTGCATCAGCTCGAGTACTTCCTCGCGGTCGCCGAAGGCATGAGCTTCACGGGTGGCGCGCGCAGCCTTCACGTGGTCCAATCCGCCGTGTCCTCCGGGGTGCGGCAGCTTGAACGGGAGCTGGGCACGGACCTCTTCGTCCGCCTCGGCCGCCGCATCCGCCTCACGCCCGCCGGGGAGGCGCTCGTTCCGCATGCACGCGCGGTCCTCGCCGGGGTTGCGGCCGCGAAGGACGCCGTCGACGGCGTGCGCGGCGTCGTCCGTGGCACGGTCGTCCTCGGCACGCTCACGCACGTCGGTCCGATCGACACGGCAGATGTCCTCGGCGACCTGCACGCGGAGGACCCCGGCGTCGTCGTCAAACTCCGACAGACGACTCAAGGAACGCGCTCAAGCCTCGAGGATGTGCGCGCTGGAGTCCTCGACCTCGCCATCGTGGCCTCTCCGACGGCAAGGGTCCCGGGCGTCATCCTCCAGCCCCTGCACACGGAGCCCCTCGTCTTCATCTGCTCGGAACGGCATCGCCTTGCAGGCAGCACCGCTGTCTCCCCCGCGGACCTCGCCGGCGAGAGCTTCATCGACTTCCCCGAAGGCTGGGGCAACCGGATGGCGGTCGATGCAGCCTTCGAGGCAGCGGGCGCCGAGCGCACCGTCCAGGCCGAAGTTGTCGGATTCCAGACCGCCGTCGAGCTCGTCCAGAGGAACTTCGGAGTCGCGTTCGTCGCCGCCTCGGTTCTGGATCGCCACCCCGCATCGGGATTGTGGACCGTGCCTACAGCCCTCGAGTGGCGCCTGCAGCTCGCGCGCTCGGCGGCGCGGGAGCCGACGGCGGCCGAGCTCGCCGTCATGCGCGCCTACGACCGCGCCTATCATCGCGCCGCACAAGGGCCGCGTGGCGCCTCCCGAACGGAACGATGACCTCTGCGAGGCCTTCCCTTTCCCGCATGGGGAGTGTTTACTTATGGGTCTCCGATATCCGGACGTTGCTGATTCCAGGAGGATGAGATGGCTTCGGACATGGCCAACGAGAGGGAAACAGCACCCGCCAACGAGAAGGAGCAATCGGCCGCATCGTCCCAGCGCGGGGGCATCGGCGGTCAGGAGATCACCTTCACCGTGCCCCAGATCCCGGCCGTCGCGGAGCTGATGGAGCCGAAGCGCCTGCTCTGGTTCGGCGGTCTTGCCGCTGCCGGCGTCGTCGGAGTTTTGGAGTGGCCCGTCGTCGCCGCCGTGGGGATCGGCAGCTACGTGGCGGAACGCTTCGCGGAATCCAACCGCCGGCGGTCCGAGCAGTAGGCACAGGCCGAGAGTGCCGATCTTCTCCTCCCTGCTGGAAGCGCTGGTCGAGCCCGCGCGGCAATTGGGGGTGCCCTCGCTTCCGCAGCGGCTCCTCGACGCAGTTGTGCCGGACCGCGTGGCGGGGCGACGGGCGTGGGCCACCGGAGGCAGGGCCGCGATCGAAGCCCGGGGAGTGGGAAGGCCTGACAGCGGCGGCTATATCGAGGAGCTGCAAGCCGCTCTCGAGGCGCACCCCGCCGTGGAGTGGGCCAGGGTAAACGCCCCCCTGAGCCGCGTGATCGTCTCCTTCGACGAGGAAGCCACGGATGGAGATCCCCGGGCGCGCGGCCTCCTCGAGGAGCTCGTACCCATCGTGGACCGCATTGAGCGCACCCTCACCCAGCCTGCTGGCGCCGTCCCTGAGGGTCCGGTCGACGGCGTCTCGACGGAGAGGGTCGGGATCGAGCTGGTCGCTGACGTCTTGGGCCTGGTCGGGGTCGCAGCCGCACGCTACCTCGGGCTTTCCCCACTCCCCCAGGAGGTGGCCGCGGCCGTCTCGGTCGTGGACAGCACTCCCCGGCTGCGGAATGCATTGGAGACCCAACTCGGCCAGGGCCAGACGGACCTCGCCCTGGCACTCTCGAACGCTGCCGCTCAGGCCATGGCCCGAGGGGCCATAGGGCTGGGGGTGGATGCGGCCCAGCGCGCTCTGGCATTGGCCGAGGCGAAGGCCGAGTCGTCGGCCTGGAGGGCGCGCGCCGGGGAGCTGCTCGCCACCCCCGAGAAGGCCGGAGCTGTACCGGTGGTGGTCGAGCGGCCCAGAGCGCTCCCGCCCGGCCCTGTGGAGCAGTGGGCGGACAGAGCTGGCGCATTGGGCGTGGCCGCATTCGGGCTGGCCGTGACCGCGACGGGCCAGCCCCGGCAGGCGGTGGGCTTCGCGTTGGCCTCCCTGCCCAAGGCCGGCCGTAGCGGCCGGGAAGCGTTCTCGTCGTGCCTGGGGCGCCATCTGGGCCGACGGGGTGCCCTCGTCCTCGAACCCCGAGCCCTGAGGCGCCTCGACAGGGTCACAGCCGTAGTCCTGGACGCCGAGGTCCTCACGACAGGAAGGCATCTCCTGGGGCGCGCGATCCCACTTCCCGGTGCAGACCCCACATCGGTCGCAGAGATGCTGCACGCGCTGTTCAAACCCGAGGCTGCCTGGGTGCCCCGCTCGGAGGACGGCTGGACGCTGGCCCCCCTCGAAGACCTCGAGCTCGCTGGTCGGCGCGGGGTGCGGGAGCGGGCCAAACTGGAGCGCGAGGCCAAGGGAGTGCTCGGACTGGCCCAGGGAAAGCGGCTGATGGCCGTGGCCGCGGTCGTGGACGAGCCTCACGAGTCGCTCGAGGCACTCGCCGCGGCGGGCCACCGTTCCGGCAGCCGCCTGGTCATCGCCGGGCACCCGGCCCAGAACCTTTCCCTTGCCGCCGACGAAGTCCTGCCGGGCGGCAACCGCCTGGCGGGAACAGTGCGGTCCCTCCAAGCCGACGGCGCCGTCGTGCTCTTGGTCTCGGCGCGCGGGGAGGCGTTGGCCGCGGCCGACATCGGTGTCGGGGTATTCGGAAACGGTGGCGCTCCGCCGCCCTGGGGCGCCCATGTGCTCGTCGGGCAGGACTATGCCTTGGCCGCGCTCATGGTGGACGCATGCCCCGCGGCGGCAGAGGTCAGCCGGCACAGCGTGATGCTCGCCGAGGCAGGCACCGCGCTGGGCGGCATCTCTGCCACGTCCGCCGCTGCAGGCACCGCCGCCGCGCCTCGTTCCCTGCTCGCCGTCAACATTGCCGCAGCACTCGCCCTCGCTCTGGGAGCGTGGTCCAGCGCACGCTTGATCCGGGCGCCACTCAGCCCTCCCGTCTCGCGGGTACCGTGGCATGCGATGCCGCCCGAGGCAGTCCTGTCCTCCCTCTCGAGTACGAAGGAGGGGCTCAGCTCGGACGAGGCCCGCCGAAGGCGCCAGGGCAGAGCGCAGCAGGAGCAGTTGGCACATCTGGGCTACCCGGGCGCGGTGGCCGAGGAGCTGAACAACCCGCTGACCCCCATCCTCGGGGCCGGAGCTGCACTCTCCGCCGCGATCGGCGCCGTCATCGACGCCGGCCTGGTCGCCGGAGTCACCCTGCTCAGCGCCGTCATCGGCGGCTTCCAGCGCGTCCGGACGGACAAGGCCCTCGAGGAGCTCCTGGCGCAGAGCGCTCTGACCGCTCGGGCCCTGCGCGACGGCAGGGAAGCCGAGATCGGTGCGGAACAGCTCGTGCCCGGCGACATCGTGCTGGCGGGAGGGGGAGAGGTCGTCCCGGCCGACTGCCGGATCTTGGACGCCTCCGGCCTCCAGGTCGACGAATCCTCCCTCACCGGGGAACCGTTCCCCGTCCACAAGTCGCCCGCGCCAGTCGTAGCGGAGGCTGTGGCCGAGCGGTCCTCGATGCTCTACGAGGGCACCACGGTCGCGGCGGGACGATGCCTCGCAGTGGTGGTCGCGACCGGTTCGTCCACCGAGGCCGGGCGCGGCATGGCTGCCACCCGGGCCGGCTCCGCGACCGGCGGAGTCGAGGCCCGTCTCGCCAGGATCACCGACGTCACCCTACCGATCACTCTCGCCGCGGCCGCCGCCGTCGTCGCGGCCGGGCTCCTCCGAGGGCGTCCCTTCAGGGAAACCGCGGGCTCGGGGGTCAGCCTGGCCGTCGCCGCCGTGCCCGAGGGCCTTCCTTTCCTCGTCAGCGCCGCTCAGCTGGCCTCGGCCAGGCGCCTCTCCGCCCGGGGAACGCTGGTGCGCAACCCGCGCACGATCGAGGCGCTGGGACGGGTGGACGTGCTGGGCTTCGACAAGACCGGGACCCTGACCGAGGGCCGTATTGCCCTGGCCGCTGCTGCAGGGCCGGACGGGAAACTCGTGGGACTGGAGGAGTCGGCGGGACAGCAGACCCGCAGGGTTCTTGCCGCAGGCCTCCGGGCCACGCCCCAGCCGGTCCGCCAGCGTCCTCTCGAGCACATGACCGATCGAGCGGTGGTATCCGGCGCGCTGCAGATGGGCATCGGACGAGACTGGGACGTTACCGGGTGGAAGAGAACGGCCTCGCTGCCGTTCGAACCGACCCGCGCCTACCACGCGACCCTTGGCTCCACTTCCGAAGGGGCCCTGCTGAGCGTGAAGGGTGCCCCAGAGACCGTCCTCGCCTGCTGCACCAGAATCGCGGGCAGCAAGCGGGACAGGGGCTTGGACCAGACCGGGCGCAATAGGCTCGTGCGTCACGTCGAACGTCTCGCGTCCGAGGGGTACAGGGTGCTCGCCGTCGCCGAACGGCAGCTCGATGGTTCGGATGGGCGGCTCCGCGACGACGATGTCGCCGATCTGACCTTCATCGGCTTCCTCGCCCTCACCGACCCGGTACGGCCTGCCGCTGCTGCCTCGATTGATGCACTGCGCTCAGCCGGGGTGCAGATCCTCATGATCACCGGCGACCACCCGGGCACGGCGGCTGCGATCGCCCGCCGCCTCGACCTCCTCCGGAGCGGGGCCCGCGTGATCACAGGGAAGGAGCTGGACGGCCTCGACGACAAGGCTCTGGCCCGCATCCTCCCCGGCGTGGCCGTCGTCGCGCGAAGCACCCCGGCCCACAAGGTCCGAGTTGTCCAAGCGCTCCAGAGCCTTGGGAAGACCGTGGCGATGACCGGCGACGGCGCCAATGATGCTCCGGCGATCCGGCTCGCCGACGTCGGCATCGCCTTGGGCCGCCGCGGAACCCCTGCTGCACGCGCCGCCGGAGACCTCGTCGTCACCGACGACCGGCTCGAGACGATCATTGCGGCCCTCGTCGAGGGGCGGGCGATGTGGGGATCCGTTCGCGAGGCACTCGGAATCCTCGTGGGAGGCAACCTCGGTGAGATCGCCTTCACCGTGCTGGGGGCATTCATTACGGGGCTCTCGCCGCTGAAGGCACGCCAGCTGCTGCTCGTGAACCTCCTGACCGACCTCGCCCCGGCGCTTGCGGTGGCCCTGCGGCCCCCGCACGGCTCCTCGACTGCTGCGCTGCTCGCGGAAGGCCCTGAGGCATCGCTCGGGGCGGCCCTGAACCGGGAGGTCGGGCTGCGTGCAGCGCTGACCACGGCAGGAGCCGCAGCCGGTTGGGCGGCGGCCCTGGCCCTTGGACTCGGGCCGGCTGCTCCCACGGTTGCGCTCGTCTCGCTCGTCGCGACCCAGCTAGGCCAGACCCTGACTGCCGGCGGTCCCACCCGGACCGTCGTCGTCAGCGGAGGAGCTTCCCTGGCAGCCCTCGCGGCCGTGGTCCAGACCCCTGCCCTGAGCGCCTTCTTCGGTTCTGTGCCCCTCGGGCCCCTCGGGTGGGGCATCGCGGCAGCCGCGAGCCTCGCCGTCGTCATGGTGGGGACCATGCGCGAACGGGACGCGGGCACCTTGGGCATGCCGCGGCAGCCGCTGGCAGTCCCCACGACGGGCCCACAGCGCGCATCGGCCGTCGCCTGATGGGCGGGGCAGACCCATTCACAACTCTGGAGGCAACCATGAGCCAAGCCCAGACCGATGACGGCGCCAGCACCCCCCGCGGCCGCTACTCCGCGGCGGCAGACAAGGCGAGAGACCGCCGCTCGATCACGATCAACTTCGAAGGAATCGGCTCGGTCAAGCTCCCGCCTACCGAAGATCTGGCGTTCCTCGGGGGCATGGGAGTGCTCGCCGCCGCGGGGATCCTGGAGTGGCCGGTCGCCGGGATCCTGGCCGCGGCGCACCTGCTGACGCGCTCTTCGAGGAACAGCACGATCAAAGCGTTCGGGGAAGCCCTCGAGGAAGCCTGAGACCGAGCGGCTCCAGGCAGCAAATAGGCTTCCATCAGCCCGCAGTGGGCGGACTGATGGAAGCCCTCAATCGGGTACTAGCGACTACCTTGTGTTCCTCGACTTGGCGAAGCGCTCGGCGACGTAGCTTCCCACCCCGACGGCGGCGACCACGGGCCATTCCAGGACGCCTATTGCCCCTGCGACGGCCAGGCCTCCGAACCACAGCAGATGCTTCGGTTCCAATGCCTCGCCCATTCCGGGCAGACCCTGAATGGAGGGGATGGTGATGGTGGTCCCGGCCGATCCCTGCCGAGCTGGGGACGTGTCGCGGTCCATCTCTCCGGGCTGGTCAGTCTGGGGGGTGGTTTGCTTCTCCTGCTGGTTGGCGGCCATTGCCTGCTCCTACGCTTTGCTGGATTGCACGGACGGATTGAGAGAATGCGGCGGCTGATTCGATGCCGTTGGCGCCAGTTTCCGTGTCGTTAAGCGTACGGCCGCATTTCCTTAACCGGCAGGGGTAAGGAGCAATCCGAAGTTGAACTTTTTGTCCCGCTGCAAAGGCTCCGCTCAAGCGCAGGCAGATCCCGCTCTGCCCAATCAGTGTCGCCTCGTCAGGCTGTCCGCCTTCTGAGCCCGGTCCTGCTAGCGGACCAGCGTCAGGGCCTCCCCCAGCCCGCGCAGGCCCGAGCCCCGACGTGCCGAGGAGAGCAGCCGCGTCAAGGCCAACAGGACCGCAGCGGGCCATTCGACCAAGCCCAGGAAGGCCAGGACGGCGGCTCCGCCGAGGAACGAGAGCGTTTCCCAGGACGGCAGGGTGATCGTTCCGATCCCTTCGAAGCAGATGCGGATCGGACCGGGGGGCAGTGGTTGGGCAAGCGCGTTCAAGATGTTCTCCCGATGGTGTCAGGTCCCAAGCTCTGGGCCTTGACAGACGCTAACCCTGCGCTGTGGATTGGAGGTGAACGGGAGCCTAATGGACGCCTAAGACGGTCTGGGGCAGCCAGTCGGGTTCGAGTGCAGCCGGGGCGACTACAGCCATCAGCCATTCCTCATGCCGCTAGCGGTCTCCCGGCGTGAGGAGCGGACCGCTCAGCTGGATGTGCGCGATGACCCACGCCTCGCCATCCCGCACCAGCACGAGCAGCACGCGGAAGGAGCCGCTCGCGTCGTGACCGCGGGCCACCGTCTTCTGGCGCTGGACCGCCTCGACGAGCGCGGTGTCACGGTAGTGGCGGACGTGCGGCTCGAGGATCTCGAACTGCTCGTTGACCACATCGCCGCCCAGGTGCCGCCCGGCCCACTGGGTCCTGTCGAGGACAAAGCCGACGGGCCCGATGCCCTGGAAGTCGGTGGCGAGCAGGGTCTCGTAGGCCGCGACGTCGCCCGCAAGTTCAGCGGCAGCCCAGCGGTTGACAAGACCCAGGACCTCTTCGGTGGCGGTGGTTTCCATGGTGGCGCTCCTTTCACGGGGCTTTCAGTGGGATGGCGAGGAGTCTGGGGCGGGGAGGAGCGCGGCGAGCGGCACCACGAGGACGACGGCGGTCACGGGCAGCCAGAAGACCGCACCGAACGCGCTGGCCACCCCTGCGGCCGAGTGCGCGCCCGCGAGCAGGCTGCTGAGCACGACCGCGAACGTCGCCGTCCCGAGCGCGCCGCCGACGCGCTGCACGATGCTGAGTGTCGCCGTCGCCCGCGGAATGGCCACGCGCTCGATGACGGAGTAGGCCGCAGTGTTGAGGGGCGTCATGGTGCACCCGGTTCCGAGGCCCGCGACGAGGAGCGCGCCCACGAGCACGGCGAACGGTGGTTCGGCGGGTGCAAGCGCGTACACCGCAAGGCCCGCCGAGAGCAGCACCGCCCCTGTGAGGACGACGGCGCGGCCCCGGCCGCGGTCGACGAGCGGGCCGGTGGCATACAGCGCGAGCGCCGCGCCGAGGCCCTGCGGGATGAGGAGCAGCCCGGTCAGGCCGGCCGTCAGCCCCCTGGCCTGCTGGTAGTAGAGCGGGAGCAGGAGCATCGAGCCGATGAGCACGCCGCCCAAGAGGAACTGGATGAGCGATGCGACGGCGAACGTGCGCGACGCGAAGTGGCGGAGCTCGAGGAGCGGCTCCGACCTCCCGAGCGCGCGCCACACGAATGCGGCAATGAGCACGGCACCCGCCCCGGCCCACGCCGCCGCAATTCCCGCGGACTCCGTGACGGTGCTCAGACCGTAGACGAGCGCGGTGAGGCCGGGCGAGAGCAGAGCCAGGCCGATCGCGTCGAGCCTCTGGCCGGGCCGCGCCTCACTCTTCGGAAGGATCCGAGGTGAGAACGCGAGCACGGCGAGGCCGATCGGGATGTTGATGAGGAAGATCCAGCGCCAATCCGCTGCCGAGACGAGCAGGCCACCGAGCACGGGCCCGAGGACAGGTCCAAGCATCATGGGGATGCTGACCATGCTCATAGCGCGACCCATCCGCTCCCGCCCCGCCGACTGCGCAACGAGGGACATTCCGACGGGAACGACCATTCCTCCGCCGAGGCCTTGGACGGCGCGGAACGCGATCAGGCTCTCGGCGGACCACGCAAGGCTCGCGAGGGCGGACCCCAAGACGAAGAGCGCCACCGCGGCCATCCAGACGCGACGTCCGCCGAAGCGATCGGCCGCATAGCCGGTGAGCGGAATGACGGCGGTCATGGCCACGAGATAGGCCGTGATCACCCATTGGATCTCTGCGAGCGGCGCGTGGAAGCGCGCCGCGAGCGTGTCGACGGCGATGCTCACCACGGTCGCGTCCAGGACCGTGACGAGCGCTCCCCCGACCACGATTGCGATGATCCCGCCGAGCTCGCGCCCGAGGCGGCCTGGCGCCGAGACGGTCTGACTGGCGAAGTGCTGGGACGAAGACATGCCAGCCTCCCTTGGGATTCCTATAGTTGCTCCATCTTTAGAGTTACTCTAAAGATCGGGTCACCCTAGGTCAAGGGGTTACAGTGTCTCCATGGGTGAGCAGCTGGGGCTTCGGGAGCGGAAGAAGCTCGAGACGAGGCAGCGCATCATCGATGCAGCGCTGGGCCTCTTCGACCAACGCGGCTTCGACCGGGTACCCGTTGCAGAGGTCGCAAGCGCCGCGAACGTCTCCGAAGCGACCGTCTTCAACTACTTCCCCAGCAAAGAGGACCTCGTCTACGGCGGAATGCAGGCCTACGAGGGCCAGCTCATCGCCGCCGTCGCCTCACGCCCAGACGGAACGGGGGCCGTCGCCGCCTTCCGGGATTTCGTCCTCGAGCCGCGCGGCGCCCTGGCGGCGGACGACGGCGGGGCGATCGCCGTCGTCGCCCGCACCGCGCGCATCATCGCCGGGAGCGAGGCGCTCAAGGCCCGCGAGCAGCGCATCGTCGACCAGGCAACTGACGCCCTTGCCGAACTCATCGAGCATGACCCGTCGGCCCCATCCGGCCTCGGCCCGTGGGTGATCGCCAACGCTCTGATGGGGGTAAACCGCGCGATGACCCGCCTCGCCCAGCGGCTCGCGGCGGAGGGACGCAGCGGCCGCCAGATCGGCCCCGTGGTGCGGAAGCAGGGACAGGACGCCTTCGCCCTCCTTGAACGGGGTCTCTGAAGGCGCGACCCCCTGCTCTCCTCTCGGCTCGCCCCCACTCGCCGCTGTCAGGGCACCACCCAAGGGAGGCGAGACCAAGCAGGACGCCGACGGCCATTCAGCGCCTTGGTCGCTGTCAGACCAGCGGCGTCATCGGGGTTACCGTGAACGGCTCGGCGAGCAAGTCTGAGCACAGTGCAACGAAATCTCGGACGTGGCCCTGCTCGTTGTGCTTCTGAAGGTCGGTTCGGCTGTCCCAGCCCTCGATCAGGACGAACCGTCCGTCAACGGCATACACGCTGTATTCGATACAGCCGTGATCCAGCCGGCTCGTCCGCTGGAGATCGAGGAGAGCTCCACGGAGCTCGGCCTCGCGGCCCGGTTCGGGCGTGAAGACGGGCATGAGCCAGACTTCCTGGGGCTGTTGGTCTGCCGCGTGCTCGGGGTTGCTGGACATGTTTCCTCCTGATAAAGGCCTGATGAAAAGAAAGGAGGGTGCGGTGCGCCCCGCGCACCGCACCCTCCTTGTTCGTGCTAGTCCGCGAGCTCGGCTACGCGGGGAACGTCCACCCAAGCGTCCTTCTCTGCCGACGCGACGATCGCGTCGTCGATGAGGGCGGTCTGGTAGCCGTCGGCGAAGTTCGGGCTCACGCTGGTTCCCTCGGCGATGGCCTGGAAGAAGTCGTGCGCCTCGATGATCTTCGTCTCCCCGTAGCCGACACCCAGCGCGGGGATGGGCCACAGGCCGTCTCCGTAGGGGTGGGCCGGGCCGGTGTAGATCGTCCGGAAGCCCCGGCGGTCGTCGGCGTCGCCCGCGAAGCAGACTTGGAGCTCGTCGCGCCGCTCGTAGTTGAAGACGATGCTGCCCTCGGTGCCGTGGATCTCGAAGGTGATGAAGTTGTTGCGGCCCCAGCCGTTGCGGGTTGCCTCGATCGAGCCGACGGCGCCGTTCGCGAAGCGGACCATCGTCATGACCTCGTCGTCGACGTCGACCTCGCCACGGGGGACGTCGTCGCCGCCTCGGACGTTGCCGAGCGCGTCCGCGCCTCCGGACTGGATCGGCCGGTCCGGGATCCACGTGGAGAGGATCGAGTTGACCGAGTTGAACTCGCCCACGAGGTAGCGGGCAATGTCAATGACGTGGGTCGCGATGTCGCCGAGGGCGCCCGAGCCGGCGATGGACTTCTGGAAGCGCCAGGACAGCGGCGAGTTCGGGTCGGCGCTCCAGTCCTGGAGGTACGTGCCGCGGAAGTTGAGGATGCGCCCGATCGCTCCTTCCTCGATGTACTTCTTCGCCAGGGCGATGGCAGGAGTGCGTCGATAGTTGAATGCGACCATGTGCACGATCCCGGCGTCCTTCACCGCGTCGTACATGGCCTTGGACTCCTCCCCGGTGCGGGCCAAGGGCTTCTCGCAGATGATGTGCTTGCCTGCCTGGGCGGCGGCGATGGCGATCTCGGCGTGGAGGTGGTTCGGCGTTGCGATGTCGACGACGTCGATGCGAGGGTCCTCGACGATCCGGCGCCAGTCAGAGGTCGAGTTTTCGAAGCCGAAGCGGCGGGCGGCCTCGGCGGCGAGCTGGTCGTTGGCCTCGGCGATGGTGTGGCGGACGGGGATGGCCGGGGCCGGCCAGAAGAACATGGGCATGGCCGAGTATGCGAGGGAGTGGGCCTTGCCCATGAAGCCGCCTCCGATGAGGCCGACGTTGAGGTTCTTCATAGAGGATCGTTCCTTTTCGGTCTGGTGGGGAGTCGCTTACGGGAGGAGCTTCTCGAGGTACTTCCGGCTGATCTCGGCGGCGGCGCGCGGATCCCCGTCGTACTCGTCGAGCTCGACCATGAGCCAGCTCTCGTAGCCGCTCTCCTTGATGGCCTGGATGATGTCGGGGAAGTCGAGCTCGCCCTCGCCCAGCGGTAGGAAGGAGAACGGCTCCTTGCTGAGGTCCTTGAGGTGGACGTGGCGGAGGCGGTCCGGGTACTTGCGGATCAGTGCCGCAGGATCGGCGCCGGCAGCGGCGAGATGGGCGGTGTCCGGGCAGAACCCGATCCGGGTGAGGCCCATGAGCCGCTCAAGCTCCTCCTCGCCCTCGACGATCGTCGACAGGTGCGGGTGGTAGCTGGCCTCGAGCCCGAAGCCCTCGGCGATCTCGGCGACCTGGTCGAGGGCAGCGCCGAGGCGGCCGTAGTCCTGGTCCGTGGTCCCGGCGGCGCGACGCGCCCCGCCGCCGACGACGAGGCGCTCGGCCCCGAACTCCGCTGCGAGCTCCGCTGACCGGCGGATCCGGTGGAGCTCGTCGGGGAGGATGTCCGCGTAGACGAAGTTGGCTCCCGAGTAGACGCTGACCAGCTGGACGCCGGCCTCGTCGAGGATCCCGCGCAGTTCGTCCGGCCTGTCGGCGTATTCGACGAGGTTCCCGTCGAACACCTCGACGCCCTCGTACCCTGCGGAGGCGATATCCTTGACCGCCCGGTCCATCGGGCCGTGGGTCAGGTAGAAGAGGTCCTTGACGCTCGTCACCCCTACCGGGTGGCCGACGACGCCGCCCCAGGTGATCGTGCAGTATCCGAGTTTCATGGTTGAGGCCCTTTCAGATGGAAGTGGGAAGCAGCGGGCGGATGGCCGGCAGGTCGTACCCTCTACTTCTTCCTGGCGAGGGCGACGGCCAGGATGATGATGGCTCCGCGGACTACCTGCTGCTGGCTGCTGTCGAGGCCGGCGAGGATGAGCCCGTTGTTGATCAGGCCGATGAGAAGGGAGCCGAAGAGCGTGCCGATCACAGTGCCCGAGCCGCCGAAGAGGCTCGTACCGCCGAGGATCACGGCTGCGATGGCAGAGAGCTCGTCGCCGGTGCCCCACTGGAAGCGGCCCGATTGGAGTCGCCCCGCGTAGAGCATGCCGGCGACGCTCGCGACCACGCCGGAGATGAGCAGCACCTGGAACTTGATCCGCTTGGTGTTGATGCCTGTGAAGTCCGCCGCAGTGCGGTTGCCGCCCGTGGCCAGGACCTGACGGCCGAACTTCGTCCGGGAGAGCACGACGGCGCCTGCCGCCACGAAGAGCGCGGACCACAGGACCAGGCCGGGCACGGGGCCGATATTGCCGGAGCCGAAGACCGTGTTGAAGGTGTCGTCGAGGATGGGCTGCGGCGCCGAGGCCGTGACCCACTGGGCCGCTCCGACTGCGATGCCCATCATTCCGAGCGTCACGAGGAACGATGGGATGCCGAGCAGGCTCACGAGGCCGCCGTTGACCGCGCCGACGGCGACCCCCGTCGCCAGGCCCGCGAGAATTCCGGGAACAAGGCCCCACTGGGCGATGGCCATGGCGGTGACGACGCTAGAGAGGCCCGCAGTGGAGCCGACGCTCAGATCGATCTCTGCACAGGCGATGACGTACGTCATCCCGACCGCGATCACGGTGATGGTCGCCGTCTGCCGGAAGATGTTCAGCAGGTTGACCGCGGACAGGAAGCCCTGGTCGTGGAGGAGGATCGCGAAGAAGACGAAGACGACGACGAAGCCGATGTAGATCACGTAGCGGCGCCAGTCGAGCCTCTTGAGCATCTCTCCGAAGTTCGGCGACGCCGACGTCTCGAGGACGGGCTGGGGGGCTGTCTTGCTCATTTTTCAGACTCCCTGGACTGCGAGCTGGAGGGATTCCTCGTCGGCGATGTCGCCGCGAGGCAGGTCTTGGATGACGGAACCTTCCTTGAGGACGAGGACGCGGTCGCTGACCGCAAGGAGTTCCGGGTATTCCGAGGAGATGACGATCACCGCTTTGCCGGTGCCTGCCAAGTCCCGGATCATGTCGAGGATTTCGCTCTTCGTGCCGATGTCGACGCCGGCCGTCGGCTCGTCGAGGATGAGCACCTCGGGGTCGGTGCCCATCCACTTGGCGATGACCACCTTCTGCTGGTTGCCGCCCGAGAGAAGCCGGACAGGCCGGTTCGGGTGGGCGACCTTCACCGCCAGCTTCTCGATGAGCGACGACGAGAGCTTCCTGCCCTCACCGAGGTCCAGAAGAGGGCCGCGGCTGATCTTGCCGAGAAGCGGGAGGAGGAGGTTGTCCCGCACGGAGTGCTCGAGGACGAGTCCCTGGGCACGCCGGTCCTCCGGGATCAGCGCAAGCCCAGCCTCGATCGCCTGTTGGGGGGAGCCGATCGCGACCTTCTTGCCCTTGATGAGGATGTCGCCGCTCGTGGCCTTGTCGATGCCGAACAGCGTGCGGGCCAGTTCGGTGCGCCCGCTGCCCATGAGGCCGGCCACGCCCAGGATCTCTCCGGGCCGCAGTGCGAAGGAGACATCCCGGACTCTGGGGCCCGAGGTCAGCCCCCGCACCTCCAGGAGCGGTACTCCCCCGCCCGCCAGATCGGCCCGGGCGCGGTAGGCGAGCTGGCCTTCGATCTTCCTGCCCACGATGCCCTCGACGATCTGTTCGGGCGCCACATCCGACAGCCGTTCCGTGAGCAGCCGCCGGCCGTCGCGGAGGATCGTGATCCGGTCCGCGATCCGGTACACCTCGTCCATGCGGTGTGAGATGTAGATGATCGAGATGCCGCGCGCCTTGAGCCGTTCGATGAGCTCGAAGAGGGCCTCGGTCTCATGCTTTGCGAGGCTTGCCGTCGGCTCGTCCATGATCAGCACCCTCGCGTTCTGCGAGAGTGCCTTGGCGATCTCCGTCAGCTGCCAGTAGGCCGTGCCGAGACGCGAGACCTCGGCCTTGGGGTCGACACGGACCTCCATCTCGTCGAACAGCTTCTTGGCCCGGCGCACGGCCTCGCGGTCGTTGATGAGGCCGCGTGCAAGTGGCTCGGAGGCCAGGAAGATGTTCTGTGCGACCGTCAGGCTCGGCACGAGGCTGAATTCCTGGAAGACCATTCCGATCCCGGCGGATTTCGCATCCTGGATGGAACCGATAGCGACCGGCTTCCCGTCGATGAGTATCTTCCCGGTGTCTGCCTGGTAGACGCCCTGCAGGATCTTCATAAGGGTGGATTTGCCAGCTCCGTTGCCCCCTGCCAGCGCGTGGACCTCACCTCTGCGGACCTCGAAGTCAACTTCATTGAGGACTGGGATTCCGTTGAAGCCCTTGGAGATGGACCGCATCTCGACAGCGTTGTCTGGCGTGTTCATGGTTGTCCCTCCCGGGCGGGGGCCTCGGCCCCCGCCCGCCTGCTTCTGCTTCGGCCCGTTACTTCTTGTACGAGCTCTGGAGGTCCGCTGGGGCGTCGGCGTGATAGACCTGCTTCCACGCGTCGAGGACGTTCGAGTGGTCCACCGGCAACGCGCTCAGGGCCACGTATGCGGGCTCAGTCTTGCCGAGCAGGGACCCGGCCCCGATCTGGGCCTCGGTCACACCCTGGTCGAACGGAACCTGGGCGCCGAGGCCGACCACGAGTTCGTTCTTCGCAAGCGCGATGGCCACGTTCTTGCCCAGGTCCTCAGTGGCGATCTTGAGGTCCTGGCGGCCTGCAGCACGCGCCGCGGCCAGGACGCCTTCCGCGGGAACGTCCCACACGGCCCAGATGCCCGCGAGGTCGGCGTGCTTGCTGAGCATCGCGTTGGCCGCAGCCTGCGCGTCGCCGGCGAAGTCGGGACCTGCGATGCCCTTCTCCTCCACGATCTGGATGTCGGGGTAGTCCTTCGCGATGGTGTCCTTGAAGCCCTGGTAGCGCTGCTGGGTCACGAAGAAGTCGGCCTGGTGGAAGATCACCCCGATCTTCCCCTTGCCGCCCAAGGACTTTGCCATCTCATGGGCGGAGACGACGCCGTTGCCGTAGTTGTCCGCCGACACGTCCGAGACGTAGTCCTTGCCCGCAACGAAGCCCTGCGGGACGTTGTCCATGAAGACCAGCTTGGAGCCGGCCTGTGCCGCCTTCCGGTATGCCGTCGCGGTCGCAACGGGATCCGTGGGGATCGAGACGATGATGCTCGGCTTCTGGGTCATGACGGTCTCGAGGTCGGAGACCTGCTTGTCCGGCTTGAAGTCGGCGTCGGTCGTGGCGATGACCTTGATGCCGAGCTTCTCGAACTCGCTCTTGAGCCCGGCGATCTGCGCCGTCGCCCAGTCGTTGCCGCCGTAGTGCATGACGATAGCCGCGGTGGCGCCCATGGCCTTGACCTTGGCGATCTCCTCGGGAGTGAGGGTGGTTGCCGAGGCGGGCGAGGGGGTCTCGCCGTTCGGACCCTTGCTCAGGACCTGTCCGGTGACCTGCTTCAGGGCCGTCTCGGCCTTCTGCGACACTGCAGAGTCCTGGCCGGCGGTAGTGCCCGCCGATGAGCTGCACCCGGCTGCGGCGAGCGCGATGACCGCGGCCGCTGCAAGGAGGGTTGTCCTGCGGATCATGAGTTGTCTCCAGTCCTGTCGGGATGGGTGGGGAGGACGGTAGGGATAAGGAATTGACTTCCGCGTAGGGCCGCCCGTCGACGGGAGGGCCTAGGAGCAGGAGCCGTGGTGGAAGGAACCCAGGTCAGGCCGTCGGCTGCCACCGCTGCCATCCGGCTCTGGAGTCCAATGTGAGTTCCGCCCGAAGTGGACGTCGCCGTGACCAAGTGGGCTGGGTCGACGGTGACGACGAGGCTCGGCCACAGGGCGCCGCGATCGAAGAGGCCCACGACGGCAGAGGTGCCGGCTGGGACACGGCCGCTGGGTTCTTCATTTCTGCCACGCTGGGTCTCCCCTCTCCTTTGAGCGGTACTCCGTGAACGTTCACGGTCGTACTATCGTGAACGTTCACGGTCCACTGTGTCAAGCGTCACTCGAAACGAGAGGAAGGTCCAAGAATCAGGGGCGACCTAGGGCCCGTAGGCGCTCAAAGGCCGGAAAGGACGCCGCCCTTGGGCGCAAGGCGGGCTAGGCGCCGTCGTGCGCGGCCCTCGCAGGGATAGCGCTCCTGCGGACGACGAGCGTGGGAGTGTTCGGCGTACTGTCTACTTCGCGCCCTTCGATGGCCCCGATGAGCACGTCGATGCTCATGCGGGCGAGCGCCGGGAAGTCCTGGCGGACCGTAGTGAGTGGCGGGAGGAAGTAGTCCGAGCCCTCGACGTCGTCGAACCCGACGATGCTCACGTCCTCCGGCACCCGGATCCCGTTCTCGGCGAAGGCCCGGATGAGCCCGAGGGCAGTATGGTCGCTGGCCGCGAAGATGGCCTGGGGGACCTTGCTCTCCCCCACAAGCCGAAGCCCCGTCTCGTAGGCCCACTTCGGGCTCCAGTCGCCCTCCAGGCACAGGCCGGGTTCGAGCCCCGCGTCGCGCAGGGCCGCCTCCCAGCCGCGTTTGCGCGCGCGGCCATCGAACCACTCCATCGACCCCGCCAGATGGGCGATGTCCGTGTGGCCGAGGTCGATCAGGTGCTGGGTGGCCATCCGCGCGCCCAGCTCCTGATTCTCCGAGTAGGTGAAGACATTCGGGGTTGAGGACGTTTCTGCCGCGATCATCTCCACGGGCACCCGGACCGATGCGCTCCAGACCGCTGCCGCCATCGATAGACGCGTCGCGATGACGATGATGCCATCGACACCGACGTCGTCGAGGCCGTCCAGGGCATTCTGCACCGCATCGCCGTGCGGTTCCTCGACGGTCACCACGGTGGTGCCGTAGCCGTTCTGGCGGGCAACGTTTTCGAGCGCGATCAACGTGCCCATCGGACCGAAGCGAGGTGAGCCGTCGGTCAGGATCCCAAGGATGGTGGAACGGCTCGTAACCAGCGTCGTGGCCGTCCTGTTCCGGCGGTACCCCACATCCTTGATGACCTGGAGGACTCGTTCGCGGGTCGCGGGGCTTACGTCCCGGGCGTTGTTGATGACCCTTGAGACGGTCTGGTAGGAGACGCCGGCTTCCCGGGCCACATCGTTGATGCTGGGCTTGCGGGCTGCGCTGACCGCCGAGCTTCTCGTAGCCCTTGGCAAACCCGCACCCCTCTTTCAACCCGTCCTGATCCCAACGCGATCCAGCACAAATCTAACCCTATGCGGTTCATGGCCCGGAGATTTTGGGTTCTGTGCTGACTCGATCATGCCCCGGCATCTCGAACGCGGCAGAGGAGGCACTTTCCGGCCGACGCAATTGCCCGCAACGGGCCTGGACGTAGTCGGTGAAGGCAGTCGCAGCGAGCGCGTTCAGAAGCGCCGTGCCGATCGATCCTCCAACTTGCTGACTTGTATTCACCATGGCCGAGGCGACGCCGGCGAAATGTCGGTCGATGCCCAAGGTCGCCGTCTGCATTGGGGCGGGCATGATCGAACCCCTTGCGAATCCGGGAACCATGAGCGGAGGAAGCACATCCGCCGCATAACTGCTGCTCAGGTCGAGCCGGGTCAGACCTGCCCCGATTCGTGGCTTATTCGGCTGAGCGATCACCAAGCCCGCGGCGTCGCATGCCCGGGTCACCAACCTCGGGTCCCCGGTAGACCATGTCCATCGCGCCGATGCTCTCCCCAGGCGCAACGATCTCGTCGATTCGATCAAGGATGTCATCGGAGAGCGCCACGTCGGCCCCGGCCAGGGTGTCTTCGAGCTGCTCCATGGTGCGGGGGCCAACAATCGCTGACGTGACCCCCGGGTGGGCGATGACGAACGCCATCGCAAGGTGGGTCAGCTTGACGCCGACCTCCTCGGACAGCGCGACGAGCTGCTCGACCGCGGCGAGCCGCCGCTCGTCACGGAAGTGCCGCATGCCAGTGCGCGTCGAGCGGAAGTTGTCGTTCTCCTGCCCGGCGCGGTAGCGGCCGGTCAGCATTCCGCCGGCGAGCGGGCTGTATACGAGTGTGCCCATGCCATAGCGCTGGGCGACCGGCAGGATCTCGCGCTCGATCTCGCGGTCGAGCATCGAGTAGTTCGGCTGCTCTGTGCGGAAGCGCTCGAATCCGCGGCGATCGGCGACCCACTGCGCCTCGACGATCTCGGAGCCGCGCATGGACGATGAACCGATCGCCCGCACCTTGCCCTGCCGCACGAGGTCCGTGAGCGCCGAGAGGGTCTCATCGATGTCCGTCTCGGGGTCCGGCCGGTGCAGCTGGTAGAGGTCGATGTGATCGGTCTGAAGCCGACGCAGCGAGCGCTCGACCGCCTGGACGATCCAGCGCCGCGACGCGCCACGGTGGTTGAGGTCTTCGTCGACCGGCCCCCAGAACTTCGTCGCGAGCACGACGTCCTCGCGGCGCCCCTTGAGCGCCTCCCCCACGACCTCCTCCGAATCGCCGTAACGGTCGGCGGTGTCGACGAAGTTGATCCCCGCGTCGAGCGCGCGATGAATGATGCGGATGCCTTCCTGCCGGTCCGGGTTCCCGAGAGACCCGAGCATCATCGCGCCAAGAGCGTACGGGGTCACCTTGATTCCGGTGCGACCGAGGGTGCGGTATTGCATGGCTACTCCCTGCTGGCACCCCTATGGATGCCGTGAGATGATCAAAACGGAACATTGTCCCATTTCCGACTATATGGGACGCTGTTCCGTTTATCAACGACTCAGGGAGAAACCGGATGCCGCGTGCCGACGCCCAGCGCAATCTCGACGCCCTTCTGGCCGCCGCGAAAGAGGAATTCGCGGCGCACGGCGTCGACGTCGGCGTCCGGGCCATCGCCGCTCGCGCCGGCGTGGGCACGGCAACGCTCTACCGTCACTTCCCCCTGCGTTCAGACCTGATCGCCGCGGTCTTCCGACGCGAGATCGACGACGTGACCGCGGAGGCCGCGCGCTTGGCGGAGACCCACGAGCCCGGCGAGGCCCTCGAGCTGTGGGCTCAGCGGTACACCGAGTTCGTGGCGACCAAGCACGGCCTCGGCGCCGCCCTGCGCTCCGGCGAGCCCGCCTACAGCGGCCTTCGCGAGTACTTCGAGGGCAACGCGGGCCCCGCGTTGCGGCGCCTGCTCGACGATGCCGCGCAGGCCGGCGTCATCAGAGACGGAGTCGACCCGATCGAGCTGATCGGCGCGATCGCGAACCTGTGCGCGCCGGCGCCCGGCAGCAGCGACACATCGCGCGCACCCCGGATGGTCCGGTTGCTGCTCGACGGGCTGCGCTACGGGGCGCTTCCCACGCGCTAGCCCACACGCGCGCCCTTAAGGAAGACGCCGCCGGATTCGCTCTCAGAGAAGCTCGTCGTGGCAACGATCGGATCCTCATCCAGCGGGCGGGTTCATGATGAACGCTCAGTTCCCTGTTGTCCCGGCGTTGAAGCGAGCGACCAGCTCCACGAGCGCACTGACCGATTCCGGTGATCGCTCCCGGAGCGGGGTGTTGGGGTGGGTCCTGTCGAGCCCGGCCTCTCGGATCTGGGCCGCCATCGAACCGAGGCGGTCGTCGATGGCGCCGATCTGCCCCAGCAGGGCCTCGACCCGCCCCCGAGCGCTCCCCTTCGATTCCGCCCCCGCGGAGGCGAAGTCCAGCTCCAGCTGCACCGCGCCGTTGGGCTGGTAGGAGACCACCGCCACGTCCCCGAGCTTGCCCACTCGGGCATCCGTCACCACGAGGGCCAGCTTCGGGTCCATGGTCTGCCGGGAGTCGATGTCGAGCCCTGCCTGCTGTGCCGCCGCGACGAACGCGTCGAACGCGGGCAGCGCATCAGGGTCCCGCCGGTCCACGTCGGCGCGGGCCTCCTCCGGAGTCCACCACTGCCTCGCCCTTGACGTTCCGCCCATGGCCGTTGCCTCCTCGCCGCCAGCCTGCCGCGCCGGTCCAGCACCCAGACGCATGCGGACATGCTAGACGCCCTGCCGCAGCGTATCCATGGGGAGACAGGCTAAGCTCCCGGGACTCGTTGAGCACCCGGGTCCGGGAGGAAGCTCGCATCCAGCGGCCGTTCAGGCCTGCACGAGACCTTGGTCTACGAGCACCTCCGTGCCGTCGAGCTGACCCACCGAAGTACGGAGCCCCCTGCGGACTCTGTGCGGACTCGGCGAGGCTGACCCCGCCAATCCATCGGCCAGACGGCCCGGATCACACGTTGAAGCGGAACTCCACCACGTCGCCGTCGGCCATGACGTAGTCCTTGCCTTCGATGCGAACCTTGCCTCGGGCCTTGGCCTCGTTCATCGAGCCAGCTTCGATGAGGTCCTGGAAGTGGACGATCTCGGCCTTGATGAAGCCGCGCTGGAAGTCGGTGTGGATGACGCCGGCGGCCTGCGGTGCGGTGTCGCCGCGGTGGATCGTCCACGCGCGCGCTTCCTTCGGCCCCGCCGTGAGGTAGGTCTGGAGGCCGAGCGTGTGGAAGCCGACCCGCGCGAGCTGGTCGAGGCCGGATTCGTCCTGCCCGTTCATCTCGAGCATCTCGCGGGCCTCCTCCTCGGAGAGCTCGACGAGGTCGGCCTCGAGCTTGGCGTCGAGGAAGACACAGTCCGCGGGTGCGACGAGGGCGCGGAGCTCGGCCTGCTTCTCCGGGCTTCCCAGCACGCCCTCGTCCGCGTTGAAAACGTAGATGAAGGGCTTGGCGGTGAGGAGGTTGAGTTCCTTGAGCGCGTCCATGTCGAGCTTGTCGGTCTGCACGGCGGAGATGATCGTATCGCCCCGCTCGAGGACCTTCTGGGCGGCCTGGAGCGCGGCGAGCTCCGCGGCGTCGCGCTTCTTGTTCTTGACTTCCTTCTCGACGCGCGGGAGGGCCTTCTCGACGGTCTGGAGGTCGGCGAGGATGAGTTCCGTGTGGATGATCTCGATGTCCGACTGGGGATGGACGCGGCCCTCGACATGCACGACATCGGGATCGTCGAAGACGCGGACGACCTGCGCGATCGCCTGCGCCTCGCGGATGTTCGCGAGGAACTGGTTTCCGAGGCCTTCTCCCTCGGACGCCCCCTTGACGATGCCGGCGATGTCGACGAACGAGACCGTTGCGGGGAGGATCCGCTCCGACTTGAAGATCTCGGCAAGCTGCCCGAGCCGGGGGTCGGGAAGGCTCACCACCCCCACATTCGGTTCGATCGTCGCGAACGGATAGTTCGCCGCGAGGACCTGGTTGCGCGTCAGCGCATTGAAGAGCGTCGACTTTCCGACGTTGGGGAGACCGACGATGCCGATAGTGAGAGCCACGGTCATCCATCATACCGGGGGCGCCGTTTCGAAAATGTCGGCCCAGATTTGTCGGAGCCCCATGTCATGGTGAATCCATGGAAGCAACCCAGACTCTCGTGACGCTCCTCGTGGCGCTGCTAGCCCTCATCCTCGGCGCGCTGGGCGGCTATTCGTTGGCCCGTCGCCGAGCGGCGCACGACGGCGGCGCCTCGCCAGCGCTCCAGGCTCACCTCGCGCACCTCGAGGCACAGCTCGCTGGCGCGACAGCGGAGCGCGACCTGCTCGCCCGCCAGAACGCGGCGCTCACGACACTCGATGAACAGGAGAACAGCGTCCTCCGGGCGCTCGCGCCGGTTGCCGAGAAGCTTGGGGCGGTGCAGCGCCAGGTCGCGCTGCTCGAACGCGACCGGGTGGAACAGTATGGCCAGCTCGCACAACAGCTCCAGTCGGCTCGGGAATCGGACGCCGCTCTCCTGCAGACCACCCATGCGCTGAACGCCGCGCTCGCCAACAACGCCTCGCGGGGCACGTGGGGCGAGGTCCAGCTGCGAAGGGTCGTGGAAGCTGCTGGCATGCTCGAGCGAGTGGACTTCAGCGAACAGGTCACTGCTGCAGGAGAGGCAGGCGCATATCGGCCGGACCTCGTCGTGCACCTGCCGGGCATGAAGCACATCATCGTCGACGCGAAGGTCCCTCTCGCGGCCTACCTGAAGGCTCAGGGACTCGCGGACAATGCCAGCATGCCCGCGGCGGAGACGCGGAAGCGACATCTCGCGGATCACGCCAAGGCGCTGCGGGCGCATGTGGATGCGCTGGGCAGCAAGAAGTACTGGGAATCCGTCGGGTCGAGCCCCGAGCTCGTCGTCTGCTTCCTTCCGGCCGAGTCTTTCCTCGCCGAGGCTCTCATCGAGGACCCCGGGCTCCTCGACTACGCGTTCTCGCGGAACGTCGCTCTCGCATCGCCCGCGACGCTCCTTGCCCTCCTGAAGGGTGTCGCCTTCGGCTGGCGGCAGGAGCTGCTGACCGAGAACGCGCGCGAACTCTTCGAGCTCTCCCAGCAGCTGTACAGCCGGCTGGGCACGATGGGGGGCCACGTCGCGAAGCTCGGGACGTCGCTCAAGTCTTCGGTGGAACGCTACAACGCCTTCGTCGGCGCCCTGGAGTCGCGTGTTCTCCCCACAGCCCGACGGATCAGCGCCCTCGACCCGGGCGCTCCGGAGACGCTGCCTGAGCTCGCTCCCCTCGGCAGCACTCCCAGGGTCCTGAGCGCGACCGAACTGCTCGACGAGCTCTCGCAGGCGGGCTAGCTCGTGGGGCGCTGGCCGCGACCGCCGAGGCCGCGGCTGCCGTCGCCGACTTCCTTGAGCGTCGCGCGCAGCTCCTTCGGGAGCGAGAACAGGATGTCCTCTTCCGCCGTCACGACTTCCTCGACCGTCCCGTAGCCGTACTCCGCGGCGAGCCGAAGGACGTCCTGTACCAGCACCTCAGGCACTGACGCACCGGAGGTCACGCCGACAGTCTGCACTCCCTCGAACCAGGACTCGTCGACCTCATTGGCGAAGTCGACCCGGTAGGCCTTCTTGGCGCCGTATTCGAGCGCAACCTCGACAAGCCGAACCGAATTCGACGAATTGGCGGAGCCGACCACAATCACGAGGTCCGCTTGGGGGGCGATCTTCTTGATGGCCGCCTGACGGTTCGAGGTCGCGTAGCAGATGTCGTCGCTCGGCGGATCCTGGAGATTCGGGAAGCGTTCGCGCAGGCGCCGGACGGTCTCCATCGTCTCGTCCACCGAAAGGGTGGTCTGGGAGAGCCAGATGAGACGGTCAGGATCGCGGACCTCGATGGTGTCCGCCTCCTCGGGAGAATTCACGATCTGGGTGTGCTCCGGGGCCTCACCGTACGTGCCCTCGACCTCTTCGTGTCCCTCGTGGCCGATCAGGAGGATCTCGTAATCGCCCTTCGCGAACCGAACGGCCTCACGGTGGACCTTGGTCACGAGAGGACAGGTGGCGTCGATCGTCCGCAGGCCGCGCTCCTCCGCCGAACGCACGACGGCGGGGCTCACCCCGTGTGCCGAGAAGACCACGAGGGAACCTTCCGGGACCTCGTCCGTCTCGTCGACGAAGATCGCGCCACGTTCCTCGAGCGTCTCGACGACGTGCCGGTTGTGGACGATCTGCTTGCGCACGTAGACGGGCGGACCGTAGTGCTCGAGCGCCTTCTCGACTGCGATGACGGCACGGTCGACACCGGCGCAGTACCCGCGCGGAGCCGCGAGCAGGACGCGCTTCTCCCCCGCGACCGGAACGGCAGCGGCCACGTCCTCAGGCGTCCGGCGGCGGCGCGGAACCATCGGCATGGACAGGGAAACGGGCGCAGACGTCATGATTCAATGCTAGCGAGTCATCAACGCAGCCTTGTCCGAGCCCTCCGCCTGCGCTGGACCGCGCCGAACACCGCGCCGAGCACGAGCAGCACGGCTCCGCCGATGGCGAGGGGGATGATCCACCCTTCGAAGTTCGCCGCCACGAGCTCTGCGGCGCGGGTGCCGAACGCCGACGACATCGAGCCGGCGCTCCCCTGGGCCGATGCGAGTGAAGGTGCGAGGCCGACAACTCCTTGGTACAGCGCGGCAATCAGGAGCAGCCCGATGCCCGCCCAGGCTAGGGCGACCCCCCGACGTCGTGCGCAGAGCAGCCCCAATGCGAAGGCGAGGATCGCACCGAGGGTCAACGGCAGGGAGAGGGCGGCGAGGTTCTGCGCGCCCGTGAGCCACGACCGCTGCTGGGCCGTGCCAACTTGGACTTGGAGCGTAGCGGGACCCGGGATGTTCACGTTCAGCGAACTCGCGACCCGCTTTGCCATCAGGTCAGCCATGGGCCGGAGCTCGAGTTCGAAGGCGTTCGCCGAGGCCTTGTCCGGGCTGAAGTTGATCTGGTGGCTGGCCTTGAGCGTGTCGTTCCATGCTTGGCCGAAGTTCGCATCGGACACGAGGCTCGCCGCGAGGCCTTGGACGGCCTGCTGCGCGACCGGGCGGAGCACCGACGGAATGCTCGAGTCGGAGGTGACCGCGTTGTCGAGATTCGAGATGAGGGTCGACTGGAGCTGCTTGTCCGTGCTCATCGGCGAGAGCAGTTGAACGAATCCCGATTCGTCGACGACGTTCCGCTCGAGCCACAGGGCGGGGACCGCCACGGCAGTGAGGACGACGGCGAGCAGCACTGAGAGTGCGGAGAGAACGGTACGCATGGCTTCCCGGGGTCGGCGTCAACGCACCTATCGTAGAGGGAGAAGCTGACCGCTTCGGGCGCGACAGGCCGCACAAGACTGTCAGCGGCCCGTGATACATGTGGGACAAGATGCGCGCTCCGGAGAGGGGGAGGACATGCCTGAGCCGTCCGCGCCGCTGGACGCAGTGGCCTTCGGAATGACTGACAGTTCCGAGGGAGATGAGGCGCAGCCCGAAGAGGCCGCGAAGAGCCTCCCGGAACGGGCCGCCGATACAAGTCCCGACAATCCCTGGCCCCTCGCGCTGCTCTCCCGCAAGCTCAAGGAGCACATCGACCGGTCGCCCCAGGTCTGGGTCGAGGGACAGGTGATCGAGCTCAGCAGGCGCGGGACCAACGCGTTCCTCACGCTGCGCGACGTCGAAGCCGAGATCTCGCTCTCCGCCTCCGCGTGGGGGCAGGTCATGGCCCGGCTCAAGGAACCGCTCGAGCGCGGCTCGCGCGTCGTGGCGCTCGTCAAGCCGGAGATGTGGCTCAAGACGGGGCGGCTCAATATGCAGGTGCGCGACATCCGGCCCGTCGGCCTCGGCGACCTCCTCGCCCGCATCGAACGGCTCCGGCAGTCCCTCGGCGCGGAAGGCCTTTTCGCGGAGTCTCGCAAGCGCCGCCTGCCCCTACTCCCCCACCGCATCGGCCTCGTCACGGGACGCGACTCGGACGCGAAGAAGGACGTGCTCCGCAACGCCGCTCTGCGCTGGCCGGCCGTCCATTTCGAGATGCGCGAGGTCGCCGTCCAAGGCGCCAGTGCGGTAACGGAGGTCATCTCAGCGCTGCGCGAGCTGGACGCCATGCCGGAGGTCGACGTCATCGTCGTCGCCCGAGGCGGAGGCTCCCTCGAGGACCTCCTGCCGTTCAGTGACGAGCGCCTGGTCCGCGCTGTCGCGAACGCCCAGACCCCAGTCGTGAGCGCGATCGGCCATGAGGCAGACAGGCCCATCCTCGACGACGTCGCCGATCTCCGCGCCTCCACCCCCACGGACGCCGCGAAGCGCATCGTCCCCGAGGTCTCCGAGGAACTCGCCCGCGTCCGGCAGTGCCGCGAACGCCTCGAACGCCAGATCGCCCTGCACGTTGCCCGCGAGGACCAGCAGCTCACGCTCCTGCGCAGCCGCCCCGTCCTCGCACGCCCAGAGCAGATGCTCGACGTCCGCCACGAGGACCTCGAGCGGCTCCTGAGCCGTGCCCACAACGCGGTGAGCGGCGCCGTCGTCCGCGGGCACGATGCAGTCCGCCACCTTCGGGCCCAGGTCAGGGCGCTCTCGCCGCAGCAGACCCTCGACCGCGGCTATTCCGTAGTCCAGCTGCTCGACGGGCCTGCAGCCGCCGTCATCCGGGCGCCCGAAGACGCCCCCGAGGGGACCGCCCTCCGCGTGCGGCTCTCCCGGGGGGCAATCGTCGCGACGTCGGAAGGCGAACTCGCGCCGTCCGTCGGAAGCACCGCCCACCAGCCAGCCTCATCCGAGCCAGACGGAGGAACCCACGATGACTGAAGCCCAGCAGGACGCCTTCGCGGAGTTGAGCTACGAGGAGGCCCGGGAGCAGCTCGTCGCGGTCGTCGCGAAGCTCGAGGCCGGGGGCGTAAGCCTCGAGGACTCGCTTGCGCTCTGGGAGCGGGGCGAGGCACTCGCCCAGCGCTGCGAGGAATGGCTCGAGGGGGCACGACGCCGGCTCGACGCCGCCCGCCGCCAGCCCGAGGCCGGCGCTCCCGGCTCAGGCGAATAGCGGGGGCTCAGCTCTCCGCGAGCCGCCGCTTCTCGGCTTCGACGTCGAACGACGCCGGTGGCCACTGGGGGTCCATCCGCTCGAGGGCGTCCAGCATGAGGTGCTGCACGACGAGGCGCGAATACCACTTGCTGTCCGCCGGTACGACGTACCAGGGGGCATAGGCAGCGCTCGTCCTGACGAGCGCGGCCTCGTAGGCAGCCATGTAGTCGTCCCAGCGCCGCCGCTCGTCGACGTCGCCAGGATCGTACTTCCAGTGCTTGGTGGGATCGTCCAACCGGGCCGAAAGGCGACGGAGCTGCTCGGCTTTGCTGATGTGCAGCATGACCTTGACGACCTGCGTCCCGTTCTCGTGCAGGCGTGACTCGAAGTCCTGGATCGCCGAATAGCGCCTCTCAAGCTCCCGCTCGTCCGCCCAGCCGTGCACCCGGTGGATGAGGACGTCCTCGTAATGGGACCGGTCGAAGCACCCGATCATGCCGGGACGCGGGAGCTGGCGTTCCACGCGCCACAGGAAGTCGTGGCGTTCCTCGGCCGCCGTCGGTGGCCCGAAGGACGCGAGCTGGACCCCCTGGATGCCGACGGCGCTCACGACGTGCCGCACGATCCCGCCCTTGCCGGACGTGTCCATGCCCTCGAGGACGAGGAGGAGCGAACGACGCCTACCGGCGCGCCCCTCCGCGAACAGGCGCTCCTGGAGCTCGGCCAGGCGCGGGCTCCTCGCGGAGAGCACCTCCTTGCCGTCCGACTTCCGGCCCCCGAACCCGCGGGTCGAAGCAGGATCAACCGCCGCAAGCGAGAAGCCGGGCCCTACGCCGAACAGGCGTTCCGGGCTGTCCTCGAAGACCGTGTCGACCTCGCGTTGCGTCATGGCCCGCCTCCGGTGGGTCAGTTCCCTTCGTACCTGCTGAGGAAGTCGGCCATGCGGCCAATGGCTTCCTCGATGTCCGCGACGGCGGGGAGGGTCACCATCCGGAAGTGGTCGGGCGCGTGCCAGTTGAAGGCGCGGCCATGGGAGACGAGGATCTTCTGCTCGCGCAGGAGGTCCAGGACGAACCGTTCGTCGTCCCGGATCGGGTAGACCTCGGGGTCGAGGCGCGGGAAGAGGTACAGCGCCCCCTTGGCCTGGCGCGTGGACACCCCCGGGATCGCGTTGAGCATCTCGTACGCCTTGTTGCGCTGCTCGAGCAGACGCCCCCCGGGGAGGATCAGGTCATTGATGCTCTGGTATCCGCCGAGAGCGGTCTGGATCGCGTGCTGCGCTGGGACATTCGCACACAGGCGCATGTTGGCCAGCAGGTTGATGCCCTCGAGGTAGTCCGCGGCCAGCTTCTTCGGCCCCGAGATCGCCATCCACCCCGCCCGGTAGCCGCACACGCGGTAGGCCTTGGACAGGCCGCTGAACGTGAGGCACAGCACCTCTTCGTCCGTGAACGCGGCCATGTTCGTGTGGGTGTTCCCGTCGTAGAGGATCTTCTCGTAGATCTCGTCGGCGAAGACGATCAGCCCGTGCTGCTCTGCAAGGGCCGCGATGCGCCGCAAGGTCGAGTCCGAGTAGACCGCCCCCGTGGGGTTGTTCGGGTTGATCACCACGATGCCCTTGGTGCGCGGCGAGATCTTCGCCTCGAGGTCGTCGAGGTCCGGCTCCCAGTCCGCCTCCTCGACGCACTCGTAGTGCACGGCCTGACCGCCGGCGAGCGAGACCGACGCCGTCCAGAGCGGGTAGTCAGGGCTGGGGACGAGGATCTCGTCGCCCTGCTCGAGCAGCGCCATGAGCGAGAGGGTGATGAGCTCGCTCACCCCGTTTCCGAGGTAGATGTCGTCGACGCCGATGTTCTGGATCCCACGGGTCTGGTAGTACTGCGAGACCGCGGTGCGCGCGGAGAAGATGCCGCGCGAGTCGCTGTAGCCCTGCGCATGCGGGAGGTGCCGGATCATGTCGACCAGGATCGCGTCGGGCGCCTCGAAACCGAACGGGGCCGGGTTGCCGATGTTCAGCTTGAGGATCTTGTGGCCCTCGGCCTCCATCTGCTGGGCAGCTTCCAGAATCGGTCCCCGGATGTCGTAGAGGACGTTGTGGAGCTTGGAAGACTGCTTGAACTCGACCATTCCCTAAGAATGCCACAGGGTGTGGGCCTCCCTTTCGAGATTCAGTTCACACCCTGTGGCGCGCTTTCCGCGGAGGGAGGGACTACGAGGCGAGGCCCTTGTCCTTGAGCCAGGCCTTCGCTGCGTCCGCCGGGCTCTGCTTCTGGTTGCCGCTCACGGCACGGTTCAGGTTGATGAGGTCCGTCGTGGTGAGCTTCCCGGAAACCGAGTTGAGCACCTTCTTCGCCGCATCGGTCAGGTTCGCCGTGTTCACGAGCGGGATGACCTGCTGGGCGATGAAGTTGTTCTTCGGGTCGGCCAGGACCACGAGGTCGTTGTCCGGGATCGACGGGGTCGTCGTGAAGATGTCGGCGACCTGGATGTCGTTCGAGAGGAGGGCCTTGAGCGTGACGGGCCCCCCGCCGTCGTTGAACGGCTGGAACTGCTTCGGCACGCAGTTGTACTTGTCCTTGAGGCCGGGCAGGCCGTAGGCGCGCTGTTCGAAGGTCGCGGGAGCACCGATCACCAGGTCGCTGCAGACCTTCGACATGTCGGCAATGCTCTGGAGGGAGTACTTCGTCGCCGTGGCCTTCGTGACGACCATGGCGTCCTTGTCCTCAGCCTGCGCCGGATCGAGGACCGAGAGGCCCTTCGGCAGCTTGTTCGGAAGGGCCGAGGCGATGTCGGACGCCGAGACCTGGGTGGCCTTGGGGTCCAAGTAGAGCAGCAGGTTGCCGGTGTAGTCGGGCACGACATCGATCGAGTCGTCCTGGACGGCCTTGTAGTAGACCTCGCGCGCGCCGATATTGGGCTTCGTCGTCGCCGGGATCCCCGCCGCGTTCAGGGCGCCGGCGTAGAGCTCGGCCACGATCTGGCTCTCAGGGAAGTCCGCGGACCCGACGACGAGCGTCTTGCTCCCGCCGGACGCCGAACTCGACGCGCCGCCGGAGCTCAATGGATTGGACGAGCCTCCGCATGCGCTGAGCGCGAGGCTCAGCCCGAGGCCCGCGGCCAGTGCGGCGACCGCCCGGCGGCGGGGAATGGAGGGCAGGTGACTGGTCATGGCATTCCTTCCTTTAGGACCTCCGGGGCCGGAAGCTCCCGCTTGGAGACCGAGTGAGGACCCAGGCGGCGAAGAAGCACGCCCAGGACGAGGTCGGCGACGACGGCGAGCGCCGCCACGAGGACGGAGCCGCCGAGCATCTGGGGGTAGTCGGAGAGAGCGAGGCCGTCGAAGATGTACCGGCCGAGACCGCCGAGGCTCGTGTAGGCGACCACGGTTGCGGTCGCGATGACCTGCAGGACGGCGGCGCGGATCCCACCGAAGATGACCGGCGCGGCGTTGGGGAGTTCGACGCCGAACAGGATCTGGAACTCGCGCATTCCCTGCGCACGGGCGGCGTCGACCACCACTGGGTCCACGGCTGCGATGCCCGAATACGTTCCCGCGAGGATGGGCGGGACGGTGAGGATCACGAGTGCCCAGATGGGCGGCATGAGCCCGATCCCGGACAGGAGCACGAAGAGCACGAGCAGCCCGAGGGTCGGCACGGCCCTCAGCGCTCCGGCGATCGCGACGACGACGACCCGGCCGCGGCCGGTATGGCCTACGTAGGCCCCGATCGGCAGGGCGATAGCGCTCGCGATGGCGACGGTCAGGAGCGTGTAGAAGATGTGCTCGCCCAGCCGCGTGGGGATGCTCGAGTATCCGGACCATTGGAGAGGGTCCGTGAGCCAGGCCCAGGTCTGCTCGAAGAGGCTCACCCGCGCACCGCCCTCCGCGCAGGAGTCACCGGCTTCCGGGGCGCTGCACCGGACGCGAAGCGCGCCCAAGGGGAGAGCACGCGGCCGAGCACCACGAGCAGGAGGTCCATGATGAGGGCGAGCACGAGGATCGCGACGAGGCCGACGACGATCTCGGTCACGAAGTCTCGCTGGAGCCCCTCGGTGAACAGGATGCCGAGGTTCGGCATCCCGACGAGGGCTGCAACGCTGACAAGCGAGATGTTGCTCACCGAGATGGCGCGGAGCCCGGCGATGAGCACCGGGAGCGAGAGTGGGAGGTCGACCTGGAAGTACCGGCTGACCGCTGTGTGGCCGAGTGCCCGCGCGGCGAGGCTCAGCTCTCCGTCCACCGAGTCGAGGGAGTCGAGCGCAGAGCGCATGAGGAGGGCGACCGCGTACACCGTGAGCGCGACGATGACGTTGACGGGGTCGAGGATCCTCGTGCCGAGGACCACCGGCAGGATGATGAACAGCGCGAGCGAGGGCACCGTGTACAGCACGGAGCTCAGGGTCAGGAGCGCCGTCCGCCACGCCGGGTGCCTGCGCACGAGTTGTGCGAGAGGGAGGCTGATGACGAGACCGAGCAGGAGCGGCACGATCGCCAGGACGAGGTGCTGCCCGGCGAGCGAGAGGATGCGCCCCGCGTTCGCGGCGGCCCATTCCATCAGGTGGCCCCTCCTGCCAGCGTCTCGGCACCGGACTGCTCCCGGCCATGGGACTCGAGCCGCCCGCGCTGCGCCTCCGCACGCCGGCGGTCCGCCTGGGCGATGACCGCAGTGGCGTCGACAGTGCCGAGGAACCGGCCGCCGTCGTCCACGACGACGCCCCTCCCCGACGGCGACGACAGCGCGGCATCGAGCGCCGTCCTCAGCGAGGCGCCGGACCGGTGCAGCGAGCCGCCGCTCACCAAGGCCCCGGGAGCCTCCGCCGACGCCCATCCGACTGGCCGCCCGCCGTCGTCGACCACGACCGTCCACCCGGCCGGGTGCGCGCTCGCGAGCCGCGACCTCGGCAGCGTCTCGGCGGCGTCGACGGCCAGCCCGGCGTCGTCGTAGAAGCCGAGGTGCCGGAAGCCGCGGTCCCTGCCCACGAATCCGGCGACGAATTCGTCGGCGGGAGCCCGCAGGATCTCCTCGGGTCCCGCAACCTGCGCGAGGCGGCCGCCCACGGCGAACACCGCGATGCGTTCGCCGAGGAGCACGGCCTCGTCGATGTCGTGCGTGACGAACACGATCGTCTTGCCGAGGTCGCGCTGGAGGCGGAGGAGCTCCTGCTGCAGCTCGTGCCGGACCACGGGGTCGACGGCGCTGAAGGGCTCGTCCATGAGGAGCACGGGCGGATCGGCCGCGAGCGCTCGGGCGACGCCCACGCGCTGCTGCTGGCCGCCCGAGAGCTGGGCCGGATAACGGCCGGCGAGCGACTGCGGGAGGCCGACGACGTCGAGCAGCTCGCGCGCGCGGGCGCGGGCGCGGGCGCGGGACACCCCGTTGAGGCGGGGCACGGTCGCGATGTTGTCGACGACCGTGCGGTGCGGCATGAGGCCCGCGGCCTGCATGACGTAGCCCATCGAGCGACGGAGCTTGGCGGGCGGGAGCGAGGAGACGTCCTGCCCGTCCACGATGATGGTGCCCGAGTTCGGTTCGACCATCCGGTTGACCATGCGGAGGGAGGTCGTCTTGCCACAGCCGGAAGGTCCGACGAAGACAGTGATCTGGCCCCGGAGCACGGTCAAGCTGAGCCGGTCGACGGCTGTTGCTCCGCCGTAGACCTTGCTCACCTCGCGGAACTCGATCATGGCTTCTGTCATGCTGGTCCTCGCTCGAAGGCCTGTACTGCGCTGGATGGCTTGAACCGCTCTGGCTGAGCCGAGCCTACCAGCGTTCACGGGCGCAAGCGCCGGTGCCGAGGCCGCCGGCTCAGGCTTGACGGGCCGCAAGATCGATGGTCCCGAAGACCGGATCACGGTCGAGGACCCGCACATCCTCGATCCCCTGCTCCTCGAGCGCCGTCCGGAATCCGGCCTGAAGCCTCCGGACGTTCATCCCGAGGCCGCTCCCCAGGATGACCGGACCTTCGATCCCGAGCTGCCTTGCCACCTGCGCGGCCATCCGGGCTAGGTCGTGGGCGGCCTGGTCGAGCATGAAACCGGCCCCCGCGTGCCCGGCGTCGGCTGCCTCGACCACGAGGCCCGCGCGCTGCGCCCAGTAGCGTCTGCCGGTCCCGGCGTCGTGGAAGCGGGCGATGAGCTGCTCGGGTCCGGTGAGCCCTGTGCTGTCGAGGAGCGCTTGCGTGAGCGCGTCGGGCTCGAGGCCCAGGTTCATGCGGTGCAGGCTGTAGCGGACGGACTCTCGCACAAGCCAGTAGCCGCTGCCCTCGTCGCCGAGGAGGTAGCCCCAACCGCCAGCGCGCGCCTCCTCGCCGTCGTCGTTGGTTCCCCACGCCGCGGACCCGGTGCCCGCGATGACCGCGATGCCCGTGCGGGCGTGCCCGGCCGCGAGCAGGAGTCTCGAATCGTGCACGACTGTGATCGCTGCCTTCGGCGCGAGGGGCCGGATGAGCGCGGTGAGCGCTTCGGCGTCGGCTTCGGTGTCGATCCCACCCGATCCGGCGAAGACGCGCGTGGCATCCGCGGCGTCGAGCCCGGAGAACAGGGCGGCGAGGTTGGCCGCCGCCTCGTCACGGGTCACGTTCTGGACGTTCGCGCTCCCTGCCTCGCGGTCGTCCACGACCTCGCCGTCGACCACCTTGATGCCGCGCGTCTTCGTGCCACCGATGTCGAGGCCGATCATGGCCCCCGCCGGGCCTGTCGCTGTACTCACCCGCCTAGAGTACTGAGCATGGATCGAGAGCTGCCCGAAGAACTGTTCGGAGCGGGCGTCGTGGGCGCCCCCATGGCCGGCGGCCCGAGCCGCCCGGCGCTAGCCGAGGCGGTGAGCCGAGCTGGCGCACTCGGCTTCCTGGCCGGCGGCTACAAGTCGGCCGAGGCGCTCGCCGGGGACGTGGGCGAGCTGTCCGCGACCGGCCTTCCCTTCGGCGTCAACCTCTTCGTGCCCGCGAACGAGCCCGTGGACCGCGAAGCAATCCTCGCGTACCGGGAGCGGCTCAGGCCCCTCGCCGATCGGCTCGGCGTCGACCTCCCGGAGCCGAGGTGGGCGGACGACGACGAGTACCCGGCGAAGCTCGCGCACCTCCTCGAAAATGTGCCGGCCGCCGTCTCGTTCACGTTCGCCCTGCCGCCCGCGGGCGACGTCGCGAGCCTGCGGACCGCGGGTGCCCTCGTCTTCCAGACCGTGACGAGCGCGCAGGAGGCCCGGGCTGCGGAGGAGCTCGGCGTGGACGGCGTCGTCGTCCAGCACGCGGCGGCCGGCGGCCACTTCGGCTCCTTCCTGCCGGGGCCTGCGTTCGCCGGGCAGCTTCACGAGCTCGTCTCGGCGGTGTGCGCCGCCGTCCGGATCCCGGTGCTCGCCGCGGGCGGCATCGGAACTCCGCAGGATGCCCGCGCGGCGCGGTCCGCCGGTGCCTCCGCTGTCCAGCTCGGCACGGCCTTCCTCCGCACGCCCGAGGCGGGGACGAATCCGGTCCACAGGGCGGCCCTCGCCGATCCTGCCTTCGATCGGACCGCCCAGACCCGCGCGTTCTCCGGCAAGACGGCGCGGGGACTCGAGAACGCGTTCATGCGCGACTTCGCCGACGCCCCGTCCGGCTACCCCACGCTGCACTACCTCACGGCTCCCCTCCGGGCAGCGGCGGTAGCCGCTGGCGACGCGCACGGGACGAACCTCTGGGCTGGGACCGGGTGGAGGGAGGCCCGCGAGGAGCCCGCGGCGGATGTCGTAGCCCGTTTCGCCGTCTGACCGGCGAGACGAGCCGTCAGATCCCGAACGCGTCGAGCAGGGCTCCGGGCTCCTCCCCGAGGACGTGCTCCCGGAACAGCCGGACCTGGAGGGGCTCCCCGACGATCCTCGGCCAGACGAGCCCGATCTCGCGCACGGCATCCGCGTCCTCGAGCTCAACCTCGACCCAGCCGAGATCCGGCGTGTGCACCGCGGAGTGCGCAGCCCGCGAAGGCGGGACCAGCGCCACGCCGAGTCCGGCGCTCACGAGGCCGAGGAGCGTCCGCGAGTCCTGGCCCTGGAAGGCGATGTCCGGCCGCACTCCAGCCTCCCGGAACAGCCGGTCCATGATGCTGCGCATCCCGTAGCCGCGCTCGAGCACGACGAACGGCTCGCGGGCAGCTTCCTCGAACCGGACGCGAGCGCGCCGAGCGAGCCGATGCCCCGCGGGGACCGCCAGCCGGAGCGGCTGGACGCACAGCGTGTCGGAATCGAACTGCCGCCCGGGCCGTGGGACCGGCGAGACGATCGAAAGGTCGACCTCTCCCGCGCTGAGCGCGTCGAGGCAGCGCTGTCGCGACCCCTGCACGAGTTCGAACCGCACGTCTGGATGCGCGGGCCGGAACCCCCGGATGAGGGCCGGAACCGCGGCCTCGCCGAATGTCATCTGAAAGCTCAGACGCACGACGCCGCGCGCCTCCTGGCGGCGCTCGTGCAGTTCGTCGAGGCCCGCGTGCAGCAGCTCGAGGGCACTCCGCACCGCGGGGAGGAGCTGCTCCGCGGCGGGGGTCAGGCGAATTCCCCGGCCCTCCTTCCGCACGAGCTCGGTGCCGACGACGGCCGCGGCCCGCGCGAGAGCCCGGCTCACTGTGGGCTGGGGCACGCCGAGGAGCTCGGCGGCCGCAGTCACGTGGCGGGTCTGACCCACCGCATCGAGGACGGGCAGGAGTGGGAGCAGTCGCGCGAGCTCGCCGTGGAGCGGCAATTCATGCGATTCAGTCATATGTTCCAGATCATAATGTATTGGACGCATGAGAACGACCTTTCTACCGTGGAAGGGTGACCTCGGTACCGTCCTCCCCCTCGATCGCCCCCGCTTGGACTGGCCACGCCAAGGGAAGCCGGGGGTACCGCCGGCTCCTCGCCGCCCTTGCGTTCGCGGGCGTGGCGACTTTCGCGCAGCTCTACGCGACTCAGGCCCTCCTCCCGAGGATCTCTGCCGACCTCCGCATCGATGCCGCCCAGTCGGCCCTGACCGTCTCGCTCGCGACGCTCGGGCTCGCCGTGGCCGTCCTGCCGTGGTCGTTCGTGGCGGACCGCATCGGGCGCGTGCCTGCCATGACCGTCGGCGTCGCGGCTGCCACAGTGCTCGGCCTGCTCGCGCCGCTCTCGCCCTCGGTCGGCCTCCTGCTCACGCTCCGCTGCCTCGAGGGTGCCGCGCTCGGCGCGGTCCCGGCGCTTGCAGTCGCCTACCTCAACGAAGAAGTACACCGCGCCCATGCGGCCCTCGCCGCTGGTACGTACGTTGCGGGGACGACCATCGGGGGTCTGCTCGGCAGGCTCGTGGCCGGTCCCCTGGCGGACGTATGGGGCTGGCGACTGGCGATCTTCGCCGTCGCCGTCCTGGGAGCCATCGCGGCCGCGGCGTTCGTAGCCCTCGCGCCCCGCCAGCGCGGCTTCGTCCCCGCGCGTCGGCGCCCCGGAACGACCGGACACGGCCGGCGGGAGAGCGCAGCCCACGCTGCGCAGCTGCTGGGACACCAGCTGCGAAGCCGCCGCCTCCTCGCACTGTACGTGCAGGCGTTCACCCTCATGGGCGGCTTCGTCGCCGTCTACAACTACCTCGGCTACCGCCTCGAGGCGCAGCCGTTCGGACTCCCAGTCGCAGTCACGAGCCTCCTGTTCCTCGCCTACCTTTCGGGCACGTTCTCCTCCGGCTACGCCGCCCGGCTCAGCGGACGGTTCGGCCGGCGCCTCGTCGTGGTGGCCAGCATGGCGGTCATGGCCGCGGGCGTCCTGCTGACCGCGGTGGACTGGCTCCCAGCGGTCCTCGTCGGCCTCGTCGCGCTGACCGCCGGCTTCTTCGCCGCGCACGGCCTCGGTTCGGGTTGGACCGGCGCTTTGGCGACCACTGGCCGGGCCCAGGCCGCATCGCTCTACAACCTCTTCTACTACACGGGCTCGAGCCTGCTGGGCTGGCTCGGCGGCTACGTCTTCCAAGGCCTCGGCTGGGGGTGGCTCGCACTCGGGATCGCCGCCCTCACCCTCGCCACCGCGGCCCTCGCCGCCGTCGTGCATCCCGCGGAAGCCGCCGTCCTCCGTTCCTCTCAGGAAGGCCCACGGACCGGCCGCTAGGATGGGGTGGCTGCCGTCAGCCGCCCAAGGAGGGAACCTCGTGGCCATGGCCGAACCGCTCGACGACGTCGACCGCCGGATCCTCGCGGCTCTCGTCGACGACGCTCGGATGACGAACAAGCAGCTCGCCGAACTCGTGGGCATCGCGCCGTCGACGGCACTCATGCGCACGCGCGCCCTGTCGGAGCGCGGCATCATCACCGGCTACGAGGCCAAGGTGAACCTGAGCGCCGTGGGACGAAGCGTCCAAGCCCTCATCTCGGTGAGCCTCCGCGCCCACGACCGCGACCAGATCGATTCCTTCACCTCGAGGGTCCCCAGCCTCCCCGGCGTGCTCGCGACCTTCCACACGTCGGGCGCCGTCGACTATCTCCTCCACATCGCGGTGGGGAGCACGGAGGAACTCCGCGACTGGGTGCTCGACAATCTCACGACCGATCCCGTCGTGGGCCACACGGAAACGACGCTCGTCTTCGAGCAGATCCCGGGCCGCGGCCCGCTTCCGGACTGACCTTTCGCACTAGCGGCCCACTCAGGGCCTGGACCTCCAGCAGACCGCGGCAAGGACCCCCGCTGCGGCGGCGCATGCTGCAGTGAACACGTCGGAGGCGAGGGGGATGCCCACTGCGCCTGCCAGCGCCCCGAGACCGACCACCGGAACGGCGCTCCCGAGATAGGTCACGACGTAGAGAGCGCTCACCGCCTGGGCATGCTGCTCCGGCTCGACAGCGGCGGCCAGCCGTTCGAACAGCGCGCGGAAGGCGATCCCCTGGCCGACGCCGGCGGCCACGATCCCCGCGACGAGGACGACGCCGGCGCCAGCCTGGGCGGCAAGGGCGGCGGCAAGCGGCCCGGCGCCGAGGAGCACGAGGCCCAGTGGGGCTGCAGGCAGCGAGGAGGAAGATGCGGGCCGGCTGCGGCCCGTGAGCTGGACCGCGGCCGACGCCGCGAGCGCGAGTCCCGCGACGGCGCCCACGGCGGGGAGCGAGGACAGATGGAGGGTCACGGCGAAGTAGCCTGGGGCAAGGGAAAGGCAGTAGCCGAAGACGGCGAAGCTCAGGAAGCCCGTCGCTGCAGCCCGCCAGAATTCGCCCCTCGCACCGCCCAACCCCAAGGACAGTCCGCGGGGCGCAAGAAGCCGGGAGCGGGAGACCCCCTGCGCGGGACGGATGGCCGGCCGTGCCCGGACGAGGACAAGGGGCGCCAGCAGCAGCGCGAGGGCCGCAGCGCAGACGAGGAACGGCAGCGCCGTCGGCTGGCTCCCCACAGCGAGCAGGCCGCCCAGCACGGGCCCGAGGGCCACGCCTCCCGAGCTCGAAAGGAGTGTGGCCCGCGACGCCCATTCGGGGCGTCCGGGCAGCAGCTCGCGGAGCGAGGCCGCGCTTGCACCCGTCGCGAGAGCGACCGCCGCCCCGTGCAGCGCGCGGCCGAGGCACAGCAGGAGCAGGGAATCCGCCGTCGCGAACACGGCCAGCCCTGTTATGCCGAGGAGCACGGCAATGGTCAGCGCGGCGCGGCGCCCGATGTGGTCCGACCAGTGACCCGCGAGCAGCAGGACGGCGACGAGGCTCACGACGTAGCTCGCGAAGGCGACCGAGATGCCGAAGGTGCCAAGTCCGAGACGCGCGGCGAGGAGCGGGTAGAGCGGAGTCGCGAGGTTGGCTCCCACGAGGAGCACGAACAGTGTCCCTCCGCTGAGCGCGAGGCGCGCAGCACGGGACGCCTCCCATCCGCGGCCTCGGGAGCCCCGGGCTGCCGACTCGGTGGGGCGCATGCGCAGCTCGGCGAAGAGGGACATGGTGACAGTTTCGGTAATCCTGACAGCCCTGATCAGTTTCGCTGGGCGAAATTGATCTATATGCTCAGAAGAATTCCCGAAACCACCCGATGGAGTGATCATTGAGCACCCTCGACGCCCTCGACACCAAGCTTCTGCTGGCCCTGATCGAGGACCCGCGGGCGCAGATCGCCGACCTCGCCGAGCGGCTGGGCGTCGCCCGCAATACCGTCCAGTCCCGCTTTCGCCGTCTCCTGCGGGCCGGGATCCTCCGTGGCGGCGGCAGGGAGGTCGATCTCGAGGCCCTAGGCTACGACGTCGTGGCCTTCATGACCCTCGAGGTCGTGCACCGGGAGCTCGACGCGGTCATTGCGGGACTGCGCCGCATTCCCGCCATCCTCGAGGCCCACGAGATCTCGGGCCGCGGTGACATCTGGTGCCGCCTCGCCGCAGCCGATACGCATGGCCTCCAGTCAGCGCTGCGCAGCGTCCTGCGCATCCGCGGCGTCATCCGCTCCGAGACGGTCCTGGCCCTCCACACCCACATCGGCTACCGCGCGGACCAGCTCCTCCGGCGTTCCCTCGAAACCGCGGGTACGGCCAAACCCGAAGGCGAACCTTAGGCACCATAAGGGCCGGATGGCGCAAATGGCTGCGAGCCCTCGCCAGACTGTGGGCAGTGTCTAGACTGGGCCTGCGGCCAGCCGCCCGGCCGGCCCGCGCCCCGAGGAGGACCATGGCTGAGCCTCGCACGTCCACAGTGACCGTCACGGGTGCCGCAGGCCAGATCGGCTACGCACTGCTGTTTCGGATTGCGAGCGGCGCCATGCTCGGTCCCGAGACGCGGTTGAGGCTCCGCCTGCTCGAAGTTCCGGCCGCTGTTCATGCCGCGGAGGGCACTGCGCTCGAACTCGACGACTGCGCCTTCCCACTCCTCGACAGCGTCGACGTCACCGACCGCGCCGAAGAGGCGTTCGACGGCGCAGACGTCGCCCTCCTGATCGGCGCCCGGCCGCGCGCGGCCGGCATGGAACGTGCCGACCTGCTCGCCGCGAACGGCGGCATCTTCGGCCCGCAGGGACGGGCCATCAACGACAACGCCGCCGACGGGATCCGCGTGCTCGTCGTGGGGAACCCCGCCAACACGAACGCGCTCATCGCGGCCGCGCACGCGCCCGACGTCCCCGCAGAGCGCTTCACGGCCATGACGCGTCTCGACCACAACCGCGGTCTCGCCCAGCTCGCCGCGAAGCTGGGGTGCCGCACGTCCGATATCGATGGCCTCACGGTGTGGGGAAACCATTCGGCCACCCAGTATCCCGACATCACCCACGCGACCGCGG
This sequence comes from Sinomonas susongensis, assembly GCF_005877005.1. GTDB lineage: Bacteria > Actinomycetota > Actinomycetes > Actinomycetales > Micrococcaceae > Sinomonas > Sinomonas susongensis. Next base: position 308,634 of record NZ_SSNH01000001.1, on the reverse strand, counting down.
ATGGCCAGCCGGTGGCCTCGCTCGTGGACCAGGAGTGGGTCGAGCAGGAGTTCATCCCCCACGTGGCCCGGCGGGGAACGGAGATCATCGAAAGGCGCGGAGCCTCCTCGGCAGCGAGCGCCGCGAGCGCGGCAATCGACCACGTACGCGACTGGGTCTTGGGCTCGGACGCCTCGTGGACGTCGGCGGCCGTCGTCTCGGACGGTTCCTACGGGGTGCCCCTAGGGCTCATCAGCTCATTCCCAGTCCGCTCCGTCGAGGGGGCAGTGGGAGATCGTGCAGGGGCTCGAGGTCCCCGAGTTCTCAAGGGTCCGCATCGAGGCCTCGGTGCGCGAGCTGGAGCAGGAACGGGACGCCGTGCGCGCCCTCGGACTCCTCAGGTAGGAGTCCAACCAGCAGGAATGTGTCGGCCGGGCCCCTCCGGCTCATGTGCAGCCCAAGCGACAGCTGCGCGGCCGCTTAACGAACTCAGGGACGCCCTTCTGGGCGTCCCTGAGAGACGTGGAGCCTAGGGGATTTGAACCCCTGACCTCTTCGATGCGAACGAAGCGCTCTACCAACTGAGCTAAGACCCCGTGCTGGTGCGGATTCAACCTTACTGGCCGCGGACGTTCAAGACAAATTGGCAGAGTCCCCCGAATGGCTCTCGAGCCACTGCGCGAAGGTGGTGGTCCCGAAGGCGGTTCCGGGGGCGAGATTGCGTCCCTCGGAGAAGAATCTGCCGGGAACAGGAAGGTCGATGATGCCTGCCGTGGAGCCGACTGCGGTCTTCCATTCCTGGGCGAAATCGTGCACTGGCCTCGTCTCCGGACCGCTCACGGTGCGGAGGGTATGCCCTCCAGCTTCCTCGGCCGCCGCCTCCACGAGAGCCCGGGCCACATCCGCGACGTCGATGGGCTGCATGCGGGCACGGCGCACGGACGGAACGACGCGGAAGCGGCTTCCGTAGGCGAAGAGCTCCGCGAGCAGCGAGTGGAACTGCGAGGCGCGCACGACGGCGGTGGGCACCTTCGCGGCGTCGTACGCCTTCTCCTTGGCGACCTTGGAACGGTAGTACCCGAAGCCGATCTGGTCGCACTGGGCGATCGAGAGCATGACCGCGCGCCGGACGCCGGAGCCGTGCGCCGCGGCCAGAAGCCGTCGTCCCGCCTCGGGAAAGGCGCGCTGGGCAGCACGTCCACGCCCTTCAAGAGCGTCAACGAGTACCTCGGCGCCATCGAGTGCAGCCGCGAGCCCGACGCCCGTCGCCGCATCCGCGACAACGTACTCGACGCCCTCCACGGCAGCGGCGGGCGGTGGGAGCCGACGGCTGAACGCGCGGACCTCGTACCCGCGGGCGAGGGCTTCGAGGACCACCGCTGAGCCAGCCTGACCGGTACCGCCTGCGACTGCGAGGAGAGCCATGGGGCCGAGACTACCGAGTCTCCGCCGCCACCGCATTCAACCGGAACACCCAGTTGATGAGGTACCAGCGGGAGGGGGCCTCAGGCCCGTCGCCGCTGGAGGACTGCGTCGAGGTTGCCGAGGGCCCCCCGGCCCGCAGGGGCGACGGTGCGGACGCCGGGCGCATCCTCGGGCTCGCGCTTCGGCTTGAGGGTGACCTTGCCCTCGGGCTTGGGCTGCTCAGGTTCCTCGAGCGGCTCGGGCGCCTCCCGCTCAGCCTTCGCGGATTCCATGTAGGCCGATTTCGGAACCTCCACCGGCTCCCACGGTTCCACTTCGGCGACACCTTCGCGGCTCGCAGCCTCGGCGGCGGACTTCTGCGCTGCCCGCGCCACTTCGAGGGCAGCAGCACGAAGTTCATCGCGGCTCAGGGGTGCCGGGGTCGGTTCGGCAGCCGGCTGGTGGTCGAACACTTCGGTGGCCTCGCGGCGAGGGGACTCCTGGACGCGCGGCTCGGCAGCCAGCGGGGCGCTGACGGCAGGACGGGAGGCAGCAGCGAGGCGCCGCCGCCGGTCTCTCAGGGCGAGCTGGCGCAGGATGACAACCGAGCCGACAAGCGCTGCGGTCCCGAACAGCGGAACGGCCGCGCCCACGTACTGGAGTGCCGCGAGCAGCCCTCCGACTGCTGCCACGACGAGGCCAGCAAGACCGATCCCGGCCAGAGCACACCGTCCCCAGCGGATGCGCAGTCTGCTGGGGCCCGAGTTCGGGACGGTCACGTGCTTCCCCTCCTCCGGGGGTCGACGGGCGGTGGTGACATGTGCTGGTTCAGACTTCTCCGTGGCCGCCCCCGAGCGCTGGATCCCGAAGGACAGGCTGGTGCGGGACGCTTCGTCGTCGCCCGAGTTGGCCTCGGCCATGAGGACCCCTGCCCCTCCAGCGGGCCGGTGGCGGCGCAGCAGGTAGGGCGCACCCCACAGCAGCCACAGGACGACGGCGGCGCCGAGCACCGTCGAGCTGCTGAGAGTGAAGTCCATGACAAAACCGTAGGAGGCGAGCTGAGCACGCGGCCGGATTGCCGACGGTGTGTCGTCAGACTCTGGTAGGACATGCCCTGAGTCAGGCCCGCGACGTGACCCAACGAGCCATCAGGCCCTCTGGCACCTCTTCCGCCGTAATGGCAAAAGACTCGTGATCCGCCCACCGCCCCGCGATGTGCAGGTAGCGCGGACGAAGCCCCTCGTAGCGGAATCCGAGCTTCTCCACGACACGAAGGCTCGGGCTGTTCTCGGGCCTGATGTTGATCTCCATGCGATGCAGGCCCAGCGAGAAGAAGCAGTGGTCGGTGGCAAGGGCCACGGCCGTCGGGGCGATACCGCGGCCCGCATGCTCGTGGTCCACCCAGTAGCCGAGCGTCGCCATGAGCGCTGAGCCCCAGATGATCGAGGAGACCGTCAGCTGGCCCACGATCGGCGGCCGTCCGCCGTGCGGGTCCGCGAGCGTTATGACGAACGGGAGCGCCGACGCGTCACGCGCCTGCTGGTTCAGCGACCGGACCATCTGACGGAAGGTCGGCAGGCTTCCCCCCGGCTGAGGATTGGAAGCCTCCCACGGCGCAAGCCATTCAGCGTTCCGTGCCCGGAGTCCCATCCACTCGGCCCGGTCCGAGAAACGGATCGGCCGCAGGCCGATGCCGCCGGATTCGAGCGAGACCGGCCAGGCGCCCGGCCCCCACATCGCGGTCAGGCGCCTGCGGCCGAAGGCACACCTGCGCCCTCGGACACGAAGTCTCGCAGCCACGAGCGCAGTTCCTCGCCGAACTCGGCACGCCCGCACGCGAGGGTGACGACGGCCTTGAGGTAGCTGAGCTTGTCGCCCGTGTCGTACCGGCGCCCCCGGAACACCACCCCGTACACGCCCCCGCCTTCGCCGTCCCGGCGGGCCAGGGTCTGCAGCGCATCCGTGAGCTGGATCTCCCCGCCCCGGCCCGGCTCGGTCTCCTCCAGCACCCCGAACACCGCAGGATGCAGCACGTACCGGCCGATGATCGCCAGGTTCGAGGGCGCATCCTCCGGCGCCGGCTTCTCCACCAGCCCGTGCACCTGCACGAACGACTCCCCCTCCACAGGGCTGACCTTCGCGCACCCGTACGCGGAGATCGCCTCCCGCGGAACCTCCATCAGCGCCACCACGGAACCCCCCGTGGCCTGCTGCACCCGGATCATCTCCCCCAGCAGCTCGTCCCGCTCGTCGATCAGGTCATCGCCCAGCAGCACCGCGAACGGCTCGTTGCCCACATGCCGCTGCGCACACAGCACCGCATGCCCGAGGCCCTTCGGATCCCCCTGGCGCACATAGTGAATGTCGCCCAGATTGCTGGACTCCTGGATGGCGGCGAGCTTCTTCTCGTCGCCCTTCTCCTCGAGGGCCGCCTCAAGCGAGGGGACGCGGTCGAAATGGTCCTCGAGGGCACGCTTGTTGCGGCCCGTGATCATGAGGATGTCGTCGAGCCCGACGGACACCGCCTCTTCGACGACGTACTGGATGGCGGGCTTGTCCACCACCGGGAGCATTTCCTTGGGCATGGCCTTCGTCACCGGGAGGAACCGGGTGCCCAGCCCGGCGACGGGGATGACGGCTTTCCTGACTGGCTTCGTGGTCGACACGCTGTCACTCTATACGACGATTCCGGCGCGCTACACGAGGATTCCGGCGGGCTGCACGCCGATCGCGGCGGTGCCGAGCCGCGAGGCGGCCATCCCGCTAGGCTCTGAGCGTGGAATCTCCAGCAGAGCGCAAACGCGGCCTGCGCGCGGAAGTCTGGAAGCGCCGTCGTGCGATGAGTGCGGACGAACGGGCAGCCGCGGGCGCAGGGATCGCGTTCCACGGATTCGCATGGGCGACCAGCCAGGTGCCCGAAGGCGGAACCCTCACGGCATACCTCGGACTCGGGGCCGAACCGCCTACGCTCCCGCTCCTCGGGCGGCTCCACGCCCGAGGCTTCCACCTGCTGCTCCCGATCTGCGAGCCCGAGCGCCAGCTCTCGTGGGTCGAGTGGAGCCCTGACATCTCCTATGAGCGCAGCCGCTACGCTCCGCTCCAGGAGCCCGTGGGGCCACGGCTCGACGCGTTGGCCCTTCAGAGGGGCGACGGACAACGGCCGCCCCTCGCGGCGATCCTCCTCCCAGCCACCGCCCTCGATGCCGAAGGGCGGCGGGTCGGCCAGGGCGGCGGCTACTACGACCGCTTCCTCGCCCAGCTCGGGGAAGGACCAGCGCCTGCCACCGCCGCGATCGTCTTCGACGCCGAGGTGCTGCCGTCCGGCGAGGTTCCGGACGAGCCGCTCGACCGGCGCGTCGACGCCGCGATCACGCCGAGCGGAATCAGGCACCTGCGGAATACAGCATGAGCGTGGCCTGTTAGAATTGGCACTCGGGGTCGACGACTGCCAGCTGTCCGTGACCGCTGGCCGACTGCCACTGGCCCCACGTTTCGCAAGGAGTGACTGTGCCTACTTACGCATACGCCTGCAAGGACTGCGGACATGCCTTCGACATCGTCCAGTCGTTCAGCGACGACTCCCTGACCGTGTGCCCGGAGTGCGGCGGCAGCCTGCGCAAGAAGTTCAACAGCGTCGGCGTCGTCTTCAAGGGCAGCGGCTTCTACCGCACCGACTCGCGCAGCTCGAGCACGGTGCCTGCCGGCTCCAACACTTCCGCAGCCGGCGCGTCCTCCCCGAGCGGCTCCTCGACGACCACCACCGCGGCTCCCGCGTCCAACCCCGCTCCCGCCGCATCCGCTGCGGCCAGCTGAGGCCTTTTCCCTCCACAGCGTGAAGTCCGGCGCGGTGTCCACATTGGCGCCCGTTCCAGCCACCGCGCAGGGGCGGGTGTCCTAGCGTCGGGGCATGCCCCTCTTCCCAGGCCAGTCCCGCCGCCTCTCGTCGGGACACTCCGGCCGTCTGACATCGGGCCGGCCCGGTGCTCGGCAATCATCCCTTGACGGCGAGAGTCCGCCCAGGACGGTGCACCCTTGGGGGACGCAGCGACGCTCGCCACTCGTTCGCTTCCTGGGACGACGGCGCCGCACCCTCGCCGCAGGCCTGCTCTCCGGTGCAGTGGCAGCCTCTGTCTACCTGCTGGCTCCAGCCTCGACGCTGCAGTCCCCCGTCGTAGTGGCCGCGACCGACCTGCCGGCCGGTTCGCCCGTCTCGGCCTCCCAGCTCCGGATAGCCCGCCTTCCGCCGGAGTCGGTGCCAGACGGAGCACTGCGCGAACCGGCCGCTGCCGAGGGCAAGCGTCTCGCTGCTCCCGTTCGACGAGGCAGTGTGCTCACGGACACCTCGACCGTCGGGCCTGGTCTCCTTGCAGGAACGCCACCGGGGACGGCGGCGGTCCCTGTGAGGGTCGCCGACCCCAACTCCCTTCAGCTGATCCGCACCGGGCAGACGGTCGACCTCGTACTCGCGGAGGAGTCGGGTCGGGAAGGGCGGAACGCCGCACGGATCGCGGCCGGGGTGACCGTCCTCTGGACGGGCTCCGGCGGGGAGCAGCCCAGCGCATGGCTCGGCACTCCGAAGGACCAGAACGGACTGCTCGTCGTCGCGGCCTCCCCCGAAACGGCGCCCCTCCTTGCGGGAGCGTCAGCCCGGGGCAAGGTCTTCTTCGCGCTCGTCGAGGCAGCCAGATGAGGTCGAGGCGGACGATTGCCGCGTCAGCCCCAGTGCGCGCGTCAGCCCCAGTGCGGCGGCCGCTGGTCCTTGAGCCAGCTGTCGCGATCGCGCTCGGACTCGCGGTCCCCCCATGCCCGGGGATCGTCCTCGCCGGCGGGGCGCGGGAGCGCGGGCTCCCCGACCTCCCGGCGACGGCCGGATCCCTCCGCTCCCCGGACTTCCCTCCGGGACATGGGCTGGCCCGAAGAACCATCAGCTGCCTCTGGCCTCTGATCGATCCTGTCCTCGGCGTCCTCCGGGCCTCCGGCGGCCGAGGCCTGCTCGGAGCCGTCGTCGCCGGCGCCCGTCGCGGGAACCGTCACGCGGCGATGCGAGCCGAAATGGTCGCGTGCTGCCACCGGAGATCCTTCCCTGTAGTCCTCGAGGGGAAGCCGTTGGCCGTACGCGGCGGAATCATTGCGGTACGCATCCTCCGCTCCCCTTTCGATCACCATGTCATTCCAGACGCTGCCGGCGGCATCACCGTCCGGCCTGCCCTCGGCACCCCACAGCTCCGTCACGGTGTCGTCAGTGCGGCGCGCGCCCATTGCGTCACCGGCGAGGAACCCGGCGCCGTTACCCTCATCCGACTGTCCGTCGAGGCCGAGAAGGTCGGCGATCATGTCGGCGCAGCTGCCCGGATCCGTGAAGACCTCGATGGTCCACAGGGTGAAGTAGCGCCACCCCATCCGCTCGAGCAGCTCAGGCCGCTGACGGCTGCGCTCGCGAACACTGAGCTCGCGGTACCGGTTCGTGCCGTCCGACTCGACGGCGACCGGGGCGCTCTGCTCCTGCTCGTCCCGGGAGAGGGTGAGGAGCGGATCCACTGCCGCGGCCATGTCGATGGCGCCGTCGTAGTGATGCCACACCCTCGCGCCGCGGGAAGCCAGCCGCTCCCCCAGATCGGTCACGAGCGGGTCCGCCCCGAGGGATTCACTGCTGGACGCTGCCCGGGTAGCCCTCGTCCCGAGTTCGGTCCGTCCGGCAAGTTCCCGTTCGAGGAGCTCATGGAAGTCTCGCGCGCCCTCGCTGAGACGGCTCTCGTCGAGCTCCCCTGGTTGGAAGCACGTCAGGACGTGCATCGTGTGCCGTGCCCTGCTCATCGCGAGCGCGAAGCGACGGCGGCCGCCTGGCTCGCTCAGGGGCCCGAAGTAGTGCATTGCACGACCGTGCGGCGTTCGCCCGTAGCCGAGCGAGAAGATGACGTGATCGCGGACCAGTCCCCCGGCTCGGTCGACAGGGACGACCCGGAAGGGTTCCTCCCTGCCGCTGAAGAACTCCTTCGTGTCCGTGTGGTTGGCCATCTGGAGACGGATCGCCTCACCCACTCGGGCCGCGTGCTGAGGGCTGGCGGTCACGACAGCGAGCGACGAGTTCGGACGGCGGGCGGCATGCTCGAACACGAGGTCCACCACACGATTGACCTCGGCCGCGACCGACTCGACGTTTCCGTCCTGGCCCGACGGCATTCCGGTGCCGTCCGGAAGGTATTCAACCAGGAGCGCACGGTCCAGACCGGTGACGGACTGTCCGTCCGGCAGCCGGCGCAGCACCCCTTCGTAGAACCGGTGGCTCAGCTGGAGGCCGAGTTCCTCGTCAACCCCGCGGTACACGGTCTTGAGCCGCACGGTCGGGAGGACCCTGCTCAGAGCGTCGAAGGCGCTCTCGACCTCCTCGCCGGGCTCCTGGGGCTGGGGGCCGTGGTCGACGCCAACGGTGAAGGGCTTCGGATTCGCGACGTGGGTGTCTCCGAAGGCGATGACCTGCCGGGCCCTCGCAACCGCGGGCAGCGCGGCCCGGAGCGGCAGCGAGTCGGCGTCGAGGATCACGACGGCGTCGAATTGGCGCCGGGCAGGGGCTGCCGAAGCCAAGGCGTACGGGCTCGCCGTCCAGACCGGCACGAGCGGCCGCACAAGGTGGGGGACCTGGGATTCGAGGGCCGCGAGGCTGATGCGCCCGTCCTTGAGCTGGTTCCGCAGCGATTCCGCCTCGCGCGGGTGCTCGCCCAGCGCCCGGCCCCACTCTCCGGCGAGCCGCCAGCGGACTCGGGCAGCGCCCGAGGCGATGTGGGCGCGATCAGCGCGGCGGAACTCCTCCTCCGCCGCGCGCAGCTGGGCGCCATCGGACATCGCCAGGTAGTCGTCGCCGCTGATCATCGCCTCGAGGACGGACTGCCACCACGCCAGCTCGAGCTCAGAGGCAACAACCTCGGGCGAGGCCTGCCGCGCCGCGAGGTCGTCGAGAAGCTCGCCGAGCCCGCGCTCCCGCAGCTCGTCCTCGAGAAGAGTCCTCTCGGGCAGCGACCGCAGGGAATCATAGCTTCCGGAGAGATCCTCGAGGCGGCCCTGCACCTCAACCACAGGGGCTCGCAGCAGGTCCCCGCCGCTCCTTGTCCCTGCAATCACATGTCCGAGCCGCTCGAGCCCCTTGCGGACTGCACGATAGTCCTCCCGGAGATCCGCGAGCCCGGATGGAACCATCGGGTGCCGTTGCGAGACGGCGTACTCGGACCACTGGGCCCGCTGCTCCTGGACAAGGATGAGCGAGCTGTGCAGATCGGCGAGGTGAACGCCCGGTCGGACGTACTCTTTGGCCACCCGGCGAAGCCGCGATCGCTGCATCGCCGGAATCTCGATCCCGCGTTCCCTGCGCCAGGCCGTCGGGGCGGTCGCTGCAATGAGGTCGTCGACAGGGCGGTCGAAGATGTCCGGGGTGAACTTGTCGAGGCTCTCGCGGACTGCGACGAGCATCTCGATCTGCCCTCCCCACTCGTCGACAGAGGATCCGAGGCGGATCTCGGAGTGGGCCGCGAGCGTCGCCATCCGGTCCCGCAGTGCAGGAAGGCCGGCGACGAGGGTCTCCACGAGGGCCTGGGCGTCCTCCGTCTCGCGACGGGTCAGCATCCTCGCCCCGTACCAGGGGCTGGTCGTGGCCTCGCGGCTGAAGCTGCCGAGCTCGGCGGCGCGACGAAGGCGTTCCGCAAGCTCCCGCCGTTCGCGGATGCTGTCGAGGACGCTGCGCTTGAGCCGCACGGTGGTCGCCGGCGACGGGTGGATGGACGTGAGCGCCGCGAGGGACTGCATGGCCTCGTACGGGGAGCAGCCCCACCTCTCGCGCACATTGTGAAGGGACTCGACGTGCTCGAGGAGCTGATACCGCCGCTCGATCAGAGTCCGGTGGATGGACTCGAGGCGAGGCTGTTCGGCCTTCTCATTCCGGACAATGGCACGGACCAGCTGCTGCTTGAGCTGATTCGCCGTCAGCCCGGTGCCCAGCTGGAGGAGGAGCGAGCCGAGGCCCAATCGCTCGCACGCTTGATTGAGCTCGACCAGGCTCGCGCGGCGCTCCGCCACGACGAGGACGGTCCGGCCTGCATCCACGAGATTGGCGATGACGTTGACGGCCGTCTGCGTCTGGCCCGTTCCGGGCGGAGTCTCGACGACGAGGGAGTCGCCCGCACGAGCGGAATCGATGGCAAGCTGCTGGTCTGCGTCGGCGTCCAGGACCAGGAGTTCGTGCGATGGCGGCCGCTCGTCGATCGGTGTGAAGCGCGATGGGTCGAGGGGGTTCGGGGCGATGTGGACCGAGCGAGACGCCGCGGCGAGCGAAGCGACCACGGGGGCGCCCGCGGTGATGGCGGGGTCATCGAGCGCGTGTTCGAGGTCCGCGAAGGTCGAGACGAGCAGCCTGGTCTCCACCGATGCACCAGGTATGCCGCTCAGGATGGCACGGAAGCGCTCGAGCACCGGATGAGGATCGAGTCGTGCCGTGCTGTACGCAAGCCGTTCGACCGCGGCGACGTCAATGTCGAGACGGTGCACGCTGCGCAGGTGCCGGACGAGGGCCGGATTGAGCCGCGCGGGCTCGGTGAGCTTGATCTCGAAATCGTCCTGCTCGGCGCGCACGGTCAGCGCGACGCCGGCCAAGAGCACGGGCGCGCTCACGCGGCGGGGCCGGCCTCCTACAGCGGAGGTCCATGTTGCGATGCCCGCGGCCAGATGGCCGGCGTCCAGCCCTCGCTCGTTCGCGAGCTCGTAGATCTTCGCTCGGAGATTCCGCGCAGCCCGGGCTGCGGTCGTGTAGTCCTGCCGCTCGCGGACGAGGGTCGAGAGACGGGTCCGGCGCCCGGCGAGCAGCTGGGCCAGACCGGACGCGTTCGCCGAGGTGAGCTCGACGGCACCCTCAGGGGTGGGGTAGAAGCTGAGCATGGTGTCGGGTCCCGTGACGGCAGGCAGCGCCGAAAGCCACGCCTCAAGGCGGGCCTCGTCTTCCTGCATACCCGGATGCTGGGGCACGTCCCTGCTCTCCTCCGCGCTGTCTGGAGCGCTCCGTCGTTTGCCTATGGACCTGATCGGCATAGCTCCGAGACTAGCCTCTCGCACGCCAAGGCCCCCGGCCGCAACGCAGCCGGGGGCCAAATCAGCGGGGAATCACTCCCACTCGATGGTTCCCGGGGGCTTGCTCGTGACGTCGAGGACCACGCGGTTGACTCCCTCGACCTCGTTCGTGATCCGGTTGGAGATCCGCGAGAGGAGGTCGAATGGAAGGCGCGACCAGTCGGCCGTCATCGCGTCCTCGCTCGAGACCGGGCGAAGGACGATGGGGTGGCCGTATGTGCGGCCGTCGCCCTGGACGCCCACGCTGCGGACGTCGGCCAGCAGCACGACCGGCATCTGCCACACCTCGTCGTCGAGCCCGGCCGCCGTGAGCTCGTGGCGGGCGATCGCGTCCGCCTTGCGGAGGAGCTCCAGGCGCTCGTGCGTTACTTCGCCGATGATCCGGATCCCCAGACCCGGCCCGGGGAAGGGCTGACGCCCCACGATCTCGGCTGGAAGGCCGAGCTGCCGACCGACAGCACGCACCTCGTCCTTGAAGAGCGTGCGAAGGGGCTCCACGAGCTCGAAGCGCATGTCCTCTGGGAGGCCGCCCACGTTGTGGTGGCTCTTGATGTTCGCGGCTCCCTCGCCGCCGCCGGACTCGACGACGTCAGGGTAAAGGGTGCCCTGGACGAGGAAACGGATCTGATCGCCCTCGGCCTTGGCCTTCTCGACGATGGTGCGCTCGGCCTCTTCGAACGCGCGGATGAACTCGCGTCCGATGATCTTTCGCTTCTGCTCCGGGTCGGTGACTCCGGCGAGCGCAGAGAGGAACCGCTCCTGCTCGTTCGCAACGTAGAGGTTGACGCCGGTTGCCGCAACGAAGTCGCGCTCCACCTGCTCGGCCTCGCCTTCGCGGAGGAGGCCGTGGTCGACGAAGACACACGTCAGCTGGTCGCCGACGGCGCGCTGCACGAGCGCGGCAGCCACCGCCGAGTCCACTCCTCCCGAGAGGCCGCAGATGACGCGCGCGTCACCGATCTGGTCGCGGATGCGCCCGATCTGCTCGTCGACGATGTTGCCCGTGGTCCAGTTGCGCTCGAGCCCCGCTACGCCGAACAGGAAGTTCTCGAGGACCTGCTGTCCGTACTCGGAGTGCTTGACCTCCGGGTGCCACTGCACGCCGCCGAGCGACTTCTCGAGGTTCACGAAAGCGGCGACGGGAGCGCCGGGGGTGGTGGCGAGGACCTCGAAGCCGTCAGGGGCCTCCTGGACCGCGTCGCCGTGGCTCATCCAGGTGCTCTGAAGCACCGGCACGCCGGCGAGGATCGAGTGGGGCTCCCCTACCGCGGAGACCTGGGTGGATCCGTACTCGCGCAGGCCCGTCTTCGCGACAAGGCCGCCGAGAGCGTTTGCCATGGCCTGGAAGCCGTAGCAGATGCCGAAGACCGGCACGCCCGCCGAGAACAGGTCCGAGCCCACGCGCGGGGCGCCGTCGGCGTAGACGCTCGACGGTCCGCCCGAGAGGATGATGGCCGCTGGGTTCTTGGCGAGGATCTGCTCAGTGGTGAGGGTGTGCGGGACGATCTCGGAGTAGACGTTCGCCTCGCGGACGCGCCGCGCGATGAGCTGCGCGTACTGGGCACCGTAGTCCACCACGAGCACGGGCCTGTGGGCTGTCTGCGAGCCGGCGCTCTGGGATGCTGTTGTCACCCGTCAAGCCTACCGGACATCAGGAACGGGCCGCCCTGCTGTCAAGGGGTTCTGGACGTCAGTAGCGCTGGCCGGCATCGGGATGCGCGAGGAGCTCGCGCTCCACCTCCGCATGGATTCGGCGCTCCACGAAGAACGAGAGGAGGGGCACCACGCCGCCCGCCGCCATGAGGACCAGGCGGCCGAACTGCCACCGCATGAGGGACCACAGTCGGAAGTTCGAGATGAGGTAGATCACGTACATCCAGCCATGCACGATGAGGATCGTGATAGACAGGTTCACCCCGCCCAGCACGCCCGCGGGATCGGCGTCGGCCAAGCCGAATCCGAAGGCTCGTCCCGTGATCGCGTCCGTGCCTCCGGCGAAGATGAACTTGCCGAAGCCATAGCGAAGGATCATCTCGAGGCACAGCAGCAGGAGCATTGAACCTGTCGCGTAGGCCATGACCTTGTAGAAGCCAAGCGCCGAGCGGATCTGCGCAACGGTGCCGCCGAAGCGGCGCTGGGGGGTACGCCCGGTGGCGGGCTTGGGGTCGATCACGGTTTTCCTCCGGTGTCGGATGGGAGATGCTCCTCGTCCGATGAAGACTCACCAGGCGGGGAAAGTTCAGACGCGCCGGATCCGTACTCGGCGGCTTCGAGCTCGCGTTCGTATTCGTCCCGCACGAGCCGCCACCACAGGAAGATCGCGAATCCTGCGAAGACGACCCATTCGACGGCGTAGAAGATGTTGAGCCAGTTGACGGGTGTCGACTTCGGCTGTGGAGGGATGTTGAGGGCCTTGAGGGGGCCCGAGACGGCCGACGCCGACTGGTCGCCGGCCGCTGTCACCTCGTGGACTGCGCCGACGAATGCTGTGTAGCTCGGGACGTCCCACAGGTTGATGAGTTCCGCGACGGAGACCATCGAGGCCTGGCCCGGAGCGGGATGCTTGTTCGCCTGGGGGGCCTCCGACGGCTCGAGCCGGCCGGTCAGCTGGACCTGCCCCGACGGTGGGGCCTGCACCTGGCTCGGATCTGCGAGCCAACCGCGGGCCACCGGAATGACGACAGTGTGGTCGCCCCCGACGGCCGGGGCTCCGTCGACGACGAACGCGGTCACCACCCACCAGCCGCTCACGCCCTGGAGCAGCCGGTTCGGGACGAGCACCTGCTTCGAGGCGTCGTAGTGACCGGTCGCCGTGATCATCTGGTCCGCCGCCGTTGCAGGGAAGTCCGTCCCCGGCTGGAGGGTGTTCTCAAGGGGCTGGGGTGTCTCCGTCGTCGTCACGACCGGCGGCGCGTCCGATGTGGAGCGCGAAAACTGCCACTGGCTCAACAGCACGAACACGCCCGAGACCGCCAGCGCGCCGATCAGCGCGAGGATCCAACGGGGTTTGAGGGCGGTTCTCAGCACCTTTCAACGGTACTCCGACAAGCTGTAGAAAAACTAAACGGCCTTGGCGGTCCAGCAGTCCCGGACTAGTCCCCGAAGACGAGGGCCGAGTTGACGAGCTCGGCGATGATGTCAGGGTCGTTCGCTCTGCGCAGGGACTCACGGAACCCGGCTTTGGAGAGCGAGCGGGCCATCGTCGCGAGCACCTCGAGGTGCTCCGAGAAGCTCGATGCGGGTGTCGCGATGAGGAGCACCACGTAGGCGGGTCCGTCGAGGGCGCCGAAGTCGACGGCCCTTCCGTACTTCGCCACCCCGACTGCGATCGACGGCCGGGTCACCTGCTCGCTCCGGGCATGGGGGAGGCCGATCCCGCCCGGGAGCCCGGTGGCCATCTGGTGCTCGCGGGACTCGACGTCCGCGAGGAAGGCGTCCAGATCAACGATCCGGCCTTCGGCGGCGAGACGCTCGGCAAGCTGCCGCGTCGCGTCCTGCCGGTCCTCGGCATCCATCTCGAGGATGACGAGCCCGGGCGAGGTCAGCTGGGCGTCATAGCGGTCGAAAGGCTGGGGCATGCTGCCATTTTACGGACCTCAGCTGGGCGCCCGGCTCACTGCACGGGAATGATGTCCTCCGCACCGAGCCGGACGACGTCGGCGGCGGCGTCGTCGGGCTGCTCCTGGCTCAGCCTCTCCGCCTCGACCCGCTTGAGATAGTGCGCCGTCTCACGCTCGCGCTGCACATCGCTCCATCCGAGCAGCGGCGCCATGAGCTCGGCGACGACGGGCGCGGCCGAGACCCCGCGGTCCCATGCCTCGATGGAAATGCGGGTGCGGCGGGTCAGGACATCCTCGAGGTGTCGTGCGGCCTCATGGGTGACGGCGTAGACGACCTCGGCCTTGAGGTAGTCGTCGGCGCCCGGGAGCGGCTGGGCCAGCGCCGGGTCGTGGGAGATGATGTCGAGGACCTCCGTCGCGAGGGAGCCGAAGCGGTTGATCAGGTGCTCGACCCGGGCGACGTGGACCTGCGCCGCGGCTGCGAGGCGGCCCCGGCGGTTCCAGACGGCCCTGAAGCCGTCCGCACCGGCCAGCGGGATCCTGTCGGTGACGCTCGCCGGGACGCGCTCGTCGAGATTCCGCACGGCCTCGTCGACGGCGTCGCGCGCCATGATCCTGTAGGTCGTGAACTTCCCACCCGCGACGACGACCATCCCGGGCACGGGATGCGTGACAATGTGCTCCCGGCTGAGCTTCGCCGTCGAGTCGTTCTCGCCAGCGAGGAGCGGCCTGAGGCCCGCGTACACCCCCTCGACGTCTTCGCGCGTGAGCGGGCGCCGGAGGACCCGGTTGACGCGCTCGAGGATGTAGTCGATGTCCTTGCTCGAGGCGGCAGGGTGCGCCTTGTCCAGACGCCAGTCCGTGTCCGTCGTACCGATGATCCAGTGACGCCCCCACGGAATGACGAAGAGCACTGACTTCTCGGTGCGCAGGATGAGGCCCACCGTCGACTGGAACCGGTCGCGCGGCACGACGAGGTGGACGCCCTTCGACGCCCGGACCTTGAGCTGCCCGCGCTCGGTCACCATGGCCTGGGTCTCGTCCGTCCACACGCCGGTTGCGTTGATCACCTGCTTGGCGCGGATGTCGAGCTCTTCGCCGGTCTCGAGGTCTCGGACGTGCGCGCCCACAACACGCTCGCCCTCACGCAAGAAGCTCTCGACGCGCATGCGGTTCACCGCGTGGGCCCCGTGATGGGACGCCGTGCGGACGACGTTCACGACCATCCGCGCGTCGTCGACCTGGGCGTCGTAGTAGCGGATGGCGCCGATCATCGCGTCGTCGCGCAGGCTCGGTGCCGCTCGGAGGGTCCCCCTGCGGAACATGTGCTTGTGGATGGGAAGGCCCGTCCCATGCCCGTTGGTCAGCCCCAGCGAGTCGTACATCAGCATGCCCATGCCGACGTACGGCCGCTCCCACCAACGACGCGTCAGCGGGTACAGGAACGGCACGGGCTTCACGAGGTGCGGCGCGATCCTCTGCAGCAGGAGTCCCCGTTCCTGTAGGGCTTCCTG
This sequence comes from Sinomonas susongensis, assembly GCF_005877005.1. GTDB lineage: Bacteria > Actinomycetota > Actinomycetes > Actinomycetales > Micrococcaceae > Sinomonas > Sinomonas susongensis. Next base: position 293,069 of record NZ_SSNH01000001.1, on the reverse strand, counting down.
CACGAGACGGAAGTCCAGCATCTCGAGGTAGCGGAGTCCTCCGTGGATGAGCTTGGACGAGCGGGAGGACGTGCCGGAGGCCCAGTCGCGCTGCTCGACGATGCCCACCTCGAGTCCGCGGGTCACGGCGTCGAGCGCGGCGCCCGCGCCCACGATGCCGCCCCCCACGATGAGGACGTCGAGCTGCTTCTCCGGTCCCCCCGTCGCCTTGAATCGTTCGATCGCCGCTGTCCGGGCCTCCGGCCCGAGCCGTGCCGACATTGCGCCCTCCGCTCCCGAGACTTCCTTTTAGGAGTCTAGGCGCGTTGGGGGCCCAGGCGCCTCTGGGAATCTAGGCGCGCCAAGTGACGGAGGGACGCGTCGACGCCCCGATTGCCGACCTGTGCTCGCGCTAGAGCCCGGCGTGCGGGGACACGACGACGTCCACGCGCTGGAACTCCTTGAGGTCCGAGTAGCCGGTCGTCGCCATCGAACGGCGCAGCATCCCGACGAGGTTCGACGTGCCGTCCGCGTGGTGCCCCGGGCCGAAGAGCACTTCCTCCATCGGCCCCACGGTCCCGACATTGACGCGCTCCCCGCGCGGCGTGTCCGGGTGGTGCGCCTCCGCTCCCCAGTGCCAGCCCCGCCCCGGGGCCTCGAGCGAGCGGGCGAGGGCCGAGCCGAGCATGACGGCGTCCGCGCCCATCGCAATGGCCTTCACGATCGCGCCCGAGGTACCCATGCCGCCGTCGGCGATGACGTGCACGTACCGGCCGCCGGACTCGTCCATGTAGTCGCGGCGCGCGGCGGCGACGTCGCTGATGGCAGATGCAAGGGGCGAATGGATGCCCAGTGCGCGCCGCGTCGTCGTCGTCGCTCCCCCGCCGAAGCCCACGAGAACGCCAGCCGCGCCCGTGCGCATGAGGTGCAGTGCCGGGGTGTAGCCGGCGGCGCCGCCGACGATCACGGGGACGTCCAGCTCATAGATGAACTTCTTGAGGTTGAGCGGTTCCTGGTTCTTCGAGACGTGCTCGGCCGAGACGGTTGTGCCCCGGATGACGAAGAGGTCGACGCCGGCCGCCAGCACGGTCTTGTAGTGGCGCAGCGTGCCGGACGGTGTGAGCGCGCCCGCGACCGTCACTCCCGAGGCACGGATCTGCGCGAGGCGCGAGGTGATGAGCTCTGGGTCCACCGGCCGCGAGTACAGCTCCTGCAGGCGCCGGGTGACCGCCGGGCTCGACGGATCCCCCTCGAGCGCCGCGATCTCCGCCAGGACGGGCTCGGGATCTTCGTACCTCGTCCAGAGGCCTTCGAGATCGAGGACGCCGAGGCCTCCGAGGCGGCCGAGCTCCACCGCGGTCGCGGGCGACATGACCGAGTCCATCGGCGCCGCGATGACCGGCATCTCGAAGCGGTAGGCATCGATCTGCCACGAGACCGAGACATCCTCGGGGTCACGGGTGCGCCGGTTGGGGAGGATGGCGATGTCGTCGAGGGAGTAAGCGCGCCGTCCGCGCTTGCCGCGGCCGATTTCGATCTCGTAGGTCACGGCCTCTACCTTAGTCGACCCCACCGCGGAGGGCCCCGCCGCGGAGGGCCCTCCGCAGAGGCCCCGACGGCGATGGCCCCTCGCCCTTGGGGGCGAGGGGCCATCGAGAGGCGTGCCGCGGACTACTTGCGGTAGTTGGGCGCCTCGGCCGTGATCATGATGTCGTGCGGGTGGCTCTCCTTGAGGCCCGCCGACGTGATGCGGACGAACTTGCCCTTCGCCTTGAGCTCGTCGACCGTGTGGGCGCCGACATAGAACATGGTCTGGCGCAGGCCGCCCACGAGCTGATGGGCAACCGCGGCAAGCGGGCCGCGGTACGGGACCTGGCCCTCAATGCCCTCGGGGACGAGCTTCTCGTCGCTCGGGACATCGGCCTGGAAGTAGCGGTCCTTGGAGTACGAAGTGTTCTTGCCGCGCGTCTGCATCGCACCCAGCGAGCCCATGCCGCGGTAGGACTTGAACTGCTTGCCGTTCATGAAGACGAGATCCCCCGGGGCCTCGGCCGTGCCGGCAAGGAGGGAGCCGAGCATGACAGAGTCGGCGCCCGCGACGATCGCCTTGCCGATGTCGCCCGAGTACTGGAGGCCGCCGTCGGCGATCACGGGAACGCCCGCGGGAATCGCTGCCTTCGCGGATTCGTAGATCGCAGTGACCTGGGGAACGCCCACGCCGGCAACCACGCGCGTCGTGCAGATCGAGCCCGGGCCCACGCCGACCTTGATCGCGTCGGCACCCGCATCGATGAGCGCCTGAGCACCCTCGCGAGTCGCTGCCTGGCCGCCGATGACGTCGACGTGAGCAGCGGCCGGGTCCTTCTTGAGCCGCGAGATCATGTCGAGGACGCCTTGGCTGTGCCCGTTCGCGGTGTCGACGACGAGCACATCCACGCCCGCCTCCACCATCGTCATGGCCCGCTCGTAGCCGTCCCCGAAGAACCCGACAGCCGCACCGACGCGAAGTCGGCCGGACTCGTCCTTCGTCGCGTTCGGGTACTGGTCCGCCTTCTCGAAGTCCTTGACGGTGATGAGGCCCTGCAGGATGCCGTCGTCGTCGACGAGCGGGAGCTTCTCGATCCGGTGCTTGCCGAGGAGGCCGATGACCTCATCCCGCGCCACGCCGACCTTGGCAGTCACGAGCGGCATCGGCGTCATGACCTCGTGGACCTTCCTGGCCGCGAACTCCTGGTAGGGGATGAAGCGCGTGTCGCGGTTGGTGATGATGCCGAGAAGACGACGGCTCTCGTCGACGACGGGAAGGCCTGACACCCTGTAGTGGGCGCAGAGGTCGTCGAGTTCCTTGAGCGTCGCGTCGGGGCTGACGGTGACCGGCTTCGTGATCATGCCGGACTCGCTGCGCTTGACCTGGTCGACCTGGTCGGCCTGGTCCTGGATGGACAGGTTCCGGTGGAGGATGCCGATGCCGCCCTGACGGGCGAGGCTGATGGCCATGCGGGCCTCGGTCACGGTGTCCATCGCGGCGGAGAGGACGGGGATGCCGAGCCGGATGCGGCGTGAGAGCCGGGTCGACGTGTCGGCCTCGGACGGGATCACGTCCGTGGGCCCGGGCAGCAGGAGGACGTCGTCGTAGGTGAGTCCGAGGAAGCCGAAGGGGTCGTGCTCGGGGGCGGTGGTCATGAGTGCTCCTTGGCCTGCGCCGAGGGGTGCGGCGCGAACTGACGGGAAGTGCTGATGACCAGCCAGTGCTTACGGGCGTGGTCTGCTGCGGTGCCTTCTATCCTAAACTTTCCCCGGGCCGGGGCGTATTCCGGCGGCGAGTCGGGGTGACCAAACGCACACGCCGGAACTCGTCCTACAACAGGGTCTCGATTACGCCTGCGGCTTCTTGGAGCAGCGGCTCACGGTCGGCGGCCTGGGGGACCATCCGCTCGACGTCGTCTACGAGCACCTCGACGTACCGCCTGACGACGGCGCGGTGGACTGGGTCTCCGAACCAGGCCACGTCACGGGCCGCGCGAAGCAGCGCACGGACCACGCGGGGCTCGTTTGCGCCGTAGCGACGGACCTGCCCGAGCGCCAGATCCAAGAGGTAGGCGAAGTCGCGTCCGGGAACATGGAGCCGGACCGTCCCGGCTGCGTCTCGCAGCACCTGGGTCCCGTGGCGACGGGACGCCAGCGCGCTGAGGACTGAGCTGAGGTGGTCGACTGCCTGGATCGCGGTGTACGGGTCGTTGATTGCCGGCGAAAGTGCCTTCGACGCGACATCGGCAAGCTGGCGGATTCCGAAGGCAACATCCTGCTCCAGAGTCCGTTCGTAGCCGATGCGCGCGCTCTGCGCGACGGCCCGCGCGACATCGTGCCGGTCCCGCTCCTCGGGCGCCGAACCACCGGGTCCCCACACTCTGAGGAGTGGGGCCCCCTCGGTCACATGCTCCCCCACCATCGGCCCGAAAACAGCTGTCAAGTCCCGTCTCGCGAGGACGCCGACGAGTGCCTCGAGATGGAAAGCCTGTACATATCCGGAGCGTGGTGCGGCCACCGCCGCCGCCGACACGGGGACCCGAGGCAGCTCGACGCTGGGGTCGCCCTCGACGAACGAATGTCTCACGACCCGCAGGGTCGCCGTCTCCACGCTCCTCATCACCTGATCGACCTGGATCGAGTGCGAGAGGTGATGAACGAAGAACACCAGCGTCACGAGACTCACAAAGAGCAGCAGCAGAGCGCCGCTGACCGCGAGGCGCGGGTAGTCCACGGTTCGTTGACCACCCAGGATGCCCACGGTGTAGAGGCCGGCGGTGCTGTATGCGAACGTTGCGACAAACACGCTGAGGGTCACCTGATTGGGGATATCCCGCAGAAAGTTCCTGAGAAGCCGCGGACTGAACTGAGTGGATGCGAGCTGAAGAGCCACCAGGGTCAGCCCCAGCACGAGGGCGATGACCGTGATCATCGTGCTCGAGATGCCTATCAGGAGGCTCCGCGCGTCGTCCGACGTTCCTTGGAACAGGAGTGCGGCCAAGGGAGAAGCGGAGTCGAACCGGATCGCCGAGAGCACAGTCCCCGCGATGAGCGCAAGCACGACTGCGGCAGTCGGCATCGCCCAGAGGGCACTCGCCAAGTACTCGCGCAGAGCGTCGCGCTTCACAAGGGACACTTTCTGGCGCGTTCGATACCACGGTCAAGAGGTCGCAAGACCAGTCAGGCCCGGAATGCAGCGAGGGCCGCCCCAGAGATCTGGGACGGCCCTCGCTGCGTCAGGCGGCGAGCGCCCGACAGGTGCCTTGGTGGCCGGACGGTGCCTTAGTGGTTGTGGCCCGCGTGATCGTCCTCGGCCGGCTTGTCGGCGACGAGGGTCTCGGTCGTGAGCACGAGGGCCGCGATCGACGCCGCGTTGCGCAGCGCGGAACGGGTCACCTTGACAGGGTCGATGACGCCGGCCGCGATGAGGTCCTCGTACTCGCCTGTCTTCGCGTTGAAGCCGTGGTTGACCTCGGCCTCGGCGACGCGCGCCGCGACGACGTACCCGTCGAAGCCCGCGTTGTGGGCGATCCAGCGCAGCGGCTGGACGAGCGCCCGGCGCACGATGTTGACGCCGACAGCGAGGTCGCCGGAGAGGGCCGTGATGGCGTCGTCCTCGTCGAGGACGCGGACCGCGTGGACGAGGGCCGAGCCGCCGCCCGCCACGATGCCTTCCTCGAGGGCAGCCCGAGTGGAGGAGACCGCATCCTCGATGCGGTGCTTCTTCTCCTTGAGCTCCACCTCGGTGGCGGCGCCGACCTTGATGACGCCGATGCCGCCGGCGAGCTTCGCAAGCCGCTCCTGGAGCTTCTCACGGTCCCAGTCGGAGTCCGTGCGCTCGAGCTCGGCGCGCAGCTGCGAGACACGCGCCGCGACGTCCTCGGCGGAACCCGCGCCGTCGACGATCGTCGTCGTGTCCTTCGTGACCGTGATGCGGCGGGCCGTGCCCAGCTGCTCGAGGCCCACCTGATCCAGGCTCAGGCCGACCTCCGGGGAGATGACCTGCGCGCCGGTGAGGGTCGCGATGTCCTGGAGCATGGCCTTGCGGCGGTCGCCGAAGCCCGGAGCCTTGACGGCGACGGCGTTGAGGGTGCCACGGATCTTGTTCACGATGAGCGTCGAGAGCGCCTCGCCCTCGACGTCCTCCGCAATGATGAACAGCGGCTTCGACGCCTGGAGGGTCTTCTCGAGGAGCGGGAGGAAGTCCTGCAGCGACGAGATCTTGCCCTGGTGGATGAGGACGAGCGCGTCCTCGAGGACGGCTTCCTGACGCTCGGCGTCCGTCACGAAGTACGGCGAAAGGTAGCCCTTGTCGAACTGCATGCCCTCGGTGAGCACGAGTTCGGTCTGCGTCGTCGAGGCTTCCTCGATCGTGATGACGCCGTCCTGGCCGACCTTCTCGAACGCCTCGGCGAGGAGCTCGCCGATCTCGTCGGACTGCGCCGAGATCGCGGCGACGTTGGCCACGTGCCGGCCCGAGACCTCGCGGGCGTTCTCCCCCAGACGGGTGACGACGGCCTCGACAGCGGCCTCGATTCCGCGCTTGATCTCGCCCGGAGCCGCACCGGCGGCCACGTTGCGAAGGCCTTCCTTGACGAGCGCCTGGGCGAGGACCGTGGCCGTCGTCGTGCCGTCGCCCGCGACGTCGTTCGTCTTGGTGGCGACTTCCTTGGCGAGCTGGGCGCCGAGGTTTTCGTACGGGTCGTCGAGCTCGACCTCGCGGGCGATGGTCACGCCATCGTTCGTGATGGTCGGCGCGCCCCACTTCTTGTCGAGGACGACGTTGCGGCCTCGCGGGCCGAGGGTCACCTTGACGGTGTCGGCGAGCTTGTCGACGCCGGCCTCGAGGGCCTTGCGGGCGTCCTGGTTGAATGCGAGCTGCTTTGCCATTCGCTTCTCCTTGGGGTTCAAGGGCAGCACCCCGGCCGAGAGACCGGGGTGCTGACGTTGAAGTCCTGCTCGGCGGGGACTACTTGACGACGATCGCGAGGACGTCGCGGGCCGAGAGCACGAGGTACTCGCTGCCGCCCGTCTTGACCTCGGTTCCGCCGTACTTCGAGTAGAGGACGACGTCGCCGACGGTCACGTCGACGGGGACACGGTTGCCGTTGTCATCGACGCGGCCGGGGCCGACGGCGACAACTTCGCCCTCCTGCGGCTTCTCCTTGGCGGTGTCCGGGATCACGAGGCCAGAAGCAGTGGTCTGCTCCGCCTCGAGCGGCTTGACGACAATACGGTCCTCGAGAGGCTTGATGGAGACCGACACGGATCTCTCCTTTTCATGAACGGGTCACAGAAATGGGAGCCGGGCATGCAACCGTCGTCGCGGGTGCCGGGAGCGTGCCTGGACAGTTAGCACTCACACGGGGCGAGTGCTACTGCTGACTCTATTGAGCGGCTGGCACTCGGTCAAGGCGAGTGCCAATCCAAGCTGCAGGTGTCCGACTATTCGCCCGCGAGCTCGTCGAAGCTCAGGTCATCGCCGTCGTCGCCGTTCTGGCGGCTACGGTTCAGGTACATGACGACGAGCGAGCCGATCAGGAGGACGCCGCCGATCACGAGGCCCAGAATGGCGGCGATCCTCGCACCGAGGTACTGGTCGCGGAGCGCCTCCGCTTCCGGGGTCGCATCGTTGATGCTCTTGCCGCCTACGGAGTAGACGGTGGCTGTGAAGGCGTCGAGGCCGATGACGATGAAGAGCAGGACAGCGGACACCGTGGCGAGGACGATGCCGAGGATGAGAAGGGGTCGGGTGTAGCGGGAGATTCCCCAGTGGTCGGCGGCGGGCGAGGCGTCAGCAGGCGTCGTCTCCATGCCTCCACCATATCCGGAACAGCTCCTCTCGGCTGGGCGCCGTGCAGGGTGAACTAGGCTTGATCCATGGCTCAGGACCCCCACGCCGCCGAGCAGCTCGCTCCCCTGCTGACCTCGGAAGGCTGGGCCCTCCTCAACTCGCTCGGCCCCTACAGGGAAGAGGATGCCCTCGCGATCACGGCCCGGCTCCGCAAGGCGGGCCATGCGCCCGAACTCGTCTCCGCCGTCCTGAGCCAGGCCCGCCTGAGGATCAAGGCGGAAGGGAAGTTCGGCGAGTTCTCCCGCCACATGCTCTTCACCCGGGCCGGCCTGGAGCAGGCGACCCGGCTCAGCGTCGCGGCCCGCCACGCCCGCCGTTTCGTCGACGCCGGCGTCAGCACGGTCGCGGACCTCGGCTGCGGGCTCGGCGCGGACGCCATGGCGATGGCGTCGCTCGACCTGGAGGTCACCGCCGTCGAACTCGACGAGACGACGGCTGCGTGCGCGACGATCAATCTCATGCCGTTCCCCAACGTGCGGGTCGTCCACGCGGACGCGCAGACCGTCCCGCTCCAAGGGATCGAAGGGGTCTGGCTGGACCCGGCACGACGGAAGACGTCGACCTCCGGAACAGTCCGGCTGTGGGACCCGGAGCAGTTCTCTCCCCCGCTGAGCTTCGTGTCCGAGCTGGCGGCCGAGGGGCGGCCCGTCGGCGTCAAGCTCGGCCCGGGCCTCCCCCACTCGTCCGTGCCGGAGGGCTGCGAGGCGCAATGGGTATCGGTCGACGGCGAGGTCGCCGAGGTGGGCCTCTACTTCAATGCTCTCAAGCGCCCCAGCATCCGGCGCGCCGCACTCGTCCTGGCAGACCAGACCGCGTCCGAACTCGTGGCAGAGACGGACTTCGGCGGCGGGGTCAAGCCTGCGCTCGGCCCGCTCGAGGGCTTTCTCTACGAGCCCGACGGCGCCGTGATCCGGGCGGGCCTCGTCGCGGAGCTCGCGGACCGGCTGGGCGGCCACCTCCTGGACCCTCGGATCGCGTACATCTGCGGCCCAGATCTCGTGTCGACCCCGTTCGCGAAGGCGTACCGCGTCCTCGAGGTGCGCCCCTACAACGTGCGGGCCCTGCGGCAGTGGGTCCGGGACGAGGGGATCACAGCGCTCGACATCAAGAAGCGCGGTACCTCCGTCACGCCCGAGGAGCTGCGCAAGCTCCTGTTCCTCGGCCAGGGGAAGGCACCCAAGAAGAAGCCTCACCGGCGAGCGACCCTCGTGCTCACCCGGATTGGGGACGAGCGCGTCGCGGCGATCGTCGAACCCGTCTGACCCCGTAGCTCCACACCGTGCGTCTGCCTACTGTGCCCGCATGAACTCCTCCGCAGCCCGGACCTGCTCTTCGCTCGGGCGCATTCCCGTGTAGAGGACGAACTGCTCGAGCGCCTGGATGGTCATTACCTCGGCACCGCTGATCACGGTCTTGCCAGCGGCGCGTCCCGCCCTGACAAGCGGGGTCTCGGCCGGAACAGCGACGACATCGAAGACGGCCCGGGCTGACGCCACCGTCTGCGGTGGAAACGCGAGAGAGTCGGCCTCGGAGCCGCCCGCCATGCCGAGTGGGGTCGCGTTGACGAGGACGTCCGCCGAGGAATCCCCGAGCTCGCCCTGCCAGTGGAATCCGTAGAGGACGGCGAGCGCACGCCCTGCCTCCTCGTTCCGCGCGACGACGGTCACGTCGCGGAACCCAGCGTCGCGGAACGCGGCCGCCGTGGCCTTGGCCATGCCCCCCGACCCCCGTAGCAGCATCGACCAACTGGGGTCGAGCCGGCTCCCGGCGATGAGCTGGGCGATCGCGGTGTAGTCCGTGTTGTACGCGGTGAGGACGCCGCCGTCGTTGACGACCGTGTTCACCGATTCAATGGCAGCGGCCGAGGGATCCATCGCATCCACCAAGGCGATGACGCGCTCCTTGTACGGCATCGAGACCGCGCACCCACGGATCCCCAGTCCCCGCACTCCGGCGATCGCCTGCTCGAGGTCGGTGGGCGCGAAGGCCTTGTAGATCCAGTTGAGCCCGAGCGCCTCGTAGAGGAAGTTGTGGAACCGCGTCCCGTTGTTGCTCGGGCGCGCCGAGAGCGAGATGCACAGGGTCATGTCTTTGTTGAGGATCGGCACGACCCAAGGCTACCGGGGTGTCCGAGGCCGGGCCCGGAGCCGAACCAGCCGCACCGGCTATGGCCCGCGGGATCATGCCGGTGTCCAATGGTCGCATGCCGGACACAGTGGCGAACCAGGTGCCGCCCCGCGTGGGGATCGACGAGTTCTCGACGAACAGCGCGCTCGTCGACGGCGTTCGTCGGTACGGCGCCGGGTGGGCTGGGGGCGCCCTCGCTTCGATCGGCCGGCTCGTCGGATCTGCCGAGTTCCAGGAGAATGCGCGGCTCGCGAACCTGCACGCCCCCATCCTGCACGCGCTCGACCGCTACGGGGAACGGCTCGACGAGGTCGAATACCACCCCGCCTACCATCGCATCCTCGGAGATGCCGTGGCCCACGGCGCCCACACGTCCGCCTGGGCGGACCCCCGCGCCGGCGCGCACGTCGCGCGAGCCGCCGCGTTCATGCTGTTCGCCCAGATCGAGCCGGGCCACGCGTGCCCGGTCTCGATGACGCACGCCGCCGTTCCCACGCTCTCCCGGGAACCCGCCGTCGCCCGCTCGTGGCTTCCGCTCCTCTACGGCACCGGCTACGAGCCGCATCTGGTTCCGGCCTCCGCCAAGCCGGGGGCCTTGGTCGGCATGGCGATGACAGAGCGCCAAGGCGGTTCCGACGTGCGCGCGAGCACGACCACCGCCGTCGACGACGGCAACGGGACCGCCCGCATCACGGGCCGGAAATGGTTCTGTTCGGCTCCCATGAGCGACGCGTTCCTCGTGCTCGCGCAGGAACCTCCCGGGCTCTCATGCTTCCTGGTCCCGCGCGTGCTCGACGACGGATCGCGGAATCCCCTCCACCTCATCCGACTCAAGTCCAAGCTGGGGAACCGGGCCAACGCGTCGGCCGAAGTCGAGTTCGAGAGGACGCTCGGCTGGCGGATCGGGGAGGCAGGCCGCGGGATCAGGACGATCCTCGACATGGTGCATGAAACCCGTCTGGACTGCGTGCTCGGGACCGCCGCAGGGATGCGGCAGAGCGTGGCCGAGGCGGTATGGCACGCGCGGCACCGGCGTGCCTTCGGCAAGCTCCTCATCGATCAGCCAGCGATGGCCGCGGTCCTCGCCGACCTGGCCCTCGAGGCGGAGGCATCCATCGCGCTCGGGCTACGCCTCGCAGCGGCGGACGACGCCGCGCGGCCGACGGGAGCGGGCGGCACCACGGGCGCGCGGGCCGACTCCGGCGTCCCGGGAGCCGATGCCGCCCGAGAGAGGGGCTTCGCCCGGATCGCGACCGCCGTGGCAAAGTTCTGGGTCTGCCAGCGTGGCCCGGCGCACGCGGCCGAAGCTCTCGAATGCTTGGGCGGCAACGGCTACACCGAGGACTTCCCCCTCGCGATGCGGTACCGCGAGCAGCCGGTGATGGCGATCTGGGAGGGCTCCGGGAACGTGGTCGCGCTCGACGTCCTCCGGGCACTCTCCCGCGAGCCGGACTCCGCCGAGGCCCTCGCGGACGAGCTCGAGCTGCAGCGCGGAGTCGATCCGCTGCTGGACCGGCAGCTGAACCGGGCCCTCTCGCTCATGTGGGACGCGAGACGCGAGCCAGAGGCGGCGCAGGGGTGGGCGCGACGGCTCGGGGAAGAGCTCGCACTCGCTCTCGAGGGCGCGCTCCTCGTCGGCCACGCGCCGTCGTCCGTCGCCGAAGCGTTTCTCGGAGCGCGTCTGGGCGACGAACGGAGCCTCGGCTTCGGCTGCCTTCCCGACGCGGCCCGGACGGCGGAGATCCTCGACCGGGTACAGTGAGAGCCTCTCGGACTCTGGGGAGGGCGCGGCTGCCCTAGACTGGGCACGTTCTGTATCTGGACGCTGCGGCCCTGCCGGAGCCTGAGCTCGGAAGCGGGGGCGGACCATGCACATCGACTTCGCGCCCTCGAAGCAGTCCACGATCGGCATGGAATGGGAACTCGCGCTCGTGGACCGGCACGGGGGCGAGCTCGTCTCGGCGGCCCCCGACGTCCTGCGCGGCGTTTTCGCGGAGCACCCCGAACTCAACGCAGACTGCCCACGCGTCCACCAGGAGCTCCTGCTCAACACGGTCGAGATCGTGACCGACGTCCACAACACCGTCGGCGGAGCGAAAGACGACCTCGCAACCACCATGGATGCCGTCCGCAGCGTCACCGACCGTCTCGGCGTCGAACTGTTCTCCGCGGGAAGCCATCCGTTCAGCCCGCCGCGCCTCCAGCCCGTGACGGACAAGGACCGCTACGCGAAGCTCATCGACAGGACCCAATGGTGGGGCCGGCAGATGGTCATCTACGGCGTTCACATCCACGTGGGCCTCGACCGGTGCGACAAGGCCATGCCCGTCCTCGACGCGCTGGTGAACTACTTCCCGCACTTCCAGGCACTCTCTGCCTCGAGCCCTTACTGGGGCGGAGAGGACACGGGGTATGCGTCGCAGCGAGCGCTCATGTTCCAGCAGCTCCCCACGGCGGGCCTCCCGTTCCAGTTCTCGGACTGGAACGGCTTCGAGGGCTATGTCCAGGACATGCTCACGACCGGCGTGATCGACGTCATCAGCGAGATCCGCTGGGACATCCGCCCAGTCCCTCGGCTCGGCACCATCGAGATGCGGGTGTGCGACGGTCTCTCGACCCTCGAGGAGGTCGGCGCGATCGGCGCGCTCACGCAGTGCCTCGTCGAAGAGGCCTCGCGAACCCTCGACAGCGGCGGCACCATCCCGACCATGCCGCCGTGGCATGTGCAGGAGAACAAGTGGCGTTCCGCCCGGTACGGTCTCGACGCGATCATCATCCTCGACGCTGCCGGGCGCGAGCAGCTCGTCACGGAACACCTCGCTGAGACCCTCGATCGGCTCGAGCCCATTGCCCGCGACCTCGGCTGCGAGAAGGAGCTCCGCGACGTCGAGGGCATCGTGCGCCGGGGCGCGGGCTACCAGCGGCAGCGGCGCACTGCCGCAGCCCACGGCGGGGATCTCCGCGCCGTGGTCCTGGAGGAGGCGCGTCTCATGCGGGAGGGCCACCAGGGGTGAACGAGCCCCCAGCACGGCGGCGCCGCTCGCCGGGGCGAGTCCTGTTCGTCGCTGCCGTGCTTGCTGTGGTCCTTGCTGTCACGTCTCACACACAGGCCGCGCTGCTGGTCGTTGTCGGGGGCTTGGTCTATGGAGGGGTCGAAGCCGCCTTGGCTTGGCGGCGGCGGTAGCGTTCGACACAATTCAGGCGCGCTTGAATCGCTTTTCGGCTCGGTTTGCCTTCGAGTTGTGGCGAATCGAACCGTTAGCGGCATCTGCCACGACTTCGCTCACCCAAGCCCTCTGGAACATGATGTGCTCCCAGCTGAACCGCAGGACGACCCACCCGTCGCGGACTAGTTCGTTGTAGCGGGTGCAGTCGCGGTGCAGAGCTTCGCGGCCGCCATGCCACTCGAAGCTGTCGGCCTCCGCAACCAGCCGGTGGACGACCGAAGCATGGTCCACCACGAAGGTGCCGCCTCGGGTCACGATCCGGAGCTGCGGGACAACCGTCACCGCGGCTTCGATGCAGGCCGCTCTGAGCCCGGATTCGAAGGCATTCGCCGCCCGGCCGTCCATGTGGGCAAGCACCCGCTGCTGGCGAAGCCTGTTTCGCCCGATCCATCCCTGGGCTGCCGCGAGCAGTTCGCTGTGCCCGACGAGACCGAGACGCAGGGCAGAGTCGGCAATGGCCAGGCCTTCGGCGAACCCGAGGTGTGCGGCACAGTCCAGAACGGTGCGGACGGGCGCAGTTGCCCTGACTGCGCCCATGCGAACGAGGTCCTCCCCGGGAAGGAGGCGCGTGACGATGCTCGCCCTCGGATGAGACCGGATCTTCGTGCCCCTCGGCACGGCGACCTCGACCTGACGCGGCCGGTGCAGAACCCCCATACCGTGGGCCAAAGCGGCGGACCGGCCGTAGAGCACTCCGCGGCACTCGAGGGCCGTGTGATGGGCTTCCGCCAACGACCGCAGCGCATACACGCCTTTCCGTGGGCGGACGAGGTCCCCGGATTCAACGGCCCGCATGAGCTGCTTCTGGCTGAAGTAACGCCGCAGCTCGCAGGCCGCGGCACTGCCCCCAAGGCTTGGCAAGAGCAGCGCTGGACCGTCCACAGCACCAGCCTGCCGCGCCTCGGAGCCACGGCGCGGCCGAGACGGCCCGAATGTGGAAAAGATGCAGGTGCCAAAAGCCACAACTCGCAGGCAATTCAGCCTCTTGCTGAGGCACACTGCCCGCCAGTTGTGGCGAATCGAACCTATGGGATCAGGCGGACACCGTCGTCACGGGCAGGGACGAGTCGGGTGCGAACGAGAGCTCGCTGGGCGAGCGGCCGTCCATGATGACCCGCGCCGCGAGGGCCGCGACCATCGCTCCGTTGTCCGTGCACAGCGAAAACGGCGGCACGGCGAGCGAGATCCCGGCGGCGGCACACCGCTCGGCAGTGAGCTCGCGCAGCCGAGAGTTCGCGGCTACGCCTCCGCCGAGCAGGAGGTTGCGCAGGCCGTGCTCACGGCACGCGAGGATCGCCTTGGAGGTCACGACGTCGACCACGGCCTCCTGGAACGAGGCCGCGATGTCCGCGACCGGCACCGGCTTCCCCGCCGCCTCATGCTGCTCCACGCACCGGGCCACCGCCGTCTTGAGCCCCGAGAAGGACCAGTCGTAGCGGTGCGGTCCGGGCGACTCAGGCGACCCCATGTACTTCGGCTGGGTCAGGCCGCGGGGGAACCGGAAGGCTCGGGGGTCGCCATCCTTGGCCAGCCGGTCGATGGCAGGGCCGCCGGGGTAGCCGAGGCCGAGGAGCCGAGCGACCTTGTCGTAGGCCTCGCCTGCGGCGTCGTCGATGGTTGACCCGAGCAGCTCGACGTCGGAGGCGATATTCCGCACGCGCAGGACCTCGGTGTGGCCCCCGGAGACGAGCAGCGCCCCGAGGTCCTCCGGGAGCTCTCCGCCGTAGACGCCGCCGTCGAGGAGGCCGACCCCGACGTGCGCGACGAGGTGGTTGATCGCGTAGAGGGGCTTGCCGGTCGCCACGGCGAGGGCCTTCGCGGCGCACACGCCCACCATGAGCGCGCCGGCCAGGCCGGGGCCGGATGTGACGGCGAGCGCGTCGACGTCCGCCAGGGTGACGCCGGCCGTTTCGAGGGCCTCCGCAAGAGTGGGCACCATGGCGTCGAGGTGGGCGCGGGACGCGATCTCCGGGATGACGCCACCGAAGCGGACGTGCTCGTCCATCGAGGACGAGACCGTGTTCGCGAGCAGTCTCGTGCCGCGCACGATCCCGACTCCCGTCTCATCGCACGACGACTCGATCCCGAGTACGAGCGGCTCCTTCACTGGTCCCTTCCCTCCGGCCGCCCGAGCGGCAGCTGCATGATGTGGGCATCGACCCCGTCGCGGTAGTAGCGGCGGCGCGTATGGATGTGGGTGAACCCGAAGCGGCGGTACAGCGCCTGTGCCCGGGGATTGTCGGCGCGCACCTCGAGCATGACGTCCTCCGCGCCACGCCGTCGGGCCTCGGCGATGAGCTCCGTGAGCACAGCGGCTCCGATCCCACGGCCCTCCCGCTCGGGCACGACCGCGATCGTCTGCACATCCGCGATCGGCGGTACGCACATGACACCGGCATAAGCGATGATCCGCGGCTCACCCTCGGGGGTCCGCTCCTCGGCGACGTAGTACCGCCTCGTCTCCGGCTGCGAGAGCTCGTCGCGGAACATCCGCTCGGGCCACGCGTCGACGGGGAACAGCGCCTTCTCGAGCGAGTGGACGGCAGGGACGTCGGCCTCGGTCATGTCGCGCAGGTGGACACCGTCGGGCAGCGACTGGGCGGTCACAGGGCCCTCTTCCGCGGCCCGGGCACCTTCGCGTCGGATTCCCGGAGGTAGCGCGGGGCTGTGTCGAGCAGTTCCTCGCCCCGGGCAAGGCGTTCGACGGCGGCGAGCCCCAGGGAAGCCGCTGTGGGCTGCGCGCTCTCGAACTCGCCCACGACGACGGCGTCGGCCGCCTCGAGCTTCTCCCGGTAGATCCCGCCGCCCGCGCCGTAGACCGGCAGGGCGGGGAGCGCGTCGGGATGGGCGACGTGCGGCCCCTCGAGGAGGACTCCCCGAGCGGAGTACCTGGCCCAGTACACCTCGCGCCGCCGCGCGTCAGTCGCGACGACGAACTCCGATGCGGGGGGCCTGGCTCCCGCAAGGACGTCCCATGCGATGGCGTCGAGGCTCATGAGCCCCGCGAGCGGTGTGCTCCACGCGAAGGCGAGGGCGCGGGCCGTGGCGATGCCGGAACGCAGGCCGGTGAACGGCCCCGGGCCCACACCGACCACGATCCGGTCGATGTCCGAGCCGCTCAGCTCCTGTTCGAGGAGCAGCGCGTCGATGCCGGGGGCGAGGACCTCGGCGTGCGACTTGGTGTCCTCGGTCGCGAACTGGGCGAGGACGGCGCCCCAGGGCTCGTCCTCGTGCCATCGGATGATGGCGGCGGAGGCGATGGCGGACGTGTCGATGACGAGGAGGATCACTCTGCACCCTCCACACCGTGGGCCGCGACCGCGCCGGGCAGGGCCGGAGGTTGGGTCCACCGGGGACCGAACCCGCGCACGACGACGAGCCGCGGCTCGTCGTCGTCGTATTCCTCGTCGACGCCCGCTTCGGCGCCCTCGGGATCGAAGTCGACTTCGGGGTCCGCCGCGCTCGCACTGGCCCCGGGGAAAGGCAGGGGACCCCGCTCGAGCTCGATGTCGAGCCAGGACTCGGCGAGTCCCTCGACGAGCCCGCGGCCCCACTCCACGACGGTCACCGAGGTGTCGGCCCAGTTCTCGAGATCCAGGTCCTCGACCTCGCCCTCCCCCTCGAGCCGGTAGGCGTCGACGTGCACGAGGTCGGGGCCGCCCGGGCGTGGGCCGTCCGGCACATTCGGGTGGATGCGTACGAGGACGAACGTGGGCGAGATGATTCCGCCGCGCACTCCGAGGCCAGCCCCCAGGCCTTGGGTGAACGTCGTCTTCCCCGCGCCGAGGGCGCCCGTGAGGACGACGAGGTCACCCGCGTCGAGGACGCGCCCGAGGGCCGCGCCCAGCGCTTGGGTCTCCTCCGCGGTCGTCGGCGTCGCCCTCAGTTCCCACGCCGCCCCGGAGGTCTGCCCAGCTGCGCTTCCAGCGCTCACGCCTGCCCTCCCACGGCGGTCGCGACGGCGCCCGGGGTCGCGCCGGCCACGGTCTCGCGGGCGGCCGAATCGACGTGGATGCGGGGGACCCGCGGGCTGATGCGGGTCACGATCTCGTAGTTGATGGTCCCGGCGGCGCGGGCCCAGTCGTCGGCGGTCGGGCCGCCGTCTTCGCCCGGCCCGAAGAGCACGGCCTCGCCGCCGGCGATCGCCTCGACATCGGCGTCGGGCCCGAGGTCCACCACCATCTGGTCCATGGCGACACGCCCGACCACCCGATACGTCGTACCCGAAATGCGCACGGGGCCGCCGTTGGACGTGCGAGGGACCCCGTCCGCGTACCCGAGCGGGATGAGCCCCAGTGCGCTCTCTCCCGGCGTCCGGTAGGTGAGCCCATAGCTCACGCCCTGCCCCGCGGGGACGCGCTTGGCCTGCGACACGAGCGTGCGCAGCGTCATCGCGGGACGCAGGCCGAGGTCGGACGAGGACTGCTCGGGGAACGGCGAGAGCCCGTAGATCGAAATCCCGGCGCGCACGAGGTCGAAGTGCGTGTCCGGGCGGGAGAAGATCGCGGGCGAATTTGCGATGTGGCGCACCTCGAGGTCGCATCCCGCGTCCTCGGCGAGCGCGACGGCATCGCGGAAGACCCCGAGCTGGACGTCTGTCTCAGGCCGGTCCGGCTCGTCGGCCACCGCGAGATGGCTGAAGACCCCGACAACGCGGAGCAGTCCTTGGTCCTGGTAGTCCGTGGCCTCGTCGAGGACGGCCTCCCAGCGGTCCGGCGTCACGCCGTTGCGTCCGAGCCCCGTGTCGATCTTGAGGTGCACGCGGGCAGGGCGCTGCTGCTCGCGCGCGGCGTCCGCGATCCGGCCGAGCTCCCAGCCGGAGCATCCGAGGTCGACGCCGGCGCCGACCGCCGCCGAGAAGTTGCTCTCAGCCGTGTGCAGCCACGCGAGGGTCGGCGCCTCGATCCCCGCGGCGCGGAGGGTGAGCGCCTCGCCGATGTGCGCAACCCCCAGCCACGCCGCGCCCGCCTCGAGTGCCGCGCGGGCGACGGGCACGGCGCCGTGACCGTAGGCATCCGCCTTCACGACGGCCATGACGCGCGCGGGCTCCGCGACGGTCCGCACGACGCGGACGTTGTGCCGGACAGCCTCGAGGTCGACGACGGCGGCGCGTTCGGGCAGGCGTTGTACTGCAGGGTCGGGCGTGGAAGTCACCCCCCGAGTCTACCGGCGGCGTTCGGAGCGGCCGGCTCGGATTCGCGCGCCCGGAGTCACAGCTGCGGGGCACTGCCGAGGAAACCGTAGCCTTGTAGCGTGCAGCACCAGGACCGCGTGGCGATGATCAGCCTCCACACGTCACCCCTCGAGCAGCCCGGAGCGGGCGACGCCGGCGGCATGAACGTGTACATCAGCCACCTCGCCCGCGCTCTCGCCGAGGACGGCCTCGGCGTCGACATCTACACGCGCGCGACCGACCCCCTGCAGCCCGACACGGTCGCCCTCGCCCGGGGCGTCAGGGTCCACCACGTCGAGGCGGGCCCCCGCCGACAGCTCGCGAAGGAGCAGATGCCGCCCATAGCGGACGAGTTCGCCGAGGGCGTGCTCCGGCGGATGCACGGCCTCCCCCGCCCGCGGGTGGTGCACAGCCACTATTGGGTGTCCGGCCTCGCAGGCCTCCACGCCGCGTCCGAATGGGACGTGCCGCTCGTCCACACCATGCACACCATGGCGCGGGTCAAGAACCGTCACCTCGCCGCGGGCGACCTGCCCGAGCCGACGTGGCGCGAGCGCGGGGAGCAGCTCATCGCCGACGGCGCGACGTGGCTCACCGCGAACACCGCGGCCGAGCGGGACGAGCTCGTGCGGCACTACGGCGTCGACGAGGACCGCATCGACATCGTGAACCCGGGCGTGGACCTGGGCATCTTCCGGCCGGCCTTCCGCTCACGCTCACGGGTCGCCTCGGGGGTGCCGGCGGCGACGTTCCACATCCTTTTCGCGGGCCGGCTCCAGCGGCTCAAAGGACCCCAGATCCTCGTCGCGGCGGCGGGCGAGCTCCGGCGTCGTCGTCCGGACATCCCCCTCGCGGTGACCGTCATCGGCGCCCCCAGCGGTTCCCTCGGCCTGGACCTCGACGAGCTTGCCCGGGAGGAGGGGCTCGACGGCGTCGTCCACCGCCGGCCCCCGGTCCCGGCCGCCGTCCTCGCGGAGTGGTTCAGGTCCGCCGACGTGGTCGCGATGCCGAGCTTCTCGGAATCGTTCGGGCTCGTGGCGCTCGAGGCGCAGGCCTGTGGGACGCCAGTCGTTGCGGCTCGCGTCGGCGGTCTCCCGAAGGCGGTGTGCGACGGGCGGACGGGATTCCTGGTGGGGGGCCACGATCCCGCGGTGTGGGCCGATGTCCTCGAGCAGCTCTACGACGACCCGTCCACGCGCGCGGATCTGGGCCGGGCGGCGTCGATCTATGCGCAGCGCTTCGGCTGGGAGCAGACGGCCGAGGGGACGCGCGCGGCGTACCGGCGGGCCGTCCGGGCCCACGCGACGGCACGTCCTGTAACCACCTGACCACGGGCCGGGCTAGCGGTAGGGTGAGGCTCATGAGCGCCACGGCCGCGATGCCCAGCGACCTCGAGATCGCGCGGGCCGCCACCCTCCGCCCCATCGGAGAGATCGCCGAGTCAGCCGGGATCCCAGAGGAGGCGGTCGAACCGTACGGCCGCTACAAGGCGAAGATCGACGTCGCGCAGCTCCCGCCGCCTGGAACGCTCGGCCAAGTGGTCCTCGTCTCGGCCATCTCGCCCACGCCCGCCGGCGAGGGCAAGTCGACGCTGACTGTAGGCCTCGCGGACGCCCTCGCAAGGGCGGGCAGGCGCACCATGATCGCCATCCGGGAACCCAGCCTCGGCCCCGTGCTCGGCATGAAGGGCGGAGCGACGGGCGGCGGACGGTCCCAAGTGCTGCCCATGGATGACATCAACCTCCACTTCACGGGCGACTTCCATGCGATCACCTCGGCCAACAACGCGCTGTGCGCGCTTGTCGACAACCACATCTTCCAGGGCAATGAGCTGGGCATCGACCCGCGCCGGATCACGTTCCGACGCGTCATGGACATGAACGACCGGAGCCTGCGCGAGATCGTCGTCGGGCTCGGAGGCCCGGGACAGGGCGTGCCACGGCAGGACGGCTTCGACATCACGGTGGCCTCCGAGGTCATGGCGGTCTTCTGCCTCGCCACGTCGCCTCGGGACCTCACCGAGCGGCTAGCGCGGATCACACTGGGCTACACGTACGACAGGCGCCCCATCACGGTCGCGGACCTCGGGGCGCAGGGCGTCATGGCGATGCTCCTCAAGGACGCGATCAAGCCGAATCTCGTCCAGACGATCGCCGGGACGCCTGCGCTCGTCCACGGCGGCCCGTTCGCGAACATCGCGCACGGGTGCAATTCGGTGATCGCCACCACGACGGCGCGCCGACTCGCCGAGATCGTCGTGACGGAGGCCGGGTTCGGGGCAGACCTCGGCGCGGAGAAGTTCGTGGACATCAAGGCGCGGTGCGCGGACGTGGCGCCTTCCGCCGTCGTCCTCGTCGCGACGGTGCGCGCCCTCAAGCACCATGGAGGCCTCCCCCTGGACCAGCTCTCCGAGCCGGACGTCGCCGCCCTCGAGCGGGGGATGCCCAACCTTGCCCGGCACATCGCGACCGTGCGGAAGTTCGGGCTCGAGCCCGTGGTCGCGGTGAACCGCTTCGTGTCGGACACGGACGAAGAGCTCGCCGCAGTGCTCGCATGGTGCCGCCAGGGCGGGGTGCGGGCGGCGGTCGCGGACGTCTGGGCCCGCGGCGGCGGGGACGACGGCGGCGACGACCTCGCGCAGGAGGTCCTAGGGGCACTCTCGGCGCCCGGGACCTGCCGGCAGCTCTACCCACTCGAACTGCCCGTGGAGGAGAAGATCCGCACGATCGTCCGCGAGGTCTACGGCGGTGCCGACGTCGAGTTCTCCGAGGCCGCGCGGCGCCAGCTCGCCCAGATCCGGGAGAACGGGTGGGACGCCCTGCCCGTGTGCATGGCGAAGACCCAGTATTCGCTCTCCGACGACCCCTCGCTCCTGGGCGCCCCCGAGGGGTTCACCGTCCACGTCCGCGAGCTCCGGCCCCGGACCGGCGCCGGGTTCATCGTTGCCGTGACCGGCACCGTCATGACCATGCCCGGACTTCCCAAGAGCCCCGGAGCCCTGCGCATGGGCCTCGACGGGCAAGGACGGCCCGAAGGCCTGTTCTGAGCCGCACCCTCGTTCCGAACGCGCCGAGGCGCGTCGCTCGGGCAGCGCAACGAAAGGCCCCCGGGGCAGTTTGCCTGCCTCGGGGGCCTTTCGTCAGGAGAGGGACGACGGCGCGCTCGGCTGAGGCGCCCGTCTCGTCTAGCGCTCGACGTCGCCGCGGATGAACGCCTCGACCTGGGCGCGCGCGATGTCGTCTGCGCGCTGCTCGGGCGGGGACTTCATGAAGTACGCGGACGGCGAGACGAGCGGCCCCCCGATGCCGCGGTCGAGGCCGATCTTCGCGGCGCGGACGGCGTCGATGATGACACCTGCCGAGTTCGGCGAGTCCCACACCTCGAGCTTGTACTCGAGCGACACGGGAGCATCGCCGAAGTTGCGGCCCTCGAGGCGCACGAAGGCCCACTTGCGGTCGTCGAGCCACTCGACGTAGTCGCTCGGCCCGATGTGGACGTCGCGCGGCGCCAGCTCGGCCTCGACGTTCGACGTCACGGCCTGCGTCTTCGAGATCTTCTTGGACTGGAGCCGCTCACGCTCGAGCATGTTCTTGAAGTCCATGTTCCCGCCGACGTTGAGCTGGTACGTGCGGTCCACGGTGACGCCGCGGTCCTCGAACAGCTTCGCGAGCACGCGGTGCGTGATCGTGGCGCCGATCTGGCTCTTGATGTCGTCGCCCACGACCGGCACCCCGGCCTCGGTGAACTTCTGCGCCCACTCGGGAACGCCGGCAATGAAGACCGGAAGGGCGTTGACGAACGCGACGTGGGCGTCGATCGCGCACTGCGCGTAGAACTTCGCCGCCTGGTCGGAGCCCACGGGGAGGTAGCACACCAGCACGTCGACCTTTGCCTCGCGCAGCGCAGCCACGACGTCCACGGGCTCGGCGTCCGACTCCTCGATCGTCTCTCGGTAGTACTTGCCGAGCCCGTCGAGAGTGTGGCCTCGCTGCACGGTGACGCCGGTCGGCGGAACGTCGGCGATCTTGATCGTGTTGTTCTCGCTCGCGCCGATCGCCTCGGCAAGATCGATGCCAACCTTCTTGCCATCGACGTCGAACGCGGCAACGAACTCGAGATCGCTCACGTGGTACGGCCCGAACTGGACGTGCATGAGGCCTGGGACGGTCTCCCCGGGGTCCGCATCGCGGTAGTAGTGCACTCCCTGGACGAGGGAGGCGGCGCAGTTGCCCACGCCGACAATGGCAACACGGATCGGGTTCTCAGACACGGTTCTCCTTGCAGATCAACTGGCACCGGCGAGGATGCATCCGACGCCGGAGAGCAAATTCATCCTACCCAACGCCTCATTGCGGCGTGTCAGTGCCGCCCGGTCAGTGCCCCTCGAGGATCCGGTCGATCTCCGCGAGCTCCTCGTCGAGGAACTCCGGCGCGTTCAGCGCTCCGAGCGAGTCCTCGAGCTGGCCCACCGAGGAGGCCCCGATGAGGGCCGAGGTCACGGGGGAAGCGCCGGAGGGCTGGGGCCGCAGCACCCACGCGATCGCCATCTGGGCGAGCGTCTGGCCGCGTTCGCGGGCCACCGCGTCGAGAGCGCGGACCATCTCGACCTTGTCCTCGGTGATCGACGAGGACTTGAGGAACTGCTCCTTCGCCGCGCGCGAGTCCTCAGGGATGCCGTGGAGGTAGCGGTTCGTCAGGAGCCCCTGCGCGAGGGGCGAGTAGACGATCGATCCGGCGCCCACCTCGTCCAGGGCCTGGTAGAGGTTCGGGCTGCCCTGCTCGGTCCAGCGGTCCGCCATCGAGTACCTGGGCTGGTGGATGAGCAGGGGCGTGCCGAGGTCGCGCAGGATCCGGGCGGCCTCGAGGGTCTGCTGCGGCGAGTAGGACGAGATGCCCGCGTACAGCGCCCGGCCCGAGCGGACGGCGTAGTCGAGCGCCCCCATCGTCTCCTCGAGCGGAGTGTCCGGGTCCGGGCGGTGGCTGTAGAAGATGTCGACGTACTCGAGGCCCATACGCTTGAGCGATTGGTCAAGGCTTGAGATCAGGTATTTCCGGGATCCCCATTCGCCGTAGGGCCCGTCCCACATGAAATAGCCGGCCTTGGTGGAGATGATCAGCTCGTCGCGGTATGGCCGGAAGTCTTCCCGCAGGTGGCGGGCGAAGTTTGACTCTGCGCTGCCCGGAGGCGGGCCATAGTTGTTCGCGAGGTCGAAATGTGTGACGCCGAGGTCAAAGGCGCGCCGGAGGATGGCGCGCTGCTCCTCGAAGTTCTTGTCGTCGCCGAAGTTGTGCCAAAGCCCGAGGGAGATGGCCGGCAGCCGAAGACCGCTTCGGCCAACTCGGTTGTACTGCATGGACTGATAACGGGTCGAATCTGCGATGTAGGTCACAGTGCACCAGTCTATAAAGATTCGGCATCGTCTCGATGGCAACGGTGACGGCCGTATACTCACGGTGTTAGAACAACTGAGTCAGCGGGGAATACGTAGTTCTACCGAACGCGCACCAGCAAAGGAGAATAACGTGGGGTTCATCGGATTTCTGATCCTCGGCCTGATCGCCGGGGCAATTGCAAAGGCCATCCTCCCCGGTCGGCAGGGAGGCGGCTGGATCGCAACTCTCATCCTCGGCGTCGTCGGCGCCTGGCTCGGAGGCCTCATCGGTGGCCTGATCTTCGGCTTCAACACGATCGGCACCTTCTTCGAGATCCGCACGTGGATTACCGCCATCGTCGGATCGATCATCGTCCTCCTCATCTGGGGCGCCATCATGAACCGTCGCAGGGCGTAGTGCCCTGACATACGAGAGGCCCCGTCCGGCGCTGCCGGACGGGGCCTCTCGCGTTCGGGGCGTCGGTCTCGCCCCCCCAGGTTGTCTAGTCCCCGAGCACGACGGCGCCCGGACCGGGGAAGGCAACGATGTCACCGTCCACGCGGATCGCCTCGTCCGTCGAGACGACAACGCGGCGGCCAGCACTGGCGGGCAGCTTGAACTCGGCGGAGCCGGGGCCGAGGCTGACCGCCACCGAAGCACCGGGGCGGGTCCATGCGATCCATCGGGCCCCGCCGCCACCGCCTGTCACGACCTCGGTCTCGTCAAAGCGGCCGGACCACAGCCCGGGAAGTTCCCGGCGCACGGCGATGAGCCGCCGGTACAGCTCGAGGAGCCGCGCGCCGTCGTCCGTCTCCGCCTCGCTCCAGTCGAGGATCGAGCGGCGGAGCGTCTCGGGGTCCTGCGGATCCGGGACGAGCGACGGATCCCAGCCCATCTTCTCGAACTCCTTGAGCCTGCCTTCGGCCGTTGCGCGGGCGAGTTCCGGCTCAGGATGGGAGGTGAAGAACTGCCAGGGTGTCCGGGCACCGTACTCCTCCCCCATGAACAGCATGGGGGTGAAGGGAGAGGCGAGGACGAGGACTGCCGCGACCGCGAGGTGGTCGTAGCCCAGGGTCTCGCTTGGGCGATCGCCGGCAGCGCGGTTGCCCACCTGGTCGTGGTTCTGGCTGCACACGACGAGCTGGGTGGGCACCACACGGTCGGCGTCGATCTGCCTTCCGTGCGAACGCTCCCGGAAGCTCGAGTACGTGCCGTCGTGGTAGAAGCCGCCGCGGAGGACCTTCGCAAGCGCCTCAGGGTCCGAGAAGTCGGAGTAGTACCCCTCGTCCTCGCCCGTGAGCGCGACGTGCACGGCGTGGTGGTAGTCGTCGCTCCACTGGCCATGCACGCCGAAGCCGCCGTGGTCCCGGGGCGCGATGATGCGAGGGTCGTTGAGGTCGGATTCCGCGAGGAGCACCTTGGCGCGGCCCGTCCGCTGCTCGACGTCCCCCGCGAGTACGGCGAGATCCTCGAGCAGATGGACCGCGCGCCTGTCGACGAACGCGTGCACGGCGTCGAGCCGCAGCCCGTCCACCCGGTAGTCCTCGAGCCATAGTCGGGCGTTGTCGAGGATGAATGAACGCACTTCGTCTGACTTCGGCCCGTCGAGGTTGACCGAGTCGCCCCACACCGTGCTCCCGCCCTCGAGCAGGTACGGGCCGAACTTCGGGAGATAGTTCCCGCTCGGTCCCAGATGGTTGTAGACGACGTCCTGGATGACGCCGATCCCCTGCGCGTGCGCGGCGTCGACGAAGCGCTGGTAGGCGGCGGGGCCGCCGTAGCCCTCGTGGACGGTCGACCACAGGACGCCGTCGTAGCCCCAGTTGTACGGCCCGTTGAATGCGTTGACGGGCAGCAGCTCGACGAAGCCGATGCCGAGGTCGGCGAGGTACGGAAGCCGCTCGGCAGCAGCGTCCAGGGTTCCCTCAGGTGTGAACGTGCCGATATGAAGCTCGTAGACGACCGACCCGGCTAAGTCGAGCCCACGCCAGCCGTCGTCGGACCATTCGTGCGCGGACGGATCGAAGCCGGCCGAGAGCTCGTGGACGCCCTCCGGCTGGCGGAGGGAGCGAGGGTCCGGGAATGGCCCCTCGCCATCGACGACGAATCCGTACCGCTCGCCGCGCGCCAACGCCGCACGCACACGCGCCCTCTCGGCTTCCGGCACGATCCGCCATCCGTCGTCCTGCTCGACGAGTTCAAGCCGATCGCCGCCGAGGACGAGCTCAACCTCTTTCGCTGCTGGCGCCCACACGTCGCCCGGCTCATGGGCCATGCGGCCTCCAGCCTGTCCCAGTTCCGTCATCAGTCCTCCTCCGGTACAAGCAGGGCAACGGGCAGCTCGGCCAGGACCTCGGCGAGCGGCAGCCGGCCGGCCTCGTGGACAGCACCCGTGAATGCATTGCGGGCGGGCCACGGAAGCACGACGGACGTGTCCCCCCAGCCGCCGCGCTGCTCGAGCCCCCGCGGAAGGCGGGTTGCGAGCACGACGGCCCCGCGCGCTCCCCGCCTGAATCCCACCGCATGCTCCGCCGCTGGCCCGGTCGCCTCGAGCGGGACGTACCCCTCGAAGAGCTCGGGGCGGTCCCGCCGAAGCCGGAGCGTCCGGGAGACGACGAGCAGCTTCGCCTCCTGCGCGGTCGGAGCCGGTACAGCCGCAGCGGCATCGAGTCCCGCCAGGGCGGCGTCCCGGGCTTCGAAGTCCACGGGCCGACGATTGTCGGGGTCCGTCAGGGAACGGTCCCAGAACTCGGTGCCCTGGTAGACGTCGGGTACTCCGGGGCCCGCGAGCTGCACCAGCTTGGCGGACAGTCCATTGGACGCGGCGTACGGTTCGATTCCTGCGACGAAATCCTCGACGAGATTCCGCGTCTCATCATCCGAGACTGCTGATCGGACGAGTGCCTCCAGCTGTCCCTCGAACTCTGAATTCGGGTCCGTCCAGGTCGTGTGGAGCGCGCCCTCGCGAGCGGCTTTGAGCGCGTAGCCCGTGAGCCGTTCGACGTCTGCGGGCCACGCTCCGACGATGGCCTGCCAGACGAGATTGGCGAGCGAACCGTCGGGAAGCTCGGCGCGCTCGAGGAGGCGCGGGAGAAGCTGCGACCACTCCTCGGCCACCTCGGCCAGGACGGAGATGCGCGCACGCGCGTCCTCGCTGCGCTTCGTGTCGTGCGTGGTGAGGGTGGTCATGGAGAGCGGGATCGATGCCTCCCGCTCGCCCATCCGCGCGTGGAACTCGTCGAGGCTCACCGCAAAGCGTCCCGGATCCGTTCCGACCTCGGTGAGGGTTCCGAGCCGTGAGAGGCGGTAGAACGCGGTGTCCTCGACACCCTTCGCCATGATCATTCCGGTGGTCTGCTGGAACCGGATGCAGAGTTCGGTGGCTGGGTCGGTGAGGAGCGATTCGAGGACCGTGATGGTCTCGGCAAGGTCCGGACGCTCATCCGCAGCTTCCTTGCAGGCCCCCCGCACAAGGTCCGCCTCGCCCGGAATGTGCGGCAGATACGTGCGGTACACCGGGTACGCGACGGCGATCTCCGCGATCGAGTCAGCCACCTCGTCCGGAGACGCAAGGGGAGCAGGCAGCGCTCCCGCCTCCACCAGTCCGTGCGCATCTGCTGCGGCAGGCACGAGGCGTGCGAGCCGCAGGATCTCCGCCCGGAGCGGCCCAGCGGTGATCATCCTCTTGGCGATCCGCGCCTGTGTGTCGACGTCGTAGCCCGCACCTCCTGCGTCGGCGCCCGCCCCTTCCGCGTCATTCCGACGGCGGAGGGCTGCGTCGAGCTCGTTGAGACGGCCCTCACCAGCGGGGTCCACGAAGAGCCGGTCGACGACGCCGAGTGCGTCGTATCCCGTGGTGCCTTCGCAGGGGAACACGGACGGGAGCCGCTCGTCCGCCTCGAGGATCTTCTCGATGACCGTGTACGAGTTCCCAGTCAGCTCGCGCAGGCGCCCGAGGTACTCGACGGGATCGGCGAGCCCGTCAGGATGGTCGATCCGGAGCCCATCCGCCAGACCCTCCTCGAACCAACGGCGCACCTCCGCATGGGCCGCGTGGAACACCCACGGCACCTCGACCCGGACGCCAGCAAGGCTCGTGACCGTGAAGAACCGCCGGTAGTTGAGCCGGGTCTCGCCCTCGCGCCACGGGATGAGCTCATAGTTCTGGCGTTCCGCGACGTCCCTCGGTGTGTCGCCCTCGCGCACGCTGCCTTCCGCGACGGGGAGCGCCATCTCGCCGAGGTACAGGCGGTCGCCCTCGAGCCGGAGGGTGTCGAGGTCTGCCTCCGAGCCCAGGAGCGGGAGGAGGACCTTTCCGTCCCCCGCCGCCCAGTCGACGTCGAAGGCCTCGGCGAACCTTGAGTTCCGTCCCTCCCGCAGGAGGGACCACCACCACGGGTTCTGCTCCGGCACATCGATGCCGAGATGGTTCGGAACGATGTCGACCAGAACGCCCATGTCCGCCTCGTGTGCCGCGGCGGCGAGCCGAGCGAGCCCCTCCTCCCCTCCCCTTTCGGGGTCCACTCGGGTCGGATCGGCGACGTCGTAGCCGTGCTCGGACCCTCGGACGGCCGCGAGGATCGGTGAGAGGTAGACCCAGCCCACGCCGAGGCGGCGCAGGTACGGCACGAGGCGCGCCGCGTCGTCGAGCGTGAAGCCTGGGCGGATCTGCAGTCGGTAGGTTGACGACGGGTAACGCATATCAGTCCTTGCCCCTCCGCGGGCCGGGGTTGGATCGCCTCTGCTTGGAGGGGCGCTCGGAGGCTTCCGGCACCGCCTCGGTCTCCTTCGCCGGGGCACCTTCCTCTGCCGATGCCGCCCCGCCATCCTCAGCCGGGGCCTCGTCAGCAGGCACCTCTTCAGCCGAAGCGGGCTCGGTCCCTGTCTCCTGCGGCTCCGTCTCCTCCGGCTCCGCATCCTCCGGCTCCGCATCCTCCGGAGACCGTCCCTCGCTCTCCGCGAGCGCCGCGAGCGACGCCGCGACGGAGTGGTCGGCCTCGGTGGCCGCGGGCTCGTGGGCGCGCAGCACGGCGAGGCTCTTGGCCGCGATCCCGATCTCGGCACCCGCAAGCACCTGCTTGCCGTGCGGAAGCGCACCTGACGTGTCGATGAGCACATCCCACCCCGGCGCGTACTTCCGGGAGGGAACCCGGAAGGTCACCTCGCCGTCGTGCGCGTTGAAGTACAGGAGGAAATGGGCATCGGTAATCGCCTGCCCGCGTCGGTCGACCCCGTTGATCCCGTTCCCGTTGAGGAACACGGCGACCGATCGTCCGAAGGCGGTGTCCCAGTCCTCGGGCACCATGGTCTCGCCGTCCGGCCGGAGCCACACGATGTCCGGCAGCCGGTCGCCCTCTTCCTGCCGCACGGGCTTGCCGATGAAGAACTTGCTGCGACGGAACGTGGGGTGCTCTGCCCGTAGGTGCGCCACGGCAGCCGTGAACTCGACGAGTGGACCGTCCATGGCCTCCCAGTTGATCCAGGTGAGTTCCGAGTCCTGGCAGTAGGCGTTGTTGTTGCCGTGCTGCGTGCGCCCGAGCTCGTCTCCGTGGCAGATCATGGGAACGCCCTGAGACAGGAACATCGTCGCGAGGAAGTTCCGCTGCTGGCGGGCGCGCAGTTCGAGGACCTTCTCGTCCTTCGTGGGGCCTTCCGCGCCGCAGTTCCACGAACGGTTGTGGGACTCGCCGTCGTTGTTGTCCTCCCCGTTGGCCTCATTGTGCTTCTCGTTGTAGGAGACGAGGTCACGGAGGGTGAAGCCGTCGTGAGCTGTGACGAAGTTGATGGATGCGACAGGCCGGCGCCCGTCACGCTCGTACAGGTCGGCCGATCCGGTGAGCCGCGAAGCAAACTCGCCGAGCGTGGCCGGCTCGCCGCGCCAGAAGTCGCGCACCGTGTCCCGATACTTGCCGTTCCATTCGGTCCATTGCGGCGGGAAGTTGCCCACCTGGTAGCCGCCGGGTCCCAC
The DNA here is from genome assembly GCF_005877005.1 of Sinomonas susongensis. GTDB lineage: Bacteria > Actinomycetota > Actinomycetes > Actinomycetales > Micrococcaceae > Sinomonas > Sinomonas susongensis. The sequence goes on along the minus strand of NZ_SSNH01000001.1, from coordinate 263,841 downwards.
ATCCCACGGCTCGGCGATGAGCTTCACCTGGGAGACGACGGGGTCCTGCTGGATGAGTTCGAAGAAGCTCGAGAGGCGGTCCACGTCGTAGAACTCGCGGGCGAGCGTCGAGGCGAGGTCGAAGCGGAAGCCGTCCACATGCATCTCGGTGACCCAGTAGCGGAGCGAGTCCATGAGCAGCTGGAGGGAGTGGGGCTGCCGGGCGTTGAGCGAATTGCCTGTGCCGGTGTAGTCCATGTAGTACTGCGGGTCGTCTTCGACGAGGCGGTAGTAGCGCGCATTGTCGATGCCCTTGAGGGACAGGGTGGGGCCCATGTGGTTGCCCTCTGCCGTGTGGTTGTACACGACGTCGAGGATCACCTCGATGTCCGCCTCGTGCAGGGCGCGGACCATCGCCTTGAACTCCTGCACCTGGGAGCCGAGGTCGCCCGCCGAGCTGTATCCCGCATGCGGCGCGAAGAAGCCGATGCTGTTGTATCCCCAGTAGTTGTGCAGGCCCTTCTCCTGGAGCGTGCTGTCGTCCACGAACTGGTGGACGGGCATGAGCTCGAGCGCCGTCACACCGAGCTTCTTCAGGTGGGCGATGACGGCGGGGTGCGCGACGCCCGCGTACGTTCCGCGCTGGGTCTCGGGAACCTCGGGATGCAGCTTGGTGAGCCCCTTGACGTGGGCCTCGTAGATGATCGTGTCGTGGTACGGGATGCGCAGCTGGGCGTCCGCACCCCAGTCGAAGAACGGGTTGGTCACCACGCCGAGCATCATGTAGGGCGCGGAGTCCTCGTCGTTGCGGCTCGACGGATCGTCGAAGTTGTACGAGAAGAGGGGCTGGGACCACTCGGGCTGCCCATGCACGGCCTTCGCGTAGGGGTCGAGGAGGAGCTTGTTCGGATTGCAGCGCAGCCCCTTGCTGGGGTCGTACTCGCCGTGCACGCGGTAGCCATACAGCTGTCCGGGCTGAATGTCGGGGAGGTAGCAGTGCCACACGAACCCGTCCACCTCGGTGAGCTCGACCCGCGTCTCGTTCCGGTCGGCATCGAAGAGGCACAGCTCCACCTTGCTGGCGGCCTCGCTGAACAGGGCAAAGTTGGTCCCCGTTCCGTCGAACGTCGCGCCCAAGGGGTAGGGGGTGCCGGGCCAGATCTCCATGTAGCTCCTCTGTCTGTGATGGATCACACCGGTCTCGGTGCCTCGCATCATAGCGATGGGTGGTGACGACGCCGTTATCTTCCGCCGTTCACTCCGTGACGGCCTCGAGCACGACTGAACTGCGAGCGGGCACTGCGAAGCGCTCCCCCGCACCAGTCCTTTCCCCCACCAGCCCGGAACTACACGTCGTGAGCATGGTCGTCCATTTGTCGGGAAAGTGGCCGGCAGGGATGAGGTAGTCGACTTCGTTGTCGGAGGCGTTGAGGATCACGAGCATGTCCGAGTCGCGCGGCGCGCCGTTCACTCCGGGCACCGCATTGCCGTTGAGGAAGAACGCAAGGGACTTGGCCCAGTCCTCGTCCCAGTCGTCGCTGCCCATGGTGGTCCCATCGGCGTCCAGCCACACGATGTCGGGCAGTGGATAGCCCTCCGCGGGCGCGACAGGAGTCCCGTCGAAGAAGCTGCGGCGCCGGAAGACGGGGTGCTCTCGACGCAGGCGCACAAGGCGTCGCACGAAGTCGACGAGCTCGCCGTCGGCGTGCTCCCAATCGATCCACGTCGTCTCGTTGTCCTGGCAGTAGGCATTGTTGTTCCCGCCCTGCGTCCGCCCGAGCTCGTCTCCGTGGGAGAGCATGGGGACGCCTTGGGCCAGCATGAGGGTGAGGAGCAGGTTCCGCTGCTGGCGCGCGCGGAGCTCGAGGATGCGCGGGTCCTCCGTGGGGCCTTCGACGCCGCAGTTCCACGATCGGTTGTCGTCGGTCCCGTCGCGGTTGTCCTCGCCGTTGGCCTCGTTGTGCTTCTGGTTGTACGAGACGAGGTCACGGAGCGTGAAGCCGTCGTGGACGGTCACGAAGTTCACGGAGGCGGAGGGCCGACGCCCCTCCTCCTCGTAGAGGTCCGCCGAGCCTGAGAGCCGCGTCGCGAGCTCCCGCAGAGTCCCCGGCTCGCCTCGCCAGAAGTCGCGCACGCAGTCACGGAACTTCCCGTTCCACTCGACCCACTGGGGCGGGAAGTTGCCCACCTGATAGCCGCCGGGCCCCACGTCCCACGGTTCTGCGATGAGCTTGACCCGCGAGAGGACTGGGTCCGCGGCGACGAGTTCGAAGAACGGTGAGACCATGTCCACATCGCCGGCCTCCCTCGCGAGCGACGCCGCGAGGTCGAACCGGAATCCGTCCACGTGCATCTCGCTGACCCAGTACCGCAGCGATTCCACGACGAGACGGAGCGTCAGAGGGTGCCCCACGTTGAGCGTATTGCCCGTGCCGGTGTAGTCCATGTAGTGGGACTCGTCGCCCGGAACGAGGTGGTAGTAGGCGGCATTGTCGATGCCACGGAACGAGAGCGTGGGACCGAGGTCGTTTCCCTCACCCGTGTGGTTGTAGACGACGTCGAGGATCACCTCGATCCCGGCGCGATGGTAGGCCTTGACCAGGTCTTTGAACTCGGCGATCTGCTGGCACTGCTGCCCGTCTGACGAGTAGCCGTTGTGCGGCGCGAAGAAGCAGATGCTGTTGTACCCCCAGTAGTTCGAGAGCCCCTTCCCGGCAAGGACCGGGTCCTCGATGAACTGGTGGACCGGCATGAGCTCGAGGGCCGTGACGCCGAGGGAGACCAGATGGTCGACGACGGCCGGATGGGCCGCGCCCCGAAAGGTACCCCTGAGGTCCTCGGGAACCTCGGGATGCAGCTCGGTGAGGCCCTTCACGTGGGCTTCGTAGACCACGGTCTCGTGGTACGGGCGCCGTGGCGGGCGGTCGCCCTCCCAGTCGTAGTTGCGGTGGTCGCAGACAACGGAGAGCATGGCCCGTCCGAGCGAGTGCGAGGTGTCCTTCTTCTCCGCATCGCCGAGGTCGTGGCCGTGGAGCTCCTGCTCGCCCCCGAGGGTCCCCGCGGCGGAGAGCGCGTAGGGGTCCAGGAGCAGCTTTGCAGGGTTGAACCGCAGGCCCCGCTCGGGCTCCCAGGGGCCGTGCACGCGGTAGCCATAGAGCTGGCCTTCGCCGACTCCCGGGACGTCGCCCTCCCAGCGGACCGCGCCGTCGGCCTCGCCTAGCCGCGCCAAGTCCGCGCAGGTCTGCACGCCGTCGTCGCCGACCAGGCAGACCTCGACGCGCTCCGCCTCTGGCGCCGTCGCCAGCACAAAGCGCGTTCCCCCCTCGGCCAGATGCGCCCCGTAGGGCTCCTGTTCCATGGAGCGACACTATCCCACGGCACCGACGCTTGCGGGGCGAGCGGAAGCCGGTCCGTGCCGCAGGCCTTTCGCCTCCGCCGCGGCGCCGCCGCACGGGCCCGTCACATCCGTGAAGCTTCAGTAACAGCCATGACATTCCCTTTGCGCAACCGCTTACACTGGTGCTCATAACTCAGCGCGGATGCAAGCGGGGATGCAGTTGTTAGGGGTCACCATGGGCTTCCGGAGCCTCGCGCTTGGGGACAAGGTCACGTTCCGTGACACCGGTCCGAAACCCTTCAACGTCCGCGCCATCTCCCCCGATCAGCGGATCGTCATCCTGAGCCGTCCCGTGGAGGGGACGAACGCGGTCGAATACACGATGATCGACTGGGATCGGGACGCGCGCGGTCTGGACGGGACGTTCGGCCGCGGCCACGCGGTGGGGTCAGGGGTCCACCGCAACCTCTGGCGGTTCTTCCGCGGGGTTTCCACCGACGCGCCGACCACCACCCAGACCGTGATGGACTTCACGCGCTGGGTCTCGCTCTCGATCTCCGCGGTGAACGGACGCCCCTAGCCGTTTGCCTTCGTCCCTGCCTGCCAGAATGATGGAACCGTGGGGGGACTTGAGACACGAACGCATCCGCATCCGGATGCGCCGTTGGCCGATCTGCCGCTGGGCGACCGGATCCAGCTCGGCCACGCACTCGTCGAATGGCTCACGGCCGAAGCCGGGATCGACCTCCTGCACATCAAGGGCTACGCCGCCGAACCCGGCCTCTACCCCGCCGGGCGGGCGAGCACCGACGTCGACGTCCTCGTGCGGCCCGCGCACGCAGCCCGGCTCGCCGAAACGCTCGTGGCCCACGGGTGGGAGGTCACGACGACGTTCCGCAGCGGCTCGGTCTTCCACCACGCCATGACGCTCTGGAGCGAGCACTGGGGCCACGTCGACGTCCACCGCAGCTTTCCCGGCATCGGCATCGCCCCCGAGGTCTTCTTCGAACGCCTCTGGGACCGGCGCCGGGAGTGGGTCATCGCCGCCTGGCCCTGCCGGGTTCCGGCCCTCGACGACCAGGCCCTCCTGATCGTCCTCCACGCCGCCCGTGACCCGCTCCGAGGCAGCGCCGACGTCCAGTCGGTGCGCGAGGCGGTCGGTTCCGAGAAGTGGGAGGAGCTTGAGGGCGTGGCCCGCACGCTCGGCGCAGGTGTCAGCTGGGCCGCCGCCACGGGTCAGCTCGACGAGTGGCGGGGGCACCCCGAGCGCGGCGTCTGGGAAGTGATCTCGCGCGGCGGGTCCCGTGTCGAGCTCTTCCGGGCCCGCTGGCGCGCCTCGCGCGGCTCGGCAGAGCGCTGGGAACTCCTCCGCTCGCTCCTGTCCGTCAACCGGGACCACCTGCGGATGAAGCTCCTCCGCGAGCCGCGGACATACGACTACGCCCAAGAGCTCCGATCGAAGGCGGCCGACGTCGTGCGGTCCGTGCTGGGTCGTCGCCGGAGCGGCTAGGTTCCAGCGAGAGCGGCGACTTCGGCAGCGAGCCGTGTGCCGAACCGTTCCTCGGAGAACCGGCCGACGTGCTCCCGGATGGCCGAGGCGTCCCAGTCCCGCTCGCGGACGGCGACGACGCCGGCCCGGATGGCCTCCGCCGTCGGCCGCTCGATGAAGTGTCCGGTGACGCCCTCGGAGATCGTGTCGAGATAGCCGCCGGCGCGAAGCGCGATCGTGGGCTTCCCCCAAGCTCCCGCCTCGAGGGGCGTGATTCCGAAGTCCTCGTGGGACGGAGCGACGAGGGCCGTCGCGGAGGCGTACGCCCACCGGACCTGGGCGTCTGTGACGAGCCCCGCAAACCGGACATTCGGGGGCCGTGCGGCTTCGAGAGCCCGAGCGAGCGGCCCGCTGCCTACCACCAGCAGACGCTCGTCCAGTCCGCGGAAGGCCTCGACGGCCCGGTCGACGTTCTTGTACGGGAGGAGGCGCGACACGAGCAGGAAGTGGCCCCCGTCGCCCACGAAATCCTCGAGTTCGGGCACGGGATCCCGCGTAGCTGTCACATCGACGCTGTGTGGGGGGTGAAGGATGTCCGCTTCGACGCCGTAGACCCGGGCGATCCGCTCACGGACCACGCTCGAGTTCGCGAGGTAGCGGTCCGCACCCCATGCCGCCCGCCGATCCCAGCGCACGAGATGCGGCCTGAGGGCCGCGAGGGCAACCCCGCGCGCGCCCCGACTCGCCGCGCTGCCGAGGTACTGCTCGGCGAGATACAGCCAACGGGCTGGCGAATGGCAGTAGGCAAGAACGCGCCCCTCCGTGCGGAAGCCGTGCGCCCAGCCGCTCGTCGAGGCGATGACGACGTCGGCTGGCACGGTGAGCGCGCTGGCCGCGGGCGCGAGCAAGGGGAGGGCCGCCCGATGATGCCTCCGCAGCGCTCCGAAGCGATTGAGCCGGGACGTCACAATCCGGGCCGTGCGGAACTCCGGATACGTACCGTCCGGATCGTAGAGCGTCGTATAGATCGTCGCCTCAGGAAACGCCCTGTGAATCGCGAGCACGACGCGCTCGGCCCCGCCGCGCTGCGTGAGGTAGTCGTGGGCGATTGCCACGACAGGTCTGGTGTCCCCCAAAACGTATCTCCCCCATCGGCCAAAACGTGTCTCCCCCACCGGATCCTGCGATCGCCCCGAGGCGACGACCGGTGCTTGCTGCGGCGTTAGAAGCTCCCCCGCGCCCGCTCGGGATACCTGACGCCCGCGGTCCCGGCCGATTCGACGGCGAGCGCGATGAGCTTCTCCCCTACGCCCGCAGGCAGGGCGCGAACCGCCACGTCGGCGAGCGTCCCGTAGGCACGCAGCGTCCGCTCGGTGGCGACCGCGCTCGCGCCCCGAACGAGCCTGTCCCACAGGCTGCGGGAGGCCCGCGACCGACTGCCGTCGAACTCCCGAATGGCGGCCTCGCCGTGCACGGTCACGAACGTCTCGCGTGCGGCGCCTGAGTGCAGCGCTCGAACGGCGCGTGCCGCCGTCGTCGTCGAAGCGCCGTGGTGGACCGCCATGAGTTCGGGGGCGACTACAACCGGAAGGCCGGCTCGGTGCAGGCGATAGCCGAAGTCGACGTCTTCCCAGCCGTATCGGCGGTAGCGCCCGTCATAGCCGCGGAGCTGTCTGTGGAGGGAGGCAGGGACCGAGACGTTGGCTGACCAGAGCCGCCAGGTCCGGTGGGCAGGGAGCGCGAGCGCAGCGGCGATGGCTCGGGCATCGGCCTTGCGCCCGTACGCCCTCGCGTAGGGGGTGTCTGGGAAGGCATTGGTCGTCAGGCCCACCACACCGCACGCCTCTGCCGCGTGCCGGGCAAGGTGCCCCGAGATGAAGTTCGCGCGCGGTTCTAGGTCGTCGTCGCAGCGGACGAGGACGCGCCCGGCCGCCGCCTCGGCTCCTGCGTTGAGAGCGGCCGCGCGGCCGCGATTCTGCGGGAGCACGACCGGTTTCAAAGGCAGCTGCCCGGACCAGCGGCGGAGGACGTCCTCACTCCCATCGACGTCCCCGTCAACCACGGGGACCACCTCGAAGTCCTCCGTGTCCTGGGCCGCGAGCGCGGCGAGCAGGACCGGCAGCCGCCCGGCACCCCCGCGCGTCGGGATGATCACGGACGCCGCTGGCTTGTTCATGGTGTGCTCCCCGCTTGCTCGACCCGCTTCTCCTCGGGCGCGAGCCCGAGCGCGGACAGAAGGCTCCTGACCGACTCGCGACCCACCTCCGGTGAGAACAGCTCCACCCAGCGCCTGTGGGCGCGTTCGACGACGTCGTCCGCCGGCAGCGCGGTGGCCGCCGCAGCGATAACGTCTGCAAGGGAGTCGGCGTCGCCGGCGCGGGCGATCCAGGGGTGCTCGTGGCCTACTACCTCCGGCAGGGCGCCCGCATCGGTCACGACGACGGGAACACGCGCGGACATGGCCTCCGTGACCACAAGTCCGAACGACTCGTCGCGGACGGACGGCACCACCAGGATGTCGATCGTGCCGAAGAACTCGTCCGCGACCATCCATCCGAGTTCTTGGACTGAGCGCCCGAGGGACCGGATGCGGCCTTCGACCACGACCCGCTCTCGGGCGTCGACAAACCGCGGCTCACCGGCGATTCGGAGGAAGTAGCGGAGCGGAGCGCGGTGCCGGAGGCGCGCCATAGCGTCGGCCAGGACCGGGATGCCCTTCGCCTCGGACGGCCGCCCAAGGAAGCCGAGGCGGACGGGACCGTTCCCCCGCGGAACGAGCACCCGTTCGAGTTCCGGGGACCAGTTCGCGAGCACCCGCGCGCCTCGCACCTTCGAGGCCATGAATTGGGATGGAACGAGGGTCGCCAGAGCCCTGACGCGAGCAGCGGAAACGATGAGCTGCTGCGGCCCCAGCGGGAGCTGATGGAGGTGGACTATTCGCTGCGGCATCCCCGCGGTCGCCGCGGAAGGGATGAGTCCGTTGCACCAGAGGACCCCTTCGGGGTGCGCCTTCCGCCAGCGCCGGAGCGCCAGCATGTACTCGGCCCGCCCTCGGCACGGGAGCGCATCGACGTTGAAGCCGCGCTCTCGCGCAGCTGCAATGAGGCCTCCCGGGTGTTCCGGGCCGAGCACGAGCACGTCGACCCCGATTTCCCTGAGGACCTCGGCGATCCCGAGGAGCATGACCTCCCCTCCGCCAATCTCACCGTTGTTGGCCGCGAGAACGATGTGCGTCATGTCCCATTCCTCCTGAACGCTGAGTCTCTACCGAGGGAACGGCCGCCGGGCCGGACCGCGGAAATTGGGTGATAGCCGCATACTGCATCGAAATGCCCACCGCGACCGCGGACGACACGGTCATAAGCACCTCACCGAGATTGATCGCACACACCGCGATCCCGATGAGGCTCGCTTCGTACAGCGGGACACGCCGGGGACGGAGCCTGACGAGGACCGCGAACGTCGCGAGGAGAAGGCCGACGACGAGCATGAACGCGATCCATCCGCCTTCCGTCCGCACCGAGAGATAGGAGCTGTGGTAGAAGAACGAGAGCCCGTCGACGACGGCGCGGGCTGTCCCGGCACCGTGGCCGAACCATGGACTCGACTCCACGTCCGCGAGCGCGGCCTCGTCGATGCGGGCCCTCAGTGCGTCGGACCCAGCCCGTCCGGCGAAGGCGTCAGCTCCGAGGCCCTGACGCGTGGCATTGACGACCCAGAGCGTGCCGACCGCGAGGAAGCCCAAGGCAATCCACGGGTTGAAGCGCAGCCGGGCCATCACGATCCAGACGATCATGGCGCATGCGGCGAGGAGTGTGGTGCGCGAATCCGTGAGCAGGACCCCTGCAAGCGCGGCCCCGGCCACGACGAGTTTGCTCACTCCCCTGCGCAGCACCGGAAGAGCGAGGCCCGCGCACGTGACAATGATCAGCCCGGCCGTGTTCGGGTCGCCGAAGATCCCCGTGAGGCGATTGACGTAGGTGCTCTCCTTGAATGTCACCGTCCCCCAGGCCACCCCGACCACCATTCCGAACGCGAGGCCGCGCCCCAGGGCCGCGCGGTCGAGGCGGCCGGCTGCGACGACGACGATCGCGGCCGCGTCGAGGGCTAGATGGCTCAGCCGCCTGACATCCGGGCTGCCGAGCGCGATCGAGACTGCACCGATCCACAGGACGCCCGCGAAGGCTAGGACCGGCATCCACCGGGGAAGCGGTGCACCGTTCGGCCTGGAGCCGAGTCCCACGAGGACCGCCAGCCCTGTCGCGACGGAGTCGACGGGGAAGCCGAGCCCCGGCACCTCGAGCCCGCCCACGACGAAGCCGGCCGCACACAGGAACGCCAGAAACGTCGAGGTCCCGGTACCCGGCGTCCCGCTCTCGCCTGTTCGGCGGCGCCCTCTTCCGCCGACCGCCCGACACGGCGCAGGTCCGGGCAGCGCAGGGGCAGGCAGCGCAGGTCCGGGCAGCGCAGGTCCGGGCAGCGCAGGGGCAGGCAGCGCAGGTCCGGGCAGCGCAGGTCCGGGCAGCGCAGGTCCGGGCAGCGCAGGTCCGGGCAGCGCAGGGGCAGGCCATGAAGTCACGTCGCGCCACCCCGTCCGTAGGCTTCCACAATTCGGGCGGCCATCTCCTGCCTCGTCGGCCAGCCGAGGGGAAGGGACGGGCGGTCGTCGTCGTCCTTCTGCCGGACGATGGCCTCGGCCACGCCGTGAGGATCCTCGGCGGTGACAAGGCACCCCTCCGGGAGGATCTCCGGGTTGCCGCCTACGGGCGTGGCCACAACGCCCAGACCCGCCGTGACGGCGTCGAGAAGTGTGTAGGAGCAGTTCTCCCAGACCGAGAGCTGAACCAGCACGTCTGCCCTTGCCATGGCACTCACGGGTTCGAGGAAGCCCGGGAGGTCCACCGCATCCGTGAGGCCCATCGCGCGGACCGCCGCCTGAATGGGCGCCCGTTCAGGCCCCTCCCCGGCAAGCGTGAGCGTCGCGCGCGGATCGATGCGCCGGAGCTCGGCAAACGCCCGCAGGAGGTCTGGGAGGCGCTTCTCGCGCGAGAGGCGGGCCAGCGAGAGTACGCGCAGCCCGTCCCCCTCGGCCGTGGGCGCCGTGGAGGCCGCCGACGACACGGCCTGCCGGGCGCGGGCCGGTGTACCCATGGCTGGCCGGTCGACGCCATTCGGGATCACGGTGATCTCGGATCTCCCGGACCACTTCTCGAGCATTGTCGCCCGGGTCGCTTGGGACACAGCGATCGCAACGTCCGTGGCGGCGAACCGGCTTCCATGGACCATTGCCATTGCCTGGGAGCGCCATGCAGCCCGGTGATACACGCTGTCGTCCGCTGAGATCCCGTGTTCCGTCGTCGCAAGCAGCACTCCCGAGCCCCTTGTCGCCAGGGCAGCCGTGATGTCGGCATAGGCGAGGTGCGCGTGCACGATGTCCGGCCGGAGGGCGCGAATGGCACGGCGCAGAGCGGTCACTGAGGTGAGCAGCCCGGCCGAGGGACCGAAATCCGGGGCGTGTACGGCGGTCCCTGCACACCGCAAGCGCTCGGCGAGGGGACCCTCAGGGCACAGAACGACGAGCCGCCAGCCGGGCAGGCCAACCTCGGCTACATCGATGACGTGCCGAGCCACCCCGGCGAGGTCGGCGACCGGCACTACCCAGAGCGCCGTCGGGTGGTCGCCAAGGGGCGCCGACCGACTCCGCACGCTCAGAACCATCGCTCAAGCCTCTCGAGCGCAGTCCAGAACCCCTCGCCGCTGTTGACATGACCCTGCCAGATCTCGGGTATGAACCCGATTCCGGGCGCGAGCCGGTCGAGCTGTGCCGCGAGCGCCGCCCAGTCGACCTCACCTTCGCCGATCTGGACTCCCTCGCCGTCGACACCCTTCGCGTCGACGAGGTGGAGGTGGATCGTATGGGGGGCCAGGAGCTCGACAGTCTCGGAGAATGAGATGCCGAGATGGTTGGCGGCGAGCTTCGTATGTGAGACGTCGAGGCACAGTCCGGTTCCAGTCGCGGCCGCGAACTGGGCCGTGTCCATCGGATCGAGGAACAGGTTGTGGAATTGCTGGCCACCCATGAGCCACGGGTACGGAGGCAGGGTCTGTGCCGCGAGCCGCACGCCCGTGGTGTCGAGCCGGCCCAGCGCGTCGGCTATCCGCTCGTACATCCCCGCCCTTCGTTCGGAGGGGATGTGGCCGTCTCGCGTGAACCCGCCCATCGTGACCACGAGGATCGGCTCGTCCTCGCGGAACCACCTTGTGAGCAATCGCGTGACGCCGATGGTTCGCTGGACCTCCGCGATGGACCGCTCCCAGATGTCTCGGTCGGGCGATGCGAGGTCCACGAGGAAGTCCCCCGCGAAGAGATCGGGCAGATGGGTCGTGAAGCGCATGTCCAGTGGTTCGGCGAAGACGGACTCGACGTCGACTTCGAGGTCGTTGTAGGAGAGGTGGAACTCGAGGAAGTCGGGGGCGCAGTCGCGGGTGAGGTCTCTGTGATCGTGGTAGCGGACTGGGAGGCCCCAGGGGCGGCGGAAGCGGAAGTCGCGTCCGGTGGGCACGACGTCGTCGAGGTCGCCCCGGTAGAAGAAGTCGCCCTGCGCTACGTCCCGCCGGAGTGTCCGGCCGAGCAGGCGCGGGAGAACGTTGGGCTGGAGGCCGCGACCGGGGCTCTTGATGTCGACATCCGACTCCTGGACGATGTGGCCTGCGGAGAGTGGGCTGGCCGCCACGAGTGATTTCGCGAGATTCACCCGGTTCATGAGCTCGCCCGTCGAGACCTCCCGGGGGACGTTCTCCCCGATCGACTCTTCAGCATCCCTGATCCAACGGACCATCTCGGCGAATTCGTGCGGGAGGAGCGAGACCTTGTGGTCGTTGCCCTCCATCGAGACGTCGAGCGTGAAGTGCTTCTCGATGATCTTTGCTCCACGGGCCACAGCCGCAACCGGCACGTGATATCCGCGCTCATGGCCTGAGTAGCCGACGATGCACTGGCCTATCTCGGCGAGCCGATCCATATAGGCGAGGTTCACGTCCTTGAAGGGCGCCGGGTACGAGGACTGGCAGTGGAGCAGGGCGAAGCTCGCGCCAAGCCCGCGCACAAGGGAGGCGGACTCTCGGATCTCGTCTTCCCGGGACATTCCGGTGCTCAGCACAAGGGGCAGTCCCGACGACGCAGCGTCTCGTAGAAGCCCGTGGTTGGTCAGGTCGGCCGAGGCGATCTTGAGTGCCGGGATGCCGTAGTCCACGAGTGCGGTCACGCTCGGTGCGTCCCAGGGAGTGCACATGACGTCGACGCCGCGGTCGCGGCAGTGGTCGAAGACGTCGAACAGCTTCGGGGCAGGCAGCGAGAACCGTGAAAGGATGTCGAGGGTGTACTGGGCGCCGAGGTCTTCCCCCGCCTTCGAGCCACCGGCCTGACGGTAGAGCGCGTCGAGATCGCGCAGCTGGAACTTGACGGCGTCGGCTCCCGCTTCCGCGGCAAGGTCCACGAGGCGACAGGCGAGGTCGACGGACCCGTTGTGGTTGTTCCCGATTTCGGCAATCACAAAGGCCGGATGGCCAGCCCCGATCTCCCGCTTTCCGATCGTCAGGACGTCGGGGCGGTCCACAGCGATGGCCACGAGGCGGCCCCGTTCGTCGACGAGTGGGAGGTGGAGGATCTGCGGCCCCATGAGGGTGCCGAGGGCATTGATCGGAGTCCCGGCGGCGGCACTGCGCACTGCTGGGTTTGCTACGGCGATGGCCGCAACGTCCAGCTCTGCCGTCGGGTTCTCGACGATCCATCGGCGGAAGTCACCGTCGGAGAGGGAGCCTCGAAGCACCCCGTGCTCGTCGACGCAGAAGGCGATCCGCGCCTGATTGGCGGTGATCTTCGCCAGCGCTGACAGAATCGGGGCCTCCGCGAAGACGACATAGGGGGCGATGTTCCGCTCGATGATCACAGCTCTGGGTCCTTGCCGACGAGCGCGTCGCCGAGCCACTCGAGCTGGTGTCCGGCGATGAGCAGGTCCAACTCGGTGTCCACGTCGAGGCCTTCGCGCTCGTCCATGATGAAGAGGCCCGCATGGCCCCCGACGCGGTGGCCGCCCAGCTCGTAGATCCCGGTGCGGGTGAGGTATAGGGATCCGGTTTCGCGGTACACGTAGCCCGATGCGTCGAGCTCTTGCCTCCGGGGACGGTGGGCTGGGTCGTATGCCGCGAAAGGCACCTCGCCGGACAGCCAGAGAAAAGGCGGCTGCGGCACGACTCCGACCAGTGAGTCGACGCCGCTCGCCTCGAACTCCGCGACCGCGCGGTCCAAGGTCCCTGGGAAGCGCACGGGTGATGTCGCCTGGAGCAGCATGACGGCGTCAGGGCGTCGACCCTGCTGAGTACGGGCGGCTATAGCGTGCCGGACTACCGGCTCGGTCGGAGTCTCGTCCCGTGCCAGAGCCGCTGGTCGAATGAAGGGCACGTCGGCCCCTGCCTCGCGGGCGATCTGAGCGATCTCCTCGTCGTCCGTGGACACGAGGACGTCGAGGCGTGGGCGGGCGCGCAGGGCCTGTTCGATGGTCCAGACGACGAGCGGCTTGCCCGCGACGGCGCGGACGTTCTTTCGGCGGACGCCCTTCGAACCGCCTCGGGCCGGTATCACGCAGAGTATGGTCAACTTCTTCCCCCTGGATGCTGTGCTGTGGATGGCCCGTTCCCGGACGCGGGCCGGAGGCGGTCCCGTATGAACTGGTCGAGATGATCGGCGACGGCGGAGGCTGGTTCGCGTGGCGCCCTGGGCGGAGGCGCGGTGGGCGGCCCGCCCCAACGGCGCATCGAATAGCGGTCCCAGAATTCGATGAGCCAGCGAGGTGCTTCCGGGAAGACGACCCACGCGGGTATGCCTCTCGCCGCGGCCTCCAGCACTCCCGTCGAGAAGGCCGAGACGACTGGGTGTCCGAGCTCACGGAGCGGTCGTCCGGAACGGTCGACGATGATGCCGAGCCTCTCCCACCGCGCGTGCTGGGCGCGGGACGCGAGATCGGTCTCCGCAGGATGCGGCCGATACACCGCCCCCGTTGCGCGGCAGAAGTCCGCGGCAACTCGGCGTTTGATGCCGCGCGGAAGCTCCGCCCCATGAAGCTGCCCGAGGTACAACGGTCGCTGCCCTTCACACGGCATCGACCTCGACCGATCGTTCCCGGCCGTCCACAGGAGTTGGGAGCCGATGCTCGAATACACGACGTCGTCTCGTCCCGCAGCCGCGAACTCGCCGTCCTGGTCGGTGAAGGCGAGGAAACGCGATTCCGGCGGCAAGGGGGGTGCGTGCGGGGTGAGGAGACCGTGCTGGACGACGACCCTTTCCGCTCCCAGATGCCCCGCCCAGTGGTTGGCCAGGGCGCCGGCGCGCAAGAAGTGACCGACCGTCACCACCGCCCGGACAGAGCCCAAGACGGCTGGTGCTTCGCGCGCGTCAGCGCAGGCCGCGCCGCTGTCGGGCCTGCGGGTGGCGACCGAAGTCACCTCTAGCCAGCGCCAACCGCCTCCGGGGAGGACGCCCGGACGTCGTGCAGGCATGAGCACAGCCGCATCGAGATCGGGGAGCAGCGCAAGCGGACGAACGAGGGACGCCAATTGGGTTGGAGTCTCGGCGTCGAGGCCGATCAGGACCGCCGGAGCCGTCCCGCGAAGCGCGAGCCACAGGCTGGCCGGGGTCTGGCGGAAGAAGGCCGCACGGATGCCCTGAAGCCCGCGCTGGCGCCCCTGCCACGCGTGCCAAGCCTCGATGTCGCGCGGGAAGAGGAGTCCCTGCCCCGTCACGCCCACAGCGCATCCACCTCGGCGACCCGGTGGGCGAAAGTGTGCTTGGCGAGGCTTCGACGGCGCCCGGCCTCGCGGATGCGTTCGGACCAGACGCGGTCGCGCTGTGCGCGCGTGGCCAGTTCCACGAGCTCGGCGGCTGACTCGAAGACGAGGGTTTCCTTGCCTATGTCGTAGAACTCGCCGATGTCCGGACGGTCTGCGAGCTGAAGTCCGCCCATCCCCGGGACCTCGAACGTCCGCATGGCCAAGCCGGCTTGGGGGCCGTGAATATTCACAGCGGCCGCAGCCTCGGCTTGGACGGCGTAGGCGCGGTCGAGGGGAATGTCGCGTTCGGAGGGAACGGAGGGCCGCACGAGCTCCCACGTGCGCAGTCGGTCGAAAGGGTGATGGGACCACTGACGCCCGTACGCCCTCACCGGGACACCCGCCTCCGATAGCTGCGTGAGCAAGTCCACCCGATTGGGATAGCGGGCCCCGACAAACACAACCTCCCCATTGCGCCGGGGCGACGGCAAGGCGAGCTCAGGATCGAAGGCATTGGGCACGAACGTCGACGCGATGCCGCGCTCGGACAGTTGCCGAGCCTCGGCTCGGGCATACGTGACGACCGGCCCGACACCCCGGAGGAACGCTTCTGTGTAACGGTGGCGCGCCAGGTCGTCGTAGAGCCAGAGGATGCGGGGAATGCTGCGCCGGTCGAGTTCCTGCCAGAACTCAGCGCCAAGGGTGTCACCTTTTATCACCACGACGCGGTCGGGCCGCACCTCGCGAAGGACAGCAAGGGCGCGGCGCGTTGCCCATGCCTCGGCTTGGCCGCTTTCTTCACGTCCGAACCGAGCGGGGAGTTCGAAGCATGCCTTGTTGCGGAGCTTGTCGGCGAACGTTTCGAACGCGTCGTAGCAGTGGGTCACAACGTCGTAGGCCCGGCCTGCGAAGGCCCGGGCAATCGAACGGTGGTAGCCGTGGAATGCCGGGGTGACCAGAAGGAGCAGACGGCTTCTCATGCTTCCTTCCGAGCAAGATATGCGAGTTCGCGGCGAAGGGTGCCGAGTGCGCTCACATCCCGGCCCATGAGCTGTCGGACGGCGTTGGCCGCGGCATTGGCGACCGAGGCCACGGCAAGGGCCGCTTGGAGCCTGCGTTCACTACCCCACTTCCGGGCGTACATCTGGCGCCCGGCAACGAGCCACTGACGCCGGAGGGCTGGGTCGGAGGAAGCGCCGCCCGCGTGCAGGGCTGTGACGGTGCCGACGAACACCGACAGCACGCCCCGGGCGCGAAGGCGCCGCTGGAGGTCGACCTCCTCGGCGTTCATGAAGAAGGTCTCGTCGAATCCGCCAACTGCGCGGAACTCGTCAACCGGCAGCAGCATGGCTGCGCCGACAACCCAGTCGACGGGGACAACCGTGCCGTCCACACAGTTGGAGTTGTGCCCGACCGCTTCGTGGACGGCGGTGAAATGCCGGAAGCGGGCGAGAGGAGTGAGCCACTCTGCGGTCTGGTGGGCGACGGTCGGGAAATGGCGCCCGACCCATTGGGGGACGCCGCTGGGATCGTGCAGCTGTGGGCTGACGACGGCGGGCTGCCAGGGCATCGCGGCGGCGACGAGATCGTGCACGAAGGTGGGCCCCACAGTGAGGTCGCTGTTGAGCACGAGCGCCAACGGCGTCTCGACGAGTTCCATCCCCGAATTGACGGCGCTGCCGAAGCCTCCGTTCTTAGTGCGGCGGACAACCTCGACACCCGCGGTTGGAGGAAAGGGAGCCGGCGAGGCGTCGTCGCTCACGATGATCCGTTCCGGGCGCGTAGGCTCCTGAGCTCTCAGGGCTGCGACAAGCCGCAGGGTGGGTGCCGCCTCGCCGTAGTGGGGAATCACCACGGAGACCCGAGGGCCGTCGCGTCTCCCCTGTGGGCATGGAGTGTCTGTCCGGAGCGCTCCCGGACCCGTTGATGCCACCTTCACACCTGCCCCAAGGAGACGAGCTCCGAGAATTCCGGACTCAGCGCGCGCACTTCTTCGAAGGTGCCCTGTGCGGTGACAGAGCCAGAGGAGAGGAAGACGATCTTGTCGGCGTGGCGGACGGTAGAGAGCCGATGCGCAACCACGATGACCGTCATGGTCCCGCTCAGGCGTTCGACGGTTTCCGTGATCCGGTACTCCGTTGCGCCGTCCAATGCGGACGTCGCCTCGTCGAGGACCAGGACTTTGGGCCGCCGGTACAGGGCACGTGCAATCCCGACCCGCTGCCTCTGGCCTCCGGAGAGCCTCACGCCGCGTTCACCGAGGCGGGTTCCGAGTCCCTCCGGGAGATCCGCGATCACGGGGCCGAGCTGAGCGAGGCGGACGGCCTCGTCGAGCAGCTGGGAGTCCGTGTGACGCGCGCCGAGGGTGATGTTGGCTTCAAGCGTGTCGTCGAGGAGGAAGACCTCCTGCGGCACAACGCCCAGCCCCTTGTACCAGGCGTTGAGGTCGGCCCTCGTGTCAACGCCGCCGCACGTGATCAACCCGCTCGTCGGTGCCAAAAGCCCGAGGACGAGATCGAGAAGAGTGCTCTTCCCGGCGCCGCTCGCTCCGACGAAGGCCGTGGTCCGCCCATGCTCGATCGTGGTGGAGACGCTGCTGATCACTGGTGCGTCGGCGTCCGGGAAGGCGAACGTCACGCTCTCAAGGCGGATGTCGCCGTCGTACTCCCTGCCCGGCGGGGCCGATGGATGGCGGTCGGTGCGGTCCAGCTCTCGGACTTCGGCGGCCAGGACCACGAGGGCCTTCTCCCCGGAACGGATGAGCCCAGTCGTCGCGATGAGTCGGTTGACGGTAGGGAGGATGCGGGTTGCAGCCACCGCGAAGACGCCGATGGCAGAGGCCGCCTCTCCTGGTGTCTGAGTCGCAAAGAGCAGCGCGGCGACAGCACCGATGCCGAGCACGAAGGCCACTTCGAGAACGTATTTCGGAAGCTCCGAGATGAGGGACAGCTCGCGCTGAGCGTGCGCCCGCTCGCGCTTGGCCCGGGCGAGTCTCGCGAGGAAGAGTTCCGCAGCTCCTGCGAGCCGCACTTCGCGGAAGCCGTTGAGGGCAGGCATGAGGGCGGACCATGAATCGAGATCGACTCTGGCCATCGTTTCCCCGACTCTTCCGAACCGGGGACGCAGCGCCCGCTGGACGGCCCAGCCCGAGCCAGCGAAGACGACGGCGGCGAGCAGCGTCGCCAAGGGCGAGATGAAGAGGAGCACGACGACTAGCGCGAGCAGCGTGATCGCGTCCGTGATCCAGTTGAGCAGGCCTTGGACGACTTGCGAGAACGTCTGGGGCACGAAGGATTCGAGGCAACGACTGATCTCGCCCACGTTGCGGAGTCGGTGCTTCCCATAGGGCGATTGAACGTACCGGCGCATGAGCTCAACCGACGCCTCGGACTCTAGACGCGTCGTGAAGCCGAGCTGCCACCACCGGAAGCCGATGGTGACGAGGCTCTTGAGGACGAAGGCTCCTGCGATGAGGCTCGCCATCGTAGGGATCAGGACGGCCGGCTCAGCGGAACCGACAAGGCGAGCCGCCCAGCCGGCCCCGGCGGTCCCGGCGGTCCCGGATGAGGCTCCCGTGACGATCTGCATGAGCGGCAGCACGGCCGCGACGCCGAGCATGTCGAGCACCGCCACGAGACAGGAACCGGCAATCGAGAAGACCGTTCGCCCGGCAACTGGGCCTGGCACGAGCCCCCGGACGGTCTTCAGCTTTTCGATCACAGTGCCTCCGCCGTCGCCGGACGCACTGTCGGGCGGCCGCGGCTCACCGTCGGACCCACCGCCCGGACCATGGACGGACGCATAATTCCCCCATAAAACGCATATTTCCCCCATGGATCAATGTGCTCGGAACAGCGTAGCCGCGGGACACAGTCCGCTCGGAATTCCCCGAGCATCCAGCCAATCCGGCTGCGCATTCGCCGAGGGCTCGGACTGCGCCTGGAATGGTCCGACTTGATCGCCGGCTTTGGGCCTCGGATATGCTCGCGGCGGCGCAGCTCAGACGGGCTCGAACACACATGTCGGCTGCATTCATGGGGGCAGGATGAGCAAGAGTGCTGCAGAGACTGGCCTCTTATTCAGGGGACGGGACAATAGCGATCGTGACAAAGTCACGAATGTGACGGATTGGGAGAGTGCGCGGAACAAATGACACCAGCGCTATTCGCAGATGTGACGGGTCGAATTAAGCCTCCGGACAATGTCGCACCGAATCCGGACACAAATGTGACCGCAACGGCTGTGACCGGAACGGCTGAGGCCGACCAGACCAGCACGGCGACCAGAGCCCGCAGCCGCCGCGCCGCGCACCTCGCACTGGCCGACCTCGCGAGCGTGGGCGTCGCTATGGCGGGGGCACAGCTGCTCCGCTTCGGCCCGGAGGGGTCCTCCGCCGACCTCGGCCAAGGATCCATCCCGTACGGGCTCGTCAGCCTCGTGCTCGGCCTTTCGTGGTGGGCGGCCCTCGGGCTCTCGGGTTCCCGGGACGTGCGGGTCCTCGGCTATGGTCCTGAGGAGTACAAGCGAGTCACTTCGGCGTCACTCTGGCTCTTCGGCGGCATAGCGGTCCTCTCCTACGTCCTGCAGCTCGAGACCGCGCGCGGCTACGTCGCGGTCGCCCTGCCTCTCGGCCTGGCCTGCCTGCTCTTCGGTCGTCGGCTGCTGCGCAGCGCCCTCATCCGGGACCGGCAGTCGGGGAACGCGCTCCGACGGGTCCTGCTCGTTGGAGCATCGAAGAGCGTGCGGCACCTGCACGTTCAGTTGGGCCGGCATCCAGAGGCCGGGTACCGCCCCGTCGCTGCCTACGTCACGGATCCCGACACCGCTGGGGAAGGCGAGGGTACGGGGGGCGCGCAGCACGGCTTGAGCATGCCCGTCGCCCGCCGGAGTCCGGACCTCGACGGCGTTCTCGCCGCCGTGGAGGCTTCAGGTGCGGACACCGTCGTCGTCTCGGGCGGCGCGAGCCTCGACCCGTCAGCCCTGCGGCAGCTCGGCTGGGCCCTCGCCACGCGCGACGTGGGCTTGGTCATGGCACCGGCGCTCACGGACGTCGCAGGGCCTCGCATCCACACCCAGCCAGTCGCGGGGCTCCCGCTCATTCACGTCACCACCCCACGGCTCGACGGTCCGAAGGGCCTCGCGAAGCGGGGCTTCGACATCATCGCGGCCGTCGTCCTCCTCGCTCTGCTGGCCGTGCCCATGCTCCTGATCGCCATCTGGGTGAAGCTCGACAGCCCAGGTCCGGTGATCTTTCGCCAGACCCGGATCGGGCGCGCCGGTGAGCCGTTCCGAATGCTGAAGTTCCGCTCCATGGTGGTCGGGGCGGAAAGGCAGCTCACTGGGCTCCACGACAAAAATGAAGGAAGCGGACCCCTCTTCAAACTCCGCGCGGACCCGCGCGTCACGCGATTCGGGCGGTTTATCCGGCGTCATTCGCTGGATGAACTACCGCAGCTTTTCAACGTGCTGGGGGGCAGCATGAGCCTCATCGGTCCGAGACCGCCGCTCCCCCAAGAGGTCGAACGGTACGACAAGTTCGCGCACCGCCGGCTGCTCATCAAACCGGGAATCACGGGGCTGTGGCAGGTGAGCGGCAGGAGTGACCTTTCATGGGACGATGCCATCAAATTGGACCTCTACTATGTTGAGAATTGGTCCATGATTCAGGACGTCATCATCCTGTTTCGCACCGTGGGAGCCGTCGCCGCCAAGAATGGTGCATACTGACGTGCGAATTCTGGTCACCGGCGGCGCCGGCTATCTCGGATCCCACACTGTCCTGACGCTTCTGGAAACCGGGCATGAGGTCACCGTGCTGGACAACTTCCAGAACTCGTCTCCTGTGGCGATAAGACGTATCGAGGAGCTCTCAGGCATGCCTGTCCCCTGCCTCGCCGCCGACCTTTCGGACTCCATCGCCGTCAGGCGCGCTCTGGCCGCCACCGCTCCGGACGCCGTCGTGCATTTCGCGGGCCTCAAGTCCGTCGGCGACTCGACCATGGACCCGCTGCCCTACTTCCTCGGAAACGTAGGTGGCGCGCTCAACCTCCTCGAGGCGATGGAGGAAGGCGGCGCAAGGCGCCTCCTGTTCTCGTCTTCAGCGACCGTGTACGGCGCCCCGCGCACCATACCCGTCCCCGAGGACGAACCACTCTCCGCTACGAATCCGTACGGTCGCACGAAACTCATGATCGAGCAGATGCTCGGCGATCTCGCGGCCGCCGACGACCGATGGTCTATAGGCATCCTGCGCTACTTCAACCCCGTCGGGGCGCATCCATCCGGTCGGCTCGGTGAAGATCCGCGGGGCACCCCGACGAACCTCATTCCGCTCGTGGGGCAGGTGGCCGTCGGCCTGCGCCCCTTCGTCCGAATCTTCGGGTCTGACTACGACACACCCGACGGGACCGGGATCCGGGACTTCATCCACGTGCTCGATCTCGCCAAAGGCCATGTCGCGGCCCTCGACTGGATCGTCTCGAAGACGGGAGCCCGTGCATGGAATCTTGGAACCGGGCGCGGGTACAGCGTCCTCGAGGTGCTGAGCGCCTACTCCGAAGCTGTCGGCCGGGACATCCCCTACCGCTTCGTCGAGCGGCGCCCCGGAGACATTCCGGCTTCGTTCGCCGACACCTCCAAGGCCGAGCAGGAGCTCGGCTGGAAGGCGCGTCATGGGCTCCCCGAGATGGTCGCCGACCATTGGCGCTGGCAGCGCCTCAATCCGGGCGGCTACGGAGTGTAGCCGCCCGGATCGATCAACCCGCCGTCAGAGGCAGACCACTGAACTGACCCCGAGGTTAATCTGGGCGAGAACCGACAGCGAGGCCGAGTTGGGCGCCGCCGTCGTTGGGCTCGAGGGGTGGTCATTCCCGTTGAGCTGGAGCGTGTACGTATAGACGAGCCCGACGGTCACGAGCTGACCTAGCAGGTTGATGCCCACGGAGCTTCCCTGCACGAGCGGCGAGGTGAGAGTCAGAAGCGCTGACGAGCCGCTCAGCAGTGAGATCGAGAGGAGCCCGTTCGGGCTCGCCCCGAGGGCCGCGACGTTGAGCAGCGCGCTCGACGAGAGCGTGAAGGCTGTCCCTGCCGGGATCGTCCCCTGCACTGCGGTGATCATGAAGTCCAGGCGCGACTGCCCAAGGATTCCGAGGAGTCCGGTCGAACACCTCCCCGTAATCCCGACATCCCAGAACCCTTGCGACGCCGCCGCCATCGGCACGGTGACTGCAGCGGCGATCACCGGCGCGGCCCACGCCGCCGTCTTGACCACCTGACGTCGCTCGATTTCGGGCAGCACTTCGCTGCCCCTTGTTTTTTCCATTGGTCCCCCGACCTTCCTGAAGTAGTGAGCATGCTGCTGCATGCCCGCCCCCAGTTCTACCGGCGGGCCGGCCGCGGGTCTATCGAAGCCCCGAGGGAGGCTCTGTGAAGCCTCCTTGGAACGCCGCAACCGCTTGCCGTACGGCCGGCGCAAGTTGACCGGCGCCGAACGGACCGCTCTCGGCTGCGATTCGCCCTGCTCTCCCGTGGATCATCGCCGCAGCGGCGGCCGCGTGCACCGGCCGCACGTCGGAGGTCGTTGCGAGGAGGGCTCCCACGATTCCCGTCAAGGTGTCACCGGAACCCGCGGTCGCGAGGTACGGATGTGCCACGGCCTGAATGCACACCGTGCCGTCGGGCGCCGCACACACGGTCGCGGGCCCCTTGAGCAGTACCGTCGCGCCGACCCGCTCTGCGGCGCGACGGGCCCACACCACTGGTCGTTCCTCGACCTCTGGGCGTCCTACCTCGACACCGAGCCGAGACAGGATGCGGGCCAGCTCACCTGCATGCGGAGTGAGGACGGCACGGCCGTCGAACCTCGGCCCCGGGACCCGATCGAGTCCCGAGGCGTCGACGACAATCGGAAGTCCCGAGTCCAGGGCAACCTCGAAGGCCCGGTGCTGGGCGGCGTCGTCGCCGATGCCCGGACCGACCGCCCAGGCCTGCACCCGCCCCTCAGGAGTGCCGGACGCGACCACCTCGGGATGTGCAGCGAGGACCGCACGGCGCACGCTCTCAGGCGCGATGTGGCGGACCATCCCGACGCCGGTCGCGAGGGCCGCGGCAGTAGTGAGGACGGCCGCTCCGGGATACTCGTCAGAGCCGGCGATGACGCCCAGGACTCCGCGCGTGTACTTCTGCCAGTCGTCGCGGGGCTCCGGAAGGACCGCCCTGACGTCCTCCGCCTCGAGGACGTAGGCGTCCGGGCGCGGCAGGTATTCCCCGAGTCCGATGTCGACGACTTCGACACGGCCTGCGAGCTCGCGGCCGCGCCCCGCGAGGAGCCCGGTCTTGAGCGCCCCGAACGTCACGGTCACATCAGCCCGCCACACCTCCTGCGACGCACTCCCGGAGTCCGCGTCCACGCCCGAGGGGAGGTCACAGGCGACGACGGTCGCTGCAGGCCGTGGGAAGGGCGGGCGGTAGTCCCCGCTCGAGCCCGTGCCGAGGACGGCGTCGACGACGACGTCCGCCTCCCCGAGCGTCCGCTCCACCACGCCCCCGGCCGCCTCGAACGCGGCAAGGCCAGCGGGATGGGCCGCACCCGAGGTGAGGACCGCCGTCGTCCGCACCCCGCGACCGGCAAGCTCAGCGAGCGCGAAGAGCGCGTCACCGCCGTTGTTGCCCTTGCCGACGACGGCGGTGACCCGGCCCCCGTAGAGGGCGCCCCGAAGGCGGCGCACTTCTGCGACGAGCGACCGGTACAGACCGTGGGCGGCACGGGCCATGAGTTCGGGGCCCAGGCCCCGCTCGAGAAGGGGGCGCTCGGCCTCACGGATCTGGCTGCCGGTGAACGCCGTGAGCATTCGCTCAGCCTTCTGCGACGACCATCGCGGTGGCGATCCCGCCGTCGTGCGACATGCTGAGGTGCCAGGTGCGGACCCCCCGGTCCTTCGCGACGGCGAGCACCGTGCCCTTGATCTGGATCGTCGGGCCGGAGGCGTCGAGCCCGATCCAGCAGTCCTGCCAGTTCATGCCGGCTGGAGCGCCAAGCACCTTCGCGACAGCCTCCTTCGCGGCGAACCGGGCGGCAAGCGAGCGGGCGTTGAGCTCGCGCTCGGCAGGGACGAAGAGCCGATCCCTCAGGCCGGGAGTGCGCTCGAGCTGCCGCTCGAACCGGTCGATGTCCACGACGTCCACGCCGATGCCGATGATAGCCATGGGCCTACTGTATCGTTCACATGCCCTCCACCTGGGCGGCCGGCCGGGGCTAGGGTGGCCCCATGACAGCGGAGCAGAACTGGGCGATCAGCATCCTCGAAGATGGCTTCGGCAGGGTCCGCGAGAGCGTCGAACGCGTCGTGTTCGGCCTCTCGTCGGAGCGGCTCGTCGAGCAGCCCTCGCCCGAGACGAACTCGGCCGGGTGGATCCTATGGCACCTCACCCGGATCATTGACGACCATTTCGCGGCGCTCGCCGATGTTCTCGGCGGAGCGGAAGCGGCAGCGAGGCGGGAACACCCCATGCCGCCGGGGCAGCTCTGGACGGAATGGCGCCGGCGCCTCGGCACGCCGTACCCGGAGCAGAGCACGGGCTATGGGCACGGCCCGGAGGACGTCGCGGCCTTCCCGCAGATCGAGCCGCAGCTCCTTGCGGACTATCACGACGCTGTCCACGAGCGGGCGGTCGAGGTCCTCCGCGGACTCTCGGCTGAGGACCTCGGGAAGGTCGTGGACCGGCGGTGGAACCCGCCCGTCACCGCTGCTGTGCGGCTCGTGAGCATCCTCAACGACTCGACCCAGCACGTCGGGCAGGCCGCCTACGTGAAGGGGCTGCTCGCCTCCCGCTGACCCCCCGACTCGGGTACACCAACTCCCACCCCGAACCCGTCTCGGGTACACCAACTCCACCCTGCCGGGCCGGAGGTCGAGTTGCTGTACCCGAAACGCCAGAAGGGCGCGAGTTGCCGTACCCGAAACGCCAGAAGGGCGCGATTAGCCGTACCCGAAACGGGTGGTGGGGGTGGGGGGCGGCTACTCTACCGTGACCGACTTGGCGAGGTTGCGCGGCTGGTCCACGTCGTAGCCCTTCGCGGCCGCGAGCTCGGCGGCGAAGATCTGCAGCGGGACGGTCGTGAGCAGCGGCATGAGCAGCGGCGGCGTCTCGGGCACGTAGACCACGTGCTCGGCGTACTCGCGCACCGCCTCGTCGCCCTCCTCCGCGATCACAAGCGTGCGCGCCCCGCGGGCCCGCACCTCCTGGATGTTGGAGACGACCTTCGAGTGCAGGGAGTCGCGGCCACGCGGCGAGGGCACGACGACGAACACGGGCTGGCCTTCGTCGATCAGCGCGATCGGACCGTGCTTGAGCTCGCCCGCGGCGAACCCCTCGGCGTGCAGGTAGGCGATCTCCTTGAGCTTGAGCGCGCCCTCGAGCGCGACCGGGTAGCCGACGTTGCGACCGAGGAAGAGCACGGACGTCTCGTCCTTCATGCTCCGGGCGAGCTCGCGGAGCGGACCCGTCGTGTCGAGGACCTGCTGGATCTTCTCGGGGATCTTGTTGAGGTCGGCAAGGACGTCCTTGATCTGGCCGGAGAAGATGTTGCCTCGCAGCTGGGCCAGGTAGAGGCCGAGCAGGTAGGCCGCGGTGATCTGGGCGAGGAACGCCTTCGTCGAGGCGACGGCGATCTCGGGCCCGGCGTGCGTGTACAGCACAGCGTCGGACTCGCGGGGGATCGTCGAGCCGTTTGTGTTGCAGATGGAGACCGTCTTGGCCCCCTGCTCGCGGGCGTACCTGACGGCCATGAGCGTGTCCATCGTCTCGCCGGACTGGCTGATCGAGACGACGAGGGTGTTCTTGTCCACGATCGGGTCCCGGTAGCGGAACTCGTGCGCGAGCTCGACCTCGGTGGGGATCCGGCACCAGTTCTCGATCGCGTACTTCGCCACCATGCCGGCGTACGACGCCGTTCCACACGCGAGCACGATGATCTTGTTGACCTGCTTGAGCTCGGCCGGGTCGATGCGGAGCTCGTCGAGGATGAGACGGCCTCGGGTGTCGGAACGGCCGAGGAGCGTGTCGTGCACGGCGGCCGGCTGGTCGTGGATCTCCTTCTCCATGAAGGAGGGGAAGCCGCCCTTCTCGGCCGACGCGGCGTCCCACGAGACCTCGAACTCCTTGCCTTGGGCGGGACGGCCGTAGAAGTCGGTGATCACGAAGGAATCGGGGGTGATCGTCACGATCTGGTCCTGGCCCAGCTCGACGGCCCGGCGCGTGTGGTCGATGAAGCCCGAGACGTCCGAGCCGAGGAAGTTCTCCCCCTCGCCGAGTCCGACGACGAGCGGCGAGTTCCGGCGCGCGGCAACGACGACGCCGGGCTGCTCCGCGTGCACGGCGAGGAGCGTGAACGCTCCCTCGAGCCGCTGGGCGGCGAGCTGCATCGCCTTGGTGATGTCGCCGTCGGCCGCTCCGCGGTAGTAGTCGCCGATGAGCGCTGCCGCGACCTCGGTGTCGGTCTCCGACTCGAAGGTCACGCCCTTCGCGATGAGCTCATGCTTGAGCTCGGCGTAGTTCTCGATGATGCCGTTGTGGATGACGGCGAGGCGCCCCTGATCGGCGAGGTGCGGGTGGGCGTTCGCGTCCGTGGGGCCCCCATGGGTGGCCCAGCGCGTGTGGCCGATGCCCGTGACGCTCGTGGGCAGCGGGTGCACTTCGAGTTCGCCGATGAGGTTGGCTAGCTTGCCGGCCTTCTTCCGAGACTCCACGGCGCCGTCGGCCACGACGGCGACGCCCGCGGAGTCGTAGCCCCGGTACTCGAGGCGGCGCAGTCCCTCGATCACGACGTCAAGGGCGCTGTAGTCTCCGTTTCGGCGCGCAGTTGCACTACCGACGTAGCCGACGATTCCACACATGCCGATCATCCTACCGGGGTCTCATTTCAGGGCGTATTTCGCTCCGGGCGGCGGCGTTGGCAGAATCACCTGAGTGAGTCTGGACAGGAACGAGTTCGACGGCGACGGCGCCACCCCCTTCGTCGAGCTCGACCGCGCCCGCTGGTCCCAGCTCGCGAACCGAATGGAGCAGCCGCTCAACCAGGAGGACATCGACCGGCTCCGCGGCCTCGGCGACCCTCTGGACCTCCGCGAGATCCGCGAGGTCTACCTCCCGCTCAGCCGGCTGCTCTCCCTCTATGTCGAAGCTTCGGGCCAGCTGCACCGGGCGACCCAGACGTTCCTCGGCGAGAAGACGCAGCGCACGCCGTTCGTGATTGGCGTGGCAGGCTCGGTCGCGGTCGGGAAGTCCACGATTGCCCGAGTGCTGCGCGAGATGCTGCGCCGCTGGCCCTCGACCCCGGACGTCCAGCTCATCACGACCGACGGCTTCCTCTACCCCCTCGCCGAGCTCACCCGCCGCGGGCTCCTCGAGCGCAAGGGCTTCCCCGAATCGTATGACCGCCGCGCGCTCCTGCGGTTTGTCGCCGAGATCAAGTCGGGGGCGGAGGAAGTGCGCGCGCCCTGGTACTCGCACCTCACGTACGACATCGTGCCGGGCCGCGAGGTCGTGGTGCACCGGCCTGACGTGCTCATCGTCGAGGGCCTCAACGTCCTCGCCCCCGCGCGCCCGCGCCTCGACGGCACCACCGGCCTGGCCCTCAGCGACTTCTTCGACTTCTCGATCTACGTCGACGCGAAGACGAGCTCGATCGAGGAGTGGTACGTGCAGCGGTTCCTCAAGCTCCGTTCCGGCGCGTTCGCACAGCCCGAGAGCTACTTCCACCGCTACGCCTCGCTCTCCGACCAGGAGGCGATCACGACGGCGCGTCGCATCTGGAAGTCGATCAACGAGCCGAACCTCATCCAGAACGTCCTGCCGACCCGCGGCCGGGCCCAGCTCGTGCTGAGCAAGGATGCGGATCACTCCATCCGACGGATGCTCCTGCGCAAGGTCTGACACGCGCGGCTCGTCACCCGCAGTTCACATAACATCCGCTATGCCCACGCTACCCTTGGGGCCATGCTCAACGGATTCAAAGCCTTCATCATGAAGGGCAACGTCCTCGACCTTGCCGTTGCCGTCATCATCGGGGCCGCGTTCAACGCGGTCGTGACCGCTCTCGTCCAGAACGTCCTCATGCCCGTCATCTCGCTCATCGTCGGGCAGCCGAACTTCGACAGCTTCCTCGTCTTCGGGCCCGTGAAGATCGGAGTGTTCCTCACCGCCGTTGTGAATTTCCTCATCGTCGCCGCAGCGATCTACTTCCTGGTGGTCATGCCCATGAACCACCTGATCGAGCGTCGCAATCGCCGCCTCGGCATCCGCGACCATGCGGCGGAGGAGCCCGTCGACCCCCAGATTGCCCTGCTCACCGAGATCCGCGACTCCCTCAGGGCACGTGAGGGCTAGGCCGCTCCGCCCGGCCTGACGCACGACGCCGGCCGCCCACCTCCCGAGGTGGGCGGCCGTTTGCATTGAGGTTCGTCGCCTAGACTGACCCGACCCGCCCTCTCCATGGGACCACCTCGCTAACCTCAGGAGCCCGCTCACCATGGACTATCAGGCCGACACGACGCCTCTGCCACCTCCCCGCCTCCATGGGCGCGGGGTCACCCCGTTGGGCCCGGTGGACGCCGAGCCCTCCGCGCCGCCACCGCAGGGGTGGAGGGACCGCCGTCGCCCGCCGGCCCTGACTCCGCCCGATCAGGAGGACCGGGCGCCCCGCGAGCGGCGTCCGCGAGGCCGCCTCCCCCGCCTCCCGCGGCCGCCGAAGCGCAGGAGGGGCAAGGACAGGAAGCCTCGGGGACGCTTCCGGCGAGCCCTGCGGATCACGGCGATCATCAGCGTCGTCGCGATCATCGCGAGCCTCGTCACATCGATCGCCTACAACTGGATCACCCCTCCGCGCACCGCGTTCATGCTCGAGGCTGGCGGGCCGACCGTTTACCAATATGTCTCGCTGGACCACATCAGCCGCTACACGATCGCGTCGGTCATCGCGCACGAGGACGAGGAGCTCGGAACGCGCGTGGGCGCGTTCTCCGTGAACGACTTCACAGCCCGCGCGCAGGCCTTCGCGTCGGGGCAGCCCGATCCGAGCGGCTCGACCGTCCCCCAGCAGCTCGTGAAGAACATCTTCCTGTGGCCGAGCCAGGACCCGCTGCGGAAGGGCATCGAGGCCGGGCTCTCCGAGGAGTTCGACTTCCTCATGCCGAAGACCCGGATCATGGAGCTGTACCTCAACTACGCGCAGTTCGGGCCGAAGCTGTTCGGGATCTGTGCGGCGAGCTGGTACTACTTCAACGCGCCCCCGTCGCAGCTCAACCAGTACAAGTCGGAACAGCTCATGGGCGTGCTCCCGGACCCGGACAACGTGCGGCGCGCGCCCGGCGGTGGCCTCGACATCAGCGCGAGCGCGAATCCGGAGGCGGTCGACCTCATCAACGGTGCGGCGAACGTGTGGGTCCCGCGGCAGCTCGCGGGGATGGGCGGCTGGCAGGCCGCCGTCAAGACCATCGGGATCACGGATACCGCGGCAGACCACGCGGCGACCGAGGGCAATCCGGACGGCTGTTCGACGATGCCGCAGGACGTCGCCAAGCGGCTGCAGTCCGAGGGCGTCGGCTAGGCCTCACACAGCGACGAGTTCGACGATTCCATAGGCGCCCGTGTCGATGACGCGGCCGGGCGCGAACCCGGCTCCTGCGGCGAGGGCGGCGAACTCGGCCGCCGAACGCTGCCTGCCCTCGGTCTGCGCGAGCATCATGATGTCCGAGATCGAGACGGGGAACTCGGCGCGGTTCGGCTCCTGCAGCCACTCGAGCACGAGCAGCCGGGCCCCCGACGGTGCGGCGGCGCGGACTGTGCGCAGGATCTGAGCGCACTGGTCGTCGTCCCAGTCGTGCAGGACATCCTTGAGGAGGTAGACGTCCGCGGCCGCGGAGAAGCCCTTGAACAGGTCGCCCTCGACGGCTGTCACGCGCGCTTCCACGCCTCGCGATGCGAGGTACTCCCCTGCACCCGCGAGCGGTCCGGCCTGGTCGACGAGCACGCCTGAGAGCTTCGGCCGAGCACGGAGGACCTCCGCGAGCATCGAGCCCACCCCGCCGCCCACGTCGCAGACCGTCCCCTCCTCGGGCCACGGATAGGCGGCGACGATGAGCGGTGCGGCCATGAGCGTCAGTTCGCGCATGGTCCGGGCGAAGCCCTCCTCCTCGTCGGGATGCTGCGCGAGGTGCTCCCAGATGGTGGTGCCCGTCGCCGCGTTGAACGCGGGAAGCCCGTCGTGGAGCGACTCGGGAAGCCGGGACCACCCCTCGATGACCATGGGCGAGGTCATGTAGCGGATCCAGCCGGCCATTGTGTGCTGATGGTCGTCGAGGAGCAGGCGCCCGGTGGACGTGAGCGAGAACCGGCCGCTCCGGTCGAGGCGCGCCAGCCCGTACACGGCCAGCCCGCGGAGCACCCTATGGACGGTGTCTGCGTGGAGGCCCAGCCGCCCCGCGATCGCCTCGGCGGTGAGCGGCCCCTGCGCGAGCGGCTCGACGAGGCGGGTCTGCACGACCGCTCGCATGAGCATGATCGGGGCGACCCCTCCAGTCAGCTGAAGGAACCGCGCCTGGGGCGGTTGAAGCGCGCTGCCCGCGCGTCCGAGGGCTGCACTCAACCGCTGGACGGCCCGGACGAGGCTGGGACGGAGAAGGGCCTGACGGACGACGGCGGGCGGCAGCTGGCGCATGCACCCAGCCTAGGCCGGGCGGACCGATCCGGAGTTGTCGAGCGCGAGGGAGAGCCGGCGTTCGACGACGGCGGCGAGCCGCTGGGCGATCGCCTGCGCCGTGTCCTCGTCGGCGGCCTCGACCATGACCCGAACGACGGGCTCCGTGCCCGACGGGCGAAGGAGGACGCGTCCTGTCTCCCCGAGCTCAGCCTCGGCCTCGGCCACGGCGAGGTTCACGCCGTCGTCCTCCCGGACGCGCGACTTGTCCACGCCCTTCACGTTGATGAGCACCTGCGGAAGCCGGGTCATGACGGAGGCCAGCTCCTTGAGCGGCTTGCCCGTCTTCGCGATCTGGGCTGCGAGCTGGAGGCCCGTGAGGACGCCGTCGCCCGTCGTCGCGTAGTCGAGGAAGATGACGTGGCCGCTCTGCTCGCCCCCGAGCGAGTAGCCGTGCGCCCGCATCTCCTCGAGGACGTAGCGGTCGCCGACGGCTGTCTCGCGGACCGTGATGCCGGCCTCGCGCAGCGCGATCTTGAGGCCGAGGTTGCTCATGACGGTGGCGACGAGCACGTCGTCGCGCAGGCGGCCGTCCTGCTTGAGCGCGATCCCGAGGATGGCCATGATCTGGTCCCCGTCGACGATGCTGCCCTCGTGGTCCACGGCGAGGCAGCGGTCCGCGTCGCCGTCGTGCGCCACGCCCAGGTCGGCACCGTGGGCGACCACCGCGGCCTGAAGCGCCTCGAGGTGGGTGGAGCCGACACCTTCGTTGATGTTGATCCCATCCGGCTCGGCGCCGATCACGATCACGTTTGCCCCGGCATCCTTGAAGACCTGCGGTGAGCAGCCGGACGCGGCGCCGTGCGCGCAGTCGACGACGACGGTGAGCCCGTCGAGGCGATGCGGGAGGGTCGTGAGGAGGTGCACGACGTAGCGGTCCTCGGCGTCGGCGAAGCGGCGCACGCGGCCCACGCCGTCGCCTGTCGGCCGGACGGGCTCCTGGGCGAGCTCCGCCTCGATGGCGTCCTCGACCTCGTCGGGAAGCTTGTGGCCCCCGCGCGCGAAGAACTTGATGCCGTTGTCCGGGGCGGGATTGTGGGAGGCAGAGATCATGACGCCGAAGTCGGCCTTGAGATCCGCCACGAGATACGCCGCGGCCGGGGTCGGCAGGACTCCCGCATTGTAGACGTCCACACCTGCGCTCGCGAGGCCGGCTTCGACCGCCGCGCTCAGGAACTCACCGCTTGCACGAGGGTCCCGGGCGACGACGGCGCGGGGCCTCGCACCGTCGGGGACCTCTCGGTGCCCGAGCACCACGGCTGCCGCCTGGGACAGCCTGAGTGCGAGCTGCGCGTCCAGCAGGCCATTGGCCAGCCCACGGACGCCGTCCGTTCCGAAGAGCCTAGTCATCGGGACCAGTCTAAGGGGCACGGGCAAGGGAGTGGCGCCTCGGAGGTGTTCAGGCCTTCGCGGATCGGCTGGCCGTCACAGACGGGAGGGATGGCTGCCACACTCGGCAGCCATCCCTCCCGTGCAGACTCGCTCAGTGCGCGCGGTGCGCCTTCATGCCGCGCCGGGCAGCACCCTTCGGCGAGAAGAGCACCCACAGGAGCAGCAGGAGTCCCGACGCGAAGAACGTCGTCGAGACGGTGTAGTCGGCCGCGGGAGCCCCGACGCCGGTCTGCGCCGTCATGCTCACGGAGCCCTGACCGGCAGCCGCGCCAGCACCGGCAGCGCCGACACCTGCAGCACCGGCCCCGGCGCCACCGCCAGTGCCCACAGCTGCACCTTGGGCTACGACGACCGAGGACGTCGTGCCACCGGCTGCGGCGGCCCCGCTCGGAGTCGTCTTGGCCGAGGATGTCGGACCACCCGTCGCACCACCGACGCCGGGCTTCGGCGTCCCGCTGTGCGTCTCGCTCGGAGTCGGCGACGGCGTCCCGCTGTGCGTCTCGCTCGGAGTCGGCGACGGCGTCCCGCTGTGCGTCTCGCTCGGAGTCGGCGACGGCGTCCCGCTGTGCGTCTCGCTCGGAGTCGGCGACGGCGTCCCGGTCTCTGTGGAGGTCGGCGACGGGCTCGGCTGGCAGCCGCACTCTTCGGGCGTGCTGCTGGTCGGGACCGGAACCGGGATCGAGGGCGTCGGCACGGTGGGAACCGAAGTCGGGCCGCCCCCGCCCTGCTCGCAACCACAGCCGCCAGGCGTTCCGGTGTTGCCGGAGGTACCGCCAGGGAGACCGGGCATGTCGCTCGGGAGCCCGCCGCCAGCACCGCCGAGGCCGCCAGCACCGCCCAGGCCGCCCGTGAGCGAGCCGAGGTCGATGCCCCCGCCCAGCCCGGCGCCAAGATCAGTGGAGCCTCCAACACCGCCAGCACCGCCGAGGCCGCCGGCACCGCCCACGCCACCGGTGCCACCGAGGCCGCCAGCGCCGCCCACACCACCGGCGCCGCCCAGGCCGCCCGTGAGCGAGCCGAGGTCAACGCCCGCGCCCAGCCCGGCGCCGAGGTTCGTTGAGCCACCTGCGCCCAGCCCGGCGCCGAGGTTCGTTGAGCCACCCGCGCCGCTGCCGGGCACGCCGGACATCGTCGAAGGCAATGTGCTTGTTCCAGTGTCGGGCAATCCACCGACATTGCCCGAGCCGGCCCAAGCCGGGCTCGTGGCGACGCCCGCGCTCATGAGAGCACAGGCAGTGAACGTGAAGACCATCCTCACGCCCTTCTTACGGGGCTTCGAGATTAGCGGCATGCTGGCCGCCTCCTTTCAACGCGGGCGCTCGGCGCCCTCAACGAGGTGACAAGGAGAACTGGCCTGGCATTCAGGTGCACTGTCCGCATCGGAATGTCAGGAGTACGACCTGGCCGTCGGGATTCTCGAAATTGCACGAGAACACCACGACGTCGCAGGGATCGTTGGCGAACGAGAAGGCCTTGGACTTGTCCACGAGCTTCCGGTCCGCAAGGGTGCAGGGCGCCGTCATCCCGCGGGAATCCGTCACGGTCGCCTGCTGCCCAACCGCCCAGCCGGAATAGCTGAGCATGTTGAAGGGGAATGTCGAGTCGTTGCACAGGGGCACCGATTGGTGGCAGGCGTGAGCGGCGATGACGGCCGGTCGGATCGCTCCTGTTCCGCCGGTGCCTTCAAGCCAATGGGCCACCGGGTCGAATCCGTTGCCGTCGAGCGGCGGGTCGACCGTCTCCCCCGGAGTCCAGGCGAGGGGGACGACGTTCACGGACAGTCCCGCCGCGGGCCAGCTGAACTTGGTCAACGGCATCGTGAGGCTCGTGTGCGCGGGAGCCTTGGCAGCCGGTGTCCCGGGCGCCGTGGCACCCTTGGGGCTCGCTGCTGCCGAAGGCGTGCTCAGCGAGCCCCCGAGGGCGGCAGAGAGTGCGCTCGGCTGGGCCGACGAGGCTGAAGCGGCGGGGGTCGGCGAAGCTGGCGAGGAAGCGGTGCTCGCCAGCTGCTGCGCCTCAGCCTCGCGGCTCTGCTGCCGCGCCTCCGCGTCCAGTTGGAAGCCTCCGCCGGCGAGCGCCATGCCCGCAGCGAGGGCGAGGATGATGACGCGTGAACGGCGCCAGCGCTGGCTCGCTACTCGCTTTCCCACGTGTTCTCCCCCTCGCCGTGGCGTCCCTGAGGACCCGGATTCCCAGTGGCGGCCGCCGTCGTCCCCCTCCAGCCGCTCCTGCTTTAGCTGCCGGACGGCAGGAAGGCGACGACGGCGGTACCGGCGTTAGCGCTGCGAGACGACGATGCTCTGAAGCGCGGCGCTGTTGGCGCTCGAGCAGATCGTCGCCGCGTTGACCGCGTAGGAGACGTTCGTCGCATTGATGAGCGCCGCGTTGAAGTTGAAGAAGAGCGTGTCGCGGCTCGGCAGCAGTTCGACGGACTCGGCGGCGAGGTCTGCGATGGTCAGCTTGGTCATGAGACTCAACTCCTTGGTGGAAATGATTGGACGGCCCCATTTGCGGGCCGGTGAAAGCAGTCAAGCGAAGCGCGTGTTATGCCGGTGTTATTCGCGCGTTACAGGCCGGAGCAGGGCGATGTACCTGGACATGGAAAAGCCCCGGGCCAGAATGCGAATCGTGCCCGGGGCCATTCCACCCGGATCAGTGCTGCAGGACGCCCACCCACTGGAGGACGTTCGCATTCGCCGTGGAACCGATGGTCGCCGCGTTGATGGCGAAGCCGAGGTTGACCGCAACGACCGGTGCGATGTTGATGTTGAAGAGCAGGGTGTCCCGCCGCGGAAGGAGTTCCGCGTGCTCTCCGCCGAGTTCTGCAATCGTGAGTGCGTTCATGATGATTTCCTCCTAGATATAGGCGTGCCCGGCCCGCCCAGACAGGGGCGGTGCCGGGCACGCTCCGCGGGATATATCCCGTACTCGGGAATCGGGTCCTAGTGCTGCGAGACCACGATCTGCTGGAGTGCGGCGCTGTTCGCCTGCGAACAGATGGTCGCGACATTGAGCGCGAGCGAGGAGTTCGTCGCACCCACGAGGGCTGCGTTGAAGTTCCAGAAGAGCGTCTCCCGGCGCGGGAGCAGCTCAACGTCTTCGGCGCCCAGTTCGGCCAGGGTGAGCTTCTGCATGATGGTCACCTCCTTCCAAGAGGCTCGTCGTTTCCTCTCAGCTGAGAGCGGTCTAATGGGCCGGCGTGTGGCGCCGGCTGGCCCGGATGGCCTGGATGTGCCGCCGTGAAGGCGACGTCGCCACGTGGCGGGCCCGCGTCGTCGTCGTCCGCTTGTCGGCAGTGAGACGGCGGGTGACCGCCTTGCCCAAGCTCGTCGCGACCTGGCCGAGGATGAGGACCGAGCCGACGGCGGGGAGCGCGAGCAGCAGGATCCCGAGGAAGGAAACCAGCGCCTCGGGGATCTGCCCCGTGGCGAGCGCGGTGGAGAGGTTCTCGGCGTGGACCGTCACCGCGGCGGACGCCGACATCAGGACGTAGGGCAGGCTCACTGCCGCCCAGACGAGGACGCCTGCGAGGAAGGGCACGACGACGAGGACCCAGCCCTTGACGATCCGGCGGGAAAGCGGCTTGAGCTCGCTCACGCGGGGGTCTACGGGCCGCCCTGGAATGAGGCTCCTGAAGACGGGGCCGACGCGGCCGAACAGATCGGGGACGCCAGCCAGGTCCGCAAGGACGAAATAGCCGTCGAGACGGATGGTGGGCGGGAGCTGCTGGGCCATCTGGAGCTGGGTCACGATCACGGCAAGGAGCAGCAACGGGCTGCCTGTCAGGAGGTAGCCGATTCCGGCGGCGAGGACCCACCACACATGGAAGTACAGGCCGCCCAGGTCAGTCCGGATGCGTCCGGCTCGGCTGAGGCGGTAGGAATCGGTGACGTCCGTGTAGAAGGCCGGGAAGACGACATAGAGGCCGACGCCGATCACCCCCGGCGTCGCCCCGCCATACCGGCACGCGGTGGCATGGCCAAGCTCGTGGAACAGGGCCCCGACCGTCATGAGCAGGAAGAGGGTGAGGAGCATCGTGGGCGTCATGAGGACGTCGTTGAGCGCCGCAGTGGGGTCTGAACCGAGGAAGAGTCGGACGTCGAGCGCCACGAGACCCAGGCAGGCGAGGATCACGACCGGGGTCGCGTAGAGGGGCTTGAAGATGAGCGACAGGCGCTCGACGGCGCTGCGCGGCACCACTGTCGCCTTCGCTCGCAATGCGAGAAGGGGCGTCGCGCTCGGCGCTTCCGTGACGGTCACCGTTCCTGGGACCTCGAGGAGGCCGAGCGGATGGAGCTTCGATTTCGCGAGGAGGTTCAGTCCCTCGACGTCCAGCTCACGGCCATACGCGTCGCTCACGCGCCGGGCAAGCTCGTCGGAAAGGAGGGGGCCCTCGGCGAAATAGACGATGTGGTGCAGGAGCTCGCTCAACTGGACCACCTGCCCATCCGCACGCCGGGCGAGGTAAGTGGTGTGGTTGAGGCCGGAGCCGGAGACCTGGCCGAGCAGTTCTACGCCGGCCGCCCGTTGCCACCCTGTCTCCGCGACTGCGAGGTCCTCCGTCATGGTGCCCTTCCTTCGACTCGGTCCCCGGTCCCGGCCGTGTCTGCGGGATGGGGGCTTTCCGGGGCGGCCGGCCCGGAAGGACCGGCCGCCCCGGAAGGGGATCAGGACAACTCAGTGCTGGTAGACCGAGACGCTCTGGAGAGCCGCGCTGTTGGCGACGGAGCCCCACGTGACGGCGTTCAGGGCGAGGGAGCTGTTCGAGG
The DNA here is from genome assembly GCF_005877005.1 of Sinomonas susongensis. GTDB lineage: Bacteria > Actinomycetota > Actinomycetes > Actinomycetales > Micrococcaceae > Sinomonas > Sinomonas susongensis. The sequence continues at coordinate 227,299 of NZ_SSNH01000001.1, read as the reverse complement.
CCATGACCTGCGCGAAGTTGAAGTTGAGGAAGAGCGTGTCGCGGCTCGGGAGCAGCTCGACGGACTCGGTGGCGATTTCGGTGAGGGTCAGCTTCGTCATGAGACTCATCTCCTTGGTGAAGTGGGTTTTGGTTTCGCGGTCGAAAACCGATCGCTGAAGAGAGTCAAGCGAAGGCTGTGTTATTGAGGCGTTACGGCTGCGTTATGGCCGACTGGTTCCCTGCAGTTCCCCGGAGAACTCGACGCGTCGGGGGCTCGAGTGAGAGTCGTCTCGCGGATTCGAGTACAGACAAGTGTGGATTGCGAGTACGGGGGCTTGCCAAAGTGTAGGGAGAACGGCAGGACTCAGGAGGGCAGGGCAATGTTGGGCACCGAGGACGTGGTCCGAGTCTGGAACAGGGCAGGGAACCCGATGCCAGACAAACGTCTCGACCAGTACGCCCGGGCCCTAGCGTCCGGAAGTCGGATCGGGGCCTACCACGCGCTCGCCGACGACGAGGAAGACCGCGTCATCCTCGCCCTGTATCGAGTCGACCGGCCCCGGGCCACGTTCGCAGACCTGCATCAGGCGCCCCCGCTGGCCCTGGCCAGCTACCACCAACTGCTCCACGACCTCGCGCGCGAAGGACTCGGCCCTCTCTAGACGTCCCTGTCGCCTCGAGACTTGCCTAACGCCGGCCAAGTCCAGCCGGTCAGCCGCAGCCGTGCTGTGTCCCGCAGCCGTGCTGTCAGCCGCTCCAGACGTCGCCGGCCAGGATCCGTTCCGCCTCGGCCCGGGCTTGGTCCTCGCTGAGGCCAGCCTCCCTCAGGTTCCCGAGCAGATGCTCTCGCATGCGGGACGCCCCCTTGTCCCTGAGGCCCATCCGCGTCTGGGACGGCAGGTGTTCACCCAGACGACCGACTGGAGTCGCCGCATGCTCCCGCCGAAGGAATGCCCGCAAACTGTCATCAGCTCTGCTGCTCATCGTGCTTCCGGTCCTGACGGGCGCCGATGCCCGCGAAGAGAATGGCGCCCTTCTGCTTGAATCACCCTTCTCCAATAGTGACGCCGGAACGAACGACGAGAGCATGCCATGGAATGACAATTTCTTGACAGATCCTGCAAGGGGCCCGGCAGTCTCCTGAGTGCGGACCGCTTCTCTGAGCGACGCTGCCGTCTCCCGCAACCGGGCTCCCCAGCTTCCAGACCGGCTCCCCCGGCTTTCCAGCGATTCGGGCAGCCGAACTCCCCAGCTTCCAAACCGGATCCCCCAGCTTTCATCGGTTCAAGCAGCCGAACTCGCCAGCTTCCAAACCGGCTCCCCCAGCTTCCAAACCGGATCCCCCAGCTTTTAGACCCGACTCCCCAGCCTCCAGGCCGAACTCCCCTGCTCATAGCCCCGACTCCCAGACCTCTGGCCGGTCCCGTACGTGGCGAGGTAGGAGTCGCAAGGCTCCCTCCGCCGTCATCGGTGGCAAAGCTGGGGAGTTCGGCTGCCCGGACCGCTGGAAGCTGGGGAACCCGGCGGCGAAGCTGGGGAACCCGGCGGCGAAGCTGGGGAGTTCGGCTGCCCGGACCGCTGGAAGCTGGGGAACCCGGCGGCGAAGCTGGGGAACCCGGCCGTGAAGCTGGGGGATCCGGTTGGAAGCTGGGGAACCCGGCCGTGAAGCTGGGGAACCCGGCCGTGAAGCTGGGGAACCCGGCGGTGAAGCTGGGGAGTTCGGCTGCCCGGACCGCTGGAAGCTGGGGAGTTCGGCGGTGCTGACCCCTGGAAGCCGAACAGGCTCGAGTCCCCTCGGGGCTCGAGGCCCCCCGTCACGAGTCTCCGATCACCCGGCCTGCACCTCAACCCGCACTCCGACCTGAGCCGGCCGAAGGTCAGAGGAGATTGCGGACTTCGCGCGGGCCGCGGCGTCGTCGGCGTCGTGCTGTGCTGCTTCGCGCCGGGCGCTCGGCCCCATGGAAGCGGCAGCCTTCTGAGCGGCGGGGCTCGTCAGCTTGACCCCGAGGTCATGCTCGATCTGCTGGATGATGGACTTCGTCGTCGCGGTCAGCTCCCGCTGGGTGCCGCCGACGACGACGAACTGGAGGGCGACCGCCGTCGTGGTGCATGCTGAGCAGCCCGCGTTCAAGGCGAGCGAACGGTTGTTGACCTGGACCGTGCTGACGCTGGGCCCGGTGACGATCTGCACCGAGATGGCGGACGATGAGCAGCTGGCGCAGCTCGACCAGGCAGTAGCGACATTGTCAGCGATTGCGGCGCCTCCCGGCTGGACCGAAACGGTCTGCAGCGTCGTGGCCGTTCCCGAGCAGCCACCGCACCCGCTGGTGGCGACAGCGGTCGCGACGGCCTTCCGTCCCGAGCCCTGAAGGACCGACCGGGCATTCGCCGAGTCCGTGACGAGGGGCTGGGCGACCGTGGGAATGGCCGACGAGGCCGCGTCCAGCGACACGGAGGCACGTGAATCGTCGCTCGGACCGCGGCCCTCAGCGGACGCAGGAACTGAGGCCGCGAGGAACACCGTTGCGACCAGCGAAAGGATGAGGGCCGGAATTCTCCAGCTGCGGCGAGATGCCATGACGGTGCGCTCCTTCTAGGACCTGGTGAGATAGACAGCTGCGGCTGACTTGGGGGCCTTGGCCAAGGCGACCGGGCGGCGGACGTCATCCGACACCAGGACCTCCCCGAGCTCGGACTTGAGACGCGGGGAAGGGTGGAGTCCCATTTCCTCCCAAAGGCGTCGGCGGAAATGCTCGTGGGTTCGCAGTGCCGCGGCCGGATCGCCGGCCAGGACCTGCGCACGGATCAACAAGGCCTGTGACCGCTCGCGCAGCGGTTCGAGCTCGGCCGCGTGGCGGGCTGCAATCACGGCCCCCTCGGGGTTTCCGCTCTCGAGCCGCTGACGCGCCATCGCCTCAAGCGCGGCGATGCGGAAGGACCGCCAGCGCTCCTGCTGGTAGAGCACCCAGTCGTCGTACCAGCCAGGAAGGAGTTCGACGCCGGCCAGCATCTCCTCGATACCGGGATCGACGGCGTCGTCGACGAGCTCGGGATCTACGCGGCGCCGCAGTTCGTGCACGTCCACGCGGACACCGCTGCACAGGCTCACCGGCTCGATCTCATCGGTCAGCAGGCCGGGGAGCTCGTGCCGCAGCTTGAAGACGGCCGTGCGGACGCTGCCAGCGGCCTGCCGCTGGCTGCTCTCAGGCCACAGGAGGCCGGCAAGATACGAGCGTGGCCTGGGTCCGGAGAGTGCCAGCACCGTGATGAGCCGTTGCTGGCGGATTCCCACCGGCACGGGCTCGCCCCGGTCCAAAAGCTGCCAACACCCCAGAAGCCGTAGTTCCCATCTCGACATCCTTCGACCCCCCGAAATTGCCGCAATTCATCCGGTCCAATGAGCGGACGGCCAGCGGCCACCGCTCCCGGTCCGCCGTAGGTCGTCCTCTGCTCGAACTGGCCGCCGAACCGTGCAACGGTCCGGCAGCGGATCCACGAACAGTACAGCGGTAGACCAGTGAGTCTGTCCCCAGTAACCGCTACGCGTCCCATGGGGTGAGCACACCTAGGGAAGAGCCGATCCGGTACTCAGGTCCCCGCGTCCGATACTCGGAAACTACGTGCCGAACCAACGTCTTCGCAGGTCAAAAGCCAGGGCAACCCACCGGTAACGCCCCAGTAACGGCCGTCGCTAAATCTTGTGATTGCCGGCAGAAATCACAGGGGATGGAGATGTAGATGAGCTCACCGTCCGACCCGGCGATGTCCGCTTACCGCGAGGCGATGAGCCTCGATGTCCCCGCCCTCACCGCCGGACTGGTTGAAATCCTCGGGCCGAAGCTTGTGGCCTATCTCGGCTCTGTGAAGGAAACCCGCGCCGTCCGGCAGTGGGTCTCCGGAGAACGGGGCCCCTCGCGCGCCGTCGTCAAACGACTTCGTGATGCATACCACATCGCCCGGCTCCTCAGCAGCACGCATCCGCCGGAGGTGGTTCAAGCCTGGTTCCAAGGCATGAACCCCCTGCTCGACGACGCGCCGCCGGCTCGGCTGCTGCGCGACAACGATTCAGCCGAGATAGCGCACCGCGTGCTCAATGCCGCCCGCGCCTTCGTTTCGGAATGAGGCCAACATGTCACTCCAAGAATCAACTGGCAGACTTCACCCTGAAGGCCAGGTCTTCGAAACCGTGATTCCCACTGGGCCGGTCGATGAAGCAGTCGCCAAGGCCCTGGCGGATCTCGCCGCGAGCCACGACGAGCTGGTCGCGATCCAGAACGGGATGAAGGAACTTGTGGCGAAGCGGATCTGCCACCTAGCTGTGCCTGCTCGGTCCGGTCTCACCATCCGAGGGGCCACCACGAGAGACTGCCGGTCGGGTTCCGGTGCGACCGAAGTCCTCGCGAGCATCGAGGGCAGCGGTGACGAATTCGACAGGCTCTTTGCCCGGGAGATGCTGGGACCTGAGGTCCTCCAGGCAGCACTGCGACAATCGGACATCACCTCAAAGTCCCGAGCGGCGCTCCGGGCGGCTCGCCGGTGCGAGTTCGAGCTGGGAGTCACCGTGGGAGGTGACGGATCGTGCGAAGTCGCGATGCCTCGCTGCGCTGTGGGGAGGCGTCTCGAGCAGATCAGCGAGGGCCTAGCCCGCCACGCCTCGATTGAGCCGCGGTACATCACGGACGAATTCATGAAGGCCTTCGCCATCACCGCCACGCGGGCACTCGCACCCGTTCGCTGCGGCGAGGGGAGGGTGAGCGTCCGGAACCGGTGCCGGGACGGCCTGGCGTTCAGCTTCTCCGATGTCCGCCCGGACGACGCCGCTGCGCTCTACTGCGAGGGCGTGCCATCACGAGTGCTCCTCGAGCACGTCGCAGAAAGCGTCGATACCGGCACGGTCGTCCACCAAGCGCTCGCATGGCAGGCGCTCTCCGCTCTCAACTCCCCCAGATAGCCACCTCGGACCTATCCCCTACAAGCCGTCGTCACGGGGGCGCTGGGTGCGCCCGGCGCCCGTCGTCCGCGGTCGCCGCCGGACTCCTCCGCACCACTTGGAGAGCGGTACCGAGTACTCGATTTTTCCGCGTATTTCCGCGGTTCCGAGTGGGAGGCCGCGCCCGCTACTTGGCTTTTGTCAGGTGGTACTCGAATTTGTTGAAGCGTATGGTGTGCTGCCCCGACGGGGCCCTAGGTTGGTCGCCATGACCAGAGTCACTGGGGGCCTGGCAATCGACATCGTCGTTCCAGTCTTCAACGAAGAGCTCAGCCTCGAGAAGTGCGTCACCACTCTCGTCGCGTACCTCGGCGAGGCGTTCCACGTTCCGTGGCGCGTCACGATCGCGGACAACGCGAGCACCGACCGCACCCCTGCGATCGCCGAGGAACTCGCCGCGCGGTATGACGCCGTCGTCTACCGCCGCCTCGCGACGAAGGGGCGCGGCTACGCTCTGCGGGACGCCTGGGAGGCGTCACCCGCGGAGGTCGTGGCGTACCTCGACGTCGACCTCTCCACGGACCTCGCCGCCCTCCCGCCGCTGATCGCACCGCTCCTCTCGGGCCATTCGGACATCTCGATCGGGACCCGGCTCCGGCGCGGCTCGCGGGTGATCCGAGGCCCCAAGAGGGAATTCATCTCCCGGACGTACAACGCAATGCTCCACGGGGCACTCGGCGTGAAGTTCTCCGACGCCCAGTGCGGGTTCAAGGCTGTGCGAGCGGACGTCGCACGGGCGCTGCTCCCCCACGTCGAGGACAACTCCTGGTTCTTCGACACCGAGCTGCTCGTCCTGGCCGAACGGTCCGGCCTGCGGATCCACGAGATCCCGGTCGACTGGACGGATGATCCGACGAGCAGCGTCAACATCAAGCAGACCGCGCTCGACGACATGCGAGGCGTCCTCCGGGTCGCATCGTCGCTCACCCGTGGCAAGGTCCCGCTCGCCGCGATCTACGCCGAGCTCGGCCGACGCCCCCTCCTGCCGTCGGCGACACCGTCGTTCTTCGGGCAGGTGCTCCGCTTCGGGGCTGTCGGCGTCTTCTCAACCCTTGCGTTCGCGGTGCTGTACCTGATGATCCAGCCGATGGCGGGGGCGCAGGCCGCGAACTTCGCGGCGCTGCTCATCACGGCGGTCCTGAACACCGCCGCGAACCGGCGGTTCACCTTCGGCATCAGCGGGCCGGAGCACTACGGGATCCAGCAGTTCCAGGGGCTCATCGTGTTCGGTCTCGCGTGGGGGCTGACGTCGTCGTCACTCCTCGTTCTCCATGCGGCCACGGTCAAGCCCGGCGCGACCGCTGAGCTCGTCACCCTCATGGCGGCCAACATCCTCGCGACCGTCCTGCGCTTCGCCCTCCTCAAGGCATGGGTCTTCAGATCGCGGACGACGACGGTGCGCGGGGGCCGTGCGAATGTCGCCAAGGGCGTCGCCCTGAGGGACGCGGCGTGATGGTTGCGGTCGCAGAGCTCCCCCGTCTCGTCGCCGAGCGGGAGGCAGTGCGGAAGGCGCACGTCCGGGAAGGGTGGGCGCTGCGGGGCATGCTGGTTCTGGTGTTGGCCGCCTATGTGTGGGGGCTGGATCGAAGTGGCTGGGCCAATCCCTACTACTCGGCCGCCGCGCAGGCCGGTGCCCAGGACTGGAAGGCATTCTTCTTCGGATCGCTCGACTGGAACAACGCCATTACTGTCGACAAGACCCCGCTCGCGGTGTGGCCGATGGCGCTTTCAGTCCGCATTTTCGGACTGAGTCCGTGGTCGATCCTGCTCCCCCAAGCCCTTGAAGGGACCGCAGGCGTTTGGGTCCTCTTCGCAATCGTGCGGCGCGCTTTCCCAAGTACAGTCGCGTTTTCCGCGGCTGCCGTCTATGCCGCTACCCCTGTGGTGTTCCTGATGTCCCGGTACAACAATCCGGAACCTCTGATGGGTCTCCTCGGACTGTTGGGCGTGTATTCCGCTCTGAGAACGATCGAATCCGGAGCATGGCGCTGGTACCTCGCATTTGGAGTGGCATTCGGCACTGCCTTCATGGCGAAGGGGTTCCAAGGCCTGTTGTGGCTTCCAGCGGTGGCCACATCGATCTTGCTGTGGGCACCAGGGAGCCTGAAGCGCCGGCTAGCCCGATCAGTCGCGGCCGGAGCGGTCATGGCCGCTTGTGCGGCATGGTGGATGGCAATCGTGAGTCTCATTCCATCAGCAGGCCGCCCATACGTCGGGAGCTCCCCAGTTAACAACCCCTGGGACCTAGCGATCGGCTACAACGGTCTGGCCCGGCTGGTTCCGACGAACATCGGCCCAACAGAGACAGTCCCATATGAAGGCGGAATTGGAAGACTCTTCAACGCCAACTTCGCGCAGGAAATCGGCTGGACGCTCGCTCCGGCTCTCCTCTGCCTCGCGATCCTGGCCGTGTATTTTCGAAGCCTCTCCCGCCCCCAGAGGATTGTCGCTGGGATTGCCGGAGGCAGTCTTGCGACGACTTGGACGGTCCTCAGCTTCATGGCGGATCGCATCCATACTTACTACACCTATTCACTGGCAGTTCCCGCTTCGCTCGTGGTCGCGCTCGGCATTCACGCCGCACTCTCCGCGCCGACTGCCCGGTGGGTGGCACGCGCTCTGGCGGGTCTCGTCGTCGGCGCAACGGTGTATGGCGACCTCAGGATCATGGGATACGCCGACGGCTGGGGAATGTGGCCTTGGGCAGTAGGCGTGGTGGGCGCCGTTGTGCTTGCCTCGATGTCAGTGCCACATGGTCGCTCGCGATTCACCCGGCTTCCGGCTCAAGTTCTTCTGCTGACGGCGTGCGGCTTCTTCGCCCTCGCTCCGATCGCGACCGACTCAATTACCTTCGGAATTCCGCAAAGCCGCGTCTTTCCGATCTCTGGCCTGACGCCTAGGGATGCTAATGCCATCGCCCACATCGTGGACGAAATGCGGACGAACGATCCAAGCTCTCTCGTTGTGCAGGAGAACGGCGCGCCGCCCAGCCCCTTGGTTCGACCGGACCCCGAGCTCTCGGCCGGTTCCTGGCTCGTGGCAACATATCCCGCCCAGAATGCGGCACTGTATCAACTCGAGACGGGACAGCCGAGCTTGGCTCTCGGTGGTTGGAGTGGAGTAGACCCGTCCTTCAACCTCAACCAGTTTCAGGAACTTGTGACCTCACATCGCATCGACTACTTCGTCAGCTACACCCAGATCCGGTCCTACTTCCCTGAGATCGGCCGCATCGAAAGCTGGACAGATGAGCATTTCCGACACACTACGGCCAACGGCATCATCGTCTACGATCTCCGCCAGCCCCTCCCGTGACCTCGTCACCCGGCGGCGCTCGGGTGGCGAAAAGTGGGGAGTGGCCGCTCTGGTCCTCGCGTGCCTTCTCGCATATACGTGGGGTCTTGATCAGAATGCTTGGGGCAACCCGTTCTATGCTGCGGCAGCACAGGCTGGGGCCCGCGATTGGGAGGCATTCTTCTTTGGTTCGCAGGACTGGAACAACGCGATCACCATCGACAAGCTGCCCCTGTCGATCTGGCCTGCAGCTCTTTCAATCCGGTTCTTCGGTCTCAGCTCGTGGTCTGTCCTCGTTCCTGAGGCGGTGATGGGTTCAGCAACCGTCTGGCTCACGTACGCATCGGTGAGACGGCTCTTCCCTGCCGCAGTGGCGTTCACTGCCGCAGTCCTCTGTGCGTCCGCTCCTGTCTTCTTTCTCATGAGCCGTTACAACAATCCAGAGCCGTTGATGGGACTACTCATCGCCGCAGGCCTCTACTTCGCCGTGCGCGCCGCAGAAGACGTTCGCTGGCGTTGGTACCTCCTCATGGGCGCATCCTTCGGTCTTGCCTTCTTGGCCAAGCAGGTTCAAGGACTTGTACCTGTTCCAGCCATCGGCCTCGGACTTCTCATGCTCGGGCCAGGCCATCTCCGAGGGCGTGTGGCTCGCCTTGCTGCTGCCACTGCCGCAATGATTGTTGCGGGCGGTTGGTGGGTCGCGATCGTCGAACTGATCCCAGCTTCGGCACGCCCCTACATCGGTGGATCCATCGGCAACAGCGCTGTAGAACTGACCTTGGACTACAACGGTGCCGCCCGATTGATCCAGCTGCCCGTCGGGCAGAGCGCCGGCCTGGCGACCGGAGCAGCCCAATCGACCTCCTATGACGGAGGGCTATCCCGCCTCTTCAACGGAAATTTTGCACCGGAAATCGCTTGGCTTCTGGGCACCGGAGTCGTGTCCGTGGTCATCCTCCTCGTCTACGGGCGGCTGCTCGGAGGACGCTTACAGCGAGCCTTCATTCTCATGAGTGTGATCTGGTTCGTCTCGACATGGTTTCTCATCAGCTTCATGGGTTCGATGGTCCACACCTACTACGTCTACTCGGTTGCTGTCCCCATGGCTCTGGTGGTCGCATTGGGTTTGCGAGCCGCTTGGCTTCGGTCCGATCTCCTCATCGGCCGCCTGTTCGGAACATTCCTGATCGCGGCAACCGCCTTTATGGGGGTTCGGATCATGCAGTACAGCGATGTCTGGGGTTGGTGGGGACCTGCAGTCCTCATCATCCTCGCGACTTTGGCTTCCGCGTTGTGGGTCACCAGGGCAGCGCAGCGCATTCCCGCGAAGGTCTTCTGGGCCGTCGTCGTCCTAGCGCTCGCCGCAGGGCAGATCGGAACAGACGCATTTACCGCGGCTTCCTCCAACCAGGGGACACAACCCATCTCAGGCCCTATAAGCAATGATCCGAACGCAATGTCACGCCACCTTCTAGACATTCGAACCACGGGGCAGCCCGCATGGGCCCCCCATATCGCGTACGGTGTAGCCCCCTCCCCGGAGCTGCTGCACCTCTTCGCCACGCAGGGAAGCGGCACAGGGCGCTGGCTGGCGGCGACATACCCAGCCCAGGACGCAGCTCTGACGCAGTTGAGCACGGGACGCGCGGTTCTCTCGGTGGGTGGGTGGCTCGGGCTTGATCCAGCACCAACTCTGGAGCAGTTCAAGGCATGGGCCGAAGACGGGGACGTCGAGTTCTTCGTGGATGAACCGGCGATCAAGACCTATGGCATAGGGCCGCAGGCGAAGGCAATTTCAGACTGGGTCTCTGCTACGTACCGCGGGCAGGAGGTGGACGGTGCCGTTGTCTACCGCCTTGACGCCGGGCATCGCCGCTGACGACGCGAGCCACCCTCGCCGAAGGGAGCTACTCCTCCTGGCGGGGGTCCTAGCTGCCAACGCTGGCCTGAACTTTTGGAATCTCGGCGCCAACGGCTGGGCGAACGCCTTCTATACAGCAGCGGTGCAGTCGGGGCTCCACAACGGCGAAGCTCTCCTCTTCGGATCCAGCGACTGGGGTAACTCAATCTCTGTCGACAAACCACCCCTCAGTCTCTGGCTCATGGGGCTGTCCGTGCGAGTCTTGGGTTTCAATAGTTGGGGAATTCTCGTTCCCCAAGCTCTCCTGGGCGTGGCCACGACTGCCTTGATTTACTGGGTGGTGCGACGACGAGCTCGCCCTGCAGCTGCTCTCGCTAGCGCATTCACCTACGCGACGACCCCCGTAGTCGTGCTCTTGTCACGCTACAACAATCCCGATCCGCTACTCATCTTCCTCACGGTGCTCGCTCTGGAAGCTACGCTTCGAGGACTGGAACTCCGTAGCGTACGACAGTTCGCCATAGCTGGACTCCTGCTCGGACTCGGCTTCCTCACGAAGCAATTCCAGGTGCTTCTCGTCGTACCCGCATTGGCTATCGCGTGTCTTTCCAGCCTCGGCTCGGGAAGGCTCTGGATGATGCGGTCAGCACTCGCCGCCACAGCTGCATTCGTTGCTGTCGCGGGAGGATGGCTAGCATTCGTCGACCTCACGCCGGCCGCGATGCGTCCATATGCGGGAGGTTCGGCGTCGAACAGCCTGACCGAACTCACACTCGGCTACAACGGCTTGAACCGAATCACGAGCACCGATGACCTTGTCAGCGGGCTCATCCCCCCGCAGTTCGCCGGGAGTGGCGGCGACGATAGCGGGTGGCTGCGGCTGTTCAACGCCAACTTCAATCAAGAAGCATCATGGCTCCTGGCCCTTGCGTTCCTCTGCGGCGTAACCGCCGCTTGGAGCCTCCGCGGCACGAGGGCCGGAGGAGTCAGTCTCGTGGCACTCACATGGCTCGTCACCGCGTACATCTTGCTGTCGTTCATGGGTCATGACATACACACCTACTACACCATGAATCTCGCACCTCCTCTGTCGCTCGCTATCGGACTAGGCGCCGAAGCACTTCTTGCTTCAAGTAGCTCAGTCGGGAGGAGGAACACCATCGCCTTGGGTCTAGGGCTCTCAGCCCTCGTTGCGTGGCTCACCCTAGGTTCGCTGGACACGGAGGGCACGAGTCAGACCCTCGGCTCGACCGCACTGGTCCTCGGACTAATGGGAGCCCTGCTGACGGCCGTACCTCCTCCGAAGACCTGGATCAACAGAATCGCGGCCGGAGCAACAATTACGGGGCTCACAATTGGACCGCTCGCAACCGATCTCGCGACAGTGAGTCGCCCCCAGACTGGATCGAGTCCCCTCTCGGGGCAAGTCACGATCAGTCGGAATTCCATGAGCCAATTTATGCGAGGACTAGAGGCTGGCAATCCGAGATGGGCCAGTGATCTCGCGCTCGGCGCATTACCGCCACCTTCGCTCACCGCTCAGCTCGGCATGGATAGGCGGTCATGCAAGTGGGCGGCAGCCACATTTCCAGCTCAATCGGCAGCCAACTGGCAGCTCGCCCTTAATGCGCCAGTCATGCCGCTCGGCGGATTCTCAGCCATTGACCCATCCCCGACGGTCGAACGCTTCAAAGAACTCGCACGAAACGGAGAGGTCTGCGACCTGATCGACTACCCGGAGATGAATCCAATACTCAGTAACCAACCTGAAATTTCTTCAATCGTGGCTTGGGTTCGCACAAATTACCGTGATCGCATCGTAGACGGCATCACCATCTACGATCTCAGCTCGCCGCTCTAAGCGGACTCGCCACACTAACCAGAAAGGCCCGCCCCGCAGAAGCGGGACGGGCCTTCGGAAGAAGCTGAAATCAGCGCTTCGAGTACTGCGGTGCGCGGCGAGCCTTCTTGAGACCGGCCTTCTTGCGCTCGACCACGCGAGCATCGCGGGTCAGGAAGCCCGCCTTCTTGAGGGCCGGACGGTTGTTCTCGAGGTCAATGCCGTTGAGCGCACGAGAAACCCCGAGGCGCACTGCGCCGGCCTGGCCCGAGGGGCCCCCGCCGTGGATGCGGACGATGACGTCGTAGGCACCCTCGAGGTCGAGGAGCTTGAACGGATCGTTGACTTCCTGCTGATGCAGCTTGTTCGGGAAGTAGTTCTCGAGCGTGCGGCCATTGATCGTCCACTGGCCCGAGCCGGGGACGACGCGGACGCGGGCGACAGCCTGCTTGCGACGGCCGACAGCGGCACCTGCAACCGTGAGCGCCGGGCGCTCGCGCTTGGCCGTCTCGGTTGCCGGAGCGCTCTCCGACGTGTAGCTGGTCAGGTTCTCCTCGGCCTCAGCGGCCGTGTTCAGCTCTTCGTTCTGAGCCACAGTGTTCTCCTTGGTGAATTCTTGGGTAGTGGCCAGGACTACTGGGCAACCTGGTTGATCTCAAAGGTCTTCGGCTGCTGCGCCTGGTGCGGGTGGTTCGGACCCGCGTAGACCTTGAGCTTGGACAGCTGCTGGGCCGCCAGCTTGTTCTTGGGAAGCATGCCCTTGATGGCCTTCTCGACGGCGCGAACCGGGTTCTTCTCGAGGAGTTCCGCGTAGGTCACGCTGGTCAGTCCACCCGGGAACCCGGAGTGGCGGTAAGCGCGCTTCTGGTCGAGCTTGGCGCCGGTCAGGGCAACCTTGTCGGCGTTGATGATGATGACGAAATCGCCCATGTCCATGTGAGGGGCGTAGGTCGGCTTGTGCTTCCCGCGCAGCAGTGTTGCGGTCTGGCTGGCAAGACGACCAAGGACGACGTCAGTCGCGTCGATGACGTGCCACTGACGATCGGCGTCGCCGGGCTTCGGAGTGTACGTACGCACAGTTATTGCCTTCGTTCTCGGTCTTGGTAGGCGCCGTGAGATGCACCTGTTACTTCGTGCGCTACCGGAGAAGAGGTGAGGGCTCTACCGACCAGTCATCCCTGAGCCTCGAATGCGCCCGCAGGCTGGTGAGTCCTGCAACTGGACACCGGCGGGACACGTGCCATCGAGGTAGGACACGCACAACAGCTATCAAGCGTACCTGTCGCCGGCTGAAGGGTCAAAGTGGCTCCAAACGCGCGGGGACTGGCCGGGTACCCGATCGCCCGCACCAGTACCAAACCAAGTACTGGTCAGCAAGGCAGGTACCGACATCAAAGACGGGGCGAGAAAAGACGAGTACCGATTACGGATGATCAACGCGCACTGCTGATGGGATTTTTGTTTAGCCAGCTCCCGACGGCACTTGATACCTGGGGTCGTTGCCTTGGAGCCGGCGCGCTTCTCTGGCAAAGGAAATACCATCATGAACGCTCTTCTGACCTCCCTCGTAGCGCTCTGGAACGACATCACCGACAGGGCAAAAGGCGAAAAGGGCGCCACGGCAACTGAATACGCTCTCCTCGTCGGCCTGATCGCGTTGGTAATCATTGGCGGCGTCACCCTTTTCGGCAACAACCTTCAGACCTTCTTCAGCAACCTCGGCGTGAAGGTCGGCAACTGGTGAACCCGGAAGTCGATCTCGCGGCAGAGGAAGAGCAAGCCGGACGGGAACGGGGGGCGACAGCAACGGAATATGCCCTGCTGGTTGGCCTCATCGCCCTTGTCATCATCGGAGGCGTCACCCTTTTCGGCAACAACCTCCAGACCTTCTTCAGCAATCTCGGCGTCACCGTCGGGGGCTGGTGAGCTGCGGGGGTGGGCGCCCGGCCGGCGCTCACCCCTTCAGTCTCCTTCATCCATGAGGAGGACACGAATGTCCATGAAGTCATCCCGCAGAGAGCGCGGAGCCGTCGCAGTCGAGTTCGCACTCGTCGTTCCGATTCTTCTCCTGATCGTCGTGGGCATCATCGAGTTCTCCAGGATCTACAACGTCCAGATCACGCTCAACCAGGCCGCTCGTGAAGGGGCGAGGTCAATGGCGATTTCCAATAGCGTCACGACCGCCCAGAGTCAGGCGGTGACTGCCGCACCAGGCCTGTCCCCGGCATTGTCAGCGTCCAACGTGGCCATCACTCCCACCACGGGGACATGCACCGGCGGCAGCGAGGCTAACGCCACCATCACCTACACGCTTACGACATTGACCGGCTTCTTCGGGCAGTCCGTGACTCTGACCGGCAAGGGGGCCATGCGATGCGGCGGATGAGGAGGCTTCTGACTGACCGGGAAGAGCGAGAGCGGGGAGCAATCGCTGTGATGGTCGCCATCCTCGCGCTGGTGCTCATCGGCGTGGGAGCCATCGCCGTCGACGTGGGACGTATCTACAGCAAGCGAGGGGAACTTCAGAACGGCGCGGATGCGGCCGCCCTTGCCGTGGCTGACAACTGTGCTCGCTACGCAAGCTCGACCGGGTGCAGCACGGGGGTCTCTACGACGAGCTTGGCGCTGCAATATGCGAAAGACAACTCATTGACCTCCACAGCGAATGTCTCGGATCCGATCATCGACACTGTGGCAGGAACCGTGACGGTTACAGCGACGGTCAAGGAGCCTTCCGGCAGTAATTCGCTCTCCCTCACTCTCGCCAATGCGCTCGGCTTCTCGTCAGCTCAGGTGGGTGCGACAGCAACAGCGAGCTGGGGCTATCCCACCAAGGGGCAGTCGATTCTCCCTCTGGCCATGGAGGCGTGCGAGCTCAATGTCAACAGTTCTTCGGCGACTCCGATCCCTCAAAAGGTCATCACCCAGGGAGGAGGCGGTGCCGACTGCAATGGCACGAACCCTTCGAACCAAAACTTCCCCGGGGGGTTCGCCTGGCTGTCACCGACCGGTCCCGGACCGTGCCAGGTGACGGCAACTGCAGGTCCCGAATCAGTCCTTTCTACATGGATCCAGACAAGTAATGGAGCCTCCCTTCCCAACGGCTGTGGCTCCCTGTTCACGGCGGGCGATCCGAACTACGTGCTCGGCCAAACCGTCGCGGTTCCCGTGTACGACGACTTGTCTAGCTCGCCGCCAGTTTCGAACCCCAACGCCAACGGAAACAACACCTGGTACCACATTGCCAAATGGGCCGGCTTCCATGTATTGGGCTGGAACTTCCCGGGCAGCACGGCCGGACCGGCCGTCTGGAACAAGTCGGAGAAGGGCATCTACGGCTACTTCGTCGGCTTCTCCGCCGACCCATCCCTATTTAGCAACTTCACGACCGACCCGAATGGGAAGGGCGATCTGTACGTCGTGAAGCTCCTCAAGTAGTCACGTCAATGCCTCATCCGCCATACCAAGGAGTCAACATGAGAACCCGCCTACTGGGAGGCGTGGCTGCTCTGATTGTCGCAATCATCGGCACCGTCCTTCTCATCACCTACGTCAATGCCGCAGATAGCCGCGCCCTCGCGGGCGTGCAAACCGAGGACGTCTACGTCGTCCAGAAGGCCATACCGGCCGGTACGCCGGCTACGAGCGTCGGCGATTACGTGAGCAAGAAGCCGATGCCGAAGGCTGCGATTCCTGCCGATCCCGTTACCGACCTCGCGTCGCTGCAGGGCAAGGTCGCTTCCGTCGCGCTTCAGCCAGGCGAGCAGCTCCTCACCAGCCGGTTCATCAACCCGGCAGCCGTCACTACGCCAGGCCGCGTCGCTGTTCCCGCAGGGATGCAGGAGGTGACCCTCAAGCTGTCCGCCGACCGGGTTGTTGGAGGCGACATCGCGGCTGGGGACACCGTAGGCATCATCATCTCCTTCGCGAAGGAAGACACCCTGCCCGCGCAGACCCAGATGACCTTCAACAAGGTTCTGGTCACGGCGGTCCAGCTGCCGAGCGGCGCGCTCGCACAGAATTCCAACTCCCCGAGCCCTCAGTCGAGCCAGGGGGGCAGTCTGGGCGGAGGCAGCTCGAGCTCAAGCTCGAGTGGCGGAGACTATCTGGTCACGTTGGCCCGGCCCGCCAGCGACGTCGAACGCATCGTTCACGCGGACCTCTACGGGCAGATCTACCTGACGAAGGACCCCGCATCCGCGACGGACAGCAACTCTGCTCCCATCGATCGGACGAAGGTACTGCGATGAGCCGCTTCGCACTAGTCACTGCCCATCCCGAATTCGACGAACGAGTACGACTCGCAGCCGCCGGACTGCCGGGAAGCCTTCAGGCCTTCCGTGCCGATTTCCTGCCTTCGACGATCGATGACATGTTCGGACAGCTCGTCGGCGAGCCGCTCGAGGTATTGGTCCTGGGACCGGATCTTCCGTCTGCCGAGGTCCTCAATTTTGCCGCCGCCGTAGACGTGCGCTCGCCGCACGTGAGCGTGATGTACGCGGCCGAGGCATCGCCGGAGTTGGCCCTAGCTGCCATGCGCTCGGGAGTTAGGGATCTGGTCACACCGGAAGCCGATGTCGACACACTCCGCGTGCACTTGGAACAAGCGGCGACGGCGGCGGCGTATCGCCTGTCCAGCTCCGCCGCCGCGCATCCGGGAGAAATGGAATCGGCCGGGCAGGGCCACGGTCGGGTCATCACCGTCATGTCGCCCAAAGGCGGCGTGGGCAAGACGACGATTGCGACTAACATCGCCGTCGGTCTAGCCAAGAACTCTCCGATGTCGGTCGTTATCGTCGATCTCGACCTCCAGTTCGGCGACGTAGCAAGCGGCCTCATGATGAAGCCCGACCGCTCGATCGCGGATGCGGTCAATGGTCCGATGGATTCGCTCTCGCTCAAGACCTATCTGGTTCCGCATTCGACGAAGCTGTACGCCCTCTGTGCGCCTCTCAATCCGGCAGACGCCGACCGAGTCTCGACAGAGAAGGTCGGGGAACTCATCTCGCAGCTCGCTGCGGAATTCCAATACGTCGTCGTCGACACTTCCCCCGGCTTGGGGGAGCACGTGCTCGCGGCCTTGGATCAGGCGACCGATGTCGTGTGGGTCTGCGGTATGGATCTCCCGAGCGTCAGGGGTCTCAAGTCGGGCCTCGAGATCCTCAGTGAGCTCGACATGCTTCCAGAGCACAGGCATGTAGTCGTGAACATGGCCGACCGCAAGTCCGGCATCACCGTCCAGGACATCGAAGCGACTATCAGCGTTCCGGTAGACGTGATCCTTGCACGGTCGAAGAGCATGCCGTTGGCGACCAACCGAGGGGTGCCTGCCCTCCAGGATGGGATGCGCGACGCGACCGTCAAGGGCCTGCGGAAGCTGGTCGAACGGTTCCACCCCTCGTGGGAGGAAAAGAACCGTCGTCAGGCGCATCGACGGGTGGTGTTCCAGTGAGCCTGAGCGATCGTCTCAATGCAGCCAGGAATCCCCGATACCCTTCCGACTCGCCAGACGAGGCGACTCCAGCTAGTACTGCAGCGATCCTCACATCGGCGCCTGGCGTACCTCTGGCTGGAAGTCCGGAATTGCCCGGCTCCACGTTGAGCGTTCGACGGGACGCCCTCGTGGCAGCAGAGGCTGAAGCACGGCTCTCGGGCCATTCGTCTCTTGGCAGCGTTCGAAGCAGCCAAGCTCTCCGTGAGCTCAAGGAGAAGGCAACTGCTGAGCTCTATGAGCGGGTCGGCAGCCGCATCACCGATTCCTCGCTGAGCGAAGAAGCGCTCCATGACTACGTCAGAACCGAGCTCAGGGACGTTGTCGCGGAGCAGGACGTTCCTCTGACTTCCGGGGAACGGGAGCGCCTCATCAATGAGGTCATGGATGATGTGCTCGGCCTCGGGCCGCTCCAGCGGTACTTGGACGACCCAAGTGTCACCGAGGTCATGGTCAATCGCGCCGACCAAGTCTACGTAGAGCGAGCCGGCCGCCTGCAAGCCACCGAGACGACCTTCGTCTCAGAGGAGCAGTTGCGCAGAGTGATCGACCGCATCGTCTCGCGAATCGGCCGGCGAGTCGACGAGTCGTCGCCTCTGGTGGATGCGCGACTCGCAGACGGGTCCCGAGTCAACGCGATCATCCCGCCGCTTGCGGTGAATGGCGCTGCCCTCACTATCCGCAAGTTCTCAAGGGACGCACTCACGGTCCAGCGACTCATCGAGCTCGGCTCGCTCAGCCCGGAAATGGCTGAACTGTTGCGAGCATGCGTCGAGGCCAGGATGAACATCATCGTGTCGGGCGGCACAGGCACCGGAAAGACGACGCTGCTCAACGTGCTCTCTTCGTTCATCCCGGCCTCGGAACGCATCGTCACGATTGAGGACGCTGTGGAACTGCAGCTCCAGCAGGACCACGTGGTCCGGTTGGAAAGCAGGCCGCCGAACATCGAGGGCCAGGGCGCGATTACTATTCGTGACCTCGTGAGGAACTCGCTTCGTATGCGTCCAGACCGAATTGTCGTTGGCGAGGTGCGCGGAGGCGAGACCTTGGACATGCTCCAAGCGATGAACACCGGCCACGACGGCTCGTTGTCGACAGTTCACGCCAACTCCCCCCGCGATGCGGTCGCACGTCTCGAAACGCTGGTCCTGATGGCCGGAATGGATCTCCCCCTCCGAGCCATCCGCGAGCAGGTGGCGTCGGCAGTAAACCTCATCGTCCACTTGAGCCGCCTCAGGGATGGGACGCGCAGGGTCACCCATGTGACGGAAGTCCAAGGAATGGAAGGCGACATCGTCACGCTGCAAGACGCCTTCCTCTTCGACTTCAGTGCAGGGGTCGATGCGAATGGCCGATTCCGTGGCAAGCCAATTCCGACAGGAGTACGGCCTCGGTTCACCGAACGCTTTGCGGATCTGGGCATCAAGATCAGCGGGAACATCTTCGGCCAGCAGCCAGGAAGGGTGTGAGGCAGCGCCATGGACTCGCCCGCCATTCTCTTCACTGGCCTGATCGCGGTTTACGCAGCGATTTTCGTGTTGGTTTTCTTTGTCGCAAAATCCCACCGGGTGGTGCCTCTCGACCGTAGGCGGCCCGAGCTGCAGGACTCCGAGTCGGCACTTTCAAAAGTGACGCAGGGTGCAGTGGGGGCCATCAACAAGGGGCTGCAGGGTCGCCAGCTCCGAGTCCTCGGAGCGGACAAGTTCGAGCAGGCTGGCCTGAGGATCCGTGCGGCCGACTTCCTGCTCATGTGCGGAGCATCGTTCTTCGCGCTGGGCGTCATCGGCTTCATGCTCGGCGGCCTTGGGATGGGGATCCTGCTCGCGTTTGCTGGTCCCGTGGGGATGCTGATGTGGCTGAACATCAGAGCCTCCCGACGGCAATCGAAGTTCGCCGAACAGCTCCCTGACACGCTCACCATGCTCGCGGGGAGCATGCGAGCAGGCCACAGCCTGCTCCGCGCTGTGGACGGAGCTGCCGACGAATCTGAGGCTCCAATGGGCGAGGAACTCCGTCGAGTTGTCAACGAGAATCGCATCGGCCGCGACCTCGTGGAGTCGCTCCTCGACACAGCAGCACGGATGAAGAGCCAGGACTTCCTCTGGGTGGCCCAGGCCATCGATACGCAGCGAGAGGTCGGCGGCAACCTCGCCGAACTGCTCGTCAACGTCAACGAGACGATCCTGGATCGCGCGAAACTAGCCCGACAGGTCAAGGCACTCAGCGCTGAGGGACGTATGTCCGCAGGCGTCCTGGTCGCTCTCCCGATCTTCATGCTCGTCGTCATCTGCTTCATCAATCCGAGCTATGCGGGCATCTTCTTCGGCACTGTGCCCGGTTGGCTCATGCTCGCGGCCGTTGCTCTCATGCTGACGGCAGGCACGTTCTGGCTCCTGCGGATCATCAAGCCGAAGTTCTGAGGAAACCATGCCCATCATCGTCATCGGATCCATCGCGGCCATCGTCATTCCGATCACCTACCTGACGTGGTCCTTCGTAGGCGCAGACAGGTCCACCCGCCGGAGCATCGAGCGAAACCTGGGCCTCGCCCAAGCCACTCAGAAGGCCTCACCGTCATCAGTGCCCGAGGCACTCACCGCGGCGGCGCGGCGCTTGACGTCGAAACGGTACACGGCCTGGCTCGACCAAAAGCTGGCCGGAGCCGGACGCCCCAAGGCGTGGCCGCTGAACCGAGTTCTTGTCGTCAAACCATTGCTAGCCTTGGCGACATTTGCCTTCGGACTGCTCGTCGTCCTCAAGCAACCGGGAATCCAGTCCTTCCTCATCCTGATCGCCGCCACGGCGCTTCTCTACTTCGTGCCGGACATCCTGCTGAACAACACGGCCCAGAAGCGCAGGAGTGCGATGCAGATCGCGCTGCCCAACATGCTGGACCAAATGCTCATCTCGGTCGAGGCCGGTATCGGCTTCGAGGGCGCGATGGACCGCGCTGCTCAGAACAGCACCGGTCCCCTAGCGGATGAATTCGTGCGAACTCTGCAGGACATCCAGGTTGGCCGCGCGCGTCGCGACGCCTATCTGGATCTGTCCCAACGAGCCGCGTTTCCAGAACTCCGGTCATTTGTCCGCTCGATCGTCCAAGCGGACCAGTACGGCATCGCGATCGCCAACGTCCTCCGGGCACAAGCCATGGAGATGCGGCTCAAGCGCCGGCAGAGAGCCGAGGAGCACGCCATGAAGATCCCGGTGAAGATCCTCTTTCCTTTGGTCTTCTCCATCCTTCCGGCTCTCTTCGTCATCATTTTGGGCCCGACGGTGATGAACATCGTCAAGGTCTTCTCGTGAAGGGTGAGGTCATGGAAGAGCCGAAATCCGCCGGTTCGGATCAGTGCGAGCGCGGCGCCACCGCCACGGAATACGCCATCCTCTGCGGGTCCATCGCCATGGTGATCATCGCCGGACTGGCGCTCTTCGGCGCCGCGCTCGGCGACTACTACAACCACCTCGTGGACCTCTTGAGGTCCGGACTCCACCTTCCATGATCTCCTCATCACAACCGCGCGTGGCCAAGCCGGCACGCGCCCCACGATCCGGAGTCCTCTCCCGGCACCCAGAACCGGGAGAGGGCTCCGACCTCCGGACCGTCAGCCAGCCGAGCGAGCTCGGCCGCACAACGGTGCTCGACCCCTCCCTCCATTCCCTCAACCTGCTCCGGCTCCTCTGCGCCGCCGCGGTGATCGTCTCCAACGCCTGGTGGGTTGGCGGGTACGGCCCGCAGCCGGCCTTCTACGGAATCAGACTCGGCACGGCGGGAATGCTGGGCTTCTTCGCCATCTCGGGCTACCTCGCCACTGCGAGCGCCCGGCGTTCGCCGTCCTTCCGAGCATTCGCAGCCGCGCATCTCGTGCCCCTCTACGCGGGCCTGGTCGTCGCGGCTCTCGTCGTGGCCTTGGGTGGGGCGCCGGTGGGCGCGTTGCTGACGGGCGGCCACTACGACCCGCACGCCGCCCTCACGTACCTGGCTGTTGGGCTCGTAGTGCTCAACGGGGCGTCGAGCGCCCCCTCGATCGGCACCTCGCTCCAGGGGAATGCCGACCACCTCGACTGGAACGGGATCCTCTGGACGCTGACGTGGGCGGTCCTCTGCTACGTCGTCGTCGCCTCTGTCGTGTTCCTGCTGCGGCGCAGAGCGGCGGAGCGGCACGCGCCCGTGGTGGTGGCTCTCCTCCTGGCCGCGACAACCGCCGTCGACAGCAGCCAGATGTTCGCGAGCGGGTTCGAGCCAGAGCGGACCGCCCTGGTACTTCCGTTGATCGCGTTCTTCTTGGCCGGCTCGCTCCTCGCCTTCTACCGTGACCGGGTCCGCGTCGAATTCCTCCCGGCGGTCCTGGCCGCAGCACTCTCGTTCGCATTCCTCGTCACGGGCCTTGGGCCGGTCCTCACCGCCCTCCCGACGACCTATCTGGTCCTCGCGGCCGGGTCCCACCGCATTGCCGGGACCGCGCTCAGGCGCGACATCTCCTACGGCGTCTACCTCTACGGTTGGCCGGTGCAGCAGCTGCTCGCGGCGCTCCACCTCCCGGCTTTCATGCCGCCGCTCGCCTACGCGGCCGTAGCGCTCATCGCGGTGTGGCCCGTCGCCTTCCTGAGCTGCATCTTGGTGGAGCAACCCGCGCAGCGCTGGCGGCGGCACCGGCAACCGCGCCGGAACAACCGGATCGAGCTCGCCGCAACCCACTAGAGGCCCAAGCTCCAACCCAAGGAAAACGCAGGGAACCCTCACATCCCTCGGGTTCCGCAAGCCTTCCCCCAGCTTCACGCAAGATTCGCAGCCAACCCGTGTCTCCGCTCCTAACGTCGATGGTGGAGCTGGTAACCGCCAGCGGAACCATCCCCCAACAGGAGCCAGACATGCTTTCTCTCATCGCTTCCCTGCACGTCCTCGGCCTCAAGGCCAAGGAGCGCTTCCTCTCCGACGAGAAGGGTGCTACCGCCGTCGAGTACGGCATCATGGTCGCCCTCATCGCCGTCGTCATCATCGTCGCTGTGACCCTCCTCGGCGGCAACCTGACCAAGATGTTCACCAACGTCGCCGGCCAGGTCCCCACCACCAACCCGTGAGCCGCCCGATGATTCGCCGCCTCTTCTCCGGCGAGAAGGGCGCAACCGCCGTCGAGTACGGCATCATGGTCGCCCTCATCGCCGTCGTCATCATCGTTGCCGTCAGCCTCCTTGGCGGCAATCTCCAGACGATGTTCACCAACGTCGCCGGGCAGGTTCCCACCACCAACCCGTGATCCGTTGAGGCCGCCCGGATCTGGCACAGCGCCGGGGCCGGGCGGCCTCAACGTGTCCGCAGCCTCACCCAGCAACCGCATCCAGCACCGGAGGAGCCCACATGTCCGCCCAGCACCGCGAACGCGGAGCCGCAGCCGTCGAGTTCGCGCTCGTCCTGCCGGCCCTGCTCCTGCTGGTGCTCGGCATCATCGACTTCGGCCGGATCTTCAGCGCGCAGCAGACCCTCACGTACGCGGCCCGCGCCGGAGCCCGGGTCATGGTCCTGCAGAACAGCCAGTCCGCGGCGATCGCGGCCGCGCAGAACGCGGCGTCCCCGCTCGGCCAGCTCCCGTCGTCGTCGTTCGCGGCCTCGCCGACAACCTGCAGCGCGGGCACCCAGGTGACCTTCACCGTGAACTACACGTTCTCCGGCACAGGCTTCTTCGGCACCTTCCCCCTGCAAGGGAAGGGGGTCATGCTGTGCGGCGGCTGATCTCGAAGTTCGACGCCGGCGCCGACCGCGAGCGCGGAGCCGTCGCCGTCGTCACGTCCCTGCTCCTCACCGTGCTGCTCGCCGCGAGCGCCCTGGCGGTGGACGGCGGGATGCTCTACGCGAAGCGCGCGCAGCTCCAGAGCGGGGCGGACGCAGCGGCCATCGCGGTCGCCCAGAAGTGCGCGGCATCGCTGCAGAACAGCGATTGCTCAAGCACCTCGCCGCTGGCCACTTCCCTCGCCCAGTCGAATATGTCGAAAGCCGAGGCTGGCATCGCCTCGCTCACCATCGACACCACTGCTCAGACGGTAACCGCGGCCACTCAGCCGCTCCAGTCGGGGATGCAGCCGGGCTCGGTCTCGCTGTTCCTCGCCCAGACGCTCGGAATCACGAGCGCGAGGCTTGGAGCCACGGCAACGGCAGCCTGGGGAAGCCCTAGCACCGGTGTCGCCCCATTCCCTCTGGCGTTCTCTGTCTGCCAGGTCACGGGACAGATCAATGGGGCGTTCCAGCTTCTCGAGAGCCACGGGAGCAGCGCCAATCCGGGCTGCAACTACGGTCCCTCCGGTCAGGCCGTCCCCGGCGGCTTCGGTTGGCTCGTCCAGGACGCGAACTCTTGCGGGGCCACGATCAACATCGCCCAGTCCGAGGGCGGCAGCAGCCCGGGAAACAGCGCACCCTCCAACTGCAGCGCCCTCCTGGCACAGTGGGTCTCCACCCTCAACGCCGGTCAGAAGCTCATCGTCCTCCTGCCGGTCTTCACTGCCGTCACGGGGACCGGTTCGAGCGCCGTCTACACCCTCGCGGGCTTCGCTGCGTTCAGTGTCATCGCCTGGAATTTCGGCGCGACGAGCACAACGAACCCGAACAATTCCTACAACAACCAGAATCCCAACGGGTCCTCAGCCCTCAGCTGCACTGGAAACTGCACCGGGATCATCGGCCAGTTCGTCACGTTCGTCGCTCTCGACAACAAGTACCAGGTCGGCCCTTCAACGCCCTTCGGCGCGACCATCGTTCGCCTCACCCAGTAGCCCAGCAGCCCAGATCCACCCCACCGAACCACCGAACTCAGGAGCATCGTGAAGTCCAGACTCGTTGCCGGCGCCGCCGCCCTAGTCGCGGCCATCCTCGGCGTCGTGCTGGTGATCTCATACGCCAACGGCGCCGACGCGCGCGCTCAGGCGGGAATGAAGCCGACCGACGTCCTGGTGGTCACGAAGCCGATCCCCCAAGGCACCTCGGCCGCGAACCTCAGCGACTCGGTGCAGCTCAAGTCCCTCCCTGCGAGCGCAGTCGCGCCCACCGCCCTGCACTCCCTCGACGGGATGTCCGGGAAGGTCGTCTCGACGGCCATGCAGCCGGGCGAGCAGCTCCTCTCGGACCACCTCGCCGACCCCAGCACGCTGGCGGCTCCCGGATCGGTGCCGGTGCCCGCGGGCCTCCAGGAGGTCTCATTCACCGTCACGGCAGACCGGGCAGTGGGCGGCAAGGTCCAGGCCGGCGACACGGTGGGCCTCTTCCTCTCCTTCGGGGGTGGCGCGATCCCATCTGGCGGCCCCGAGAGCACCGCGCTCGTGTACCACTCGGTGCTTGTCACCTCGGTGCAGGGCGTCACCCAGCCGACCGACAACTCCAAGCCGGCGGCAGGAACCATCACGCTGACCGTCGCAGTCAACGACGTTCAGGCCACCAAGATCGTCTTCACGGCCCAGTGGGGCACCATCTGGCTCAGCAAGGAACAGGCCAACCTGCCGCAGACCACCCCGAACCCGATCGACCGATCGAAGGTGTACCAATGAGCCGCTTCGTCCTGATCACCCCGAGCCCCGACTTCGCGGAGCGCATGCGG
Organism: Sinomonas susongensis; assembly: GCF_005877005.1. GTDB lineage: Bacteria > Actinomycetota > Actinomycetes > Actinomycetales > Micrococcaceae > Sinomonas > Sinomonas susongensis. The sequence goes on along the minus strand of NZ_SSNH01000001.1, from coordinate 202,256 downwards.
GCAGCGGTCGACGGCGCCCTCCCGGGTGGCGTGCACACCGTCGCCACAGCGGAGCTCCCCGAACAGCCCGAGCAGATCTTCGACCTGCTCGGCGGGGTCCGGCCCGCCGTCGTCGTCCTCGGCCCGGGCGTGCCGCTCGACGGCGCGCTCCGGCTCGCCACCATCTTCGACGTCCGCTTCCCCGACGTCGCCGTGCTGCTGGCGGCCGAGGCGGACGCGGAGCTCATGCTCCAGGCGATGCGGGCCGGCATCCGCGACGTGGTGTCCGCCAGCGTCGAGCCCGAGCAGCTGCGGGTCGTCCTCCAGCGCTCCGTGCAGACCTCGGAGGGGCGCCGCCGCGAGGCTGCGGTCCCGACGCCCACAGACGACCACCGGGGGCGTGTCATCGGCGTGTTCTCGCCCAAAGGCGGGGTCGGCAAGACGACGCTCGCCACGAATATCGCGGTGGGCCTCGGCAAGGTCTCCCCCATGAACGTCGTGATCGTCGACCTCGACCTCCAGTTCGGCGACGTCGCGTCGGGGCTCGACCTCGACCCCGAGCACACCGTCACGGACGGGGTCTCCCGCGCGGCCGCCCAGGACTCGCTCGTGCTCAAGGCGTTCCTCACGCTCCACCCGGCGGGCATCTACGCGCTGTGCGCTCCCCGCGACCCGGTCGAGGCCGACCACATCACCCCTGAGCAGGTCTCCCGCCTCATCCGCCAGCTCGCCGACCAGTTCGAGTACGTCGTCGTCGACACGGCGCCGGGACTCGGCGAATGCACCCTCTCGGCCCTCGAGGAGTGCACCGACGGCGTGTGGGTCACCGGGATGGACGTCCCCGGCGTCCGCGGCCTCCGCTCGAGCCTCGACGTCCTGGGCCGCCTCGGTCTCCTGCCCGAGACGCGGCACCTCGTGATCAACATGGCCGACGCGAAGGCGGGGCTGAGCGTGCGCGACGTCGAAGCGACCGTCGGCGTGCCCGTCGACGTGAGCGTCCCCCGCTCGCGCTGGGTCTCCTACTCGACCAACCGCGGCGTGCCCGTCCTCCAGTCCAAGCGGCGAGACAAGGCGGCGGCGGCGCTCGGCGACGTCGTAGGCCGCTTCATCCCCGGCACCTCAGCCGCAGAACGCCGCCGTCTCCACCGAAGGGTTGTGGTCTCGTGAAGCTCTCGGAGCGTATCGGCATCGCCGAGGGCCAGGCCGCCCCAGCCGCGCAGGCCCCATCAGCGCCGGCAACGGGGCCAATGGACGCGGTCGACGCCCTCACCCCCGATTCCCCCGCCTTCGCCGCACTCCCCGGCTCGCCCGGCTCGCCGAGCGCGCCCCGGCAGCTCCCCTCGGACGCCCTGGCCGGACTCAAGCAGCGTGCCGCGGAGGCCCTGTTCGAGCGCATGGGGTCGCGCTTCGGCGACTCGGGCGCCACGGAGGAGGAGCTGCGCTCCGCCGCCCGCGACGAGCTCACCCACGTCATCGACGAGGAGCACGTGCCCCTCAGCGCGACAGAGCGCACGCGCCTTCTGCGCGACATCGAGGACGACGTCCTCGGCTACGGGCCGCTCCAGCGCCTCCTCGACGACGACGACATCACCGAGATCATGGTGAACCGCCACGACCAGATCTACATCGAGCGCAAGGGCCACCTCGTGCTGTCAGGGCTGAGCTTCACCTCCGAGGCACAGCTCCGCACGGTCATCGAGCGCATCGTCTCCCGCGTCGGCCGCCGCATCGACGAATCGTCGCCGCTCGTGGACGCGCGCCTGGCGGACGGCTCGCGTGTCAACGCCGTCATCCCGCCCCTCGCCGTCGGCGGCTCCTCGCTCACCATCCGCAAGTTCGGCAAGATCCCGCTCACGGTGCGCGACCTCATCGGCTTCGGGAGCCTCACGCTCGAGATGGCCGAACTCCTGCAGGCCTGCGTCAAGGCGAAGCTCAACATCATCGTCTCGGGTGGCACGGGAACCGGAAAGACGACGCTCCTCAACGTCCTCTCCTCCTTCATCCCCGACGACGAGCGCATCGTCACGATCGAGGACGCAGTCGAGCTCCAGCTCCAGCAGGACCACGTCGTTCGGCTCGAAAGCCGGCCGCCGAACACCGAGGGCAAGGGCCAGGTCACGATCCGCGACCTCGTGCGCAACTCGCTCCGTATGCGCCCCGACCGCATCGTGGTCGGCGAGGTCCGTGGCGGGGAGTCGCTCGACATGCTCCAGGCCATGAACACGGGCCACGACGGCTCCCTCTCGACCGTTCACTCGAACTCCCCGCGTGACGCGATCGCACGACTCGAGACCCTCGTGCTCATGGCGGGGATGGACCTCCCGCTCCGGGCGATCCGCGAGCAGATCGCCTCGGCCGTGAACCTCATCGTGCAGATCTCGCGCATGCGCGACGGGTCGCGGCGGATCACGCACATCACGGAGGTGCAGGGCATGGAAGGCGAGATCGTCACGCTCCAAGACGCGTTCGTCTTCGACTACGCGGCCGGCGTCGACGCGAACGGCCGGTTCCGCGGGAGCGCCGTCGCAACCGGCGTCCGCCCGCGCTTCCTCGAACGCTTCGAGGACCTCGGCATCAACGTCCGCCCGGGCATCTTCACACCGCCCCGCCAGGATCAGGAGCAGCAGCCGTGGAAGTGATGCTCGGCTGCGGCCTCATCCTCGCCGGCGGCCTCGTCGCCGCGGTGCTCGCACTCCGCCCCGGGCACCGGGCCCTGCCCGTGTCGCGGCGGCGCCCCGCCGTCGTCGCCAGCCAGGGTGCCTTCAGCCGTGCCGCGGCCGGGTTCGCGGACACCCTCCAGGAGTGGATCTCCAAGCGCCGCTTCCACGTGGTCTCCCCCGAGCTGCTCGACGTCGCCGGCCTCCACGTCCGCCAGGCCGAACTGCTCATCTGGGTCATCGCGGGGATGGCGGTCGGCGTCGCGCTCGGCCTCCTCGGCGGGAGCCTCGCGCTCGGCCTCCTGCTCGCCGTCATCGCTCCGCTCGCTCCGCAGCTCGTGGTCCGCTTCCGCATCTCCGGCCGGCGGAAGAGGTTCGACGGCCAGCTCGCGGACACCCTCAACCTCCTCGCGGGCGGCCTCCGCGCCGGGCACAGCATCCTCCGTGCGATCGACGCAGCCGCCGCGGAGAGCCCGCAGCCGACGGCGCACGAAATGCGGCGCGTCGTGCACGAGACGGCCCTCGGCCGCGACCTGCTCGCCTCGCTCGAGGACACGTCCTCGCGCATGGACAACCAGGACTTCGTGTGGGTCGCCCAGGCCATCCAGATCAACCGCGAGGTCGGCGGCAACCTCGCGGACGTGCTCGACCAGGTCAACGAGACCATCCGCGAGCGCGGCGAGATCAAGGGCCACATCTCGGCCCTCGCGGCGGAAGGCAAGTTCTCCGCGTACATCCTCATGGCCCTGCCGGTCGGGATCGTCATGCTCCTCATGATGGTGAACCCCAGCTACATGACACCCATGTTCACGAGTCCGCTCGGCTGGGCCATGATCGCGGCCTCGGTCGTCCTCATGGCCATCGGCGCGTTCTGGCTCCGCAAGATCATCACGATCAAGTTCTAGGCCCGATCAAGTTCTAGGAAGGCACAGATGGCCGTTCCCCTCTTCGCAGCCGCCCTCGTCGGGGTCGCCGTCGCGGCGCTGCTGTGGTCACTGCTCTCCCTGGACCGGCGCGAGGCCCGCGCGATCCAGGCCAACCTGGGGCGAGGCATCGTGCCCCTCGCGGCTGCTCCCGAATCCGGCTCCGGGCTGAGTGGGGTCCTCGAGCGGATCACCCGCCGACTGACCCCGCCCCCCTACGTGCGCCGCCTCGACCGGCTCCTCGCCCTCGCGGGGCGTCCGGCGTCCCTGCCCCTCGGGCGGCTGCTTGCCGCGAAGCCGGCCCTCGCCGTCGTCGGCGCTGTGCTCGGCATGCTCCTCCTCTCGCTCGACGGGGCCCCGACGTTCCGGCTCCTCGCACTGTTCCTAGTGATCCTCGGGTACATGGTGCCCGACCTCATGCTGCTGAGCCGCGGCATGGAGCGCCAGACGACCATCCAGCGGGACCTCCCGAACACCCTGGACCAGCTCCTCATCTCGGTCGAGGCTGGCCTCGGCTTCGAGGCCGCCCTCGCGCGGGCGAGTGCGAACGGCAAGGGGCCGCTCGCGGAGGAGATCGTGCGGACGCTGCAGGACATGCAGGTCGGCCGCTCGCGACGGGAGGCCTATCTGGGCCTCGCCGAGCGCACGACGGCCCCCGAGGTGCGCAGCTTCGTCCAGGCCATCGTCCAGGCCGACGCGTACGGCATCGCGATCGCCCGGGTGCTCCGCATCCAGGCCAAGGCGATGCGCGTCAAACGGCGCCAGCGGGCCGAAGAACAGGCCATGAAGCTCCCCGTCAAGGTGCTCTTCCCGCTCCTCTTCTTCATCTTCCCGGTGCTGTTCATCTCGATCCTCGGGCCCGCCGTCATCAACACCATCGCCACGTTGTCGGGGCGGTAGCGTATGAGCCGGAAGGAGACGGTCATGACGGCACCCGGCATCCCGTCGGAAGAAACGGGGAACGCACTGCCGCTCGTCGACCCCACTGCCCTGCGGGTCCTCGCCGAGGATGTGGGCCCGGAGTCGGCGGCGTCGTTCGCACGCGACTTCGTGCGGATCTGGCCCCGCCGCCGGGACAACCTCACCGCAGCACTCAAGCAGGACGACTACGACGGCGCCCTCGACGCCGCGCTGAGCCTGCGGACCTCCTCGACCATGGTCGGTGCGAGCCAGCTCGCAGGGCTCGCGTGCGAACTCGAGCGGCGCCTGCGCGCCGACGGCACGGCCGCCGCCGCGCGCCTTCTGCCAGCGGTGGTCGAGTGCGGCGAACGTACGGTCGCAGTGCTGGTCGAAGACAACGCGGCGGACGACGGCGCGAGCTCCCCGAGGGCGTGACGGCCCTTGGCCCCCACTTCCGGGACCGCCCCGTCCGGGGCCGCCCCGTGGAGCGGACGCGGTAGCAGGGCAGATCCGGTCAGGTGCTCCCGGTCAGGTGGTCCCGGGCGCGAGCCGGTACCCCACGCCGCGCACCGTGATGAGCCACTTCGGCTGCCGCGGGTCGTCTCCCAGCTTGCGCCGCAGGTTGCCGAGGTGGACCTCCACGGCCCGCTCGTCCGCCTCGCTCACGTACGAGTCCTCGCGGAAGCGCTCGCCTCGGGCCACCCGGACGAGATCGGCCCGGGGAATCACCGCGCCGCCAGCGCGCAGGAGGGCGTGCAGGAGATCGAACTCGGTGCGGGTCAGGTCCAGGTCCCTGCCGGCGAGTACTGCCGTCCGGGTCCGCGGATCGAGCGTGAGCCCCCCGTGCCGGAACAGCGGGTCGGGGCGCGTCGCCGTCGTCGTCCGCACGGGCAACGGCCGGCGGAGGTGCGTGTTGGCCAAGGTCGGTTCCACGGCGGCAGGAGCCACGGGCGATGGCCCGGCCGGGGTCCGAGAGGAAACGCCGACCCGGGGCCGGCGCATCATGGCCGCGATGCGGGCACGCAGCTCGCGCGGCCGGAAGGGCTTCGTGAGGTAGTCGTCGGCCCCTGACTGGAGCGCGAGCAGCGTGTCGGGCTCTTCGTCGCGCGCGGTCAGCATCACGACGTAGGCATCGCTCGACGTCCTGATCCGCCGGAGGACCTCGAAGCCGTCGATGTCCGGCAGGCCGAGGTCGAGGGTCACAACGGCGGGGTCCTCGCGCTGTGCGATCTCAGCGCCTTCCCGGCCCGTCGAGGCGCTCAAGACCTCGAATCCCGCCTGCCTCAGGACGTCCTCGACGAGATGCCGCACGTCGTCGTCATCCTCGACCACCAAGGCAACGCCCAAGTCGTCCATTCGCTGTCTCTCCTGTCCCGCATCGACAGCCCTTGTCATTTAAGGGTATATCTCATGTCATATTCTCATTGCCGTGGCAAATATGACACTGGCAACTGTGTCACAACGGGCGTAGAGGGAAGGAGCCACGTGTCGGCCAGCGAACAGGCGGTCGTCCAACGCGCGCAAACATACCTCAAACGCCTTCGCTCGACGTCGAGGATCGCCCTGTGGCAACTCCCCCTCGTGGCCGCGATCACCATCGTCGCGGTCAGCGCGCCCGCTCCGTGGAACAGCGAATCCGCACGGCCGCTCGTCGCCGCGGGGTTCTTCCTCGTCTGCGCGGCCGGGGCTGCGTGCCTCACGGTTCCGTGGGACCGCCTGCCCGAGCAGGCAGCCCTCCTCATCCCGATCGCCGACCTCGTCTCGATCGGCCTCATCCGCAACGCCGGCGACGGAACGCTCCAGGGCCTCGGCACACTCGCCGTCTTCCCCGTCATCTGGATCGCGGTCTCGATGCGGTCGATCCTCTGGACGCTCGTCATATGCTTCCTCGGCCCGCTCCTCATCACCGCCCCGACGCTCAACGACGCGGTCAGGCGGGGCTTCCCGGCCGGTGCGAGCTATTCGCTCCTTCTGCCCATCCTCATGCTCACTGTGGCGGTCGCGATCCGCACCGCGACCGCGGGACTCAGGATCCAGGAGCGCATGCTCCGGGCCCAGCAGGAGCAGCTCCGCTCGCTGCTGGCCGAGTCACAGGCCACCGAGCGACTCCTCTCGACAATCCTCGACGCCGTCAATGTGGGGATCGTCGCCATCGGGCCGGACGCCCTACCGGTTCGTTCGAACCGCCGCTTCCGTGAGGTCCTGGCCGCCTCCGGCTGGATTCCCGCAATGAGCGAAGGGCAGGGCCAGCTGCCGTTCCTCGCGCAGGACCGGCGCACACCGGTCCCCCGGGAGCGGTGGCCGCTCATCCGGGCGGCCGCCGGCGAACGCATCGACGGTGAGGTGTTCTGGCTCGGAACCGGGCCGGACGCGATGGCCCTCTCCGTGGTCGCACGTCCCGTCGAGGGCCCCGAGGGCGGGGCCGTCGTCGCCTTCGGAGACGTGACCGCGCTCGCCACCGCCGTCGACGACAAGGCCGAACTCGTCCGCACGGTCGCCCACGAGTTCCGCTCGCCCCTCACCGCTGTCCTCGGAAACCTCGACCTCGTGCTCGAATCCGAGCACCTCGACCCCGGCGACCGGCTCCGGCTGGAAGTCGCCGAGCGGAGCGCCGAGCGGCTCCTGGACCTCGCCGCGGACCTGGTCGCGTCGTCGTCGAACGCCATACCCGTGCGCCTCGGCTTCGCCGACCTCCGGCCCGTCCTTGCGGGCCGGGCCGACGCCGCCCGGCTCGCGGCGGTCGCTGCAGGCGTGCAGCTCGCCGTCGAACTCGACGACTCGCTCTGGGCCTGCATCGACCCACTGCGTGTGGGGCAGGCTGTCGACAATCTGCTCTCGAACGCGATCAAGTACTCCCCCGACGGCGGCACCATCACCCTGCGGGCCTTGCGCTCTGACGGCTGGATCGCAATCGAGGTGCGGGACAGCGGCATGGGCATCTCCGAGGATGACCGCGACCGGATCTTCGAACGGTTCTTCCGGACCTCTGAGGCGCGGCGGTCGGACATCCCCGGCGTCGGCCTCGGCCTTGCCCTCTGCAGCTGGATCGCCGAACGTCACGGCGGGCGGCTCGAGGTGGCGAGCGAGCCCGGCTGCGGGAGCGTGTTCACGCTGTACCTGCCCGCGTCCGGGCCTACTGGCTAGGGGGCTCCCCTAGCCGTCCGTCGCCGGCATGCGGCCCGGCTGAGCCGGGTCCCTGAGGGCGCGCGTCTGCTCGGCACGGGCCGAGAGCTCCTCCGCCGTCTCCGGATAGCCGACCTCCTCGAGCACGAGCGGATGGGCCGGGGCCAGTTTCGTCTTCGCGTCCCGGACCCGAGCGAGCATCCTCTCGTGGAGCCATTCCGGCCGCTCGAGGCCCTCCCCCACCCGCAGCACGGAACCGACGAGCGCCCGCACCATGTTGTGGCAGAAGGCATCCGCCCGCACGTGAGCCACGACGATGCCCTCCGGGGTCCGCTCGAACGAGAAATCCTGCAGCTCGCGCACTGTCGTAGAGCCCTCGCGCGGCTTGCAGAACGCAAGGAAATCCTGGAGGCCGAGCAGTTGGGCGGCCGCTCCATTCATCCGCCCCACGTCGAGGGCGGCACCGTGCCACAGCGTGATCCCGCGCCGCGTGGGATCCCAGTGCTCGGGCCGGTCCGCGATGCGGTAGGAGTAGCGGCGCCACAGGGCGGAGAAGCGGGCGTCGAACCCGGCGGGAGGGACGACGGCGCGGTGCACCTCGATCGCGCCCGTCTCCTCGCCGAGGACGCGGCTCAGGGCTCCCCGCAGCCGGCGGCTCAGGACGTCCTCGGGACCGGCGTCGGAGCGGCGCGGGAGGCGCTCCCATTCCTCGGCCGTGAGATCCAGGTGGACCACCTGGCCGCGGGCGTGGACACCGGCATCCGTGCGGCCCGCGACGACGACGCGCACCGGGCGACGCAGGATGAGGGCGAGTGCCTCCTCGAGGGAGCCCTGCACCGTCGGCAGGCCAGGCTGTACGGCCCACCCGCTGAAGGGGGCGCCGTCGTACGCGACGTCCAGCCGGACCCGCACACCGGGGCCGGGGCCGCCCCCGGACGCGGAAAGGCCCCCGTTCCCGGAATCGGGAACGGGGGCCTTCTCTGCGCTCATGCGCCCCAGTCTATCGGCGCTCCAGGAGCGCCAGACGGCGGGACTTACTTGGCGTCGTCGCCCTCGGCCTCTTCGGCAGGGGCCTCGGCGGCCTCGGCCTCAGCAGCCGGAGCCTCGGTGGCCTCGACCTCAGCAGCCGGAGCCTCAGTGGCCTCGACCTCAGCGGTCTCCTCGGCCGGAGCCTCGGTGGCCTCTGCCTCGACGGCCGGCTCTGCCTTGGGGGCAGCGGCACGCTGGGCAGCGCCCTCGGCCTCGCGGACGACAGCCTGCTTCGCCGAAACCGGCTCGAGCACGAGCTCGATGACCGCCATGGGAGCGTTGTCGCCCTTGCGGTTGCCGATCTTGGTGATGCGGGTGTAGCCGCCATCGCGGTCAGAGAGCTGCGGGGCGATCTCCGTGAAGAGCTCGTGGATGATGCCCTTGTTGGTGGCCGTGCGGGCCGAGATCGCGGCCTGGACACGACGACGCGAGGCGAGGTCGCCACGCTTCGCGAACGTGATGAGGCGCTCCGCGACCGGGCGGAGGCGCTTGGCCTTCGTCACGGTCGTGGTGATCCGCTTGTGCTCGAAGAGCGCAGCGGCAAGGTTGTTGAGCATGAGGCGCTCGTGCGCCGGGCCACCGCCCAGACGCGGACCCTTGGCGGGTGCAGGCATAGTAGTTTCTCCTCGGGTGGGCCGCCGCCGGGATCTGCCCGGCCGCGGTCAATTCATGGTGGCTTAGAGGTCGTCGTCGCCGAACGGGGCCTCGTCCTCGTCGATCGCTGCAGCGCGAGCGGCGAGATCGAAACCTGGAGGCGAGTCCTTGAGGGAGAGACCGAGCTCGGTGAGCTTGGCCTTGACCTCGTCGATGGACTTGGCACCGAAGTTCCGGATGTCCATCAGATCGGCCTCGGAGCGCGCCACGAGCTCACCCACGGTGTGGATGCCTTCGCGCTTGAGGCAGTTGTACGAGCGCACGGTCAGGTCAAGGTCCTCGATCGGGAGGGCCATGTCCGCAGCAAGAGCGGCGTCCGTCGGCGACGGGCCGATCTCGATGCCCTCGGCCGCCGTGTTGAGCTCACGGGCGAGGCCGAAGAGCTCGACGAGCGTCGTGCCGGCGGAGGCGACGGCGTCGCGCGGCTTGATGGCCGGCTTCGTCTCGACGTCCACGATCAGGCGATCGAAGTCGGTACGCTGCTCGACACGGGTCGCCTCGACACGGAAGGTGACCTTCAGGACGGGCGAGTAGATCGAGTCGACAGGGATGCGACCGATCTCCGCGTCGGCGGACTTGTTCTGAGCCGCCGAGACGTAGCCGCGGCCACGCTCGATGGTGAGCTCGAGCTCGAACTTGCCCTTGGAGTTGAGCGTCGCGATGTGCAGATCCGGGTTGTGGATCTCCACACCGGCCGGCGGAGCGATGTCCGCGGCGGTGACGACGCCCGGGCCCTGCTTGCGCAGGTAGGCGACGACAGGCTCGTCCTGATCCGAGGAGATGGACAGGCTCTTGAGGTTCAGGATGATCTCAGTGACATCTTCCTTGACCCCGGGAACCGTGGTGAATTCGTGCAGCACGCCGTCAATCCGGATGCTGGTGACTGCAGCCCCCGGGATCGAAGACAGCAGGGTGCGGCGCAGCGAGTTGCCGAGCGTGTATCCGAAACCGGGCTCCAGCGGCTCGATGACGAATCGGCTGCGGTTGTCGGACACCACTTCTTCAGACAGTGTGGGGCGCTGTGCAATAAGCACGTAGTTTCCTTTCAGCGAGCATCCGCTATATGACGCAACACAGATGGATGGAAAACGGTCTGACTAAGTAACGGGCCTCTGGCCGGCCGAGGTTCCCCTCGGCCGGCACCAAGACCTTCGACAACCAGTTAGACGCGGCGACGCTTCGGGGGGCGGCAGCCGTTGTGTGCGCTCGGGGTGACGTCCTGGATGGAGCCGACCTCGAGGCCCGCGGCCTGAAGGGCGCGGATCGCGGTCTCGCGGCCCGAGCCCGGGCCCTTGACGAACACGTCGACCTTGCGGAGGCCGTGCTCCTGCGCACGCTTCGCGGCGGCCTCGGCGGCCTGCTGGGCCGCGTACGGGGTCGACTTGCGCGAGCCCTTGAAGCCGACCTCGCCGGCCGAGGCCCACGAGATCACGGCACCCGAGGGATCCGTGATCGAAACGATCGTGTTGTTGAACGTGCTCTTGATGTGCGCCTGACCGAGCGCGATGTTCTTCTTGTCCTTGCGACGCGGCTTGCGGACCGAGGTCGCACGAGTCTTCGGGGGCATGAGTACTCCTACTTCTTGGTGACGCTAGCCGCGATCAGCGGCCGGCCTTCTTCTTGCCGGCGACGGTCCGCTTCGGACCCTTGCGGGTACGGGCGTTGGTCTTGGTGCGCTGGCCGCGCACCGGAAGGCCGCGGCGGTGCCGCAGGCCTTCGTAGCTGCCGATCTCAACCTTGCGGCGAATGTCGGCGGCCACCTCGCGGCGAAGGTCACCCTCAACCTTGTAGTTGCCCTCGATGTAGTCGCGCAGCTGGACCAGCTCGGCGTCCGTCAGGTCCTTAACGCGGACGTCAGCGCTGATGCCAGTGGCAGCGAGCGTCTCCTTCGCACGGGTGCGACCCACGCCGTAAATGTAAGTAAGCGCGATTTCCAGCCGCTTTTCGCGGGGAATGTCAACGCCAGCGAGACGAGCCATAGTGGCGGTTCTCCTTGTGTTGTCCGGAGGTCGTAGGCAGTACACCCGCACTGTCCGTGCGGCCCCAGCCTCCGGGCCGGGGGTTAGCTGTCCGGGCTCTGTGTTCCGTCCCAGCGCAGCTTGTGCTGCCTTCTCTATTTATTGCGTGGGCGCCGCCCGAGCTGGTTCTCCCGGAGGAGATCAGCCCTGGCGCTGCTTGTGGCGCGGGTTCTCGCAGATCACCATGACCCGACCGTTGCGGCGGATCACCTTGCACTTGTCGCAGATCTGCTTGACGCTCGGCTTGACCTTCATGGCATTCCTTTGCGTGTTCTGCAGGTGGTCAGCATGACCGGCCGGGTGCCCCCGGCCGCGCTGCTTACTTGTAGCGGTAGACGATCCGGCCGCGGGTCAGGTCGTAAGGGCTGAGCTCCACCACCACGCGATCCTCCGGGAGGATTCGGATGTAGTGCTGACGCATCTTCCCGGAGATGTGTGCGAGCACGACGTGCTTGTTCGTCAGCTCAACGCGGAACATCGCGTTGGGCAGCGCTTCAGTCACGACGCCCTCGATCTCGATGACACCGTCCTTCTTGGCCATAGCCTCCGCTATCTGTTGTGCCGCCGGGCACGGGTGCGCCCGGTGGTCGTCTATGGTTGATTCGACCGGCGGCAGCTCCCCGAAAAGGGCACAGCTGGGCCGACAGCCAACACACAACTGTACGCCAGACCGGGCGGGAAGTTAAATCCGCCTATCGTACACGCGTTCCGCCACGGGATCACGGCAACGCCTGTCAGCCCCCTGTGCGTCGGAAAACCACCACCTTTCGAGCGGCCGACGACGCGACACGCCGAGGCAGCGGCGAGGCTCGCCGAGGCAGTGGCCTAGAAGGTGGTGGGAATCGGACAGCTCACTCGGCCGGCGCGGGGTACGGCTCCCAGGTCCCAGCCGGCGTCGTCACCGCGGTCGCGGAACGGACCCCGTCGAGGATCGCGAGCCGGACCGCTTCGGCGGCCGCCGTCTGGACGAAGAAGAGGGCGAGCTGCCGTGCGAAATCGGGCTCGCGCTCGAATTCGATCGCCCGTGTCGAGAGCGCGAAGATCGTGTCCCCGTCCACGAGCGTGTGGCTCGGGTTGAGCGCGCGGGCCAGCCCGGCGTGGGCCGCCGTAGCCGTCCGCTTGCATTCGGCCGGAGTGAGGGCGGCGCTCGTCGCGACGACGGCGAGCGTCGTGTTGGCGGACGACGGCGCCGCCCCACCCACCAGGGTCGGGTCGCCGGCAACAGCTGGGCCGCCAAAGACCGGAGCCCCCGCTGCGTTGACCACGGCGAGCGCCCCCACCACGAGCCCCTCGGGCAGAACGACCTCGGGCGCTCCCGGCGGTCCCTGGACCGGTCCGGCGGGGAGGGCCACCGAGGCCATCCCGACGCCGCCCTTGTACCGTCCTCGGGCGAACACCGCCCCGGTTCCGGCGCCCACGCAGCCGCGCAGCGCGGCGTCGTCCGCGCCGTCCGAACCCGCGGCGGCGGCCGCGGCCGCGAAGCCCATCGCCGTGTCGGGACGCTTCGAGAAGTCGCCCCCGCGCCCGAGGTCGAAGATCACGGCCGCCGGGACGATCGGCACGACGCCGCCGACGACGGGAAACCCCTGGCCTTCGGATTCGAGGAACTGCTGGACGCCTGCCGCCGCAGCCAGGCCGTACGCGCTTCCGCCGCACAGCGCGACGCCGTCCACGTTCTGGGCGAGGGTCGACGGGTCGAGCGCGTCGGTCTCGCTCGTTCCGGGGCCCCCGCCGCGCACGTCGACGCCGCCGGCGGACCCGGGCGGCGCCAGCACTGCGGTCACACCGGTGAGCCAGCCGCCTCCCACGCGCTGGGCGTGGCCCACGCGCATCCCGGGGACATCGAGGAGGGATCCCATGTGGACATTGTGCCGCACCGCCGTCCGAGCACAGCCGGCCTCACGCGCGGAAGCTGCCTTGAGCGGGGATCAGATGCGCACGACGATCTTCCCGCGTACATGCCCGGTCTCGAGCTTCCGGTACGCCTCAGCGGTGTCGGGGAGGTCGAAGACCTCGGCGATCTCGATCTTGAGGCTCCCCCGCGCCGCGAGTCCCGCGAGTTCGGCGAGGTTGGCCCGGTCTGGCCGGACCCAGATGTACTGGCCGCCGTACACGTCGCGCGCGCGGCTGTCGGTGATGGACGCGACGACACCGCCCTCCCGAAGGAGCGCGGGTACCGTCTCGAGCGCAGCCTGGCCCACGAAATCGAGGATGACGTCGAACCCCTCCGGGGCGAGAGCCCGGGCCGACTCGACGAGGCCCTCGCCGTAGGCGACCGGTTCGGCCCCAAGGGTGCGCAGGTACTCGTGGTTCGGCTCGGAAGCCGTCCCGATCACGCGGGCGCCCGCAAGGATGGCGAGCTGGGTCGCGAACGAGCCGACGCCGCCAGCCGCCGCGTGGACGAGCACAGTCTGTCCGGCCGACACGTCGGCACGCCGCACCGTCTGGAGCGCGGTGAGGCCTGCGAGGGGCAGCGCCGCGGCCTCCTCGAAGCTCAGCTCCCGGGGCTTGTGGACGGCCGTCCGCACCGGAACCTCAACGAGCTCCGCGAGGGTTCCGCCCGAGATCACGTCCTTCCGGGCGTAGGCGAGGATCTCGTCCCCCACCTTGAATTCGGGCGTGTCCAGCCCCGTCTTGACCACGACCCCCGACACGTCCCAGGCCGGGATCACCGGGAAGACCGTGTCGATGAGGCCCTTGAGATAGCCCTGCCGAACCTTGTAGTCGACCGGGTTGAGGCTCGCGGCCTTCACTTCGACGAGCACCGAGTCCGAGCCCGGATGGGCGTCGGGGACCTCGGTCAGCTCGAGGACATCTGCATTTCCGAATCGTTCGTACGCAATCGCCTTCACGTCTGTCCCGAACGTGCCGCGGGCGCAGGGAATTCCCGTCAGGCTCGGTTTGGGGCCGGCCTACGCCGGGATCGGCACCGGGGTCACGCCGAGGGGCTCGAGCTCCGAGGCTCCGCCGTCCTCGGCTGTCAGCACCCAGATTCCGCGCTCGTGCCGGGCCACGGAGTGCTCCCACTGGCTCGAACGGGTGCCGTCGGTCGTGACGACCGTCCACTCGTCGTCGAGCACGCGGGTCTCGATGGATCCGCGCACGAGCATCGGCTCGATCGCGAGGGCGAGGCCGGGCTTGATCTTGGGCCCGCGGTGACCGGTGCGGTAGTTCAGGACATCCGGTGCCATGTGCATCTCGGAGCCGATGCCATGGCCCACGTAGTCCTCGAGGATTCCGAGGGGCGCCCCAGGCTGGGCGGTCACGAAGTCGTCGATCGCGTCCCCGATGTCGCCCACGTGGGTCCCCTTCGCGAACGCCGCGATGCCGTGCCACATCGCCTGCCGCGTCATCTCGGAGAGCCGCTCGTCCTCCGGGTCGCCGTTGCCGACGATGACCGTGCGCGCCGAGTCCGCGTTCCAGCCCCGCACGACGCAGCCGCCGTCGATAGAGAGGATGTCGCCCTCCTTGAGGGTCCTCGGGCCCGGGATGCCGTGCACCACCTCTTCGTTCACGGACACGCAGATGTGCTTCGGGTAGCCGAAGTAGCCCAGGAAGTTGTACTGCGCCCCCGCAGCGTCGACCACCTCGGCGAACACCGCGTCCAGCTCGTCCGTCGTGACACCCGGCGCCACGGCAGCGACGGCGGCGTCGAGGGCACGGCTCAGCAGCACCCCGGCCTCCGCCATGATGCGAAGCTGACCGTTGTTCTTGTACTCGATCTTCCGCTGCCCGATCACAGGGTTCCTCTCACAGAAAGCGGTCGACGGCGCCTGCCCACCCGCATGCCAGGCCCCGGCTGAGTGCGGGGCCAAGCAGGGGGACGGGCGGCGCCGTCGTCATTTGTCAGGCGGTGCCCAGGATCCGGCTCAGGCCGGGTCCGCGGCGTTGTTCTTGATGGCGGCAAGCACGCGCTCGGTGACCTCGTCGATGGGGCCGATTCCGTCGACCTTCGTGAGGATGCCTCGCTCGTCGTAGCGCGACACGACCGCCTCAGTCTGCGTGTGGTAGAGCTCGAGGCGATGGCGGATGACGCCCTCGTTGTCGTCGCTCCGACCCGTCTCCTTGGCCCGGCCGAGGAGACGGCGCACGAGCTCCTCGTCGTCGGCCGTGAGCTGGAGGACGACGTCGAGCTGGGTGCCCTCCTCGGCGAGGATCTCGTCGAGGTACTCGACCTGCGCCACGGTCCGCGGGTATCCGTCGAGGAGGAAGCCCTCGCGCGCGTCATCCTGCGAGAGGCGGTCGCGGACCATGCTGTTCGTCACGCTGTCAGGGACGAAGTCGCCCGCGTCGATGTACTTCTTCGCCTCGATGCCGAGCGGGGTCTGCTCCTTGACGTTGAAACGGAAGATGTCCCCGGTCGAGATGGCGACGATGCCGAGCCGTTCCGAGATCCGTTCGGCCTGCGTTCCCTTGCCGGAACCAGGGGGGCCAATGAGCAGCATTCTCGTCATCGCAGGAGTCCTTCATAGTGTCGCTGTTGGAGCTGTGCATCGATCTGCTTGACCGTCTCGAGGCCCACGCCAACCATGATGAGGATCGACGTTCCACCGAAGGGGAAATTCGTGTTGGCCTGGACCAGTACGAGGGCGATCAGCGGGATCAGCGCCACGATGCCGAGGTACAGCGAGCCCGGCAGCGTGATGCGTGAAAGTACGTACTGCAGGTAGTCCGCAGTCGGCTTGCCAGCCCGGATGCCGGGGATGAAGCCGCCGTACTTCTTCATGTTGTCGGCGACCTCTTCAGGGTTGAAGGTGATCGCGACGTAGAAGTATGTGAAGAAGATGATCAGCAGGAAGTAGATGATCATGTAGACCGGGTGGTCGCCCTTGGTCAGGTTGTTGTTGATCCACTCGACCCACGGCTGGATGTTCGAGCCGTCCTTCGGAGTGTTGAACTGCGCCACGAGGGCAGGCAGATACAGCATCGACGAGGCGAAGATGACGGGGATGACGCCGGCCATGTTGACCTTGACCGGAATGTACGTGGTCGTGCCGCCAACCGTCCGCCGGCCGATCATCCGCTTCGCGTACTGGACCGGGATGCGGCGCTGGGACTGCTCGACGAAGACGACCAGTGCCATCGTCACGAGGCCGATCACGAGCACGATGAAGAACGTTCCGGGGCCCTTCGAGGTCCAGATCGCGCCGAGCGATGCCGGGAAGTTCGCGGCGATCGACGTGAAGATCAGCAGCGACATGCCGTTGCCGATGCCCTTCTCCGTCACGAGCTCGCCCATCCACATGATGAGTCCTGTGCCCGCCGTGAGCGTGATGATGATGAGGATCGTCGTGACGATGCTCTGGTCCGGAATGATCTGCAGCTGGCAGTTGGGGAACAGCTGCCCCGAGCGGACCAGCGAGACAAGCGTCGTCGCGTTCAGCAGGCCGAGGGCGATCGTGAGGTAGCGGGTGTACTGAGTGAGCTTCGTCTGCCCGGCCTGGCCCTCGTCGTAGAGCTCCTGGAAACGCGGGATCACGACACGCAGCAGCTGCACGATGATGCTCGCGGTGATGTACGGCATGATGCCGAGCGCGAACACCGAAACCTGGAGCAGCGCACCGCCGCTGAACAGGTTCATGAGCTGGTAGATGCCCTGCTGCTGGCTCTGGCCGCTCACTAGCGGCGAGAGGCACGTCTTGACGTTGCTGTAGTTGACCCCCGGCGAGGGGATGAACGCGCCGAGACGGAAGATGGCGATGATGCCCACCGTGAACAGCAGCTTGCGCCGCAGGTCCGGCGTACGGAAAGCCCGGACGATGGCAGAAAGCACGCTTCTCCTCCCCGATCACGAGGAACGTAGGGTGTGGGCTCGTGCAGGGGGATGCAGCGAGCAAGGTACAGCTACCGAGTCTAACTTGCCCGCGCCCGGAGCAGATAATTCCGTTGGCTGCGCAAGGGTGTGCAGGTGCCTCGGCGCGAGGCAAATGAAGGGGTCCCGCCGCCGTCGTCCGCTGCGCCCGCCTCGCGGGCTACGGGCCGCCTCAAAGGGAAGGGCCCCCGCCGCCGTCGTGGTTTCAAACCAACGACGGCCGCAGGGGCCCTCATGCTCACAGCGTCGGCTGGGCTCCGGGGATCGTCAGAGGACGGTCGTGGAGCCGCCGGCGGCGGCGATCTTCTCGGCGGCGGACGTCGAGAACGCGTGCGCGGTGATGTCGAGCTTCACGGTGACGTCGCCGTTGCCCAGCACCTTGACGGGCTGGTTCTTGCGTACGGCACCCTTGGCGATGAGCTCCTCGACACCCACGGTGCCACCCTCGGGGAACAGCTCGACGAGCCGCTCGAGGTTGACGACCGAGTACTCGACCCGGAAGGGGTTCTTGAAGCCGCGAAGCTTCGGCAGGCGCATGTGCAGCGGAAGCTGCCCACCCGCGAAGCCCGCACGGACCTGGTAGCGGGCCTTCGTGCCCTTGGTGCCACGACCGGCGGTCTTGCCCTTGGAACCCTCACCGCGACCCACACGGGTCTTCGCGGTCTTGGCGCCAGCGGCAGGACGCAGGTGGTGAACCTTGAGCGCCGTGCTCTTGCCCGTGCTCTTCTCGCTCGTTTCGGAGCTCCGCTCCGTCTGGTTCTCAGTCATTACTTCGCCTCCTCAACCTTCACGAGGTGCGGAACCGTGTTGATCATGCCCACGGTCACGGCGTCGGCCTTGCGGACGACAGTGTGACCGATGCGCCTGAGGCCCAGGGAGCGCAGCGTCTCGCGCTGGTTCTGCTTGGCGCCGATGACGCCCTTGATCTGGGTGATCTCCAACGTGGCGTCGGAGGGAGCCAGGTTCTTCGCCATGACTCATGCACCTGCCTTCTGGTTCTCGATGTTGCGGACCATAGCGGCCGGCGCGATCTCCTCCAGGGGCAGCCCACGACGGGCGGCGACAGCCTGCGGCTCCTCGAGACCCTTCAGCGCCTCGATCGTCGCGTGGACGATGTTGATGGCGTTGGAGGAACCCAGGGACTTCGACAGAACGTCGTGGATGCCGGCGCACTCGAGGACGGCACGCACCGGGCCGCCGGCGATAACGCCGGTACCCGGAGCAGCCGGACGCAGCATGACGACGCCTGCGGCGGCCTCACCCTGCACACGGTGCGGAACGGTCGTGCCGATGCGCGGGACGCGGAAGAAGGACTTCTTGGCCTCCTCGACGCCCTTGGCGATGGCCGCGGGAACTTCCTTGGCCTTGCCGTAGCCGACGCCCACGGTGCCGTTGCCATCGCCAACCACCACGAGGGCGGTGAAGCTGAAGCGACGGCCGCCCTTGACGACCTTGGCCACGCGGTTGATGGTCACGACACGCTCGACGAACTGGCTCTTCTCGGCGTCACGGCCGCCGTCGCGGCCACCACGGCCACCACGGTCGCCGCGACCCCGACCCTCGCCACGACGGCCGCCGCGGCGGTCCTCGTTGGCGGGGGCGGCAGCCTCAGCGGCGCCCTCGGTCACATTCTCAGACACGTTGTCCTTCTCGTTGTTCTCGACGGTCACAGTGCCAGCCCGCCTTCCCGTGCGCCGTCTGCGATCGCAGCGATCCGGCCGTGGTACTTGTTGCCACCACGGTCGAACACGACGGCTTCGATACCGGCAGCCTTGGCACGCTCGGCGACGAGCTCGCCGACGCGCTTGGCCTTGGCGGTCTTGTCGCCCTCGAACGCACGGAGGTCAGCCTCGAGCGTGGACGCCGACGCGACGGTGATGCCCTTGCTGTCGTCGACAACCTGGACGAACACGTGGCGGGACGACCGCGATACGACGAGACGCGGACGCTCGGCGGAGCCGACGACGCGCTTGCGCAGGCGGATGTGGCGACGCGAACGAGAAGCCGTACGCGACTTCGCCGGCCGCTTCTTGTTGATGCTCAGACCCATGGTTACTTACCAGCCTTTCCGACCTTGCGGCGGACAACCTCGCCGGCGTAACGGATGCCCTTGCCCTTGTAGGGATCAGGCTTGCGCAGCTTGCGGATGTTGGCAGCCACCTCGCCGACACGCTGCTTGTCGATGCCGGACACGGTGAACTTAGTGGGGCCCTCGACGGTGAACGCGATGCCCTCAGGGGCAGCGACGGTGACCGGGTGGGAGAAGCCGAGCGCGAACTCGAGGTCCGAGCCCTTGGCCTGCACACGGTAACCGGTGCCGACGATCTCGAGCTTCTTCTCGTAGCCCTTGGTCACGCCCTCGATCATGTTGGCGAGGAGCGTGCGAGTGAGGCCGTGCAGCGAGCGCGAGAGGCGCTCGTCGTTCGGGCGCGTCACCGAGAGCGTGCTGTCGTCGAGGTTGACCTCGATCGGGGTCGCCACGGTGTGCGTGAGCTCGCCCTTGCCGCCCTTGACGGTGACAACGGCGCCGTCGATCTTCACCTCGACGTCGGTCGGGACGGTGATGGGGAGACGTCCAATGCGGGACATATCTTCTTCTTTCCTTCCCTTACCAGACGTACGCGAGGACTTCGCCGCCCACGCCCTTCTTAGAAGCCTGACGGTCAGTCAGAAGCCCCGAAGAGGTGGACAGGATGGCGATGCCGAGGCCGCCCAGCACGTGCGGGAGGTTCGTGGACTTCGCGTACACGCGGAGACCCGGCTTGGAGATGCGGCGGACGCCGGCGATCGAGCGCTCGCGGTTCGGACCGAACTTGAGCGTAAGGGTCAGCTTCTTGCCGACCTCTGCGTCCTCTTCCTTCCAGCCGGCGATGAAGCCCTCGGCCTTGAGGATGTCGGCAACTCGCACCTTGAGCTTCGACGAAGGCATTGCAACCTCGTCGTGGTAGGCCGAGTTGGCGTTGCGCAGACGGGTAAGCATGTCTGCGACGGGATCAGTCATAGTCATGTGGGCTCGTGCCCTTCCTCATGACGGTTTCCGCAGCGAGACCATGTGAGGCTCGCGCGGACCTGTCACGTAGTGATTCAGTCTTCGGTCTTGAACGGGAAACCCAGCGCCTTGAGCAGCGCGCGGCCTTCGTCGTCGGTCTTGGCGGTCGTGACGACCGTGATGTCCATGCCGCGGGGGCGATCGATCTTGTCCTGATCGATCTCGTGGAACATCACCTGCTCGGTGAGGCCGAACGTGTAGTTGCCGTTGCCGTCGAACTGCTTGCCGCTGAGGCCGCGGAAGTCGCGGATGCGGGGCAGCGCGAGGGTCACCAGGCGATCGACGAACTCCCACATGCGGTCGCCGCGAAGCGTCGCGAAGGCGCCGATCGGCATGCCCTCACGGAGCTTGAACTGGGCGATCGACTTGCGGGCCTTCGTGACCTGCGGCTTCTGGCCCGTGATGAGGGTCAGGTCGCGCACAGCGCCCTCGATGAGCTTCGAGTCCTTGGCAGCGTCGCCGACGCCCATGTTCACGACAACCTTGACCAGGCGCGGGACCTGGTTGACGTTGACGTAGTTGAACTCGTCCTGCAGCGAGGCCTTCACGCTCTCCGCGTACTTCGCCTTGAGACGGGGCACGATCTTGACCGGAGTATCGACAGTCTCAGTCATCAGATGTCCTTCCCAGTGGCCTTGGAGTAGCGGACACGCACCGTCTTCTGACGGCCGTCCTTCTCCACGGTCTCGACGCGGAAGCCGACCTTGGTGGGCTTCTTGGTCTCGGGGTCCACGAGAGCCACGTTCGAAGCGTGGATCGGGGCCTCGACCTGCTCGATGCCGCCGGTCTTGGTGCCGCGCTGCGACTGGCCGACCTTGGTGTGCTTGGTGACGCGGTTGATGCCCTCGACGAGCACGCGGCCCGTTGCGGGGAACACCTTCAGGACCTTGCCCTGCTTGCCCTTGTCACCACCCTTGTCCTGCTTGGTGCCGGTGATGACCTGGACCAGGTCGCCCTTCTTGATCTTTGCGCCCATGAGTCAGAGCACCTCCGGAGCCAGCGAGACGATCTTCATGAACTTCTTGTCGCGCAGCTCGCGGCCGACCGGGCCGAAGATGCGCGTTCCACGGGGGTCGCCGTCGTTCTTGAGGATGACTGCCGCGTTCTCATCGAACTTGATGTAGGAGCCGTCCGCGCGGCGGCGCTCCTTCTTCGTACGGACGACGACGGCCTTGACCACGTCGCCCTTCTTGACGTTGCCGCCAGGGATCGCGTCCTTGACGGTGGCGACGATGACGTCGCCGATACCTGCGTAGCGGCGGCCCGAACCACCGAGAACGCGGATGGTGAGGATTTCCTTCGCACCCGTGTTGTCGGCGACCTTGAGCCGCGACTCCTGCTGAATCACTGTTACTCCTTACGTCACGCTGGTTCTCAGGTCGCGGTGCAGCTTGCGCCGAGCCTTGCGGAACGGATTGTCGGGGTGTCTCTCGACCCGTCTGGATGTTGCCAGTACGGGCCTGAATCACCGTGCCAGAGGCAATGGACCCCTTCCGACTGGCCCGAGCGTGGGCACGCGGGAGGGCATTATGCGGTGGCACGATGGTTCACGAGGTACTGCACGCCTGGCAGCGGTACGTCCTTCCAGCCCCGAGGGACCTGCAGAAGGCACGCCGAATGCAGTCGTACAAGCTCAATATCGTAGCACGAAACGACGAAGCCCCTTTACACAGGCCCCCTCCCCCGTCTCGGGTACAGAAACTCCACCCGTCCCCCATCTCGGGTACGCCAACTGCGCTGGCCAAGCCGCGCCGTCGTGCGCCAACGCGGGCGGGCACCGAAGTAGCCGTACCCGAAAGCCTCCAGGGAGGGAAGTAGCCGTACCCGAAACGGTAGAGGGAGGGAGTAGCTGTACCCGAGACGGAAAAAGGCGAGCGGCCCGCCCCTCCGCTTGGAGGGACGGGCCGCTCGGAACCCTGTGTCGAACCGGGAAGGCCTACTTGGCCTTCTCGAGGATCTCCACGAGACGCCACCGCTTGGTGGCGGACAGCGGGCGGGTCTCCGCGATGAGAACGAGGTCGCCGATGCCGGCGGTGTTGTTCTCGTCGTGGGCCTTGCGCTTGCTGGTGCGGCGGATGACCTTGCCGTAGAGCGAGTGCTTAACGCGATCCTCGACCTCGACGACGATGGTCTTCTCCATCTTGTCGGACACGACGTAGCCGCGGGCCGTCTTGCGGTGGCCGCGCTCGTCGGCCGCCGCCTCAGGGGCGTTCTGCGTCACGTTGCTCTCCTCGCTCACTTGGCCTCCTCGGCTTCATCCGTGGTGGCCTCTGTCTGGGCCTCGGCGTTCGCCGCGGCCTTGGCAGCCTTCTTGGACTTCTTTGCGTCCTTCGGGCCCTCATCGGCGGACGTGGGCTCGACACGGATGCCGAGCTCGCGCTCACGGAGGACCGTGTAGATGCGGGCGATGTCCTTCTTCACGGTGCCGAGGCGGCCGTGGCTCTCAAGCTGGCCCGTTGCCGACTGGAAGCGAAGGTTGAACAGCTCTTCCTTCGCCTTCTTGAGTTCCTCGAGGAGGCGCTCGCTGTCCAGCTGGTCGAGCTTCTCAGCGGTCAGGTCCTTCGAACCGACTGCCATTCTCATTCACCACCTTCGCGACGCACGATGCGCGCCTTCAACGGGAGCTTGTGCATGGCGAGGCGCAGCGCTTCGCGCGCCACGTCTTCGTTCACACCGGCGAGCTCGAAGAGAACCCGGCCCGGCTTGACGTTGGCGACCCACCACTCCGGCGAACCCTTACCGGAACCCATGCGGGTTTCGGCCGGCTTCTTGGTGAGCGGGCGGTCCGGGTAGATGTTGATCCAGACCTTGCCACCACGCTTGATGTAGCGGGTCATCGCGATACGAGCGGCCTCGATCTGGCGGTTCGTCACGTAGGCCGGGGAAAGGGCCTGGATGCCGAACTCGCCGAAGCTGACCTTCGTGCCGCCAGTCGCAGCGCCGGAACGACCCGGGTGGTGCTGCTTGCGGTGCTTCACACGACGCGGGATAAGCATTTAAGCCTCTCCTCCTTCTGCAGGCTGCGCTGAACCTGCGGTAGCGTCGGCGGCCGGGGCCTCGGTTGCCTCAGCAGCGGCAGCCTGCGGCTGGCGGTCGCCAGACGGACGACGACGGCGCTCGCCACCACCGGGGCGGCCGGGGCGGTCGCCGCGGGGGCCGCGCGACGAAGGAGCAGCGGCGGCCTGGGCAGCCAGCTCCTTGGACGTCACATCGCCCTTGTAGATCCAGACCTTCACGCCGATGCGGCCGAAGGTCGTCTTGGCCTCGTAGAAGCCGTAGTCGATGTTCGCGCGAAGGGTGTGCAGCGGCACGCGGCCCTCGCGGTAGAACTCGGAACGGGACATCTCGGCGCCGCCGAGACGGCCGGAGCAGGCCACGCGGATGCCCTTGGCACCGGCGCGCTGCGCCGACTGCATGGCCTTCTTCATGGCGCGGCGGAACGCGACGCGGCTCGAGAGCTGCTCCGCGATGCCCTGGGCGACGAGCTGAGCCTCGATCTCGGGGTTCTTGACCTCGAGGATGTTCAGCTGGACCTGCTTGCCGGTGAGCTTCTCGAGCTCGCCGCGGATGCGGTCGGCCTCGGCGCCGCGGCGGCCGATGACGATGCCCGGACGCGCCGTGTGGATGTCCACGCGGACGCGGTCGCGGGTGCGCTCGATCTCGACGCGGGCGATGCCGGCGCGCTCCATGCCCGTGGTCATGAGCTTGCGGATCTTGACGTCCTCGCGGACGAAGTCCTTGTAGCGCTGACCGGGCTTGCTGCTGTCCGCAAACCAGTGCGAGACGTGGTCAGTGGTGATGCCGAGTCGGAACCCGTGCGGGTTGACCTTCTGTCCCATTTAGCGGGCCTCCTCGTTCTCGGGGGTCGCCACGACCACAGTGATGTGGCTGGTGCGCTTGTTGATGCGGTACGCGCGGCCCTGGGCACGCGGCTGGAACCGCTTCATCGTCGGACCCTCGTCGACGAACGCCTCGCTGATGTAGAGGTCGCTCTCGTCGAAGGGCAGACCGTCGCGGTCGGCCAGGACGCGCGCGTTGGCCATCGCGGAGGCGACCACCTTGTAGACCGGCTCCGAAGCCGCCTGCTGGGCGAACTTCAGGATTGCCAGAGCCTCATTCGCCTGCTTGCCACGAACAAGGTTGACGACGCGCCGGGCCTTCATCGGCGTTACGCGAATGTGGCGCGCAATTGCCTTGGCTTCCATTGCTTTCCTTCTCTTTCTCGAAGTTCAAGCACTGCTTCCCTCTGCCGTACGGCAGGGTCAGCGGCGCTTGCCCTTCTTGTCGTCCTTCACGTGGCCGCGGAAAGTCCGCGTCGGGGCGAATTCGCCGAGCTTGTGCCCGACCATCGACTCAGTGATGAAGACCGGGACGTGCTTCCGGCCGTCGTGCACGGCGATCGTGTGCCCGAGCATGTCGGGGATGATCATCGAGCGGCGGGACCAGGTCTTGATGACGTTCTTGGTGCCCTTATCGTTTTCCCGGGCGACCTTCACAAAGAGGTGCTGGTCAACGAAAGGACCCTTCTTCAGGCTGCGTGGCATGTGTCCAGGCTCCTATCGCTTGTTCTTGCCAGTACGACGACGGCGGACAATGAGCTTGTCGCTCTCCTTGTTGGGGCGGCGGGTGCGACCCTCGGGCTTGCCGTTCGGGTTGACCGGGTGACGACCACCGGAGGTCTTGCCCTCACCACCACCGTGCGGGTGGTCGATCGGGTTCATCGCGACACCGCGGACGGTCGGGCGGACGCCCTTCCAGCGCTTGCGGCCAGCCTTGCCCCAGTTGATGTTCGACTGCTCGGCGTTGCCGACCTCGCCGACGGTCGCGCGGCAGCGGACGTCGACGTTGCGGACCTCGCCCGAAGGAAGTCGGAGCTGGGCGTACTTGCCCTCCTTGGCGACGAGCTGCACCGAGGCACCCGCGGAGCGGGCGAGCTTGGCGCCGCCACCGGGGCGGAGCTCGACGGCGTGGATGACCGTACCGACCGGGATGTTGCGGAGCGGCAGGTTGTTGCCGGGCTTGATGTCGGCGTCCGGACCGGACTCGACGAAGTCGCCCTGCGAGAGCTTGTTCGGCGCGATGATGTAGCGCTTGGTGCCGTCCACGAAGTGGAGGAGGGCGATGCGCGCGGTGCGGTTCGGATCGTACTCGATCTCCGCGACGCGGGCGTTGACGCCGTCCTTGTCGTGGCGACGGAAGTCGATCAGACGGTACTGGCGCTTGTGCCCGCCACCCTGGTGACGGGTGGTAATACGACCCGTGTTGTTGCGGCCGCCCTTCTTGGGGAGCGGACGAACCAGGGACTTCTCCGGCGTCGAGCGCGTGATTTCTGCGAAGTCGGCCACGCTCGAGCCGCGGCGGCCCGGGGTAGTCGGCTTGTAGTTACGGATTCCCATTTACCTGTTCCTCGTTAAAGTGGTCTCCGCTCAGGCGAGCGGACCGCCGAAGATGTCGATCGTGCTGCCGTCCTTGAGAGTGACGATGGCACGCTTGGTTGCCTTGCGCTGGCCCCAGCCGAACTTGGTGCGCTTGCGCTTGCCCTCACGGTTGGCCGTGTTGACCGACGCAACCTTGACGGAGAAGATCTGCTCCACCGCGTTCTTGATCTCGGACTTGTTGGAGCGGGGGTCCACCAGGAAGGTGTACTGCCCCTCGTCGATCAGGCCGTAGCTCTTCTCGGAGACGACCGGAGCGATGATGACGTCGCGCGGATCCTTGTAGCTCGATGCAGTCACTTGGAGGTCTCCTCGTTCTTGGGCGCCCGATCGGCGACGAACGCGTCGAAGGCCGCCTTGGTGAACACCACGTCATCGGAGACCAGCACGTCGTACGTGTTGAGCTGGTCGGCGTAGAGCGCGTGGACCTCGGGGAGGTTGCGGACCGAGAGGGCTGCGTTCTCCTCGGCGCGCTCGAGAACGACAAGGATGTTCTTGCGGTCGGTGATGGACTTGAGGGTCGCGATCGCGCCCTTCGTGCTCGGCTTCTCAGCCCCGCCGAGGGTCTCCACGACGTGGATGCGGCCGTTGCGGGCGCGGTCCGAGAGGGCACCGCGGAGCGCGGCGGCCTTCATCTTCTTGGGGGTGCGCTGCGAGTAGTCGCGCGGGGTCGGGCCATGGACGACGCCGCCGCCGGTCATGTGCGGAGCGCGCACAGAACCCTGGCGGGCACGGCCCGTGCCCTTCTGCTTGAACGGCTTGCGGCCGGCACCCGAGACCTCGCCACGGTTCTTCACCTTGTGCGTGCCCTGGCGTGCAGCGGCCAGCTGGGCGACGACAACCTGGTGCAGCAGCGGCACGTTGGTCTGGACGTCGAAGATCTCTGCGGGGAGATCGACATTCACAGTTGCGTTAGCCATGAGTTCAGGCTCCCTTCACAGCGGTGCGGACGAGGACGACCGAGCCGCGGGGCCCCGGAAGGGCACCCTTGATGAGGAGCAGCGACTTCTCGGCGTCGACAGCGTGGACCGTGAGGTTGAGCGTCGTCTGACGCTCGTTGCCCATGCGGCCCGCCATGCGCAGGCCCTTGAAGACGCGGCCCGGGGTGGCGCAAGCACCGATGGAACCGGGCTTGCGGTGGTTCTTGTGGGCACCATGCGACGCGGAGACACCGGCGAAGCCATGGCGCTTCATGACACCGGCGAAGCCCTTGCCCTTGGTCGTGCCGACGACGTCGATCTTCTGACCGGCGGCGAACTGCTCGACGGAGAGCTCCTGGCCGAGCGCGTAGTCCTCGGCATCCGCGGTGCGGACCTCGACGAGGTGGCGGCGCGGGGTGACCCCGGCCTTCTCGAAGTGGCCGGCGAGCGGCTTGGTGACCTTGCGGGGGTCAATCTGGCCGTAGCCGATCTGAACGGCCACGTAGCCGTCGGTCTCAGCGTTGCGGAGCTGAGTCACGACGTTCGTGTCGGCCTTGACGACAGTGACGGGGATGACGTTGTTGTTCTCGTCCCAGACCTGGGTCATGCCGAGCTTCGTGCCCAGCAGGCCCTTGACGTTGCGGGTTGCGGTCATAGTTCTCTCAGCACCTCCCTACTAGAGCTTGATCTCGATGTTGACGTCCGCCGGCAGGTCGAGGCGCATGAGCGAGTCGACGGCCTTTGGGGTCGGATCGATGATGTCGATGAGCCGCTTGTGCGTGCGCATTTCGAAATGCTCGCGGCTGTCCTTGTACTTGTGCGGAGAACGGATAACGCAGTACACGTTCTTCTCAGTGGGCAGTGGCACGGGGCCGACCACCGTTGCGCCTGCGCGCGTGACCGTCTCAACGATCTTCCGGGCGGAAGTATCGATGACCTCGTGGTCATACGACTTCAGCCGGATGCGGATCTTCTGTCCCGCCATATCGTCTGACTCTCTTTCATGTCGTCAGTGCTGCACTGTTCGGTTTCAGCTATCCGTGGCTGCCGAGGCATTCAAGGTCGAGGCCACCACAGGCCGCACTGGCTGAATCCGGGCAATCCCGGGTTCCTCAGTCAGCCGGCCCTCCGACCCCCGCGGTCGGGCGTGTCGCGATTTTCACGCGCACGTACCCGTAGCTTCTCTGCGGAGGTGGGTCATATTTGGTCTCCAGCTTGGACCCTGCACCCGGCATTATCCGGATCGGGACGCGAAGGAGCGCTTGAACAACTCATCTAGTCTGCCAGAGATCAGCCGGGAAGGCCAATCGCGAGCCCGAGGGGCGGCCACGACCGGGAGTGCGGCTGGAAGACACCAGGGAAGACAGCCTCAGGCGACCTCCCTGCGACAGCAATCTGACCACGATGCGGATGGGCCCTTGCCTATCCAGCGCTTCCCTTACTAGTTTCGGTTCCGGAAAATGATTAGGGATCCTAATTGAATGCCGCTGGGGTTC
Organism: Sinomonas susongensis; assembly: GCF_005877005.1. Taxonomy (GTDB): domain Bacteria; phylum Actinomycetota; class Actinomycetes; order Actinomycetales; family Micrococcaceae; genus Sinomonas; species Sinomonas susongensis. The sequence goes on along the minus strand of NZ_SSNH01000001.1, from coordinate 174,261 downwards.
CCCGCCTCCTGCGGCCCTCGCGCAAAGGGCAAACCCATGCATCTCTCCGTCCTCGGAACGTCCGCACCAGTCAAGGGCGAGGTTTTCGTCCCCAACTCCAAGTACCACGCCCACCGAGCGCTCATCCTCGCCTCGCTTGCACCGGGGGTGAGCCGGATCCGAGGACTCACGGATGCCCGCCACGTCCAGTACACCGTCGGCCTGCTTCGCGGACTCGGCACGCGCATCGACGTCGTAGGCGACACGTTCGTAGTCGAAGGCGGCCCCTACCGGCCGCGTCGCGAGTCCGTCTCGGCCGGCAGTTCCGGCACGACCCTGTACTTCATGGTGGGCCTCGCCTCCCTCAGCGAGTCCGACGTCATCGTCACGGGGCAGAAGTACTTCCAGCGCCGCCCCATCGGTCCCCTCCTCGCCGCTCTCCGCCAGATGGGCGCCGACGTCTCCTCCCCCGACGACTGCCCGCCCATCCGCGTCCGTGGCCACCGCCCGACGGGCGGCGACGTCCACATCGCCGGGACTCTCTCGCAGTGGATCTCCGGGCTCATCCTGCTCGCGCCGTTTGCCACCGGCCCGACCACGATCACCGTGGAGGGCGAGTTCAACGAGCGGACCTACATCGAGCTCACGGTGAGCATGATGCGCCGGTTCGGCCTGCACGTGAATGTCTCCGAGGACTGGCGCCGCTACGAGATCGAGCCGAACCAGGTGCCCGTTCCGGCCGACCTCGTGATGCCGCCGGACATAGGCTCAGCGGCCTTCGGGCTTGCCGCCGCGGCGCTGCAGCCCGCCGACGTCGTGCTCCACGGCCTGCGGAAGACGAGTGCGGGCGAGTCCGACCACCCCGAGTCGGACTTCCTCGACATCGTCTCGGCGATGGGCCTCCCCATGGCCTACGACCCCTCCGTGGACGCAGTCCGCGTCCGGCACGACGGGCTGCGCCTCTCCCCCATCGAGGTGGACTGCCGGACCGTCCCCGACATGCTGCCGATCCTGTCCACTCTCGCCACCTTCGCGGACGGCGAGAGCGTCTTCCGCAACGTCGCCCACGTCCGCCTGAAGGAGTCGGACCGCGTGGCCGCGATGCTCCAGCTCAACGGAATGGGCGGAGACCTCCGCATCGACGGCAACGACTTGCGGGTCCGAGGCGTGCGCCGGCTCGTGGCGGCCGATCTCTCCTCGTTCAACGACCATCGCGTCCTCATGTCGCTCGCCGTCGCGGCCTCCGCTGCCGAGGGCCGGTCGACCCTGACCTACCCGAACGCCTACCGGATCTCCTACCCGGAGTTCCTCACGGCAATGAACTCCCTCGGACTGTCCATGCGGGTCGAGGACGGCCCGGTGCGCCGGCCTGAGCCGAAGAAGCCCGCGGCGCGGGCCGCGCGAGACAGCGCTCGGCGGATCGCCACCCAGCGCGACGTCGACGCCGCGGCGGCCGTGCCCGGCGGGGACTGGGTCCGCCGATGGGCGGCCGAGAAGCCGAACGCGAGCGCCGTCGTCGCCGTCCGACCGCGTGTCACGGAGCACCGCACCTGGGCAGAGCTCGACGAACGCGCCGACCGCATCGCCACGCTCCTCACCCAGCTTGGCGTCGGCGCCGGCGACCGCGTGGCGGTGCAGCTGCCCAACCGCGCCGAGTTCGTCGGATGCGCGGTCGCTGCTGCGAGGATCGGCGCCGTCATCGCCCCGATCATGCCCATCTTCCGCGAGCGCGAGGTCTCCTTCGCGCTGCGGCGCTCCCAGGCCAAGGTCGTCATTCTGCCGGCTTCGTTCCGGGGCCGCCGCCATGCCGACGAACTCGCCTCGATCATCCGGGGCGAGGACGACGGCGGGTCGGACCTCCCGCTCATGCTGCGGCACGTCGTCGTCATCTCCGACGACGACGGCGACGCGGCCCCTGCGGGCCACGCCGCCACAGCCACGGGAAGTGACGAGGGCGCCCCCGAATGGCACGACTGGGACGAAGCCCTGGCCCGCGTCGTCGTCGACCGCGAGGCCCTCGACGCCCTCGCACCCGACGCCTCCGCCCACGCACAGCTGCTGTTCACGTCGGGCACCTCCGGCGAGCCCAAGGCGGTCCTCCAGCGGCACTCCGTGCTGAGCCGCGCGGCGGCGATGGAGGCCCGCCACCTCGGCCTCACCGGCGACGACACGGTCTACATCCCCTCGCCGCTCGCCCACCAGACCGGCTTCCTCTACGGCATGTGGCTCGCGTTCGTGCTCGGCGCACCCCAGGTCGTGCAGGAGGTGTGGGACCCGCAGCGGGCCCTCGACGCGATGCAGGGCTGGCGCGTCACGTTCGTGCAGGCGGCCACGCCGTTCCTCATGGACCTCCTGAAGAAGGTCGAGGAGACTGGCCAGGTGCCCGAGAGCCTGCGCATCTTCGTCGTGACCGGCGCCGCCGTGCCACGTGCGCTCGCCGAGCGGGCGACCCGAGTGCTCGGCGCATCCGTGTGCGGCGCGTTCGGCACGACCGAGACGTGCCTCGGGGCTCTTGCCACCCCGGCGGACGAGCCCGTCAAGATGTGGGGCACGGACGGCCGTGTGCTCGACGGCGTGAAGCTGCGGATCGTGACCGACGACGGGCACCCCCTCCCTTCTGGCGTCGAAGGCACCTTCGAGCTCAAGAGCCCCACGATGTTCGAGGGCTATCTCGACCGTCCGGACCTCACCGCCGCCGCCTTCACCGAGGACGGGTGGTACCGCACGGGCGACCTCGGCATCATCGACGAGGCCGGGTTCCTGCGCATCACGGGCAGGGTCCGCGACGTGATCAACCGCGGCGGCGAGAAGATCCCGGTCGCGGAGATCGAGCAGCTCCTGTTCGAGCACCCGCTCGTGGAGGACGTTGCCCTCGCGGCCATACCGGACGAGCGGCTCGGCGAGCGCGCGTGCGCGTTCGTGGTGCCGGCCCCGGACGGCAGGCTGACCTTCGAGGAGATGCAGGAGTATCTGGACGCGCACCAGGTCTCCAAGCACTATTGGCCTGAACGGCTCGAGATCGTGGACGCGCTCCCCCGCAACGCGGTGGGCAAGATCCAGAAGTACCTGCTCCGGGAACAGGCCAGGAACCTGACGCCGCAGCGGGCAGACCACGGAGGAAGCAAGTGACCATCACCAGCATCACTCTCGACGGGCGCGGCAGCTCCCTCACCGAAGCGGAGTACGAGCGGCTCAGGGCCGAGGTCGAGGCGTGGGTCCGCGGCCCCGGCGAGGCGTGGGCCGAGCGCATCGAGGCCTCGGGCGAGGTCCCCGAGGAGCTGTGGACAGAGCTCAGGGAGCGAGGGTTCCTCTCGCTAGCGGCCCCCGTGGAGCTCGGCGGCCACGGCCTGAGCTTCGTCCAGTGGATGGGCCTCATGGAGGTCTTCTCCCGCTCGCACGCCTCCGTCCGCATGATCGTGCACGTCGTGAACGGCACGTGGCGTGCCATGAACCCGTTCGCGAACCACGACCAGCGGGAGCGCTTCGTCAAGCCCTCGATCGCGGGCGACATCAAGGTCGCCTTCACGCTCACGGAGCCGGGCAATGGGACCGGCGCGGACATCACGAGCACCGTGCGGCGCGAAGGCGACACGTACTACCTCACGGGACGCAAGCACCTCATCACGTTCGGCGTCCGCTGCGACTACTGGCTCCTCTTCGCCCGGCTCGAGGGCAGCACGGGCAAACACGGCACCGTGGCGCTCCTCGTCGACCGGCACGCCCCGGGCGCGACCGTGCTGGACACGTCCGAGACCATGGGGGTGCGGGGCACGGACCACGCGGAGCTCGTCTTCGCCGACACTCCGGTTCCCGTCGCCAACCGGCTGGGCGAGGAGGGCGACGGCCTCGCCGTGGCCCTCGGAGGCTTCCTCACCCCCAGCCGCATCTCGGTCGCCATGAGCTGCGTCGGCCTCGCGGAGCGCGCCCAGGAGCTCGCCGTCGACTACGCCCTGCGCCGCGTGACGTTCGGCAAGCAGCTCTCCGAACGCCAGTCGATTGCGTTCCAGATCGCCGAGAACGAGGCGGACATCGAGGCGGCGAAGGCGCTCGTCCTCCACGCGGCCGAACAATGGCAGGAGGGGCGCGAATCCGCGGGAGCCCTTTCGTCCATGGCCAAGATGACCGCGGTCGACATGCTCACGCGCGTGACGGACAAGGCCCTGCAGGTCCATGGTGGACTCGGGTACTGGAAGACCCAGACCATCGAGCGCGTGTACCGGGACGCTCGGGCGCAGCGCTTCGAGGAGGGCACGAACGAGATCCAGAAGACTGTTGTGGCGCGGGACGTGTTCCGCCGCGCTGCCGCGAAGGAGACGAAGTGACGGACAAGGTCCACGCAGACAAGATCGCCCTCATCACCGGGGCCTCCCGGGGCATCGGGCGTCAGCTCGCCGAGCAGCTCGCCTCCGGCGGCGCGAAGGTGGTCGTCAACTACAAGAAGAACGTCGGGCTCGCCCAGGACGTTGTCGAGCGCCTCAAGGAGCTCGGCGGCGACGGCATCGCCGTCCAGGCCGACGTCGAGAACCCCGAGGACATCGTGCGCCTCTTCGACATGGTCGCCGAGACGTACGGGCGGCTCGACTACTTCGTGAACAACGCGGCCGCGGCTGCCTTCAAGCGCGTCATGGAGCTCCGCACGCACCACCTCGACCGCTCGTACGCCATGAACGTGCGACCGTTCGTCCTCGGCAGCGAGGAGGCCGTGAAGCTCATGGACCAGGGCGGCCGCATCGTCGCAGTGACGAGCTACGGAAGCCAGCGCGCATTCCCGACCTACGCCGCGCTCGGCTCCTACAAGGCCGCGGTAGAGTCATTTGTCCGCTACATGGCTGTGGAGTTCGCTCCCTACGGCATCAACGTGAACGCCGTCAACGGCGGGCTCATCGACTCCGACTCGCTCGAGTACTTCTACAACGTCCCCGGACAGGCCCCCATGGACTCGGTTATCTCGAAGATCCCTAAGGGGCGCCCGGGCACCATCGCGGACATGGCCAACGCGATCGAGTTCCTGCTCTCACCCACCTCGGACTACATCACCGGCCAGACCCTCGTGGTCGACGGCGGCATGACGGTCGCCGCGCCGCCGTACTTCTACGAGACGAGCGAGCCGATCAGCATCCCCGAACGGCCCACGCGCTGATGTCGGAGCGCGCGTTCACGCCGACGCGAGTCGGCACGCTCGAGTTGAAGCACCGGATCGTCATGGGTTCGATGCACCTCAACCTCGAGCGCACCGACGACGGCGGAGCCGCGCTCGCCCAGTTCTACCGCGAGCGGGCGCTCGGCGGGGCCGACCTCATCATCACGGGCGGCGCCGCGGTGAACCGCGAGGGTTCCGGGGGCCGGACTTTCGCGCTCCTCAACGAGCCGGAGTCCGCCCCGGCACTCACGCGTGCCGCGGCCGCCGTCCACGAGGCCGGCGGCCATCTCGCGCTGCAGCTCTTCCACGCAGGCCGCTACGCGTTCGAGGCCACTTTCGGCCTGAGGCCCCTCGCGCCGTCGGCGGTCTACAGCCGCTTCTCCCGGTGCGAGCCGGAGGCGATGGACGAGGAGCAGATCCGGCGCACCATTGCCGACTTCGCCTCGGGCGCCCGCCGTGCCAAGGAACTCGGCTTCGACGCGGTCGAGATCATGGCGTCCGAGGGCTATCTCATCAACCAGTTCGTCTCTCCGCTCACCAACCTGCGGGACGACGCGTGGGGCGGCGACGCCGGGCGACGGCGCCGCTTCCCGCTTGCCGTCCTCGCCGCGGTGCGGGAGGCCGTCGGACGGGAGTTCCCCGTCATTGTCAGGACCTCGGGCACGGACCTCATGGACGGCTCGAGCACCGACCGCGAGCTCGACGACCTGGCTGTCGCGCTCGCTGCCGGGGGCGCCGACGCGCTGAACGTGGGCGTCGGCTGGCACGAATCGACGGTTCCCACGGTCCAGGCCCTGGTCCCGCACGGGCACTGGCTCAGTGTGGCCCGGCGCGTGCGGACGGCCATCCGGGCGGCCGGGTTCGAGACTCCGGTCATCGGGTCCAACCGGGTCAACTCCGTCGCCCTGGCAGAGGAGGCGCTGGCCCGCGGCGACGCGGACCTCGTGGCCATGGCCCGGCCCTTCCTCGCGGACCCGCGCATCATCGAGACTTCGCGCGCGGGGCTGCTCCCGCTCGTCAATACGTGCATCGGCTGCAACGAGGCGTGCCTCGACCGTTCGTTCGGCGACGAGCCCGTCTCGTGCCTCGTCAATCCGAGGGCCGGGCGCGAGCTCGCCTACCCGCCGATCCCGCTGCCCGCCCTGCCCCGGTCAGAAGAGGCACCCTCACAGGCTCCGGTCAGCGGGCCCGGACAGGCCGCCGTCGTCGGCGCTGGGCCCGCGGGGCTGCAGGCGGCCGCGACCCTCGCCGCCGCCGGGGTCCGGGTGGACCTGTACGAGGCGGCCGACGCGATCGGCGGCCAGTTCCAGCTAGCCGGCCGGGTGCCGGGGAAGTCCGACTTCCTCGAGACCATCCGATACTTCGAGAACCTCCTTCCGGGGCTCGGCGTCCGGGTGCTCACCGGTACCCCGGCGACACCGGCGGACCTCGCGGGCTACTCGCATGTCGTGGTCGCGACCGGCGTCGTGCCCCGCAGAGTACGGATCCCGGGCGCTGAGCTGGGACACGTCCTCGACTACCGGGAGGCGTTCACGGCGCCGGCCCGGGTGGGCCGCCGCGTGGCGATCGTCGGCGGCGGCGGAATCGCCGTCGACCTCGCCCACCTGCTGGCGGAGGCGGACCCGGGGCGGGAGATCGCCATCATGCGCCGCAGCGGGCGGATCGGGGCAGGAATCGGCCCCTCGACCCGCTGGGCCGTCCTCGCCGAGCTCCGCGCCGCCGGCGTTCGGACGCTCACCGGGGTGGGCTACCGCAGGATCACGGCCGACGGCGTCGAGATCACCGATCCGGACGGTGCCCTTGAGCTCGTCCCCGGCGACACGGTGATCCTCGCCGCCGGGCAGGAGCCCCACGCCTCGCTCGCCGAAGGGCTCGCGCTCGAGGGTGTCCCGTACACCGTGATCGGCGGCGCCCGGGACGCGAGCGGGCTCAACGCCGTCCGCGCGTTCGACGACGGGCTCCGCGCGGGAACCGCCATCGCGGCACTGCTGGCCGGCGCGCCCGCCGCAGCACACTGAAGCCAGCGGTGCCGAGCCCGGGATTCCGGGCGAACCCCCGCTTCGGCGATGGCCAAGCGGCGCGCTCGGCGCGATGATAGGCCCATGCCGCGCCCCGCCGTCGACCGTCTGGCAGCCCTGCTGCCGCCGGGCTTCACGCTCGGCGTCGCGACGGCCGCCTTCCAGATCGAGGGAGCGGTCGACGACGACGGCCGGGGCCCGTCGGGATGGGACGCCTTCGCGCGCTCCCCGGGGATGATCGCCGATGGCGCCTCCCCCGACGTCGCCGACGACCACTATCATCGCGCCGACGAGGACCTTGCCCTCCTCGCGCGCCTCGGGGTCGATGCGTACCGCCTCTCGATCGCGTGGCCTCGCGTCCAGCCAGAGGGCCGGGGTGCCTGGAACGAGAAGGGCTGGGCCTTCTACGAGCGGCTCCTCGACTGGCTCGTCGACGCCGGCATCCGCCCGATCGTGACCCTGTACCACTGGGACACCCCACTCCCCCTCGAGCAGGACGGAGGGTGGCTCTCCCGGGGGACGGCGGGGCGGTTCGCCGAATACGCCGAGGAGGCGGGACGCCGGCTGGGCGACCGCGTGGACCAGTGGGTCACCCTCAACGAGCCCGTGACCGTCACCCTCAACGGATATGCCCTCGGCGTTCACGCCCCCGGGAAGCAGCTCCTCTACGAAGCCCTGCCCACCGTCCACCACCAGCTCCTCGCGCACGGACTCGCGGTCCAGGCGCTGCGCGCAGCGACCCGCGACGGCAGGATCGGGATCACCAACCTCCATGCGCCCGTGTCGGCGAAATCATGGGGCCCGCTCGACCGTCTCCACGCGGGCCTCTTCGACGTCATCTTCAACCGCCTCTTCGCCGATCCGATCCTGCTGGGCCGATACCCGCGTGTCCCGTGGATCGCGAAGCGCGACTTCGCGCCGCTCGTGCGCGCGGTGCGGCCCGACGACCTCGACGTCATCCACGAGCCGCTCGACTTCTATGGCCTCAACTACTACTACCCCGTCCGCATCGGCGCCGGCGCCTCGAAAACGCCGAGGGCGCCCGACGGGCAGCACCGCCCTGTCGCCGCCCTCCAACGGCTCCCGTTCCACCTCGCCGAGTTTCCAGAACTCCCCCGCACCGGATTCGGCTGGCCCATCGCGCCCGCACACCTGGCGACCCTGCTCGTCCAGCTGCGCCATCGCTACCGCGACGCGCTTCCGCCGGTCCTCATCACCGAGAACGGCGCGAGCTTTCCCGAGCCCGCTACTGCGGCCGGGCCGATCGACGACAGCGAGCGGATCGACTACCTCGCCGCACATCTCGAGTCGGCACTGCGGTCCGTGGCTCCAGGCGGACCGGCGGAGGGGGTTCGGCTGGCCGGCTGGTTCGTGTGGACCCTCCTCGACAATTTCGAGTGGGCCGCGGGCTACACCCAGCGCTTCGGACTCGTCCACGTCGACTTCGACACCCTCGAGCGGACGCCGAAGGCCTCGTTCGAGTGGCTACGGCAGCTCACCGCAGCGCGGGCGGGGTCTGGGACGTAGCTATTCCCCTCGATTGGAGCGGCGGATGCGCCGTGCGCGCTCGATCTCGTTCTTGAAGTTCTTCCGGATGCTGAAATAGCCGCCCACGATCACGATGACCAGGGCGATGACGATGATCCAGGCCACGGCGCGTTTCCTCCCTCGGGTGCGCCGGCTGTGCTGCTGCCGGCGTTCCTACCGTAGCAGCGCAAAAGGAAAACCCCGCCGCAGTGCTGCGACGGGGTTTTCCTCAGCTAAGGCCTGCTACCGGCCTCGAAGATCTCGAAGAGACTACTTGATGATCTTCGTGACGCGGCCCGAGCCAACGGTGCGGCCACCCTCACGGATGGCGAAGCCGAGGCCCTCTTCCATAGCGATCGGCTGGATGAGCTGAACGGTCATCTCAGTGTTGTCGCCAGGCATGACCATCTCGGTGCCCTCGGGGAGGGTGATGACGCCGGTCACGTCCGTGGTACGGAAGTAGAACTGCGGGCGGTAGTTCGAGTAGAACGGGTTGTGACGCCCACCCTCGTCCTTGGAGAGGATGTAGACGTTCGCCTCGAAGTCGGTGTGCGGGGTGATCGAACCCGGCTTGACGACGACCTGGCCGCGCTCGACATCCTCGCGCTTGATGCCGCGGAGGAGAAGGCCGCAGTTCTCGCCGGCCCATGCCTCGTCGAGCTGCTTGTGGAACATCTCGATACCCGTGACCGTGGTCTTCTGGATCGGGCGGATACCGACGATCTCGACCTCGGAGTTGAGGGCGAGCGTGCCACGCTCGGCGCGGCCCGTCACGACGGTGCCACGACCGGTGATCGTGAAGACGTCCTCGATCGGCATGAGGAAGGGCTTGTCGCGGTCACGAACCGGGTCCGGAACGTTCTCGTCGACGGCGTCCATGAGGTCCTCGACGGACTTGACCCACTTGGGGTCTCCCTCGAGGGCCTTGAGGCCGGAGACGCGGACGACGGGAGCGTTGTCGCCGTCGAAGCCCTGCGAGGACAGGAGCTCGCGGACCTCCATCTCGACGAGGTCAAGGAGCTCCTCGTCGTCGACCATGTCAGCCTTGTTCAGCGCGACCAGGAGGTAGGGAACGCCGACCTGGCGGGCGAGCAGAACGTGCTCGCGGGTCTGGGCCATCGGACCATCGGTCGCGGCGACCACGAGGATCGCACCGTCCATCTGAGCCGCACCGGTGATCATGTTCTTGATGTAGTCGGCGTGGCCCGGAGCATCGACGTGAGCGTAGTGACGCTTCTCCGTCTGGTACTCGATGTGGGCGATGTTGATCGTGATACCGCGCTGGCGCTCCTCCGGAGCCGCGTCGATCGACGAGAAGTCACGCTTCTCGTTCAGGTCCGGGTACTTGTCGGCAAGCACCTTGGAAATGGCAGCGGTCAACGTGGTCTTGCCATGGTCGACGTGACCGATGGTGCCGATGTTGACGTGCGGCTTAGTCCGCTCGAACTTTGCCTTCGCCACTGGTTCCTCCTATGAAGGTTTCTTAAGAAGACTGCCTCCAGCCGCGCTTGTCGCAACTGAAACTCTTGCAAGTCTACTGGGGGGCTGATTCTTTCGTAAAATTCGCGGGGCGTTCAGCCCCACGGGGTGGTGACCCTCCGCCGTCGTCTGATTCCGGGATGAAACCCGAGACGACGACGGCGGGGGGCACCTTCCAGAACTACTCGCCGCGCGACTTCTGGATGATCTCCTCGGACACGGCCTTCGGCACCTCGGAGTAGCTGTCGAACTGCATCGAGTAGACAGCGCGTCCCTGGGTCCGGGAGCGCAGGTCGCCGATGTAGCCGAACATCTCGGACAGCGGGACGAGCGCGCGGATCACCTTGACGCCGACCGCGTCCTCCATGGCCTGGATCTGGCCACGGCGGGAGTTGAGGTCGCCGATGACGTCGCCCATGTAGTCCTCAGGCGTGCGCACCTCGACCGCCATGAGCGGCTCGAGGAGCACCGGGTTGGCGCGGCGGGCGCCTTCCTTGAAGACCTGCGAACCGGCGATCTTGAACGCCATTTCCGAGGAGTCGACGTCGTGGTAGGCACCGTCGGTGAGGATCGCCTTGACCCCCACCATCGGGTAGCCGGCCAGGATGCCGAACTGCATGGCGTCCTGGATGCCTGCATCGACCGAAGGGATGTACTCGCGCGGCACGCGGCCGCCCGTCACGGCGTTCTCGAACTCGTAGAACGTCCCCTCCGCAGTGTCGAGCGGCTCGAACGTGACCTGCACCTTCGCGAACTGGCCGGAACCGCCAGTCTGCTTCTTGTGCGTGAAGTCGACCTTCTCGACCTTCTTCTTGATCGTCTCGCGGTACGCGACCTGCGGCTTGCCCACGTTGGCCTCGACCTTGAACTCGCGGCGCATGCGGTCCACCAGGATGTCCAGGTGGAGCTCGCCCATGCCGCCGATCTCGGTCTGGCCGGTCTCCTCGTTGAGGGAGACGGTGAACGTCGGGTCCTCGGCGGAGAGCTTCTGGATGGCCGTCGAGAGCTTCTCCTGGTCGCCCTTCGTCTTCGGCTCGATCGCGACGAAGATCACGGGCTCCGGGAACGTCATCGACTCGAGGACGATCGGGTTGCTCATGTCGCAGAGCGTGTCACCCGTCGTGGTGTCCTTGAGGCCGATGACGGCGTAGATGTGGCCAGCGTGGAGCTCGTCTACCGGGTTCTCCTTGTTGGCGTGCATCTGGAAGAGCTTGCCGAGGCGCTCCTTCTTGCCCTTCGTCGAGTTCAGCACCTGCATGCCGGACGTCGCCTTGCCCGAGTACACGCGGATGAAGTTGAGCTGGCCGAAGAACGGGTGAGCCGCGATCTTGAACGCGAGGGCCGAGAACGGCTCCGTCTCGCTCGGCTTGCGGCTCAGCTCGACCGACTCGTCCTTGGGATCGTGGCCGATCATGGCCGGCACGTCGAGGGGCGAGGGGAGGTAGTCGATGACGGCGTCGAGCATCGGCTGGACGCCGCGGTTCTTGAACGCAGAACCACAGAACACCGGGTAGATCTCGGAGTTGACGGTGAGCTTGCGCACGCCCGCCTTGAGCTCCTCAACCGTGAGCTCTTCGCCCTCGAGGTACTTCTCCATGAGCTCTTCGGTCGCCTCGGCGACGGTCTCGACGAGCTGGTGGCGGTACTCCTCAGCGCGCTCCTTGAGGTCCGCGGGGACCTCCTGGATCTCATAGGCAGCACCCATGGTCACGTCGCCCTTGGCGTCGCCAGGCCACACGAGGGCCTTCATGGTGAGCAGGTCGACGACACCGACGAAGTCGTTCTCGGAACCGATCGGAAGCTGCATGACGAGCGGCTTCGCACCGAGGCGCTTCACGATCGTGTCGACCGTGAAGTAGAAGTCGGCGCCCAGCTTGTCCATCTTGTTGACGAAGCAGATGCGCGGCACGTCGTACTTGTCGGCCTGGCGCCACACCGTCTCGGACTGCGGCTCGACGCCCTCCTTGCCGTCGAACACGGCGACGGCGCCGTCGAGCACACGCAGGGAGCGCTCGACCTCAACCGTGAAGTCCACGTGACCGGGGGTGTCGATGATGTTGATCTGGTTCTGGTTCCAGAAGCAGGTAACGGCGGCGGACGTGATCGTGATGCCGCGCTCCTTCTCCTGCTCCATCCAGTCGGTCGTCGAAGCACCGTCGTGCGTCTCGCCGATCTTGTGGTTCACGCCCGTGTAGAAGAGGATCCGCTCGGTCGTGGTGGTCTTGCCGGCATCGATGTGCGCCATGATGCCGATGTTGCGGACCTTGCTGAGGTCGGTAAGCACGTCCAGTGCCACGGTGTCTCCCTATGTTTTCCCTTGTAGGCTGCGCGTTCGCCGCCGGCCCTCGTGGGGCCGGCGGCGAACCAGGCATTTACCAGCGGTAGTGGGCGAAGGCCTTGTTCGACTCGGCCATCTTGTGCGTGTCCTCGCGGCGCTTGACTGCGGCACCGAGACCGTTCGACGCGTCCAGGAGCTCGTTCTGGAGGCGCTCGGTCATGGTCTTCTCGCGACGGGCCTTGGAGTAGCCCACGAGCCAGCGCAGGGCGAGCGCCGTCGCACGGCCCGGCTTGACCTCGACCGGAACCTGGTACGTCGCGCCACCCACGCGGCGGGACTTGACCTCGAGGGTCGGACGGACATTGTCCATCGCCTTCTTCAGGGTCGCGACCGGATCGCCGCCGGTCTTCTGGCGGGCACCCTCGAGGGCGCCGTAGACGATGCGCTCGGCCGTGGACTTCTTGCCGTCCACGAGGACCTTGTTGATGAGCTGCGTGACGAGCGGCGAGCCGTAGACCGGGTCGACGACGAGCGGGCGCTTCGGGGCGGGACCCTTGCGAGGCATTACTTCTTCTCCTTCTTCGCGCCGTAGCGGCTGCGGGCCTGCTGACGGTTCTTGACGCCCTGCGTATCGAGCGCACCGCGGACGATCTTGTAGCGCACGCCCGGGAGGTCCTTCACGCGGCCGCCGCGAACGAGCACGATCGAGTGCTCCTGCAGGTTGTGGCCGACGCCGGGGATGTAGGCCGTGACCTCGACGCCGCCGTTGAGGCGGACACGCGCCACCTTGCGGAGGGCCGAGTTCGGCTTCTTCGGGGTGGTCGTGTACACGCGGGTGCACACGCCACGGCGCATCGGGCTGCCCTTGAGGGCAGGAGCCTTGGTCTTGGAGACCTTCGGCGTGCGGCCCTTGCGGACCAACTGCTGAATAGTAGGCACTTTCGTGTTCTCCGTACTTCGTTGAACTTCGCCCGGGCAGGCTCAAGCGAATAGTGGCCTGCCTCAACGAGCATTGACGGTCGATTCACACTCGCTGCGGTTCGACCGTAGGCGTGCGAAAGCGTGGCATTTGTTGCGCACCAACCCCGCAACCCGGAAACAGGCTTCCTCCGCGCGTAGACACGGCGGCCATCATCCTCTGCCACACAGAAACAATCGTAGAAATCTTAGCACGCGCGGGAGGCCGGGCCCTAACCGGGCAGCCACTGCCCACGGAAAGCCAGCGCGGCCGGCACCCCCGAGGGGATGCCGGCCGCGCTGGTTCGCTACGTCGTCGTCCGTCGCTCGAGGAGCAGCGGACTCAGGACTCGGGTCAGCGGTAGTCGCCGCCGCCGAGGTCGTAGTCGTCGAGCGGAATCGCGTGGAACTCCTGAACGCCGTCGCCGTTCAGCGGATCGTACGCGAAGTCGCTGAACGCGCTCGGACCGGTGAAGAGCGTCGCCTTGGCTTCCTCGGTCGGCTCGACCGAGACCTCGGTGTAACGGGGCAGACCCGTTCCGGCCGGGATGAGCTTGCCGATGATGACGTTCTCCTTGAGCCCGAGCAGAGGGTCGCTCTTCGCCTCCATGGCCGCCTGCGTCAGGACGCGGGTCGTCTCCTGGAAGGACGCGGCCGAGAGCCAGGACTCCGTGGCGAGCGACGCCTTGGTGATGCCCATGAGCTCCGGACGGCCAGACGCCGGCTTCTTGCCCTCGGACACCACACGGCGGTTCTCGTCGCGGTAGCGACGGGACTCGGCGAGCTCGCCCGGCAGCAGATCCGTGTCGCCGGACTCGATGACCGTGACGCGGCGCAGCATCTGCCGGACGATGACCTCCACGTGCTTGTCGTGGATGCCGATGCCCTGCGAGCGGTAGACGCCCTGGACCTCGTCGACAAGGAACTTCTGCGCCTCGCGCGGGCCCTGGATGCGCAGGACCTGCTTCGGGTCCACCGGGCCGTTGACGAGCTTCTGCCCGACCTCGACGCGCTGGCCTTCCTCGACGAGCAGACGCGCACGGCGGGAGACCGGGTAGGCGATCTCCTCGCTGCCGTCGTCCGGGGTGAGGACGATGCGCAGCTGCTTCTCCGTGTCCTCGATCGAGACGCGGCCCGCGGCCTCGGAGATCGGGGCGACACCCTTCGGGGTGCGGGCCTCGAAGAGCTCCTGGATACGGGGCAGACCCTGCGTGATGTCCTCGCTGCCGGACGCCGAGACAGCGCCACCGGTGTGGAACGTACGCATCGTGAGCTGCGTGCCGGGCTCGCCGATCGACTGCGCGGCGATGATGCCGACAGCCTCGCCGATGTCCACGAGCTTGCCGCTCGCGAGCGAACGGCCGTAGCACTTCGCGCACGTGCCGACGGCGGACTCGCACGTCAGCACGGAGCGGACGCGGATCTCGGTGATGCCGGACTCGATGAGGCGGTCGATGAGCACGTCGCCCAGGTCCGCGCCCGCCGGGGCGAGCACGTTGCCCTCGGAGTCGAGGGTGTCGACGGCGAGCGTACGGGTGTACACCGTGTTCTCGACGTTCTCGTCACGGACGAGCTCGCCGTTGTGGTCCGGCGTCGCGATCGTGACCATGAGGCCGCGCTCGGTGCCGCAGTCCTCTTCACGGACGATGACGTCCTGCGACACGTCCACGAGACGACGCGTGAGGTAGCCCGAGTTCGCCGTACGGAGAGCCGTGTCGGCGAGACCCTTTCGCGCACCGTGGGTGGCGATGAAGTACTCGAGCACCGACAGGCCCTCGCGGTACGAGGACTTGATCGGGCGCGGGATGATCTCGCCCTTCGGGTTGGCCACGAGGCCGCGGATGCCGGCGATCTGACGGACCTGCATCCAGTTGCCTCGGGCGCCCGAGGAGACCATGCGGTTGATGGTGTTCATCTTCGGCATGGACTCACGCATGACGCCGGCGATCTCGTTGGTCGCCTTGTCCCAGATCTCGATGAGCTCGGAGCGGCGCTCCTCGTCGTCGATGAGACCCTTGTCGTACTGGCTCTGGATCTTCGCCGCACGGTCCTCGTAACCAGCGAGGATGGCCGGCTTCGCCTCGGGCACCGCGATGTCCGAGATGGCCACCGTGACGCCCGAACGGGTCGCCCAGTGGAAGCCTGCATCCTTGAGGTTGTCGAGGGTCGCCGCGACGACGACCTTCGGGTAGCGCTCGGCAAGATCGTTGACGATCTGCGAGAGCTTGCCCTTGTCGGCGACGGACTCGACCCACGGGTAGTCCGCGGGAAGGGTCTCGTTGAAGATCACCTGTCCGAGCGACGTCTCGACGAGCGCGGGCTCGCCGGGCTCCCAACCCTCAGGGGCAGGGCGCTCTGCCGACGGGACAAAGCCCTCGAGACGGATCCTCACCTGCGCGTTGAGGTGCAGCTCACGGTTGTCGTAGGCCATGATCGCCTCGGAAACCGACGAGAACACGCGGCCCTCGCCGGCTGCCGCCTCACGCTTGGTGGTGAGGTGGTACAGGCCGATGATCATGTCCTGCGACGGAAGGGTGACAGGACGGCCGTCAGACGGCTTCAGGATGTTGTTCGAGGACAGCATCAGGATGCGGGCCTCGGCCTGGGCCTCCGGGCTCAGCGGAAGGTGCACAGCCATCTGGTCGCCGTCGAAGTCGGCGTTGAAGGCCGCACACACGAGCGGGTGGAGCTGGATGGCCTTGCCCTCGACGAGCTGCGGCTCGAACGCCTGGATGCCGAGGCGGTGGAGCGTAGGTGCGCGGTTGAGCAGCACCGGGTGCTCCGTGATGATCTCCTCGAGCACGTCCCAGACCTGCGGCCGGTAGCGCTCGACCATCCGCTTGGCGCTCTTGATGTTCTGCGCGTGGTTGAGGTCCACGAGCCGCTTCATGACGAACGGCTTGAAGAGCTCGAGCGCCATCTGCTTCGGGAGCCCGCACTGGTGCAGCTTGAGCTGCGGACCGACGACGATGACCGAACGGCCCGAGTAGTCGACGCGCTTGCCGAGCAGGTTCTGGCGGAACCGGCCCTGCTTGCCCTTGAGCATGTCTGAGAGCGACTTGAGCGGACGGTTGCCGGGGCCCGTGACCGGGCGGCCACGACGGCCGTTGTCGAACAGCGAGTCGACCGCTTCCTGGAGCATGCGCTTCTCGTTGTTCACGATGATCTCGGGTGCGCCGAGGTCGAGGAGCCGCTTCAGGCGGTTGTTGCGGTTGATCACGCGGCGGTACAGGTCGTTCAGGTCGGAGGTCGCGAAGCGGCCACCGTCGAGCTGGACCATCGGGCGCAGCTCCGGCGGGATCACCGGGACGGCGTCGAGGACCATGCCCTGCGGCTTGTTGTCCGTCGTGAGGAACGCGCTGACGACTTTGAGGCGCTTGAGCGCCCGGGTCTTCCGCTGGCCCTTGCCGTTCTGGATGATCTCGCGAAGCACATCGGCCTCGGCCTCGAGGTCGAACGACTCGAGCCGCTTCTGGATCGCCTCGGCGCCCATCGAGCCCTCGAAGTACATGCCGTACCGGTCGCGCAGCTCGCGGTAGAGCGCCTCGTCGCCCTCGAGGTCGGCGACCTTGAGGTTCTTGAAGCGGTCCCACACTGCCTCGAGACGCTCGATGTCGGCGTCCGCACGCTTGCGGATGCTGGCCATCGTCTTGTCGGCGGAGTCGCGGGCCTTCTTCTTGTCCGCGGCCTTCGCGCCCTCGGCCTCGAGGCGGGCAAGCTCCTCCTCGAGGTCGCGGGCGACGGCGGCGATGTCGGAATCGCGCGCATCGACGAGCTGCTTCTTCTCGAGGTCGTGCTCGGCCTGGAGGTTCGGCAGCTGGTCGTGGCGGCGCTCTTCGTCGACGCTCGTGATCATGTACGCGGCGAAGTAGATGACCTTCTCGAGGTCCTTCGGGGCGAGGTCGAGCAGGTAGCCAAGACGCGACGGGACGCCCTTGAAGTACCAGATGTGGGTCACGGGAGCGGCGAGCTCGATGTGGCCCATGCGCTCACGGCGCACCTTGGCACGCGTGACCTCGACGCCACAGCGCTCGCAGATGATGCCCTTGAAGCGCACGCGCTTGTACTTGCCGCAGTAGCACTCCCAGTCGCGGGACGGGCCGAAGATCTTCTCGCAGAAGAGGCCGTCCTTCTCAGGCTTGAGCGTGCGGTAGTTGATGGTTTCCGGCTTCTTGACCTCGCCGTGCGACCAGTTGCGGATGTCTTCCGCAGTGGCGAGGCCGATCTGCATGAGGCCGAAGGAGGATTCGCTGGACAATATGGTCCCTGTTCTCTCGTTCTAAGTCGTTCGTCTGCCGATGCCTGAAGGACTAGACCTCTTCGACCGAGCTGGGCTCGTCGCGGGAGAGGTCGATGCCCAGTTCCTCCGCAGCGGTGAATACCGCGTCGTCGGTGTCGCGCATCTCGATCGTCTGGCCGTCGGCGGAGAGGACCTCCACGTTCAGGCACAGGGACTGCATTTCCTTGATGAGGACCTTGAAGGACTCGGGGACGCCCGGCTCGGGGATGTTCTCGCCCTTGACGATGGCCTCGTAGACCTTCACGCGTCCATGGATGTCGTCGGACTTGATCGTGAGGAGCTCCTGGAGGGTGTACGCCGCGCCATAGGCCTCGAGCGCCCACACCTCCATCTCGCCGAAGCGCTGGCCGCCGAACTGCGCCTTACCACCGAGCGGCTGCTGGGTGATCATCGAGTACGGGCCGGTCGAGCGAGCGTGGATCTTGTCGTCGACGAGGTGGTGGAGCTTCAGGATGTACATGTAGCCCACGGAGATCGGGTCCGGGAACGGCTCGCCGGAGCGGCCGTCGAACAGACGGGCCTTGCCGGAGGAGTCGATGAGCCGGTCGCCGTCGCGCGTGACGTTCGTCGAATCGAGCAGACCCGAGATCTCCTCTTCCCGCGCGCCGTCGAACACCGGCGTCGCGAGCTTCTGGTTCGGGCCGGTCTCCCGGGGGAGCTTCGGCAGGTTCTGGACCCACTCCGGCTCGCCCTCGATCTTCCAGCCGGTCTTCGCGACCCAGCCGAGGTGAGTCTCGAGGACCTGGCCGACGTTCATGCGGCCAGGCACGCCGAGCGGGTTGAGGACGACGTCGACGGGGGTTCCGTCGGCGAGGAACGGCATGTCCTCGATCGGGAGGATCTTGGAGATGACACCCTTGTTGCCGTGACGGCCGGCGAGCTTGTCGCCGTCCGTGATCTTGCGCTTGGCGGCCACGTAGACGCGGACGAGCTGGTTGACGCCCGGGGGCAGCTCGTCGTCGTTGTCGCGGTCGAAGACGCGCACGCCGATGACGGTGCCCGACTCGCCGTGGGGCACCTTGAGGGACGTGTCGCGGACCTCGCGGGACTTCTCGCCGAAGATCGCGCGGAGCAGGCGCTCCTCGGGGGTCAGCTCGGTCTCGCCCTTCGGGGTGACCTTGCCGACGAGGATGTCGCCGGCCTCGACCTCTGCGCCGATGTGGATGATGCCGCGCTCGTCCAGCTGCGCGAGGACCTCCTCCGAGACATTCGGGATGTCACGGGTGATCTCCTCGGCGCCGAGCTTCGTGTCGCGGGCATCGATCTCGTGCTCCTCGATGTGGATCGAGGAGAGAACGTCCTCGGCCACGAGTCGCTGCGAGAGGATGATGGCGTCCTCGAAGTTGTGGCCCTCCCACGACATGAACGCGACGAGGAGGTTGCGGCCGAGCGCGAGCTCGCCCTGGTCCGTTGCCGGGCCGTCGGCGATGATGCCGCCGCGCTCGAGACGGTCGCCCTCGTTGACGAGCACGCGGTGGTTGTAGCAGTTGCCCTGGTTCGAGCGGTCGAACTTGCCGATGCGGTAGTTCGTCTCGGTGCCGTCGTCGTTGAGGACGACGACGAGGTCCGCCGACACCTCGCTCACGACGCCCGCCTTCGCGGCCACCACGACGTCGCCCGCGTCGACCGCGGCCGAACGCTCCATGCCGGTGCCGACGAACGGCGCCTCGGAACGGACGAGCGGCACGGCCTGACGCTGCATGTTGGCGCCCATGAGGGCACGGTTCGCGTCGTCGTGCTCGAGGAACGGGATGAGGGCCGTCGCGACCGACACCATCTGGCGCGGGGAGACGTCCATGAACTCGACCTCGTCGGCCGGGATCAGGACGGGCTCGCCGCCGCCGCCGCGCTGACGGACGAGGACCATCTCCTCGGAGAAGCTGCCGTCCTCGTTCAGCGGCGAGTTCGCCTGGGCGATCTGGACCTCGGCCTCGTCGTCGGCCGTGAGGTACTCGACCTCGTCGGAGACGACCCCGTTGGCCACCTTGCGGTAAGGGGTCTCGATGAAGCCGAACGGGTTGATGCGGCCGTAGGAGGCCAGCGAGCCGATGAGGCCGATGTTCGGGCCTTCAGGGGTCTCGATGGGGCACATGCGGCCGTAGTGCGACGGGTGGACGTCACGGACCTCCATGCCGGCACGGTCACGGGAGAGGCCGCCCGGGCCGAGCGCCGAGAGGCGGCGCTTGTGGGTGAGGCCCGAGAGCGGGTTGTTCTGGTCCATGAACTGCGAGAGCTGGGAGGTTCCGAAGAACTCCTTGATCGCAGCGACGACCGGGCGGATGTTGATGAGGGTCTGAGGCGTGATCGCCTCGACGTCCTGCGTCGTCATGCGCTCGCGCACGACGCGCTCCATGCGGGAGAGGCCCGTGCGGACCTGGTTCTCGATGAGCTCGCCGACGGCGCGGATGCGGCGGTTGCCGAAGTGGTCGATGTCGTCGACCTCGACGCGGACGTCGGTCGGCTGGCCGTCGCGGACACCCGCGATGGTCTTCTGACCGGCGTGGAGCGCAACCAGGAACTTGATCATCGCGACGATGTCCTCGATGTGGAGGACGGACGCTTCGCGGTCGGAGAGCGGGCGGTCGACGCCGAGCTTCCGGTTGATCTTGTAGCGGCCGACCTTCGCGAGGTCGTAGCGCTTGGGGTTGAAGTAGAGGTTGTCGAGCAGCGACTGCGCAGCCTCGACCGTCGGCGGCTCGCCCGGGCGGAGCTTCCGGTAGATGTCCAGGAGAGCATCCTCCCTGGTCTCCGTCGTGTCCTTCTCGAGCGTCGCGCGCATCGAGTCGTACTCGCCGAACTCCTCGAGGATCTGGCCCTCGGACCAGCCGAGCGCCTTGAGCAGGACGGTCACCGACTGCTTGCGCTTGCGGTCGAGGCGGACGCCGACCTGGTCGCGCTTGTCGATCTCGAGCTCGAACCAGGCACCGCGCGACGGGATGATCTTCGCGGTGAAGATGTCCTTGTCGCTCGTCTTGTCGGCGGAGCGCTCGAAGTAGGCACCCGGGGAGCGGACGAGCTGCGAGACCACGACGCGCTCGGTGCCGTTGACGACGAACGTGCCCTTCTCGGTCATGAGCGGGAAGTCGCCCATGAACACGGTCTGCTGCTTGATCTCGCCCGTGTTGTTGTTCATGAACTCGGCCTTGACGTACAGCGGGGCAGAGTAGGTGGCGTCGCGCTCCTTGCACTCCTCCATCGTGTACTTCGGGTCCGCGAACTCAGGGTCGGAGAAGCTCAGGGACATCGTGCCCTGGAAGTCTTCGATCGGGGAGATTTCCTCGAAGATGTCGGCGAGGCCGGACGTCGTCGCGACGCTCGCGTCCACTTCTTCCGCGGCCTTGGCCACGCGGGCCTGCCAGCGCTCGTTGCCGACGAGCCAGTCAAAGGACTCGGTCTGGAGTGCCAGCAGGTTGGGGACGTCGAGGGGCTCGTGGATCTTAGCGAATGAGAGCCGGTTGCGTGCGCCGTCCGTGTTAGCGGTTTGGTTGTCAGAGGTGCTCGAGGCGACCAAGAGGGATCCTTCCACAGACCTTCAGGATTGTCCGCACCCTCCCCCAACCGTGCAGCTGCCCAGCAACTCTTCTGTTAGATGGGACGGCCGCCCACGAGCCCACCGCTATATGAAGGCTGGAGGTCAGAAAGGGAGAACGCAAAGATCTAGCATAGCCGCTGAGAGCGCGCGTGTCTAGCGCACATCTCGGGCCCGGTCAAGTGCCCCCTGACGGGGCCTCGGAAGGATCCTGCCGCACACACTGTACACCCGCTCCTGTCACCCGCTCCCGCCAGGCGCGCCGTCGGTCCATCGGCGGTAGCCTGAAGTCAGCGCGGTCCGCTGAACCCAGCGCGGCCGCGGCCACGCCCTCTCCGGCTCCCGGAGCAGGCACGACGACGTGACAGGAGATGCCATGAGCAGCGGTACCGACGATGTGGTCATCCTTTCTGCGGCACGCACCCCGTTCGGAAGGCTCAACGGGCAGCTCGTGGGGCTCACCGCCGTCGACCTCGGCGCGCACGCTATCACGGCTGCGCTCGCCAGGAGCGGGGTCGGGCCCGAGGCGGTCGACGCCGTCATCATGGGCCAGGTCCTCCAGGCCGGGGCCGGCCAGAACCCCGCCCGCCAGAGTGCCATCGCCGCGGGAATCGGCTGGAACGTGCCGTGCGTGACCATCAACAAGGTGTGCCTCTCGGGCCTCACCGCGGTGATCGACGCCGCCCGCATGATCCGCGCGGACGACGCGACGGTCGTCGTCGCCGGCGGCCAGGAGTCCATGAGCCGCGCCCCGCACGTGCTGCCGGGCTCACGGCAGGGCTGGACGTACGGAACGGTCGCCGCGCTCGACGTCGCGGCGCACGACGGCCTGACCGATGCGTTCGACGGGCAGTCGATGGGCCTCTCGACCGAGAGCCACAACCTCACGCTCGGCATCGACCGCCACGCGCAGGACGAGGTCGCTGCCGCGTCCCACCAGCGTGCCGCCGCCGCCCAGGAGTCGGGCGTGTTCGACGACGAGATCGCACCCCTCGAGGTCAAGCAGCGCAAGGGGGCGCCGCTCCGGCTCGCCTCGGACGAGGGAGTCCGGCCGGCCACGACCGTCGAGACGCTCGCGCCCCTCAAGCCCGCCTTCGCGTCGGACGGCACCATCACCGCCGGCAACTCCTCGCCGCTCTCGGACGGCGCCGCGGCCCTCGTCGTGACGAGCCGTGCCTACGCGGAGGAGCACGGTCTCCCCTGGCTCGCCGTCGTCGGCAAGCCCGGCCAGGTCGCAGGGCCCGACAACTCGCTCCACTCGCAGCCCGCCAACGCGATCACGAACGCGCTCTCCCGGGCCGGCTGGACCACAGAGGACCTCGACTTCATCGAGATCAACGAGGCCTTCGGTTCCGTTGCCGTGCAGTCCCTCAAGGAACTCAAGTACCCGCTCGAGAAGACGAATATCCACGGCGGCGCGATCGCGCTCGGGCACCCCATCGGTGCCTCCGGCGCGCGCCTCGCCGGGCACGCTGCCCTCGAACTCTCGCGCCGGGGCGAGGGCCGGGCTGCGGTCTCCCTGTGCGGCGGCGGTGGGCAGGGCGAAGCGCTCCTGCTCTACCGGGACTGAGACGCGATGAGCGGCCACGACCGCTTCGTGGACGACGCCGCGGCGCGCGGCCTGAAAGTCGAGTACGCCGATCGCGGACGGGCCAAGAGCCTCGAGGAGGCCGCGGCGAACCTGGGGATCGAGCCGCGGGAGATCGTGAAGACGCTCGTCGTCCGGCACCCGGACGGAAGCTTCCTCTTCGCGCTCATCCCCGGGGATCGCCAGATCTCGTGGCCCAAGCTGCGCCAGCTCCTCGGCGTGAACCGGCTCTCGATGCCGTCCGCCGACGTCGCCCTTGAGGCGACCGGGTACGAGCGAGGGACTATCACGCCCGTCGGGTCGACGACGGCGTGGCCGGTCTTCGCCGACGGGACGATCGCCGGACGGATCTCGATGGGAGCGGGCGAGCACGGCCTCAGCGCGTTCGTCGACGCCAGCGAGCTATTCCGCTCGCTGGATGCGACGGTCGCGGACATCAGCGAACCGCTCTGAGCGCTGAACGGGAAAGGCCCCCGGTTCCAGAACGGAACCGGGGGCCTTGGTCGCGCCCCCCGGCAAGAGCCGGGGAGGCGAAGGCAGGCAGAGAGCCTACTTGAGGGTGACGGTGGCGCCGGCGGCCTCGAGGACCTCCTTGGCCTTCTCCGCAGTCTCCTTGTTGGCGCCCTCGAGGACGGCCTTCGGAGCGGCGTCGACGAGGTCCTTGGCCTCCTTGAGGCCGAGCGACGTCAGGCTGCGCACCTCCTTGATGACCGCGATCTTCTTGTCGCCAGCAGCCTCGAGGATGACGTCGAAGGAGTCCTTCTCCTCCTCAGCAGCAGCCTCGGCACCGCCGCCGGCGGGGCCGGCAACGGCCACGGCAGCAGCGGTGACCTCGAAGACCTCCTCGAACTTCTTCACGAACTCGGAGAGCTCGATGATGGTGAGCTCCTTGAAGGCCTCAATCAGCTCGTCCTGGGTGAGCTTCGCCATGGTTGGCGTCCTTTCATTCTGGGGCGCGGCCGGGGCAGTCCCTCAGCGCGCCGAGTGTCTGGGTTGGGAAGAGATCAGTTCTCTTCGGCAGCCTCGGCGGGGGCCGAGTCAGAAGCGGCCTCGGCAGCTTCTGCGGGGGCCTCGGAGGCCGGAGCTTCGGAAGCAGCGGCCGGAGCGCCGCCCTCTTCCTCGAGCTTGATGCGCAGGGCGTCGAGGACGCGCGCGACGGCGGACATGGGCGCCTTGAGCACGCCTGCAACCCTTGCGAGCTGCAGTTCGCGGGACTCCAGGGCGGCCAGGGCGGCCACCTCGTTCGCGTCGAGCGCCTTGCCCTCGAAGTAGCCGGTCTTGATGACCAGCTGCTTGTTGTCCTTGGCAAAGTCGGTCAGGCTCTTGGCGGCCGCAACGGCGTCACCCTTGATGAACGCGATCGCAGTCGGTCCGGCAAGCTGGCCGTCGAATGCTTCGACGCCGGCCTCCTTCGCGGCGATGGCGGTCAGGGAGTTCTTCACGACCGAGAACTTGCTGTCCTGGCCGAGCGCACGACGCAGCTTCTTGAGCTGGGCGACGGAGAGCCCACGGTATTCGGTCAGGACTGCTGCCGTCGACTCTTGGAAATCCTTGGTGATCTCCTCGACAGCTGACACCTTGGCAGGCGTTGCCATAACCCTCCTTCCGGGGAAACTAGGCCGATACTCGGTCCCGAAACGACGAACGCCCCGCGCAGATGCACGGGGCGTGGAGGGCCGGCCGGGCGTGAACCCATACCGGAGCTTTCGCTCGTTCACCTGCGCAGGCCGCCCCTGTTCGGGGACCTTAGGCTGGCTGACGAGGGCAAATGCCCACGACAATCAGCGACCGGCGGTCTTTGGTCCTTCAAGACTACGGGACGGCGCGGAAAGCGCCAAATCGCGTCCCCGGCGTCAACCCCCGAGGAGCTCTGTCAGGGCCCTCCGTCGGGCATCCTCGACCGCGGCGGCGAGATTCCGGATGAGCAGGACAAGCCAGCCGAGCACGATGCCCGCAAGGAACATCTCCATGGCCGTCATGTTGTAGTAGCCGAGCGGGTACCAGAGGACGACGGCCAGCACGGCGCCCCCGAGCATCACGAACCCTGTCACCTGGAACGTCCGGCTCACGCCCGGCAGCCACCACGGCAGCCCGACGACGAGGACCACGAAGGCGCCCGACATCGACGTCGCGAGCGCATTGTGGGCCGGCATGTAGACGTCAACGGGCACGAGCCCGGTTCCGGCGAGCAGGAGGCCCATCAGCACGAGGCACACGAAGATGGGGCCGGTCCGGACGTCGCTCTCGCCGAGCGGCTCCCGGTGGCCCCGCCTGCCGCGTCGTCTCCCACCCTCCGGGAGGCTCGCGAGCCTGTCCGCCCGGTACGCCCCGAGTGCCTGGATGTCACGCGTCACGTACTCCGCGAGCATCGTGATGACGATCCCGCCCGTCACGAGCGTCACGTTGAACGTCCAGGCAACGCCGCTGTTCGCCGCGCCCAGCGCACTGAAGTTGATCGCCCACCAGTTGGGGTTCTTCGTCGTGACCATCGAGGTGAGCACCCCGGCGGCCAGGTATGTTGCAAGCAGGTTGGAGAGCAGGTAGCTGTTCATCCGGGCGCCGGACTGGTAGGTCGCGTAGGCGGACAGGCCACCCACGATCGCTGTCTCGATGGCACCGGCGAAGGGGTCGAACGTGAGGTCGCCGAAGGCCTGCTGGAAGATGCGGAACCCCGCCCAGGCAGCCATGAAGGCGATCGCCCCGTGGACCACGGCGAGGGCCAGCAGCCCGAGGTAGCGTCGCCACGCGGGCCGCTCAGTGAGCCAGTGGTGCTGAGGATGGTCGAACGTGTGGCGGTACGCCAGCGGCAGCACGATCACCGCGACAGCGCCGGCCACGACGCCGGCAAGATCACCCACGCTGTGGTCCCCCGAGAGCGAGGGACGCCGGCCTGCGAACGCGATGAGGGCGGCGACGAAGCTGACGACGACAGCGAGGCCCGCCATCTGCACGGCGCGGGCCTCGGTCCGCACCGCCGACGTCGGCGGGAAGGGGAGGCTCGGCCTGACCTCACGGATCACACCGGCCCCGTGCACCTGCTGGACCTCCTGCTGCCCAGGCGCCGGGTCGACCGCTTCAGCCGAGCGCGGATCGGGGGTCATGCGAGCCTCCTGTACCACTCGCCGTCGTACCCCGCGGGGCGGAAGCCCAACGCCTCGTTGATGGCGAGCATGGGCCGATTCTCCTCCGCGTTGAACGTGATGACCTTCCGAGCCGTCGGGAAGCGCTCCCGGTAGGCCTTCAGATTCGCCAGCTTGATGAGCATCCCGAGCCGATGCCCCCGGTGCTCGGGCACCACGAGCGTGTCGTCCTGGTCGGCCACGTCCTCCTTGCCGGACCTGATCCACAGTGACGTGTACGCGACGAGCTCGCCGCTCGCGCGATGCCTTGCAACGGCGTACAGCGGGAGCGTGTTGGCGTCCAAGAGCTGGGCCTCGAGCGAAGCGACGCGGTCCGCGTCCCACTCCGCCGCCTCGTAGCGATCCACGCCGTAGGGCACATCCGTCGACATCCGGCCCAGGAGCACGGCCATCTCTGCCCGGTACTCGACCGGCACGCCCTCCCACACGAGCACCTCGTACTCGGCCGCCGCCGCAGAGGCCACCGCTTCGAGCGCCGGCCAGCCGCCGTCGTACCCGCCGAGGACGAGCTCGCTGTAGCGCTCCACCTGGCTCAGCTCATAGCCCGCTGCGCTCGCGAACGCCACGGCGCGCGAATCGGCAGGCAGGGCACCGTAGCCCGTGGAAGGGACGACGGCGTCCGGCGCCTCCTCGTCGTAGCCCACGGGGTGCTCGGTGAACGAATTGAGGATCGTGCGGCTGTAGCGGGCCGCCTCCTCGGTCGCGGCGTCGAGGAGCAGCCGACCAATCCCCCGGCCGGTGAAATCGTCGAGGACCTCGGCGCGGACCATCGCGCGGTCGCGGTCCTCCTTGAGCGACATCTGGCACCACCCACGGCCCACCATCCGCTCGCCGTCGCGCACGAAGAAGAGGGACGTCAGCTCGTACCGCGTGTCCCGCCAGACTCCGAGCCGGAAGGCCGGGGGCGAACAGCGGTCGCCGTTGCCCCAGATCTGCCGCTCGATCGCATCCGTCAGATCCGAGAACTCCCGGAACTCCGCAGCATCCGCGTCAAGGATCGAGGCGGGCAGACGCAGACGCTGCACCCGATATTGGGAGCTCATGGGGCAAGTTTCACAAACCCTGCCACAAAAGCACAACGCCCCTCGCCGCGGGTCGCGGAGAGGGGCGCTGTACAGGCTTGATTCGAGGCTCAGCCTTCGAGGACGACGCGGGTCGCGTTCGGGTCGACCGGCACACCGGGGCCGAACGTGGTGGCCACGGTCGCCTTCTCGATGTAGCGGCCCTTCGAAGCCGACGGCTTGAGGCGAAGCAC
The DNA here is from genome assembly GCF_005877005.1 of Sinomonas susongensis. Lineage (GTDB taxonomy): Bacteria > Actinomycetota > Actinomycetes > Actinomycetales > Micrococcaceae > Sinomonas > Sinomonas susongensis. The sequence continues at coordinate 147,071 of NZ_SSNH01000001.1, read as the reverse complement.
TTCCTCCAGGGCGGCCGCGTAGTTCTCGGCCAGCTGACGGGCATCGAACGAGGTCTTGCCGATGATGAAGTGCAGGTTCGAGTGCTTGTCGACACGGAAGTCGATCTTGCCGCCCTTGATGTCCGTGACGGCCTTCGCGACATCCGGGGTCACCGTGCCGGTCTTCGGGTTCGGCATCAGGTTGCGGGGGCCGAGGATCTTGCCCAGGCGGCCGACCTTGCCCATGAGCTCCGGCGTCGCCACTGCGGCGTCGAAGTCAGTCCAACCGCCCTGGATGCGCTCGATGAGGTCGTCGGAACCGACGACGTCGGCGCCAGCAGCCTCAGCGGCCGCGGCCTTGTCGCCCGTCGCGAAGACCACGACGCGGGCCGTCTTGCCGGTGCCGTGCGGCAGGTTGACAGTGCCGCGGACCATCTGGTCCGCCTTGCGGGGGTCGACGCCGAGGCGGAAAGCCACCTCGACGGTCGCGTCCGTCTTCGAAGGGTTGATCTCCTTCGCGAGGGCGATTCCCTCGGCCGGCGCGTAGACCTTGCCGGCCTCGATCTTTGCCGCCGCTGCTTCGTATGCTTTGCTGCGCTTTGCCATGCTGCTCTCTGTCTCCTTGTGCAGTTGTGGTCTCAGTGGGCCGCGCTCGGCCCTGCCACGGACGACGGCGGGACTCGCCGTGCGTCTTTGTATTTGGTTCTCGGGTTGCTGGCCTCAGCCGTCAGCCCTGGTTGCGGTTCCTCAGCCCTCGACGGTGCTCCATTTTCGAGGGCTTCCGGGACTTACTTCAGGCAGGCTCCGAAAGGCGTGTTGGCCTCCGCCCCTACCCTCCGTGCGTTCCTCAGCCCTCGACGGTGCTCCATTTTCGAGGGCTTCCGGGACTTACTTCAGGCAGGCTCCTCGTACCTCGGACCCTACCCTCCGTGCGTTCCTCAGCCCTCGACGGTGATACCCATCGAACGGGCCGTACCCGCGATGATCTTCTTCGCGGCCTCGACGTCGTTCGCGTTGAGGTCCTCGAGCTTGGTCTTGGCGATCTCCTCGACCTGGGCGTCGGTGAGCTTCGCGACCTTCACCGTGTGCGGCGTCGCGGAGCCCTTGGGAACGCCCGCAGCCTTCTTGATGAGCTCGGCGGCCGGCGGCGTCTTGGTGATGAACGTGAAGGAGCGGTCTTCGTAGACCGTGATCTCCACGGGGATGACGTTGCCACGCTGGGACTCCGTCGCGGCGTTGTACGCCTTGCAGAATTCCATGATGTTGACACCGTGCTGACCGAGCGCAGGACCGATCGGCGGGGCCGGGTTGGCGGCGCCTGCCTGGATCTGCAGCTTGATGAGGCCGGTGACCTTCTTCTTGGGAGCCATGAGGATCCTTCTCTTTCATTGCTTCCTGGACAGCAGGAGCGCCGCTCAGGTGGTGACTGCCCTGGCCAGACAGTCGGCCGCCCCGGGGCCGGCAAAGCCGACCGGACCCGGGGCGAAGTCTTCAGTTCTAGGTCAGATCTTGGAGACCTGGTTGAACGCGAGGGTGACGGGAGTCTCGCGCTCGAAGATCGAGACCAGCACGACGAGCGTCTGCGACTCGGGCTTGATCTCGGAGATCGTGGCAGGAAGGGTCTCGAACGGGCCTTCCTTGACGATGACGGATTCGCCGACCTCGAAGTCGACGGTGACCGGAGCGCTCGGCTGGCGCCCGCCGCCCCTGCCAGAAGCCTTCGCCTCGGCCTGCTGTTCCTGCTCGAACACCGGAGCCAGCATCGTGAAGACCTCGTCGAGCCGCAGCGGGACCGGGTTGTGGGCGTTGCCCACGAAGCCGGTCACACCCGGGGTGTGCCGGACGGCGCCCCACGAGGCGTCGGTGAGGTCCATGCGGACCAGGACGTAGCCGGGGATTCGGACGCGCTTGACGACCTTGCGCTGCGCGTTCTTGATCTCGACGACTTCCTCCATCGGGACCTGGATCTCGTAGATGAAATCCTCCATGTCCAGAGTCTGGACACGCGTCTCGAGATTCGCCTTCACGCGGTTCTCGTAGCCAGCGTAGGAGTGGATCACGTACCAGTCGCCGGGCTGACGGCGGAGCTTGGCCTTGAAGTCCTCGGCGGCCTTGGCCGCGGCCTCGGCCGGATCCACCGGCTCCTCGGCACCTGCCTCAGTGTCGGCCTCGCTCGGCGCAGCCTCGCCCTCACCGGCCTCGCCCTCACCGGCGTCGCCCTCGCCCGGCTCAGCCTCGGCGACGGGCTCAGCCTCGGCAACGGGCTCAGCTGCGGTGGCGCCGTCGTCCGTGGAGTCGGCAGCGTCTTCCTCTGCCGAGGAGTCGTCGTCGAACGCGAGATCGACGTCGGACGCCGAAGGCGCCGCCACGGGCACCGGGGCAGCGTCGCTGAAGACCGCGGCCTCGGGGGCCTGGGCCTCGCGCTCGGTCTCGCTCTCGTGCTCAGACACTTAGTCTCCTGCTCTCCTCTTGCGACTTAAATGCAAATCCGCACACCACGCCATCGGACCCCTTCCGATCCGGACATGGTCTGCGGAGACCGCTCGCCTACTGGCTCTGCGACGACCCTGTGAAGACCCAGCCGACACCGAGTCCGAGGAGGAAGTCGAGAATGAAGACGATGACCATCATGACCACCACGAACGCCAGCACCACGAACGTCATGTTCAGGAGCTCCTGCCGGGTCGGCGTGACCACCTTGCGGAGCTCGCCCACAACCTGACGGAAGAAGAGCGCGATGCGGCCGAAGAAGCCGAGCTTCTTCGTCTGCTTGGCTGGGCGGCCCTGAGAGCTGCTCGCAGCTGTTTCGGTCACCTGTTCCTCGCTCATCCTGGATGCCCGCGGGATCCCCGCCGACGGTTCGTTGGTGCTGGAACGCCCCGGGGCTACCGGGACACGCCATGCGCAGGGCAGACAGGACTCGAACCTGCAACCTGCGGTTTTGGAGACCGCTGCGCTACCAATTGCGCCACTACCCTTCGGTCAGAAAACCGAATCTCCACCTTACCAAGGATCCGACGCCGACTGGCCGCGCCGCCCCAGGAGCGTCCGTACCGGGGCACGGCCGACCAGCGGGTTGTTTCTGATACCGGTGGTCCAGTCTACGCACATTCGGGTTCCGCGTCGAACCGGAGCCCTCAGTGCAGCCCTGACCACCTAGAGTAGAGGGGCGGGGTTGCCCTCGCCCTCGCCAGATCCAGACCCATGTCACGCCCCCGAAAGTCAGGAAGAGCCCATGACCTCCGCCCGTGTGTCCCAGCGCATCGGATCGATCGCCGAATCCGCGACCTTGGCCGTCGATGCGAAGGCGAAGGCGCTCAAGGCGGCCGGGAGGCCTGTGATCGGATTCGGTGCCGGCGAGCCTGACTTCCCGACTCCGGATTACATCGTCGAGGCGGCGATTGAGGCAGCGCGCCAGCCCCGCTTCCATCGCTACTCGCCCGCTGGCGGTCTCCCGGAGCTCAAGCAGGCGATCGCCGAGAAGACGCTGCGCGATTCGGGCTACGAGGCCTCCCCGTCCCAGGTCCTCGTGACGAACGGCGGCAAGCAGGCCGTCTACAACACGTTCGCGACGCTCCTCGATCCCGGCGACGAGGTCCTGCTCCCCACCCCTTACTGGACCACGTATCCCGAGGCCATCCGGCTTGCCGGCGGCGTGCCCGTCGAGGTCTTCGCGGGACCTGAGCAGGGGTACCTCGTGACGGTCGACCAGCTCGAGGCCGCGCTCACCGAACGCACCAAGGTCCTCCTGTTCGTCTCGCCGTCCAACCCCACGGGTGCCGTCTACGAGCCCGCGCAGGTCAAGGAGATCGGCGAGTGGGCTGCGTCCAAGGGCCTCTGGGTCATCACCGACGAGATCTACGAGCACCTCACCTACGACGGCGTCCCCTTCACGTCGATCGCGACGGCGGCGCCCGCCCTCGGCGACAAGGTCGTCATCCTCAACGGTGTGGCCAAGACCTACGCCATGACGGGATGGCGCGTCGGCTGGATGATCGGGCCGGCCGACGTCATCAAGGCCGCCACGAATCTGCAGTCGCACGCGACGTCGAACGTCTCCAACGTGTCCCAGATGGCAGCCCTTGCGGCGGTCTCGGGGCCGCTCGACGCAGTCGAGGAGATGAAGGTCGCGTTCGACCGCCGCCGTCGGGCCATGGTCGAAAGGCTCTCGTCCATCCCGGGCGTCAACTGCCCCACTCCCCACGGCGCCTTCTACGCCTACCCCGACGTGCGTGGGCTGCTCGGCAAGGAGATCGCGGGGGTCCGCCCGACGACGTCCGGCCAGCTGGCCGCGCTCATCCTCGACAAGGTCGAGGTAGCGATCGTTCCCGGCGAGGCTTTCGGCCCGAGCGGCTTCGTGCGCCTCTCGTACGCGCTCGGGGACGACGACCTCGCCGAGGGCGTCGGCCGGATCCAGGAGTTCCTCGGCACCGCGCACTGACTCGGAGAGCATCGCGAACGGGCAGAGACCGGGGCCGTGCCGCGGACTTCCGATCGGCTACCAGATGCGGCGGTCCGCGGCCCAGCGGCTCAGCTCGTGCCGGTTCGTGAGCTGGAGCTTGCGCAGCACGGCCGAGACATGCGTCTCGACCGTCTTGACTGAGATGAACAGCTCCTTCGCGACTTCCTTGTACGAATAGCCGCGGGCGATGAGCCGCATGACCTCGAGCTCGCGGGCCGAGAGCCTGTCGAGCTCGTCGTCGGCCACGGCCGAGGTGCCGAACGCGTCGAGGACGAAGCCGGCGAGGCGCGGGGAGAAGACCGCGTCGCCCTCCGCGACCCTGAGCACAGCGTCGGTGATCTCGGGCCCCGAGGCGGTCTTCGTGACGTAGCCTCGGGCGCCCGCCCGGATCACGGACACGACGTCCTCTGCCGCATCCGAGACGCTCAAGGCCAGGAAGCGGACCTGCGGGATGAGCGCGCTGGACCGAGTGAGCACCTCGCGGCCTCCCCCGCCGAGACCGCCGGGCAGGTGGACGTCGAGAAGCACCACCTGCGGGCGGAGCTGGTCGATGACCGCTACGGCGTCCTCCACCGTCCCGGCCTCCCCCACGACGCGGACACGGCCGTCGAGGTCTGCCTTGAGCCCCGAACGGAAAATGGTGTGGTCGTCGACGATGACGACCGTGACCGGCTCGCTCATGGTTCCTCCGTTCCCACGCCCGCCAGATGCAGGCGCACCTCCGTCCCCCCAGTCCCGGACACGATCGTCGCCTCACCCCCATGCCGTCGCATGCGCCCCACGATCGATTCGCGCACACCCAGGCGATCGCTCGGCACCTCGTCCAGGTCGAAGCCCGGGCCACGGTCCTTGACGAACACGTCGATGGCTTCCGCGCCCGCCTCGGCATAGACCGACACAGGCCCGCCGCCGTGCCGAGCGGCGTTGAGCATCGCTTCGCGCGCCGCCTGCAGGAGCGCCTCACGCGGCTCGCGGTGGTCGCCGTCGAGCGGTGCGTCCCCGACGCAGACGACGTCGACGGGGTGCCCCTGCGCGTCCTCGACCTCGGCGGCGAGGGCCCTGAGCCGATCCGTGAAGGTGCCCCCGCCCTTCCTCGCATCCCGGTAGAGCCATTCGCGCAGTTCGCGCTCCTGCGCCCGGGCGAGGCGGGTCACGTCGGCTTCGCTCCCGGCCCGACGCTGGATGAGTGCGAGCGTCTGGAGGACGGAATCGTGCAGATGGGCCGCGATCTCGGCCCGCTCCTCCTCGCGGACGCGCGCCGCGCGCTCGGCTGCGAGGTCGCGCCAGAACTTGAGGCCCCACGGGAGGAGCACGAGCGCAACCCCGGCGAGCACCGCGAGCGAGGCGACGAGGGCGAGGCCCAGGACGTTCCACTGGCTGCCCGAGACCGCGAGCGCGACGCCCGCCACCACGAGCGCAAGCCCCGCGCCGAGGCGGAGCCCGCCGTTCCAACGGCCAGCCCCGGCCCCGCGGACGAGCTGCTCACGCCGCGAATCGTCGAGCTGCATCCATGCGAGGGCGGCTCCGCCGAGGATCGCCGCGAGCGGGACGATGAACCCGAGCGGGATGTCGAAGCCGAGCATGCGGCTGCCGAGCCCGAGGGCCGCGAGGAGCAGGACGGCGCCGAGCAGCATCTCGCGCGCATGCCCTGCGAGCCGCCGCGCCCGGCGCACCTGCGCTGGCGAAGCGGGCTCCGCCGCTGTCGGCGGCATCACAGGTCGGCTCACTGCAGGAGCTATGGGCGACGCCGGTCGGCGCGCCCCACGCCTGGCCGCTTCGGCGGTCGTGGGCACCATGATCCACAGCCACGCGTAGAACACGATTCCGGCCCCTCCGAGGAGCGATGCGAGGACCATGACCCACCGGACGACGTCGACCCGCACCCCGAGATGCCGCGCGAGGCCGGAGCAGACGCCCGCGACGAACCTGTCCTCGCCGCGCACGAGCGGCGGACGGATCTGAGCGGTGTCCATGTCACCAATCCAAGCACGATCGTGACCGCTCAGGGCTAGTGAATCGGGGATCCCGGGGGCGAATCAGGGTGCTTTCAGGGGTTCACCCCATGGGGAGCGACCCGGCCCGCAGGAAGGATGGACGCATGAGCACGGAACAGACTCCTGGGGGGCCCAACGCTCCCCGCCCCGAGCAGTCCAGGGGGCAGCATCCCGGCCGAGCCGGGTCAGACTTCTTCGGTTGGATCCGCCGGCTCCGCATCACCCGCGGGCCGGACCGGTGGGCGGGCGGAGTCGCAAGCGGCCTAGCGCACCGGTGGGGCATTGACCCCGTCGTGGTCCGTGGCCTCTTCATCGTGGCCGCGATCTTCCTCGGCATCGGCGTGCTCGCCTACGGCGTCCTATGGCTGCTGCTGCCCGAGCCGGACGGCCGCATCCACTGCCAGGAGGCGATGCGCGGACGGTGGACGGCGGGGATGACCGGCGGCCTCATCGCAACTGTCCTTGGACTCGGGGGCGCCCGGGCCGGCTTCTCGTTCGGCGACATGCACGGTGCCGAACCCTTCTGGGGAGTCTTCTGGGTGGGGGTTGCGGCCCTCGCAATCTTCAGCATCTCGCGTTCCCGGCGCCGCCGACGCAGCGGATGGTACGGCTACGGCCCGGGTGGGCGCCCCCAGTCCAGCGGAGCCGATGCACAGGGAGAACCTGCCTACAGCGGACCGTACGCGAAGGGGCCCTACGCGAGCGCCCCTTACACGGGCACTCCCCACGTCGGAGACCCCTACGGCCGCACGTACGAGCGCCCCCAGACTGCCCCCACGACCCCGACGCCGGCTCGCGTCCCCCGGAGAGGACCGGGCGGCCCGTTCACGGCCGTCGTCCTGGGCGTGGCTGTGCTCGTCTCGGGCGGACTGCTCGCACTGCAGCTCGCCGGGGTCGCTGTCGTCGACGCGAGCACCGGCGCGTTGTGGGCGATCGGCGCCGCGATCCTCGGCCTGGGCATCGTCGTCGCGGGCCTTCGCGGCCGCTCTGGCGGCATCCTCTCATTCCTCGCGGTCGTCGCCCTCGCCGTGGCGGCCATGACCCAGCCGGCGTATGAGCTGAGCCGATCGCGCAACGCCTCGAACCTCACCCCCGCCAGCGTCCAGCAGGCCGAGTCCGGGTACCGAGTGAGGGCGGCCTCCGGGCAGCTCGACCTGAGCGCCCTCGACACGTCCGGGCCCCTCGCATCGAATGCGACAGTCCCCGTCGACGCGACGATGAGCCAGCTGCAGATCCGCATCCCGAAGAACGTGCCCGTGCGGGTCGAGGCTGACGCGACCATGAGCAACGTCCAGTTCGGCGACAGGTCGATCGCCGGTTTCGGGACCACCGGCTCCGAGACCTACAACGCGGGGCGCCCTGGCGGGACCCTCGTGGTGACGGTGCACGCGACCATGAGCAACGTCGACATCGAGCAGGAGCAGTGAGATGAGCACCAACGAGATCGGACAGCGGGGGAACAGGCAGGGCCCGAGAGTGGGCACGATCGTGTGGGGAGCAGTGGTGGTCGTCATCGCGGGGCTGCTTGTCTCAAGCCGCCTCGGCTGGTTCACCGTCGACCCCGGCCTGGCAGCGGTGGCGCTGCTCATCCTCGCGGGCCTCGGCCTGGTGGTCGGCGGTGGGCTCGCTGCAGCCCGGAGCCGTCGGGCGGTCGACGGCGGGCAGGCCCCCGCGGACGGACCCGAAGCACAGCGCCCGAGCCCCTACGCGACCCACCCCGGCGAGGAGCCCGGCAATTACGGGACGGACGGCTCTTACGACGCCGACCGGCCCGCGCAAGACTGAATACAACACTGAACTCTTGAGCCACCAAGCGCCCTCATCACACCACTTCGCACCCTAGGAGCCACCATGGACTCGTTCTTCAACGCCATCCGATCCACCGGCCTGAGCCGGAGCCCCCGCCGCCTCCTCGGCGGCGTCCTGGGCGGCCTCGCCGACAGGCTCAACGTCGACGTCATGTTCGTGCGGATCATCTTCATCGTCGTGTGCTTCCTTCCGGGACCGGCCGTCCTCGCCTACTTCATCGCATGGGCGCTCCTCCCGGATCCGAACGGGTCGATCATCCTCGAGCGGCTTGTCGGCGGCGGAGGCCGCGGAGCGGTGCGGGGACCCGGCGACCGGCCGGGCGGGCCGATGTCCTGAGCCAGCAGGATCGGCCCGGCCAGCACGATCTGCAGGCGCAGGGGACGACGGCGGCAGGCAGCCGCCGTCGTCCCCTGTGGTGTGCATCACGGAAGCCGCGCGGCTAGAATCGGCTTGGCTCAACGGGGCGCCGAAGCTCACCCAACACGGCCCGCCACCCCCCGGCCGGGCGCACCCACGCGGAAAGGCCCTGCATGAAGATCGGCATCCTCACCTCCGGCGGCGACTGCCCAGGCCTCAACGCCGTCATCCGCGGCGCCGTCCTCAAAGGAATCGCAGTGCACGGCCAGGAGTTCGTCGGCTACAGGGACGGCTGGCGGGGGGTCGTCGAGGGCGACATCATCGACATCCCCCGAACCATGGTCCGTGGCATCTCGAAGCAAGGCGGAACGATCCTCGGGACCTCCCGCACGAACCCGTTCGAGAACGGGGGCGGCCCGGAGGTCATCAAGGGCCACATGGACCGGCACGGGGTCGACGCGCTCATCGCGATCGGCGGCGAGGGGACCCTCGCCGCGGCGAAGCGCCTCACGGACGCAGGGATCAAGATCGTGGGTGTGCCGAAGACGATCGACAACGACCTCGACGCGACCGACTACACGTTCGGCTTCGATACGGCGGTCGAAATCGCCACCGAGGCGATCGATCGCCTCCGCACCACCGGGGAGTCCCACCACCGCTGCATGGTCGCCGAGGTCATGGGACGCCACGTGGGCTGGATCGCCCTCCATTCGGGCATGGCCTCGGGCGCCCACGCGATCCTCATCCCCGAGCAGCGCGTGAGCATCGACCAGATCGTCGAATGGGTCAAGCTGGCCCACGACCGTGGCCGTGCGCCCCTCGTCGTGGTCGCCGAGGGATTCACGACCGACACGATGGACGAGGCCCACTCGGAGAGGGGCCTGGACACGTTCGGACGCCCCCGCCTGGGTGGCATCGGAGAACGTCTCGCCCCCGAGATCGAGGCCCGCACGGGGATCGAGACCCGGGCCACGGTCCTCGGCCACATCCAGCGCGGCGGCGTTCCCACGGCGTTCGACCGCGTGCTCGCGACGCGCCTCGGCATGGCGGCGATCGACTCCGTGGTGGAGGGCCGCTGGGGCACGATGGTGTCGCTCAATGGCACCGATATCGTGCACGTCGGCTTCGAAGCCGCCCTCGGCCGGCTCAAGACCGTCCCCCAGGACCGGTACGACGAAGCCAGGGTCCTGTTCGGCTAGGAGGCAGATTGGGCCAGCCAGGCGGCGGGGCAGGCGAGATGAGGGACACCTTCCACGACGGCAGCCGAGGCATCGTCAGGCTTGCGTGGGCCCGCCGCCTGGGACTGCCGGACCTTTCCTTCTCGGACGACGGCGGCCGCCTCCTCGGGTGCCGCGACAGCGCCCGGGAGCTCGTCGCCGTCGAACTCTTCGGGCAGCTCGCCCTCGCGGGGCCGACCGAGCTCGTGAAGGCGGCGGCCGACCTCCCCGATGAGGACCTGCTGGGTGGCAGCGCGCTCCTTCGGGCCGCCGGCCCCGGCGCCCATGCGCTCAGCACCGCGGTGCTCGGTTTCGCCGACGACCTTCCCCTCTTCCAGCCCGACACCGAGCCCGAGGTATCCCGGGGGAACCCCGAGGCCATCGAGCTCGAGACCCGGTGCCCGCCCGACGACGTGAGTTCAGCCGGAATCGCGCGACGCGAGCACCGGTTCACCCTCATGCACGATGGGGCCCCGGTGGCCTGCGCCGCCTACACGGTCCGCGAGGGCCTCCTCGCGGACCTCGGGATCCTCGTGGCTCCCGGTTTCCGGCAACGGGGCCTCGGCACCTTCATGGCGCGCCTCGTGGCCCACGAGGCGCTTGCGGAAGGGTTCATCGTGCAGGTCGAGGCCCAGGAGCAGAACGTGGGTGCGCTCCGGCTCGCGGATTCCGCCGGCATCGCGCCCTCGGGTCGCGTCGCGTCGGTCAGGCTCCGGGATCGCTGACGCTCCTGGGCGGGCGACTACGGGGCGAACGGTGACAACGGCGCGAGGCACCTGTCAGCGCGTCAGTGCCCGAATTCGTTCGGGTCCGCCGCGCTCGGTCCGGTCCCGTCGAGGGCGTCGAGGCTCCGGATCTCCTCCGGAGTGAGATCGAAGCCGAAGACGGCAAGGTTCGCCTCGAGCCGCTCTCGGGACGCCGACTTCGGGATCGCGACGAGCCCCTGCTGCGTGTGCCAGCGCAGGACCGCCTGGGCCGGCGACACCCCGTGCGCCTCGGCGACGGCCACGACCGCTGGCTCGGAGAGCAGATCCTGGCCCCGGCCGATCGGGCTGTACGACTCCGTCACGATCGCGTGCGCCTGGTGGTAGGCGCGGGCACGGTCCTGGACCCAGTACGGGCTGAGCTGGATCTGGTCGACGTCGGGGCCGATGCCCGTCGCGCCGATGATCTTCTCGAGGTGCTCGGGCGTGAAGTTCGAGACTCCGATCGAGCGCACCTTGCCCTGCTCGCGCAGCGCGAGGAGCCCCTCCCAGGCCTCGACGTACGTGCCTTGGTCCGGATTCGGCCAGTGGACGAGGAAGAGGTCGAGGTACTCGACTCCCAGGCGCCGGACCGCGTTCTCCCACGCCTCGCGCACTCCCTCGACGCTGTGCCACGCGCGGTTGAACTTCGTCGTGACGAAGACGTCCTCGCGGGGAAGGCCCGACCGGCGGATGCCCTCCCCCACGCCCTCCTCGTTGCCGTAGTTCTCCGCAGTGTCGACGTGCCTGTAGCCGAGCTCGAACGCCAGGGCGACAACGTCCGCCGCCTCCGCGTTGTCGAGGGGCCACGTCCCGAGGCCGAGCTGCGGGATTGAGTGTCCGGAAGCGAGCTGGATCATCGGTACCGAAGAAGTCATAGGCCCAGCCTAGGGGCGGTCGGCCTCCACAGGCGAGGGGGTCTCGGCGCCAGCCTCGGTGCTGGGCACTGCGGCGGCCTCGGCGCGACCGCCAGCGCTGGCCCACGCGGCCGGGCGAACCTTTGCGAAGAAGAGCGCCACGACGAAGCCGAGCGCGATCACGCCCGCCGGCAGGAGGATGGACTGGGCCATCGCCGTCGTGAAACCGCTCTGGATGAACGAAGGGAGGGGACCCGCCGCGAGGCTGCTCGTGCTCGCCGCCGAGCCGCCCGGCCGGGCAGGAAGGTCGGCCGCAAGCCGCGACTCCATGAGCGTCGCGATGGCCGCGCTCCCCAGTACCCCGCCGATCTGCCGGGTGGTGTTGTAGATGCCCGAGCCCGCTCCCGCCAGCTGCGGGGGGAGGTTGCGCGTCGCGAGGGTTGCGAGCGGACCCCAGATGCCCGCGTTCGCGAGGCCGAGGACGGCGCCGGGGATGAGGAGCATCCAGATCGGCTGGTCCGGGGTGAGGAGGACCGAGTACAGGACCAATGCCACGACGAACAGGAACATGCCCGCGATGTTCATGATCTTGGCGTGGCCCTTGTCCACGAGCTTCCCGGCGAAGGGCGCGAGACCGCCCGAGAGGACCGCCATCGGGATCATCATGAGAGCCGACTGTGTGGGCGTCATCCCGCGGACGAGCTGGTAGTAGAAGATCGTGGGAAGGCCGAACGAGGTCACGGTGAAGCCGACCGTCGTGATGCCGAGGTTCGCGATCGAGAAGTTGCGGTCGCGGAAGAGGCCCAGCGGCACGAGGGGCTCCGCCTTGTTGACTGCCTGCCAGACGACGAAGAGGGCCATGATGACGATGCCGGCAATGATGAGCCCCCAGACCGTGATGGGACCGGTGATCGTCCCCCACGAGTAGGTCTGGCCCTCCTGGATGCCGAACACGATGAGGAACATCGCGAGGCCGCTCAGGGCCACGCCGAGCCAGTCGAAGCGGTGTGCGTGCGTCCGGAGCTTGGGCACGAGTCGCCACGCGAGGATGAAGCCAACGATGCCGACCGGGATGTTGATGAAGAAGACCCATTCCCAGCCCAGGCCGTCCACGAGGAGGCCGCCGAGGATCGGGCCGACGAGCATCGCGACGCCCGCCGTCGAGCCCCACACGCTCATGGCCGCGCCGCGCCGTTCGGGCGGGAAGATGCGGGTGATGACCGCCATGGTCTGCGGCGTCATGAGGGCGGCGCCGATGCCCTGCACGACGCGGGCCGTGATGAGCGACGCGATGCTGCCGGACAGGCCGCACCACAGTGACGCGAGCGTGAAGACGACGAGGCCTGCGAGGTACACATTCTTGGGGCCGAGGCGATCGCCGAGCCGCCCCGTGATCAGCAGGGGCACGACGTACGAGAGCAGGTACGCACTCGTGACCCAGATGACCTCATTGATGTCCGCACCGAGACCCCGCATGATCGCGGGGTTCGCGACCGAAACGATGGTCGTGTCGATGAGGATCATGAAGAACCCTATGACGAGGGACCACAGGGCGGCCCAAGGCCGTTCGACTTTTTCCACCGGACTAGCGTCTCACTTCCTGGGGACAGCTTCGGTCCGCAGGAGTCCGTCTCAAGTGAACAGGAGACGAAACTCACAGGCCGAAGCGTTGGAGGAGCTCCTCACGGCCGAACATCTGCGCGGCCTGACGAGCGGAGGGAGTTCCGGAATCGGGATCGGCTCCGAACTCGAGCAGGGCGTCGACGACGTCGACGTACCCCTTGAAGACGGCACCAGCGAGCGGCGTCTGGCCGCGGTCGTTGGGCGCCCGGACGTCTGCGCCGTGCTCCCCGAGGAGGCGCACGATGCCCGCGTGGCCGTGGTACGCGGCCAGCATGATGAGGGAATCCCCGGACTGGTTGGCGAGCGACGACGGCGCGCCGGCCCCGAGGTAGGCGCGCAGCGTCGCCTCGTCCCCGGCCCGCGCGGCCTCGAACAGGCGCGTTGCGAGCTCGATGACGTCGGCGTCCGGCTGGGCAGCACGGGTCACTCCGTCGGCCTGCTGCGGCTCGTCGCCTGCTCCTGGCCTCACGGGTGGCCGCGCAGGAGGCCGGCGGGACGGTGGACGACCTGCCCGGCGTCGGGGGCCACGATGATCTCCTGGGACGCGGCGTATTCCTCGCCCTCCGCCTCCCCGCGGACCACGAGGGTCACCCGCGGGTCGGTGCTGCGCTTGACGACAGCGAGGGCGATCGGACCCATCTCGTAGTGGAGCGCCGCCGAGGTGACCCGCCCGACCTGCTTCTCGCCGCCGTCGTCCGCGGCCTGGAAGACCGGGCTGCCGACCGCGGGAAGCGTGTGCGCGGAGCCGTCCAGCTGGAGCATGACGAGCCGCCGCGGAGGGTGCCCGAGGTTGTGGACGCGCGCGACCGTCTCCTGGCCTTTGTAGCAGCCCTTGGAAAGATGGACGGCGGTGCGCAGGAGGTCGAGCTCATGCGGGATGGCCTTGTCGTCCGTCTCGAACCCCATCCGCGGACGCCACGCGGCGATGCGCAGCGCCTCTGCCGCCATCGAGCCCGCGAGGCCCAGCCCGTCGGCGTCGAGCGCGGCGGCAGCCTCCTCGAGCCGGTCAGCCGGGACGAGGTGCTCGAACCACGGACGGTCGAGGCCCGGGTGGACCTCCTCCGGCACCGGCGCGTAGCTGTAGCCGCCGGGAGCGATCCTAGGCCACGGGTCCTCCCACACGGGGCCGGCTCCTGGGACCGCGGAAAGCGCCTCGAGCCTGCGCGTCGCGCCCAGCACGCCCCAGTCGTCGCTCACATCGGCGACCTCGACGCGCAGCATGAACCGCATCGAGTTGAGCCACGCTGCGAGGCCTTCAGCCTCAGCTGCCTCGACGAGGAGCCACGCCCGCTCGCCGTCGTCGACGATCCGCGCGTCGTACTCGATGCGGCCCTGGATGCTCAGGAGGAGCAGCTCCGCCGACTGCCCGGGGACGAGCCCCGAGACCTGCTGTGACGAGAGCGTGGTCAGCCAGGTGAGCCTGTCCGGCCCCGCGACGGTCACGACGCCCCGGAATGAGAGGTCGACGGCGGCGCTCCCCTCGGCGAGCGCACGCTGCTCACGGGACGGGTCGCCGTAGTGGGCGGCGACGCCGGCATCGGCTCGGGACGCAGCGACGGCGCCCGGCCGTCGGAGGAGGGGGGATGCGAAGCTCATGACAGTGACAACGTCCAGACGTCCCGATTCAGTCCGCCGCGGCGGGAAAATCTCGCACCGGGCCCAGTGGGCCGGTCATTCCGCCCGCTGGCGCGGCGTTTCGGGCGGCGCGACGCGGCTCAGGATGGCGGAGGCGTGCGGGGCGAGGGGCGAGCCGCCGGAGGCGACGTCCCAACGCCAGAACAGGTCCCCGTTCACGAGCCCGAAGATCCGCGTTGCGGCGGAGTAGTCGTGGCTGTGCGCCCCCCGCATGACGGCGTCTGTGCTGAGGTGGATCTGGGGGCCCTTGATCTGGCCGTAGTACAGCTCCGCGATGCCTCCTGGGTGGAGGATCGTGACGGCGATGTCGAAGCCCCCGTCGGAGTTGCGGAGGCGTTCGACCTCCTCGGCGGACTTGTAGGCCGGCACGATGTCGGCAGGCGTCAGGCCCGGGCCGCCGTCCGCGTCCTGCAGCGGGCGGTCCAGCTGCCAGTAGCCGGTCTCGACAGAGAGCGGGCGCAGCTTTGCGCCGCTCTCGTCGCAGAGCCAGCTCTCGGCGGTGTACTCGAGGTAGGGGAAGCCGTGCTGCGCGAAAGTGACGTGCTGCCCGAAGTGCTCGTCGCCCGCCTCCCCCGCCCCGAGACGCCCGCGGCCCTCCCACTCCCCGATGAGCCACGACAGCGGGACGAGCTCGGGGGTGAGTCCGGTGGGGATCTCCATGGGCACAGTGGGCTCCGCGAAGGTCAGCGCTGGCCGCGGAACAGGCCGAGGATCGCGTACACGGCGAACCAGGCCATCGAGATGCCGGCGATCACGAGGAGGACGAGGAAGAGGATTTCCCAGGCAAGAACAGACATAGCGCCATCGTAACCCGTCCTCCCGACCACCCTTTCGCATGACGGTCCAGCATCACGGTGAGGCCATGACAGCCGGGCGGGAGGGTCAAAAGTGACCGCCGGCCAGGAGGGGGCGGTCAGTAGATGAGGAGCTTGTCGATGAAGTAGGCCAGCGAACCCACGGCGAGCACCGGTCCGAGGGCGAGCGCGACGAGGCCCGCCCTGGGCATGGGCCGCAGACGCGTGCGGTTGAGGCGACGCACGGCCGCAAGCACGGCGCCGATGAGGACGCCTGCGATCGTGGCCGGGATCACGGTCACGCCCGTGAGCACGAGTGCTGCGAGGGGCGCCGCGAGCCCCGCGAAGACGATCGCGAAGGGCGCGACGATCGTGTCCGGCCAGTTGATCGCGCCGACGAGGAGTGCCACGGCGGTGCTGATGCCCGCGACGAGGAGCATCGAGCCCATGCCGGTGAGCCGGGCGGTCGCGATCCAGCCGGCGCCGAGGGCGCAGAGGAGGACGCCGGAGCTCGCCCCGAGCGTCGACTCGAGCCGGTGGGACTGCCCCGTCCCGCGGATCAGCTGGACGAGGACGATGGCCATGAATCCCACCGCGATGATGCTGGGTGTCCAGTAGAGGTATTCGGGGCCGCTGACTGCCGCGGCTGCAATCCCGGAGGCGGCGCCCGCGAGCGCGAGGATGGTGCCGTTGGTCCGCTTGGCCGGGATGCCGAGGAAGAAGGGCCACCCGAGGCCCGCGCCCGCGGAGAGCACGACGGCCACCGCCGCCTGGGCGAAAGGGCCGGCGAGGCTCGACACGACGAGCGCAAGCGTGCCCACCACGCCGATGCCCGCCGCCGTCGCGCCGCCGATCCACGTCTTCACACTGCCATCCTTCCATAGCCCTCCACGTATACTCGTCCAAATAGGAACGACCTGCCCGACGCTGTGCAGCCTGCTTTTCGGGAGGAACCATGTCGCACATCCTGCTGCTGACCAACAGCCGCGGCTCTTCGGTCGAGGTCCTCCCTGCTCTCGAACTCCTGAACCATCAGGTGCACATCCTCCCCGCCGAACCTACCGCCCTGCTCGACGCAGACCCCGCCGACGTCGTCTTCCTCGACGCGAGGAAGGACCTTGTCGGCGCGCGTTCGCTCACCCAGCTCCTCAAGGCCACGGGCCTGAGCGCCCCGCTCCTCCTGATCCTCACGGAAGGCGGCATGGCCGCCGTCTCGTCTGCGTGGGCCGTGGACGACATCGTCCTCGAATCGGCGGGGCCGGCCGAGATCGAAGCACGCATCCGCCTCGCCATGACCCGCTCCGCAAAGGCCGAGGAGCCCGAGACCGAGATCCGGGCGGCCGGCGTCGTCATCGACGAGGCGAGCTACACTGCCCGGGTTAACGGGGAGGCCCTCAACCTGACGTTCAAGGAGTTCGAGCTCCTCAAGTACCTAGCGCAGCATCCGGGACGCGTCTTCACGCGCCAGCAGCTCCTCACCGAGGTGTGGGGGTACGACTACTACGGCGGCACGCGAACGGTCGATGTGCACGTCCGGCGCCTCCGGGCCAAGCTCGGGCCAGACCACGAGGGCCTGATCGGCACGGTCCGCAACGTGGGGTACCGGCTCACGCTCACCCGGCTGAGCGAGGACGAGCTGAGCGACGCCTAGGACGTTTCGTCGCAAGAGGCCCCGCACCGATGGTGCGGGGCCTCTTGCATGAAGTGGAGGACATACGGGTCGAACGTATCGCGGCCACCCCACTGGTGGATCCCCCCGGCGCCGCTCTTCAGCGGCGAGCCTCCACTCTACACAGACGCGGGGAGCGACGCCAAACCGCCCATCGCTCCCCCGCATTCGCTAGCCTTGCTGCATGACGAGCGCATATCCCCAGGACTGGCCCGCCACCGTCGTCGAGGGACGCGTCCCCCGAGCCCTGTGGAGCGAGATCGAGGCACTCCTTGCCGCCGCCCAGGATTCGGACGGCACCCCGTCGCTCTCCGAGCAGACCACTGTGCTCATGCGGTCGCCCGAGACGAGGTCGGAGGAGATCGTGACGCTCGCCGTGCATGCGCTCGACGACAGCTCGGAAGCCGTGGCACCCCAGGACCTCGCCGGGGTGGCCGCCATCGCGTTCCAGCCTGACGGCTCGGGCGTCGTGGAGCTCGCCGTCCACCCGAACTACCGCAATCAGGGCGTCGGCGTTCGGCTCGTCGAGGCGATCCGTGAGCTGCGGGGATCCGCGGGCCAGGATGGGCTGACCGCGTGGTCGCATGGCAATCACGAGGCGGCTGCGGAACTGGCCGCGCTGTACGGGTACGTCCCGCTGCGCGAACTGTGGCGGATGGTCCTCGTCCATCACGCCGAGGGGCCGACCCCGGTCCTTCCCGAGGGCGTCAGGATCAGGAACTTCGTGCCGGGGCAGGACGAGGACGCCTGGCTCGATGCGAACCGGGCCGCCTTCGCGCATCACCCCGAGCAGGGGGCGCTCCGGCGGAGCGACCTCGAGGCCCGCATGGGCGAGCCCTGGTTCGATCCGGCGGGGTTCTTCCTCGCGGTCGACGGCGACGACCGCATCTTGGGCTTCCACTGGACGAAGGCGCATCCCGCCCACGGCGAGCACAAGGCGATCGGCGAGGTCTACGCCGTCGGCGTCGACCCGTCCGCGCAGGGCCGCGGCCTAGGGCTGGCCCTGACGCGGACGGGCATCGACTACCTTCACGCGAAGGGTCTCAAGACGATCATGCTGTACACGGACGCCGACAACGCGGCCGCCGTTGCCCTGTACCGCAAGCTCGGCTTCACGCTCTGGGACAAGGACGTGCTCTACGGGCCGGCTGGGCCGGCCGCAAAGTGAGCCAAAGGAACCGACATCACAGGTTCTATCCGGCGGGGGCCCTTGTAGGCTGGTCCCCGGACGACACGAGAGCTCCTGCGGAGGAACAGTGACCGAAGCCCAGAACGAGAGCCCTGCAGCACTGGCTCCGCAGGACCCTGAACTCGCCGCCGGGACCACGCGGACCGCCATACGGCCCAACGGGACCTCGCCCGTCTTCGGATCTTCGGAGGTGCCCGCCTCCCGGGCCACCGAGGACCGGATCGATATCCCCCAGTTCCTGCCGAGCCCTTCCCCCTCCGGGGAGATCGGGCCGGACCGCTTCCTGGACCGGGAGCTGAGCTGGCTTGCGTTCAACGCGCGCGTCCTCGAGCTCGCAGAGGACCCCGAGCTGTTCCTGCTCGAACGCGTGAACTTCCTCTCGATCTTCGCCTCGAACCTCGACGAGTTCTTCATGGTCCGAGTCGCGGGCCTCAAGCGCCGCATCGCCGCGGGCCTCGCCGTACCGTCCGCGTCGGGCCTCAGCCCGCACGAGGTCCTCGACCAGATCTCAGTTGCGGCCCACGAGCTCCAGGAGCGGCACTGCCGGGTCTTCGACGAGCAGATCCGGCCCGCCCTCTCGGAGGCCGGCATCCAGCTCGTCACGTGGGACGAGCTGGGCGATGCCGAGCACGAGCGGCTCAGCACGCTCTTCTCGGAGCAGGTCTTCCCCATCCTGACGCCGCTTGCCGTCGATCCGGCGCACCCGTTCCCCTACATCTCCGGGCTCTCGCTCAACCTCGCAGTCGTCGTGCGGAACCCGGTGAGCGACAAGGACCTCTTCGCCCGCCTCAAGGTGCCGGACCAGCTTCCGCGGCTCATCTCCGTCGACGGTCCGCGCGCCGGCACCGTCGCGGGGCGGCTCGCACGCTTCATCCCGCTCGAGGACCTCATCTCCGTGCACCTCGACCAGCTCTTCCCGGGCATGGAGGTCGTCGAGCACCACACGTTCCGTGTGACGCGCAACGAGGACCTCGAGGTCGAGGAGGACGACGCCGAGAACCTCCTCCAGGCGCTCGAGAAAGAACTCCTGCGCCGGCGGTTCGGGCCGCCCGTCCGCCTCGAGGTCACCACGGACATCAACCCGAACATCCGGGCGCTGCTCGTGCGGGAGCTCGGCGTCGACGAGGCCGAGGTGTACTCGCTCCCGGGGCCGCTCGACCTGCGGGGACTCGCGGTCATCAGCGCCATCGACCGGCCTGACCTCCACTACCCGAAGCAGCTCGCCCACACCTCCCGCTTCCTCAACGAGTCCGAGACCGCGAAGGCCGCGAACGTCTTCGCCGCGATGCGGCGCAGGGACATCCTCCTGCACCACCCCTACGATTCGTTCTCGACCTCGGTCCAGGCATTCCTCGAGCAGGCGGCTTCGGATCCCAAGGTCCAGGCCATCAAGCAGACCCTGTACCGCACCTCCGGCGACTCGCCGATCGTCGACGCCCTCATCGACGCCGCCGAAGCGGGCAAGCAGGTGCTCGCCCTCGTCGAGATCAAGGCCCGCTTCGACGAGCAGGCGAACATCTCATGGGCACGGAAGCTCGAGCAGGCCGGCGTACACGTGGTGTACGGCATCGTCGGCCTCAAGACGCACTGCAAGCTCTCGCTCGTCGTACGGCAGGAGAACGACGGGCTGCGCCGCTACTGCCACATCGGCACCGGCAACTACCACCCTCGGACCGCGCGCTACTACGAGGACCTCGGGCTCCTCACGTGCGACGAGCAGGTCGGCGAGGACCTTTCGAAACTCTTCAACCAGCTCTCGGGCTACGCGCCGAAGTCCACGTTCAAGCGCCTCCTCGTCGCCCCTCGCTCCGTGCGCTCGGGCCTCATCGACCGCATCGAGACCGAGATCAAGAACGCCCGCGCGGGGCTCCGGGCGCGAGTGGTCATCAAGGTCAACTCCATGGTCGACGAGGCCATCATCGACTCGCTCTACCGTGCCTCCCAGGCGGGCGTCAAGGTCGACATCATCGTCCGCGGCATCTGTTCGCTCAGGCCCGGCGTGCCCGGCCTGAGCGAGAACATCAAGGTCCGCTCGATCCTCGGCCGTTTCCTCGAGCACTCGCGGGTGTTCGGGTTCGCGAACGGTGGCAGCCCCGTCGTGTACATCGGCTCGGCCGACATGATGCACCGCAACCTGGACCGCCGCGTCGAGGCGCTCGTCCAGCTTCGGAACCGAGAGGACATCAACGACCTCATCTCCCTCCTGGACCGCTACCTCGACGACGGCACGTCGAGCTGGCACCTCGACCAGACCGGCACGTGGACGCGCCACCACGTCGATGCGGAGGGCCGCTCCCTCCAGGACATCCAGTCCTGGCTGCTCGCGTCCCGCGCCCGCCAGCGGTCCTCGTCCCTGCGGTGACCATGGCGGATCAACCGCGCACTGCCGAGGAGGACGACGTCCTCGGCGAGCCAGTCGCGGTCTACGCGGCGGGCGGCCTCCCCTGGCGCATCCGCTCCGGGGAACTCGAGGTGCTCCTGATCCACCGGCCCCGCTACGACGACTGGTCCTGGCCGAAGGGGAAGCAGGACCGCGGGGAGACCATGCCCGAGTGCGCGGCCCGTGAAGTGCGCGAGGAGATTGGCCTCGGGGAGCCGTTCGGCGTCCCGCTCCCCGCGACGAGCTACCACGTCGCCGCCGGGCTCAAGGTCGTGCACTACTGGGCGGTCAAGGTGCCGCCGGGCGCCGCCGTCCGCCCTGACGGCAGCGAGGTCGATTCGGTGCACTGGTGCGGGGTCGAGGAGGCTGCGGCCCTGCTCACGAACCCGACCGACGTCCTGCCCCTGCGCTGGCTCGCAGAGTGCCACCGGCGCGGAGAGCTCGACACGATCCCCCTCATCCTGCTGCGGCACGCGAAGGCGAAGCCCCGCGGTTCGTGGACCAAGGCCGAGGGCGACCGGACCCTGGCAGCCTCCGGCGTCCGGCAGGCAGCCGCCGTCGCCCGGCTCCTCACGGTGTGGCGGCCGAAGCGGGTTGTCACGAGCCCCTGGCGGCGCTGTGTCGACACTGTCCAGCCGTACATCGCAGCCTCCAAGGGCTCGGTGAAGGTCCGTCTCAACGAGAAGCTCACCGAGGCCGCGCACAGGAGGCGGCCCGAGAAGTCGGCCGCGATCGTGGGGAAGCTCTTCGACCGGCGGACCAGCGGGCTCATCTGCACTCACCGGCCCGTGCTCCCAACCCTCATCAAGGCATTCGCAGAGCGGTGCGAGCCGGGCATCGAGAGCGAACTTCCCGCCGAGGACCCCTACCTCGCGGCCGGCGAGATGCTCGTGTTCCACGTGACCGTCGAGGGAACGCCGCAGGTCGTCGCCGTCGAGCAGGTCAAGCCATTCGAGGACTGACCTTCCGCAACCGCGGCCGACCCTAGGTAGGCTTGAGCCATGCCCACCCCGACCCGCATCGCCACGCCCTACGAGGACCTCCTGCGGGATGTGCTCGAGCACGGAACCCACAAGTCGGACAGGACAGGCACGGGGACGCGCAGCGTATTCGGGCGCCAGATCCGCTTCGACCTCGCTCAGGGCTTCCCGCTCGTGACCACGAAGCGCGTGCACTTCAAGTCCGTCGCAGTCGAGCTCCTGTGGTTCCTGCGAGGCGACTCCAACGTGCGCTGGCTGCAGGAGCAGGGGGTCACCATCTGGGACGAGTGGGCCGACGACGACGGCGAGCTCGGCCCCGTCTACGGCGTCCAGTGGCGCTCGTGGCCGACCCCGGACGGCGAGCACATCGACCAGATCGCGGCGGTCATGGAGTCGCTGCGGAGCAATCCGGATTCCCGGCGGCATATCGTCTCGGCGTGGAACGTCGCCGAGATCTCGAAGATGGCGCTCCCGCCGTGCCACGCGTTCTTCCAGTTCTATGTCGAGCCGGGGCGCGACGGCGAGCCGGGCCGGCTCTCGTGCCAGCTCTACCAGCGCAGCGCCGACATGTTCCTCGGCGTGCCGTTCAACATCGCCTCGTACGCGCTGCTGACCCACCTCATGGCTCAGCAGCTGGGCTTGGGTGTGGGGGACTTCGTCTGGACGGGCGGGGACTGCCACATCTACGAGACCCATCTCGAGCAGGTGCGCGAGCAGCTCTCCCGCGAGCCGTATCCGTACCCGAGACTTCGCCTCGCACGGAAGCCCGAGAGCATCTTCGACTACCGCTTCGAGGACTTCGAGCTCGTCGACTACCGCCACCATCCCGCCATCAAAGCTCCCGTGTCGGTATGAGGGAGGGCGGAATGAGCCCTGACACCTACGGCTTCTCTCCGCAGGACGCCAACGGGACGCGCGGCGTCGGCCTCGTATGGGCGCAGACGCTGGGAGGGGTCATCGGCCGGGATGGCACGATGCCGTGGCACGTGCCGGAGGACCTCGCGCACTTCGCCTCGCTCACGCGCGGCCACCCCGTCGTCATGGGGCGCCGGACCTGGGATTCGATCCCGCCCAGGTACCGGCCGTTCCAGGGCCGGACGAACGTCGTCGTGACCCGGCGGGAAGGCTGGGAGGCGGAGGGCGCCGTCGTCGTCCATTCGCTCCCCGACGCCCTCGCCCGTGCCGCCGCAGAGCCCGGCGGCGAGCGCATCTGGCTCATCGGGGGCGGCGAGCTGTTCGAGCAGGCCCTCGCCCTCGGCGCCGTGGAGACCGCCGTCGTGACGCTCCTCGACCTCGAAGTCGACGGCGACACGAAGGCACCCGTCCTCGGCCCGGAATGGCGGCCTGTGTGGGCCGAACCGGCCGAGGACGGGTGGCAGGAGTCGCGGAGCGGGATCCGCTATCGGATCACGGTCTTCCGCCGCTGACCGGAACCTCCGCTAGCCCGCAGCCCGTGGCCGTGCGCCGGGAGCCAGCTCTTCGGCGTTCTCGAACTCGAACTCGTCCTCGCCAACGGCGGCCTCGATGTCCTCGCGCTTCATCGCCAGGCCAACGGCGTAGTAGAAGATCACGAGGGCGTAGCCGACCACGAACAGGATGTCGACCCATTCCGGGAGGATGTTGAGGGCGCCCGTCCCGTAGCGGCCCAGCAGCCCGAGCACGAGCAGCCCGATGAGCCACGGCCAGATCCAGGACGCCGCCCGCCAGTCGAGGTCGCGCCGCTCGCGGAGGGACTTCGAGCGCCGGAGGGCGATCTCGAAGATGATCCGGCCGATGAGGATCGCCGTCAGGAGCTTCCAGATCGCCTCGAAGCCCGACCAGTAGATGATGAGGTTCGCGGCGACGAAGCCGAACGGCGTGAGGACCTTGGGCCACGGGACCCGGTACGGATGCTCGCGGCCCGCGTGCTGCCGGATGAGCGCCTCGAGCGAGACTGGGGCGAAGGCGTACATGATCGCCGTCGCGTCCGTCACGAGCCCGACGAGGGACTGCCAGCTCGGGAACGGCAGCAGCGCGATGAGCCCGATGATGAACGAGAGCACAATGGACGCCCACGGGACGCCGCGCCGGCTGACCCGCGTCAGCGCCGAGGGAAGGGCGTCGTCCTCGCCGAGCGCATAGGAGATGCGGGCCGACGTGCCGACGTACACGAGGCCCGTGCCCGCGGGCGAGACGACGGCGTCGATGAGGAGGATCGTCGCGAGCCAGCCAGCGCCGGCCGCGATGGCGAGGTCGTAGTACGGGCCATACGCACCCGCACCGAGGGGGTTGTCCCAGCTCTTCGCGATGTTCGCGGGGTCCAGGGCCCCGATGAATGCGACCTCGAGGAGGATGTAGATCGCGGCCCCCAAGAACATCGCGATGATGATGGCCCTCGCAACGTCCTTCTTCGGATTCCGCGCCTCGCCCGCCATCTGTGCGGCCTGCTCGAAGCCCTGGAGGGCGAAGACGACCCCGAGCGGCAGCGCCGCGAAGATGCCGTGGACGCCGTTGGGGGCGAAGCCGCCCGCCCCGTTGACGAAGTTGCCCGGGTGGAACCGGAGGAAGATGATCACGATGATCGCCAGGATCGGGACCGCCGTCTTCCAGATCACGAGGACGACGTTGCTGTCCGAGAGCCACTTCGCGCCCATGAGGTTGATGACCGTGAACAGCGCAAGGGCCAGGGCCGCTATGAGCAGGCCGAGCGGCGTGAGGGTCGAATCCGGGTTGACCATCTTGATCCCCGACGCCCACGGCGCACTCTCGAGGTACGTGATGCTGCCCTCGACCTCGATCGGTGCGATCGTCACAGCCTGGAGGTAGCCGGCCCACCCTGCCGTGAACCCCGCGAGGGCACCGAACGCATAGTACGGATAGCGGGCCGTCCCGCCCGCGACCGGGTAGGCCGCGCCGAGATCGGCGTGGATGAGGGCGAGGACCACGAGAAGGATCGCGGCGAGGAGCCACGAGACCAGCGAGGCGGGACCGGCAGACTTCGCGGCCCCGAGGGCACCGAGGAGCCATCCCGAGCCGATGATGGATCCGAGGGAAACGAACAGCAGCCCCCAGAATCCGACCACCCGTTTGAGGGCGTGGCCGCGATGGGTGCTGACAACTTCTTGGGTCATGTGGCCCACTCCTTGTCGCTCGCGCTTCACCTTGACTGCAGAGGCTGCGGACAGCTCGGCGCCTCGGGGTGCGGGTGGAGCAGAGTCCGGCCCCGCCCTCCAGGTCGAGACCTGCCCCCAACGACCCTTAGACCATAACGGGGCAACCCGGATGTGGAAAGGCACGGGCAGCTCCGTGTTGCGCCGGCGGGTCGGCTGGCTGCCCGCGCCGTGTAGGGTGGCGTCCGTGCAAGCCGAGACGGAAAAGGGCGCCGGGACCACGGCCGGCGGTGAGAGGACGGTCGAGGAGATCGGCCTCGGGTTCGCGGAGCTCCTTGCGCTCCTCGCGCTGCACGGCGGCCCAAGCACAGAGGGGACAGCGGAGCTCCTAGGCCTGCTCGACTACGCGGACATCCCCGAAGTGCTGTCCGCAGGTGCGTCCGCGCTCGTCGCACGCGGGTTCGCGGACGTCGGCGGCTCGGGCGAGCTCCTCGTGGAGGGCCCTGTCGCCGGGATTGCCACCGCGCTCGGCGACGCCGAACGCCGGATGAACCTCACCCTCGAATCCCCCGCGTTCTCCGATCGCATCGTCCTGCTCGAGGCGCCCGGCGTCGCCGTCCTCATGCGGCCCCGCGCCTACGGCACGTGGTGGGCGCTCCCCCAGCGCGCCGACCTTCCGCCCGCGGAGGCCACGCTGCAGCTCGTCGCCGGCCACCTCGGCGAGCAGCCCCGCGGGCGCGTCCTGGTCGAGCGCCACGGCGTCGGCCAAGGCTACGCGCTGTCCGTGCGGCGGGCGGACGACGGCGGCTGGCTGCTCGGCGTGAAGATTCCCGACTCTGCGGAGATCCCCGAGGACCCTGGTGACGACGTCGTCCTCCTCACCGCCCTGCGCGCGGTGCGCAACGACTGATCCCCGCGCCTGCTGGCCACCCTGGAGTAACGCGCAGCGCAGGTGCCGTCGCCGCCCGTAAAATGGAAGGCATGACTTCTTCGGTGGGCTTTGTCGGCTGGCGCGGCATGGTGGGCTCCGTGCTCATGGAGCGGATGCAGGACGAGGGCGACTTCGCCTCGATCGACCCCGTGTTCTTCTCGACGTCGAACGCCGGCGGTGCCGCTCCCGCCTTCGCTGGAGGCGCCGGGCCGCTCGAGGACGCATACGACGTCGAGACCCTCGCCAAGTTCCCGATCATCGTGACCGCCCAGGGCGGCGACTACACGAAGAGGGTGCACCCGCAGCTCCGCGCAGCCGGCTGGGACGGCCTCTGGATCGACGCCGCGTCGACGCTCCGGATGAACGACGACTCGATCATCGTGCTCGATCCCGTCAACCGCGAGGTCATCGACCAGGGCCTTGCCTCCGGCGTGAACGACTTCATCGGGGGGAACTGCACCGTCTCGTGCATGCTCATGGGCCTCGGCGGCCTGTTCCGCAACAACCTCGTCGAGTGGGGCACCTCCATGACGTACCAGGCGGCGTCCGGTGGCGGGGCCCGGCACATGCGCGAGCTCCTGAACCAGTTCGGTGCGCTGCACGGCGCGGTGGCGTCGGAACTCGAGGACCCGGCGTCGGCCATCCTCGAGATCGACCGGAAGGTCCTCGCGGCCCAGCGCGGCGGCGTGGACGCGGCACAGTTCGGCGTCCCGCTCGCAGGCTCGCTCATCCCGTGGATCGACGCCGACCTCGGCAACGGGCAGTCCAAGGAAGAGTGGAAGGCCGGCGTCGAGACCAACAAGATCCTCGGGACCGGGAGCGGCAGCGCGATCGACCCCGTCATCATGGACGGCCTCTGCGTACGGATCGGCGCCATGCGCTCGCACTCCCAGGCGCTCACGCTCAAGCTGCGGGAAGACCTCTCGGTCGCAGAGATCGAGAAGATCATCGAGGCCGACAACCAGTGGGCGCACGTGGTGCCGAACGAGAAGCAGGCCTCGATGGACCAGCTCACGCCCGTGGCGGCCTCCGGCACCCTCGACATTCCCGTGGGGCGCATCCGCAAGCTCGAGATGGGAGCGGAGTACATCTCCGCGTTCACGGTGGGAGACCAGCTCCTGTGGGGCGCCGCCGAGCCCCTCCGCCGCATGCTCAAGATCGCGACCGGGACCCTCTGACCCGAGGCCTCCTGAGCCGACCCCTCAGCGCCTCCAGTAGGCCTCGATCCGGGCCGTCGCCTCGCCGACTGCGGAAGCGACATCCGGAGGGAGCTCCTCGAACAGTTCCGGGCGAACGCGCGGCGCGGACGGCGTGCCCTCCTTGAGCCATGTCCCGACCGCACGGCCCCCGACCGCCACCATGGCCTTGAACACCCCGTTCACCCCCGGGATGAGCCGTTCGAGGTAGGGGTCAGGGATGGCGACTGAGCGGTCGCGGTAGCCAAGTGCGAGCTCGTCGTAGCCGGGCAGTGCTACTACAGTGCGTTCGCCGCTCCCTGAGGCGAGCAGGGACACGATCTCGGCCGTGCAGAACAGGCCCCGACCCTCATGCTCGAGGGCCACTGCCCCCGCCCCCGCCGCACGGAAGGGCCCTCGCACGGTCCCGAGCGGCTGTCCGATCCACCACGCGAAGTCGCGCTCGTCCACCGGCCCGTGCGAGGCCAGATACCGCCACGCGAGGTGTTCGAGGGCGTCGTCGCCCTCGAGCCCCTCCCCAGGGGGCAGCCATTCGTCGGCCAGCCGGAACTCCTGCTGCCGTCCGCGCAGGGGCCCCTGCACGAGGACCAGCCGATGACTCAGGATCGAGAGGAGATGGATCCCCCGCTGGGTGCGCGTGGGCTGTCCGGCTGCCTCGAACGCCTCGAACAGCTCGGCACGCGTCAGCCCCGCTCCTCCAGCGAGCCGCGCTTCCGCCACCTTGCGCACGACCGCGACGTCCTCCTCCGTGATCCCGAGCCCGCGGTGCCGGGAGGCCGCCGAGCGCATGACCCGATCGGAGGCGAGCCGCACATAGGTGCGGGCGTCCTCGGCGGCGACGAGGAAGAGGGTACCGCGCATCGTCCACGTGCGGACGACGGCGCCGCTCGCCAGGGCGGCCGCCACCCCGCTCGCCGTGCCGCCCTCGGCCCGGACGCCGACCGCGAGCATCCCGGCAGGCAGGTCCTGGCTCTGGAGGGCCGCCATCCGCCGCACGACCGCGCCGGGGTCCGGCGTCATCCTCAATTCGGCGGGAACGGAGTCCCCTGCCACGAGGCCCTGCGCCGCAAGGCGGAGGCGGGCCAGCGCCGTCGTACTGATGGAGGGGGCGGCATCCGTCGGCATGCCTCCATGATGCACCGCGGCTGCGGACAGGGGCTGTCCGGAGCCTGAGGGCTTACACGAAGGCGCCGACGCCCGTCACGTCGCGGCCGATGAGCAGCGCCTGCACGCTCTCGGTGCCCTCGTAGGTGTGGATCGACTCGATGTCCATCATGTGCCGGATGACGTGGTTCTCGAGCAGGATCCCGTTGCCTCCGAGCAGGTCCCGGGCAGTGGACGCGATGAAGCGTGCCTTGCGCGTGTTGTGGTACTTCGCCATCGAGGCCTGCGTGGGACGCATGCGGCCCTCGGCATCGAGACCAGCGAGGTGGACGCAGTGGAGCTGCATGCTCGTGAGCTCGGCGAGCATCTGCGAGAGCCGGTCCTGGACGAGCTGGAACTTCGCGAGCCGTTGGCCGAACTGGACCCGCTGCTGGGCGTAGGCAAGCGCTGCCTCGTACGCGGCGGTCGCGTGCCCGAGCGCAGACCAGGCAACGCCGAGGCGGGTCGCGACAAGCACCCGGGACGTGTCCTTGAACCTCCGCGCTCCAGGCAGGACGTTCGCCTCCGGGATCCGCACGCCCTCGAGCCGGATGCGCGCCTGATGGATGGCCCGCAGCGAGCCCTTCCCCTCGATCACCTCCGCCCTGTAGCCCGGGGTGTCCTGCTCCACGAGGAAGCCTCGGACGTTCCCGTCCTCGTCGCGGGCCCACACGACGGTGACCCCGCCCGAGGCTCCGTTTCCGATCCACTTCTTCTCGCCGTCGAGGACCCACTCCCCGCCGTCACGGCGGGCCGTCGTCTCAAGGCTCACGGAGTCGGAGCCGTGGTCCGGCTCGGTGAGCGCGAACGAGCCGAGCTCCTCGCCCCGCGCAAGCGGCCCGAGCCAGCGGTCCTTCTGCTCGGGCGAGCCGTGGAACGCGATCGAGCGGAGTGCGAGGCCGCCTTGGACCGCGACTACAGTCCCCAGGGAACCGTCGCCCCTCGAGACCTCCATGTTCACAAGCCCGGCCGCGAGCGGACTCATCGGCTCGAGTCCAGGCACTTCGATCCCGTCGGCGAGGAGGTTGAGCTCGCCCATCCTCTTGACGAGGTGGACCGGGTACTCGGCGCGGTCCCAGTGGCCGTTCATCACCGGGAGGGCTTCTTCGACGAATTCCCGGGCCCGTTCCCAGGCGGCACGGTCGGTTCCGGGAATTCCCTCGAACACGGCGTAGTAGTCGGTGTCGAGGGCAGCTTGGAGGTCGTAGTCAGGCACGCCTCAGAGTTACCCTGAAACTCAGTGTCAGGTCAAGTGGAACTGGGTCTCACGGCACTAGGCTTCACGGGTACGGTGTTTCACCCGACTCAAGGGCTGCCGAGGGCCTCTTCGATGCGCCGCGCGACGTCGGCCGGCGGAACGGACCGCTTGAAGACCGCGACGACGACGTCGTCCGCCTCGATGGGACGGGAGCGCGCGCCGTCGCTCGGGCCATCGTCCGATCGACGAACAACGCCGAAGAGCCGCCGCACGGCATCCAGTTCAGCCCGGAGCCGCCCCGCGTCCATCGCGGGGTCGCCGCGCATGAGGCCCCGGAGAAAGTAGTTGTGAGTTGCGATCACGGTCGAGGCGAACCGGACGACGTCGAGGTCGGCTTCCGCTGGGAGTGCCTCCCGCAGGTATGCCTCGAAGAGCCGCTCGTACCGGAACGTCGTCACGAGTTCCCTGTCCCGCAGGATCTGCTCGCGGTTCACGACCGCGTAGCGGAGCCGGGCGAGCTCCGGCTGTTGGGCGAAATGGGCGAACACACCCTCGGCCGCGCGGCACACGGCCTCCCAAGGGTCCGCGTGCGGTTCGGCCAGGAACGATCCGGCTTCATCGAGGAGCGCGTCGTGGTCGGCGAAGACCACGTCCTCCTTCGAGCGGAACTGACGGAAGAACGTGCTGCGCGAGAGCCCGGCGGCGGCCGCGATCTGCTCGGCATTCGTCCCCTCGTAGCCCTGTTCCGCGTACAGCCGGACGGCTGCCGCCGCGACGTCGTGACGGAACCGGGCGCGTTCCTGGCGCGCCGCGACCGTCCCCCCGCCGGATCCCGCGGCTTCGGTCACAGCTCGAGCCCGATGAGCAGCGGCTCGTTGCTGAGCTCGATGCCGAAGTGCGCCTGCACTCCGTCCCGCACCTCGCGGGCCAGGGCCAGCAGGTCCTTCGCGCTTGCTCCGCCGCGGTTCGTAATAGCAAGGGTGTGCTTCGTGGAGAGCGACGCGCGGCCGCCGGTCACGCTCCCGTCCTCGAGGCCGTAGCCCTTCGGGAAACCAGCGTGCTCGATGAGCCATGCCGCCGACGTCTTCACGAGCCCTTCCCCCGCGGGATAGCGCGGGGCCTCAGCGGGCAGCGCCGCTGCGGCGTCGAGCGAGAGGATCGGATTGGTGAAGAAGGACCCGGTCGAGTACGTGTCCCGGTCCGACGGGTCGAGGACCATGCCCTTCGAGCCGCGCAGCCGCAGGACCTCGCGGCGGACGTCGAGGGCCGAGGCGCGCTGGCCCGGCTCGACGCCGAGGGACCTCGCGAGCTCGGCGTAGCGGACCGGGGCGCTCATGCGGCCCAGCGCAAGCTGGAAGTCCACGCGCAGCACGACGAAGCGGGGGGAGCCTTCCGTCGTCGTCTGCTTGAGGAGGGAATCCCGGTAGCCGAACTTGAGCTCTGAGGGGACGAACGTCCTGACGGCGCGTGCCTCACGATCCCACGTGCGCACCTGCCAGATGGTCTGGGAGACATCCGAACCGTAGGCGCCCACGTTCTGCACGGGGGTCGCCCCGGTGGAGCCGGGAATGCCCGAGAGGGCCTCGACGCCACTCCACGCGTGGTGCACGGCGTAGTCCACGAAGTCGTCCCACGGGTGGCCCGCCTGGACGCCGACCGAGACTCCGCCGCACGCGTCCGCAGAGTCGAGCTCGAGGCCCTCCGACGCGATCTTGAGGACCGTTCCCGGGTAGCCCTCGTCCGCGACGATCAGGTTTGAGCCGCCACCGACGATGAGGAGTGGCTCCCCGGCATCGTCGGCGGCACGCACGGCGTCGATGATCTCCGCCTCGGTACGCGCCTCCTCGAAGCGGGCCGCGGGACCGCCGACGGCGGACGTGGTCAGGGAGGAAAGGAGGGTCTCGCTCACCCGACCAGCTTAGTCGGACCCGTCTCAGCCGAGGCGGACGACGGCCTGCGCCTTCGTCAGCACCCGCTGTCCCCCGCACGTGACCGTGAGGTCGACCCGGGCGGTACGGGCCTCGGGGTCGAGCGCGCCGATCGTCCCGACGACGTCGAGCACGGCACCCGGCTCGTCGCGTCCCGTGGTGTCCGAGACCGGCACCGGCTTCGTGAACCGCGTCTGGTAGTCCACGACGGCGCCGGGATCGCCTGCCCAGTCGACGACGAGCTGCACTGCGGCGCCCATCGTGAACATGCCGTGGGCGATCACGCCCGGAAGCTCGACGGCAACCGCGAAGTCGTTGTTCCAGTGGATCGGATTGAAGTCGCCGGACGCCCCCGCGTATTTCACGAGGTCGGCACGGGTCACCGCGATCTCGCGGCGACCGATCTCGAGCCCGGTTTCGAGCTCGTCGAAGGCGGGCGCGGTGGCGGATCCTGTGGCGGTCATTGGCCCTCTCCCCGGACAAGGATGGACGAGGTCGCCGTGGCGACCTTCTCCCCCGACTCGGACGCGATCTCGGCGCGGGTCGTGATCATGGCCCCGCCGCCCATCGCGCGCACGTTGTCGACGTGCAGCTCGGCTGTCAGGCGATCGCCCGCCACGATCGGGCGGTGGTGGGTGAAGCGCTGCTCGGCGTGGACGACGCGCGAGAAGTCGATGCCCGACTCGGGGTCTGCGATGAGCTGCGCGTCGGCTCGCTGGGCGATGATGATCGCGAACGACGGCGGCGCGACCAGGTCGGCGTGGCCGAGCGACTTCGCGGTCTCGACGTCGAAATGAGCGGGATTGACGGCTTTGACGGCTCGGGCGAATTCGCGGATCTTCTCGCGGCCGACGTCGTACGCCTCGGCGGGCGGGTAGACGCGACCCTGCAGGTCGGGGTTGATGGCCATGGAAGAAGCCTATCGCCCGAGCTCAGCCCCGGAGGCGCCGGCGCATCTCCCGCGCGCGGATGCCGATGCCGAAGAGGTGCGCCACGAGGCCGATGCCGATGACGACGAGCGATGCGTACAGGAGCCACGCAACGTGGCTCAGGTTCGCGACGATGTTGAGGATGATCCCGACCCCCAGGAAGGCCATGCCGGAGAGCACGACCCTCCTGTAGAGCGGAGGGGCCGTCTCCCAGAAGTCGTTCACGCGTCCCTCGTTCAGGCCGGCTGGACGCCGAAGGCGGTCGCGAGCTTCATGATCTTCTCTGCGCGGCCGAGCCGCGGGAGATCGGAGCCGTCGCGGATGACCCGGCCGTTCGCCTCGAAGTCGCGCATGAAGTCAGAGGCCCAGGCGACGTCGCTCGGCGTCGGGCTGATGACCTCGTTGATCACGGTGGTCTGGTCGATGGCGAGGCACAGCTTGCCGGTCATCCCCATCATCACCGTGATGGCGCTCTGCTCGCGCAGGATCGGGTGGTTGGTCCCGACGGTCGGGCCGTCGATGGGACCGGGGAGGCCGCCGACGCGGCTTGCGACGACAAGCTTGGCCCGCGGGTAGGCCATCGCCTCGGGCGTCGCCGCCATGCCTGTGTCACGACGGAAGTCGCCCGAGCCGAAGGCAAGACGGAAGGCGCCCTGGGCCTTGGCGATGTGGTTCGCCTCCTCGATGCCCACCGCCGACTCGACGAGCGGGATCACGGGGGTCTTGCCGTCCATGCGGTGGTAGCTCTCCGTCACCTGGTCCGAGGACTCGGTCTTCGCGAGCATGACGCCGAGGAGTCCCGCCGTTCCGCGCAGGGCCGCAAGGTCGTCGGCCCAGAACGGGCTCGTCGCATCGTTGATGCGGACCCACGCCTGGCCACCATCGCGCATCCAGCGGAGCACGTTCTCCCGCGCCTCACCCTTGTGCGAGGGATCGACTGCATCCTCGATGTCGAGGATCACGGCGTCCGCCCGTGATGACGAAGCCTCCGCGAAGATCTCAGGCCGCATCGCGTTGACCAGCAGCCACGAGCGGGCGATCTCGGGATTGACAGCGCGGGCTGGGCGGGAGAGATCAGCACCGGTGGGACGGGGCGATTCGGCGGCGGTGGTTGAGGTCATGGGTCAACGGTATCCCGCGCCAGCGCCGCAGGCACATCGGGTCCAGCGCCGCAGGCACATCGGGTCCAGCGCCGCAGGCACATCGGGTCCAGCGCCGCACAAGCCTCAGCTCGCCCTAGTGCTCCTAGATGCTGAGGGCGTACCGCGAACTCCATCCGCCGCACGCCTCCCACCAAGTGATCCCGGAGCGCATGCCGGGGGCGCCGGCCGGTGCGGACCGCAAAGAGGAATTGCCCTGGTCTGGGCGGGATGTGGCGTCCTCCACCGCTGTACCTTGGGCAGTCTGGGGCTCCATATCAGCCATAGCTATGCTCCTGATACTTCTCGGGATGGTCGACGAATCGCTCCCCAGCGCGACGATCCAGTACCAGTGCACTACGGCCGAATTATTATGTCAACTGATTTGATAAATTGCTCAGACTGCTCCCGCGGAGGTTCTCGCCGTCGTCGGAAGGAGTCACGCGAGGAAGACTTGCCGCCCTGTCAGCTCCCGCGGGACAAGGCACACAAAGCGGTCCCGGACGCCGCCCGCCCAGGGCTCCTCGACCCCCAGCCCGAACAGCTGGGTGAGGAGGTCGGAGTCATCGACCACGCTCGCCGTCCCCGAGACAAGCACCGACCAGCCGGCCTGGGCCACGGGGGTCACCGAGTCGATTTCGAATGCCACGCCCTCCTGGGGCAGCCCGTCCGCAATGACCCCGTGGCGCGAGGTGCGGAAGTACACGCAGCCACGGTAGACCGCGTAGTGGACGGGGAAGACCCGGATGCGCCCGCTCGCCGTGAACGCGAAGCGCCCTATCCCCGAGGAGCCGAGCAGCGCCCAGCATTTCTCCTCGTCGAGCTCGAAGTCCTCGTGCCGGACCCCGGGCCCGGAGTCGCCAACCGTGGGCATGGCCGTCTCCTCACGCTCAAGCCTCAGCCTGCCACGAGAGAGGCGGCGAGCGGAAGAGCCTTCCTCTTCCACTCGCCGCCTCACCTGACTCGTCGCCCCTCAGGGGCTTCCCGACCGGGAAACGGGCGAGTCTCGGATGTCAGCCGGTGACGCGCACCCACGCCGTCGCTTCCCCGGGGAGCTTGCCACCCTCGACTTCGGCGCTCGCGAGGAGCACCTCGCCCTCGGGCAGGACCACGGGGGCCGTCCCGAAGTTGGCCACAACGTGCCAGCCGCCCGGACGCACGAAGTGCAGCACTTCGTCGTCCACGGAATCCTGCCAGCCGAGCGCCTCTGCCGCCTGCAGCTCATGGCGGAGCTTGAGGGCCCGGCGGTAGAACGAGAGGGTCGAGCCCGCGTCAGCAGCCTGGACACTCACCGCGTAGTCGGCGAACCAAGCCGGCTGGGGAAGGTGCGAGCCGTTCGAGCCGAAGCCGAACGAGCTGCCCTGCGGCTCCCACGGGAGCGGCACGCGGCAGCCGTCGCGGCCGACTTCGACCCCCTTGTTCCGGAAGAAGGTCGGATCCTGCCGATCCTCGTCAGCGATCTGGCCGACTTCCTGCAGGCCGAGCTCCTCGCCCTGGTACAGGTAGGCCGAGCCCGGGAGTGCGAGCATGAGCAGCGTCGCAGCCTTCGCTCGCCGCAGGCCCCGCTCGGCGTCCACCTGTGCGGGGTCGCCACCCTCGAGCAGCCAGTCCTTGCCGTCCGCGCCCGCGCCCTCCTCGCGGCCGCTGCCCTTCGGCAGCCCGTACCGGGTCGCGTGGCGGACGACGTCGTGGTTCGAGAACACCCAGGTCGAGGATGCCCCGGTCGCGGCAGCCTCGGCGAGGTTCTTGCTGATGATGGTGCGGAACTGCTCAGCGTCGAAGTCGGCCTTGAGCAGATCGAAGTTGAATGCCTGGCCGAGGCCCTCGGGAGACGCGTAGCGGGCGCGGCGGTCGGCGTGCACCCAGGCCTCTGCTACGGCCGTGCGGGGCGGGTTGTACTCGTTGAAGAGCCGCCGCCACTCGGCGTAGATCGTGTGCACCTCGTCGCGATCCCACAGCGGGTGCTCACCGTTGCGGAAGAGGTCGGCGCGGTGGAGCAGCTCGAGGCTCTCGACCTCGGCGTCCATGTCCTTCTTGAGCGCGTGGGCGACGTCGACGCGGAAGCCGTCGGCCCCGCGGTCCGACCAGAAGCGAAGGGTCCTGAGGAAGTCCTCGTGGACCTCGGGGTTGTCCCAGTCGAGGTCAGGCTGCTCCTTCGCAAACAGGTGGAAGTACCACTGGCCCGGCGTGCCGTCGGGCTCCGTGACGCGCTCCCACGCTGGGCCGCCGAAGATCGACGTCCACTCGTTGGGCGGCAGCTCGCCGTTCTCGCCCAGGCCGTCCCGGAAGATGTAGCGGCGGCGGGCCGCGGAGCCCTTGGGTGACGCGAGGGCCTCCTGGAACCACGCGTGGCGGTTGGACGTGTGGTTCGGGACGATGTCGACAATCACCTTGATGCCGACGGCGTGCAGCGCAGCCGCCATCTCGTCGAAGTCCTCGAGCGTGCCGAGGCGCGGGTCGACGTTGCGGTAGTCGTCGACGTCGTAGCCGCCGTCAGCGAGCGCGGACGGGTAGAACGGGCTCAGCCAGACGGCGTCGACCCCGAGGTCCTTGAGGTACTGGACCTTCGACGTGATGCCCTTGAGGTCGCCGAGCCCGTCGCCATTCGAGTCGGAGAAGCTGCGCGGGTAGATCTGGTAGACGGCCGCCTGCCGCCACCAGTGGGCGTCTTGAGCGGTGGTGTCCGGTGCGGACTCGACAGGCGTGGACACGGGGTCTCCTTGTCATGGGAATGTGGGGGACAGAGATGCTGTGCGGGTGACCGTCATGGCTTCGAGAGACATGGCTTCGAGAGACATGGCCCCGAGAGATAATTTAGAATCTAAATATAGCTCGCGTCACCATTATTGTGGCGGGGCAGGAGGAGGTCAAGGCCGTGCAGGAACGAGGCGGCGTGCAGGGGCGGCCCGAGCCCGCCGGCACTGAGACGGGGCCCGTCGGTCCGCACGTCGTGCGCTTCGTGACAGCCCGCACTGTCCTCGCCGCACTGCGCCGCGGGGGCCCATTCACGGTCTCCGAGCTCGTCGAGCTCACCGGCCTGACGCGCGCGACCGTGATCGCCGTGTGCGAGGACCTCGTGCGGCGCGGCTGGGCGGAGGAGCAGGACCCCGAGCGCACCGGCCCCCAGCGTGGCCGCCCCCCGCGCACGTTCGGCTTCCGGGCGGACGCCGGCGTCGTCGTGGGCCTCGACGTCGGCGCCCACAAGACCACGGCACTTGTGACCGACCTGCGCGGCGACATCCTCTCCACAGCCTCCGGGGACCTCCCCCGGGGTGCCAGGACGGCGCAGGCGCGCCTGGATGTGGTGAGCGGGGTGGCCCTCGCGGCGCTGCGCGACGCGGGGCGTGAACCCCGGCACGTCCTCGCCGTCGGCGTCGGCGTCGCGGCGCCAGTGGACCGGAACGGGCACGTCGCGGCTGGCTCGGACTTCTGGGAGATGTTCGACGTCGGGCTTGCGGCCGCCCTCTTCGACCGCCACGGGTGGCATGTGCTCCTCGAGAACGACGCGAATCTCGCTGCCCTCGCGGAGCAGTGGCGCGGCGCGGCCCAGGGGCTAGACGACGTGGCCGTCCTGCTGGCCGGCGAGCGCCTCGGCGCGGGGATCATCGAATCCGGCCGCCTCCTGCACGGGCGGAACGGCGCGGCGGGCGAGCTCGCGTTCCTCAGGCTCGTCGACGGCGCGGTCGGGCCGCACGGCATTGCGCAGCTCGCGCGCGAATGGGGCGCCGAGGCAGCGGCCCAGCCCACGGGCCTCGCCGGGCTGGCCCCGTCCGAGGTCACCGCGGAGGCCGTGTTCACGGCAGCCGAGGACGGCGACGCCGCGGCGGCTGCTGTCCTGGTCCGGCTCGAGGATCGGATGGCCCGCGTCATCGCCGTGCTCAGCACCCTCCTGAACCCGGAGCTCGTGGTGCTGGGAGGGGCGATCGCCCCCGCGGCCGCCCGCCTCCTGCCCGGGATCCGCGCTGCGCTCCCCGATTTGACCGAGACGCCCGCCGAGATCGAGGTATCGGGGCTCGGCGGCGAGGCCGTAGCGCTCGGGGCCATCCGGCGGGCGCTCGACGACGTGGCCGAGAGGTCGCTCGCGATCGCACTGCCAGACGTCGGCTAGCGGGCCACGCGCGGGTCGGTCAGGCGGGGATCCACGCCGCGATCCTCGTGCGGAGCCGCACGATGACCGGCTCCGTGACGCGATGGGCGACGACGGCGAGCACGAGGGAGACCGGCAGCGCAATCCAGCCGACTTCGAGCCAGTCGGAGTGGTTGAGGACGCCGAGGATGCAGAGCACGGGATAGTGCCACAGGTAGATCTCGTAGCTGATGCGGCCGACCGCGACGAACGGCCGCACGGAAAGTGCCCGGTGCAGGAGCCCGCGCGGGCCTCGCATGATTCCGACGACGAGCAGCACGGCGCCGAGGTCCGCCGACAGCACGTCGAGGGTCGAGAACGGGGCCATGGTGGAACGCACCACGCTCAGTGCAAGGAAGGCCAGCCCCGCGAGGGCGGCCCAGCGCCCCACCGAGAGCCGCCTGCCGTGAAGCGCCAGCGCCGCAGCGCAGCCCGCCATGAGTCCGCACGCACGCAGGATGAAGGAGACTTCCGCCGACTGGGCCTCCGCCAAGAGTGCCGCGACCGCCAGTCCTCCTGCGGCGACGGCCGCGGCGATGAGTGCCCAGCGCCGTCGCCCGCGCAGGAGCAGGACGAGAGCCGGGGGCCAGAGGAAGTAGAACCACTCCTCCACCCCGAGCGACCATGTGTGCTCGTACGGCGAGAGCATCGTCGAGCCCGACTCTGCGCCGACAGGCATGAGGTAGAACAGCGAGAGCCCAGAGCCGCTGAGCGCGGTGCTGAGCCCCATCGTCGCGGCGATCGGCACGAAGACGACGGCGAGCATGAGCACGAGCGGAGGTCCGAGGCGCACGAGTCGGCGCGTGTAGAACCGGCGGAATGAGACCCTCCCGGCGGCTCCGTGCTCCTGGAGGAGAAGGGTCGTGATGAGGAAGCCCGAGAGCACGAAGAAGACGTCGACGCCGCCGGCCCCGCCGAAGTGGGCCGGCATGACAGCGTGGTAGACCGCCACCAACGCAATGGCCAGGGCGCGCAGCCCGTCGAGGGCGGGAACGTACCCGAGGCGCTGAGTGGGTACACGTTCCGCCGGGGACTGGACGGGTAACGTTTGAGTAACGGTCATCGGAGCAAGTGTACCGAGAGTTGCTGGTGAGGCTGGGAGTGCCGACTCTCGCTTCAGCGGGAGATCGCCGCGTCGAGGGCACGGCCCGGCGCCTCGGCCCCGGCCTGGCTCGGATGGATGCCGTCGTGGGACATCCCCGGCGCGTACTGCTCGCCCTCCCGCACGCCGGCGGGCGCATCGACCCACTCCCAGCCGTGCGCGAGCACCAGCTCTTTGAGCGACGCATTGAACGCCACGGTGGCGCCCTGCGCCGAGTCGCGCGGTGGGATCGCCGAGACGATGACGCGCGGCGCGCCGACGGTCGCGACGATCCTCTCGATATTCGCTGCCGTCACCGAGAACGGCACGCC
Source organism: Sinomonas susongensis (assembly GCF_005877005.1). Taxonomy (GTDB): domain Bacteria; phylum Actinomycetota; class Actinomycetes; order Actinomycetales; family Micrococcaceae; genus Sinomonas; species Sinomonas susongensis. The sequence goes on along the minus strand of NZ_SSNH01000001.1, from coordinate 108,291 downwards.
CTGCGCGAGATCATTCGTGCCGCCGATGACGACGAGGACGTCTGCCCTGACCGGACGGACGTTTGCGGCCATCCGCGCGGTCGTCGCCCCGCCGGCCGCCCACCCGCCCGCGAAGAGGTCGAGAGGCGAACGGGCGTACGTGACCCACGAGAGGCTCCCCGTGAGGCCGACGCTGAAGCCCGGGCTGTCGCCCTGCGTGATGGAGTCCCCCACTGCCGCGAATCTGACCGCCCTCACTTCCGTGGAAGGCCACGCCGGGCCCTTGGCCTCCGGCAGACTGCGCACGGTGCCGGCCGCAGCGACCACGCCCGCGAGAACGGCGAGGGCCGCCCACCCCCCGAGCCTCCCGCGGCTGAATCTGCTGGTCTCCTTTGGCATGGTTCCCCCTGCCAGTCGAACACGCGGGACAGCGCCCAGAATACGCCCGTCATCTGTCCCGGGACACGACAAAGGCCCCGGTTACCCGGGGCCTTGAGCCGTAGCGGTGGGGAGGCTCGATCTCCCGACCTCACGATTATGAGTCGTGCGCTCTAACCAACTGAGCTACACCGCCAGAGAGCCCCCCACGGGAATCGATCCCGTGACCTCCATCTTACCAAGATGGCGCTCTACCACTGAGCTAGGGGGGCAACAGACAGATACTTTACCGGAGCCCCGACCCGCGAACAAATCGAAAGCGGCCCTTCAACGCCCGCCCAGTCAAGGGTCGGGAGCGGAAACGACGAGGCCCGGCCGCACCCCCCCAGCAGGCTGCAGCCGGACCTCGTTCGCGGTAGCGCGGGAGTCCGCGCTTCCGCTGCCCACCCCCGGACTATCTTGACATGACACAACCGGTCTTGTCACTAACGTTTGACAGATCGGTGAACTAAGTGAGAGCTGACGTCCAGTCAGCCGCGGCTGCCGCCGAAACGGCGTGCGCCGCCGGAAGCAGCCCCGCTGCGGCCGGCGAAGCCACCCCGGGACGCGAAGCCCTCACGGCCACCGCGGTCGCCACGATTGCCGCGGTCGCCCCAGTCGTCCCGGCGCTCGCGCGCGCCGGAGCCACCCCTGCCACCACGGCCCCAGTCGCCGTCACGCGGACCGCGATCCCGGTCCCGGCCGCCGCGGGAGCCCCAGTCGCCGCCCTCACGAGCGGGGCGGCCGCCGGAGTCGAGCTCGAGCTTGATGAGCTCGCCGCCGATCCGGGTCTTCGAGAGCGCCTTCCACTGCTCGCTTGAGAGCTCAGCGGGGAGCTCCACGAGGGAGAAGTCGGAGCGGATGTCGATCCCGCCGATCTCGCTTGAGTGGAACCCGCCCTCGTTCGCGAGCGCGCCGACGATCGAGCCCGGCTGGACACGCTGCCGGCGGCCCACCGCGATGCGGTACGTTGCGCTGCCCTCGGACGAGCCGCGAGGGGCACGCCCCTGGCCGCGGCCGCCGTCGCGCGCATCCCGGTCACGCCCGCGCTTCGCGAAGTCCGGAACGCTCGGGATCTCCTGGACGAGGAACGGAGTGTCGCCCTGGACCATCACGGCAAGTGCGGCCGCGATCTCAGCAGCGGGCACGTTGTGCTCGGCCTCGTAGGAGGAGATGAGATCGCGGAACAGCGAGACGTCCTCGGACTCGAGGGTCTCGGTGATCTGGTCGGCGAACTTGCTCATGCGCAGCGAGTTGACGGTCTCCGCCGTCGGGAGCGACATCTGCTCGACGGGCTGGTGGGTCGCCTTCTCGATCGCCCGGAGCAGGTACTTCTCGCGAGGCGTCATGAACAGGATCGCGTCGCCCTTGCGGCCCGCGCGGCCCGTACGGCCGATGCGGTGCACGTAGCTCTCGGTGTCATGGGGGATGTCGTAGTTCACGACGTGGCTGATGCGCTCGACGTCGAGGCCGCGCGCCGCGACGTCGGTCGCCACCAGGATGTCGATCTTGCCGTCGCGGAGCGCCTCAACGGTGCGCTCTCGCTGGGCCTGGGCGATGTCGCCGTTGATCGCCGCCGCCTGGAAGCCGCGGGCCTTGAGCTTGTCGGCGAGATCCTCGGTGGCCATCTTCGTGCGGACGAACGCGATGACGCCGTCGAACTCCTCCACCTCGAGGATGCGCGTGAGTGCATCCACCTTCTGCGAGCCGACGACCTGCACGTACCGCTGGCGGATGTTCTGCCCGGTCGTGGTCTTCGACTTGACCGTGACCTCTTCAGGGTTGTTGAGGTACTGCTTCGACATGCGGCGGATCTGCGACGGCATGGTCGCGGAGAAGAGCGCGACCTGACGGCCGTCCGGGGTCTCCTGGAAGATGCGCTCGACATCGTCCGCGAAGCCCATGCGGAGCATCTCGTCGGCCTCGTCGAGCACGAGGTACTGGAGCCCCGACAGGTCGAGCGAGCCCTTCTCGAGGTGGTCGATCACGCGGCCAGGCGTGCCGACGACGACCTGGGCGCCGCGGCGCAGGCCTGCGAGCTGCGGGCCGTAGGCGGAACCGCCGTAGACCGGGAGGACCGTGAAGTCCTCGAGGTGCTTCGCATAGGACGTGAAGGCCTCGGCGACCTGGAGCGCAAGCTCGCGGGTCGGGGCGAGGACGAGGGCCTGGGTCGAGCGGGACGGCCCGTTCTGGTCGTGGAGTTCCGCGAGACGCGAGAGCGCCGGAACCGCGAAGGCCGCGGTCTTGCCGGTGCCCGTCTGGGCGAGGCCGACGACGTCGCGCCCCTCGAGCAGGAGCGGGATGGTCGCCGCCTGGATGGGCGACGGCTTCTCGTAGCCGACGTCGCTCAGTGCCGCGAGAATGCGGTCGTCGATGCCGAGGTCGGTGAAGAGCACACCGCGGTCCTCGCTGGCCTCCGGCACGGCTGGGGCAGCAGTGGTCTCAGGGGAAGAAGTGGTTTCGGGAGCCTCTTCGTCCATTGCGAAAGGGGCATCCAAAGTTTCAGACATAGAGGAATCCTCCGGTAGGGGAGCCTTAATGGCGGCTCATCGGTCAATGCCGAAGCCCGGCGCTGTCTCAATCCCGTGGCAGGACTTCTCGCTGCACTCGGCGCCACACGCGCACCAACAGCGTTTTCTTCAGCCGGCTCCCCTATGAAACTGCCCGCCTCGCGGGCCCCAACACGCACTACTCCTGCCTCAAGAATTGGGCAGGAAGAGGGAATACCGGCGCAGTGGGGGATACATCTATCGTACAGGACGGACGAGGCCGGACCCGCCGCGGTCGTGCATCACGGCCCGTGAGCTTCCACACAGGGCCCTGACTCGACAGGGAACGCTACGCCTCGCGACCCAGCACGCGATCGATGTAAGGCCGGATCGCGCTCGCGAGACGGATCGCGCCCTCGGCCTCGGCGTCGAGGAGCGCCTCCGCCCGCTCGGGCGTCGGGTCCGCGAGCCACTGGCCGACCCGGACGCCGTGGTCCGGGACGTGCTCGATGCCGAACTGCTCGCCGGCCTCGACGTCACCGGGGGTGATGACCCTGAGATAGGCCCCCGAGAGCCCGGCCGCCTTGAAGCGCTTGACCCAGCCGTCTTCGCCGATCCGACGAGCAAAAGTCGCGCAGGGCACGCGGGGCATCGTGACCTCGAGGACCGTGCCGCCCGGGAAGCGCCAGCGTTCCCCGATCACGGCGTCACTCGCGCTGATCCCGTCCACGCGGAAGTTCTCCCCGAAGTAGCCCGGCGGGATCTCACGCCCGAGGACGCCGGCCCACAGCGCGGCGTCGTCCTCGGAGTATGCGTAGACGGCCTTGTCCTCGCCGCCGTGGTTCGCCCGATCAGCCTGGACGTCGCCGTGCACCCCGATCCGCCGGATCCGCACCGGGCCCTCGACGGGCCGCTTGTCGATCGCCGTCACGCCGACGACGCCCGAATCGGGCAGGAGCTGCCGGACGCGGCAGACGGCAACGAGGCGCGCGGACTTCATGGCCAAAGCGTAGCCGAGCGCCCTCACGGATCGAAGCGGTAGCCGATGCCGGCTTCGGTCTTGAGATGGCGCGGGTTCGAGGGGTCCCGCTCGAGCTTCCGGCGAAGCTGGGCCATGTAGACCCGCAGGTACTGTGCCTCCTTCGCGTACGCCGGCCCCCAGACCTGGGTCAGGAGCTCGCGCTGCGTCACGAGCGTGCCCTGCTGCCGCACGAGGAGCGCGAGGATGCTCCACTCCGTCGGCGTGAGCCGCACGTCCTTGCCCCCGCGGACCACGCGGCGGGCGGCGAGGTCGACGCTGAAGTCGGCGGTCTGGATCCGCGGCACCTCGGTCCGGACGGCGCTGCGCCGCGCTGCCGCCCGGAGACGGGCCAGGAGCTCCTCGAGGCCGAACGGCTTCGTGACGTAGTCGTCCGCGCCGGCGTCGAGGGCCTCGACCTTGTCCTCGGCAGCGTGCCGGGCCGAGAGCACGATGATCGGGACGGTCGTCCACTCCCGCAGGCGGCGGATGACGTCGACGCCGTCCATGCCCGGAAGCCCCAGGTCGAGGACCACGATGTCCACCGGCGCCGAGGCCGCGTTCTCGAGAGCTGCCTCGCCCGACTGGACCGTGACCGCCTCATAGCCGTGGACCCGCAGGTTGATCTGGAGCGCGCGCGCAATCTGCGCCTCGTCCTCGACCACGAGCACGCGCGTCATGCCGTGCTCCCCGCCTCGGCGGGGGCCGCGCCGCCCGGCGACCCATCGCCGTCGGGCGCTGCCAGCGGAAGGACGATCCGCATCGTGAGGCCACCGCCCGGCGTCTGCCCCGCTGAGATCCGACCGCCCATCGCCTCGACGAAGCCCTTCGCCACGGCGAGCCCGAGACCGATCCCGGCACCGTGACGGCTCGCATCGCCCACGCGCTGGAACGGGTTGAACACGGCCATGAGCTGCTCGGGCGGGATGCCCCCGCCGTGGTCCACAACGCGCAGTTCGCCCATCGCCCGGCCCGAGGGGTCGGCCTCCCCCGCGCCCGCCTCGAGCTCGAGCGGCAGTCCGGGTGCGTACTTGAGGGCGTTCTCGACGAGGTTGGCCACAACGCGCTCGAGGAGCACCGGATCGGCCTCGACGGGAGGGCACCCGGGCGAGACCCGGTCGTCGACGACGGCATCCTTCGGCCAGGGCGGAAGCACCTCGCGCCAGCGGACCGGACGCAGGAGCGGTGTCACGCTGTCTGCCGAGATGCGGGACATGTCGAGGAGGTTTCCCACGAGCGCGGAGAGCCTGTCGGTGTAGTCCTCGATCGTCTCGAGCAGCTCCGCCTGCTCCTCGCGCGTGAAGTCGACGCCGGGCTGCCGCAGGCTGCTCACGCTCAGCTTGATCCCGGAGAGCGGCGTGCGGAGGTCGTGCGAGACGGCCCGGAGGATCGACGTCCGGATCGTGTTGCCCTCCTCGAGCCGGCGGTTCGCCTCGCGGCTCGAGGCCAGCTGCCGACCCTGCCGGATCGCGACGAGGTACGCACCGAAGGCCTCCATCATGCGCCGTTCCGCGGGCTCGAGCTCCCGGCCTCCCGCGAGGAGCGCGTAGTGCTCGTCGGCGATGACGAGGCCGTCCGCGGCCGCGGGCGTCACGGGCGGCGCCTCGCCTGCACTCGCGACGACCTCCCACCCCGGCCTGACCGCGCGCGGTGTCCCGGGTTCGCGCCGCTCCAGGAGCGTCACAGCACGCAGCCCGAGCGCGGCCCGGACACGCTCGAGGAACTCCTGCACCTGCCCCCCGGAGCCGAGGATCCCGCGCGCGAGCTCGGCCATCGCACGGGCGTCCGCCTGAGCCCGCGCGGCCTGCTCGAACCGCCGCGTCGCGGCACCGACCGCGAGGCCCACAGCGCACGCGACCGCGAGGAAGATGAGGAGCTCGCCCACGACCTGGGGATCCGCGATCTGGAAGCTCCCGACCGGCGCGACCGAGAAGTAGTTGAGCAGGAGGGAGCCCACGACCGCGGCCACGGCAGCGGGCCAGAGGCCCCCGACGACGGCGACAGCGACCGCGGCGGCGAGCTGCACGAGCATGGTCATCGCCATGTTGTGGTAGCCGCCCGCGACGACCGTCGCCTCGACCGTGACCGGCAGGGCGAGGGCTAGAGCGAGGCCCCACAGGGTCCGACGGCGGTCCAGGACGCCCAGTTCGGCCAGCCTGAGGCGATGCTCTCGGGCAGGCAGGAGCGGAACGCGCTGCGGCATGCGACCATGCTGTCACATCCCCGGACCCTGCCCGCCTAGTTGCGCGTGACCGAACCCATGAGCGAGGCAACCGGCCGCAGGAACAGCGGACGCGCGAGGAACCACGCGGCCACGATGACGACGACGGCCGCCGCGAAGAACCCGAACCCGAGCCAGCTGTCGCCGTCGTTCGCGGCGAACATGTGGTTGAGGTTCCGCAGCGCGCCCGTGGTGAGGACGAGCGTCACGTGCACGATCACGAACGCGACGAAGTAGACCGCCACAGGGAAGTGCACGCGCCGGGCGAGCTCGATCGGGTACGCCTTGTTGAGGCGGGGCGCCTTCGAGGGCCAGGCGCCGGACATCCGCAGCCCGGTCAGGATCGCGAGCGGCGCCGCGATGAAGCTCGTGATGAAGTAGAAGAGGAGCTGGAGGGCGTTGTAGTCCGTCCACCCGTTCTCGAGGGGCCAGTTGAGCGACGCGTACTGGATTGCCACCGAGACGGCGTGCGGGAAGACGTCCCAGCTCGTCGGGATCACCCGCTTCCACTGGCCCGTCGAGAAGAGCAGGATCCAGTAGACGAGGCCGTTGAGCACCCACAGGGCATCCAGCGTGAGATGGAACCACAGGTCGAGGCTGATCTTCTTGGGCTGCCCCTTGGTCCTGATGAGTCCCTTGTTGTTCCGCCTCCAGTAGCCCTGCGGCCGGGTCGTGTACCGGACCTGGAGGCCCGAGCGCACGATCAGGACGATGAAGAACATGTTGAGGAAGTGGCTCCAGTTGAGCCACGCCGGCAGGCCGACGGGCGTGCCGGCGGGCTGCGACGCATAGCCGGGGTACGTCGCGATGAACGACGAGACGGGCTCCGTGCTGCGGAGCCACTTCGCGAGCAGGACGACGATCCCCAGGACGATGACCGCGCCGAGGGCGATCAAGGCGGGCCTGAACCAAGGCGCCTTGGTCCAGGCGGGAGCAGTCGACGGTGACGTCGGCATCTGGGGTGGTCCTCTCGGTCAGGTGGGACGGGTCAGAGGTGGCTCATCGCGCTGTCGAGGTCCCCGATGAGGTCCTCCGCGTCCTCGATGCCGACGGAGAGCCGGATGAGGTTTTCGGGAACGGCCAGTTCGGTGCCCTTGACGGAAGCGTGGGTCATCTCGGACGGGTAGTTCATGAGCGACTCGATGCCGCCGAGCGACTCGGCGAGCGTGAAGAGCCTCGTCGACTCGGCGACCTTGCGGGCCGCAGCCTCCCCGCCGCTGAACTGGACCGAGATCATGCCGCCGAAGCGCCGCATCTGCCGGGCCGCGAGCTCGTGCCCTGGGTGCTCGGGCAGCCCGGGGTAGAGGACCTTCTCGATGCCGGGCCGGCCGACGAGCCACTCGGCGATCTTCTGGGCGTTGTCCGAGTGGCGCTCCATCCGTACCCCGAGGGTCTTGAGGCCGCGGGTCGTGAGGAAGGCGTCCATCGGGCCGGAGACGGCCCCGACCGCGAACTGGACGAAGCCGATCTTCCCGGCGAGCTCGTCGTCGTTGACGACGACGGCGCCGCCGACGACGTCGGAGTGGCCGCCGATGTACTTGGTCGTCGAGTGGACCACGATGTCGGCGCCGAGGGCCAGCGGGTTCTGGAGGTAGGGCGACGCGAACGTGTTGTCGACGACGAGGAGGGCCCCGGCGTCGTGCGCGATCGACGCGAGGGCCGAGATGTCCGTGACCTTCATGAGCGGGTTCGACGGCGTCTCGACCCACACGAGCCGCGCCGCACTCCCGCCGGCCGCGACGGCGTCACGCACGTCGTCGAGCGCCGCCATGTCAACGGGCTGGTTGCGGATGCCCCAGCCGCCGAGCACGCGGCTGATGAGGCGGTAGGTCCCGCCGTACGCGTCGTTGCCGAGCACGATACGGTCGCCCGGCGTGCAGAGCGCCCGGATCAGTCCGTCCTCTGCGGCGAGCCCCGAACCGAACGAGAAGGCGTGCTTCCCGCCCTCGAGGGCAGCGAGCTGCTCCTGGAGGGCGTCGCGGGTCGGGTTGCCGCCGCGGCCGTACTCGTAGCCGGAACGAAGGCCGCCGATGCCCTCCTGGGCATAGGTCGAGCTGAAATGCAGGGGCGGGACGACCGCGCCGGTGCGCGGCTCGAATTCCTGGCCAGCGTGGACGGCACGGGTGTTGAAGCCCTGGTTGGTCTCGCTCACGTGCAGCTCCTTCATCGAGGTGTTCGTCTACGTCGAAGTGTTCGTCTACTTGTTGAGGTTCGCGAGCAGGTCATGCCGCGTGACGATGCCGATGGGGGCGCCGACGAACGTCACCATGAGGGCGTCCGCCTCCGTGAGCATCTCGCGCGCCGTGGCCTGGCTCTCGAGCGAGCCGATCACGGGCAGGCGAGCGCCCATGTGCTCGGAGATCTTGTCGGTGAGCCTCGCCTCGCCCCTGAACAGCTTCGCGGACAGATCGCGCTCGTCCACCGCGCCGAGCACCTCGCCCATCACGACCGGGGGTTCGTTCGAGAGGACCGGAAGATGGCTCACGCCGTATTCCGTCATGATGTCGATGACCTCGCGCACCGTCTCGTTCGGGTGCGTGTGGACGAGGTCCGGGAGCTTTCCGTCCTTGCCCTTGAGCACGTCGCCGACCGTCGCCTCCGACGTGCCGGGGAGGAACCCGAACGAGCGCATCCAGTCGTCGTTGAAGATCTTGGCGAGATAGCCGCGCCCGCTGTCCGGGAGGACGACGACGACGATCGCCGACTCGGGCAGGTCCCGCGCCGCGCGCAGCGCCGCCACTACCGCCATGCCGGACGAGCCGCCGACGAGCAGTCCCTCTTCCCGGGCGAGCCTGCGGGTCATGGCGAACGATTCCGCGTCATTCACGGCGAGCACGTCGTCGGGGACGGCCTTGTCGTAGTTCGCGGGCCACATGTCTTCGCCCACACCCTCGACGAAGTAGGGCCGGCCCGTGCCGCCCGAGTAGACCGAGCCCTCCGGGTCCGCGCCGATGACCGTGACCTGGCCGCCCTCGGACTCCGGGCGGTCCTTCGAGACTTCCTTGAGGAACCGGCCAGTGCCGGTGATCGTGCCGCCCGTGCCGGCCCCGATGACGACGTGGGTCACCTTGCCTTCGGTATCGGCCCAGATCTCGGGCCCCGTGGTCTCGTAGTGGCTCTCCGGGGCGCCAGGGTTGGAGAACTGGTCGGGCTTGAACGCGCCCGGGATCTCGCGGACGAGCCGGTCCGAGACGCCGTAGTAGGAATGCGGCGAATCCGGGGGAACCGCCGTCGGCGTCACGACAACCTCAGCCCCGTAGGCCTCGAGGACCGAGCGCTTCTCCTGGCCGACCTTGTCCGGCACCACGAAGATGCACTTGTAGCCCTTCTGCTGGCCCACGAGCGCGAGGCCGACGCCGGTGTTCCCGCTCGTCGGCTCGACGATGGTCCCGCCGGGCTTCAGCCTGCCGCTGCGCTCCGCCTCCTCGATCATCTTGAGGGCGATGCGGTCCTTGATGGAGCCGCCGGGGTTGAGGTACTCGAGCTTGACAAGGACGGTGGCCCTGATGCCCTCGGTGACCTTCTGGAGCTTGACCAGGGGTGTATGGCCGATGAGCTCGACGACGGAGTTGGCGTATTTCACGACCCCAACTCTAGCCGCTGGGCCAGACGCCCCAGCGATCGGGTGTACTCGGTTGACGCCAGCCCCTTGCAGCAGTGCCGAGGCACCCGGGTGCGAAAGCGACACGCGCGCAATTGACTTAATCGAACACACTTTCGAAAATGGGGTGTATGTCGGTTCCGCTCAGCTCCACGTCCGTCGCCTCGGCGGCCGAGCAGCTGCGCGAGCTCCAGGAGCGGATCCACCTGCTGCAGGGGCGGCGGAACCGGGAGGTCTCGTACCCCCTCCTTCCCGCCTTCTCGCCGCTTCTGCCCGACGGCCTCCGGGCGGGAGCGGTCTATTCCGTCGAGGCGCCTCTCTCCGTTGCCATGGCGCTGCTCGCCGGGCCGTCCTCCCAGGGCCACTGGTGCGGCGTCGCAGGAGTCCCGGACTTCGGCGCAGAGGCTGCCAAAGGCTTCGGCATCTCGCTCGAGCGGACCGTCCTCGTCCCCGATCCCGGCGATCGCTGGCTCGTGACGGCCTCGGCCCTCGCCGACGTCCTGCCGCTGCTGCTCGTCCGGCCGCCCGCCCGCCCGGGCGCGGGCGACGCCTCCCGGCTCTCTTCCAGGCTCAGGGAGCGCGGCTGCACCCTGCTGGTCCTCGGCCCGTGGCTGCAGGCCGAGGGAGTCCTGGGCGTGGAGGGTTCCCGCTGGGACGGGCTCGGCGAAGGACATGGGCACCTGCGCAGCCATCGAATGAACCTCGTGTGGTCCCAGCGCGGGACGCGGCGGAGGACGGGCATCGACCTCGCAGCCCTGCACGCCGACCCGACTCCTTGGGGCGAGGCGACGCCCGCCGGAGGCCTGCCGTGAGCACGGCCGGCGTCACTGGACGGGGCCAAGCACCTCCGCGCGTCCTTGTCGTGTGGATCCCCGACTGGCCGCTCGTGGCCGCACAGCTCGCGGGCGAGCTGCCCGACCGGATGGCAGCAGCGGTCATGGAGAAAGGCCTCGTGGCGGTGTGCTCCTCGGAGGCCCGGTCCGCCGGAGTCGTCCGCGGGCTGCGTCTGCGGGAGGCCCAGTCGCGGTGCCCGGACCTCGCGGCCATTCCCGCCGACCCCGGGCGCGACGCGCGGGAATTCGAGGACGTCCTCGCCGCCGTCGAACGCGTGCTGCCCGGCGTCCATGTGCTGCGGCCGGGGCTCTGCGCGGTCCGCGTCCGCGGAGCGACCCGGTTCTATGGAAGCGAGGACGAGGCTGGCGGCGCAGCGCTCGAAGCGGTGGCCCGGATGGGGCTCGAGGCACGCGTCGGTGTCGCCGACTCCGTCTTCGCCGCCGAGCAGGCGGCACGGTGCGCGAGCGAGCTCACGTCGCTCCTCGTCGTCCCCCGGGGAGGTTCCCGCAACTTCCTCGGGCCCCTGCCGGTCGCGGCTCTCGGCGACCCCAAGCTGGCCTCGCTCCTCGTGCGGCTCGGCGTCCGCACGCTCGGGGCGTTCGCTGCCCTTCCCGAGCCCGAGGTCCGCTCGCGGTTCGGGCCGGAGGGGGCTCTCGCCCACGCGCGCGCCTCGGGACTCGATCCGCAGGCCATCGTGCCGCGCGTCGCGCCCATCCCGCTCGAGCGGGCGGCGGACTTCGATCCCGGACTCGACCGCATCGACCAGATCGCGTTCGCACTGCGGCCCACTGCCGAGGACTTCGTGGAGGGGCTGCGGCGCGCGGGCCTCGCATGCACTGAGCTTCGCGTTCACATCATGGACGACGCCGGGCGGCGGTCCGAGCGCTCCTGGGGACATCCGCGGCAGTTCGGGGCGGCCGACGTCGTTGACCGCGTGCGCTGGCAGCTCCAGTCCGGGGAAACGCCTTCTCCCAGCGGCCCCGCGGGAGGCCGACGCGGGAGCAGGTGGCGCTCGACGGGCGAAGAACTCTCGGCACCCGTCGTGCAGGTCCGGCTGCTCCCGGAGCGGACTGACCAGCTCGGGCTGCGGGGCCAGGCGCTGTTCGGCGGCGTCGACGAACGGCTCGACCACGGGCTCAGGCGGCTCCAGAGCATGCTCGGCCACGGCTCGGTGCTGCACGCCGTGAGCGCCGGCGGGCGTCTCCTCGCAGAACGCTCCCTCATGGTGCCGTGGGGCGAGGACGCCCCCAACGGGACCACGGCTCTGGCGGAGCGCCCGTGGCCCGGAGCCGTCCCGGCGCCGCTGCCCGCAACGGTGTTCGCCGAGCCGGTTCCGGTCGAGTTCCTCGACGCCGACGGGCAGCCCCTCCGAGCCGACGAACGCGGTGCAGCGCCTCCCCCAGCCTGGTTCCGACCGGGGCCGGGCCACGGCCAACGCCCGGTGCGGGCCTGGGCGGGGCCCTGGCCCCTTCACCAGCGGTGGTGGGACGCGACGGAGAGCCGACGACGCGCGGAGCGGTACCAGATAGTCGACGGCGACGGCGAGGCGTGGCTGCTCTTGGGGGACGACGGCCAGTGGTGGGCCGAGGCGCGCTACGACTGAGGCGCTGTCGGCTCCCTTGACCGACTCATCGGCTGCTTGAACGTCCTGACCGTCTGAAAGAGACACCACCGTCCCGGGGACGGCCCCGCGAAAACTCATCCCGAGCCTGAGAGGAGGACCCGTGGGCTTCAACAATCCGTCCATCCGCTGGCAGGACCTGCACGACATCCTCGTCGGCAAAGAGGTCCGGCTCGACAGGACCGGGGGCGGCCGCGAGCCCGAGCAGCACGACGGCGGCGACAGCCCCGCGTGGTCACGCAAGCGCGGTCCGTACATGCCGCTCCCGCAGCTTGAGGGTGCTGCCCAAGGCGACCCGAGACGGGAAGCCGACGGGCCGTCGTCGAGCGCCGCCGCCCGCCATGTCCCCTACGCGGAACTGCACGCGCACTCGCACTACAGCTTCCTCGACGGCGCGTCCTCACCCGAAGAACTCGTGGAAGAGGCGGTGCGGCTGGGCCTGAACGCACTCGCGATCACGGACCACGACGGCTTCTATGGGGTGGTGCGGCTCGCCGAGGCTGCCGAGGCCTACGGGCTCAAGACGGTGTTCGGGGCGGAGCTCTCGCTCGGGCTGTCCGCACCTCAGAACGGGGTGCCCGATCCCGAAGGGGAACACCTCCTTGTCCTCGCCAGGGGCGAGGAGGGCTACCATCGCCTGGCCGGCGCCATCACGCGAGCCCAGCTCGCGGACGGGGCCGAGAAGGGCCGGCCCGTGTACGGTCTCGACTCCCTCGCCGGTGCCCTGCGCGGCCACGCGCTCATCTTGACGGGCTGCCGCAAGGGAGCCGTCCGGCGGGCTCTCGCGGAAGACGGCGAACTGGCCGCCGAACGCGAAGTCCGCCGCCTCGTGCGCCTCTTCGGCGAGGACGGCGTCGCGGTCGAACTGTTCGACCACGGCAACCCCCTCGACAGCGCACACAACGACGCCCTCGCGGACATCGCGGCCCGGCTCGCGCTTCCGCTCGTCGCGACGAACGCGGTCCACTACGCCGATCCGGCAAGCCACCCGCTCGCGACCGCCGTCGCCGCCGTCCGTGCCCGCCGCAGCCTCGACGAGGCCGACGGCTGGCTGCCCGCGAGCGACGGCGCGCACCTGCGGAGCGGTGCCGAGATGGCCCGGAGATTCGCCCGCTACCCGGGCGCGGTTGAGAACACGGTCCGGTTCGCCGACGAACTCGCCTTCCCCCTGCGCTCGGCCCGCCCGAAGCTCCCGAAGCAGGAAGTCCCCCAGGGGCACACCCCGATGAGCTACCTCCGCGTGCTCGTCGAGCGCGGCCTCGTCGACCGCTACGGCACCCCCGGAACTGACTGGCGGGGACCCGCCCCGGTCGAGGACGTGCGGCACCGCATCGAGCAGGAGCTCGACGTGATCGAGCGGAAGGACTTCCCGGGCTACTTCCTCATCGTGCACGAGCTCGTCCAGTTCGCACGCAGCCGGGGCATCCTGTGCCAGGGCCGGGGGTCGGCCGCGAACTCGGCTGTGTGCTACCTGCTCGGCATCACCGCCGTCGACAGCATCCGCTATCGACTCCCGTTCGAACGGTTCCTCTCGAGCCTGCGGGAGGAGGAGCCGGACATCGACGTGGACTTCGATTCCGACCGACGCGAAGAGGTGATCCAGCACGCGTACGAGAAGTACGGGCGGGCGAACGCGGCGCAGGTCGCGAACGTGGTCAGCTATCGGCCGAAGAACGCCGTCCGGGACGTCGCGAAGGCGTTCGGGTACAGCCAGGGACAGCAGGATGCGTGGTCCAAGCGCCTCGAGCGCTGGGACGCGCTCTCGGCGGCGCAGCGTCCGGAGAGCGAGACGGACGACGACGGCATCCCGCCGCGGGTCCTGGCCCTCGCCGAAAGGCTGCTCGGCGCCCCGCGCCACCTGGGCATCCACTCGGGCGGCATGGTGCTCACCGAGCGGCCCGTGGGCGAGGTGGTGCCGATCGAGCACGCCCGCATGGAGGGCCGGACGGTCCTGCAGTGGGACAAGGACGACTGCGAATGGATGGGACTCGTCAAGTTCGATCTGCTCGGGCTCGGGATGCTTGCCGCGCTGCAGTACTGCTTCGACCTCGTGGACGAGCACTTCGGCGAGCGCTGGCGGATCGAGGACATTCCGAAGGAGGAGGCTGCCGTCTACGACATGCTGTGCCGCGCCGACTCCGTAGGGGTCTTCCAGGTCGAGTCCCGGGCCCAGATGAGCACGCTTCCCCGGCTCCGGCCGCGTCGCTTCTACGATCTCGTCGTAGAGATCGCACTGATCCGGCCGGGGCCCATCCAAGGCGGGGCTGTGCACCCCTACATCCGCCGTCGGGCCGGGGAGGAGGACGTCACGTACCCGCATCCCCTTCTGGAGCCGGTCCTGGAGCGGACGCTGGGCGTGCCCCTGTTCCAGGAGCAGCTCATGCAGATGGCTATGGCGATCGGCGGCTGCACGGCCGAGGACGCCGACCTGCTGCGCCGCGCCATGGGGTCCAAGCGCGGCGTCGAACGCATCGGGAGCCTCCAGGAAAAGCTGTTCGCGGGCATGGCCGCAAACGGCCTCTCCCAAGAGGAGGCGAAGGCGATCTACACCCAGATTGCAGCGTTCGCCGACTTCGGCTTCGCAGAGTCTCACTCCATCAGCTTCGCCGTGCTCGTCTATGCGAGCTCGTGGCTCAAGCTCCACTACCCGGGGGCGTTCCTCGCGGCGCTCCTGCGCGCCCAGCCCATGGGCTTCTACTCACCGCAGACGCTCGTCGCGGATGCCCGACGGCACGGTGTAGCAGTGCTGCGGCCGTGCATCCTGCGTTCGCAGGCGGAGGCATGCCTCGAGCCGGTCGAGGGGGCCCCTGACGACGGCGTGGCCCGTTCCGCGGGAGCGTCCCGGCAGCGGGGCATGGACTCGTGCCTCGAGTTCAACCAGCCCGAGCCCGGACCGTTCGACCCGGACGCACCCGACCGCAGCGCCCAACATCGCCGGGACGCTTCGCGGGCCGTGCGCATGGGCCTCTCGAGCGTCACGGGGATTGGGAAGGACCTCGCCGAGCGGATCGTGGCCGAGCGCGAGGCCAATGGCCCCTACAGGGAGCTCGCCGAGCTCTCCCGTCGGGTGGGCCTCTCGTCGGAGCAGCTCGAGGCACTCGCCTCCGCTGGGGCGTTCGAGGTCCTCGGCCTCACACGACGCGAGGCCCTGTGGCGTGCGGGGGCCGCGGCGCTCGAGCGGCCGGGCCAGCTGCCCGGCAGCCAGCCCTTCGTGCAGCCGCCGCTCCTGCCCGAGCTCAGCGCGGAGGAAGCCGTCGCGAGCGACCTCTGGGCCACCGGCGTCGCCCCCGACGACCACCCGGTGCGGCACGCCCGCGCCGGCCTCGACGCGCGGGGAGTCCTCCGGATAGACCAGCTGTGGCACGCGGAACCCGGGAGCCGCGTCGAGGCAGCCGGCGTCGTGACCCACCGGCAGCGCCCGGGAACGGCCCAAGGCATTACGTTCATGAACCTCGAGGACGAGACCGGGATCCTGAATGTGGTCTGCAGCCGAGGCGTGTGGACGAGGTATCGGCGCGTCGCCCAGGGAGCACGTGCCATGGTCGTACGGGGACTGCTCGAGCGGTCGAAGGAGGGCGTCACCAATCTGGTAGCGGACCGCCTCGAACCGCTCGGGCTTTCGGCGAAGACATCGTCAAGGAACTTCCACTGACGCAGGGCTTCCCCTGGGGCGGACAGTCCCAGCTTCAGGCAGCAGTCCTCACTCTGCTGCTGCGGTCTGGATTGTCTCCCACAGGCCGAGCACGTTTCCTTCGGGATCCTGGAAGTAGGCCGCGAAGCCCATCTCGCCGACCGGCATCTTCGGCGCGACAGTCTTGCCTCCGAGCTGCTCGACCTTGGCCAAGGCAGTGTCGATGTCCGCGACGTCCAGGGTGACGACCGGGGTCCGGGGAAATTGGTCGTTCCGGGTGTACATGCCGCCATTGATGCTGCCGGGCTCGAGGGGAGAGCCCGATTCGTTCGACGGCGTGGTGCCCACCATCGTGTAGTCCATCTCGGGTACCGGCATCATGTTCCAGCCGAAAGCCTCGCTGTAGAACGCCTTCGCGCGGTCCATGTCATCCGCGGGAATCTCGAAGTGCACGACTTTTCCGGACATGGTGGAGCCTTTCTCTGGTTGTCTCCGCTTGGTTCTGCTTCGTTCCTGTGTGTTCTCCGGCCCCCTCCCGGACGCGGCCTCCGGCCGGTACACCGCGATTTTCACGGTGGGCTTCCTCTTGCGTCAATGGCCTGATCGGCCCGTCTGCCTGGCGGTGTCGGAGGCTCGTGACATGATTCTCCGGTGACGCTCGCAGCCCCGCTCCCCCGCACCGGCGGCATGGACAGGAGCACGGCCGACGCGGCCGGGGCCTGGGAGGCGCCCGAGCGGTACTCGCTCGCCACGACGTGCTTCCCGTTGCAGCGCGGCGACGGCGACCCGACCTTCGCCGCCCACCCGGGCGGTCTCTGGACCGCCTTCCGCACTGCCCACGGGCCCGCTTCCGTCCTCCTCACCCAGAACGGCGATGAGGTGCGTGCGCGGGCGTGGGGTGAGGGGGCGGCGTCGGCCGTGGCCTCGGCGCCCGCGCTGCTCGGGCTCACCGACTCGTGGGCGGCGTTCGACGACGAGACTTTCCACGCGTCGCTCCCGCGCCTCGTCCGGGAGGCCCGACGGCGCCATCCCGGCTTGCGGCTCCCCGCGACCGGGCGGATGGTCGACGCGCTCGTTCCGACGATCCTCGAGCAGAAGGTAACGACAGTGGAGGCTCGGCGCGCGTACCGCTATCTCCTGCGGCGGTTCGGATCCCCCGCGCCCGGTGCTGGCCGGATCGCGCCCGCGGGCCTCGTCGTGGCGCCGACCGCGGCCGAATGGCTCCGGGTGCCGTCGTGGGAATGGCATCGCGCCGGGGTCGGGCCCCAACGGTCGGCTACTGTCATGCGCGCGCTCCGTTCGGCGTCGGGCCTTGAACGGCTCGCGGAGAAGACCGCCCCCGAGGCGGCGACGGCCCTGAAGTCCATCCCCGGCATCGGCGTCTGGACGGCGGCCGAGGTCACCCAGCGCACCCACGCCGACGCCGACTCGGTCTCGGTGGGCGACTTCCACCTTGCCAAGTTCGTGGGCGTCGCCCTGACAGGGCAGCGCACTGACGACGCCGGGATGCTCCGTCTCCTCGAGCCGTGGCTGGGCCAGCGGCAGCGCGTCGTGCGGCTGCTGCTCCTCTCGGGCGTTCGGGCCCCGCGCTTCGGCCCGAGGATGACCATCCAGGACCACAGGGCGCACTGATGCCGCTCGCCGTCACTGGAGCCGCACTGCTCGTTCTCGGGGCCGTCGCCGTCGCTACCGGGCTCCTGCCGTGGGTGGGGCTCGGCGCCTTGGCCGATCGAGTCGTTCCGATACTTGTATTCGTCGCGGCCATCACGGTCGTGACGGAGCTGCTCAACGCGTCCGGCCTGTTCGACTGGATCGCGGAGCACTTCCGCCGGTGGGGACGCGGCCGTGCCTTCACCCTGTGGATCCTCGTCGCGTGCCTCTCACTGGCCGCAACGATCTTCCTCTCGCTCGACACGACGGCCGTCCTGCTCACGCCGATCGTCGTCGTCCTGGCCCGGCGGTGCGGGCTCCCTCCACTGCCGTTCGCGCTCACGACCGTGTGGCTTGCGAACACGGGCTCGCTGCTCCTCCCGGTCTCAAACCTGACCAACCTGCTGGCGCTGCACACCTTCGGCGACGTCTCCCCAGCCGAGTTCGCGGGCCGCATGGCGCTGCCCGCGCTCTGGTGCGCGGTCGTGCCCCTTGCGGCCGTCGTCGTCCTCTTCCGGAAGGAGCTGACGGGCCGGTACCGCCCGGTCTCGCCGGCGCGCACCCTGTCCGAGGACGCCCCCGCCCCTGCCGACGCTGCGCCTGCCGACCCTGCGCCTGCCGACCGCGACCCCGCGCCCGCCGACCGCGACCCGACGCCGGCCGACCCTACGCCTGCCGACCGCGACCCCGCGCCCGCCGACCGCGTGCTGCTCGGGATCGGCGGTGCCGTGCTGGCGGCGCTCCTGCCTGCACTCGTCTCGGGGGTCCCCGTGTGGATCCCGGCCACGGCGGCAGCCGCGGTGCTCGTCGTCGCGTTCGGGCGCCGGCGACGTAGGGCGCTCAGATGGTCGCTCGTGCCGTGGCAGCTCATCGTCTTCGCGTCTGGGCTCTTCGTAGTGGTCGAGGCGCTCCAGCATCTCGGGGCCAAGGAGCTGGCGAGTGGTCTGCTCGGCGCGGGCAGCGGCCCCCTCGACCTCCTGCGGGTCTCCGGCGTGGGCGTCCTCGGAGCGAACGTGGTCAACAACCTGCCCGCGTACCTCGCGCTGGAGCAGGCGGCGGGGACGCCTGCTCGGCTCGCGGCGCTGCTCGTGGGAGTCAACGCGGGGCCTCTCATCACACCGTGGGCGTCCCTCGCGACGCTCATCTGGCACGAGCAGCTGCGGCGGCTCGGGGTAGGGATCTCGTGGTGGGGCTACGCCGCGGCGGGGCTCGTGCTCGTTCCGATCATGATCGTGCCCGCGGCGCTGCTCGCCTCCCTCTTTCCGGCTCCCTAGCGCCCTTCCCGGCTCCCCGACCGCCCTTCCCGGCTCCCCGACCGCCCTTCCCGGCTCCCCGGCCGTTCTTCCCGCCCGGTTGTGCTTTCCCAATCGGCCCGGAACCGGCGTGTCGCGCGGGACACCGCTTGCGGCTGCCGAGAAACGGGCGGGAGCGCGCCAGCAGGCTCGCACCCGTCCCTAAGACGACGACGGCGCCGCTCCCCCGAAGGGAAACGGCGCCGTGGCGTCGGGTTGGATCAGTTATCGCCTCGCGCTGCCTGGGCCTCGGCGACCTTGCGGTGGACGTCCTCCATGTCGAGTCCCTTCACCGCGGTGATCACCTGCTCGAGCGCCTCAGGCGGGAGTGCACCGGGCTGGGAGAAGACGAGGACCTTTTCGCGGAAGGCCATGAGCGTCGGGATCGACGTGATGTTGGCCTGGGCAGCGAGGACCTGCTCGGCCTCGGTGTCCACCTTGGCGAACACGACGTCCTGGTGCTTCTCCGAGGCCGCCTCGTAGGTCGGGGCGAACTGGCGGCAGGGCCCACACCACGAGGCCCAGAAGTCTACGAGCACGATGTCGTTCTTCTCGATGGTGTCGGCGAAGGTCTCGCCTGTGATGTTCTTGGTGGGCATTGACGCTCTCCTCACGGTTGCGGTCGTCTAGTGCATCAACGACCTGCTCCGGAGGAACATTCCCGCGACCGAGAGCCTCAAACGGCCGCGGGCTCGTGCTCCGAGAGGTAGGAGCGCCCGGCGAGGGCGATTCCGATGGCGACGACGAGGGCGACCGCGGCCACGAAGAACGGGATCGGCGCACCGAATGTCTCGCCGAGCTTCGTCGCGACATAGGGGGCGAGTGCCCCGCCCATCCAGCGCACGAAGTTGTAGCCGGCGCTCGCGACGGGGCGCGGCGAATCGGAGACGCCCATGGCGAGTTCGGTGTAGACGGTGTTGTTGACGCCGAGCAGGGCGCCCGCGACGATCACGAACACCACGACAGCCGGAACCGAGTGGGCCGCAGCCGAGATGCCGATGCCGACGAGGTCGAGGGCCAGGCACGCGAGCGTTCCGGTGAGGACCTTCACGTCGCCGAAGCGCGCCTGGAGCTGCGGTGCGACGAGAACGGAGCACAGAGCGAGGGCCACGCCCCAGCCGAAGAACACGGCGCCGATCCCGTAGGCGTTCATGCCGAGGATGAACGGGACGAAGGCGAGCACGGTGAAGAAGCCGAAGTTGTAGAAGAAGGCGCTGCCCGCGGTCGTCCGCAGTCCCGGGTGCCCCAGCGCGCGGAGGGGCGCGCTGAGCCGTGTCTTCTGTGCGGGGACGGGAGTCTTGGGCAGCATCACGATGAGGGCGATGAACGCGACGGCCATGAGCGTCGCGGTGCCGAAGAACGGAGCGCGCCACTTCCAGCCGCCCAGCAGGGCGCCCACGAGCGGGCCGAGCGAGATGCCGAGGCCGAGGGCAGCCTCGTAGAGGATGATCGCGGTCGACGTTCCGCCGGTGGCGACGCCGACGATGACCGCGAGCGCGGTCGCGACGAACAGGGCGTTGCCGAGGCCCCAGCCTGCGCGGAAGCCGACGAGCTGCCATACCGAGCCGCTCGTGCCGGAGAGCGAGGCGAAGACGACGATGAGGGCGAGGCCGATGAGGAGCGTTTTCTTGCCGCCGATGCGCGAGGAGACGAAGCCCGTCACGAGCATCGCGACCGCAGTGACGAGGAAGTAGCTCGTGAAGAGGAGCGAAACCTCGCTCGGGGTCGCCCTGAGGTTGACCGCAATGGACGGGAGGATCGGGTCGACAAGGCCGATGCCCATGAAGGCGAAGACTGCCGCGACCGCCGTGGCCCAGACGGCCTTCGGCTGGCGGAAGAAGGAGGCCTTTTCGGCCTGGAGGGTCTTCTCTGTTTCGGAAGTATGGACTGCGGACTCGGCAGTCATGCGATGCGCTCCTTGGGGTTCGAAATGCTGTGCAGTCGCTCGTTGATCTTGTCCATGACGGGCAGCGCCGTGCGAAGGGCCTCGAGTTCGGCGGGCTCGAGGGTTTCGAGGACGTCGACCATGCGGGCTGTCCGGCGGCGGCTCACCTCTGCGGCGGTTTTGTCCCCTCTGGGGGTCCGGCGGA
The DNA here is from genome assembly GCF_005877005.1 of Sinomonas susongensis. GTDB lineage: Bacteria > Actinomycetota > Actinomycetes > Actinomycetales > Micrococcaceae > Sinomonas > Sinomonas susongensis. The sequence continues at coordinate 87,448 of NZ_SSNH01000001.1, read as the reverse complement.
CGACGACGGCGCGCGCGTCCTTGGGGTCGGCGTGCCTCTCGAGGAGGCCGGCGCGCTCGAGCCGGCTGACCTGCTCGGTCGCGGAGGGGACCCTGACACCGAGGTTCCCGGCGATGACTCCCATCCGGAGTCCGTCGTTGCCGCACATGGTGAGGATGCTCAGCTGGGTTGTCGAGAGCTCGAGGTCGCCGTCGAGGCGGCGCGAGACGAAGACGGCGAGGCGCAGCATGCTGCGGAAGCGGTCAGCGAGGCTCGCGAGCTCCTGTTCATTCATACTTAGGTAGCCTAAATGTTAGGGAGCCTAAATTCAAGCGGGCGAGACGGAGTTCACGCGACGGAGCCGGCGAAGAGGCGCCGGGTACGACGAAACCCCGGTCCGTAGACCGGGGTTTCCGCGGTGGCAGATGAGGGATTCGAACCCCCGTAGGCAATGCCAGCTGATTTACAGTCAGCCCCCTTTGGCCGCTCGGGTAATCTGCCGAGCACGCCATCAGAACGAGCCTGGGCAACGTTCCGCTGAGCGAGCAAGACAACCTTACAGAACATCGGGGCGCCAGTCGAATCGACCCTCCGACCCAGTCGTAGCACCGCCCGGCCACCCTCCAGCGTCAGGCAGGCGACTCGTCGTCGGACGTGTCGCGGAGGATCTCCCGCTGGAGCTTGACCTCGAAGAGAGCGGCCTGTTCGGGCGTGATCTGCTGAAGCGCAACGGCTCGCTGAAGGTCCTCGTGGATGCCTCCGAGACGAGCCTGGGGCGCCTGTGCGGGCGACATCACGATGCCGGCGGCAAAGGTCGCTGCGACCACTCCCCCTGCAGCGGCCGCCACACCGTCCGCAACGACCCGGGCTGCCGAGCGCCTCGCCGCGCGCTCGGGGTTGGACTTCCGTGCCACGATTGCTCCCTTCGGGGGATCTTCCGTCCACTCAACGTTCCCGTGCGAACATCCGGTCCCGCTGGGCTTCGGCTAAGAGTGAACTGTGACGCCGAGCGCCCCCGCACAGGGAGCAACTAGGCTGGGCGCGGACAGATTCAACCGCCGGGAGGCGGCGAGCCACGTGCAGGAGGCAGCAATGGCCGATTCGACATTCGACGTCGTGAGCAAGGTCGACAAGCAGGAGGTCGCGAACGCGCTCAACCAGTCGCAGAAGGAGATTGCGCAGCGCTACGACTTCAAGGGAGTCGGTGCGGAGATCGACCACAGCGGCGAGAAGATCCTCATGAAGGCCAATTCTGAGGAGCGCGTGAAGGCAGTCCTCGACGTCTTCCAGTCCAAGCTCGTCAAGCGCGGCATCTCCCTCAAGTCCCTCGACGCCGGCGAGCCGTTCGCCTCGGGCAAGGAGTACCGGATCGAGGCGTCGATCAAGGAGGGCATCTCGCAGGAGCACGCGAAGAAGATCTCGAAGCTCATCCGGGACGAAGCGCCGAAGAGCGTCAAGGCCCAGATCCAGGGGGACGAGCTGCGCGTCTCATCGAAGTCGCGCGACGACCTCCAGGCCACGATCGCCCTCCTCAAGGGATTCGAAGACGCAGACCTCCAGTTCGTCAACTTCCGCTGATCGCTGACCGCACCGTCTCCGCGGGCACGGTCCCCGCGAGTGAGGCCCGCCCGTTCTCCGGGCCGGCTCATTGCCGCGGCATAGGTGCAGCACAGTCTGGCTGGATAGCTTCGTCAGGTGCGCGGATGGCAGAACTCCGCGTCGCGTCTAGGTGATGCACCCGGTACGGTGCGAGGGCTTCAGAATCGAGGCCCTGTGCCGGGTGCATCGCCGCCTATTTCCCTTCGCATGGGTGAGGCCCCGGACTTCGGTCCGGGGCCTCGTGCGTTCCGGGGGCAGTCGGCTACGGGGACGCGACCCCGCGACCAAGAGCCAGGACGGTCATTCCGGCGGCTCGACGCCCATCGACCGCAGGTGCTCGAGCAGGGCCCGTTCGGGGTGGCCGCGGTGCTTCACGAGCGTGCGGCGGAGGCGGACCTTGGCTGCTTCGCAGAGTGCCGGACCCTCGAGCAGCTCTCGCAGGATCCCGACCACCTGCTCGCCCAACGTCTCCCTGTCCTCCTGCAGCAGCAGGGGCCCGGGCATCATCTCGGCCGCCAACACCTCAACCATGGACGCGACGCTACAGGTAGACAGAACGTTCTGTCCATAGGGGGACACAGAGCCTATCTGTACCAGATCGCGACGCCGCCGTGGTGGGAGCAGGTTCCACTGTGGGTCGCGGAGTACGAGAGGGTGCCGTCGTTGCACTTGGCCATGGCACCTGCCGGGGCAGGGGCCACAGGAGCAGGCGCGGGTGCCGCCGGTGCTGGATCGGGCTGCGCCGGAGCGGCGGGTGCGGGTGCCGGGGCCACGGGCTGCGCCGGAGCCGCGGGCGCCGGTGCAGGAGCAGCGGCTGGAGCAACGTACTGCTCATACGCATCCCACCAGTTGGACGCGATGGCCTGCTGGGCGGAAGCCAGCGCGAGCTGCCCCGAGCAGACCAGCGAGTGCAGCTTGTTCTCGAGTTCGTCCTTCGCCTTCGAGCCGCCGGTCGCCGCCGTCGACGGCTCGGGCCAGAGGTTGTGCACATCCGAGGGCGCGCCGCCGAGCTCGAGCGGGATGAGGTGGTCCTCTTCGTAGTCGGCGGGGTTGAGATCGCCGTTGTAGGAGTACCCTGCGCGCAGCTGGTCCAGCTTGAGCTGGGAAGTGTACGACGACGGCGGCCGCACCGTCGTCGTCCAGTTGGACACACAGATGGTGGTGCCGATGTCCCCCTGGGACACCGCGGGATTCGTGGCGCCCGGGGTCACGCTGCCGTCCGGGAGGATGCCTGCGCCTCCAACGGCTGCGGCGTAGGTCCCGCCGAGCGCCGCGCCGGCGTAGGGCGGGGCTGACGACGCCGGAGCCGCCGCCGTCGTCGGTGTCGCCGTCGGCGTCACGAAAGGCGTGCCGGTTGCGGACGGAGAGGTCCTCGGCGATGCCGTCGCCGAGGACGACGGAGCGAACGACGACACGCCGCCCGCGCTCGACACCGGCGTTCCCCCGCACCCCGCCAGAGCCAACGTCAGTGCTGCTGCAGCAACGCCGAGCAGCTTCGAAGCATCCTTGGTCCCCACGGTCCCCCCAAACCCAGTGCCGGAACGGCAATAATCCAGATGTAAAAGGCAGCTTTTCACCGAGAACCGACGCGCGCAAGCATTTCCCGATCGTGGTTCGCGTCCTACGGTGAAGCCCATGGAAACCGTGACCTCTCAGGACGGAACTGTCATCGCCTTCGATCGGTCGGGCCGAGGTGAACCCCTCATCGTCGTCTCGGGCGCGTCGAGCGACCGCCAGGCGGACGCGGCCCTCGCCAGCGCACTCGCCGAGCACTTCGACGTCCTCAACTACGACCGCCGCGGGCGCGGCGACAGCACCGACACACTGCCGTTCGCGGTCGAACGCGAAATCGACGACATCGCGGCCCTGCTCGACGTCGCCGGGGCTCCCCCGGTCCTCGTGGGCTTCTCGTCGGGGGCGGCCCTCGCGGCGCGTGCCGCCGCGAGTCTGCCAGTCCGCGCACTCGTCATGTGGGAGCCGCCGTACCCGACCGACGAGCAGGGCATCGCTGCAGCCGCTGCGTACACGCTCGAGCTCAAAAAGCGCATCGACGACGGCGACCACGACGGGGCCTTCACCCTCTTCCTCGAGCGGGTCGGCCTTCCCGCCGAGGCGATCGCGGGGATGCGCCAGTCCCCGTACTGGCCCCGGGGCGTCCGCCTCGCCCCGACCCTCGCCTACGACGACGCAGCTCTCGGCGGCCCCATCCCCGCAGACGTCTTCGGCACGATCAGCGTCCCCGCGCTCGTGCTGTCCGGCGGCGCGAGCCCGAAGATGCTGCAGGACGGGGCGAAGGCCGCTGCAGCCGCGATCCCCGGGTCGGCGTACGGCAGCCTCGACGGGCAGACCCATGACGTCTCGGCGGACCTCCTCACGGCTGCCGTCGTGGACTTCGCGTCCCGGCTGCCTGCAAGCTAGGGGCCGACCAGGGCGGGGCGGGGCCGGCTAGGGCGTCGGGTTGAGGGCGTCGTACTCGGCGAACCGAGGCTGGGCGAGTCGGAGCACGACGACGAGCGCGAGGCACACGAGGGCCCCGACGACGACGGCGAACCCCTCGCCGACCCAGCCGGCCATCCCGCCTGCGAAAACGTCGCCGAGACGGGGGCCACCCGCGACGACGACCGTGAACACGCCCTGAAGCCGGCCCCGCATGGAGTCGGGGGTGGCGGCCTGCAGGATCGTGGATCGGAGGGACGCACTGACCGAGTCGGCGGCCCCGGCCGCCACCATGCACAGGAGCGCAGGCACGAGCCACCAAGTGGCCCCGCCCGGCGAGCTATGACCCGCGCCCAGGACGACGAGGCCGAACCCAAGGATGCTCGCCCCCCATCCTGCAACGGCCAGCTGGACGCCTCGGCCCTGCCACCGCAGCCGTCCCACGGGCCCTGAGAACAGTCCTCCGAGGAACGTCCCGGCCGCGATTCCGCCGAGCAGGGCCCCGGCAGTCGCGGCTCCACCGCCGATCGAGACAGCGGCGACTGCGGGGAGGAGCGAGCGTGGCATGGCGAAGACCATCGCGCAGAGGTCGATCACGAACGTCATGCGGATGTTGGGGCGCGTCCCGAGGAACTGGAAGCCCTCTGCCACCGATCGGAGGCCGGCCCGCCGGACCTCCCCCTCAGGGGGCAGGGGCGGGAGCCGGAACAGGGCCCACATGGCCACCGTGAAGCTCATGACGTCGAGCGTGTAGGTCCAGCCGTACCCGACGCTCGCGACGAGCGTGCCGGCGAGGAGCGGCCCGACGGCGCCACCGAGGCCGAACGTGATCATGTTGAGGGAATTGGCCGCGACGAGAAGCTCGGGCCGGATCAGCCGCGCGATGATGCTGCTCCTCGCGGGCATGTTGATGCCGGAGCCGAGGGCCTGGAGCGCGATGAGCACATAGATGAGCGCCAGGCTCCCCACGTGCAGCCAGGCCTGCAGGGCGATGAGGGCGCTCGTGCCCCAGAGGAGCGCGGATGAGGCGATCGCGACGATCCGCCGGTCGTGGGCGTCCACGATCGAGCCTCCGTAGAGGCCTGCCGCGATGAGCGGGACGAGCGCCACGAGTCCCAGCACGCCGACGTCGAAGCTCGACCGCGTGAGGTCGTAGACCTGGAGGCTCACCGCGGTGAGCGTCAGCTGGCTTCCGAGGATGCTGAGGAGCTGCCCCGTCCACATGCGCCGGAAGTCCGGGCTCTCCCTCAGGGGCGTTACATCGGCCAGCAGACTTCCCACCGGGACAGCCTAGCCGCCGTCGTGCGCGCCTCACGTGCGCACGACGACGGCGGCCTGCCGCTGCTGGTCTGGGTGCCGGGGCAGGGGCCCCGGGAGGTCAGCGCTCCAGGCGTCCCGCCATGCTCTCGAGGCGGCCGATGCGCTCCTTCATGGGAGGGTGGGTCGAGAACATGTTGGCCACGCCGCCGCCCCGCTTGAACGGGTTCGCGATCATGAGGTGCGAGGTGTTCACGAGGGACTGGTCCTGCGGGAGCGGGTACTGCCGCACGCCGCCCTCGATCTTGCTGAGCGCGGACGCGAGCCCGAGCGGGTCGCCCGTGAGGCGCGAACCGTCCTCGTCGGCGTCGTACTCGCGGGTGCGCGAGATCGCGAGCTGGATCATCGTCGCCGCGAACGGCGCGAGGAGCGCGAGCGCGAGGAGGGCCAAGGGGTTCGCGTTGCGGTTGCGGCTGTCCCCGCCGCCGAAGAACATCGCGAACTGCGCGACCGAGGTGATGACCCCGGCCACCGCGGCCGCTATCGACGAGGTGAGGATGTCGCGGTTGTAGACGTGCATGAGCTCGTGGCCGAGCACACCGCGCAGCTCGCGGGCGTCGAGCATCTGGAGGATGCCCTCGGTGCAGCACACCGCCGCATGCTGTGGATTGCGCCCGGTCGCGAACGCGTTGGGCGCTTGGGTGGGTGAGACGTAGATCCGCGGCATGGGCTGGTTGGCCCGCTGGGAGAGTTCGCGGACAATCTGGTACAGCCCGGGGGCCTCCGCTTCGCTGACCGGATAGGCCTGCATCGAGCGGAGCGCGATCTTGTCGCTGTTCCAGTAGCTGTACGCGGTCGTCGCGATGCCGATCGCCGCGAAGAGCCAGATCGGCGCGGCGCTGCGGGTGCCCGCGCCGATAAGCCCCCCGATACCGAGGAGCACGGCCCACAGGACGCCGAACAGGACGGCAGTCTTGAGCCCGTTGTGATGGTTGTGCACAGTAACCTCCTGCACCTTCAACGAACGACTCAGCCTGCTTGCTCCCCGGAACCGCCAAGTTCGTCCCGGAGGAATCCGTCGACCACCGCCATGAACTCCGGGCTCTCGAGGATCCGGAAGTGCCCGGTGACCGGGAGCACGATATTGCTCCCGCCTTCGAGCCGGGTCGAGCGCCCGACGAGCGGGTCGACGCGGGCGCCGACCGAGACGATGCGGGCGTTCACCTCGAGGTTCTTCGCGAGCGAGCCCAGAACGGGGTGGCCCGGGTAGAAGGAGCGGAGGGGCCTGGTCGGCGCGTACCTCGAGTACCGCGCGCCCTCGAACGGAGTTCCGACGGCCAGCATCCGCGCGACGAGGCCGTCCTGGGCGTAGGCCGTCATGAGCAGCTTCCCCACGAGACCGCCCTTGCTGTGGGCGATGACGACGGCGTCCTTCATCCCGAGCTCGCGGAGCCTCGCCGCGGCGACGTCGGCGGTCTCCGGAATGGTCCGTCGGTTGTACCCGAGCTCGGGTAGGACGACGACGCGGTGTCCCCTTTCCTGGAGCCTGCGGCGGAGGGGGTCCATGAAGCCCGCGGGCTCGTAGATTCCGGGGATGAGGACGACGTCGACCTTCGTCTTCCTGGTGGGAGAGCCCCCCGGCTCGCCCTCCGGCGGGTGGACCGTCGTCACCATGACACGCCCTCGGGCGACGGAGGCCACCTGCCGCCAGAGCGCATAGCCCCAGTCGAGCACGAAGCCACCGGCGACGCCGAGCGCCTCACGGGGCGCCGCCGTCGTGCCCATCGCTGTGTCCACGGATGCTCCTTCCACGGAGGGGAACACAAAGTCCAATTGCAGCCAGCGTAATCACGGCTCCTGTGCAGAAGCTGTCACACTTGGGCCACTTCCTGTCAAGCTCAGGTGAGGCTCCCCTTATTGTGACTTCCTCAAAATAAATGATTCAATGAGGTCATGGAACGCACGCACGGCAACGGCCCCGGGGCTTCTGCCCCGGTCTGGTCTTCGGCCCTCCGCGAGCACGGCAGGCGCGTCACGCGCCAGCGCCTCGCGGTGCTCGACGCCGTCGAACGCCACCCGCATTCCTCGGCGGACGCGATCCTCGCGATGGCCCGCGAAGACCTTCCCGAGCTCACGCCTCAGTCCGTATACGTAGTCCTCGGCGACCTCACGGACCTCGGGATGCTGCGCCGCTTCGAGCCTCCGCACTCCCCCGCGCTCTACGAGACCCGCGTCGGCGACAACCACCACCACGCCATCTGCTCCGTGTGCGGTCGCGTCGAGGATGTCGAGTGCGCCGTGGGCCACGCGCCCTGCCTCACGCCGAGCGAGACGCACGGTATGACGATCATGATCGCCGATGTTACGTACGTCGGCGTCTGCTCGGACTGCGCTGCCAAGCAGCACACTCCTCCGTCCGGGCCCCCTCAAACCCTCCCCTCCACCTGAAACCCCGACCGCGCACGAGCGCGGAAAGAAGGAGAGTCATGACGGTCAACTACTCGACGACACAGTCCGGCGCCCCTGTCACTTCGGACGCCCATGCACAGTCGCTGGGCCCCGACGGCGCCATCATCCTCACGGACCACTACCTGGTCGAGAAGCTCGCCCAGTTCAACCGCGAGCGCGTCCCGGAACGCGTCGTCCACGCCAAGGGCGGCGGCGCGTTCGGCGTCTTCGAGACCACCGAGGACGTCTCCCGGTACACGAAGGCGGCGCTCTTCCAGCCGGGCGCCGAGACCGAGATGCTCATCCGCTTCTCCTCGGTCGCCGGCGAGAACGGCTCGCCCGACACGTGGCGCGATCCGCGCGGCTTCGCCATCAAGTTCTACACGAGCGAGGGCAACTACGACCTCGTCGGCAACAACACCCCCGTCTTCTTCATCCGCGACGGCATCAAGTTCCCCGACTTCATCCACTCCCAGAAGCGCCTCCCGGGCAGCCACCTCCGCGATGCTGACATGCAGTGGGACTTCTGGACCCTCTCCCCCGAGTCGGCCCATCAGGTCACGTGGCTCATGGGCGACCGCGGCCTCCCCAAGACGTGGCGCAACATGCAGGGCTACGGCTCGCACACGTACCAGTGGATCAATGCAGCGGGCGAGCGCTTCTGGGTCAAGTACCACTTCCACACGAACCAGGGCGTCGAGAACCTCACGGGCGAAGAGGCCGAGCGCATCGCAGGCGAGAACGCGGACTACTACATCCAGGACCTCTACGAGAGCATCGAGGAGGGCAGCTTCCCGAGCTGGGACCTCTTCGTCCAGGTCATGCCGTACGAGGAGGCCAAGACCTACCGGTACAACCCGTTCGACCTCACGAAGACGTGGTCCAAGAAGGACTACCCCCTCATCAAGGTCGGCACGATGACCCTCAACCGGAACCCGGAGAACTACTTCGCGCAGATCGAGCAGGCGGCGTTCGCGCCGTCGAACTTCGTGCCGGGGATCGCCGCGTCGCCGGACAAGATGCTGCAGGCGCGCATCTTCTCCTACGCTGACGCGCACCGCTACCGGGTCGGCACGAACCACGCCCAGCTTCCGGTGAACGCACCCAAGACCGAAGTCCGCAACTACAGCCAGGACGGCTCGGCCCGCTTCCACTACAACTCCCCCGCGGCTCCGGTGTACGCACCGAACTCGCTCGGCGGTCCCGCCGCCATCGAGCCCGCCAACCCGGGCGGCGGCTGGGAGAACGACGGCGAGCTGACCCTCGCCGCGCACTCCCTCCACGCCGAGGACGGCGACTTCGTGCAGCCGGGCATCCTCTACCGCGAGGTGTTCGACGACGCCGCCCGGGCCCGCTTCCTCGAGACGATCGCCGGCGCGGTGGGCGGCGTGAAGCGCGCCGACATCAAGGAGCGCGCGATCCAGTACTGGACGAACGTGGACGCCGGGCTCGGCGCCAAGCTCCGGGCAGAACTCGGCAAGTAGGCACGCAAGGAAACGGCCACGCCCCGACGGAATCCGTCGGGGCGTGGCCGTTCCGCTTCGGCGTACGGCGTTGGTCTATGCCCGGCCCTCGAATGACGGGCGCGCCGCGTCAAGCTGCCGGATGAACGCGTCGGTGAGCATCTCGAACGACGCACTCGCCGACTCGCGGTCGGCGCAGATGACGTAGTCGTAGAGGATGCCCATCACGGAGGCGACATACGCACGTCCCCGCACTGCGGCCTCCTTCGCCGGGAGGCCCTCCTCCTCGAGCCACGACGCGAGGAAGGAGCACCAGCCGAGGTACCCTGCGACCGAGTTCCCCCGGGCGCGCTCCGCCACCGCGTCCTGGACGGCTGCCTCGAACTCGAGCCGCTGGAGCTGGCGGCCGCGGTTCTCGAGCGACTGCTCGAACACTGCGCGGGACCACAGGACCAGCTCGGAGAGGCCAAGATGCTCGGGGCCCGGGCGCAGCCGGTCGAAGCGGGACTCGATGCCGCGGATGATCTCCGACACGAGCTGCTCGCGGTTCCCGAAGTGGTAGACGAGGACGTAGCTGCTGATGCCCAGCCCGTCGGCGAGGCTCCGGAAGGTCAGGTCTGCAAGCGTCTTGTCCAGTAGGAATTCGAGAATCTGCTCAAGCAGCTCCGTCTTCCGCTCTGGCCGCGGCGGTCTTGCCATAAACCATTCCTTGCTACCGATCACAAACGCGTAATCGGATGTGCCGACTGTGTGTCCCCTTGCGAAGATCCTACAGCGGGCCTCTCAGGATTCGCGGCTCGGGACACGTTCTGCGGCCGCCGGCGCAACCGCCTCCCGCGCCGCAGCGAAGCGCTCGTTGAGCCGCGAGTGGCGCTGTCCATAGGAGAAGTAGATGATCAGGCCCACCACGAGCCAGCCGGCGAAGTAGATCCAGGTCTCGACCGCGAGGTTGGTCATGAGGTACAGGCACAGGACGGCCGACACAATCGGGATCACCTTTCCGAAAGGCACCCGGAACGAGGGCTTGAGGTCGGGGCGGCGCCGGCGCAGGACGATGATCCCGAGGCTCACGACGACGAAGGCCGAGAGCGTGCCGATGTTGATCATCTCTTCGAGCACATCGACCTGCGTGAGGCCCGCGACGAGGGCGACGAGGGCGCCGCACAGGATCTGGAGACGGGCCGGCGTCGAACGCTTCTCCGAGGTGACCGAAAGCGCGCGGGGCAGGAGTCCGTCACGGCTCATCGCGAGCACAACGCGCGCGAAGCCCATGAGCAGGACCATGATGACGGTCGTGAGGCCCACGAGCGAGCCGAACGCGATGACCTTCGCGGCACCCGTGTTGCCGACGGCCTCGAACGCCGTGGTGAGGGTGGGCTGGTCCGCTGCGGCGAGCGTCGTGTAGGGCACCATCCCGGTCAGGGCGAGCGAGACGAGGATGTAGAGCAGCGTCACAGCGGCGAGTCCGGCGAAGATGCCGCGCGGCAGGGTCTTCTGGGGATTCTTGACCTCTTCCGCGCTCGTCGCGACCACGTCGAAGCCGATGAACGCGAAGAACACGAGCGCAGCACCCGCGAACACGCCGAAGAGGCCGTACTGCGCCGGGGCCGAGCCGGTCGCGAAGGCGAAGAGGGACTGCTGGAGGACCGCCGTGCCCCCCGATGCGTGCGAGGGCACCGACGCGGGAACGAAGGGGGCGTAGTTCTGCGCCTTGACGTACATGAATCCGACGACGATGACGAAGAGGACGACGGCGATCTTCACGATGGTGAAGAAGTTCGCGACGCGCGCGGAGAGCTTCGTCCCGAGGACGAGCAGGTCCGTGAAGATTGCGACGATCAGGAACGGGCCCCAGACGAGCTCGACCGGCCCGAGCTGGATGCTGGCAGGGACGTCGAGCCCCACCAGGGCGAAGACCTTGCTCAGGTAGAGACCCCAGTACTTCGCGACGACGGCACCCGCCGTGAAGAGCTCGAGGATCAGGTTCCAGCCGATGATCCATGCGAGGAGCTCGCCCATCGTGGCGTAGGTGAACACGTAGGCGGAGCCGGCCACGGGGATCGCGGTCGCGAATTCGGCATAGCACATGATGGCCAGCGCACACGCGACGGCAGCGATCGCGAACGAGACGGTCACTGCCGGTCCGGCGAAGCTCGCGGCGGCCTTTGCGCCCACCGAGAAGATGCCGGCACCGACCGCGACGGCGATGCCCATGATCATGAGGTCCCAGGTACTGAGCGACCGCTTGAGCCGCCTCCCCGGCTCGTCGGAATCGGCGAGCGACTGCTCGATGGGTTTGGTGCGAAGGATCTGCATCGTCTTCCTGGGGCTCGGGTGATGGGGCCGCGGGCAACGAACCCGGCTAGGCCAGAACAACCCGTTAACCTTAGGAGTCCACTCCATGGGACGATCAAATCGTCTCACCATGCGGAAGCCGACGTCGCGCCCCCTGAGCCTCTGCGGTGATCCTCTAGTCAGAAGGTCCAGCGGTTGGAGACTGCAGCTCCGGTGAGGAGCTCCTCGAGGACGGCCTCGCCGCCGATGCCCGGAGGGGTGGCCGTCCCCCACGCGAGGGTCAGCGCCGGGAGCTGTGGACCGCCGCCGAACGGAGCTACGCACGTGAGGGTTGTCGAGGGGACGGTCACGTCGAGGAACGGCGAGCACGACCACGGCGCCGACCACGCAGGCTGGTCGAGGGAGCCGTAGCGGATCCTGACGACCACTTCGGTGGGCTGGGACGGCTGTCGCGCCAGATTCGCCCTGAGCTGGACCGAGTCCGTGCTCGGCATTCCCGAAGCATGCGAGACCGTCCCCGCGAGGGTGTACGGGAAGCTGGCAGCGCTTGGGGTCGGAACCGCCGTCGGAACCGCCGTCGGGCTCGGCGGGAGCCTCGGCAGCGTGGGGCTCGTGGGGGCGAAGGGAGCCGGCGCCGTTGGAGGTGCCGGGATACGTGTCGGGACCCCTGTAGCGACCGGTGCAGACGCCGGGACAGGCGCCTGGACAGGCGCGGCAGGAGGAAGGCGTCGCGCAAGCGGTCGCGCCGGGGCTGCCCGTTCAGCCGGTACCGCTTCTTCAACAGGCACTGCTTCCTCAACAGGCACTGCTTCTTCAATAGGCACTGCTTCCTCAGACGGCACCGCTTCCCCGGCCCGCACCGCTTCCCCGGCCCGCACCGCTTCTTCAGCCGGAACGCCGGAGGCGCCGGAACCGGGGGCCTCGGGCAGGACGCTGGCACTCGACGACGCGGAACCCAACGGGCGGGCTGCGTCGACGAGCGGATCAGGGGGCAACCACCCGATTGACGCGACGGCAACGCCGCCCGCGACGACCATGGCCAGGGCGGCGCCGACCAGGACGAGATTCCCCGCGCCGACCTTGCCGACGGCCCGACGGAGCCACTCGCCGCCTCCCAGCGCAAGACCCCCGCCCACGATCTTCCCCGCCGCCGGCGCCGCGAACGGCAGTGCGGTCACGAGAGGGAAGACCACAGCCCGCATGCCGACGCCGACATCGTCGAGCTCGAGCAGGGCCGCGGAACAGCGGGGGCAGAACTCGACGTGCTCGCGGACCTTCTTCGCCTTGCGGGGACTCAACCCGTTCCGCACGTAGGCGCCGAGCTGGTCCGCGAACGGCGCGCACCCGTCGTCGACCGCTGCTTTCCCGACGTGCGCCTGCAGGTAGGCCTGGCGGAGACCCTCCCGGGCGCGGAGGGCGAGGGCGGAGACGGCATTCGGTGAGAGCCCGAGGAGCGGGGCGACCGCAGCCGGCCGCATCCCCTCGATCTCGGTGTACCAGAGCACCGCCTGCCACCGTTCGGGGAGCGCGCTGAAGGCCGCTGAGACAGCGTCCGATTCGAAGCTCTCGAGGACCGGATCCTCGTAGGGCTGCTCGCCCTCGTACCGCTCCATCTCGTCGCTCGGTGTCTGCCGCCCGGCCTTGACGTTGCCCCGGGTCGCGAGCCGGGCGATGGAGGTGAAGAGGTACGCGCGGAAGAAGGCCTCGGGGCCCGAACCGCTTCGCAGAGCGGACAGCACGTTGGCGAAGCCCTCGGAGGCGAGGTCTTCGGCGTCGCTCGCGTTGCGGGCATACCGGCGCGCAAGGGCGACGGCGGCGCTGTGGTGGCGCTCGAAGAGCTGCGCATACGCCTCGGTCGCCCCCGCGCGGACCTCGGCAATCAGCTGTTCGTCGCTGGGGGCAGTGCCTCGGAGTCGGCGCTCGCGGCCATGGAACGTCCTTCCGGCTCGACGGTCGCAATGACGTTGGAGTTCGCTCCGCCGATTCTATGACGCCTCGCGGCCACGGACTTCCCGGGTCAGGACGGGACCCGTGTGAACCGGGTTAGCCCGTGCTCGATCCGCTATCCTGTGCTCGATCCGCTAGCCCTGCTTGATCCGCTAGCCCGCGTTCTTCCGCGAGATCCGCACCATCTCTTCGCGCGGTACGACCTTGACCCGCTCGCGCTGCACCGTGGTCCCGCGCTCAGCGGACTCGGCCGTGAACTTCTCGCCGAGGGCCCGCTCGTGGGCGTCCAGCTCGTTCCAGCCCTCCCACGTCGTGTACTCGACGCCGCGCTCCTCGAGCAGCGCGATGATCGCGTGCTCGTCCGGGTTGTCCGCGGGCTCGAGCGAGTCGCGGTCCTCGAGCAGGCAGCCGATCGTCTCGAGGGCGTCGCCCTTAGTGTGGCCGATGAGCCCGACGGGCCCTCGCTTGATCCATCCGGTCGTGTACACCCCGGGAACCGGCTTCCCCTCCGCGTCGAGGACGCGCCCGCCGTCGTTCGGGATGATGCCCCGGTGGACGTCGTACTCGAGCTCGGCGAGTTCGGAGCCGTGATAGCCAATGGCACGGTACACGGCCTGCACCGGGTAGTCCTCGTACTCGCCGGTGCCGCGCACGTTGCCCGTCCCGTCGAGCTCCATACGCTCGAAGCGGATCCCCGCGACCCTGCCCGGCGTCTCCGGCGAGTCGTAGATCTCGACGGGGCTGTGGAGGAAGTGCAGGTGCAGGCGGCGCGAGGCCCCCGTGTCCTGGTCCTCGGCCATCCAGTTCGCGAGAGTGTTGACCATCGTCTTGACCTGGTTGTTCGTGCGGATCGCCTCGTCCGAGGCCTCATCGAACTCGAAGTCCTCGGGGTACAGCACGATGTCCACGTCGCGCGAGTGCGAGAGCTCGCGGAGCTCGAGCGGTGTGAACTTGACCTGGGCCGGGCCACGGCGGCCGAAGACGTGGACGTCCGTGACGGGGCTTCGCTTGAGCGCCTGGTAGACGTTGTCGGGGATTTCGGTGACGAGCAGGTCGTCGGCGTGCTTCGACAGCATGCGGGCCACGTCGAGGGCGACGTTGCCGTTGCCGAGGACGGCGACTTCCTTGGCATCGAGCGGCCAGTCGCGGGGCACGTCGGGGTGCCCGTCGTACCAGGAGACGAAGTCGGCACCCCCGAAGGAGCCTTCGAGGTCGGCGCCCGGGATGTCGAGCCTTGCGTCCTTGATCGCGCCCGTCGCGAAGATGACTGCGTCATAGAGGTGGCGGAAGTCGCTCAGGGTCAGATCTCGGCCGTAGGTCACGTTGCCGATGAAACGGATGTCTCCCCGGTCGAGGACCTTGTGGAGCGCGTTCACGATGCCCTTGATGCGGGGATGGTCCGGCGCGACGCCGTAGCGGATGAGCCCGTAGGGAGCCGGGTACTGGTCGAAGAGGTCGATGCTGACCTCGACGTCTCCGTCCTTGACCTCGTTCGACTTCGTGAGGATGTCTGCCGCGTAGACACCGGCTGGCCCGGCGCCGATGACGGCGACGCGCAGGGGTCGGGCAGAGACGTTGGTCACGTGGGCATCCTTCCGGCAGCGGGCGCGCCGTGTTGGGCACGCAGCCTCCTATTGTAGTTCGGGTGCAGAGTTCGACGCTTCTAGGCTTGGGGCCCGGAGTCGTCGTCGCCGTCGTCCTCCTCACCGCGCTCGCAGCCGCTGTGCACCGCTGGGCGCTCGACGGCGGGTGGCTCCCTCCGGTCACGGCGAGCGTGCGCGCCGTCGTCCAGCTCGCCGTCGTCGCCCTCCTCGTCTCCCAGCTCGGCCAGAACCCCTGGCTCGCACTCGTGTTCGCCCTGGTGATGTTCGCCGTCGCCGTCGTGACCTCGGGCAGGCGCATCGATCCGCCACGCTGGTGGTGGGCCGCCGTCCCGATCGGGGCGAGCGTGCTGCCGGCCGCGGTCATCCTGCTTGCCACGGGAGTGCTGCCCTTCAACGGGCTCGCGCTCATCGCCCTCCTCGGGCAGCAGGTCGGCGGGGCGATGACGACGACGAGCCTCGCGGGACGTCGGGTCCTCGCCGAGCTGGAGGTGCGGCGCGGAGAGGTCGAGGCCGCCGTCGCGCTCGGCTTCGAATGGCGGCCCGCGCGCCTCCTCGTCTCGCAGCACACGGCGCGCGAAGGCCTTCTGCCGACCCTCGACCAGACGCGCACGGTCGGCACGGTGACCCTCCCAGGGGCCTTCGTCGGAATGATGCTCGGCGGGGCCAGTCCAGTCGAGGCCGCCATCGTGCAGCTCGTGGTGCTCGTCTCGCTCGTCGCCGTCGGTGCCATCGCGGCCGCCGTCGCGCTCCACCTGTGCGCCGCGGGCGTCTGGGGGCGCCGGAATACCTGACAGGAGCAATCCCGTTGTACGGTCGTGACCGTGAAGCCGCCCGCCCAGAACCTTCCCGCTCAGAACAACGGCAACAACGGCGCCCAGGAACGGGCCGCCCAGAACAGTCCCCAGACGGACCCGACGGAAGCTCCCCGCACCGGGGCGGGTCTCCTGTACGGCATCGGAGCCTATGGGCTCTGGGGGCTCCTCCCGCTCTACTTCATCACGCTGGCGCCCGCGGGCCCCGTGGAGATCGTCTCCGACCGCGTGCTGTTCTCGCTCGTCGTGTGCCTCGTCCTGATCGCGGTGACCCGGTCATGGGGTTCGCTTGCGGCAGTCTTCCGGTCCCGGCGCGGATTCGGGATCCTTGCGGTCGCCGCCGTTCTGATCGCGATCAACTGGCTCACGTACACGTATGGCGTGCTGAGCGGGCAGGCGATCGAGGCGTCCCTCGGCTACTTCATCAATCCCATCGTGAGCGTGCTCCTCGGCGTGATCCTGCTCAAGGAGCGGCTGCGCCCGCTGCAGTGGACTGCCGTCGTCATCGGCTTCGTGGCCGTCATCGTCCTCGCCGTCGCCTACGGGCGCGTGCCGTGGATCGCCCTCATCCTCGCGTTCAGCTTCGGCTTCTACGGCTTCGTCAAGAACCGGGTCGGCGCCACCGTGCCTGCGGTCACGAGCCTCACCGTCGAGACCGTAGTCCTCACGCCGCTCGCCCTCGTCGCGGTCGCATGGCTGGGCGCGGCGGGAACCCTCACGGTCACCGGCAACGGGCCCGGGCACTTCTGGCTCCTGGCGGCGAGCGGCATCGTCACGGCAGTCCCCCTGCTGTTCTTCGGAGCTTCGGCCCGGCGGCTCCCGATGACCATGATCGGCATGCTCCAGTACATGACGCCGCTCCTGCAGTTCATCCTCGCCGTGACCGTCCTCGGCGAGCACATGGGCCCGGAGCGTTGGGCCGGGTTCGCGATCGTCTGGCTCGCTCTCGTGGTGCTGACCGCTGACATGCTGCTCGCGGGCAGGCGCCGCCGCTCGGCAGTCCGCGCCGCCCGGGACAGTGCCGCCGCAGGAACGCAGAGGGCCTAGCCGGCGTTCTGGGGCATAACCGTCCCGCAGCTGCATAACCGTCCCGCAGCTGCATAACCGTCCCGAAACGGCATGACCGTTTAGCGTGCGGGACGGTTATGCCGTTCAGGGACGGTCGTTGCCCACATACGTGCGTTGTCCACAGACGGCCGTTGTCCACATAGAGCCACGATTCGCTCCCTCGACGACCCGAGCGCTACGAGACTGGCGCCATGTCTTCACACCAGCTCTCGAAACTGCTCGCTTCTCGATGGCCCGCGGAGGGGATTGCATCGTCGAATCAGCTTCGCGTGGCGGGGGTCGACCACCGGGCCCTCACAGCCGCAGTCCGCGAAGGGATCCTCTTGCGCGTCCGTCGGGGTGTGTACGTGCGTCGCGACCTCTGGCTGGCCCTCTCCCCGTGGGAGCGCGATCGGTTCCGCATCGAGGCCCACTGGCTGGCTACCCGCGGCCAATCCGTCTACAGCCATGTCTCGGCCGCTCGACTGCGGCGCTGCTCGACCTGGGACAGGGACGAGCAGGTCCATGTGACCGTCCCCTACTCGGCGTCGAGGGCGAGCCACGGTTCCGACGTGATGCCGCACCGCCTTCGACTGCCCGAGGAGGACATCACTGCGATCCACCTCAGCTCGGGCAACGTTGCCCGGGCGACGACGCTCGAGCGGACCGTATTGGACTGCGCGAGAACCAGCGACCTTGAGCGGGCCGCCATCATCGGAGACCATGCCCTGCGGATGGGTGCGACGGTCGAGGGGATCCGCGCAGCCGCTGAACGGACGGGATCGGCTCGAGGATCACGTCGCCTCGAAAAGCTTCTCGGCGTGCTGGATCCCCGCTCCGAATCGCCGGGCGAGACCCGGACTCGACTGGCGTTGGCCGCCGCGGGCCTCCCCTCGCCCGAGCTCCAATTCGAGATCCGCACGGCCGAGGGCACCTTCCGGGCTGATTTCGCGTGGCCGGACGTGATGGTGATTCTCAAGTTCGACGGCGAGAACAAGTACTTCGACTATCGTCCAATTCCTTCTGTCCTTCTCGCCGAGCGCCGTCGGGAGAATGCCCTCGTCGCGGAAGGGTGGACGCTCGTCCGAGCCCGTTGGGCCGAGCTTTCGGTTCCCGGCGCTATACCGGCGAAGGTCGCTGCGGCGTTCAAGCGGGCCCGAAGGCTCGCGTTGTGACTGGTCTTGGCCTGGGACCGGTCTCGGCTTGTGACCGATCCCGGCCTGTGACCTGGTTCCTGGCAAGGCGGGTTTCGACCGTCCTTCGACGGCAGAACCGTCGGGCGTGCGGGACGGCTGTGCCGCTGCGGGACGGCTATGCCGCTTGAGGACGGCGGTGCCGCTGCGGACGGCTGCGCCGGTCCCAGAAGCTAGCCGAGCGGGTGGGACTCCGCACGTTCGTATTCGAGGGGCACGACGACGAGCGGGACCGGGAGCACTCGCAGGATCTTGTTCGCTGTGGAGCCGAGGAACAGGCGGCGCTTCTGGGCGAGCCGGCTCGAACCGATGATCACGAGCTCCCCTTCGAGCCAGTCGATGCTGTCGACGGCCTCCTCGAAAGTGCGCCCGTGCGCCACCTCGACACTTGCCTCATGGCCCTTGGGCAACCGGTGCGCGGCGTCTGCGAGGACGGTGTTCGCGTGGCGATGCGCGGCGTTGACGTTCTCGCCGTGCTCTCCCCGCTCGTCGAGCTCCACGAGGGAGACGAGGCGCAGTGGAACGTCGCGGCGCCCCGCGGCAACGAGCGCTACATCGACCGCGGCATCCGCGCCCTGCCTGTGGCCGATGAAGGCCGTGAGCCGTTGGATGGGGTCGGTGCGGGTGTAGCCCCGCGGCGCAAGGGCCACGGGGACCGGCGACGCGTGGAGGAGCGCGTTGGCCACCGTACCGACCGTGTAGCGCTTGAACAGGCCGTTGCTTGCCGCGCCGACCACGATGAGTGCGGCCTCGAACTCCACCGCGGCCTCGATGAGGACGGCCGGAGCCGAGGTTCCCCGTCGCACGTGGAACTCAGCGTCGACGTCCTCCGGGACCAGGGCCAAAGCCTTGCGCTGGGCCGTCAGGACGAGCTGCTCCAACGGGTTGCCGCGAGGGCCGTCCGGATCGACGGCGACGTAGGGTGCGTCCTCGTCGAGGACGAGCATGATGTCCAGCTTGGCGCCCTGGGCCCGGGCGATGGCGACGCCGAGAGCGACCGCGTCCCCTCCGCGCTCGTCCGACTGGTATCCGACGACATACCGCATGGAGCCGACTCTACGTCACAGAAACGAGAGGCCGCCCCGGGCTGCAGGCGCGTGGTCCTCGCGTCTGCAGCCCGGGGCGGCCGAGCCGGATCGTCAGGAGTTGGCGCGGATCGCCGCTTCGAGCACGTCGAGGCCGTCGGCGAGCAGCTCGTCGCTGATGACGAGCGGCGGGAGCAGGCGGATCACGTTGCCGTAGGTGCCGCACGTGAGGATGATGACACCCTCCTTGAGGCAGTACTCCGCGATCTTCTTGGTCGCGTCCGCGTCGGGCTCCTTGGTCGTGGTCGCGCTGCCCTTCTTGACGAACTCGATCGCGAGCATCGCGCCGCGCCCACGGAGGTCGCCGACGATGCTGTCGGCGCCGAGCTCGTCGCGCAGCGCGCCGAGGCGGCGCTTGACCGTCGCCTCGATCTCGCGGGCCCGGCCGCGCAGGTCCTGGCTGTCCATCGTCTCGATCGCGGCGAGCGCTGCCGCGCAGGCCACCGGGTTTCCGCCGTAGGTGCCGCCGAGACCGCCACCGTGGACGGCGTCGAGCAGTTCAGCGCGACCCGTCACCGCCGAGAGGGGCATGCCGCCAGCGATGCCCTTCGCCGTCGTGATGAGGTCCGGGACAACGCCCTCGTGCTGCACCGCGAACCACTCGCCCGTCCGGCAGAAGCCCGACTGGACCTCGTCCGCGATGAAGACGATGCCGTTCTCCTTGGCGAACTCGGCGATGCGCGGCAGGAAGCCGTCCGCAGGGACGATGAAGCCGCCCTCGCCCTGGATCGGCTCGATGATGATGGCCGCAACCTGGTCCGCGCCGATCTGCTTCTGGATCAGGAGGATCGCGCGCTCGGCGGCTTCCTTGCCCGTGATCTGCGGGTTCTCCTCGCGGAACGGGTAGCTCATCGGGGCGCGGTAGATCTCGCCGGCGAACGGGCCGAAGCCGTGCTTGTAGGGCATCGCCTTCGCGGTGAGGCCCATCGTGAGGTTGGTGCGGCCGTGGTAGGCGTGGTCGAACGCCACAACGGCGTCGCGGCCGGTCGCGACACGGGCGATCTTCACGGCGTTCTCGACGGCCTCCGCACCGGAGTTGAACAGGACGGTGCGCTTCTCGTGCTCGCCGGGCGTGAGCCGGTTGAGCTTCTCGGCAACGGCCACGTAGCCCTCGTAGGGGGAGACCATGAAGCACGTGTGCGTGAAGTGCTCCACCTGCTCCTTGACGGCGCCGACGACGGCGGCGTCCGACGCGCCGACAGTCGTCACCGCGATGCCGGAGCCGAGGTCGATGAACGAGTTGCCGTCGACGTCGTGGATCACTCCGCCGTCAGCGTCTGCGACGTAGACGGGGACGGAGGAGGCGACGCCCTTGGCGACGCTTGCCGCGCGGCGGGCGGCGAGTTCGAGGGACTTGGGGCCGGGGAAGTCCCCGAGGACCCTGCGCTTCTGCTCGAGACGGTACGTGATGTCCATTGAGTGGTTCCTTTCCAAGCTTTTCCGGCGGCTTCAGGCGTTTCCGCGCCTTCAGGCGTCCAGGTTGCTCATGACGTGCTTGATACGCGTGTAGTCCTCGACCGAGTACATGGAGAGGTCCTTGCCGTACCCGGACTGCTTGAAGCCTCCGTGGGGCATCTCCGCCGTGAGCAGGATGTGGGTGTTGATCCAGACCGCGCCGAAGTCCAGGTCGCGGGCCAGCCGCATGGCGCGGCCGTGGTTCGAGGTCCACACGCTCGAGGCGAGGGCGTACTCGACGTCGTTCGCGAGCTCGACGGCCTCGTCCTCGCTCGTGAACCTCTGGACCGTGAGGACCGGGCCGAACGTCTCCTTCTGGACGACGTCGTCGTCCTGATGCACGCCCGTGATGACGGTGGGCTCGAAGAAGAAGCCCTTCTCCCCCGTCCGGTGGCCGCCGGTCTCGACCCGAGCGTACTCGGGAAGCGCCTCGACGACGTGGGTGACGGCGTTGAAGTGGTTCACGTTGTTCAGGGGTCCGAAGTAGTTCTCTGCGTCGTCCTCGTGGCCCGTCTCGAGGGTCTTGGTGTGCTCGACCAGGAGCCGGACGAACTCGTCGTGCGCGTCATCCTCGACCAGCACGCGCGTGATCGCCGTGCAGTCCTGCCCCGCGTTGAAGAAGGCGAACTCGGCAATCGCGGCGGCTGACTTCTTGAGGTCGGCGTCGGCGAAGACGACGGCGGGTGCCTTCCCGCCGAGCTCGAGATGGGCCCGCTTGAGGCCCTTCGCCGCCCCGGTCGCGACGGCGACGCCAGCCCGCACGGAGCCCGTGATCGACACGAGGCCGGGCACGGGGTGCTCGACCATGAGGGCGCCCGTGGCCCCGTTGCCGAGCACGACGTTCACGACGCCGGCGGGGAAGATGCCCTGGATCAGCCGGGCGAGCACGAGGGTCGACTCCGGAGTGGTGTCAGAGGGCTTGAGGACGACCGTGTTCCCGGCCGCGAGGGCCGGCCCGATCTTCCAGATCGCCATGAGGAACGGGTAGTTCCAGGGAGCCACCTGGGCGACGACGCCGATCGGCTCGCGCCGCACGAACGAGGTGTGCCCCTCGAAGTACTCCCCCGCCGACTTGCCTTCCAGCAGCCGGGCGGCGCCCGCGAAGAAGCGCAGCTGGTCCGCGCCTGCTGCGACCTCTTCCGAGGCGATGAGCGAACGCACCTGGCCCGTGTTCCGGTGCTGCGCCTCGACGAGCTCGTCGCTCGCGGCCTCGACCGCGTCTGCGAGGCGCAGCAGGAGACGCTGCCGCTCGCTCGGCGTCGTGCGCTTCCATCCCGAGAAGGCGCCCTCAGCGGCCGCCATCGCGGCGTCGACGTCCTCCGCGATCGAGACGGGGGCGTGCGCGACGACTTCCCCGTTCGTCGGGTTGACGATCTCGAGCACCTCGGTGCCGGTCGGCGTCACGAACTCGCCGCCGATGAAGTTCTGCAAGGTCTGGACCACGGTGTCTTTCCTCGTTCGCTGGGTCTCTCGGGGCCACTCCGGCCTCCCCACGAGACTAGGCGACGCAGGCCACACGGAGTATGGCCGATTGCACTGGAAAGGATCGGGCTCATGGTGCAAACGGCCAGCCCTCAACCCCTATAGTTGTCGCATGGCTCTCACCCTCTCCGCACTGCTCGAGGCACCCGGCCTCGGGCTCGTGCTCGCAGGTTCGGCAACGGCGCCCCTCCGGCGCGAGATCGCGTGGGTGGCGGTCACCGAACAGGAGAATCCGTCGATGTTCCTCAGCGGCGGGGAACTCGTGCTCACGACGGGAGTGCGGCAGCGTTCGGCCGAGGAGCAGCGGCGCTTCGTCCGCGTCCTGCAGCGCGCAGGAGCCGTCGGGATCGGCTTCGGGGTGGGGCTCGGGCACGACAGCGTTCCGCCGGCCCTCGTCGCCGAAGCAAATCGCTGGGGACTGCCCGTCATCGAGGTCCCGTACCAGACCCCGTTCATGGCGATCAGCCGGCTCGTCGCCGACTCGCTGTCCGCCGACCACTACGCCAAGCTCGAGAAGCTCATCGCCGACCACCAGATCCTCGCGCGCTCCCTCCTCAGCGGCGGCGGCCTCCCCGAGCTCCTCAAGCATCTCGGCGGGATGCTCGGCACCGAGCTCGTGCTCACGCAGTTCACGGCGGAGCTCTACTCGAGCAGCAAGGACGCCGGGGCGCCGACCATGGACCGCTGGGTCCCCTTCCCCGTACCCACCGGGCGCCGCGACGCGTGCACGCTCTGGGCCAGGAAGCCCTTCGACGACACGGGAATCATCGGGTACGCCCAGAACCTCATCAGCGTCGAGCTCAACAACCTCACGAAGCAGCGCCAGGCCCAGCGGGCCCTCGCCGGGCAGGTGATGGCCGACGTCGTACGCGGCTCCCTCGACACGGACGAGGCCTCGCGCCGCCTCGCGGGGGTCGGGGTCAATTCGACCAAGCGGAACGTCGTGCTGCTCGCGGAGTCCGCCGCCCACTACAAGAACCTGCGGGGCACCACACTGCCCGCGGTGCTCGACGGCGCGGTCACCGCCATGGTGGACCGGGACCTCGTCGTCGTGGTCGAGGACGACGGAAGCCGCGCTCCCAAGCTCGCAAGGAGTCTCGCCGACCACCTCGTGGAGGCGGGGATTCACGCGACGATCGGCATCGGAGGCAGCTACACGAAGCCGAACGGGCTGCGCTGGAGCTTCTTCGAGGCCAAGGAGGCGGCCGCGCGCGGGCTCGAGGTCAACGAACCCGAGCGGCTGAGCCTCACCTCGCTCCTGCTCTCGAGCGAGGACGTCCCGCTCGCTGACATGGCGGGCGAGGCGATCGGTCCCCTCGTCCGCTTCGACAAGCAGCACGGCTCGGAGCTCGTGCACACGCTCGAGACGTACCTCAACCTCAACGGGTCGGTGGCCTCCGTGGCCGACGACCTCAACCTGCACCGGAACACCGTCCGGTACCGGCTCGCGCAGATCGCCGAGCTCACGGGCTACGACCCCGCCGTCACCGCGGACCGCGTGCAGCTCTACCTCGCGCTCGCGGTGCGGCGGGTCTCCCGCGCCTAGCCGGCGGCGACTGCCGCGCCCTCGCGGGAGATGCCCACCATCTCCTCCCGCGCGACGACCTTCACGCGCTCACGCACGACCGGCCCCTTGTGGGTCGGGGCAGGATCGGCGGCTTCGCCGAGCGAGCGCTCGTGCGCGTCGAGGGCAAGCCAGCCTTCCCAGGTCGTGTACTCGGTTCCCCGCTCCTCGAGGAGGGCGACGACAGAGTCCTCCCGGGGCTCGGCTGCGACCGGAAGGTCCTCGCGGGCCTCGAGGAGGTGGCCGATGGTCTCGAGGGCGTCGCCCTTCGTGTGGCCGATGAGACCGACGGGACCGCGCTTGATCCAGCCCGTCGTGTAGAGGCCGGGCACGAAGGCGCCCTCGGCGTCGAGGACGCGACCGCCGTCGTTGGGGACCACCCCGCGAGTGTGGTCGAACTCGACGTCGGGGAGCAGCGAACCGAAGTAGCCGATCGCGCGGTACACAGCTTGGACCGGGTACTCGACGATCTCGCCCGTACCCCGCGCGTTGCCCGTGCCGTCGAGCTCTGTGCGCTCGAAGCGGATCCCGGCGACCCTGCCCGGAGTCTCGGTCGAGTCGACGATCTCGACCGGGCTGTGCAGGAAGTGCAGGTGCAGGCGCCGGGAGGCGGTGAGCTCGGAGAGGTCTTCGGGTTGCTCCGCGATCCAGTTGGTCAGCGTGCCGACCATCGTCTTGACCTGGTTGTTCGTCTGGATCTCGCGGTCCGAGGCCTCGTCGAACTCGAAGTCCTCGGGGTACAGGACGATATCGACGTCGTGCGAGTGCGAGAGCTCCCGGAGCTCGAGCGGGGTGAACTTGACCTGCGCGGGGCCGCGCCGGCCGAAGACGTGCACGTCAGTGACCGGTGAATCCTTGAGGATGCGGTACACGTTGTCCGGGATCTCGGTCACGAGCAGCTCGTCGGCGTGCTTGGAGAGCACCCGCGCGACGTCGAGCGCGACGTTGCCGTTGCCGATCACTGCGATCTCCTTGGCCTCGAGCGGCCACTCGCGGGGCACGTCGGGATGGCCGTCGTACCACGAGACGAAGTCTGCCGCGCCGAAGGAGCCCTCGAGCTCGATGCCCGGGATGTTGAGGTCGGCGTCCTTGATCGCGCCGGTCGCGAAGATCACGGCGTCGTAGTGGCGGCGGAGGTCCTCGAGCGTGAGGTCCGTCCCGTACTCGACGTTGCCGAAGAAGCGGATGTCGCCCCGGTCGAGGACCTTGTGGAGCGCGTTGACGATGCCCTTGATCCGCGGGTGGTCCGGCGCGACGCCGTAGCGGATGAGGCCGTAGGGCGCCGGGTAGCGGTCGAAGAGGTCGATGCTCAGCGCGAGCTCACCCGACGCGGCGGGCGCGCTCTTGGTGAGCAGGTCGGCGGCGTAGACGCCGGCGGGGCCGGAGCCGACGACGGCGATGCGGAGCGGGCGTCCAGCCGTGCCTCGGGCTGGGGTGGAGTTCGTGTTCGACACTGGGTTGTTCCTTCGGATGGGGTTCAGAGGTTCCGGTGGGCGCTCACTGCGCCGGATGGGCGGCCGACGTGCTGGGCAGGGAGCCGACGGCGTAGGGGCTCACACGCACGACGTCGCCCACCACGATGACGGCAGGGTTCGCGACGCCGACGCGCTCGGCTTGGTCCACGATCGTCTCGAGCGTTCCGATCGTGACGCGCTGGCGCTCGGTCCAGCCGCTCTCCACGATCGCGACGGGAGTTCTGCCGGGGAGGCCGTGCGCAAGCAGGTGCCGTACGGAGTGCGCGAGGCGGCGCACCCCCATGAGCAGCACGATCGTGTGGTCTGGCCGAGCCGGCAGCTCGGAGAGCTCCTCGTGCCCGGTCACGACGCTGAAGCCCGTCGCGAGCCCCCGGTGGGTCACGGGGATGCCCGCGGCCGCGGGCACGGAGATCGCGCTCGTGACGCCTGGGACCACCTCGACGTCCACGCCGTGCTCGCGGCAGAACTCGGCCTCCTCGCCCCCACGCCCCAGGACGTACGGGTCGCCGCCCTTGAGCCGCACGACGAGATGGCCCGCTCGTGCCTCGTCGACGAGGATGCTGTTGATCTCGTCCTGGCTCGCCTGATGGGCCGCGGGGGCCTTGCCGACCTCGACGACGCGGGGGCCGCCTGCCTCGGCGGCGGTGAGCTCGTCGAGGAGTCCGCGGGGCCCGAGCCGGTCCGCGACGACCACGTCGGCCTCGGCGAGGAGCTGGCGTCCCCGCACGGTGATGAGCCCCGAGTCTCCGGGGCCGCCGCCGACGAGCGCCACACGTCCCTGGCCGCGTGCTGCGGCCCTCTGCCTCCGCAGGGGGAGGCTCCCGGTCCGGAGCGCGAGGACGATCGCGTCCTTGAGCGCCTTGGCGCGCCGTGGGTCTCCCCCGGCGTTCACTGCAACCGTGATGTCGTCGACCCGGGCCGACGCAGGGGTCCACGCGGCGGAGGCCTCGTGATCGCCCGCGTTGACGCACCAGATGCGGCATTCCTCGGCGTCCGCGGCCACACGCGAGTCCACCTCGGCGACCCCCGTCGCGGTCTGCGCGAACCAGACGCCGTCGAGGTCGCCCGTCTCGTAGCCGCGGCGCACCCACGTGACGAGACCCGCTTCGGCCAGCCGCGCGACGTCGTCCCCTGCCTCCGGCGCGACAACGGTGACGACCGCCCCCGCATCGAGGAGCGCCAGGGCGCGGCGCCCGGCGACTCGCCCACCGCCGACGACGAGGACGGGCTTCCCGAGGAGCCGCAGGGAGGTAGGGAAGAGGTCACGACCGGTCATCGGGTTGCCCCCGCGAGGAGGCCGCGCCTGCGCAGGAGCCTCCGCTCCACGGGCCCGAACACGAGCAGCTCGATGAGGATGCCGACGGCGAGGATCGCGATGATGGCGCCCATGACGATTCCCATGTCGCTCAGCGTACGGCCCTGATCGAGGAGCGAGCCCAGGCCGAAGCCGAGGCTTCCGCCCACCGCGATGATCTCGGCAGCCATGAGGGAGCGCCATGAGAACGCCCAGCCCTGCTTGAGGCCAGCGACATAGCCGGGGAGCGCGGCCGGGAGGACAACCTGGAGCGCGAGCTCGAGCCGCGACGCGCCGAGGACCTTCGCGACCGAACGGTAGTGCGGCGGGATCTGGTCGACGCCGGCGATCAGGCCGTTGACGATCGACGGGATCGCCCCCATGAGCACCACGAAGTAGACCGTGCCGTCCGTGAGGCCGAACCAGATGATGGCGGCCGGCACCCACGCGACCGAGGGCAGGACCTGGAGGCCCGAGATGAGCGGGCCGAACGCGCGGCGGAGCGGGCGCACCTGTGCGAGCAGGAGGCCGAGCGGGGTGCCGATGACGATCGAGACGGCGAAGCCGAGCAGCCCGCGCGTGAGGGAGGTGACGATAGCCTCCTGGACCTGGCCCTCCCGCCACAGCTGGGCGAGGCTCGCGGCGACGTCGAGCGGCCCGGGCATGAGGTCCTGCCGCTTGAGGCCGAGCGACGCCACGATCTGCCACACGAGGAGGACGACGACGACGGCCCCGAGCGGGAGCGCCACCCGCCCCCAGTCGCGGCGGCGGTGGGCGGCCTCGGACTGGAGCTCGTCGAGGCCTGCCTCAAGGGCACGGAGATCCTCGGTCTCGGTCCTAGTGGTTCCCGCGGCGTGCGCCCCCGGTTCGAGTTCGGTCACGTTACTTGCCATGGCGGCGGATCTCCTCGCGCAGGCGGGCGGTGATGTCGGCCGTCAGGGCGGCGGCAGCTGCGGCGTCGTCCTTCACCGCGCCGGGCACGGCCCACTCGCTCACCACGCGGCCCGGGCGGGAGGAGAGGAGCAGGACGCGCTGGCCGAGGCGGACGGCCTCCCGGACGTTGTGGGTGACGAAGATGATCGTCCGGTTCGTCTCGCGCCAGATCCGGGTGAGCTCGTCGTGGAGGAGGTCGCGCGTGATGGCGTCGAGCGCGGCGAACGGCTCGTCCATGAGGAGGACCTCGCGGTCCTGGCTCAGGGCACGGGCCAGGGCCACGCGCTGGCGCATGCCGCCCGAGAGCTCATGCGGGCGCTTGTCGGCGGCCTCACCGAGGTGGACGAGGTCGAGGAGCTCGGTGGCCCGGGCCCTGCGCTCGGCCTTTCCGACGCCGCGCAGCTTGAGCGCGAGCTCGACGTTCCCGCGAGCCGTGAGCCACGGGTAGAGGGCGGCGTCCTGGAACATGAACGCTGCCCCATCTGCCGGGACCTCGAGGGCCCCCGAGCTGGGGCGCTCGAGGCCCGCGATGATGTTGAGCAGCGTCGACTTGCCGCAGCCGGAAGCGCCCAGCAGGGCCACGAACTCCCCCGCGCCGATTGAGGCGTTCACCCCGTCGAGCACGGGGGCGCCGTCGCCGAAGCGCTTGCCGAGGTTCTCGAGCAGTACGGACATGTCTCGCTCCTACTCCTGTCCCAGTCCGGCGGCGCTGGCCTTGGCCCCGCCCGAGAGGCGGTTGAGGACACTCAGGTCGAAGAGTCCGTGCAGGTCTGCAGACTTGGAGACTCCCGCGTCGACGCCGTCCTGGAGCAGCTTCGGGTACGCGCCCGCGAGGGGGTCGGTGGTGAAGGTGATGTTGCCCAGGGCGCTCTGGACGACGCTCGCGGGCAGGGCCTGCCCGGCGGCGGCCTTGAGCCCGTCGTTCACGGCCTGGACCTTCTCCGTGCCGCTCGCCTTGTTGAGCCAGTCGATCGCGGCGGCGTCGCCCTTGACGAGGGCCTCTACCGTCTGCGGGTGGTCTGCCGCGAACTTCTTGTTCACCACGAGCACGGTCGTCGGGAACAGCCCGGGCTTGCCGGTCTGGGAGCCGTCCCACAGGGTCTTCTCGTCGACGAGCACGTGCGCGCCAGCCTCGAGCACGAGGCGCGAGGCCCACGGCTCGGGCAGCCAGGCGCCGTCGAGCTTCCCGGCTTGGAAGAGCTTGAGGGTCTGGGCGTTGTCCGTCGGGTCGATCGTCACATCGCCTGCGCCGCTCGGGCTCGTCTTGTAGCCCTGCTTGGCCAGCCAGGCGCGGAGCGCGACGTCCTGCGTGTTGCCGAGCTGCGGCGTCGCGAGCGTCGCGCCCCTGAGCTGCGAGGCCGACGTGATGCCCTGCCGCACGACGAGCTGCGCACCGCCCGCAGCAACCCCCGCAACCACGACGAGCGACTGGCCCTTGCTCTGGGCGAAGGAGTTGATCGCCGGGTTGGGGCCGACGTACGCGGCGTCGATGGCGCCCGCGTTGAGCGCCTCGATCTCGGCCGGGCCGGCGTTGAAGACCTGCGTCGTGAGGCTGTTCGTGCCGGCGGCCTTGAGGGTGTCGGCGATCAGGCCCTGGTGGACCCCGACGACGGCGGGGGCGTGGGTCACGTTCGCGAAGTAGCCGAGCCTCAGCTGTGCCGCGGGGGTGCCCGTCTGGGCCACGGCGGACTGGCTCGGCTGGGTCGCCCCCTGGTTGGCGTGGGCGGTCGCCAGGGCGGCGCCTACTGCAAGGAGGAGGACGACGGCGGCTCCGATGCCGATGGTCAGTCCCCGGCCTCGCTTCGCGCGGTCCGTGTCCGTGTCGGCGGTGATGCGGACGCGCTGGGGCGTCTCTGTGTCAGGCGTAGGGCTCTTGCTCATGGTGAGTCCTCGGGTCTCGCTGGAGAAGGGTCGGAAGGTCGGGAGGCGGGCCTAGCGACGAGCCCGACATCGGGGCATTTGCCCTGGGATCGCGGGGCTCTTGGTGCGGACCATGCGTTCCAGCGTAGGGAGGGGATTTCGGCGCCCCAAGAGCCCGGTCACGGTCGTTCACCGTACGTCACGCGGCGTCACACAGGGTCGGCGCGGTCTCCGAGGGGCGTTGCTTGGGCGCTCCAGCCCGTTTCTCAGGCCCTGCCTGCGTGTCGGGTCGCGACACGCCGCATCCCCTACGGTCTGCAGCCGATAACCGGGCAGGAAGGCGACGACGCCCGCCACCAGGGGGTGACGGGCGCCGTGGCTCGGGGAGGACGGGGCTAGATCCAGTAGCGCTCGTCCTCGGAATCGCCCGGGTGCGCCCGGACCATGCCCGCGGCCAGGGTCGCACCGTCCTGCGGGTCGATCACGAGGAAGGCACCAGTGCGACGGTGCGACGCGTACGGCTCGAGCGGGAGCGGCGCGGCGAGGCGCAGCTGGGCCTCGCCGATGTCGTTGAGCTCGAGGCCGGAGGCGGGAGCCACTTGGAACGTGTCGAGGTCGAGGCGCCCCGACACCGACCGGACCAGTGCCCGGACTGTTGATGTCCCGTGCTTGACGAGGACTTTCGCACCCTCGCGTAGCGGCTTCGTCGAGAGCCAGCACAGGGAGCCGTAGAGGTCGGCCGTGCTCTCCGGCAGGGTGCCCGCTGCTGCGATCGTGTCTCCCCGGGCGACGTCGAACTCGTCGGCAAGGCGGAGCGCGACCGAGAGCGGCGCGGCCGCCTCTTGAAGGGAGCGGCCGGCGACGTCAATCCCGGCCACGGTTGTCTCGCGTGCAGCCTGACCGGGCGTCACCACGGAGACGCGGTCGCCCACACGGACGATGCCCTCCGTGATCTGGCCCGCGTATGCGCGGTAGTCCCGGAACTCCGCTTCCGAGAGCCCCGGCGCGAGCGCGCCCTGCGGGCGGATCACGGTCTGCACTGGGAAGCGGAACGGCTCTTGGGCATCATCGAGTTCGTCGGTGCCCGGCAGGTTCTCGAGCAGCTCGATGAGCGTCGGCCCCGTGTACCAGGAAGTGCGGGCCGAGCGGTCCACGACGTTGTCGCCGTCGAGCGCGGACACCGGCACGGCGACCGCCTCGCGCAGCCCGAGCTCTCGCGCGGCCCGGGCAACGTCGGCGGAGATGGTCCTGAAGACCGACTCGGAGAAGTCCACGAGGTCGATCTTGTTCACTGCGACGACGACGTGCGGGACACGCAGGAGCGCCGCCACGGAAAGGTGCCGCCGCGTCTGTTCGAGTACGCCCTTGCGGGCGTCGATGAGCAGGACCACGGCGTCGGCCGTCGAGGCACCCGTGACCGTGTTCTTCGTGTACTGCACGTGGCCGGGGCAGTCGGCGAGGATGAACGTGCGGCGATCGGTAGCGAAGTAGCGGTAGGCGACGTCGATGGTGATGCCCTGCTCACGCTCAGCCCGGAGGCCGTCCGTCAGCAGAGCGAGGTCGAGCCGGCGAGTGCCTTCGGCCTTGTCCCCGCCGAAGCCGCGCGCCTCGGACGTACGGGCCACGGCGTCGAGCTGGTCGGCGAGGATGGCCTTCGAATCGTGGAGGAGTCGGCCCACGAGGGTCGACTTTCCGTCGTCGACCGAGCCGGCCGTCGCGAACCGGAACAGTGTTCCGGAGGGCACGGTGCCCTGCTCGAGGGCTGCCGGGGGCAGCGTGGCTTCAGCAGTCATCAGAAGTACCCGTCCTTCTTGCGGTCTTCCATCGCCGCCTCGGAGATCCTGTCGTCGGCGCGCGTGGCACCGCGCTCGGTGAGGGTCGACGCCGCGACTTCGCGGACCACGTCGGCGACCGTGAAGGCGTCCGACAGGACGGCGCCCGTGCAGGACATGTCCCCCACAGTGCGGTAGCGCACGGTGCGGACGACGACGTCCTCCCCCTCGCGCGGCAGGCTCACCTCGCCGACGGCGCGCCACATTCCATCGCGCTGGAAGACATCGCGCTCGTGGGCGTAGTAGATGCTCGGCAGCTCGATGCGCTCGCGCTCGATGTAGCGCCAGATGTCGAGCTCGGTCCAGTTGCTGATGGGGAACGCACGAACGTGCTGGCCCACGGTGTGGCGGCCGTTGTAGAGGTTCCACAGCTCCGGACGCTGGTTGCGCGGGTCCCACTGGCCGAACTCGTCGCGCAGCGAGAGGATGCGCTCCTTCGCGCGGGCCTTGTCCTCGTCGCGTCGGCCGCCGCCGAACACGGCGTCGAACCTGTTAGCTGCGATCGTGTCGAGCAGGGGCACGGTCTGGAGGGGATTGCGCGTCCCGTCGGCGCGCTCCTGGAGCTCGCCGCGATCGATGTACTCCTGCACGGAACCGACCACGAGCTTGAGTCCGAGCCGGGCGACGGTACGGTCGCGGAAGTCGAGGACCTCGGGGAAGTTGTGTCCCGTGTCCACGTGCAGCACGGGGAACGGTATCTTCCCGGGCCAGAACGCCTTCGCGGCCAGATGCAGCATGACGACCGAGTCCTTGCCGCCCGAGAACAGCATTGCAGGACGCTCGAACTCCGCGACGACCTCGCGGATGATGTGGATCGACTCGGCCTCGAGGGAGTCCAGGAGCCCGAGGTGGGCCGCGGCCTCCGTGGCGGCAGCCTCGGCCGGGGCGGCGGTGGTGGGAGCGCTCATACGTGGAGTCCGCATTCTGTCTTGTCGGTGCCGGACCAGCGGCCGGCTCGGGGGTCCTCTCCCGGGGCCACGGCGCGGGTGCACGGCGCGCAGCCGATGGAGAGGAACCCCTGGGCAAGGAGGGGATTGACGGGCAGCAGGTTGTCCTCGGAGTACTGGACGAGCTGGTCGAACGACCACGGCGCGAGCGGGTTGACCTTGACGAGGCCGTTCTTCTCGTCGAACACCACGAGGGGCGTGTTGGTGCGGGTCGGCGCCTCGTCCCGGCGCACACCCGTGAACCACAGCTCGTAGCCCTCGAGGGAGCGGTGCAGGGGCTCGACCTTCCGCAGGGCGCAGCACCGGGCTGGGTCTCGGGCGAACAGGTCCTTGCCCTCGGCCACGTCCTGCTCGGGCACTGTCTGACGCGGCAGCACGTCGACGATGTTGACGCGGAGGTTCTCGGCGACGTCATTCCTCGTCCGGTACGTCTCCGGGAAGTGGTAGCCGGTGTCGAGGAAGAGCACATCGACGCCGGGCAGCTGCTCGGCGACGAGGGCGGGCAGCACGGCGTCTGCCATCGAGCAGGCCACGGCTGCCGCTTCGGTGGCGAAATTCCTCGCGACCCACGCGATCACCTGCTCTGCGGACGCGTCCCAGCCGAGCTCCGCTGCACCGGAGTCGGCGAGGGCGCGGAGTTCCTCTGCTGAGCGCTTGGGCGCCTTCGGCTTGGCTGCCTCTGTCTGCGTGCTCACTGGAGCGCCTCCTCCTCGGCCGCAAGGGCCCATTCCGCGAAGCTCTGGCTCTCGTCGGCACGCTCTGCGAGGTACCGCCGCGTCACCCGCTCGACGTACTCGGGAAGGTCTTCGGTAGTGACCTTGAGGCCCCGGACGGTCCGCCCGGTGCCGGCTTCTTCACGGGTCTCGGAAGCGAGCCCGCCGCCGAGATGCACCTGGAAGCCGGGCGTCTGGCCGCCGTTGCCGTCTGGCAGGAGCTGGCCCTTGAGCCCGATGTCCGCCGTCTGGATGCGGGCGCACGAGTTGGGGCAGCCGTTGATGTGGAGGGTCAGCGGCTTGAGCAGCCCGTTCGCGCCCGAGCCCTCGCCGGCCTCGGGCGGGAACCGCTTCTCGAGCTCGTCGATGGCGTTGGCTGCCGTCTCCTTCGTCTCCACGATCGCGAGCTTGCAGAACTCGATGCCCGTGCACGCGATGGTGGAGCGCCGCCACGGGCTGGGGTTGGCGTAGAGGCCGATCTCTTCGAGCCCGGCTACGAGTGACTCGACCCGGCTCTCCTCGATGTCGAGGACGACGATCTTCTGGTGCGGAGTCGTCCGGAGCCGCTGCGAGCCGTGCGCCTCGATGAGGTCCGCGAGCTGCAGCAGGACCTCTCCCGACACCCGACCGACGGTCGGGGTCGCGCCGACGTAGAAGCGCCCGTCCTTCTGGCGGTGCACGCCCACGTGGTCGCCCGGCGTCGTCGGCTTCTCGGCAGCGGGACCGTCGGGCAGCGGCGAGGAGAGGTACTCGGTCTCGAGGACCTGGCGGAACTTCTCGGCGCCCCAGTCGGCCACGAGGTACTTGAGGCGCGCGCGGTTGCGGAGCCTGCGGTAGCCGTAGTCGCGGAAGATGCTCGTCACGCCGGCCCAGACCTCGGCCGCGCGGGAGGGCTCGATGAACGTGCCGAGGCGGACCGCGAGGTGAGCCGACGTGGAGAGGCCGCCGCCGACCCACAGGTCGTAGCCCGGGCCGAGCTCGGGGTGCACGACGCCCACGAGGGCGAAGTCGTTGATCTCGTGGACCACGTCCTGGCTGGGGTGGCCTGTGATCGCGGTCTTGTACTTGCGCGGGAGGTTCGCGAAGCTCTCGTCGCCGATGTAGCGGTCCGCGATCTCGCGGATCTGCGGCGTCGGGTCGAGGATCTCCTCGGCAGCGATGCCTGCGACCGGCGAACCGAGGATGACGCGGGGCACGTCGCCACAGGCTTCGGTCGTGTGCAGGCCGACACCCTCGAGCCGCTGCCAGATCTCGGGCACGTTCTCGATTTCGACCCAGTGCAGCTGGATGTTCTGGCGGTCGGTGATGTCGGCCGAGCCGCGCGCGAAGTCGCGGGAGATCCCGCCGATGACGCGGAGCTGCTCGGTCGTGAGCGCGCCACCGTCGATGCGCACGCGCATCATGAAGTAGCGGTCCTCGAGTTCCTCGGGCGAGAGCGTGGCCGTCTTGCCGCCGTCGATGCCCGGCTTCCGCTGGGTGTACAGCCCCCACCAGCGGAATCGACCGTGCAGATCGGTGGGGTCGATCGAGTCGAAGCCGCCCTTGGCGTAGACGTTCTCGATGCGTTCGCGGACGCTGAGGCCGCCGTCTTCCTGCTTCCAGACCTCATTGGCGTTGAGCGGCTCGGTCCCGTCGACCTTCCACTGCCCGTTGGGCTTGGACGAACGCGGACGCCCCGGCTGCCCCGGACGCTGGTCAGCACGCTGATCGGGTCGCTGCCCGCCGCGGGCAGCCCCGGAACGCGCAGTGAGGGCTGTTTCAGTCATGATTCGAGGGTACGGACCGCCCCGGGCGTGTCCCCAGAGAGATGCAATGCGATGTCACCGGGGGACATATTTCTTCGTATTGGCGTCACGTACCCCGCGAGCCGACCCCGCCAGCCGATCCCGACCCGGCCCCGGGGTCCGGTGCTCACAGCGTGGCGAGGGCGGCGTCGAAACGGTCGAGGGCGATCCGGGCGACCTCCGGGGACGGCAGCAGGGGCGTTGCGACGGCGTCCGCCCCCGCGCGGGCGAGCTGGTCGTGGAAGTAGCCGGGCGCGAGCAGGTAGCTCGCGATCACGATGCGGCCGGTCTCCTCCGCGCGAAGCTCGGCGACGGCGTCGGGCACGCTGGGCTCGGCGCTCGCCCCGTAGGCGGGCAGGACCCTGTTCGGGATCAGGTGCCGGAGCATGTCGGCGAGGCGTTCGACGTCGTCTGCCGCGGCCGGATTCGACGAGCCCGCAGCGGCGAGCACGACGGCGTCGTCCGGCCCGAGTGCCGCCGCGGCGAGGCGCTCGCGGAGCACCTCCGCGAGACGCGCATCCGGGCCGAGGGGCGCGGCCGCCGTCGTCCGTTCCCTGGACTTGACGGCCCGGCCGATGTCCACCTTGACGTGGTAGCCGACGCTCAGCAGGAGCGGGACGACGACGGCGGGCACGTCCGCTGGCAGGCCCTCGACGACGCGGGGCAGCTCGGGGCCGTGAACGTCGACGTAGGCCTCCAGCACGGTGACGTCCGGACGGGCGGCGCGCAGCTCGTCCACGACCCCGAGGATCGCGGCCTTCCCGTCCGGATTGCTGGTTCCGTGAGCGCAGGCGACGAGGAACGGCTGGGTCATAGGGGGAGCCTACCTGCGCGCCCGACTCCGGCCACCGCCTCCGCAGGCGAGAGCGGCCCGGCTAGGATGAAGTCATGAGCGACATGTTCTTGGAGAAGTTCCGCGCGCTTGTCCCCAAGTACCTCGGCGATCCGTGGAGGCCGAGTGATGGGATCTCCGAGGACGAGCTCGACGAGGCCCTCGAGGAGCACGCCTTCACGATCCCCCTCGCGCTGCGCGAGTTCTACCTTGCGCTCGGAGGCTCCGAGCTGATGGAGGCGTACCACTACTTCTGGGATCCCGAGGAACTCGAGATCGACGAAGAGGGGTTCCTCATGTTCCTCGAGGACGAGGAAGAGCAGTTCACGTGGGGCCTGCGCTCCGGGGATCTCCGGGTGCCCGACCCGATCGTCTACCGCAAGAACAACGCCCGCGGCGAGTGGGTGTCGGAGGACGGCACCTTCTCCGAGTTCACGTTCGACATGTTCGAATGGGTCTTCTCGGGGGCCGAGGATGACGAA
The DNA here is from genome assembly GCF_005877005.1 of Sinomonas susongensis. Lineage (GTDB taxonomy): Bacteria > Actinomycetota > Actinomycetes > Actinomycetales > Micrococcaceae > Sinomonas > Sinomonas susongensis. Next base: position 51,630 of record NZ_SSNH01000001.1, on the reverse strand, counting down.
GAGCAGCACGTCTAGGCGCGCCTTTCCTGCCCCCAAGAATAAATTGACGGTTGGGACTGGACATATGACAGATCTGTCATAAACTTGTCAGTGGATCCACTTCAGCCTCCAGTGGATTCGGGTGCGAACGGAAACGGGCCCTGGGATAGCGGCATTGCCGCCACCCAGGGCCCAACCGTTTAAGCGCACATGTGACAGCACGTGCGGCGCTACGCGTGGGACAAGTACCGGGGCGCTACGCCTGCCGGTCCACCACCGCGTCCGCGAACGCTGAGAGCGAGTGCTTGACGACGCCCTCGGGCAGCGGCGAAAGGGCCGCCTTCGCAGCGTCCGCCCACTCCCGCGCGGCAGCCCACGAGTCCGCGGTCACGGAATGCTCGCTGATCGCTGCAACAGCCTCGGCGAGGGCAGCGTCGCTCGACAGGTCGCCGTCGATGAGCCGCAGCACGTCGCGCGCGGACTCGTCCCCGCCGTTGGCTGCACGCCTCAGGAGGAGCACCGGCAGGGTGGGCACGCCTTCCCTGAGATCCGTGCCAGCGGACTTGCCCGACGTCACCTTCCCTCCGGTCACGTCGATCACGTCATCGGCGAGCTGGAACGCGACGCCCACGTTCTCCCCGTACTTGACCAGCACTTCCTCATACTCGTCAGGGGCCTTGGCGAAGATCGCGCCCATCTGCCCCGACGCGGCGATGAGGGAACCGGTCTTGTCGGAGAGCACCGAGAGATAGTGCTCCACGGGATCCTGATCCTCACGCGGCCCCACGGTCTCGTGGAGCTGGCCGAGGCAAAGGCGTTCGAACGTCCGGGCCTGGATGGACAGGGCACGGCCGCCGAGCTCGGAGACGAGGATCGAGGCGCGCGCGAAGATGAGGTCGCCCGTGAGGATCGCAACAGTGTTGCCCCACACCTCGTGCGCGGTCGGGGCTCCACGACGGTACGGTGCGGAGTCCATCACGTCATCGTGGTAGAGGGTCGCGAGATGCGTGAGCTCGACGACGGCGGCCGCCTGCAGGACCTCCGGCCGCGTCCAGTCGCCGAGATGCGAGCAGAGGAGAGTGAGCAGCGGCCGGATCCGCTTGCCGCCGGCCTCGACGAGGTGGCGGCTCGTCGCATCGGCGAGGGGGTCGGAGTTCGCGATGGCCTCGCGGAGACGCTTCTCGACGCGGGCCATGTTCGTCGTGATGGCGGGGCCGAGGTCGGGGTCCTCCGCTATCGCGGCGAATCCGGCAGGCAGCTGGATCCCGGCGGCAATCGCCGTCGTGGTCGGGGCGGGCTCGGCGCTCTCGCCGGCGCCGTGCCCCGCGTGGGTCCAGCTGTGTTCAGTGTTCGTCACGGGTCAAGCCTAGCTTTCGGCCGGGGTGGGCGAGTTCAAACGGACTGCGGGCGGAGTCATGGGCCGAAGGTTCGACGTCTCCGGCGTGAGCGCCTCGAGGAGCCGGATGGCTCGGTCCTCGAGCCCTCCTCCCCGTTTTTCGGTGAGGTTGGCGAGGAGGCGGACGACGACGCGCATGAGCGCCGGGACCGGCATCCCCGTGCGGAGTGCGAGGCGCATGACCGCAGGCTGGCCGATGAGCGCCGCGAATGCGCGGCCGAGCGTGAAGTGGCTCCCCCACTGCTCCCGCACATGGTCCGCGTAGGCACGGAGGCGGCGGTCGACGTCGTCCGCGGCCGGCCGCACGCGACCCGCCGAGCGCTGGGCTGCTGCGGCATCCACGAGGAACTGCGCCGCGTAGCGGCCCGACTCCATCGCGTAGCTGATGCCCTCGCCGTTGAAGGGGCTCACCATGCCTCCCGCGTCGCCGAGGAGGGCCATGCCGGGAACCACGTGGGGAGTCCGGTTGAACCCCATCGGGAGGGCCGCCCCCCGCACGGGCCCGGCCTGGTTCGACTCGGTGAAGCCCCATTCCTCCGGCATCGAGGCAGTCCAGTCGCGGAGCACCTGCCGGTAGTCGAGCTTCCCGAACTCCTTCGACGAGTTGAGGATCCCGAGCCCCACGTTCGACGTGCCGTCGCCGACCCCGAAGACCCATCCGTAGCCCGGGAGCGGCTTGCCGTCGCGGCCGGGGAGCTCGAGCCAGCCCTCCATCCAGTCGTCCTCGTGCCGGGGACTGCGGAAGTACGTGCGGTAGGCGACGCCGAGGGGCCGGTCGTCGCGCTTGGCGAGTCCGCGCGAGACGGCGGCCCGCGTGGAATTGCCGTCGGCGGCAAGCACGACGTCGGCGCGGAAGTCGCGGGTCTCCCCCGTCCTGCGGCCGTCCTCGTCGAGGAGCTGCACACGCGCGCCCACGACCCGACCGCCGTCGTCCGTCAGGACTTCCGCGACGTTGTGCCCCTCGAGGATCCTCGCGCCGGCCGTTTCGGCGTGGCGTGCGAGCGCCTCATCGAACCCGAGCCGGGTCCGGATGAGGCCGTAGTCGGGGAAGCCGCCGCCTTCGGGCCAAGGCAGTTCGACGGTGCGGCCGCCGGCGATGAGACGCAGGCCGCGGTTGCGCCGCCACCCGTCCTCGGCCGCATGGGGCAGGCCGAGCAGCTGGATTTCGCGGACTGCCCGCGGCGTGAGCCCGTCGCCGCAGACCTTCTCACGGGGGAAACGGGTCTTCTCGAGCACCGTCACCTCGACGCCGGAACGCGCGAGGTAGTGCGCTGCGGTCGAGCCGGCGGGCCCGGCCCCGACGATCAGGACCTCCATGAGCCCCTCAGCCCGCCGCGCGCCGCGCGCGCCGGATCTTCTCCACCGGCCCGGACTGCGCGGCCGCCGGCACAGGCTTCGTGGCGCGGTGGACGGCGACGATGCCGCCGGAGAGGTTGCGGTACTCGACGTCCTCCCAGCCGTCCCGGGTGAGCCAGTCCGCGAGGTGGTCCTGGTCCGGCCATGCGCGGATCGACTCTGCGAGGTACACGTAGGCGTCGGGGTTCGAAGAGGCCTTCCGCGCGATGGGCGGAAGAGCGCGCATGAGGTATTCGAGGTACATGGTGCGCCACAGCGGGTTCACGGGCGAGGAAAACTCGGCAACGACAAGCCTGCCGCCCGGCTTCGTGACGCGCAGCATCTCCTGCAGCGCTCGGTGCGGCTCGCTCACGTTGCGGAGGCCGAAGGAGATGGTGACGGCGTCGAACGAGTTGTCCGCGAAGGGAAGGCGGGTCGCGTCGCCGGCGATGAAGTCGATGTCGGGGCGGCGGCGCTTGCCGACGCGCAGCATGCCGAGCGAGAAGTCACACGCGACGACCTCGATGCCAGCGTCGGCGTAGGGCTCGGCGGACGTGCCCGTGCCGGCCGCGAGGTCGAGGACGCGCTGGCCGGGCTTCGCGCCGACCGCGTCGAAGACGACCTTGCGCCACCTGCGCGTCTGGCCCAGCGAGAGCAGGTCATTGACGACGTCGTAGCGGGGAGCCACGTCGTCGAACATGCTCGCCACGTCGCCGGGAACCTTCTGGAGAGATGCCCTCTTGCCTGTGCTCACCCGGCCCATTCTGCCAAACTTCCGCCGGGCCTCGGGACGCACCCGCTCAGAACCGCAGGAGGACCTTCGAGGACCCCGTGCTGCGGTCCCCGGCCACCCGGAACGCCTCGACTGCCTCCTCGACCGGGTATTCGTGCGTCAGCATCGGTTCGACGTCGAGGCCGCCGGCGAGGTACTCGAGTGCGGTCGAGATCTCGTCGATGAAGCGGAACGACCCGCGGTAGTCGATCTCGCGGAACACGATCTCGGCGAGGGAGACCTCGAGGAGGCCTGCGGGGAGGTTGCCCACCTGGACGACGATCCCGCCGCGCTTCACGGCACGCAGGACGCTCGTGACGGCGACGGGGGCACCGGATGCCTCGAAGACGACGTCGGCGTCCGGGAGGGTGCCGCCCTCGGCGAGGTTGACGACGTCGTCCGCTCCCATGCGGCGCGCGATCTCAAGGGAGCCGACGGCCAGATCACTGGCGACGACGCGTGCGGCCCCGGCCTTCCGGGCGGCGGCGACGACGAGGGCCCCGATGGGACCGGCCCCGTTCACCAGGACGGTCCGGCCTTCGACCGAGCCCGCGCGGCGCACGGCATGGATGGCGACGCCGAGCGGTTCGGCGACCGCGGCCAGACGGGTGCTCACGCCGTCGGGCACGGCACGGAGCTGGCTCGCCGGAACCACCGTGCGGGCGGAGAAGGCGCCTTCCGTGTGGGGGTGGTAGGCGGCCGATCCGAGGTGGTGCACGTTGACGCAAAGATTCGGCCGGCCCGACGTGCAGAACTCGCACTCGCCGCACACGATGGCGGGGTGGATGGCGACGGCCTGGCCCACCTCGAAACCGGACACCTCGGAGCCGAGGGCAGCGATTCGTCCCGCCACCTCGTGCCCCAGGACCATGGGGTCCTTGAGGATGCTGAGCCCCGCGGCGCCGTGCTTGACGTAGTGCAGGTCACTCCCGCAGATCCCCCCGTACTCGATCGAGACGAGGGCCTCCCGGGGGCCGGGCTCGCGGGGTTCGACGGGGTCGAGGCGCAGATCACCGGCTGCGTGGACGACGACGGCCAGGCTCATGGGGTTCCTCCTGAGGGGTTCACGGCTCCCCCTATTCAAGCACTGCCATACCAGTGCTGTCGATTCCTGCCCCCGCACGTGCGGCCCGCCTAAGGTTGGACGCATGGTCCCGTCCCTCCCGGGCACGCCGCCGCCGTCGGCCGCCCGACCGCCGTCGAACCGCGACCTCGCGTACGAGCACATCCGCGAGCTCATCGTGCGGGGCGACGAAGCCCCCGGCGCCCTGCTCAGCGAGAACGACCTCGCCCTCCGGCTCGACCTCAGCCGCACCCCCGTGCGCGAGGCGCTCCTCCTGCTCGCCCAGGCTGGACTCGTCGACATCCGCCCCCAGCGCGGGAGCTACGTCTCGTTCATCGACCCCGACATGGTCCGGCAGGCACAGTTCGTCCGGGAGGCGATCGAGGTCGCCTCGCTCGAGGCGTGCGTCGAGAACTGGACGGCGGAACAGGGCGCCGCAGTCGAGGAGATCCTCGCGGCCCAGGAGGAGTGCACGGACAGGGAGGACTTCTACCCGCTCGACGAGAAGTTCCACCGGGCACTCCTCGCCATCGCCGGCCACGAGACCGCGTGGACGGCCGTGCAGAGCGCGAAGGGCCACCTCGACCGTGCGCGCTACCTCGGCCTCAGCGGCTACCGGCCCATCGCCGAGTACGTCGCCGACCACCGTCGCGTGGTCGAGTCCGTCGCGGAGGGCCGCCTCGAGGCAGCACGGGACGAGCTCCGCGCCCACCTTCGCTTCGTCCTCGAGGACCTCGAGCGCATCCAGGCGGCACGGCCCGAGCTCTTCCGGCCCGCCGCGGGGCCCGAGCGGCGCCCGGCGCGGCCCGCCCGGAGGCCAGCGCGTACTCTTGACCCATCATGAGCTCCCCTTTGCGCGCCCTCACCGTCGATCTGGGCGCTGTAGACCCGTGTGCTGTCGACGCACGCGGCAGCTTCCCCCTCGACGACCTCGCGAGCGCGGTCAACCGGCCTGAGGTCCTGTGCTGGGTACGACGCGGAGAGGGCCATCTCGGGTTCGGCGAAGCCATGCGCTTCACCACGACCGGCCCGGACCGCTTCATCGAAGCCGAAGCGTGGTGGAAGCAGCAGACCCTCGAGGCCGAGGTCGAGGACGCGCTCCAGCACCCCGGCACGGGCCCGCTCGCCTTCGGCTCGTTCGCCTTCTCGAGGACGTCCGAGTACGAATCCCGGCTCGTCGTGCCTGAGATCGTCGTCGGAATCCGGGAGGGCCGCGCGTGGGCCACCCAGCTCACCGCAGACGGACGGCGCCCGTCCGAGCGGGAGCTGCGGGCCGGCGTCGAACGCTGGATCACGGCGGCCGCGCCCGCGGCGTCGAACGGAGCGCACCTCCGGGTGCGGCCCGGGAGGCTCGGCGAGCAGCGCTGGATGAGCGCGGTCGCGTCCGGGGTACGGCACATCCGCGCTGGGGAGCTCGAAAAGCTCGTGCTCGCCCGGGACGTGGTCGTGGAGGACGACGCCGGGATCCGTCGCGAACGGGTCCTGCGGCGGCTCGCGTCGGCCTACCGAGACTGCTGGGTCTACGGGGTCGACGGGCTTGTCGGGGCGACTCCCGAGATGCTGATCCAAGTCGAGGGCCGCACGGCGCAGGCGCGCGTGCTCGCGGGAACGCTCGACCGCCGGGACGCCGACGGCGCGGGCCCGGGCTACGCGGAGCGGGTCCTCGCGGGCTCGCCCAAGCAGCGCCACGAGCACCAGATCGCCATCGAGTCGCTCACGACCGCCCTCGAACCGTTCTCGGAGGCGCTCAACGCCCACGACGAGCCGTTCATCCTCGAGCTGCCCAACGTGTTCCACCTGGCCTCGGACGTCAAGGCCGAGCTCGCCGAGATCGAGGGGCACGTCCCGACGCCGCTCGCGCTCGTGAACGCCCTGCACCCGACCGCCGCGGTCTGCGGGACGCCGACCAAGGTTGCGGCCGACCTCATCCTCGAACTCGAGGAGCTCGATCGGGGACCCTATGCGGGGCCGGTGGGGTGGCTCGACGGCGCGGGCAACGGCGAATTCGGCATCGCGCTGCGCGGAGGCGTCCTCGAGGGCACGACGGCGGCGCGCCTCTACGCGGGCTGCGGCATCGTCGAGGGGTCGCAGCCGGAGGCGGAGCTCGCCGAGACGTGGGCCAAGTTCCGCCCGATGCTGGAGGCCCTCGGCGTCGAGCGCTGAGGCCGCTGCGGCAAAAGAGTCTGACATCGCAGACAGCCACGTCCGGGGTTCCAGAACCTTCGCCTCCCGACGGGCTTGCGCGAGAGCGCGATTCGTTGTCCAATTGGGAAACGAAAGTTGCATGTGACGAACATCTCACCGCTCTCGGGAGCCGGTAGGATAGATGTCGCTCTAGCACCTGATTGCCAGTACCTCCAAGTAAGGGACGACCTATGACTTTCTCCACGAAGCTCGCCGCCAAGGGCGCCGTGGTCCTTGCAGCCAGCGCACTCGCACTGACCGCTTGCACCAATGCGTCCGAGACGGGCGGCGGCGCCCAGCCCAGCAGCTCGGGTTCTGCGGCCGCCAGCTTCGATCCCAGCACGGTGCAGAAGGACGACTCGCTGGCATCGCAGGTGCCCGCCGCGATCAAGTCCAAGGGCACGCTCGTCGTCGGCTCCGACACGACCTACGCGCCTGCGGAGTTCCTCGGCGGCTCGGACAACCACACGCCCATGGGCTACGACGTCGACTTCGCCAAGGCAATCGGGGCGACGCTCGGCCTCAAGGTCGACGTCCAGACGGCCGACTTCACCGGCATCCTGCCCGCGCTCGGCCCGAAGTACGACCTCGGCATCAGCTCCTTCACGATCACCAAGGAACGCCTCCAGGCGGTCAACTTCGTGAGCTACTTCAACGCCGGCGTCGCTTGGGCAGTCCAGAAGGGCAACCCGAAGAACTTCTCCGTGAGCGACGTGTGCGGGAAGACCATCGGCGTCCAGACGGGCACCACCGAGGCTGACGAGGTCAAGGCCCTCAGCGACAAGTGCACCTCGTCGGGCAAGAGCGCGGTCAACATCGTCACCCTCGCGGCTCAGACGGACCTCAACACGCGCCTCGTCAACGGTGCTCTCGACGCCATGTCCGCGGATTCGCCTGTCACCAGCTACGCGATCCAGCAGACCAACGGCGCCCTGCAGAAGATCGGCGACACGACCGAAATGGCACCTGAGGGCATCGCAGTCGCGAAGAGCGACACGGCAATGGCCGATCTCGTCCAGAAGGTCATGACCAAGCTCATCTCCGACGGCACCTACAAGAAGATCCTCGACACCTGGAACAACGCCGACGGCGCCGTCACCAAGTCCGAGGTCAACCCGTCCGTCTCCTCGTGACTGTCATGACTGCACCTCAGGCGGAGACCACCGAAGCCACGAAGGGCGGCGCGCCGGAACTGATCAAGGCAGTTCCGGTGCGCCACCCGGGCCGGTGGGTCGCGGCCGCCATCATCCTCGTGCTCGCGGCACTGGCCATCCAGAGCCTCGCGACCAACCCGCGCTTCGCATGGGGCACCGTCGCCGCGTACATCATGGACGTCAACGTGGTCCGCGGCGTGGGCTGGACGCTCCTGCTGACGGTCCTGTCGATGCTCCTGGCGATCATCCTCGCGATCATCCTCGCGTTCATGCGCCAGTCGGACAACCCGATCCTGCGCTGGTCCTCCTGGTTCTGGGTCTGGTTCTTCCGCGGCACCCCGGTCTACACCCAGCTGATCTTCTGGGGCCTGGTCACCGTGCTCTACCCGAGCATCTCCCTGGGCATCCCGTTCGGCCCCCAGCTGGCGACCTACATCCTCAGCGACCCCTCCAAGGGCTTCATCCCCGCCATCCTCGGCCTGGGCCTGAACGAGTCCGCGTACCTGGCCGAGATCTTCCGCGCCGGCCTGAAGTCCGTGGACAAGGGCCAGGTCGAGGCCGCCGAAGCCCTCGGCATGCGCGGGACCAAGATCATGTGGCGCATCGTGCTCCCCCAAGCCATGCGCGTCATCGTGCCCCCGACCGGGAACGAGACCATCGGCATGCTCAAGACGACCTCGCTCGTCCTGGCCGTCCCGTTCACCCTCGACCTGACGTTCGTCACGAACGCTCTGGCCAACCGCACCTACCAGCCCATCCCGCTGCTGATCGTCGCGGCCGCCTGGTACCTGCTGGTCACGAGCATCCTCATGGTCGGCCAGCACTACATCGAGAAGTACTACGGACGGGGCGTGGACAACCTCGTCGCCGCCGCTGCCGTGAACCCGGCCGCCGCCAAGGCAGCCGGCGCGGGAACCCCCGCAGGGTCCGACACCGGCAACGGCACCGCCATCCCCGGCGGCCCCACCGCCGCCGGCCCCACGATCGAGGAGAGCGGACGATGAGCGCCCCCGCCACCAACGCAGGGCACGCCGCCCCATCCCCGACGGCCACAGACCTGGTCCGGATCGAGGGAGTGCACAAGTACTTCGGCGAGCACCACGTGCTCCGCGGAATCGACATGACCGTCAAGCAGGGCGAAGTCTCGGTCCTGATCGGCCCCTCCGGGTCCGGCAAGTCCACCCTTCTGCGCTGCGTCAACCACCTCGAGACGATCAGCGCCGGGCGCATCTGGGTCAAGGACGAGCTCATCGGCTACCGCGAGAAGGCCGGCAAGCTCCACGAGCTGCACCTCAAGGAGATCGCCGCCCAGCGCCGCAACATCGGCATGGTCTTCCAGCGCTTCAACCTCTTCGGCCACAAGACCGCCCTCGAGAACGTCATGGAGGCCCCCGTCCAGGTCAAGGGCCAGGACAAGGCCGCGGCCAGGAAGCGCGCCCTCGAGCTCCTCGACCGCGTCGGCCTCTCCGACCGGGCCAAGCACTACCCGGCCCAGCTCTCCGGCGGACAGCAGCAGCGCGTCGCGATCGCCCGCGCACTCGCCATGGACCCCGAGCTCATGCTCTTCGACGAGCCCACCTCGGCCCTGGACCCCGAACTCGTCGGCGACGTCCTGAACGTCATGAAGGACCTCGCGAAGTCCGGCATGACCATGGTCGTCGTCACCCACGAGATCGGCTTCGCCCGCGAGGTCGGCGACACCCTGACCTTCATGGACGGCGGCGTCGTCGTCGAATCGGGCAACCCCCGCGACGTCATCGCCAACCCCCAGCAGGAACGCACCAGGAGCTTCCTCAGCAAGGTCCTCTGACCGGCAGGCGAAAGCGGCACGTAAAGGCCGCGGCGCCGTGGAAACGAGTGTTCTCGTTCTCACGGAGCCGCGGCCTTTGGCTTGAGCGGTTCGGCTGCCCGTCATCTGTAGCCGAAACGATCTGTACCCGAAACACTCCAAGGCGCGCGTAGCCGTACCCGAAACACTCCAAGGCGCGCGTAGCCGTACCCGAAACGCTCCAGGGGGCGCGTTAGCCGTACCCGAAACGCTCCAGGGGGCGATTATCTGTACCCGTAGCGGTGCTGGGGGGAGACCGACTCCGCTACTGCCGCTCGCAGCCGTTCGTGCAGGCCCCGGAGCCCCGAGCGGTCGACGCGCGCCTCGATGATCTCGCGGCCCCCGGTCCCCGGTGCGGCGAGCGCGGAGGCGGCCTCCGCCGTCGTCCGCACCGTGGTGTGCCGGATTCCATACGCGGCGGCGAGCGCCCTGAGGTCGGCCTTGTGCGGGGTGCCGAAGAGCCGTTCGACGGCGGCCCCGGCGCCGGGCCGCGCTTCGTCGCCGCCCACACGCCCGTGCTCGAGGAGCCCGAAGATCGCGCCGCCCCCGTCATTGAGGACCACGATCCGGAGGGAAGGCTCGGCCTCGCCGACGCCGAGCAGGAGGCCGCCGACGTCGTGGAGCAGCGTGAGGTCGCCGAGGAACAGCGTGGTCTCGACGCGGTTGCCGAGCCAGAGGCCCGTCGCACTCGAGACGGTTCCATCGATGCCCGAGAGGCCGCGGTTGGCGAAGACCCGAGCGCCGGGTTCGGCGGACGGCGGCGCCGCGAGGTCGACGTCGCGGATCCCGTTCGAGGAGCCGAGCATGAGCTGGCCGTGGGCCTGCTGCCACACGAGCTGCGCGAGCTTTGGCCCCGAGAGCGGGGAGCTCGCGAGGAGCCGGTCGACAGCCTCCTGGGCACTCGCGCCAGCCAGAAGCCACGTGTCGAGCCAGCCCTCAGCGCCGCGGCCTGCGAAGGCGGAGAGCTCTTCGAGGTCCTCGACGAGCTTCTCGCGCCGGCGTCCTTCCTCGAACCACGCGGCAGGCCGGGGGTGGTACAGCGCGGTCTCAACCCCCTCGCGGGCGAGGAGCGCGGTCACGGGGCGGCTCAGGGTGGGCCGCCCGAACAGCACGACACGCTCGATCCCGTCCCCCGGGTGCCCATCGAGCAGCACCCGGTACGGCCCGACGGCGTGCGAGCCGAAGCGCGCGTTCGACGACGGCTCGGCGAGCAGCGGGAGGCCGTGCGCGGCCGCGAACGCCTCGGCGAGCGGACCCGCCCCGTGCCCCGCGAGGACGACGGTCCGGCGCGGCGGCAGACCGCCGAGGGCCGCGACCGCTGGCCGCCGGTATGCGAAGCCCTCGGTCGGCGGCTGCTGCCAGCCCGCCGTCGCCGGCTCCCACTCCCCCGGTGGGACAAGAGGCTCCCGGAAGCACACGTTGATCTGGACGGGTCCCGAGGGGACCCCCGGCAGGAGCCCAGACGCAGCGCTCAGCGCGGTCCGGACGGCCGACGACGGCGGCTCCCCTGCCGCGACGGACGTCGCGAAGCGCACGTGCTCGCCGAAGAGGTCGAGCTGTTCGGTGGTCTGGTTCGCCCCCGTGCCGTGCAGTTCGGCGGGACGGTCGGCCGAGAGGACGACGAGCGGGACCTCCGCGTGGTTCGCCTCCATCACGGCCGGGAGCAGGTTCCCCACGGCAGTCCCGCTCGTCGTGACGACGGCCGTGGGCCGCCCCGAGGAGAGCGCAGCACCGAGCGCCGTGAAGCCTCCCACGCGCTCGTCGACGCGGACGACGAGCTCGAGCAGTCCTCGGCCCTCCGCCTCGGCGAGGGCGTACGCGAGCGGCGCGCTGCGGGATCCGGGGCAGACCACGACACGACGGACGCCGCCGGCGAGGAGTCCGGAGACCGTTTCGCGGGCGGCGTCGAGGGAGCCGAGAGAAGTCACATGTCCATCGTAGGCTCGCGGTGCTGCGGGGTGGCGCCTCGGCGAAGTGGCTGGTCGGCGCAGCGGGACCCGCGCGGGGGTGCATGGCAGACTGGCCGCATGCCGGTCACCGCCGAAGAGCGCCGCCTTTCCGAGTCGCCCGAGGATTCCGATCCCTGGCGCATGTGGGGCCCCTACCTCGCCGGTCGCCAATGGGGCACTGTCCGCGAGGACTACTCGGCCGACGGGGACGCCTGGGACTTCTTCCCGTTCGACCACGCCCACCGCCGCGCGTACCGGTGGGGCGAGGACGGCATCGCCGGGCTATGCGACCGTTTCGGCTTCCTCAATCTGGGAGTGGCGCTGTGGAACGGCAGGGACGACCGTCTGAAGGAGCGCTACTTCGGGCTCACGAACGGCCAGGGCAATCACGGCGAGGACGTCAAGGAGCACTGGTGGCACCTCGACGCGACGCCGACCCATTCGTGGGCCAAGACCCTGTACCGCTACCCGCAGGCCGCGTACCCCTACGAGGAGCTCGTGAGCGTCAACGGCTCGCGCTCCCGGAGTGAGCCGGAATACGAGCTCGCCGACACGGGCGTCCTGGCGGAGGACCGCTTCTTCGACGTCGAGACGGTCCACGCGAAGGCCTCGCCGGACGACATCTGCATCACCATCACGGCCACCAACCACGGTCCAGATCCCGCGCCCCTCGACCTGGTCGCCCAGCTGTGGTTCCGGAACACGTGGGCGTGGGGGCGCGACGACCGCCGGCCCCAGATCCGCCGACTCCGTGCGCCCGAGCTCCTCCCCGGGGGCGTCGTCGCGGTCGAGGCGATGCACGGGTTCCTCGGAAGGTACGTGCTCGCCGCCGAGGCTGCCGCCGCTGCGCCCGACGCCCCCACACCCGAGCTGCTGTTCTGCGACAACGAGAGCAACGACGTCGAACTCTTCGGGGCGCCGTCGAACCGTTCACCGCACCCGAAGAACGCGATCGACGCCGCGATCGTCCGGGGCGACCGCTCCCTGCTCAACCCCGCCGAGGAAGGCACGAAGGCGGCGATCCGCTGGCACTTCCCCGCGGTCGCCCCGGGGGCAAGCGTGGCAGTGCGGCTGCGCCTCACGGGCGAGGCCCTCCCCCTCGAACCGTTCGGCGTCGGGTTCGACGACGTCCTCGAGGATCGCGAGCGCGAGGCTGACGAGTTCTATGCCGCCATCGTCCCCGGTGATCGCGGCCCCTCGGCGTCCGAGGACGCGCTCGTGGCCAGGCGTGCCTTCGCCGGGCTCCTGTGGGGCAAACAGCACTACCGCTACTCCGTGCGGGAGTGGCTTGAGGGCGACCCCGCGTTCCCCGCTCCCCCAGCCGACCGGGAGTCGGTGTGGGGCCGCAACACCGGTTGGCGCCATCTGGCCCTCGCGGATGTCATCTCAATGCCTGACGAGTGGGAGTACCCCTGGTTCGCGTCGTGGGACCTCGCGTTCCACTGCGTCGCACTCGCCCACGTCGACCCGGACTTCGCGAAGAACCAGCTCGTGCTGCTGTGCCGCGAATGGGCCATGCACCCGGATGGGCAGCTCCCCGCGTACGAGTGGGCCTTCGGAGACGTGAACCCTCCCGTCCATGCTTGGGCGGCCTGGCAGGTCTTCTGCATCGACGGCTCGCGGGACAAGCACTTCCTGACGAGGGTGTTCGCGAAGCTGCTCCTGAACTTCTCGTGGTGGGTGAACCGGAAGGACGCGGACGGCTCCAACCTCTTCGAGGGCGGCTTCCTCGGCATGGACAACATCGGGGCGTTCGACCGCTCGAAGGGACTCCCGCCCGGTCACCGGCTGGAGCAGTCGGACGCGACCAGCTGGATGGGCTTCTACTGCCTCTCCATGATGCGCATCGCACTGGAACTCGCCCGGGACGACCGCGTCTGGGACGACCTCGCGACGAAGTTCCTCGAGCACTTCCTCACCATCGCCCAGGCGATGGACACCTTCGGGAGCGGCGGGGTCTCCCTCTGGGATGAACAGGACGGCTTCTTCTACGACGTGCTGCTGGGCGAGGACGGCCGCCAGGAACGGCTCCCGATCCGCAGCATGGTCGGCCTCCTTCCGCTCCTCGCGGTCGCGGTGACGCCCGACTGGGCGGTCAAGCGGCTGCCGGACTTCGCCCAGAACCTGCACTGGCTCCAGCGCCACCGTCCTGACGAGACGGGTGCCCTTCTGAAGGCGGGCGACGGCGGCACAGCCGAAGGCGCGGACCCCACGCGTTTCACGCTCGCCGTCCTGCATGACGCCCGGCTCGAACGCGTGCTCGCCCGGCTCCTCGACGAGGGCGAGTTCCTCTCGCCGTATGGCATCCGCTCGCTGTCCGCCGCCTATCGGGAGCCGTTCACGGTCGACGTCGCGGGGCAGCCGATGAGCATCACGTATCTGCCGGGAGAATCCGACTCCGGGCTCTTCGGCGGCAACTCCAACTGGCGGGGTCCCGTGTGGTTCCCGGTCAACGTCCTCGTCGTCGACGCCCTCGCGGACTATGCCGAGGGTTCGGGGGCCGAGCTCAAGGTCGAGTTCCCGACCGGGTCCGGCGTGAAGCTGCCGCTCGGCGACGTCGCGCGGGAACTCGAGGAGCGGCTCGTGCGGCTCTTCCGGCCGGATCAGAGCGGCCGCCGGCCGAGCACACCGAGGCACCATCCGTCCGGGCCGCTGTGGGACGCTCACCCCACGTTCAGCGAGTACTTCCACGGAGACACGGGTGCCGGGATCGGCGCCTCGCATCAGACGGGCTGGACGGCCCTCGTGGCACACCTCATCTGCCAGCGCCAGCAGGGATCCGACCAGCGCCAGCTAGCCCCCGTCAGCTCCCCGTGAGCACCCCGTAGCACCGGCGCAGGCGTTCGATCCACCACGTGCGCCGGTCAGCGGGGGCGGCGTGCTGCGCCAGCAGTTGCGGGTCGGGCGCCGCTGCAACACTGAGCGCCGCCCCGACGGTCAGGACGCCGCCGCGGGGCACCAAGGGCGAGCGCGCGACGTCGTGCGCGAACAGCGCGCCGGTGCCGAGGCCGCACGCGTGCGGGAGTTCCGGGAGCGCGGCGGCGAGCGCGACGCCCGCAGCGAGTCCCACGGACGTGTCGAGGGCCGAACTCACGACGGCGGGCAGTCCCGCCTCGCGGACGATCTCGAGCGCGCGGCGCACTCCGCCGAGCGGTGCGGCCTTCACGATGATGAGGTCCGCGGCGCCGGCGCGGGCGACGCGGAGCGGGTCCTCTGCCTTGCGGACGCTTTCGTCGGCGGCGATCGGGAGCTGGAGGCCGGATGCGGCGAGGCGCGCCCGGACGGCCGCGAGGCCCTCGATCCCTTCGGCGGGCTGCTCGGCGTATTCGAGCCCGAAGGGCGCGAGCGCCGTGAGTGCCTCGACGGCCTCGTCGACGCTCCAGCCGGCGTTCGCGTCAACCCGAACGGCGGCGCCTGGGAGGGCGTCTCGGACGGCGGCCACGCGCGCGACGTCGTCTTCGAGCGACTGCCCTCGCTCGGCGACCTTGACCTTCACTGCGGGAACCGCGCCGTACTTGGCGAGGATCTCGGGGACGCGGCCCGCCGCGACGGCGGGCACCGTCGCGTTCACAGGCACGGTGTCGCGCACGGGCTCCGGGAAGCCCTCCCAGGCGGCCTCTATGGCGGATGCGAGCCAACGGGACGATTCGACGTCGTCGTATTCGAGGAACGGGGCGAACTCGCCCCAGCCGGCGGGGCCTCGGAGCAGGAGGGCCTCGCGCTCGAGGACCCCCCGGAATCTGACGGTCAGCGGAAGGCGGACGACGGCGGCCGTCGCCTCGAGCTCGGCGAGCGCGGGAAGCGGAGACGGAGTGTCCATCATGCTGCCACCCTTAGCACAAGCCACGCCGCGGCGCCGCTCAGGGAGATGACGACGGCGAACGCGAAGAGCCATAGGGCGGCGGGGACGCCGGTCTTCCGAGAGAGGATGAACGCATCCGAGCTGGCCAGCTCCCGGCGACGGCTCGTGTGGACGGAGACGAGGTTCCACCAGTCGCGCGCCGCGCCAAGCACGAGCGCAACACCGGCACCGAGTGTGAGCTGGCCCTGGAAATCCGGGGGGACCGCCACCACGATGGCCCCGACGACGATGATGGCGCCGAGCAGGATGAACACGCCCTGGACGTTGCGGATGAAGAGGAACGTCAGCACGAGCAGGACGACGGCGGCCGAAAGTGCCGCTCTGCCCCAGCCCTGGGACGACGCCCACACCAGCGCCGCCCCGACCACCGCTGGCGCGGGGTAGCCCCAGAAGCCGAACCACACCGCCCGGCCCCGGCCCATCCCGAGGGTCGTCCCGCCTTGGTCCATGCGAAGTGTGATTCCCGTGACGCGCATGCCGGTCGCGAGTCCGGCGAAGGCGTGGCCGAGCTCATGCACGATCGTGACGAAGCGACCGAAGAGCCGCCAGAGCACGGGCACGACGCACAGCGCGGCTGCCCCGACGAGCAGCCAGACGAGCTCGTAGCCGGGCACCGTGATCGGGCCGGTGCGTGTGAAGCCGTTGATGAAGTCCGTCCACCATTCCTGAACCACCTCTCGACCCTATCGGCATCAGCGCGTGCTCAGCAGCGTGTGCGACCCTAGGTCCCATGGTTTCCACCCGCGAGAACTACGGCACGCCCGCTTCCGCACGGCATGCGGCTCCGTTCGGCGAGGCCGTGGCCGGACCGGGGCTCTTCCTCGTGGCCGCCCTGGCCTCGGCGATCGGCGTCGGGGGAACCTACTGGTTCTTCGTCCGCACTACGACCGGCCAGTACATCGACGAGTCGGCGCTCGACGAAGCCGTCGCGGTCTACGGCAAGGCAACCAAGGCAGCCCTCGGGTTCCTCGACGCGCTGCCGACGATTGCCGTCGTCATCGGGCTCGGCGGCCTCCTCTATGCGGCGATCGTGAGACGACGATGGCAGGCGGCGCTCATCACGTTGGCGGGCGCCGGAGCCGCGAACATCCTGACCCAGGTGCTCAAGGCCTACGTCTTCACGCGGCCCTTCCGGGGCATCCAGACGATCATGGAGAATTCGCTTCCGTCCGGGCATACGACGGCGGCGGCCTCCGCCGCTGCCGCCGTCTTCCTCGTGTGCTCGCCCGCGAGGCGCCCCTTCGTCGCGTTCGCGGGCACGACGTTCGCGGTTGCGGCGGGTGCGGCGACCCTCGTCAACCAGTGGCACAGGCCGGCGGACGTCGTCGCCGCGTTCCTCGTCGTCGGCGCGTGCATGGCCCCGACCGGGTGGCTCGTGCTCCGCACCGGGGCACGGTGGAACACTTGGGACGGCTTCGGCAGCACCTGGGCATCCTCGCGGGTGTGGCTCACCCTTCCACTGCTCGTGGGCCTCGGCGCGACAGCGGTCGCCGTCGTCATGCTTGTCAGCATCGCCCCCGGCTCCGGCGTCGTCAGCACGACGCACTACTTCTGGACGGGACTCTCACTCATCGTGATCAGCGGCTATCTGCTGGGAATCGCCGCGACCTGGCTGTTCGCGGTCGCGGTGCGGCGGAACCAGCCGCACCCCTGAGAACCCGCGTTGCGCCTTGGGCGGGCGGAACGCTAGCCTTCACATGTCCAGTCATTGGATAAACCCTCCGGCAGATGAATCTGCTGGGCCAGAGGGACTGATGGGGGTCTTGCCAAGAGCGACACGGCTGCTATTGGGGGCAGCCGTGCAGCTCCCCCTCCTGGAAACCGCCTCGGGGATTCACCCTCACCGGTAGCCGTCGACGATTGCCGCGGCGATCTCCCTGTACGCTCGGCGGGTCTCCGGATGGACCGCCTCGAGGGAGACGAGGTCGCCGTCGGCCACGGCCTTGTCGTGGGGGACGCTGATCAGCATGCCGCACATCCCGGCGAGCGCGGATTCGATGGCGCCCTTGTCGACGCGGGCCGAGACGTCGTCCTTGTCGGTCACGACGACGATCGCCTCCTTCGCGAGGCGCTCGAAGCCATGTGCGGAGAGCCAGAGCAGCGTGTCCCTGGCCCTCTTCGCCCCGCTCACCGCGAAGCCCGCCGCGACGACGATGTTGTCCGCGTGTTCGAGGATCCCTCGCATGGCCGGCCGGCTCACGCCCGTGCCGCAGTCGGTGAGTGTCACCTGGTAATGCCGCGAGACGAGGGAGTAGACACGCTCGTAGTCCTCGGCACGGAGGGAGTCGGAGAGGTCCGGGTCCTGTTCACCGGCCAGGAGGCGCAGGCTCCGGACTTCGTGCAGGTAGGCGTCGAGCGCGACACGGGAATCGTTGTCCCCGAGCTCGCGGAGGAGCTTCGTGATCGTGAGCTGACGCTCCGACTCGTAGGCGCCCTCGCCGAGCGCCCGCTCGATGAGGTCGCCGGCGTCGGGGTTCGCGTCGATCGCGCACACGCTGCCCGAGCGGATGCTCGCCAACGTGAGGCCGACGCCCACGGTCGTCGAGGTCTTGCCGACGCCGCCCTTCATCGAGAGGAGCGCCGTGTTGCGGCTGCCTTCGAGGCGACGGCGGATGCGCCGGTTGAGCTCCGCCTCCTCGCGTTCCGCGGGCGAGGGGCCGAGATTGAGCGTGCCGGCCGTGAGCCGGTACAGCCACCCGCGCAGGCCGCCGCGTGGGGGCGCAGCCTGCGAGGGCTTGATGAAGCCGGCCGGCTGCTCGGACTGAGGCGACGATAGACGCCGCGGGAGGGGAGACGGTCTGGGCGCGAGCGGCTCACGCGCCCGCAGGGACCCCGGCTCCGGCAGCACCGGCTCCGCAGGGGCAGGCTCGGCCAGGGGCGGCTCCGCAGGGGCAGGCTCGGCCAGCGGCGGTTCCGGCAACACCGGTTCCGTCAGGGCAGGTTCGGCCAGCACCGGTTCCGGCAACACCGGTTCCGGCAGCGCAGGCTCGGCCAACACCGGCTCCGGCTGCACCGGTTCAGGCCGCGCAGGTTCCGTCAGGGCAGGTTCGGCCAACACCGGTTCCGGCAGCGCAGGTTCCGCCAGCACCCGTTCCGGCTGCACCGGTTCCGGCAGCGCAGGCTCGGCCAACACCGGTTCCGCCAGCGGCGCCCCGGTCCGGGCGAGCACGGGTTCGGGCTCCGCCTCGCGGACGCGCTCGGCCCGCTCAGCCTCCTCCGCCTCGCGCAGGCGGCGGAGCTCCCGCCGCGACAAGGGAACGGGCTCGGGGGCTGCAGCGGGAGCACCGCCGTCGTCCGTGCGCTGCTGAGTACCGTCGTCGACCATCCCGCCCCTTTCGTACCTGCCCCGCAGCAACTCTAGTGCAGGCTGCTTGCCGCCTTGAGGCGGCTGATGAACAGCCTTGACTGCTCGGGGCCGTACGGGAGGATCGGGATGGCCTTCGTCGCGTCGTGGGGCGTCTCTCTCGTCGCCTGACGTGCGGAGCGGACGGCCGTTGCCATCGTCTCGGCCATCGTGCGCACGGCGACGTCAGTGGAGAGCCCGCCGTGGCCGGGCACGAGGTGCTCGTAGCGGTGACGGAGGGCGGAGATGTGCCGCAGCGAGTCAGCCCACTCCTCCGGATACGCGTCCTCGAACTCCGGGTAGGAACCCTCTTCGACGAGGTCGCCCGTGAAGAGCGTGGTGGAGGTCCCCACGAGCAGGTCGCCGTCCGTATGGCCGCGGCCGAGGTAGAACAGCGTGACCGACTGTCCGCCGAGGTCCACCAGCACGGGCTGGTCGCGCACGATGGCCTGGGGCACCACGATTTCCGTGTGATCGCCGTGCCCTTCCGCCATCTCAGGCTCGCGCTGGCCCGCTTCGGTTCTCGCGACCTCGGCCCGCGCTTCCTCCCCGTGAGCCGCCATCGCGACAGCGGCGTTCTCGTGGGCCCAGAACTCCGTGACCCCCGCGGCGGCGAACAGTGCGTTGCCGAAGTAGTGGTCGTAGTGGGCGTGCGTGTTGACGACGACGAGCGGCAGCTCGGTCTTCTCGCGCACGGCCTCGAGGATGAGCCGCGCCTGCCGCGGCCCCTCCCCCGTGTCCACCACGAGGGCACGTTCGGCGCCCACAACGAGGCCGATGTTGAGTCGGAGCGGCTCGAGGCTGAGCGAGTAGGTCCCGCCGCCGAGGTCGCGCCAGGAAGGCATCTGACGCCTTTCATCCATACGTCGCACGTCCTTACTTGTACGCTGGTCTGTCAGGTCGTGCGTCCGATTCTGCCATGGCCGTCAGAGGTCGGCGAGGATGCTGCCCGGGTGTTCGACGGCGTCGGCCACGAACCGCAGGAAGCCTCCGGCCGTTCCGCCATCGCATACGCGGTGGTCGAAGACGAGGGTGAGCTGGACGATCTTCCGCACCGCAAGCTGCCCTTCCACTGCCCAGGGCCGGTCGAGAATGCGGCCCACTCCGAGGATCGCCGCCTCCGGGTAGTTGATGATGGCGGCACTCCCATCGACTCCGAAGACGCCGTAGTTGTTGAGGGTGAAGGTGCTTCCGGTGAGGTCCTTCGGCGCGGCCTTCCCGTCGCGTGCAAGGGCCGTGAGCCGGCGGAGCTCGCCGTCGAGGGATCGGGCGCTCATGCGGTGGGCCCCGCGGATATTCGGGACCACGAGTCCGCGCTCGGTCTGGGCCGCGAAGCCGAGGTTCACGCCGTCGAACTCGACGATCTCCTTGCCGCCGTCCTCTGCCGTCTCGATCCGGCTGTTGAGCGCCGGGTACTTCTCAAGGCCGGCGAGGGTGAAGCGGGCGATGAACGCGAGCAGGCTCGGCGCGCGCTCGGGCTCGCGACGCTTGAGGTCCTCGCGGAGGGCCACGAGCTCGGTCGCGTCGACGTCGACCCACACGGTCGCCTCGGGAATCTCCGAGCGGCTGCGGGACATCGCCTGCGCAACCGTCTTGCGGACGCCCCGGATAGGGGTGCGGGACGAGACCCCGAGGCCCGTGGCGGAATCGGAGGCAGCCGACTGCGCCGACTGCGCCGGCACCGACTGCCCCAACTGCCCCAACTGCCCAGACTGCCCCAACTGCCCAGACTGCCCCAACTGCCCAGGCTGCCCAGACTGCCCAGGCGCAACGCTCACTTCCCGAGGCACCTTCAGCACCTGCGCGGCCTCGTCCACGTCACGACGCAGAATCAGCCCGTCCGGCCCCGAGCCCTTGATCGAGTGGAGGTCGACGCCGAGCTCGCGTGCCAGCCGCCGCACGAGCGGCGACACGACCCGGAGCGCTTCCTTCGGCGCGGCCGGGGCATTCTGCTGGCCTCCAGAAGGGAGCCCCTTGCGACGCCGCTTCCTGCCGGACCCTGTCGACTCGGACGTTCCGTACCCGATCAGGACGTTCCCTGACCCTGAACCAGCCGTCGACGACGCGGACGAACCCGCAGCACCGGCCGTCGCCGCCGCCGCACCAGTTGTCGTCGCCGACGCACCCGTCGCCGCCGCACCAGTTGTCGCCACCGCCGCCGGGATCTTGGAGCCCGCCCGTTCCTCGGTCCGGTATTGCTCAGCAGCCCCATCGCCGGCCGACTTCGCACCGCCCGCTCCGGCGCCGTCGGCCTTCGAGCTCCCCTCGTCGATGCTGATGAGCGGTCGGCCGACGTCGACCGTCTCTCCCGGCTCGCCATGGAGCACGGAGACGACGCCGGCGTAGGGCGACGGCACCTCGACTACGGCCTTCGCGGTCTCGACCTCCACCACGGGCTGGTCGACGGCAACGAGGTCACCTACAGAAACGAGCCAGCGCACGAGCTCGGCCTCCGTCAGGCCCTCGCCCAGATCGGGAAGCAGAAATTCACGGGTCACGGTCATCAGTCCTCCCACTGGAGCGTGTCGAGGGCGTCGAGAATGCGGTCGACGCTCGGCAGGTACCAGTGCTCGAGCTTGGGGGGCGGGAACGGGATGTCGAAGCCCGCCACCCGTCGGACGGGCGCGGCGAGCGAGTGGAAGCAGCGTTCCTGGACGCGCGCAACGATCTCGGATGCCACAGAAGCGAAGCTCTGCGCCTCTGCAACGACGACCGCGCGCCCCGTCTTGCGGACGGAGGCCGCGACGGTCTCGTCGTCGAACGGGACGATGGTGCGCAGATCGATGACCTCTACCGAGCGGCCCTCCTCGGCAGCGGCCTCGGCGGCGGCGAGCGCAGGCGGAACCGCGGGACCGTAGGCGATGAGGGTCGCGTCCGTGCCGGGGCGGGCGACGACGGCCTTCCCTTCGGCGCGGTCGAGGGCTCCGCCCTGGAATCCTGCCCGCAGGGCCGCGAGGTCGACCGCGTCCTTCGACCAGTAGAGCTTCTTCGGCTCCATGAAGACGACCGGGTCGTCGCTGGCGATGGCCTCCCGGAGGAGCCGGTATGCGTCGGAGACGGTCGCGGGCGTGAAGACCTTGAGGCCTGGCGTGTGGGCGTAATAGGCCTCGGAGGAGTCGCAATGGTGCTCGACGCCGCCGATGCCGCCCGCGTAGGGCACACGGATGACCATGGGCAGGCGCACACGGCCACGCGTCCGGTTGTGCATCTTCGCAACGTGGCTCGCGATCTGCTCGAAGGCCGGGTACGCGAAGGCATCGAACTGCATCTCGACGATGGGCCGCAGCCCGTTCATGGCCATGCCCAGCGCCATGCCGACGATTCCCGACTCAGCCAGCGGGGTGTCGAAGCAGCGCTTCTCCCCGAACTCGGCCATCAGCCCGTCGGTGATCCGGAAGACGCCGCCCAGCTTTGCGACGTCCTCGCCGAAGACGACGACCGTGTCGTCCTCGCGCATGGCGTCTGCCATCGCGGTCGTGAGCGCCTTTGCGAACGTCACCGGCTGCAGGCTGTCATTCTTTTCGGCATCCGCGGCGGCGCGCGCGGCGGCGGCTTCGGCGACCGTGCTCATCAGAGTTCCTTTCCTGGCTGCTCGTCGCGTGCGAGCTCGTCGGCCAAGAAGGCGGCCTGCTCGCGCAGTTGGGGTGTGGGTTCCGCGAAGACGTGGAGGAACAGCTCCTGCGGGTCTAGGTTAGGCTCGGCGCTGAGTCCGTCGCGGAGCCGCTGGGCGACGTCCTCAGCGTCGCCCGCGAAGGCCGACTCGACGTCGTCGGTCAGCGCTCCGGTCGAACGCAGGTAGCTCCGCATCCGGTTGAGCGGGTCCTTCGCGGCCCACGCCTTGACCTCAGCCTCGTTGCGGTAGCGGGTCGCGTCGTCGGCGTTGGTGTGGGCCTGCATCCGGTACGTGTTGGCCTCGACGAGGAGAGGACCGGAACCTGCACGGGCTAGGGTCACGGCCCGGCCAAGGACCGCGAGGAGAGCGACGATGTCGTTTCCGTCGACCCTCTCCCCGGCCATGCCGTAGCCGACGGCCTTGTGGGCCAGCGACGGCGCCACGGTCTGGTGGGCGAGCGGCACAGAGATCGCGTATTGGTTGTTCTGGACGAAGAAGACGACCGGGAGATGGAACACAGCTGCGAAGTTGAGGGCCTCGTGGAAGTCCCCCTCGCTCGTCGCGCCATCGCCGCACATGGCGAGGACCACGGTGTCCTCCCCGCGCAGTTTTGCCGCATGTGCGACCCCGACTGCGTGGAGGAGCTGGGTCGTGAGGGGGGTGCTCTGGATGCCCACCTTGCGTTCGTGGGGGTCGTAGCCGCCGTGCCAGTCGCCTCGGAAGAGGGTCATGGCTTCGACGGGGTCGACGCCCCGAGTCATGACAGCAACCGCGTCGCGATAGGTCGGGAACATCCAATCGCCCTCGCGGAGGCACAGGGCCGCGGCGACCTGGCAGGCTTCCTGACCGTGGCTCGAGGGATAGACGGCGAGCCGCCCCTGCCGGACGAGCGCAGAGTTCTGATCGTTCACCCTTCGGCCGACGACGAGCCTGCGATACGCCTCCAGCAGCTCGTCATCGCTCGGGACGGGATACTGGTGACCAGGGCTCGATCCGCGCTGATCCTCAGGCCGCATAGTCCCGTCCTCGGAGAGGATCTGGATCTGACCGTGCACCGGGAGCATGTAGTCCTCGATGCTGATCCCGAAGCGGCTGATGGCCTCCTGGGCCTCGGCGGGAATCGTCATGATGCCTCCTCGCAGCATGTCCTGTTCTGACCAGGCGTGTTGCCACAAGTATCGACTCGGACGCTGATTCGTATCCACAAGTCGAGGGAATCTTGGAAAGCTGGAAGCGAAATGCCCTAATCTGTAGACGAAACCTCAAAATGATCCAGATCACAGGAGGCCACGTGGACGATGTGGATCGGGCCATCCTCGCCCAGCTCACCGAGGACGCTCGACGTTCGGTCACCACGATCGCAGAGAACGTCCATGTCTCCCGCGCCCACGCCTACAACCGGATCGCCAAGCTCCAAGAGCAGGGGATCATCATGAAGTACACGGCGCTCGTGGACCCGCTCAAGGCGGGCCTCCGCTCGAGCGCCTACGTGACGCTCAAGGTCCGCCAGCACTCCTGGCGCGAGCTCCGTGAGCAGCTCAAGGGGATCCCCGAAGTGCACCATATCGCCCTCGTCGGCGGCGACTTCGACGTCATCCTGCTCGTGCGCGCCGTCGACAACACGGACCTCCGCCGCGTCGTCTTCGACCAGCTCCAGAACATGCCGGGTGTCCTCGACACGCAGACCTTCCTCGTGTTCGAGGACCTCGACACGAGATGACCCGCAAGCCAGGCGACCCCGCAGGCCGGGCGGCGCTTCGGTTCAGCCGGCCCGCCGCTTCTCGGGTCCTCTTTCTCGGGGTACCGTCCGTTGCGCCGACCCCGGCAAGGTCGGGGGTGGCGAGAAGTATTCGTGACCGGTGGGCGTGACCGTCACGATGTCCCCGCGGGTTCCGTCGGGCGCTTCGTTTCCGACCACGTTCCGCCCCCACCCAGCCGACTCCTTTGCGTGATTGCACGCCTCGCAGAGTCCTTGGCCGTTCTCGACGCTGGTTTCCCCGCCCAGCGCGACGGGAACCACGTGGTCGATGTGCCGGATCGGCGCCTCGCAGTAAGGGGTGCGGCAGACCTGATCGCGGATCTCGATGTACCGGGCCAGCGCGCGAGGGAAGCGCCGCAGCCTGGAGTCCATGGCGGCGAGTTCGCCGGTTGCCGGATCAAGGTAAAGACGACGGAGCCAGACCCCTGCGAGTGATGCGGCGCCGGGGTCGGGCATCGAGGGGGCCCTGGGCATCCCGGGGTCGGGGTCGGCAGCAGACGCCCAAGCGCCCGCAGCGGCGGCGCGAGAACCGTCGGCCGGCGGGGAGACGCTCCCGGCCGACGACGCCGCGACCATGGCACGAGCCTGCGCGGCAGCGATAGTCCCGTATCCCTGGAGCACCGCTGGCTCACGGCCACGTTCGAACAAAGACGAACTCGTCATCACGAGGCCGACCCGAAGGGGCACGGCGTCCGCGCGGGCCTGACCTGTCACCCGCTCCACGAGGGTGTCGGCTGCAACCTGCCCCGCAGTCCGCGTATCGCCCGCAGCCCTCGCGGCCGCACCTGCCGCTCGAAGCGCCCCCGAGACCGCTGCAGCCTGTGCGACCGGGAGGACCGCGGTGAGTTGCGCCATCGAGTCAGGAAGCCGTCGAACGGTGACCCTACGGCCCTCCTCTGCCTTGCGCACCCGGGCGACGGCTGAGCCGTCGTCAATCGCGTCCACCGCAGCCCGGACCGCATTCTGGACCCCGCGATCCCCTAGACCCTCGAGGCGCTGCGGAAGGCCCGCGAGGTCCTCGTCGACGGCGGAGCGGGCAGGCGGCGAGAGCACCTCGACGCCCTCGGCCACGAAGATCGCCCGCTCCTCGTTGAGCTGACCAGCTGCCAAGGCACGGAACGTGTGGGGCATCTCGCGAACGAGCCGCTTCGACATCGCCAGAAGCCGAGCCCCGCGGGCTGGTGACACCTTCCGTGCGAGCGCGATCTGGGCCGAAGCAGAACGTTCTCGAGTCCTTGCCAGAGTCCGACCGGTCGTGGATTCCAGCGCGGCGGCACGAGCGTCCATCCCGGCCTCGCACAACTCGGCGAACACGACTTGGACTCGCGCCTGCTCCCCTGCGGCCGCCGCCTTCAATCGCTCAAGCGCATCAAGTCGATCGATCAGCTCAGGCCCGGTGAGATCGGTTAGCCCGCCGCAGAGCGCGAGCCGTGAGAGAAACGAGGCAATCTCTCTCGTCGAGGGCCCCTCCGCACGGCTGAACAGCCCGTTCAGCGCGCCGCGCCAATCTTCGACAGACGAAGGCTGCTCTGACGCAGGCGGACTCGGCCAGTCGGCAACGCCGGTGCGGCCGACTGAATCAGGCCGGTCGGCAGCATCAAGCCGGCCGTCCCCGTCAGAGCAGCCAGCAGCATCAAGCGGGCCGAACCCGTCGCGTCGACCCCCACCAAACGCATCCCCCACCAAAGGCATGGAAGAAGCCTATCGAACATGAGTTCTAAACACAAACGTATGATCAAAGAAGTGTTCGAGTCCGTGAGCTCCTGGGCGCAGCCTAGTGGTGGAACGCCGGTGCGTGACCCGGATCAGGGAACGGGGCGTCGGCCGAGTCGAGGAACTGGACGGCGTTGCGCAAGTCCTCGAGGAAGCTCGCTGCGAGGTCCCTTGTGAAGCCATTGCGCACCACGATCCGCTGCACCGTCAGGCCGTCGAGCCCTGCGGGCATCGGATAGGCCGGGACGAGCCACCCCTCCATCCGGAGGCGGTCAGAGAGGTGGTGCAGATTCCACTTGTCCGTGTGGCCCTCCCGTAGCTTCCAGGCGAAGACCGGGATGTCGGAACCGTCGTTCCACAGCTCGAACGGCTCCATCGCCCCGATCTCGCGCGCAAGGTACTCGGCGACGTCCCGGCATGCGGCGTGGACGGCGCGGTACCCCTCGATACCGAGGCGCAGGAACAGGTAATACTGCAGGAGGACCTGTGCGCCCGGCCGGGAGAAGTTGAGGGCGAACGTGGGCATGTCGCCGCCGAGGTAGCTCACGTGGAACACGAGGTCCTCGGGGAGGGCCTTCGCCTCCCGCCACACGACCCAGCCGAGCCCCGGGTACACGAGGCCGTACTTGTGGCCCGACGTGTTGATCGAGACGACACGAGGCAGGCGGAAGTCCCAGACGAGCTCCGGCTGCAGGAACGGCGCGATCATGGCGCCCGAGGCCCCGTCGACATGGATCGGAACGTCGAGCCCGGTCGAAGCCTGGATGGCGTCGAGGGCCTCGGAGATCTGCTGCACGGGCTCGTACATTCCGGTGTAGGTCACGCCCAGGATCGCGACGACGCCGATCGTGTTCTCGTCGACATAGTCCTCGAGCCCGTGGCCGTCCAGCACCCGGTGCTCCTCCGAAATCGGCACGTAGCGCGCCTCGACTTCGAAGTAGTTGCAGAACTTCTCCCAGCACACCTGCACGGCGGAGCTCATGACGAGGTTCGGGCGGTCAGTGGTCTTCCCCGCCTCGCGCCGTGCGTGCTGCCAGCGGCGCTTGAGCGCGAGGCCTGCGAGCATGCACGCCTCCGAGGACCCGACGGTCGAGGTGCCGATCGAGTCAGCGGGATCGGGCGCGTTCCACAGGTCGGCGAGCATCCGCCAGCAGCGGTGCTCGATCTCCGCCGTCTTGGGGTACTCGTCCCGGTCGATCATGTTCTTGTCGACGGTCTCGGCGTAGAGCTTGCCGGCCTCGGGCTCCATCCAGGTCCCCACGAAGGTCGCGAGGTTGAGGCGAGCGTTGCCGTCGAGCATCGCGTCGTCGTGGACGATCTGATAGGCGGTCGAGGGCAGCGATTCGCCCTCCGGAATGGTGAAGCGTGGGAAGACCGAAGCCTCCCCGGGCCTGCTGAACAGCGGGTTCAGCTCCACGTTGACCGAAGTCTGATGGTGGGAGTCGCGGGCATGGTGGGAGGAACTGCGAGAGGCGTTCACGGGGCCACCCTACCCGCCGCCCCAGTCACCGCCCTGAGAATTCCGGCTTCCGCTTCTCCTGGAACGCCTTGAAGCCCTCGCGGTAGTCCGCCGTATCGCACAACGCAGCCTGCGCCTTGTTCTCGGCGTCCATGGACTCCCACAGGCCGAGGCGACGGTCGCGGACCTGGGCCACGAGCTCCTTCGAGGCGACGAACGCGCCGGTGGCGCCCTGCGCGACTCGATGCACGGTCTCGCGGGCCTTGTCGAGCAGTTCGTCAGCGGGGAGCGCGCGGCTGAAGAGCCCCGAGCGCACCGCCTCCTCACCGCTCATGAGGTCGCCCGTGTAGATGAGGTCGAGGGTCCGGTGCATGCCCAGCCGCTCGGTGAAGTACCAGTGGCCGCCCGAGTCCAGGGTCGCGCCGAGGTTCGCGAAGGGCGAGCCGATCTTCGCGTTCTCGGCGACGTAGACGACGTCGGTCGCAAGCAGGAGCCCCAGCCCGACCCCGAGCGTGGCCCCTTGGGCGGCCGCGAAGGTCGGGGCAGGGAATGCTGCCATCTTCTGCATGAGCGGCGTCACCAGCCCCCCGAGGTACCCGAGCACGTCGTCGTCCGCGGGGTCGACGCCGGAGATGTCCCGACCCGCGCAGAACGCGCGCCCCTCCCCACGGAGGAGCAGTGCGCGGACGGCGCCGCTCGAGACGGCGGCAGCGGCGTCGTCGTACGCCTCTGAGAGCTCGGCGAGGGCAGCGGGGTCGACGGCGTTGAGCTTCGCGGGCGCGTCGAGAGCCACCTCGGCGACGCCGTCCGCTATGGCGAGTGAAATCACGGGGCCTCCTGGGCTGCTGCGTTGGGCTGCTGGGTCAGGCTGCTGGGTCAGGCATCGAAGTCGACGGACACGGCGTCCGACGTCGGGCGGGACTGGCACGTCAGGACGTACCCGCGTTCGAGCTCGTCCGGCTCGAGTGCGTAGTTCTCCGCCATGTCGACCGTGCCCTCCACGAGCTTCGCGCGGCACGTGCCGCATACGCCGCCGGCGCACGCGAAGGGGACATCCGCGCGCACGCGAAGCGCCGCGTTGAGGATCGTCTCGTTCGCGGCTGCCGGGCTCTTGACCACTCCCTGCAGCCCGTCGAGGCGGAACTCGATGTCGAAGTTCTTCCCCGAGTCGTCCTCGACGACGGGGCGCCCTATGTTCCCCTCGAGATTGGACGGCGTGCCCGTCGTGAAGAGCTCGAAGCGGACCTTCTCCGGCTCGACCCCGCGCTCCGAGAGCGTGTCCCGTACGAGCTGGACGAGCTCGAAGGGCCCGCACAGGAACCACTCGTCGACGTCGTCGGCGTGGATCACGGTGTTGAGCAGCGTCGTGAGCTTCTCGGCGTCGACCCGGCCGGAGAGCAGCGGCGAGATGCGCTGCTCCCTCGAGAGCACGTGGTGGAGCGCGAAGCGGGACGGGTACTTGTCCTTGAGGTCGGCGAGCTCCTCGACGAACATGACGTCCATTGCAGCCTTGTTGGCGTAGATGAGGTCGAAGCGGACGTTCTCGTCCGCGGCGAGGACGGTCTTCGCGATCGCGATGACGGGGGTGATGCCCGAGCCTGCCGCAACGGCGACGAAGGTGTGCTCGCGGTCCGTGTCGATGCTCGTCGGGTCGTTGAGGCCCGTCATCCTGTGCTTCGAGATGAAAGCACCGGCCGGGCTCATGACGTCGAGCGTGTCGCCGGGGGCGAGGTG
The DNA here is from genome assembly GCF_005877005.1 of Sinomonas susongensis. GTDB lineage: Bacteria > Actinomycetota > Actinomycetes > Actinomycetales > Micrococcaceae > Sinomonas > Sinomonas susongensis. The sequence continues at coordinate 22,487 of NZ_SSNH01000001.1, read as the reverse complement.
CTCGTTGGCCCACGTCGAGAAGAGGCCGCCGAGGTCCTTCTTGATCGCAACCCGGATCTCGCTGCCGCCGTCGGCGAAGCGCTGCGGCGGGGCACAGATGGAGTAGCTGCGGCGGACTTCCCTGGCCTCGCCGTCGACACCCCCGCCGGGAACGTGGGCTCGGAGCGCGACGTACTGCCCCGGAATGTAGTCGTACTCATCGGCGAGTTCAGCCGGGACGGCGAACGTCACCTCGATCGCGTCGTTCGTCAGACGGCGGACCTGGGTCACCACGAGCGGGTGGAAGGACGCCCGACGGCGGCCGGTCGCCTCTGCGTCCTCGGTCAGCTGGTCGGTCATAGGGAGCACCTCGAAGTCATCTACAGCACCTTGAAGTAGTCGAAGGGTTCACGGCAGTCCTGGCAGACGTAGAGCGCCTTGCAGGACGTCGAGCCGAAGCGGGAGAGCTCGCGTGTGTTGAGCGAGTGGCAGCGGGGGCATTTGACCGCAAGGCCGAGGCGTACCGGTCCGGCGTGGAGGCTGGAGCCGCCGGTGGGCGGGGCGATGCCGTACTCCTCGAGCTTGGCCTTGCCCTCCTCCGTCATCCAGTCCGTGGTCCAGGCCGGGGAGAGGACGAGGTCCACCTGGACCCGCTCGTGCCCCGCTTCGTGGAAGACGCGCTCGAGGTCGTCGCGGATCGCGTCCATGGCGGGGCAGCCCGAGTAGGTCGGGGTGATGGTGAGCCGCACCGCGCCGTCGTCCTCGAGGTGCCCGTCGCGAAGGATCCCCAGGTCCCGGATGCTGAGGACTGGGATCTCAGGGTCGTTCACGGTCGCCGCGAGGGCGACGACGTCGTCGTCGGTCGTGATCACCGGCAGCTCCTTCTGTCAGCTCGCGTTTCTACCAGGTCGCGCCGGGATGCTTGCGGGCGAGCACCTGCATCTCGGCGAGCAGGTAGCCGAGGTGCTCGGTGTGCTCGCCGCGGCGTCCGCCGCCGCGGGCGCGCGGGACGGCGGGCAGGGTCAGTGTGGCCTCGTCGAGGACGGCTGCAATCTCGGCGTCGAACTCGGCGCGGAGCGTCGACGGACGGACCCCGGCTTCGCCGACGCGCTCGACGAGCTCGTCGTCGTCGAACAGCTCGTCGACGTAGGGCCACATGAGCTCGAGTGCCGCCTGCATGCGGCGGTGCGATTCATCGGTGCCGTCGCCGAGGCGGAGCGTCCACTGGATTGCGTGGTCGCGGTGGTAGTCGACTTCCTTGAGCGCCTTCGCCGAGATGGCCGCGATCGTGCTGTCCGCCGACCCGACGAGCCGTGCGTAGAGGAGGCACTGGTAGACGGCGACGACGAGCTGCCGCGCGATCGTCACGCCGAAGTCGCCGTTGGGCTGCTCGAAGATCCACGCGGAGCGGAACTCTTCCTCGTCCCGCCAGTAGGCGAGGTCGTCCTCGGACTTGCCCCAGGCGTGGCCCGCATAGGTGAGGAACGAGCGGGCGTGGCCGAGGAGGTCGAGGGCGATGTTGCCGAGTGCGATGTCCTCCTCGATCTCCGGACCGCGCGAGATCCACTCGCCCAGCCGCTGGGCGAGGACAAGGGAATCGTCGCCGAGGCGCAGCGCGTACTGGGCGACGTCGTCGCTCGGGCGCTCGGTCTGGATCGCGATGTCCTCCGGGCGCAGGGCGTTGCCCGGGGTTACCCGGGTCGCCGACGCCGCGGCGTCGCCGAAGCTGTCGAGGGAATGGTCGGTTCGGGCGGGGTGGGAGGGTGTAGGAGCGGCGTTCACAGGTGCTTCACGCCCTCGCTCTTGGTGTAGTACGTCGCATGGCGGTAGTCCTTGCCCTGCGGGGATTCGAAGAACGAGCCCTTCGCGTCCGGGTCCGATGCCGTGATCGCCTCGGAGGGGACCACCCAGATCGAGACTCCCTCGTTGCGACGCGTGTACAGGTCCCGGGCGTTGCGCAGCGCCATCTCGGCGTCGGGTGCGTGCAGCGAGCCGGCGTGGACGTGCGAGAGGCCGCGGCTCGAGCGCACGAAGACCTCCCAGAGGGGCCAGATGTTGGTCTGATTGCCCATCGGCTGATTGCTCATCAGGCTGCACCTGCCTTCTGCATCTTCCGCTGCCCTGCCTTCTGCGCGTAGGCACGGGCGGCCTCGCGCACCCAGGCGCCGTTGGCGTGCGCCTCCCGGCGGCGCTCAAGGCGCTGGGCGTTGCACGGGCCGCGGCCCGCGATGACGTCCTTGAATTCCTGCCAGTCGAGCTCCATATGGATCCACTTGCCCGTCTCCTCGTCGAAGCGGAGCTCCGGGTCGGGGAGGGTGAGGCCGAGGACCTTGACCTGCTCGGCGATCATGCCGACGAAGCGCTGGCGCAGCTCGTCGTTCGAGAACCGCTTGATATTCCAGGCCATGGACTGCTTCGAGTTGGGCGAGTCGTCGTCGGGCGGCCCGAACATCATGAGGGCAGGTGCGTAGAAGCGGTTGACGGCGTCCTGCGCCATCTTCTTCTGCTCGGGGGTGCCGTGGGACAGCTCGAGCAGGATCTCGAAGCCCTGCCGCTGGTGGAACGACTCCTCCTTGCAGATCCGCACCATCGCGCGTCCGTAGGGGCCGTAGCTTGCCCGGCACAGCGGGACCTGGTTCGCAATCGCTGCGCCGTCGACGAGCCAGCCGATCGCTCCCATATCCGCCCAGCTGCGCGCCGGATAGTTGAAGATCGACGAGTATTTGGCCTTGCCGTCCAGCAGCTGCTGGTTCAGGACGTCGCGTGGGGTGCCGAGCGTCTCAGCTGCGGAGTAGAGGTAGAGGCCATGGCCGGCCTCGTCCTGCACCTTCGCCATCAGGATCGACTTGCGCTTGAGGCTCGGGGCGCGCGTGATCCAGTTGGCCTCCGGCTGCATGCCGATGATCTCGGAGTGCGCGTGCTGGGAGATCTGGCGCGTGAGTGTCTTGCGGTACGCCTCCGGCATCCAGTCCGTGGGCTCGATGCGTGAGTCGTCGGCGATGATGCGGTCAAATGCTGCCTGGCCTGCGCGATCCTCTTCGGATGCTTCGGCGGCCACGGGCTGCAGGGGCGCAGCTGCCATAGCTCCTCCTCAAATAATTACCGACCGTTCGTTCAGAATATGTGGACAGGGCAATGGGCGTCAAGCCGTCCGTGGAGCCTACGCAGAGGGCAGCAGAAGCGCCCTCCGTGTCCACCTCCACTGCTACGTTCGCCGCATGACCCCCCGCCAACAGCGCAAGGAGGTGCCCGCTTGGCTGCGCTTCGCGGCCCATGCCCTCATCGCCGTCCTCGTGGTCTCGCTCGTTCAGGCGTTCCTCGTGAAGCTGTACCGGGTGCCCTCCGCCTCCATGGAACCGACTCTTCACGGCGGCCCCCACGGCGGTGACTGGTTCCTCGCCGACCGCCTGTCCACGTTCCTCGGCCGCGCCCCCCCAGGTGGGCGACGTCGTCGTCGTGACGCGGCCCGCGGGATGGGACGGATCGAAGGCAGACGACGGATCGAAGGCAGACGACGGCGCAGGCAGCGGCCCCGCCGGCGGGGCTCCTGCTCTTGTGCGCGCGTTCGGCGACCTCACCGGCATCGGCCCTTCGAACCGGAGCTACCTCGTCAAGCGGATCGTGGCCCGGGGCGGCCAGACCATCTCGTGCTGCGATGCGGACGGCCGCCTCGAACGCGACGGGCGTGGGATCGACGAGCCGTACGTCACGCTCAACCTCCCGTTCGTGCCCCGGGTGCTCGACTGCTCGACGACACCGCGCTCTGCCCGCTGTTTCCGCGCGTTCACGGTGCCGTCGGGTGAGCTCGTGCTGCTCGGCGACCATCGCTCCGCATCCGCGGACTCGGCGGCGGCCTGCCGGGGCCAGTCCCCACCCGACCCCTGCATGCGCACGGCGCCGACCTCCGCCGTCGTCGGGCGGGTGGCGCTCAGGGTCTGGCCACTGTGGCGGGTGGGGATGCTAGCGTGAGGCGATGAGCGAAGGATCCCCCTTCCGAATCCTCACCGTGTGCACGGGGAACATCTGCCGGTCCCCGCTGGCCGAGCGGCTGCTGCAGTCCGGCCTGGACGAGGCCGCTCCCGGGGTTTTCGCCGTGACGAGCGCTGGCGTCAGAGCACTCGCAGGGCAGCCGGCCCATCCGAGGTCGGCCGAGCTTGCGGCTCGACTCGGCTCGAGCCTCGAGGCCTTCGAGGCTCGGCAGCTCACGCAGCGGCATCTCGAAGAGGCGGCTCTCGTGCTCATCCTCGCCGAGGAGCATCGTGGCCCCGTCCTCGCGCTCGCGCCCTCGGTGCTCAAGCGCACGTTCACCCTCCGCGAGTTCGCACGGATCGTCGAGATCCTGCCCGGACCCTCGACCCGCGAGACCGTCGCGGACGCGTGGCGGCGGTACGTCGTCGACGGCGAGAGGGTGCGACATCAAGTACGGCTCGACGACCCGTCGCTCAATGACGTCGCCGATCCGTTCGGGCTCGACGCCTCTGCCTACGAGCGCATGGCCGAGGAGCTCATCCCACCCGTCAGCGCGCTGATCCGCGCAGCTCTCCCCCGCCGGCGCCGCCGCGCCCCCTCGGGCGAGAGCCGCGCCTCGCTGAGAGAGGCGGAACGGCGTCAGTTCGCCGAACGCCTGCCCCTGAATGCCGGAACGGGTTCGGGCGCAGACGAGCCCTGAGCGTCGTCCGCGCCGGCGGTGCCCCTGTTCCCATGGCTCGCCCCGAGCCAGCCCCTGCGGCGCTCGGGCCTGCTCGAGTACGTCCCGTAGTAGCCGTAGCTGTAGGTGTCCGGCCCCTTCGTCGCGACGCAGTTGAGGATGACGCCGAGGACCCGCCCCCGCACGCGGGCCAGGTTCCCGAGCGCGCGCTGGAGGCTGTCCGTCGTCGTCTTCCGCGCCCGGGCGACGACGAGCGTTCCGTCCGCCGCACGGGAAAGGACCGCGGCGTCGGTGACCGGCAGCAGCGGCGGGGTGTCGATGAGGACGACGGCGCGCTGCGAGAGCTCCTCGAGGAGGTGCTGCATCGCGCGGGAGCCCAGCAGCTCGGACGGGTTCGGCGGGATCCGGCCCGCCGCGAGGATCTTGAGGTGCGGCATCGGGCCCCACTCCTGCAGGACCTCCTCGATCGTCGCGCGGCCTGTGAGGACGTCCGTCATGCCGACGTCCCCCACGACCCCGAAGACCTTGTGCCCGGTGGGCCGGCGCAGGTCTGCGTCCACGACGATGACATCCTCACCTGCCGCGGCAATGGTTGCAGCGAGGTTCCCGATGACCGTCGATTTGCCCTCGGATGGCAGCGAGCTCGTCACCAGGAGGACGCGCGGGGGGCTGTCGACATCGATGAAGTGCAGGTTCGTCCGCAGCTCCCGGAGCGCCTCGCCCATCGCGTGCCCGGCGCCCGCGCCATGGACGTCGAGGATGCGGGTCTCTCCGACGAGGCGCTTGTCCCGCGGCAGCGTTCCCACGACCGGCACGTGGAAGCGCCGCTCGATCTCCGCGGCGGCCCTGATTCGCCGGTCCAGCAGATTGCGCACGAGCGCGTAGGCGAGCCCGAGCACAAGCCCGCCCGCGACACCGGCGCCGAGCGCGAGCCGAAGGTTCGGCGAGATCGGCGCGCTCGGGACAGCGGCCTTCGCGAGCGGAACAACCTTCGTGGCCGGGTCCGCCCCCGAGGTCGACATCGACTTCTCGATCTCGTACACCTGCGCCGCGAGCGCCGAGACCCATGCATCGGCGACTTCCTTCGCCTGGACCGGGTCCGACGACGTCGCAGTCACCTGCAGCTCCGCGGAGTCGACCGGGACGACGACCTTGACGGTGCCGGCGATCGCCTGCGGCGACGTGCTGATGCCGAGCGTCTTGATGACGCGCTCCGCCACGAGGAGGGAGTCGGCGAGCGAGCGGTAGCCCTTCGCCTTGGACTTCGAGAGGTTGTCCCCCGCGAGCGAGAGGTTGAGGTTCTCCGAGCCGCCTGTGACGACCATTCCGTTCGACTGGGCCTCGTAGACACGGGGCTGCACGTGATACCAGCCGAAGGCCCCCGCCGTGGCGACGACAACGAAGACCAGGATCCCGGACCAGTACGTGCGCGCCACCGAGAGGTAGTCCGCGAGGTTCATGCCCTGACCGCCCGCAGGGTTGTCGCCTTGGAGTGAATTCTGCACAAGGTTCATCTAAACCCGGCCGATCTCAGCTCCGTGTGAGCACCCCGTAGTCACTGAGCTCCTCCACCGCGCGTTCGAGGGCTCCCTCGTAGTCCGGCGGGAGCCCGACCTCGGGGGCAATCCGGTCGACCAGGCCTTCGAGCCCCGTGGGCGTGCGCAGGCCACGCCAGATCGCCGGGGCGATGCCCCCGAGCCGCAGAACCTGCTGCCCGACCATGACGAGGAGCTCGGTCCTGCCGCTTCCCGGGGTCGCGATCTCGACGGCATCGACGACGTCGGCCCTGTGCAGATGAGCCCTGTGCAGACGAGCCCTGTCGACGTCGGCCCTGTGCAGATGAGCCGGTTGGCGCAGTCGGGCGGAACGGTCGACGGCGGGCACCCACCCGCCGTCGACGGCGGGCCGGGACAGGAGCCCGGGCACGAGGCCCGCGAGGTCATCGGCCTCGCTGTAGACCGCTCGGACGGCCCCGCCGCAGGCATCGAGCATGCGGCAGATCCGCTGGAGCGGGTCTGGCAGCATCGCGAGGGAGGACGTGTGCGGCGCGAGCCCCACGATGGCGTCGGCATGGTCGAGCGGGCGGACCTCGGGTGCCCGTGAACTCTGGGCGGGGGCGCGCTCGAGCAGAACGACGGCGCCGAGCCGCGTCTGGGCGGGCGTGACGAGGAGGCCGAGCGCGTCCGGGCCGAGCTGCCGTTTCGGGGCAGGCGGCTTGTCGACGATGACCGAGAGCGGCTTCGCGTACGGGACGACCGCGCCCGAGGGCTCGACGCCGACCGTCTCGTCGGTCACGTAACCCATCCTCCGGGCGAGGGCGCGCGTCGCGGTCGTCTTGCCCACGCCGGAAGGCCCGACGAGCGCAGCCGTTCGGCCTGTTCCCGGATCCGCGAGCCCCGACGCGTGCAGCATGATCAGTTCGCCGCCGCGCTGCTCGATGGCGGCCAACGTCAGGGCACTCGTGAGTTCGGCTGAGAAGTGCTGGAACGATCCGCCCGAGACCGGCACGTAACCGGGGCCGGAACCGGCCAGGATGCGAGCTCGGAAGGGACGGGAACTGCTCTGGATGCTATTGGTCCGGGCCTGGCTGGCCTCGCAGACTCCTACGTGACCGGACGGCGCCGCCTCCCCCTCCGCCTCGCCGCCCTCGAGGCACCGAGACCACGCCTGCCGCAGCTCGGCCCGCTCGGCCGCGTTGAGCCCCGCCTCGAAGACGACCGAGACCGACGCACCGAGGATGCGCAGCCTCACGGAGCCGGCTCCGTGACGAGCGCCCCGATGAGTCCCTGCTCGGCGAGCTCGCGGAGGAACGTGGCGAGCTGCACCTCGAGATCGGGCGGAGCGGCCGTCCCATAGTCCTCACGCAACTTGGCGAGCATGTCCCCTTCGCTGCGGACCCCGTCGATGAGCGACCAGATGACCGCAGCCGGACCCCTCAGGACGACGGGCCTGTTCGCGCACAGATTGAGCAGCGCAACCCGCTCGCCTCCCTCGCCGAGGACCTCGGCAACCGAGCTGCTTCTGCGCCAGATCGGCATCATTCCCCCTTCCCCAAGAGCCGCCCAACGGCTCCCAGCCAGCCCTCAGGGCAGACTGATAGTATCCGCCGCCCGGCCCGAGAAGTGAGGCACCGTGAACCCCGACGAGAGTGAGCCCGCCGTCGAAGCGCCCGACGCTTCCGCCTCCCGCGCGGGGACTCCGGCTCCTGCACCCCGCTCGAGGCGGCGCTCGGCAGACACGCCCCGACGCAAGAAGAAGCGCACCGCGACCTTCGTCCTGCTGGGTGCGCTGCTCGTCGTCGTGCTCGCGGCCGTCGCGGCAATCGTGTACCTCGGGAGCCTCTCCCAGAGCTTCGACGGGAACACCAAGAAGATCCCGAATGCATTCCCGCAGGAGTCGTCGCGTCCGGCCGAGCCCCGTCCGGGGCCGGACGGCAAGACGGCGGTGAACATCCTGCTCGTGGGCTCGGACAGCCGCGGGGCGACGGGCGCAGCCGCCGAGTCCGGGACGCCCTCGGACCAGCGCTCGGACACCATGATGCTCGTCCACATCCCGGCCGATCGACAGCACGTCTACGTCGTCTCGATCATGCGCGACCTGTGGGTCCCCATCCCGGACCACGGTTCCGCGAAGATCAACGCCGCGCTCGCGTTCGGAGGGGTGCCGCTCATGGTGCAGACGGTCGAATCGCTCCTCGGACAGCGCCTCGACCACGTCGTCTTCGTGGACTTCGAAGGGTTCAAGGGCCTCACCGACGCCGTCGGCGGGGTCACCGTGAACGTCCCGAAGGCGTTCACGGCGAGCCAGACCTCGGATATCCATTTCGATGCCGGGCCGCAGACGATGAACGGCGAACAGGCGCTCGCATTCGTCCGAGAGCGCTACGCGTTCGCGGACGGGGACTACCAGCGCGTGCGTGACCAGCAGGCCTTCATGAAGGCTCTCGTGTCGAAGCTCGCGACGCCCCAGACGCTCGCAAACCCGATCACCCTCGCGAATGCGGTCAACGGGTTCTCGCCGTATCTGACCGTGGATTCCGGCTTCACCGCCTCCGCCGTCGCCTCTCTGGGAGTCGAACTCGTCAATGTGCGGCCCAAGGACATCACGACGTTCACACTCCCGACGAACGGCACTGGCTGGTCGACAGACGGGCAGTCGATCGTGCTCCTGAACCAAGCCGCGACAACGGGTCTCGCCACTGCGATGGCGCAGGGCACGGTTCCCCAGTACGTTGCCGCGAACAATCTCGCCAACGGAAACTGAGCGACGCCCGTCTCAGTGGTCCCGCCCCGAAAACCAGTGGTGCGCGAGGCCGTACTCCGTGGTGGGCGCGAATAGCTAGGGTGGGAACATGAGTGCTGATGTCCCGCCCGTCGCCCGGAAGGTTCCTTCGCGCCGCGAGCGCCACGGCGACGTGTTCGTCGACCCCTACGAGTGGCTGCGGGACAAGGACAACCCGGACGTCGTCGCGCATCTCGAGGCCGAGAACGCGTATACCCAGCGGGCCACCGAGGATCAAGGCCCCCTTCGGGACGCGATCTTCGACGAGATCAAGCGCCGCACCCAGGAGACGGACCTCTCTGTGCCGAGCCGGCTGGACGAGTGGTGGTACTACGCCCGCACGGTCGAGGGCAGCCAGTACCCGGTCTACTGCCGGGTAGGAGCGGAGCCCGATGTCTGGACGCCGCCCGCCGTCGTCCCCGGTGTCCCGCTCGACGGCGAGCAGGTGCTGCTCGACGGCAACGCCGAGGCCGCGGGACACCCGTTCTTCGCGCTAGGCGGAGCTGCGCTCACGCGGGACGGCCACCTCTATGCGTACGCGGTGGACAACTCGGGCGACGAGACGTTCACTCTGCGGATCAAGGACCTGCGCACCGGAGAACACCTCCCTGAGGTGATCGAGCGCGTCTTCTACGGGCTCGAGTTCTCCCCTGACGGGCGGCGGATCTTCTATATGGTCGCCGACGAGTCGTGGCGGCCCTTCCAGGTCCGTGTCCATACGCTCGGCACGCCGGTCGACCAGGACGAGGTGCTCTACGAGGAGGCCGACGTCGCCCAGTGGACATCGATCGACCTCTCGTCCGATCGCCGCTGGCTGCTCGTGGGCATCGGCAACTCCGAGTACAGCGAGACGCGGTGCCTCGACCTCGCCGCACCCGCGGCCCAGCTCATGGTCCTCGTTCCCCGCAGCGAGCGCATCCTGCACAGCGCCGAGGTCTTCGAGCACGACGGCGAGGCCCACGTCCTGCTCGTTCACAACGGCGGCCCGCAGCGTGGAGCGCACGGGCGGGAGCCCGGCCGGGCGTTCAACAACATGGTCTCGATGGCGCCCCTGGCCGAGTTCGCGAAGCCCCCGGCCGAGCAGGAGTGGCGCACGGTCGTCGAGCATGACGACGCCGTGAAGATCGAAGGCGCGGACGTCACCTCGACCCATCTCATCCTCTCGCTGCGGCGCGACACGATAGAAACGGTCCGCTTCGCGAGGCTCGAAGACGTCCTGGGCTTTGCCTTCGGAGGCGACGGGGCCGCGGACGGCGGGCGCGCGCCGTCGTTCGCGGAGCCAGCCTTCGGCGAGGAACTCTATACGGCGGGGGCGGGCTCTTCGGACTACCGCTCTCCCGTCGCTCGCCTCCGGTACACCTCGTTCTTCACCCCGCCGCGGATCTACGACTACGTCCTTGCGACCGGCGAGCTGCTCCTGCGCAAGGAAACCCCCGTGCTCGGTGGCTACGACCCCAACGACTACGTCGCTGAACGTGCATGGGCCACGGCCGACGACGGCACCCAGGTCCCGCTGTCGGTCCTTCGGCGCGCATCGGTCCGCCCGGACGGGACGAACCCCGCGCTGGTCTACGGCTACGGCTCCTACGAGGTCAGCATGGACCCCGCCTTCGGGATCGCACGGCTGAGCCTGCTCGACCGGGGCATCGTGTTCGTGATCGCACACGTCCGGGGCGGCGGGGAGCTCGGCCGCCGGTGGTACGAGGACGGCAAGAAGCTGCGCAAGAAGAACACCTTCAGCGACTTCGTCGCGGCGACGGACTGGGTGGTGTCCTCGGGCTGGGCCGACCCGGCGAGGATCGGCTGCATGGGGGGCTCGGCCGGCGGCCTCCTCATCGGGGCCGTGCTCAACCTCGCTCCCGAGAAATACGCCGTGGCGGTCGCAGAGGTTCCGTTCGTGGACGCCCTCACGACGATCCTCGACCCCGAGCTGCCGCTCTCGGCCCTCGAGTGGGAGGAGTGGGGTAACCCGATCGAGGATCCGGAGGTCTACGCGTACATGAGGTCGTACACGCCTTACGAGAACGTGCGGCCCGCCGCCTATCCCCGAGTCGCCGCAGTGACCTCCTTCAACGACACCCGCGTGCTGAACGTCGAGCCCGCCAAGTGGGTCCAGGCGCTGCGGGAGGCGTCGACGAGCGGGCAGCCGATCGTGCTCAAGACCGAGATGGTCGCGGGGCACGGCGGGGCCTCGGGCCGGTACGAGGAGTGGAAGGACCGGGCGTGGGACTACGCGTTCATCGCTGACGGGCTCGGCGCCCGCGAGGTGACCGCCTAGCGCCTACCGGTCGGCGAGGTTCGCGCCCTCAGGCACGAGCAGCCCGTCGGCCACGATCTCGAGCATCGATGCGAGGGCGTCGGGCGAAAGATCGCTGCTGTCCGCCACCGCCGCTGCTCCGCCAACGAGCCGGCTGATCTGCATGGCCTCCACCCCCGGGCGCACAGCCGAGGCCAGGCCCTCGATGATGCGCTCATTGGCGCCGAGGTATGTCTGGCACTTTGCGGCGAACGGAGAGCTGGCGTCTCCGAGCGCGGCTGTGATCCGCGCCGCCGCGCCCTTGTGCTCCGTCAGCATCCCGGCAAAGTCGCGCAACCACGCCAAGAGGCGCTCACGGGCCGGTGCGTCGAGGGAGAGCGCTCGGTCGACGGCCCCGTTCACACGGTCGGCCCAGGCCTCGAGAACCGCGTCGTAGAGTTCCTCCTTCGTGGGGAAATGCCGGTAGAGGGTTCCGGTGCCGACCTCCGCGGCCTTCGCGACCTCGTCCATCGAGACGGCGTCATAGCCCTTCGCCCGGAAGAGCCCACGAGCGACCTCGACGATCCGATCCCGATTGCGGCGAGCGTCAGCGCGCACAGAAACCACTACTCCCTTTCCGACGGTTGCAAAACGGAGACACTCTCCGTATATTTCTAATCGGAGCATCTCTCCATTTAGTGTACGCCGAATAGGACATCACCTCATGCCACTCATCACCGCGACACGCACCCCCAACTCGGCCACCCCGAAGCGCCGGGGCGGCAACATCGGCCTCTGGCTCGTCATGCTCGCCCAGCTCATGCTCGTCCTCGACGCCACGGTCGTGAACGTGGCCCTCCCCCACATCGCAACCGATCTCCATTTCTCCCACTCCGATCTCAGCTGGGTCCTCAACGGCTACGCCGTCGCATTCGGCGGCCTCCTGCTCCTTGGCGGGAGGATCGGGGACGTGGTCGGCAGACGCCGCACGTTCCTCATCGGCGTGGCCGCCTTCACGCTCTTCTCCCTCCTCGGCGGACTGGCCACAACGCCCGCCCTCCTCGTCGTCGCACGCGCCCTCCAGGGCCTCGGGGCAGCCTTCGCCGCCCCGAGCGTGCTCGCCCTCATCACGACCAACGCCCCCGATGAGGGCTCACGCAATCGCGCCCTCGCCCTGTTCTCGGCGATCGCCTCGATGGGCGGGGCCATGGGGCTCATCCTCGGGGGCGTGCTGACCGACACGGCCAATTGGCGGTGGACACTCTTCATCAACGTGCCGATCGGCCTTCTTGTGCTGATCGCCGTGCCCCGACTCGTCGGCGAAACCCCGCGCGCGCCCGGCCGTTTCGACATCGTCGGGGCGGTCAGCGCAACGGGCGGCGCCGTCGCCATCGTGTGGGCCCTGATCCAGGCACCCGACTACGGCTGGTTCGGCACCCGCACCCTCGGCGGAATCGCCGTCGGCGCACTGCTCATCGGCCTCCTGGCCTTCACCGAGCGACGCGTTCCCCACCCCCTGCTCAGGCCGCAGCTCCTGCGGAGCCCGAGCAGGGTTGGAGCACTCGCGGCGATGGCCGCGACCTACGGCGGCATGCTGGCGATGTTCTTCCTCATGGTCCAATACCTCGAGGACCAACTGCACTTCACGCCCCTCGTGACCGGGCTCGCCTTCCTTCCGATGCCCCTGAGCATCTTCGCGATGTCCCGGGTCATCCCGCGACTCGTCGAGAGGGTGGGGGCAGTTCGGCTGGTCATCGCCGGCGCCGCGCTGCGCGTCGTCGCCTTCCTGCCCCTCACCCAGCTCAGCCCCACCACGAACTTCGCCCTCGTCGCCGGGGCGCTCGTGGCCACGGGCATCTCGGCCGGAATGACGTTCATGCCGCTCACGACGCTCGCGCTGCGCAATGTCGAGCCAGAGCACGCTGGCGCAGCTTCCGGGCTCTTCCAGACGATGCAGCAGCTCGGAGGCGCCGTCGGACTGGCCATCGTCGCCTCGACCTTCGCGGCGTTCGCGGCCCCGGGCGACTTTACGGTCGGGGGCCGGGCCGGATTCTGGGCAGCGACCACCCTTTCCGTCCTCGCACTGGCCGCCGTTGCGGGACTGGCGAGGCGACGGCGGCAGGAGGCCTGAGGAGGGGCCGCCTGCCTTGGGTGTCTTGACACGGCGTCGCCCATGGGATTACCTAATGAACATTCGGTAAAGAATTGCGAGGTACCCCCATGAGCGACGCCGCTCCCGCCGAGACGCCGGCAACCCTGGCCCACCCGATCCTCACCGACGACTACGCGACCGAGTGGATGGGCCTCGAGGTCCTCGCCCTCGGCGACGGCAGCGCGACGGTGGCGACGACCCTCCGGCGGGAAATGCTCAACGGATTCGGCATTGCGCACGGCGGGATGATCTTCGCCATCGCGGACTCCGCCTTCGCCCTCGCGTGCAACCCCCACACCCCGGACGAAGACCAGGCCGGCACGATCACCGTTGCGGCCGGCGTCGACGTGAACTTCCTTGCGCCCGCCCACGTCGGCGAGCGCATCACAGCCGTCGCGGCCCGCCGCGCCCAAGCCGGGCGCAGCGGGCTCTACGACGTCCAGGTCTTCGCGTCACCCGACGCGGACGGCTCCGGACGCCTCATCGCCGAATTCCGCGGCCGCTCGCGCACCATCCCCCAGCACTGACACCCGTCCACCCCTTGGCCACTACGGAGAGAGAAACCGTGACCCAGACTGCCGCTCCCGCGTCATCCCAGTCCTCACTGTTCGGCCCCGCGATCCTCGACGCCGAGGAGACCATGTCGCGGGACCAGATCGAATCGCTCCAGCTCACGCGGCTGCAGGAGACCCTGGCCTACGCGTACAGCCGAGTCCCGCTCTACAAGCGCAAGTTCGACGAGGCCGGAGTGCACCCGGGCGACCTCAAGGAGCTCGCCGATCTCGCCAAGTTCCCCTTCACCACGAAGGAAGACCTCCGCCAGGAGTACCCGTTCGGCATGTTCGCCGTCCCGATGGACCAGGTGGCCCGCATCCATGCGAGTTCCGGCACGACGGGCCGTCCCACCGTGGTCGGCTACACGAAGCAGGACCTCGACAACTGGGCCACGCTCGTGGCCCGCTGCCTTCGGGCGTCCGGCGTCCGCCCGGGAATGAAGGTGCACAACGCCTACGGCTACGGCCTCTTCACGGGAGGCCTCGGCGCGCATGGAGGCGCGGAGAAGCTCGGAGCAACGGTCATCCCGATGTCCGGGGGCCAGACCGAGAAGCAGATTCAGCTCATCAACGACTTCGCGCCCGACGCGATCCTCTGCACGCCGACGTACCTCCTCACCATCGGTGACGCGATGGTCCACAAGGGGCTCGACCCGCGGGCGACATCGCTCAAGTTCGCGGTGCTCGGGGCCGAACCGTGGACGCAGGAGATGCGCCACGAACTCGAGGAGATGTTCGGGATCAAGGCGTGCGACATCTATGGCCTGTCCGAGGTGATGGGGCCCGGCGTCGCGGGCGAGTCGGTCGAGACGCAGGACGGAAGCCACATCTGGGAGGACCACTTCCGCCCCGAGATCGTGGACCCGTTCGACCTCTCCAGGACGATGGCCGACGGCGAGACGGGGGAGCTCGTCTTCACGTCCCTCACAAAGCAGGCCCTGCCGATCATCCGCTACCGCACCAAGGACCTCACGACCCTCCAAGCGGGCACTACCCGCCCCGGCCATCGCCGGATGGGCCGGATCTCGGGCCGCAGCGATGACATGATCATCCTCCGCGGCGTCAACCTCTTCCCGTCCCAGATCGAGGAGATCGCGCTGCGGATCCCCGAGCTGAGCCCGCACTTCCAGCTCGAGATCACCCGGCCCCACCGCATGGACGAGCTCACCGTGAAGATCGAGCCCCGAGAGGGCACGACGCCGGAGCAGCGCACCTCGGCCGCCGCGGCCCTCCGCCAGCAGATCAAGGTCCACATCGGCTCGTCGTGCAGGATCGACGTCGTCGAGCCGGGATCGCTCGAGCGCTCGAACGGCAAGCTGCGCCGCATCTACGATCTCCGCAACCGAGCCTGATCCGCTCTGCCCGGACCCGCCGCCTAGACTGGAACCCATGCCTTCCGCCGCTGCAACAGACACCACGGGACCCGTGCAGCCTGGACCCGCGCCGTCCGGCCGCAGGGGCCGCCCCGGGTATGACCAGCAGTCGGTGCTGAACGTCGCCGTCGAGGTGTTCAATCGGCATGGCTACGACGCGACGTCGATGGGAATCCTGGCCGAGAACCTGGGCATTTCGAAGTCGGCCATCTACCACCATGTCCCCTCGAAGGAGGACCTGCTCTCGCTCGCGCTCGAGCAGGCCCTCGGCGGCCTCGAGTCGGTCTGGGAGGCTCCCGAGACCAAGGAGGGAACCGCCGAGCACCGGCTCGAGCTCGTGGTCCGCTCGACCGTCGGCGTCCTCACGGAGCGGCTGCCGTTCGTAACACTCCTGCTCCGCCTCCGGGGCAACACCGAGACCGAGCGGCGCGCCCTCGAGCGGCGGCGCGGCTTCGACCGGAAGGTCGCCGAGCTCATCGAGGAGGCACGCGAAGAAGGCACCGTCCGCAGCGACGTCGATCCGCGCACGGTCTCGCGTCTCCTCTTCGGCACCATCAACTCCATCGTCGAGTGGTACCGGCCGGGCGGATCGCTCACGCCGGAGAGGCTCGCAGACGACGTCGTCGCAGTGCTGTTCGACGGGCTGAGGGCGGCGGCACGGCCCTCGGACAGTCAGTGAATTCTTGTTGAACTGACTGGGAACTCGGCCATCACAGGCTCCTCACAGGTTTAAGGTCAGTGGCGAATGCCCCTCCAACGACCTGAAGGATCACTCCTGATGCCAAAGTTCAGCATTCGCGCCGCGGCCGCGACGAGCGCATTCGGGCTCGCCATCGCCTCGGCCGGAGCCGTTGCAGCTGCCCTGCCCGCCCAAGCCTCCAGCACCTCGACGCCCATCAAGCACGTCGTCGTGATCTTCGGCGAGAACGTCTCGTTCGACCACTACTTCGCGACCTACCCCAACGCCGCCAATACGCCCGGCGAGACAACCCAGGGGTCCGGGGCTCCTGCCCCGTCATTCACGGCCGCGCCGAACACGCCGAAAGGCATCAACACCCTCGCGAACGCGGGCCTCCTCGCGCCGAACAACCCCAACTCGGTGCAGCCCTCCCGCCTCACACCCTCCCAGGCCGTGACCTGCGACCAGGGTCACGCGTACACGCAGGAGCAGAAGGCCTACGACGGCGGCCTCATGGACAAGTTCGTCCAGAACACGAGCACGGACACGTGCGGCGCGCCCCGCTATCAGGCGCCCGGCCTCACGATGGACTACTACGACGGCAACACCGTCACCGGCATGTGGAACTACGCCCAGCACTTTGCGATGAGCGACAACAGCTACAGCGACACGTTCGGGCCGTCGACGCCGGGTGCGCTCAACCTCGTGTCCGGCCAGACGCACGGCGTGACGAGCATCAATGCGCTCACGGGCCAGCAGACGTCGACGCCGGATTCCTACACGGTGAAGTCGCCCAACGCCCAGGGTGTCGGCACGGTCACGGGCGACCCGGACCCCGCCTACGACGACTGCTCGGACAACAGCCACAATCCGCCCCAGAGTGGCTCCCTCAACGCCCTGGCCGCGATGCAGGGCAAGAACGTCGGCGACCTGCTGAACGCCCAGGGCGTCTCGTGGGGCTGGTTCCAGGGCGGCTTCACGCCTCAGGGCAGCAAGACGATCAGCGGCACGAGCTACGCGCAGTGCACCGCGTCGCACACGAATGTCGCGGGCATCTCGTCCACGGACTACAGCCCTCACCACGAGCCGTTCCAGTACTTCGCCTCGACGGCCAACCCGCACCACCTCCCCCCGGCCAGTGACGCCGAGATCGGGCACAACGGCCAGGCCAACCACCAGTACGACATGACGGCCTTCGACAAGGTCGTGAACTCGGACAACATGCCTGCCGTCTCGTTCCTCAAGGCGCCCGAGTACCAGGACGGGCATGCGTCCTACTCCGATCCGATCGACGAGCAGAAGTTCGTGGTCAACGAGATCAACGCGATCCAGAAGTCCAAGAACTGGGAGTCGACCGCGATCGTCCTCGCATACGACGACTCCGACGGCTGGTACGACCACTCCGCGACGAAGGTCCTCAACGCGTCCAACGATCCGGCCAACGACGCCGCGTGGTGCCTCAATGCGGCTGCGGCCGGCACGCCCATCCTCAATGGCTACCAGGACCGCTGCGGCCCGGGTCCCCGCCAGCCGCTCCTCGTCGTCTCGCCGTACGCCAAGCGGAACTTCGTGGACCACACGGTCACGCAGCAGTCCTCGATCCTGAGCTTCATCGAGGACAACTGGAACCTGGGCCGGATCGGCAACGGCTCCTTCGACCAGCTCGCGGGCTCGCTCGGCAACCTGTTCGACTTCAGCCATCCGCGCCGGGACGGTCTCATCCTGAACCCGGCGAACGGTACGGTTGTCCAAGCCCCGTATTGTGCCGGCAACAAGGGCCAGCACCTCGGTGAGGGCGGCTCCTGCAGCTAGCCACCGACCCCGAAAGGCCCCCGCCGCGCCAGCGCGACGGGGGCCTTTCCTCTTGACCCACAGCCGAGGCTTGGCCCGGCCACAGGCTCGTATGTTTCAAATCTGCATCGATGGTTTGTTTCGGCTTTGCTTCGGTGTGATCCCCTGCCTACACTCGCAGACGTGACCTGCATCTCAACGGCGCGATGCAGGTTTTACTCTGCCAGGCTCGAAGAGGAGTCCGGCAGGGGCCCAGTGAAGAGAACAGGCCAGTCTGAAGAGAACTGGCCAGGGTGAAGAGAACCGTCAGAACAGAGGGCCGCCACCCCCCGCATTCCGGGAGAGGCGGCCCTCTCGCTGTCTCTGCGGCGCGGACCAGCGCCCCGGACCAATTGCGCGGGGCCCCCCGCCCGGGCTTCGGCTACGAGACGGACGACGGCGTCGTGCAGCGGGTGTCCCGGTTCGAGCCCTGAGAGCTCTTCCGCGACCTCCGCATCGCTCGCCTCTCCGGTCAGGACGGCTTGGAGGCGCTGGGCCTCGTCGTCGTCCGCAGCGTCGAAGCGGAGCGCGGCACCCATGGCCTCGAGCAGGGCATCAGCCGGGAGCCCACGCTCGGCAAGCTCCGCCGCCGGCCCCACGAAGCGCTCATGACGGCTCAGCTTGCGAAGCGGCGCCCGGCCGACGCGGTCCACTGTGTCGGGGAGCTCGGCATTCGCGAAGCGCTCCAGGATCTTGCGGATGTACGCCTCCTGCTCCTCGGGAGCGAATCCGTACTTCGCGACAAGGAGCGCCTTCGTCTCGGCGAGCACCGCCTCCACCTTCGACCGGATGGCAGGATCGGCGATCGCGTCCGCGATCTTCTCCTTCCCTGCGGCCCGGCCGAAGTAGGCTGCCGCGGCGTGCCCCGTGTTGACCGTGAAGAGCTTGCGCTCGATGTACGGCCCGAGGGAATCCACCCACGTCACACCCGGGATCTCCGGGGCCTCCCCGCCGAACGGGCCGCGCTCGATGGCCCATTCGAAGTACGGCTCGACCCTGACGTCGAGCCCGCCTCCGGGGGCCTGGGCCGGCACGATCCGGTCCACGGCCGTGTTGGCGAAAAGGGCCCTGCCGTCAAGGTCGGCGTCCGAGAGGCCTTCGGTCTTGGCCGCAGCGCGGACCTCGGACTCCAGGACGTCGGTCGCGTTGATCGCGTTCTCGCAGGCCATGACCGCAAGCCTCGGGGCATCCGCGGGCCGCGCAGCGATTCCGCGCGCGATCGCGGGCGCCACGAACTTGAGGATGTTCGGCCCCACCGCCGTCGTCACCACGTCCGCACGCGCGATCCGCTCGACGAGCTCGGCCTCGTCCGTGCCCGAGTTGACGGCCGCATAGCGGTCCACGACGTGGTCCCGGCCGCCCTCTCCCACCTCGTGGACCGTGTACGACGGCGTCTCCCGGAGGGCATCGATGAGTGGAGCGGCGACGTCCGCGAACACGAGCTCGTAGCCTGCCTCGTGGAGCAGGAGGCCGACGAACCCGCGGCCGATGTTCCCGGCTCCGAAGTGGACTGCCGAAGGAGCGGCCGATGGCTGCTCGGAGCTCATGCATTCACCTTTCCGAAGATGTCCAGCACCTCATCGACGCTCTGCGCCTGCTCCAGTCGGGCCACCTGCTCGCGGTCGCCGAAGACCTTGGCGATCTTGGCGAGGATCCCGAGGTGCTCCTTGTCCTTCCCGGCGATGCCGACGACGAACGTCACCGGCTTGCCCTGCCAGTCGATCGGCTGGTCATAGCGGACGAAGGTCACGGCGGAGGACCGGATGTGGCCCTTGGCCTCGTTCGTGCCGTGCGGAATCGCGAGACCGTTGCCCATGAACGTGGAGACTGAGCGTTCGCGCTCGTGCATCGAGGCGACGTACTCGTCGTCGACAGCGCCCGCGGCCTTGAGCAGGCGGCCGGCCTCCTCGATCGCGCCGCCCATGTCGACGCTCGCTCCCGCGAGGACGATGGACTCAGGGCGCAGGACCTGCTTGCCGTTGGAGTCGGCCGCCGCCTCGGAGGCGGGCTCGGACTTGGCGGGCACGCCGTCGGACGGAACGCCGTCGGACGGAACAGGCGCGGCGGACTGCTC
This sequence comes from Sinomonas susongensis, assembly GCF_005877005.1. Lineage (GTDB taxonomy): Bacteria > Actinomycetota > Actinomycetes > Actinomycetales > Micrococcaceae > Sinomonas > Sinomonas susongensis. The sequence continues at coordinate 2,681 of NZ_SSNH01000001.1, read as the reverse complement.
GTCGAGCAGCGCGACGATCTCGTCGTACCTCGGGCTGCCCATGAAGTTGTCGACCGTCACGAGCTCGGCGCTCGGCGTCTTCTCCCGCGCACGGACGGCAAGGTCCTGGTGGACGACGACCATGTCATAGGTATCGGTGAGGTTGGCGATCGACTGGTTCGTGACGGTGACGTCCTTGTGGCCAGCGGCCCGGATCTTGTTGCGGAGCACCGAGGCGCCCATCGCGCTCGAGCCCATTCCGGCGTCGCACGCGAAGACGATGTTCTTGATCTCGGTATCGGTGAGGGTAGCGGTCCCGCCAGCGCCCTCGGCACCGGCAGCATTCCGGCCGAGGACACTCGAGGCCATGGACTTGCGGCCCTTCATGCTCTCCATGCTCGCGGTAGCCGCAGCAAGGTCGCCGGCTTCCTCGCGGTCCTTCGAGGCCCGCAGGATGATCGACGCGATCGCGAACGAGACGGCACACGCGAGGACCACAGCGAGGATGACGCCGAAGTAGCTGTCCCGTGCCGTCTGCGCGAGGACCGCGATGATCGAGCCAGGGGCAGCCGGCGCGACGAGGCCGGAGTGCGTGAGCGCGAGGGTCGCGATGCCGGTCATGCCGCCGCCGATCGTGGCGAGGATCAGGAGCGGGCGCATGAGGATGTACGGGAAGTAGATCTCGTGGATGCCGCCGATGAACTGGATGAGAGCGGCGCCCGGCGCGGACGCCTTCGCCGCACCCTTGCCGAAGAACATGTACGCAAGCAGGACGCCGAGGCCGGGGCCGGGGTTCGCCTCGAGCAGGAAGAGGATCGACTTGCCCTGGGCGGCGGACTGCTGGATGCCGAGCGGCGTGAGGATGCCGTGGTTGACCGCATTGTTGAGGAAGAGCACCTTGGCCGGCTCGATGAAGATCGAGGTGAGTGGCAGGATCCCGTTGCTGACCATGAACTGCACCGCCGTGCCGGCGGCCGCGCTGAAGGTCGTGACGACAGGGTCGATGGCAAAGAAGCCGAAGAGCGCGAGGGCGGCGCCCCAGATGCCAGCCGAGAAGTTGTTGACGAGCATCTCGAAGCCGGGGCGGATCTTCCCGTCCCAGATCGAATCGATCTTCTTCATGCTCCAGCCCCCGAGGGGGCCCATGATCATGGCACCGATGAACATCGGGATGCTCGTCCCGACGACAACGCCCATCGTGGCGATCGCCCCGACGACGCCTCCGCGCGTGTCGTAGACCATCTTTCCGCCCGTGTAGCCGATGAGCAGCGGGAGGAGGTAGGTGATCATCGGGCCAACGAGACCCGTCCAGGTCTGGCCCGTGGCCGGATTCGTGCCGAAGCCGCCGAGCCGGTCAACCGGGAGCCAGCCCGTCTGGATGAAGAGGGCGGTGATGAGGCCCCAGGCAATGAAGGCCCCGATGTTCGGCATGATCATGCCGGAGAGGAAGGTGCCGAATTTCTGCACCCCGGCCCGCGCGGCGTGGCCCCTCGAGGGGGCTGCGGTGGTCGACATGGTTCCCTGCTTTCGTTTCAGGAGGCAGCCCGGGGGCCGCCGGGGGTAGTGGGGGGTTGCCCGTTCCTGCGCGCGCTCCCGTTCTCCGGTGCATTGGAGAGCCGATGGAGCCATTCGAGGAAGAGCCGCATCTCGGTCCCGGAGAGCTGTTCCGGGTGCGAGGACTCGAGCGTCGCGTTGAGGGCGATGGCGGCCGCCACGTAGGACGGCTGGCCCCCAGCGATGGCTCCGCGCTCGGGATCGTCAACCAGCGACGGGTCCGAGACGACGGAGCGGAGGACGGCGTCACGCGTCTGCGCGGAGAGCGGCAGGTTCGCGATATCGCCTCCCGTGAGAGGTTCGTCTTGCTCGTCCGCCAGGAGCATCAGGGTGACCCCGATGTTGGCGGCCAGAACTGCCCGCGCCGCTTGAGCCGGCGGAACCGCGAGCTGGCCCGCGGCTGCCGCTCGCGCCAGTTCCGCCTCGAGGAGGTGCTCTGCCTCCTCGACGAGGACTGGGCGGCGGCCGGGGCCGGCATTGCCGAACATGAGGGTGTACAGCCCGGTGTGCGACAGCCCGAAATGCACGTGGATGTCCCACAGTCGTTGCACGTCGAAGATCGGACTCGCCGATCGCTCGATATTGCCCTCACGCTGGACGAACTCCTCGAAGCCTCTGGCCACGACGGCTTCCATGAGCCCGTCCTTGTCGCCGAAGTGGTGGTACAGCGTAGGCGCTGTCACCCCGGCGAGATCCGTGATCTGTCGGGTGGAGACAAGCTTGCCGTCCGAAGCCGCAAGCAATTCCATGGCGGCCGCGATCAGCCGCTCACGGGGCGAAGCCTTGGCCGGCTCCCCCTCCTGAGCGTCGCCGGCGACGCCCACCTCCCTGTCACGCATGGCCGCTAGCGTAACCGATATAGCAACGCTATACAAGAGCCGATAGTGAACTGCGTCACACCCGCCCCTCCTGTGGTGAGCCTCACCAAAGCCGTTTGTATAGCAACGCTATAGGGACTAACGTAACGCGGAGCTAAACCGCCGAGGGCCCTTGTGCCCGGACCGAGAGGATCCCGATGAGCCAGCAGTTTCACGGTGTGGGTGTGACGGCGGGGCGTGTGGTGGGGCCGGTGCTGCAGATGCCGGCCCCGGTGCGGGAGCCCGCGGCGGGTCCGGTGCCGGGGGCCTCGGCCGAGGCCGAGGCGGAGC